>JBEKOU010000004.1:0-208152 GCA_049521435.1 Candidatus Dormibacteria bacterium | reverse complement strand
ACGAGGCGGTCGGGGAAGGCCATCTGCGCCAGAAAGGGTACGGAGGGGGCCGGGCCTTGCATAGCTAAGAGGATATCTCTTAGAGTGTCCTTTCAGCTACTTGACGAGGTTTGGGAGGTCCGAGTGGCCAGGGTTCCGGAGGCCGAGCTGGAGCGGCTGAAGGCCGAGGTGTCGGTGCAGCGGCTGGCCGAGGCAAGGGGGGTGGAGCTGCGCCGGCACGGGGCCGACCTGATCGGGTTGTGCCCCTTCCACGAGGACCACGAGCCGTCGCTGGTGATCTCGCCGGCCAAGAACCTCTGGCACTGCCTGGGGGCCTGCCAGGCGGGGGGATCTGTGGTGGACTGGGTGATGCGGGCCGAGGGGGTGAGCTTCCGCCACGCGGTGGAGCTGCTCCGCGAGGACCTTCCCCCTTTCGCCGCCCCGTCATCGCGGCCGGTGAAGGTGTCGACGGTGCGGCGGCTACCGGCGCCGGTGGAGCGGGACGCCGACGACCAGGAGCTGCTCGTGCAGGTTCTCCGCTATTACCACTCCACCCTCCAGGAGTCCCCCGAGGCGCTCCGGTACCTGGAGGCACGGGGGCTCCGGTCGTCGGAGCTGATCGAGCGCTTCCAGCTCGGCTTCGCCAACCGGACGCTCGGGCTGCGGCTGCCGGAGAAGACCCGGCGGGCCGGCGAGGAGATCCGGACCCGGCTGCAGCGGTTGGGCATCCTGCGCGAGTCGGGCCACGAGCACTTCAACGGCTCGCTGGTGATCCCGGTGATCGATCCGGAGGGGAGGGTGACCGAGGTGTACGGGCGCAAGATCAGCTCCGATCTGCGTGCCGGGACGCCGCTGCACCTGTACCTGCCCGGGCCGCACCAGGGGGTCTGGAACGAGGCGGCGCTCGGTGCCTGCCCGGACGTGATCCTCTGCGAGGCGCTCATCGACGCCCTCAGCCTCTGGGTGGCGGGGCATCGCAACGTGACCGCCGCGTACGGGGTGGAGGGGTTCACCGAGGACCACCTGGAGGCATTGCGGGGGCACGGGGTGGAGCGGGTGCTGATCGCGTATGACCGCGATCCTGCCGGCGACAAGGCGGCGGTGCAGCTGGCGAGCCGGCTGGTGGGGGCGGGGATCGACGCGTACCGGGTGCTCTTCCCGCCGGGCCAGGATGCCAACGCGTTCCTGGTCGAGAACCCGGAGACGGCGGAGGAGCGGTTCGCGGTGCTGCTGCGCAAGGCGGTGTGGCTGGGCAGCGGCCAGCGGCCCGGCCATGTGGTCCCGGCTGTTGCCAACGGGTCGGCGCCGACGCTGGCCGCCCCGCTCCCTGCGGAGGCACCGGGCGAGGCGGCGAAAGAGGAGCCCCCCCCACCCCCACCTTTCGCTGCCCCCCCTCTTCCCGTCGAGCCGGCCATCGCCACGCCGCAGCCGCCGGCCCCCCGGGACGAGGTGGCGGCGAGGGTGAGCGAGCAGGGCGGGGGGGAGGTGGTGATCCAGCGGGTCGGCGGTGACCGGCCAGTCGCTCTTCTACCTGCGGGACGGCGACCTCAGCCACAAGGTGCTGGCGGTGGTCGAGGAGCGGGGGGCGGAGCGGGCCGCGTATGCCCTCAAGCTCCTCCAGAGTGAGGGCGAGCTGTCGATCGCCTCGACCGGCAAGGACGCCGCCACCGGGCGGCTCGTGACCCACGAGTACCGGGTGCGGGGGCCGGTGGCGATCCTGCTGACGACCACGGCGGTGGACGTCGACGAGGAGCTGCTCAACCGCTGCCTGGTGCTCTCTGTGGACGAGGAGCGGGCGCAGACCCGGGCCATCCACGAGCGGCAGCGGCAAGCGGAGACGCTCCCCGGCCTGCTCCGGACCAGGGATCGCGAGCGGGTGATGCGGCTGCACCGCAACGCCCAGCGGCTGCTCCGGCCGCTCTGTGTGGTCAACCCCTACGCTGAGAGGCTCACCTTCAGCGACGCCCGAACCAGGATGCGCCGGGACCACATGAAGTACCTGACGCTGATCCGAGCCGTCACCCTGCTCCACCAGCACCAGCGGGAGCTGCGGACGGTGGTGCACCAGGGCGAGCCGCTCACGTACATCGAGGTGACGGCGGACGACATCCGGGTGGCCAACCGGCTGGCCCACGAGGTGCTGGGGCGATCGCTGGACGAGCTGCCGCCGCAGACGAGGCGGCTGCTCCAGCTCCTCGACGAGATGGTCGCGGCCGCCGGCGAGCGTGAGGCCATGGCCCGGAGCGACGTACGGCTGACGAGGCGGGAGATCCGGGAGGCCCTGGGCTGGGGGGACACCCAGCTGAAGTGCCACCTGGCCCGGCTGGTGGAGATGGAGCACCTGCTGGTCCACCGGGTGGGCCGGGGCTTCGCGTACGAGCTGCTCTGGGACGGCCAGGGGCGGGACGGCTCCCCCTTCCTGGCCGGTCTGATCGACCCCGAGGGCTTTGACGTCCACGCCTATGACAGCGATCGGTCGGAGGCAAACGGTGAGCGGTCGGGGTCCGGTCGGGCCTCGGTCGGCCCCCGGTCGGGGGGTGGTCGGCCCCCCCACTCTGCGGGAAAGGCCAACGGCCACCAGGGAGAGCTTGCCATGGACGCCGGACGTGCCCGGGAAAGCACGGTACCGGTGGCCGCGGTCGCCGGCTGAGAGGGGTCGTACCGGTGCCGCGCAGGGGAGCCCGGCTGCGGCCGGTGGCGGGAGCTCCGGGCGATCCCCGGGGGATGGCCCGGGCGATCGCTGAGCACCTGGCCTGGCTGCGCCTTCACAACTACAGCCCGCGGACGGTGCGGATGCGCGACTTCTACCTGAACGCCTTCGCCGCCTGGCTGGAGGAGCGGGGGGTGACCCGGCCCACCGACGTCACCAAACCGATGCTGGAGCGGTATCAGCGCCACCTCTTCCACCAGCGCAAGGTGGCGGACGGGAAGCCGCTCTCCTTCAGCTTCCAGCACCAGCACCTCTGCGCGCTCCGGGGCTTCTTCCGCTGGGCGGCCCGGCAGAACCGGATCCTGTACAACCCGGCCTCAGAGCTGGAGCCGCCCCGGCGGGTGCACCGGCTGCCCCGCCACGTGCTCACCGTCTCAGAGGTCGAGCAGGTGCTGGCCCAGCCCGATGTCACCGACTCGCTGGGGCTGCGCGACCGGGCGATGCTGGAGACCCTGTACTCGACGGGGATGCGACGGTCGGAGCTCTGCACTCTCACCCTGGTCGACCTGGACTCCGAGAGGGGCACGGCGCTGATCCGCCAGGGCAAGGGGCAGCGAGACCGGATGGTGCCGATCGGGGAGCGGGCGATCGCCTGGGTCGACCGCTATGTCACCGAGGTCCGGCCTCTTCTGGTGGTGGAGCCCGACCCGGGCGTCCTCTTCCTCGCCGCCACCGGGGAGGCGGTGGGCCCGGACTGGCTGAGCCGGATCACCCACCGCTACGTCGACCGGGCAGCGCTGGGCAAGCAGGGGAGCTGCCATCTGTTCCGCCACACCATGGCGACGCTCATGCTGGAGGGGGGCGCCGACGTCCGCTACATCCAGCAGATGCTCGGCCACGCCCGGCTGGAGACCACCGAGGTCTACACCCACGTCGCCATCCGCCAGCTCAAGGCGGTCCACACCGCCACCCACCCCGGGGCGACCCTCCGCCACCACCGCGGCGGCGATCCGAGCCCGCAGGAGCCTCCAGGAGGCCCGGAGCGGGATGGCCCCGACCGCTGACACCTGGGTCCGCAGGCGGCAGCTGAGCCGCCCATCCCCTCCCTTTCGCTGCCTGTCCACCGTGCCTCCGAGCCGCTCCGGAGCGACCGTCAGGAGGGCGCCGAGGGGGCGCCGGGGAGGGTGGATCGAACAGATGACCGGAGGGTGCATAGGGTACGGTGTCCGAGAACTGCGCAAACGCACGAGCAGGCGAGCGTGGAGGCGGGGAAGGGCGTACGCGGCGTACGGAGCGTTCGGTGATGGCGTCAGGGAGGGTCTGGCGATGACCGGGGACGACCTGCTGAGACCTCCGACATGGGGTACGGTTAGACCATGACCCGCACGGAAGTCCACCACCTGGTCGACGAGCTGCCCGACGCCTCGCTGGAGGCGGCGGCCCAGTGGCTGGAGCGTGTCCGTGACCCCGCGGTGGCACGGCTGGAGACCGCCCCTCTCGACGACGAGCCCTTCACCGACGACGAGCGGCGCGAGGTCTACCGGGCTCTGCTCCGCCTCGATGGCGGGGAGGGCGTCCCTCTCGAGCAGGTCCGCGCTGAGCTCGACGCCGTCCGCTGATCCCTGGCGGCACGAGCTCGACCGCGAGGCTGCCAAGTCCTTGCGGCGGCTGAGCCGGACGGACCAGAAGCGGATCCCTCGCCGCCATCACCAAGCTGCCCGACGAGGGGGATGTGCGCGAGCTGGTGGGAGCCGCCGACGTCTACCGCCTCCGAGTTGGCGACTGGCGGGTGATCTTCCGGGTGCGGCGGGATGACCGCTTGGTCCAGGTGGCCCTGATCCGCCCGCGGGGCGGCGCCTACAAGCCCTGACGGCCTGCCGCCTGAGTGGGCCGGGACTGACGGGGCTGACGGGGCTCGGAACGGACGCCGTCCCGCCGTCCCCACGGGCCTGAAGACCGCGGGGGCGGCGGGGGTGGTGCCTGCCTCGATGGCGCCGTCGGCGCCCACCTGAGCCGGCTGCCGAAGCGCTGACCGGGGAGGGTGCGGAGCGTGTAACACAGCACCCTCTCGATACATCCCTGAACTCGGGCCTGAATTCGGAGCCCTCCGACTTCCCGGGTATCGAGAGACTGCCTGCGGGGCGTCTCGATACGTGCGGTGACGACGTCGTCGACATCGCCCCTTTCGCCGCCCGCCTGGCCGACAATCACTCCCCGATGCTGGCCGCCGTGACCGCCCCGACCGCCTCCGGCGCCGGGGCCGAGTGCCCCGAAAACCGCGTTAAGGCGCTCGACGTTCTCACCTGGCCGCGCGTCGGGGTCCGCAGCCCGGAATCCCCAGACCGGCGCTGGGAAAATCGGCCGAGGTACGACGGGAAGGCGGTGGGCACCGTTCTTGCCCGCTACTACGATCCCATCACCGGGCAGTTCCTCAGCGTGGATCCGGATGTCGCGACGACGCTGTCCCCCTACGGCTACCTGGCAGGCAATCCGCTGAATGCGGGCGATCCCAGCGGACTCTGCGGTTGGAATCCGTTGGACTGGCTCAGCTGCATTGACCCCGATACGATTCAATCTCAATACGAGTTGGCCCATCCCACCCCGGGACAAGAGCTGCAGAACCTCGGGAACCTCGCCGTCCTCCTCAACCTGGAAGACGGTGGGGGTGAGGCGATCGAGGGGTGTGAACTCGCCAGACCCGAGTCGATCAACCTCGCTGATCCGGAACTCGGGGCGTTCAGCAGAACGACGAACTCGTTTGGCCAAGCTGCCCCAGAAGGTGAGGGATATACGTATGGTGACTTCCACGCCGCCAACAACCCCGGCGAAATGGCGGGTGCGCGAGCCGTTCGAACGATTGACACGTCTTCGGGCGACACCATCGGATGGCAATATGAGACATACGACGATGCCGGCAACATTCGGATAATCCGCCCGCAGTGGGGCGACGTGCCAGGCACCCACTTCTACTACGATGCCATCGGCAATTTCACGGGGGCCGGATGATGGCCAGACTGCCCGCTCCGGCAGAGGTAGTGGCTCAACTTGATGCCCTAATTGGATCGCGCTACTCGAAGTCAGCTCGGGAGGCGGCGAGTGCGTGGGCCACGCAGTCCCTTATGGAAAGCGAGGAGGCAACTATCGCGACGCAGCCCCCTGCCCTGGGACCTGCGCTCTTCCTTCTGGGGGCTGCTGATCTTCTCGAGACTCCCCCCGATGCCTACGTCTATCAGGAAACTGACTTCATCCAGGCACGAGCTCATCTGGCAGAAGAGTAGCTCGCTTCGAGACGGTGAACGATATCGCTGGACGGTTCGAATGGATCATCAATCCCAATGGCACCATCAGCCACCATCTATTCGTGCCGGGAGGCGGGATAAACGGGGCGCCGATCCTGCCATGAGCGTGAGGGAAAGCCGCGTGGAGTATCAGCCGTTTCCCAAGCTGACAAAGACGTTCGTTGTGGAGAAGGTGCGAGTTGGTTGGAAGGATCTCGCCTGGGCTGCTGCGAATCACTGGCTCGACACCAAGTCGCTGGTCGAGCTGACTGATGGCTTGGCAGAAGGCGATGAGCAGCTGCGGGTCGCGATCGCCATCGCTGCTCTCGACCAGAACGAGACTGTGCTGCACGCGATTATCGATCGCCAGGCTGTGAGCGACGAAACTCCAGATGCAACGGTGCGGGAGCGCTGGATGCGCCTGGCCGTTGCGTGGCTCTACGAGCACCGCGAGTCGGTCGATGACCCCTGGGCGGTTCTCGAAGGGATCTGGGAAGCGTTCGGTCATGCGGAGTCGCTCAACGGTCTCATTCGCTGGATGCCAACGCCGCTGGGAGGGGAGCCCGGCGAAGAGGGGATGGTGGAGCGGTGGCGGACGTACGCCGAGGCCGATTGAAGGTGCGGGTTTGCCTGCTCATCGCACCGTGACGACCCTGACCGCCTCCGGCTCCGAGGCCGTGCGTGTGGAAAACCGCGTTAAGGCTGTCGACGTGCTCACCTGGCCGCACATCGGAGTCCGGAGGCCCGAATCCCCAGACCGGTGCTGGGAAAACCGGGTGAGATACGACGGGAAGGCGGTGGGGACCGTTGTTGCCCGCTATTACGATCCCGCCATCGGTCAGTTCCTGACGGTCGACCCCGACGTGGCCACGACGCTCAGCCCTTATGGCTACGTGCAGGGAGATCCGCTGAACAGTTCCGACCCAGGGGGCCTCATGAACGACGCCAGCAGCGGATCGTTCGGCTACTACACCTCAGGTCCGGAAGCAGGGTGTGAGGTCAACCTCTCCGGGGGTGCTGCGTTATGTCCGACTGGTGGCGGACAGGTAGCGCCGATGGGGAGCGGGGTACCTGGTGCCAGTTGGGGTCGCTTCCTATTGGGCGCGGCAGTCGTTCTGACAGTTGGCGCGGTTGCGGAAGCTGCGCTGCCTGAGGTTGCCGGGGCAGGCGAAGGCGCCGAAGCGGCCGCTGCTGACGATGCTGCCGCGTCCAGTGCCGCTGACGCAGCGGGTGCACCGCCAGGCTACAACCCCGACACGTGGGACACGGGCCCGGCCTCGCAGGAATCCAACAGTGAAACCCACTACTGGGATGAGAATGGCGGTGAGTGGCGCTGGCACGCACCTGACGACTGGCATTCCGTTGGGCACTGGGACTACAACCCCTGGGACGAATGGAACAGCCCATGGCAGAACATCTACCCCGAGACTGCCATGCTGATCGGACCCGGTGCGTGTTGATGGCCAACGAAGACTCCGAAAGCACCCAGATGATCGAAGGGAAATTCGGCCAGGGAGCATATGGCCCCACGGTCAGGCTCGTGCTGAAGTCTGTCGCCGCTGCGGAGCAGCTCAGGGAGCTCTTCATCAGTGCTCGCCATGCTCCCGAGCCGATTCTTGTGACCAGGCAACCGGGTGTCCGAATTGATGGCGTGGAGGAGCTGCGGCTAATCCAGGAAAGCGGAGTCGGACCGCATGCGCACCTGCGTCGCACCGGACAGAGTGAGCGAGGTCAGCGTTTGGACTGGCTGGCGTCTCCTGCCGGGTGGTCCATTTTGGCGGGGCTCGTCGACGCCTTCGTCAAGGGCCGCCCAGGGCATCAGTATCTGACCAGCGAGAGCCACGATGACGTGTTGATCGAGGTGTCGTTCGGCGAGGAGTCTTCAGCGGCTGGGCATTGACCCTCAGGCACTGCGGACCCAACGGCGGGCCTCGTGTTTGAGGAGGAGGCCGTCAACGACCTCCTCGAGGGTCTTGACCTCGGCGGGGTCGAGGCGGTCGATGGCCTCGAGGCGCATGCGGAAGGTCTCCTGCTGAGGTCCGCGCTCGGTCTCGTCGAAGAGCAGGGCGTCGCCGGTGACGCCGAGGCCGCGGGCGAGCTTGCGGAGGATCTCCAGGGTGGGCTCGGCCTTGCCGGCCTCATAGCGGCGGATCTGGGTGACGTGGATCCCGGTGGAGTCCGAGAGGGACTGCTGGGTGAGGCCCTTGAGGCGGCGGAGGGCGACGAGGCGGTCGGGGAAGGCCATCTGCGCCAGAAAGGGTACGGAGGGGGCCGGGCCTTGCATAGCTAAGAGGATATCTCTTAGAGTGTCCTTTCAGCTACTTGACGAGGTTTGGGAGGTCCGAGTGGAGCTCCTCAGGGGGCTGCCAGCAGAGCTTGAACCCGCGGCAGCACCAAGTCCACGGGGGAGTCTGACACGGCGCGAGAGCCGCCTCGAGAACACCGTCAGGGTGTCTCTTGCACGCCCGGTGACGCCACGTCGTCACCTCGGCAGCGTGTCAATCGCTCCAGTGACATTGAGAGACTTTGGCCCGGCCTACGGTACTGTCACTAGTTGCGTTAGGGCGGAGTGGGGTGATTGATGCCAGGTGAGCGCTACGCGGTGGAGAAGGTGATCGCCAAGTCCCGTGGGGTGCTAGCCTGGGCTGGGGATGTCCGATCTGCTTGCGTGGTGGCGTCGATCTCCGCGTTCCGGGCGGCGAACCGGTCACACGTCCCCGGGCTCGCAGCCCCTTGCGATCCTGCGTCTCCTGATGGCCGAGCTCGGCGCTGCCGAGGGGCAGATTGACGAAGCGCTCGGAAGGAGACGGCTGCCCGAGAAGCTCGTCCGGACTAGGGTGTGGGATAGGAACAGGGCACAGCTGCAGGCCACGCCGGGCATGGAGCGCCTCTGCGCCGATCTTGAGACGGCCTACGCAGAAGTCCGGCGAATCACGCAGATCCGCAGCGGCCGGCTTTGGCAGAACTACCGCACGCTGCCGGGGGATCGGGTGGAGGATGCGCTGGCCCGGATTCGCCACGCCCTCGACGCGATCGAGGTGACCATCGAGATGCTGGCCGCGCCGGACCGCCCCACCGTGCTCTGACCAGAAGCTCGGGGAGCAGTCATTAGCCCGGTTTCGGAGCACGCAACCGTTCTCCTCATCGGCGCCTCTCGCGGCCTGGGCTACGCCATCGCCACGGAGTACACCGACCGTTGGTCCCAGGTTGGTGCCCAAGGAACAGATACGCTTTCGGTGCTCCCGCGACCTTGATCCTCATTCCTTGCCCGAGGCGCCGTCTGCCTGCGGACGACCAGACAGGAGCGTCACTGGAACGCTTGGATGCTGTTACGGGAGGCATTCTGGTGACATTGACCGACCTTCGCCCATGGGGGGTGCTCTACCTTCACCAGCGGCCGCGCCCAGCCGGTGGGGCCGGCTAATGGTGACGGCGCAACTCTCCCGGAGTGAAGCCGAACCCGTCGCTGCCCAGTCGCGCCGCGGCCCGCTGCTGAGATCTGCGCCGGCGACCCCATCCCACTGCGAGGCTGGCTGCAGCCAGGACGAAGGGTGTGAGGACGAAGAACGCGTCGAAGATCCGCGTGGAAAGCTTGTCTTCGACAGCCACGACGGGATCGCCGGGCTCCCGGTACACGGTCACCCGCTCGGGCGGCGCGTCCTGGCGGCGATCACGCGCCTCGAAGGTGTAGGAGACGCCCCTGTACTGGTAATTCACCGTCCCACCGAGGTCGAGCCCGGGCGCCGCATGTCCTGTCCAGAGAAGAGAGCTGGGGAGAGGACCTCTGCGCACAGCGCCAGGACTCCGACGAGCACGAGGAGTAGCGCGCAACCGCCGGACCAGCCGGTGACGCTGGCGAGCCGCTGCGCCAAGGTCTTCAGTCTCGCAGCCACAGGGTGCGGGGGGCTCACCAGCAACGCAACCTCATCCCAGGGCGGGTTTCGGCGGCCCGATCCTATCTCAACACTCCGGGGCCGAGCCGCTCACCACCTGCCAGGTACCGTCGCTACCCTGAAGCACCTGAAGCGTCATCGAGCCGGACCGTACGTCGGTGGCAGGCCCCGGGTCGCCGATCACGTGCCAGCCAGTCGTCGGAATGTCCGACCACACGCCGCCGTGAACGGCGAACCACTCAGCCGCCGTGATCGGGGAACTCTCTCCGCCACTGCCATTGGCGAGGGATAGGCTGAATCCCCGGCTCTGTGAGCACGGGGTGCAGGCGGCGGTTGCCAACAGGACCACCAGAAGGCCACCAACGGACAGGCGACGGGGCAGCACGGAGGTGAAACGCAGTTTGCTCCCCAGCGGTTCCGGCGGACGGATCGCCAGAGAGGAGGCCTGTGGCGTGGCTCATCGGGGCAGCCGCCTGGACCTCTTGCTCCAGAAGGTGAAGGTGGCGAGCGCCAGTCCGGCCAGAAGGGCGGTGCTGAGCAGGTGGGGTGCCACCCGGCGGCCGATCTGCAATGCGATTGCAGCGCGCGACGCGATGGTCGTTCTCATCACCACGGGCCAGAGTCCCAGAGCATCCACCAAGAGGTCGGCGTCGCGGTGCCACGCCTGCCCGGCCTTCCCGGAATGCCTCGGGACGCTCCGAACGTACAATCGAGGACGATGCAGAGCGGCGCCGCGGATGCCCTGGCCGTCGTCCACGAACACATCCTCGTCTGCACGGATTGCCCTCTCCACCTCAGGCGCACCCAGGCCGTGCCGGGGACGGGGCCCGCCGGGGCCCGCATCATGGCGGTGGGGGAGGGCCCGGGAGAGACCGAGGACCGCCTGGGCCGGCCCTTCGTCGGCGCCGCGGGCAACGTCTTGACCAAGCTCTTGGAGAGCATCGGCCTGCGCCGCGACGACATCTACATCACCAACGTGGTCAAGTGCCGGCCGCCGGGCAACCGGGACCCGGAGCCCACCGAGATGGAGGCCTGCTCGCACTTCCTGGACGCTCAGATCGAGATCATCCGGCCCGACGTCATCCTGATCCTGGGTCGCCATGCGCTGGCCCGCCTCCTCCCTGGGGCGGGCGGCATTACTGGGCTGCACGGCCGCAAGGTGGTGCGTGGCGATCGCCTCTACGTTCCCCTGTACCACCCCGCGGCCGCCCTCTACCAGAGCTCATTAATGCGGACACTTGAGGACGACATGCTCAGGGTGCGCGGATACCTGGACGAGGCGGAGGCCCGCCGCCGGCAGCCGGCGCCGGTCCCCGCTCCGGCGAGAGACGGCCTGGGGTCTCTTCCGGCACGGCGCGTGGCTGCCCCGTCAGCAGCCACCGATCACGGCGAACCTCTCCTGCGCCTGGTCCCTCCCGAGCCCGGCGAGCCGGTCCTGCGTCTCGGCTCCCCCGACCCGAACGAGGCCGCCCCGCCGCCAGAGCCGCCCGCCCGCGACCAGCTCAGCCTGTTTTGACCCCGGCAACCGCGGTCGACGCACCCTCCCAGACCGAGGTCTCGCGTCTCCGCCTGGTCGCCCTGGGAGGGCTGGGCGAGATCGGCCGCAACCTCCTCGCGATCGAATGCGGCGAGGACATCGTGGTCGTCGACTCCGGCCTGATGTTCCCCGAGACCGAGATGCTCGGCGTCGACCTGGTGATCCCCGATGTGGGCTGGCTGGTCGAGCGTCGCGAGAGGGTGCGCGGCATCGTCCTCACCCACGGCCACGAGGACCACATCGGCGCGCTCCCGTACATCCTGCCCCGCCTCGACGTCCCGGTCTTCGGGACCGCTCTGACCCTCGGCATCCTGCGCAACAAGCTCCGCGAGCATCGCCTGCTCAGCAGCACCCGGCTGACCACGGTCACCCCCGGGACCACAGTTCAGCTCGGCGGGATCGCCGTCGAATGGATCCACACCACCCACTCGGTGCCCGACTCCTGCGCCCTGGCCCTCCACACGCCGCTGGGCGTGATCATCCACACCGGCGACTTCAAGGTGGACCAATCCCCCGTCCACGGGGAGCCCCCCGACCTCGCCCGCCTGGCCCGCCTCGGTGACGCCGGCGTCCTCCTCCTGCTCAGTGACAGCACCAATGCCGAGGTGGAGGGGATGACCCCGAGCGAGCGCTCCGTGGCCCCGGCGCTCGCCTCGCTGATCGGTGGAGCGGCGGGCCGCGTGCTGGTCGCCACCTTCGCCTCCAACATCTCGCGCCTGCAGCAGGTCATCCAGGCGGCCGAGGACGCCGACCGGCATTGCCTCTTCATCGGGCGCTCGATGCTCAACAACATCAAGGTCGCCCAGGAGCTCGGTTTCCTGGAGGTCGGCCGCGGCACCGTCGTCTCGCCCAAGCAGGCGGACCGGCTCCCCGACGCGAAGCTCTGCATCCTCTGCACCGGCGCCCAGGGCGAGCCCCTCTCGGCACTGAGCCGGATCGCGGGCGGAGAGCACCCGCTGGTCTCCCTCCATCCCGGTGACACGGTGGTGCTGAGCGCCAACCCCATCCCGGGCAACGAGGAGGCGGTGCACCTCACGGTCAACAACCTGGACCGGCTGGGTGCCCACACCTATCGCGGCAGCGCCCGCGGCCTCCACGCCTCGGGTCACGCCGCCCGCGAGGAGCTGCGTCTCCTGCTCACCCTCTGCCGGCCCCGGTACTTCATGCCGGTGCACGGCGAGTACCGGCATCTCGCCGCGCACCGTGAGCTGGCGATCGCCTCCGGCGTGCTCCCGGGCAACGTCGCCGCCGTCGACAACGGAAAGGTGGTCGAGATCGACGGCGACGGCCTCCACGTGCTCGACCGGCGGGTGCCGGCCGGCTACGTGTACGTCGACGGCCTCAGCCTGGAGGACGCCACCGACGTTGTCTTCCGCGACCGCCGCCAGCTCGCCGAGGACGGTCTGATCATCGTCCACCTCGCGGTCGAGCGCTCCACCGGCGCCATCGTCGCCGGTCCCGAGCTGATCGCCCGCGGCTTCATCGAGGACGCCGACGGAGCCGCCCTCTTCGAGGAGGCGCAGATACGGGTGCGGGAGATCCTCGAGCACCTCGCCCCCGATGCCGGCTGGGCGGTGTGGAAGGGGGCGGTCCACGAGGCCCTCAGCCGCTTCCTCTTCAAGAGAACCAATCGCCGGCCGCTGATCCTTCCCTTGGTCACCGAGGTCTGAGGCCGCGGGCAGCAGCCCGGCGCACGACCAGCGCGGGTGCGACGGCGATCGCAGCATGGCCGAGCGCCGAGGCCTGGTCGTCCACCGTCCCACCACCAGCTCGACCTGTCGTACATCTGTTTGGTATAATACCGCCATGTGTGATGGCGTGGACGACACCACAGCGGGGGCAGCTGGGCTGGCCGTTCTCGAGGCTGCTGTCGAGCGTCTCGAGCTGGAGACCGGACCGAACGTCTCCCCGGAGGCTCTGCGCGGCCAGCTGATCCGTCTGCGGCACCTCATCGACCTCCTCGAGCTGCCCTTCGCCTCGATGGTGATCAGCCTCGGAATGTGCGACGAGGTGGAGTGGGGGGGCTATCCCAGCCCCATCCAGTGGGTCCGTCACGCCTGCAAGACGTCCGCGTGGACCGCGGTCAGCGCCTTCCACGTCGGGGAGCAGTCGGTCCGGCTCGAGAACAGCACCCGTGCACTCCGGGCCGGCGAGATCGGCTACGGCCACCTGGCGCTCCTGGCCCAGACCGCGGACGCCGTCACCGAGTCGCCGACCGGCTCCGGGTTCGACGAGGCGGCCCTCCTGCGGAAGGCACGGCAGCACACGGTGGGCCGGTTCTTCGGCGACTGCGCGCACGCCCGCCATGCCGCCGACCAGCGCCGCTTCCTCACCGAGCAGCAGGACACCGTCGACGCCCGGAGCCTGATCTTCACCACCTTCCGGAATGGCTGCCTCGGGCTGCGCGGGTTCCTCGACTCCGAGGGCGGTGCCGCACTCCGCACCGCCCTCGAGCCGCTCGCCAAGCCGAACGGGCGGGACGACGATCGCAACCGGGAGCGCCGCTTCGCCGACGCGCTGGTCGAGCTCGCCGGGCACGCCCTGGACTCCGGCTCGCTGCCGCAGCGCGCGGGCCAGCGCCCGCATCTCCAGGTGACCGCAACGCTGGAGACCCTCCAGGGGCTCGAGGGCGCTCCTGCGGCGGAGCTGGAGATCGGCGGCCCGATCGCGGGCGAGACCGCCCGCCGGCTGGCTTGCGACGCGGCTGTCAGTCGCATCGTCTTCGACGCCCAGTCAGCGGTGGTGGATGTCGGGCGTGCTCGCCGTCTGCCCGGATCGGCCACCCGCCGCGCCCTGCAGGCCCGCGATGGAGGCTGCGTCTGGCCCGGCTGTGACCGGCCGGCGTCCTGGAGCCAGGCCCACCACCTGCAGAGCTGGGCGCAGGGAGGCTCCACCGATGTGGACAACCTTGTCCTCATCTGCCGAGCCCATCACTGGAAGATCCACGAGGGGGGCTGGATGCTGCTACGCGGCGGCGAGGGACTGGTGACCCTGCCGCCCCTGCCCGACGACCTCGGGCCTCCGCTCAGGATCGGACCGCTCGCTCATCCCCGGGCGCGCGCCCCGTCCGGTGCCGATACGGGGTGAGGCTATCCCCCGTCAGAAGTCAGATCGTCGACCCGATCAGCAGGGGTTCCCACCCGGTCCCCCGTCGGATGGTGAACCGAGCTGCTCAGCGATCGCGACAGCACCACCCCAATCAGAGAAGGACCAGGAGGTGGTGCCGCCATTGCCGGCCGAGGCACTCGCCGTCCACGTCATCTTCGTCGGAAGGTCGGTTGTTCGGGCGATCCAGATCGTGGCGGTCCCGGCGCCGAGCGCAGCGATCGTGGCGCTGACTTCGGCGACCCCCGAGGTCTCCGACACGATGGACGCCTGGGACGCGGACGAGAGGGGAGAGGTGGTGGACCAGAGGAAGGGGCTCAACACCGTCGAACCGCCGCCCGGCACCCGCTGCCAGTGGGAGCAGGTGGAGCGCTCGAAGTAGGTCTGATTGTTGACCAGGTACATCGTGTACAGACCGTCCCCGGTCCGCGCCAGCGTGGCGAGGACCTCCCCGTCCTGGGTGACGAGGACCGTGCCCCCGTCGACCCCGCCCCACTGGGGCAGCACGTAGTTGTGCCCCTGGACCGCCAGCTCGTAACTCCTCTCACAGTCAACCACCTGCTGAGCGGCGGCGAGCAGACTGCTGGCGCTAACCGTCCCCCCCGACGACGTCGAGGTCGACGGGCAGGGGGCTTCGGGCGTTCCCGACCCCGTATACAAGGTGATGGGCGGGCTGCAGGCGGAGCACACCCCCGCCACCAGAGCGCACATGACGGCGGAGGCTCGAGGCACTGGAGTGAGGTTAGCGCCCCGTTCAGACCCTCGTGATGGCTCCCGCGGCAGCCGCGAGCATCGACACCGCCTTCACCGGTACCGACCTGCCCGCCTCGGGCTACTCCCAGTCGTCGCGGTCGATGAGCACGGGGTAGCTGTGCTTGGCCTCCCTGCTCGCGTCGAGGTCGAGCTCCACCACCCTCACCTCAGGGTCCGCTCCCAGCTCGACGACCACCCCGCCATCGGGGGCGATCACCACGCTGTGACCGGCGAAGGCGATCTCACCCTCGATCCCGACCCGGTTCACCGAGACCACGTAGGCGCCGCTCACGATGGCGTCCGCCCGCAGCATCACCGACCAGCGCTGCATGGACCGGGGCTCCGCCGGCGTCGCCCGCGGCACCAGCAGCAGGTCGGCGCCGAGACGGCCCAGGGCCCTGGCCTCGTCGGGGAACATCGCGTCCGAGCAGGTGAGGGCTCCCACCCTGGCGCCGGCGGCCGAGCCCAGCCGGGGGCTATCAGAGCTCGACGCATACCACGCCGTCTCGCGGAACCCGGGCTCGTCGGGCAGGTGCCGCTTCCGGTGGGCCAGGACCTCGCCCCCGGGACCGTAGAGGCGGGCGGTGTTGTACCAGCGGTCGGCGGTGACCCGTTCGACATCGACGCAGTGCAGGAAGCACCCATACCGCCGGGAGAGCGCCGCCGCCCAGCCGGACACCGCTCCGGGAGGCGGGGAGAGCCGCTTCGGCGCGGGCCGCTCGGCGGGGAACCAGCGCCGCGGTGTGAACTCAGGGAGGACCACGATGGCGGCGCCCGCCGTCACGGCCCTGACGATCGCTTTCTCGGCCGCATCCTGCGCCGCTTCGAAGGGCTCACCCCCGGGCGTCTGGACGAGACCCACGGCGACGGTCGTTGCCATTTCCTCGGTCATTGCGGGCCACATTCTCGTCCCTCATCGCCGTCCCTCGTGCCGGCATCCCGACGAGGCGCGTCCGGCTACCTCAGCACGGCCAAACCATCCGAACGCCCATTCGCAACCCGCCCAGCCCTGCTACGATCGGCGCGGCCCGTCGCCTTCCCCACGTCACCACACGAGGCTCAGAGACCGACATGCCTCCCCGGACCCAGACCCGACCTCACAGCAGTCCGGCGCGCACCGCACCCCGGCGCCCCACCAGCGGCCGTCCAAGCGGCCGCCGGCCGGCGAAGCCGGTGCGGGCTCCACGCAGGCGGCTGATCAGCGCCGATCAGCGCCGGGAGCTGAGCGGCATCGGGTTGGTCGGGCTCGGGCTGCTGGTCGGAGTCGTCCTGGCCATTCCCGGAGGCGGGTCGATCGCGCGGCCGGTGCATGACGCGCTGCTCGGATCGCTCGGCATCGGGGCCTGGGTGATCGCCGCCGGCCTGATCGTGACCGGAGCTCGCCTGCTCGGCCAGCGTGCCTGGACGGGTGGGGCTCTGGCCGCCGCCGGAAGCATCCTGGTGGTGGTCGCCATGCTCGGCTTCTTCGGCCTGATCTTCTCGGGCAGCGCCGGGTCGATCGGCCAGCACTTCAGCGCCGGTTTGGCGGACCAGATCGGTGGAGCCGCCACCGCGGCCCTGATGCTCGTCCTGATCGTCGCGGGCCTGGTGCTGGCGGTCGATCTCCGGATCGCAGCCATGCTCGCGGCGGTCCGCGGCTGGCTCGCCAACCAGACCTCCGCCGGACCGGCCGCGCGGGCCGAGAGGCAGGTGAAGAGGGGACGGGAGCCGGGGGTGAGCCTGACCGGCACCGCCGCACCGTTTGGCTTCCTGCCCCCGCCCTCCGCTCCGGCCGAGCAGCCGCTCCTCCCGCTGCTGCCCCTGCCACCCCTGGCCACGCCGCACCCCGGCGAGCCGGCTGGGGACGAGGCGGTCGCGGCGACCCCCGAGACCTTCACCCGCGAGTTCGAGGGCCGGGTGGAGGCGCGTCCCCTGGGGGCGATCCCCGAGGTGGCGATCCTGCACGGCGAGGAGGCCACCGTGGACGAGCCCGAGCGGGTCTGGGTGCTCCCCAGCCCCGACCTCCTCGACACCGTGAGTGGCAAGCGCGAGCGCCTCGAGAAGGAGGTGCAGGCGACCGCCGCGCTGATCACCAGCACGCTCGCCTCGTTCTCCATCCAGGCGCGGGTGGTGGGCGCCAACAGCGGGCCCACCGTCACCCAGTACGAATTGCAGCCGGCCGCCGGCGTCCCGGTCCGCAAGATCGTCGGCGCTCAGACCGACCTCTCGCTGGCCCTCGCGGCCCCGATCCGCATCCAGCCCTTCATCCCGGGCAAATCGGCGGTCGGGATCGAGGTGCCCAACAAGGCGGCCCAGCTGGTCTCGCTCAAGGAGATCATCAGCGCCCCGGCCTTCAGCGACACCCGCAAGCGGCTCGCCGTCGCCCTGGGCGCGGACGTCTCCGGGCACCCCGTCGTCGGTGACCTCTGCCGGATGCCCCACCTCCTCGTCGCCGGCGCGACCGGGAGCGGCAAGTCGGTCTGCATCAACGCGATCCTGGCGGGATTCCTGCTCCAGGCGACACCGGCCCAGCTCAAGCTGATCCTGATTGACCCGAAGAGGGTCGAGCTGAGCACCTTCGCCGACGTGCCCCACCTGCTGGTGCCGGTGGTGGTCGAGCCCGAGGCCGCCGTCGCCTCGCTGCGCTGGGCCTGCAAGGAGATGGAGGAGCGCTACAAGCTCTTCGCCAGCCACGGCGCCCGCAACATCGCCGCCTTCAACGAGCGCGCCCCCGGGCTCGGGCTCTCGCCGCTCCCCTACGTCGTCATCGTCATCGACGAGCTGGCCGACTTGATGATGGTCGCCGCCGGTGAGATCGAGGACCTGATCTGCCGGATCGCCCAGCTGGCCCGCGCCGTCGGCCTCCACCTGATCGTCGCCACCCAGCGGCCGTCGGCCGACATCATCACCGGGCTGATCAAGGCCAACATCCCGAGCCGGGCCGCCTTCGCCGTCTCGAGCGGCGTCGACTCGCGGGTCATCATCGACGAGATGGGCGCCGAGAAGCTGCTCGGTCGGGGCGACATGCTCTACCTCCCCATCGACGAGGGCAAGCCGCGGCGGCTGCAGGGCGCGTTCTGCTCGGACCGCGAGCTGGAGGCTCTCATCGACTTCTGGAAGCAGCAGGGAAAGCCCGAGTACCAGGAGGAGGTCTTCCAGGTCGAGGCGACCGTGTCCTGGGCCCGCGACGCCGGCAAGCGCGACCCGCTCTTCGCCAAGGCCGCTCACACCGTCGCCGCCGAGGGGCGGGCCGCGGCCTCCCTGCTCCAGCGCAAGCTCAACATCGGCTACACCCGCGCCGCCCGCCTCGTCGACCAGCTGGCCGAGCAGCGGGTGGTCGGCCCCTTCGAGGGCAGCAAGTCCCGGGAGGTCCTGATGGACGTCCTCCAGGTGGACGAACTGCTCGCCGAGCTGGGGGAGGAGTAGGGAAGACCCTCCGCCCAGGGCTCAGGGTTTGCTGACAGCCGCTGCTATCCTTGGTCACCGGAATGGCCCAGGAGTACTCGTTCGACGTCGTCAGCGATTTCGACCATCAGGAGATGGTCAACGCCGTCGACCAGACGCGTCGGGAGATCCAGACCCGGTACGACTTCAAGGGCGTCACGGTCGAGATCACCCTGGAGAAGGAGCAGCTGGTCCTCCTCACCGAGGGCGACATGCAGCTTCGCGCCATCCTCGATGTCCTCCAGAGCAAGCTCCACCGCCGCGGCATCGACCTCAAGGTGCTGGACCCCCAGAAGGCCGAGCCGGCGGCCAAGGGCAACCTGCGCCAGGTCATCAAGCTGCGCCGGGGGATCTCCGAGGAGCTGGCGCGCACGCTGACCAAGAAGATCCGGAGCGAGCATCCCAAGGTGCAGTCCCGCATCCAGGGCGACCAGCTCCGAGTCGTCTCCAAGGACAAGGACGCTCTCCAGGGTGTGATCCAGGCCCTGCGTGCGATGGATCTCGAGGTCCCTCTGCAGTTCAACAACTACCGATGACGACGGAGCGAAGAGCGACGACCGCAGGTCGGTCGCTCGGAGCGGAGGAGCCGTCGGTACCTTGTACCGATGACGTGACATGAGCCGGCGCGGCCCGAACGGCGCGACGTGAACGACGACCCCCGTCTCGCCGCAGCCTTCCCGGAGAGCGCAGCCTTCGGTCGCCGGCTGGTCGCGAGCGGCTTGACGGTGGCGGTCGCGGAGTCGTGCACCGGCGGCCTCCTGGGGGCCGCGCTCACCGCGGTACCCGGGGCGTCCCGCTACGTCCGGGGGGGGATCATCGCCTACGCCGACTCCGTGAAGATCGACCTCCTGGCGGTGGACCCCGATCGGCTGGCCCGATTCGGCGCCGTGAGCTCCGAGGTGGCGGTGGAGATGGCGCGCGGAGTGGCGCGGCTCCTCGGCGCCGGCGTCGGCCTGGCCATCACCGGGGTGGCCGGCCCGGGAGCCGAGGGGACGGCCAAGCCGGTCGGGCTCATCCATGTTGCGGGGTGGCGCCGGGATCGGATCGAGAGTGCCGAGCTGCACGAGCGCGGGAACCGGGAGGCCAACCGCGGGGCCGCCGTGCGCGCCGCCCTCCTTCTCGGCTCACGACTGACGGCGGACGGCGGCTCCTCAGCCCAGCCGCCCGCCGCCGACGTCTAGACTCGACCGATGGCAATTCAAGGACCGCAACCGCGCCGTTCCGTCGAGGACTTCCACTTCGGAGCCAAGGTGGTCTCCGCCGACGGGAGGCACATCGGCTCCCTGAACTTCATGATCATCGACGGCGAGAGCTTCGACATCCACGCCATCGTGGTCAAGGAGACGCGCCACTTCTCCGGCCATTACGTGGCGGCCACCGCCCTGATGGAGGACGACGTCTCCATCCCCGTCAGCGCCGTGAAGGACGTCACGCGCGAGCTGATCACCCTCTCCATCACCTCGGCGGAGGCCCGGCGGACCGAGCCCTATCTCACCTATCAGTACGCGCCTCACGCGAGGGGAGATGCGGGTCGCCTTCTGCTGGCTCAGGCCGCGCAGACGGGGTATGCGCCCCACCTGGTGGAGGAGGCGCACAAGCGCCTGGACGAGCTGGAGGTGAGCCAGGGCGAGAACGTCATGCTCGGCCGCACCGGTCAGAAGCTGGGAACGGTGCGGGACATCGTGCTCGACGAGGGGGAGCTGGCCGGGGTGGTCATCCGCCCGATGGGATTCTTCAAGGAGGACGTCCTCCTCCAGGTCCGCTTCCTGGGTCGGAGCGATGACCTCGCCCTCTTCGCCCACCTGACGGAGGCGGACCTCGCCCATCTCCAGCCGTTCCATCCAACCGGGACGGTGCAGGTGTCTGGATCCACGCAGCCGGCACGCCCCCAGCCCGGCTGAGCAGGGGCCGCGGATCGGCTTGGCTCAAGGTGACCGAATCCTCCATGGGAGGACAGAGTCACAGAACTCTTGGAGCGGACGTCTTCTCACAACGCCCACACCTCGCCTGCAGCCCCTTGCAGGTTGACGGCGGACCCGGTACAGTACCGACGTACATCTGTTCGGAATCGCCGCCGACGCCGCCCCAGGAGATCAAGCCGTGACAAGCACACAGCAGAGTAGTACCATTGATCGTACAATTGAGGTGACCGGGCGGCGATCGGCCGCCACCACGGAGGCGGACGCGGTGACGACGGAGCGGGAACGAGCCCTCTCGACGGCCCTGAGCCAGATCGAGCGCAGCCACGGCAAGGGCGCGATCATGCGCCTGGGCGACGTCCAGACTCAGCGGGTCGAGATCATCCCGACCGGTGCGCTGACCCTGGACATCGCGCTCGGTGTCGGTGGCATCCCGCGCGGCCGGGTCGTCGAGGTGTTCGGGCCGGAGAGCTCGGGCAAGACGACGCTGACCCTCCACATCATCGCCGAGGCCCAGAAGAGGGGAGGGGTCGCCGCCTTCATCGACGCCGAGCACGCCCTCGATCCCCAGTACGCGGGCCGGATCGGGGTGCGCACCGAGGAGCTGCTGGTGTCCCAGCCGGACACCGGCGAGCAGGCGCTGGAGATCGTCGAGGTCCTCGTCCGCAGCGGTGCCGTGGACGTGGTCGTGATCGACTCGGTGGCGGCGCTGGTTCCCAAGGCCGAGATCGACGGCGAGATGGGGGATAACCACGTCGGGCTCCAGGCGCGGCTCATGTCCCAGGCGATGCGCAAGCTGACCGCCGCCATCAGCCGATCCAACACCTCCGTCATCTTCATCAACCAGCTCCGCGAGAAGGTCGGCGTGATGTTCGGCAACCCGGAGGTCACCACCGGCGGGCGCGCCCTCAAGTTCTACGCCTCGGTGCGCCTCGACATCCGCAAGATCGAGACCATCAAGGTCGGGCTGGACGCGGTGGGCAGCCGGGTCCGGGTGAAAGTGGTCAAGAACAAGGTCGCACCTCCCTTCCGCAACGCGGAGTTCGACATCCTCTACAACGAGGGGATCTCCTTTGCGGGCAGCGTGCTCGACATGGCGGTCGACGCCCGCATCATCGACAAGAGCGGAGCCTGGTTCTCGTACGGTGACCTCCGCCTCGGTCAGGGCCGTGAGAACGTCCGCGACTTCCTCAAGCAGAACCCCGATTTGCTCGAGGAGATCGCCAACAAGGTCAGGCAGCACGCGCTGCCCGTTGCCGTCGTCGCCGAGGATGCGGAGGAGGTCCCGCCGGCGGTCCCGGTCGGCTGACCGGGCCCCGGCAGGCTCCGCCATGCCCTTCGCCGGCTCCGGCAGCCAGCGCGGTCGCCGCTACGAGCCTCCGCCATCCGTCGACCCGGACGACCGCGACGCGGCGGCCGCGATGGCACAGCGCCTGCTCGCCGTGACCGATCGTTCCCGTACCGAGCTCCAGCGCCGCCTGGAGCGGCGCGGTTATGCCCCGGACACGGCGACGGATGCCGTCGACCGCCTCCAGGCCCGCGGCTGGGTCGATGACAACCGTCTCGCCGATGACCTCGCCAGGCGCCGTCTCAGCCATGGCTACGGCCGCCGCCGCGTGGTTGCCGACCTGGTGTCACGCGGGGTCGATGCGGAAACCGTCAACCGGACCGCGGCGGCGCTCGGCGAGGGGCAGGCGGATGCCGTCCGGATCGCCGCGGACCGGCTGCGCCGCGGCCATTCCGGCCCCCTGACCGACGCCGAGGTGCGCCGCCTTGCCGCCGCCCTTCAGCGGCGCGGATTCGACATGGGCGACATCCGCACGGTGCTGCGCCAGCTGGCCACCGAAAGCGCGGCGCCGCTCCCGGACGAGCCCTGACCTGGATCGGTGAGCAGCCACTCGCATCTCATCCCGCCGGCCGCGGAGGCTCAGCCGGCGAGTGCCGGTGCCGCACCCCTGCGCTCCCAGCGAAGCACCGGCCCGAGCAGCGCGAACGTGCCCACGGTCAGCAGCAACCCGAAGACCACCAGCCCGTCGAAGGACGCCAGGCTGACCGCCACCCCGCCGAGAGCCGCACCGATCGCCCCTCCGGCCGCCAGCGTGACGGTGTAGATGGACATGAGCGCGGATCTGTCCGCCGTGTGCGTCTCCGAGCAGTTGGCCAGGTAGGCGACGGCGGCAGGACCGAACCCTGCCAGCCAGAGGAGGCCCACCCCGGCCACCGGCAGCAGAATGTAGAGCGCCACGTGGGGGAGGCTGTTGGCCGCCAGGAGTGCGGCCGAGAACAGCCAGGCACCTGGGACGGCGCGCCGCATCTGCCTCGCCGGTCCCAGGCGGTTGATCCACGGCGTCCAGAGCGCGATCCCGATGACCAGCACCACGATCGCGCTGACCAGCACCAGGGAGACCAACCGGGTGTCGAAGTGATGGACCAGCCTCTGGCCCCTGACCGGGGAGTGGTGGAGGAGGGCGGCGAGGTTGGACCCGTAGGCGCCGATGAGGGCGAATGTGCCCACCCAGGCGGGCAGGAAGATCCGGATGGGCCCGGGCCCTGAGACATCTCGCAGGAGCGCCGAGAGCCGGGTCACCGGGAGGGGAGGGACATGGGCGACGAAGCGCAGGCAGACGAGGCCGGCGATGAGGTAGACCGCGGCCAGGACCAGGAATGCACCTCTTCCCAGGTAGTGGTACGCAAACGGGCCGAGCACGAAGCCACCCGCATACCCCGCCATGGTGGCCGCCTCGAAGGCGCCGCTGGCACGCGCCCGAGCCCGCACGCTCTGAGAGGTGGCCGCGGCGATCGCCCCCAGGGCGGTGGGCACGAATGCGGCTCCGGCGACCCCCTCCAGGACTCGGGCCGCGAAGATCTGCTGCGGGTGGAGGGATGCCGCCACCAGGAGCAATCCGACCGCACCCACCATGGGCCCGCCGACCACGAAGAGCTTGCGGCCCAGCCGGTCGGCGAAGCGCGCCAGAAAGGGGGCGAAGACCATCTCGCTGATGGCCTGGGCGGTGCCCACCAGCCCGATGGTCGTGCCGTGAGGGTGGCCGTGAGCCAGGTCGGCGAGGTAGAACTGGACCGCCACCGTCGCCCCGGCCACGGCAACCCTGATCAGGGCGGTTCCGGTGAGGAGGGCGGCGATCGAGGCCTGGCGCGTATCGCGGAGCTCGTGCTCCAGGTCGGCGACGAGGTCGGCGTTCGGGGCCGCGCCTGCGGCAGCACCGGCGGCGGCGGGGTGGCCCTCGGTGCCCTCGCTCATGACGGAGGGCGACCCGGTACCGTCGTGCGTGCCATCGCCGGTGCCCCTCCCGTCGCCGCGCTCAGGCCCAGTCCCACCTGGCAATTCTGGCGGCAGAGCGCCCCGGCCGGGGTGAACGTCGGGCCACTGCCCGCCCCGGCTCGCGGCCGGAGATCTCGCCGCCGCCGCCAGCCGCCTCCGCGAGGGGCGCCAGACCTCCGTCGGGCCACCTCCTGAAGCTCGCGCCTCCCGATCCGTGCCCTGGGTCCGTACAATGCCGTCACAACCCAGGGACCGTCCGGCATTCGCGGCCGGTTCGGCCGTGAGCACGGGCGGGTGCCGCACCGCTCACGACCTGCGTCCCCCGGGTGGCGCCCCGAACGAGGTGGCGGGCCACCTCACCCCCCCGACAACTCCGAGGACACCTCCCATCGACATCCTGGCCTTTGTTGCCCTTGGGCTGGGCGTGGTCATCGCCGTGTCCGGCCTCGTATATGCCCGGCGTCTCCGCGACAGCGTCACCGCGTCGCGCGAGGTCGAGACCACCCGTCTGCGCGAGGAGCGTGGCGCTGCCGAGCAGGAGCGTGCCTCGATCGTGCTCGCCGCGCGCGAGGAGGCCCACCGGCTCCGCTCCGAGGCCGAGGCCGAGGTACGGGACCGCCGGGGCGAGATGGCGCGCCTGGAGCAGCGCCTCGCCCAGCGCGAGGAGGGGCTCGAGAAGCGGAACCGCGATGTCGAGCAGGGGGAACAGCGGCTCACCCGGCGCGAGGAGGAGCTCGACCAGACCCGCGTGCAGATCGAGGAGGAGCGCACCGGCGTCGCCAAGGAGCTGGAGAGGGTCGCCGGGATGAGCCAGGAGGAGGCCCGGGCCGAGCTGCTCCGTGAGGTCGAGGGTGAGCTGGACCACGAGATCGCTGAGCGCATCCGGGCCGCCGAGCACCGGGTCCGCGAGGAGGCGGACGAGCGCGGACGCGAGATCCTCATCGCGACCATGCAGCGCCACGCCTCCGAGCAGACTGGCGAGGCCGCGGTCACGGTCCTCCATCTCCCCACCGACGATCTGAAGGGAAGGATCATCGGCCGCGAGGGGCGCAACATCCGAGCCCTCGAGGCGGCGACCGGGATCGACGTCATCGTCGATGAGACCCCCGAAGCCGTTGTCCTCTCCGGCTTCGACCCGGTGCGCCGGGAGGTCGCCAAGGTGGCCCTGGAGCGGCTCTTCGTCGACGGCCGCATCCACCCCGCGCGCATCGAGGAGGTGGTGGCCAAGAGCCGCTCAGAGATCGCCGACCGGCTGCGCGAGGAGGGTGAGGCGGCCATCCAGGAGATGGGCATCACCGGCGTCCACCCCGAGCTGGTCAAGCTCCTCGGGACGCTCCGCTACAGAAGCTGGTACGGCGCCAATGTCCTGGTCCACAGCAAGGACACGGCGATGGTGGCGGGCCTGCTCGCCGCGGAGATCGGCTACGACGTCCAGGAGGCGCGGGAGATCGGCCTCTTCCATGACATCGGCCACGCCGTCGAGCAGCACGTCGAAGGGTCCCACGCCATCATCGGCGGCGAGATCCTGGCCCGGCTGGGCCGGCCGGCGGCGGTCGTCCACGCGGTTCGGGCGCATCACTACGACGAGGAGCCTCGCTCGATCGGTGCCTTCGTGCTGATGACCGCCGATGCCATCACCGCCTCTCGGCGCGGGGCGCGGCGGGAGACGCTCGCCTCCTCGATCAAGCGGTTGGAGAAGCTGGAGCAGATCGCCGACGCGCTGCCTGGCGTCGAGCGCAGCTTCGCCATCCAGGCCGGCAAGGAGCTGCGGGTGATGGTCCGGCCGGAGGAGGTCGACGACGACCGGGCGCAGATCATGGCGCGCGAGATCGCCAAGCGGCTCCACGCCGAGGGCAGCTACGCGGGCCGGATCAAGGTGGTCGTCCTGAGAGAGACGCGGAGCGTCGAGTACGCCAAGTGACCGTCGGCGCGACGGCCTCCGGTTCTGATCCTTCGTAACAATCGGGTCGCAGGAGCCGACGCCTGCCGGTTGGTGAGGACAATCCCCACTCACAGCTATGCTTTCGTCGTCGCACGGATCTCAGCAACCGCCCACACAGGGCAGGGCAGCTCTCGTGGAAGTCCTCAAGGTCTCGGCAACCAGCAAGCCGGTCTCCGTGGCCGGCGCCATCGCTGGGGTGATCCGCAGCCAGCATCGGGTAGAGGTGCAGGCCATCGGTGCCGGCGCGATCAACCAGGCCATCAAGGCCATTGCCATCTCCCGGGGCTACGTCGCCCCGGGAGGGATCGACCTGGTGTGCATCCCCTCGTTCATCGACATCTCGATCGACGGCGAGGAGCGCACCGGCATCCGCCTCCTCATCGAATCGCGCTGACCGCCGCCCGCGCCCGCGCCTGACCCTCGTTCGCCGAGCTCAGACCGGGTGGTGCGGTCTCGATCACCTCGTCGGAGGCCAGTGCTCGTCGCCGCCGCGCATCACGTGCCTGCCCCAGCGTTCCAGCAGGTCGGGGTCGCCCTCTCCCGGCCGCCGTCGCTGCAGCGCACTCCACAATCGGAACGCCAGGATGCCCAGCAGGATGAGGACGGCGAGCCCGATGCCCAGCGCCTGCTTCATGGTGCCTTCGATTCTGGCACGGCCGGGACGGCCGCACCCAGGCGCCCCGACCGGTTGCCCGCCCGCCCCCGCGAGGACGCCGGGACCCGTCAGCCGTTAGTCTGGTGAGCCTCTGATGTCCACACCACTTCCGCTGCTCAGCCCGTCGGCCCGCGGCTTCCAGGCGATCCCGCTCGCCCAGCGCCCCGCCGGGCGGCAGCCGATCGTCCCCCTGCTCGGGCGGCCGCCGCGGGTCCATCTCTGGCACATCGGCTGCCAGATGAACGACGCCGACCACGAGATGCTCGCCGAGCGCTTCGCGGAGATCGGCTTCGTCCCCGACGCCGCGCTGGACGACGCGGATCTCGCGGTGCTGATCACCTGCGCGGTGCGGCAGAACGCGGAGCAGAAGGTCTACGGGAAGTTCCGTGATCTCATCGAGTGGAAGCGGGCGCGCCCCGGCCGTGCCGTCGCCATGACCGGCTGCATGGCGGTCGAGCACGGCTCGGCGCTGCTCCGCAAGCTCCCCGAGCTCGACTACCTCTTCGACGTGCGCGACTGCGACGGCTTCTTCGCGCGGCTCCAGTCGGTGCACGGCCAAGACCTCGACGGCCCCGTGCCCATGCCCGCCTCCGACCGGCTGCTCGCCTACGTCTCGGTGATGGGCGGCTGCAACGAGATGTGCACCTACTGCATCGTCCCCTTTGTCCGTGGCCGGGAGACCAGCCGCCCGGTGAGCGAGATCGTGGAGGACGTCCACCGGCTGGTGGAGCGGGGGGTGCGCGAGGTGACCCTCCTCGGCCAGAACGTCAACTCCTACGCCGACCCGGCGACCGGCGCTGGCCTCCCCGAGCTGCTCGCCGCCGTCGACAGCGTCCCCGGGCTCTGGCGGCTGCGCTTCCTCACCTCGCATCCGCGCAACGCGGTCCCCGGGCTCTTCGAGGCGATGCGCGACCTGCCCACCGTCTGCGAGCAGCTCCACCTTCCCGTCCAGGCGGGCGACGACGAGCTGCTCCGCCGGATGCGCCGCATGTACACGGTCGGCGAGTACCTGGGCAAGATCGCGGCGGCCCGCGCCACCGTCCCGGCGCTCGCCCTCACCACCGACGTCATCGTCGGCTTCTCCGGGGAGACCGAGGCCGAGTTCCTCGGCACCGAACAGCTCCTCCGGACGGTGCGCTTCGATGTCGTCCACCTTCAGGCATATTCCGTCCGTCCCGGCACCGCGGCCGCCCGGCGACCCGACGACGTGCCGCTCACGGAGAAGAAGAGGCGGCTCAATCATCTCCTCGAGCTCCAGCGGGAGATCGCACTGCAGCGCAACCTCGCCCTGGTGGGCGCCCGGATCGAGATCCTGGTGGAATCGACGACCGACGACGGACGTCCCTTCGGTCGCACCCGCCAGGGGAAGATCGCCCTCCTGCCCGCGGGCTCCGCCGCCGCCGGCGAGCTCCGCGAGGTGACGGTCCGCACCGCCAACGCTTGGCAGCTCACCGCGGACGTCGAGGCCGCGGCGGCCTGACCGGCGGGAGCTGATGGTGAGGGGCCGAGAGCGCGCGACGCCCCCGCACCTGCGTGCCGACGCCCTGCGCGCGGCCGGTCCCACCGTCGACCTCGCCGAGGCGGGGGACACGCCGATCCTCCGCGAGTACCGCGCCGTGAAGTCGGAGCATCCGGACGCGCTCGTCCTCGCCCGGCTCGGGGACTTCTACGAGCTCTTCGGCACCGACGCCGAGGTCGCCGCGCCCATCCTGGAGGTGACCCTCACCGGCCGGGGATTTGGCAGCGCCGGGCGGTTGCCGATGTGCGGCGTTCCCCATCACGCCATCTCCGCGCACCTCCGCCGGCTCCTCGACGCCGGCCACCGGGTGGTGCTCTGGGACCAGGTGGGGGAGGTGGTGGCCGGCCGGCTGGTCCGCCGCGAGGTCACCCGGGTGCTGAGCCCGGGCACCGCCGTGGACGCCGACCTCCTGGAGGCGACCCGGGTGGCCCGTCTGGTCGCCCTCATCGAGGGCGAGGGGCGGGTCGGCGTGGCCGCATTCGACCTGGCCGGGGGGGAGCTGGTCGTGACGGAGGTCGCCGGAGGGATCGGCTCGGTGGCGCTCCGCGATGAATTGGAACGTCTGGATGTCGCCGAGCTGCTGACCGGTGACCCTGCTGCCCTGCCCCCGTCGCTGCTCCCCGGGGTGGTGCGCACGGTGTTAGCGTCCCCGCTCTTCGACGCCGGTCGGGCCGCCGAGCGGCTGGCCACCGCGACCGGGACGGTCAGCCTCCTCGGTCTCGGCCTCGACCAGATGCCCCTCGGGGTGCGCGCCGCCGGGGCGGTGCTCGGCTACTGCGAGCGCTCGCGGGTGGCGCTGGAGCCCGGCCTGCTCCGCCTCGTCCCCCGGCAGGGCGGTGAGCTGATGCGCCTCGACCCTCCCACCCGCCGCAACCTGGAGCTGCTGGAGCCGCTCGGCCGCGGTCCCAGCCTGGCCCAGCTGCTCGACCGCACCCGCACCCCGATGGGGGCACGCCTGCTCCGGCGCCGGCTCCAGGAGCCGCTCATCGAGCCCGCCCCCATCGGCGCGCGCCTTGCCGCCGTGGCGGCCCTGGTCACGGACCGCGCCCGGCGCGAGGAGCTGCGCCGGCGCATCGGTGCGGTGCGCGACCTGGAGCGGCTGGTGGGACGCGCGGTGCAGGGGCTGGCCTCGCCGCGTGATCTCGGGGCGATCCGGGATGCGTGTGCCGCGCTGCCCGCCGTGGCCGCCCTCATGGAGGATCTGCCCGGTGACCTGGCCGGCCTGGCGGAGAAAGCCCTGCCCCCTCCGCAGGTCGGGGACCGGCTCACCTCCCTGCTGGTGGAGGACCCGCCGCCCACCGCGCGCGAGGGTGGTTTCGTCCGTGATGGGGCGGACCTCGAGCTGGACGGTCTGCACGCCTCGGCGGCGGAGGCACGCGGGTTCATCGCCGGGTTGGAGGGAGGCGAGCGGGAACGCACCGGCATCCGCTCCCTCAAGGTCGGCTACAACCGCGTCTTCGGCTACTACCTCGAGGTCCCCCACGCCCACCGCGACGCGGTGCCCGCCGACTACGTCCGCAAACAGACGCTGGTGGGGGCCGAGCGCTACATCACCCCCCATCTCAAGGAGCAGGAGACGGTCGTGCTGAGTGCGAGGGAGCGCGCCCTGACCAGAGAGATGGAGCTGCTCGGCGAGGCCACCCGGCTGGTCACCGCCCACGCCCCGGCCCTGCTCGGCTGCGCCGCCGCCGTTGCCACCGCCGACGTCACCCAGTCGCTCGCCGCCGTGGCCGACGAGGAGGGCTGGACGCGCCCCGAGGTCGACCGCTCCACGGTCACCGACATCGAGGCCGGCCGTCACCCGCTGGTCGAGAGGAGCCTCGGCCGCGGCGCCTTCGTCGCCAATGACACCAGCCTGGACGTCGCCCACCGGATCGTCGTCCTCACCGGGCCCAACATGGCCGGCAAGTCCACCTACCTCCGCCAGGTGGCGCTGATCACCCTGCTCGCCCAGATCGGCAGCTTCGTGCCGGCCGCACGCGCCCGCCTCGGGGTGTGCGACCGGATCTTCACCCGGGTGGGGGCGCAGGACGACCTCTCCGCCGGCCTCTCCACCTTCATGGTCGAGATGGCCGAGACGGCGGCCATCCTCCGCCAGGCCACGGCGCGCTCCCTGCTCGTCCTCGACGAGATCGGACGCGGAACGTCGACCTATGACGGGCTCTCGATCGCCCAGGCACTGGTCGAGCACATCCACGATTCCCCTCAGCTCAACTGCCGCACCCTCTTCGCCACCCACTACCACGAGCTGACCGCGCTCGCCGATCACCTCCCGCGCGTGGTCAACGCGCGCGTGGAGGTGGTGGAGGAGGGGGAGACGGTCACCTTCCTTCACCTCATCCGCCCGGGCGGCGCCGACCGCTCGTACGGGATCCAGGTCGCCAAGCTGGCCGGGCTGCCCGCCAGCCTGCTGGCCCGAGCCCGGGAGATTCTCGGAGAGCTGGAATTGCATCGCCCGATCGAGGCCGACCGCCCCGCACCGGCGCAGCTCGACCTCGGCCTGGGGGCGCCGCCCGGCCACGCGGTGCTCGACGAGCTCGCCGAGCTGGACCTCGACGATCTCACTCCGCGGGAGGCGCTCAGCAAGCTCGCCGAGCTGCAGGAGCGCGTGGGCCGGTGACCGCCCCGATCCGCCTCCTCCCCCCACAGGTGGCCGACGCCATCGCCGCCGGGGAGGTCGTCGAACGGCCCGCCGCCGCCGTCAAGGAGCTCTGCGAGAACGCGCTCGACGCCGGGGCGACGCGCATCGACGTCGACCTGGAGGGGGGCGGGCTGGTGCGCATCGTGGTGGCCGACGACGGCGCCGGCATTCCGGGCGACCAGCTCCGGCTGGCGGTCGCCCGCCACGCCACCTCGAAGCTCGAGACGGTCGACGACCTGGCCCGGGTTCGGAGCCTCGGCTTTCGAGGAGAGGCGCTGGCCAGCATCGCCGCCGTCAGCGATCTCCGGATCACCAGCCGCACCGACGCCGAGGACGGCGCCTGGCTGCTCCACTCTCGGGCCGGCGAGGTGCTGGAGCACCGGGCGGCGGCTCGTGCCCCGGGCACGACGGTCGAGGTCTGCGACCTCTTCCACAACACGCCGGCCCGCCTCGCCTTCCTCCGCAGCGAGCGCAGCGAGTCGGCGGCCGCGGTCCGTGCCGTCTCCGATCTGGCCCTCACCCACCCCGAGGTCGGCTTCAGCTGCAGGAGCGACGACCGGTTGCTGCTGCGCAGCCCCGGGGGGAGCCTGATCGATACGGCGACCGCGGTCTTCGGCCGTGACGCCGCGGAGCTGATCGCCGTGGAGGCCCCCGGCGGGATCGCCGTCAGCGGCCTGATCAGCGAACCGCGCAGCCACCGGGGGACCAGGTCGGGGCTGGTGATCGTGATCAACCGGCGCCGCGTCCACAACCGCGCCCTGCTGGTGGCGGTGGAGGAGGCGTACGCCGGGCTGCTGCCGGTGGGACGCCATCCCTTCGGGGTGGTGGAGGTGACCCTCGATCCGGCCATGGTGGACGTCAACGTCCACCCCACCAAGCGCGAGGTCCGCCTCCGCGAGGAGGGGCGGGTCTTCACCGCCGTCCAGCGCGCCTGCTGGACGGCATTGCAGGAGGCCCGGCTGAGCGCGGCGGGGATCCGCCTACCCCAGCTCGAGGCGGAGGTGGCCGGCGCGGCGGGAGCGGACGAACCGGGGCTGGAGCTGCGCGAGAGTCCGGGCACTCGGAGCGTGGAGCTCGGGCCCCCCCCGCTGCCGGAGGCAGCCGGGATTCGGGCGGCGTACGGTGACGATCGATCACCGGCCGCCGGCGACGAGCGCGCGGCCGGCCACCGCCTCTCCGACCTCGCCCCGCTCCGGCCGCTGGCCCAGACCTCCGAGGGATGGCTGGTTGCGGAATCGCCGCGCGGCCTGGTCCTGGTCGATCCCCACGCGGCCCACGAGAAGATCCTCTACACGGAGCTCCTCGCCGAGGGCGACGCCGCCCTCCGCGAGGGCCGAGCCGCGACCAGCCAGCTCCTGCTCGTCGACAGCGTGGTGAACGTGGAACCCGCGGCCATGGAGCGCCTGTCGGAGAGCTTCGACACGCTGACCGGTCTCGGCTTCCAGCTCGAGACGTTCGGACCCGGCCTGATCCGCTGCAGCGCCGTCCCCGCCGCCACGGCGTCCCTCGACCCGGGCCGGCTGGTCCGCGACCTCCTCGACAGCCTCGCGGCGGGCGGCGACGCACGCGCCCGCCGGCGCCGGCTGGCCGCGCTCACCGCCTGCCATGCGGCCGTCCGCCTCGGCGATCGCCTCGACCCGCGCGAGCAGCTTCGCCTTCTGGAGCGCCTCGTGGTCACCCCGGGCGGGCTGACCTGCCCGCACGGGCGGCCGACGGTCATCGTCCTCGACGACCGCAGCCTGCGGCGCGCCTTCGGCCGCCCCGCTCCCTGAGCGGGCGCCCGAGGGCCAGAACCGTCTGGCGGTCCCAGACCCTCCGGGATGGCTCTCCCTCTGTCAACGAGGTCCGGAGCGCTGCAGCTGGCGATGCCGACCGGGGCTGTGCCACGCTTTGGCACGCAGGCGCACGCTCACAGCCAGGCCCGAGGTTCGATGGATCAAACCCCCATCGCCAAGATGCTGCCGCCCGCTCGGCCGGCGGGTTCCATGGCACGCCCCGCGCTCGTGGGTCGCCTGGAGGAGGTCCTCAACCGGCGGCTCACCACCGTGGTCGCGGCGGCCGGCTATGGCAAGTCGACGCTCCTCGCGTCGTGGTGGGAGCGGGCTCCCTGCGCCTGGTACACGGCCGACCAGACCGACCGGGAGATGCCGTCGCTGGCGCGCCGGCTCACCGACTCCCTCCGGCTCCGCGTCCCCGAGCTGCGCAGCGCGCTGGCCCTCGCGGTCGAGGGGTTCTCCAGTCCCGAGGCCGACCCCTCGGCCCATGCCGACGCCCTCGGCTCGCGTCTCGCCCAGCGCCTGGAGGACCACCTCGCCGCTGACCTCGTCCTGATCATCGACGACGTCGACGAGCTGGGCGCCGCCGGCCCCTCCGCCCGGCTCATCGAGGCCCTCTGCCGCCACGCTCCGCCCCGGCTTCACCTGGTTCTGGCCGGCCGCACCCGTCCCCCGTTTCCCGTGGAGCGGCTCCGGGGCCGGGGACAGCTCCTGGAGATCGGAGAGGACCAGCTCGCCTTCACCCCCGAGGAGGTGGCCGGGCTCGTGGAGGAGCGCTTGGGCACGGCGGTTGCCGGCCTGCCCGAGCGCCTTCACCGCCTCGCCGGAGGCTGGCCGGCGGCGGTGGTCCTGGCGGTGGAGGCACTTCGCGAGACCCCGTCGGATTCCCGGCAGGCGGTGCTCACCAGCCTCGACCGGACCAGGACGCCCCTCTTCGCCTACCTGGCCGAGGAGGTCTTCGCCCACCAGCCGGCGGGAGTGCGTGACGTGGTCAGCCGGGTGGCGATTCTCGACCACTTCACGCCGGAGCTGTGCGACGCCATGGGGATGGTGGGCTCGCGTGCCGTCGTGACCGACCTGGCGCGCCAGAGCCTCTTCGTGGAGAGACGCCAGGATGGCACGCTCTCCCTGCGTCCGCTGATCCGCGACTACGCGCTGGAGCACCTCCCGCTGCCCCCCGCCGTCGCGACGGAGCTGCAGCTCGCCGCCGCCGGCTGGTTGAGCCGGACCGGAGATCCCTCGGCGGCGATCCGGATGCTGCTCAGCGCCGGCGCGACGGAGCAGGTGGCCACCCTCCTGGAGGAGCAGGGTTCCGCGCTCCTCGCCTCCGGGCACGTCGCCGCCGTCCTGGACGCCTGTCTCGCCATCCCGACGGCCCTCCGTTCGGATGCGATCGAGCAGCTGGACGGGGAGGCGCGTCAGATCCAGGGGGACTGGATGGGCGCGCTGAGCTGCTTCGAGCGACTCGCCGCCGGTCGCGATGAGCTGCCCGCCGCGCTCGCCTGGCGGATCGGGCTCCTCCACTACCTCCGAGGACACGTGGACACCGCCCTCGACGTCTACCGCCGGGGGCTCCGCGACCCCGCCGCAGACCCGGTGGAGATGGCCCTACTGCTGGCCTGGACGGCCACGGCGCACTGGCTCCACGGTGACGTCGGCGCCTGCCGCGGCCTCGCCTCGCGCGCGCTGGAGGCCGCCGGCGCCTGCGGCGATGGGCGAGCCCTTGCCGCCGCCCACACCGTGCTCGCCATGCTGGCTGCGCTGGACGGCGATCGGCGTGCCAACGCCGCTCACTACCTGCTGGCGCTCCGGGCGGCCGAGGACGCGTCCGATATCCTCCAGACCGTCCGCATCCGGACCAACCGAGCCTCCCATTTCCTGGAGGAGGGTGCCTACCCCGAGGCACTGCAGGAGCTGGAAGTCGCCGTCCGGCTCGCCGAGCTCACCTCCTTCGCCAACTTCCACGCCCTCAGCCTCTGCAACCGAGGCGAGACGAGGTTGCGGATGGGGCTTCTCGACGAGGCCCTCGTGGACCTCGAGGCGTCCCGGGCGCGCTATGAGCAGATCGGCTCGGACATGGTCGCCTACCCGCTCTGCCTGATCGGCGAGCTCCATCGGGAGCGGGGCAACCTCGCCCAGGCCCGGTCGGCGTACGAGGGGGCGGAGGCGATCGCTCGGGTCTCCGGCGACCTGCAGGCGCTGGTCCCGGCGCTCGCCGGCCTGGCGACGGTGCTGGCGGCGGATGAACCCCAACGGGCGGCGGAGCTGGCGCAGCGGGCTGTCGCCGCGGGCACCGGTCTCGACTACGTCGCCGCGGTGCTGGCTGCCGGTTGGGTGGCGGCCGTCACCGGCGACCTGGCCGGGGCCGCCGAGCTGGCCGCCACTGCCGCCGCCGCGGCCCGCGCCCGCCGGGACCGTGCCGGGCTCGCTGATGCCCTCGCACTCGGCGCCATGAGTGCACAGCGCCCGGGGCGTGAAGTCCAGCGCCTGCGCGAGGCGCGCGCCATCTGGCACGACATCGGTAACGCCCTGGGGGAGGCGAAGGTGGAGCTGGCCCTGGCCGTCGTGGAGCCCGGCTCGGGATCGTCGCCGCGGCGCCGGCAGGCGGAGCGGACCCTCGAGGGACTGGGCGTGCACGGCCACCGCGGCGGCAGCGCCGCCGCCGGACTGCTCGCGCTCGTCAGCGGTGGTCTCCTGAGCGGCGTCCGCATCGAGTCCCTCGGCGGATTCTCCGTGCTCCGTGCCGGCGAGCTGGTGCGACTCTCGGAGTGGCAGTCGAAGCGCGCCCGCGACCTGCTCAAGCTGCTGGTCGCGCGCCGCGGCCGGCCCGCATCCCGCGCCTACCTCATGGAGACGATGTGGCCCGACGAGGATCCCGATCGTGTGGCCAACCGGCTCTCGGTCGCGCTCAGCACCATCCGCGGCGTGCTCGACCCCGAGCGGCGGGCGGCCGACGAATGCCTCGTCGCCGACAAGGACTCGGTCGCGCTGAACATCGCCGGCGTGGAGATCGATCTGGAGTGGTTTCTCACCACGGCGGCTCAGGGGCTGGCGAGCCTCCGACGAGGGGATACGGAGATCGCGGTCCCCGCGCTCGAGGCCGCCGCCGCCGCGTACTGCGGCGACTTCCTGGAGGAGAACCCCTACGACGACTGGGCCGTCCCCGCGCGCGAGGATGCGAGGGCCGCGTACATCGCCGTGAGCCGTGCTCTGGCCCTCCTGGCCTCCCAGGGGACCGACCCGGATGGGGCGGTTCCGCACCTGCTGCGCATCCTGGAGATCGATCGGTACGACGAGCCCGCGCATCTCGCGCTGGTGACCGCGCTGGCCGGAGCCGGCCGGCATGGGGAGGCCCATCGCCATTACCTCAACTACCGCCGCGCCATGGACGAGCTGGGCGTCGAGCCGGCTCCGTTCCCCGGCGGGCGCGGCCCGGCGGCGGGTGCTGCGGCACCTCCTCCGCCACCCTTCACACAGCCTTAAGGACACCCAAAGAGCCGCGGCTAGGCTCCCGCGCCATGGAGACCTTCATGGTGCGGGTCTGGAGCCCCGGCGACGGTGAGCGCTCGGAAGGCGTGCGGGGGGTGGCGGTGCATCTCGGTTCGGGACGTCAGATCACGTTCTCCGAAGCGGGGCGGCTGATCGCCTTCCTGGGCGAGGCCGCCGCCGCGGACAACGGGGTCGCTCCCATGCAGGAAGTTCCGCAAGACCTGGATCAGGAGTAGAGAGCCATGAAGCTTCACAGGTACGTTCCGTTGCTGGTCGGACTGGCCGCCGTCACGCTGGCGGCGGGGTGCGGCTCGACATCGAGCACGCCGACACAGTCCTCCAGCTCCAGCACGGCGCCCCCGGCTGCCACCTCGGCGCCGGCCACCTCGGCACCGGCAACCCCCACCCCGACGGCCGCCGCCAGCGGTTCGCTGACGGGGGCGTGGTCGGGGAACTACACCGGCGCCTTCAGCGGCAGCTTCACGCTCAACTGGACGGAGTCGGGGTCGTCCCTCAGCGGCAACATCGACCTCTCGTCCATTGGCACGGAAACCATCACCGGGACGGTCAGCGGCAGCACCATCAACTTCGGAGCCGTCGGTTCGGAGGCGATCACGTACACCGGTACGGTCTCGGGCAGCTCCATGTCCGGCAGCTACACGGTCCAGGGCGCAGGCGGCGGCAACTGGACGGCGAGCCAGACGTCCTGAGTTCGGGGGGTACCACGCGCGGGTCGCTGCGGGTGCGAGCCCCGGCGGCCCGCCGTTGACCCCTGGAGCCTGCTCGGCTGGGGGGAGAGACCGTCGCCGCCGCCGGCCCGACGCGGCACCCTGATCCGCGCCACCGCAGACCCCCTCGCGCGATGCAGCAAGCTACTCGGATGACCGTTCACCCGGGGCCGGGGCGAGGGGCTCGCCGCCCGCCCCCCGCTCTCGCAGTGGTGGGGCCCACCGCCACGGGGAAGACGGCTTTGGCGGTGCGCCTCGCGCTTCGGCTGGGTCGCGCCGAGCTGGTCAACGCCGACTCCCGCCAGGTGCTGCGCGGTCTCCATGTCGGGACCAACACCCCCGGTCCCGGGGACCTCGACGGCGTGCCCTGCCACCTCCTGGGGATCGCCGAGCCCGGGCGGCCGTTCTCGGTCGCCGATTGGCTCGCCGCGGCGCAATCCTGCCTCGCCGCCCTGGAGCTCCGGGGGGCGCGGCCGATCGTCGTCGGCGGCACCGGCCTCTACGTGCGAGCCCTCCTGGACGGCCTCGAGCTGGACGGTGCCCCGCCGGACCCGGCCCGCCGGGCGGTCCTCAACGCGAGGGCGGCCAGCCCGGAGGGGCTCGCTGAGCTGGCCGGCGAGCTCCGGCGGCGCGATCCGGAAGGTGCTCTGGGAGTCGACCTGCGCAACCCCCGGCGGGTGGTCCGGGCCGTGGAGATCGTCGAGGCGCGCGGCAGCCTCGCGAGCCGGCGCCGGGGTGGCGCCACCCGTCCGAGCATCCGGATCGGCCTGGACGCGGCGCCCGAGCTGCACCGTGGATGGATCGCCGAGCGGGCCCGCGCGATGGTCGCAGGCGGCCTCCTCGACGAGACGGCCACAGCCCTCGCCCGGGGGGTGCGCCCGGAGGCGCTGGACGGCTGCGGCATCGGCTACCGCGAGGCGCTGGCGGTGCTGGACGGGCGCCTGTCCGCCGCGGAGGCCGTCGCCGAGATCGTTCGCAGGACCACGCGCTACGCCAAGGCCCAGCGCACCTGGTTCCGTGCCGACCGCAGCGTCGTCTGGCTCGGGAGGGAACGGGAAGACGATCTCGACGAGCTGGTCACGAGGGCGGTCGCGCTGGCGGAGGAGCGCTGAATCCCGCCCGCGCGCCGCCATCCGCGCGGCCCCGAGACCGAACATACGTCAGGAACATCCGTTTGCATTTCGGCGCCGGCCATGCTACAGTCGGGCCTGCCCCGACACGCTGAGAGGTGAGACAGACGACATGGCAGACGCCCTCAACCCGCGCCAGCGGCAGATCATCGAGTTCCTTCGCGAGCACGCGCGCACCCACGCCTACCCGCCCACGGTCCGCGAGATCGGGCTCGCGGTCGGCCTCAGCTCCTCCTCGACGGTGCAGAACCATCTGAACTCGCTCGAGGCCAAGGGCCACATCCGCCGTGACCCCACCAAGTCGCGCACCGTCGAGGTCGTCGGCCACGAGCCGGCCTCGACCCGTGGCGCGCCGCGGGTGCTCACCCTGCCCCTGATCGGTCGTGTCGCCGCGGGCACGCCGGTGCTGGCGGAGCAGAACGTCGAGGACCACATCACGGTGGGCCAGGAGCTGGCCGGTGACGACGGAGCCTACGCTCTCACCGTCCACGGCGACAGCATGGTCGGTGCCGGCATCCTGGACGGCGACCTGGTCGTGGTCCGGCCACGTCGCGACCCCCCGCCGAACGGGACGATCGTCGTCGCCCGGATCGAGAACGAGGCGACCGGTGAGGGTGAGGTGACCGTGAAGCGCTTCTTCCGCGAGGGTGGCCGGGTCCGCCTGCAACCGGAAAACGCCAGCTACGCGCCGATCTTCGTGAGCGGGGAGCTCTCCCTGGAGGGAGTGGTCACCGCGGTGATCCGCGTCGTCCGCTGACCCCACGGGCCGGCCAAGCGGCCCGGGTCACCGGTGGGCAACGACATCCCTCGCCGCGGGTTCTTCAGCACCCTGCTACTCGCTGAAGAAGTCCTCGTTCATCTCCGCGTCGGCCCAGCCGTCGTCCTCGGCGTCGGTCTCTGGGGGTGCGGGTGCGAGGGGCGGCAGCGATTCCAGGTAGCGGTCCAGGTACTCCGCGAGGTCCGCGGACGCCTGCCCATGAGCCGTCACCCGAGTTTCGCCCTCGTCCTCGATGGCGCTGAGGGCGAGGTCCGGACGGTGGTCGATGAGGAGTGGCAGAGCCGGGACCACGGCCGCCGGCAGTGCCACCAGCACGACCGGCGTGACCGCCGTGAGGATGAGCAGCGCCAGGACGATGGCGATGGCGAAACCCGCGGCCATGTCGGCGCCGTAGCGAAATCGCCGTGCCGGCCGGATGACCAGGTAGTGGGCGCCACGCTCGGCCACGACCATCCCCGGCACCCGCTGGATGTCGAACTGCGCGAGGACCTCCTCGGCAGGCCGGCTGGTGCGGGCCGCGATCTGGTAGGGGACGGTGGACGTCCTCTTGTGGATGACTGCCTGTCCTCTCACGTATCCCTGACGCCTGATTCCGGCACGCCGCCATCGGGGCCACCCCTGCGAGGGCGCGTGAATCTGATTCCCCTGCGCGTACGGTAGCGGAGATCATGCCCCGTCCGGGCAGGGATGGGGGCGGAGCCGCAGCACCACACGGGCCTGATGAAGCCGCAGCTGGCGCGGAAAACGGCGCGGATTATGGACTAGGATAGGGCCGGTTTAAGAATCGTTAAGAATTCTGAGAGGCGACCCTGGGATGTCCACTCAGCCCGTCCGGAGGGGAGGGAGGGGGAGGGGGCGTCTCTGGGCCCTGGCTGGCCGCGGCCTCCCGCTCCTCATCGCGGCCCAGGTGGGGCTCCTCAGCGCAGCCGGCGCGCCGGGCGGTGGTGCGGCTCCCGTCCCCGTCGGGGTGAGCGTTGCCCGCCTGAGCCGCCAGGTGGAGCCCTCGATGGTGGACACGATCACCTTCGCCGACCCGGCGGGGACGGAGATCCTGGGCACCGGGATCATCCTCTCCGCCTCGGGCCTGGTCCTCACGGATTACCACGTGATCCGCGATGACGTCTTTGTGGGGGTGCGCGTGGGGGGCACCGGTGAGGTCCATCCCGCCCAGGTCGTGATCACGGATCCCGATGCCGACCTCGCCCTCCTCCAGATCCAGGGCGCCCCGATCCTCAAACCGGCAGAGCTGGCCCGGACCTCCTCCCCGGCGGTCGGCGACCCCATCCTCGCCATCGGCAACGCCCTGGGCCTCGGACGGGTGCCCGAGGCGGTTGGAGGCCACCTGGTGGCCCTCCACCGCAGCGTCCGCTACGGAGTCGGATCCGGAACCGTCGATCTCGCCGGCCTGATCGAGGCGGCGGCTCCGATCTTCGCGGGTGACTCCGGTGGGGCGCTGGTGGACGCCGCGGGCCACGTCATCGGGCTCATCGCCGCCGGCTCGGACGACGCACCCTGCGCACCCGAGGCGGTCTGCCCGCTGCATCTCGCCTACGCCATCCCGATTCAGGCGGCGCTGACCCAGATCGGCTACACCGCCCTCTGACCTGGCCCGGCGGGGCAGCCCAGGCCGAGCTGCTCAGGCTGAGGGGATGACGAGGGTTTCGCCCACCTGGATGATGGGGGAGCTGAGGTGGTTGGCGGAGAGGATCTGCGCCACCTCGTCGCGAACGTCGCCGCCGCCCGAGTGGCTCACGGCGATGCCCCAGACGGTGTCGCCCGGTCGCACCACCACGGTCACGGCCGCGGTGGGTGCGGTGGTCGCCCCGACGCCTCCCGCCAGCGCCCAGCCGATGCACGCGGCCGCCGCCGCGCCGAGGAGGGCCCGCCCGATCGGACGGCGGCGGTGGCGCGGGACGTACTGGGCGGGCTGGAAGTCGCTGATCACGGCCGGCTCGCCCGGGCCGGAAGCCCGGCGGGCCGCGGCACTCCGCGGTCGAGGCGCTGACGGGGCCGTCCGTAGGGAACGTCTGTTCGCATGTCGACAGCGTAAGGCAAACACCCGTTCGCTGTCAAGGTTCCGCCGATAATCGGGCCATGGAGCCGCGCGTCCGGGTCGCCGTCTGCCTCACCGCCGCCGGGCGGCTCCTCCTGGTCGCCCACCGCAAGGGGGAGCACCGCTACTGGCTCCTTCCCGGGGGCGGGGTCGAGATGGGGGAGACCCTCGTCCAGGCGGCCTGCCGGGAGGTCCGGGAGGAGACCGGTCTCGACGCCGAGATCGGCCGTCTGCTGATCGTCTGCGACGCCATCGAGCCGGGTGGGCGCCACCTGGTCAACCTGGTCTTCGCGGCCACCCCACTGGTGGCGCTGGCTGGTCCTGCGGAGGTGGCGGCAACCATCGCGGCGGGGGTCAACCCGCCGCTCGACCCCGCCATCGACCAGGTTCGCTGGGTGGACCGCGACGAGCTGCTCGGCCTCGAGCTGCACCCGCCGATCGCCGGCGCCGTCGCCGCCGCCTGGGATAGCGGTTTCGCGGGTGATGTCCAGGTCCTCGGCAACGTCTGGGCGGCGGACCCGAGCCCCCGGTCCGGACCCACCGAGCCGCCCCGAAGGTAGGGATCGCGTGCCTCCAGGGGACGACCCCGACACGAGCGGCCCGCTCCCGGCCATGGGCTCGACCACCGTCGACGTCCACGGCCCGGTTCACGTCGCGGAGTGGGGCACCGGGCCGGTCCGGATGGTCCTGGTCCACGGCCTGGGTGGCTCCCACCTCAACTGGGTGCGGGTGGCGCCGCAGCTCGCGCGGTATGGACGGGTGCTGGCGCCCGACCTGGCCGGATTCGGCCTCACCCCGGTCGCCGGCCGCCGGACGACGGTCGCAGCTCAGCGGGCCCTCCTGCACCGGCTGATCCGCCAGACCTGCAACGAACCCACCCTCCTCATCGGCAACTCGATGGGAGGGCTGATCGCCCTGGCGGAGGCCGCGGTGCACCCCGAGCTCGTCGCCGGCCTGGTGCTCGTGGACGCGGTGCTCCCGGGTCCCTGGCGGCAGGGTCGCCCCGGAGTGGTGGTGCTCTCCTTCGCCTCCTACCTGCTGTCGCCGCTGGGCCGCGGGATGCTCCGGCGCGTCCGCGACCGCGCCTCGGTCGACGACCTGGTGGAGGGTGCCCTCCGCCTCTGCACGGAGCGATTCGAGCGGATCCCTGCCGAGGTGGTGCAGGCACATGTGCGGCTCGAGCGGAGGCGCGGCCGTCTCCCGGACAACGACGGGGCCTACGTCGAGGCCGCCCGCTCCATCGTCCTCGCCCTCGCCCATCCGGGCATGCTGCGCAGGATCATCGACCAGGTACGGGTCCCGACCCTGATCGTTCACGGCGCAGCCGACCGGCTGGTGCGGGTGGACGCCGCTCTGGATGCGCAGCGGGAGCGTCCCGACTGGGACCTCCAGGTTCTGGACGATGTCGGCCACATCCCGATGCTCGAGGTCCCCGACCGATTCCTGGAGATCGTGGAGAGCTGGCTGCGGGCCGAGGGCCTGGAGCCAGAAGAGGCGCGTCTGCTCCGGCGCGCCAGCATCTAGAATCGATCTGGCGATGAGAGACCACGTTCATCGATACCGGACCGAGCTGGCCTGGCACGGCTCCACAGCCGGCGGCTACGCCGCCTATGACCGCACCCATCGCGTGGACGCGCCTCCCGGCAACGTCAGCCTGACCATGAGCGCCGACGCGGCCTTCCGAGGGGACCCGGAGCTGCCCAACCCGGAGCAGCTCCTGCTCGCCGCCGCCAGCTCCTGCCAGCTGCTCAGCTTCCTGGCCCTGGCCGCGCGCGAGGGCATCGACGTGGTCAGCTACGAGGACAGCGCTGAGGCGATCATGCCCGATGATGACAAACCTGTCCGGATCACGCGCATCACCCTGCGCCCCCGAGTGATGGTCGCCCCGGGAGCCGGCGAGCGGGTGCGCGCGCTGATGGTCCGCGCCCACCACGACTGCTTCATCGCCAACAGCGTCAACTCGGAGATCATCCTCGAGCCGGAGATCCGGCACGCCGACGGTTCCGAGGAGCTGCTCCTCACCTGAGGCCGCCGCTCAGTCCTCGCCGACCTCCCGCAGGTAGTCCCCCAGGCGGGCATAGGCGGCGCGCTTGCGGCGGTCGGTGATCTCGGTGTAGACACGGAGGGTCTCCAGGGTGGCGTGGCCGAGCACCTCCTGGACCAGCCGGACGTCGCCGTCGGTCGCCTCGAGGAGGGTGGTCGCCGCGGTATGGCGGGCGGCGTGCGGGCTGCGCAGCCCCTCGATCAGGCGGAACGCCTCCGGGTCGCGCGCGAATCGGCGGCGCAGGGCCGCCAGCGCCCGGCGCGCCCCATCGGTGGTGAGACGGTTGCCGGCGAGCACGCGACCGCCCGGCATGTCGGGATGGGCGACGCTGATGAAGAGCGCCGGGGAGGCGTCCTGTCCACGCGCGAGCAGGTACTCGCGAACCGCCTTCCAGGCGTCCTCGGTGAGGAAGACGGTGCGATGCTTGCCCCCCTTGCCGAGAACCCGGAACCCGTCGGGCCGGATGTCCCCGCGGTCGAGAGCGCACGCCTCGCCGATCCGGCAACCGCTGCTGATCAGGAAGTGGACCAGGGCGCGGTCACGGAGGTCGCGCAATCCCTCCCGGGGGAGCGCGGCGAGCAGCCGGGGGACCGTCTCGGTGGCGATCGGGTGGGGGTCGCCGACGATGTAACGGGGCACCACCACCCGTCGCGAGAGCTCGGCCGCGGTCCAGCCCTCGTCGTACGCGTAGCGGAGAAACTGGCGGAGAGCCACCAGGGCGCGGGCTCGCGTGCGCGGGTGGGGGAGGGCCTCGGCCAGCTCGATCTGGTAGCGGCGGAGGACGGCGGCGTCGAGCCGGTCACAGAGAGCACCACCCGGGTCACGGACACGAGCAAAGGCCACGAACTTGGCCAGGTCATAGCGATATGCGCGGACGGTCGTGAGTGGACGGTTGCGCTGCACGCGCAGGTAGTCGAGGAACTGCTGGACCTGGTCGGGCAGCGGGTCGCCGGGACCCGGAACCTGGCCGACCCAGGCGGGGAGGCGGGGGCGATGCGGCGCGGTGGGGCGACGCTTCTCGGGGACGCGAGCCGGCATCAGGGGTAATCATGCGGCCCGGAGGCAGCCGTGGAACGCGCGGCGCGCCGAATCCCGCCCGCTGCCGCCCCTAACTGACCCCCCGCAGGACCCCGGCGGCCTGGAAGGTGGCCTGCAGCTGGGCGGTCAGGGCGGTCATGTTCCTGCGCACCCGGGACATGCCCACGAGGCCTCCCATCATTCCCGACGACTGCCTCTCGAGGCGCACCGTGGTCTCGCCCGTCTGGACGCTCATCAGGCGGACACCGACCTTGAAGTACTGGGCAAAGGCGCCGGCGAGGGCGTTCCCCACCTTCGACCCGCGCTCAGCGGTGGCCGTCCAGCCGTCGTGCCAGGTGACCTTGAACCCGTTGGCCATCAGCGCCTGCTCAGCGGTGACCCGCGCCGCCACCGGGTCGCCCGTCACCAGGAAGTCCACGCTCTTGCCCGCCACGGCCGCTCCTCGTTGTGGATCTGACCCCGGGGGCGCCCCTTGGTGGCCCCGGCGACGGGGAATGCTCAAAGCCTCCGTCGCGGCGCGCATTCTAGGTGACGCGGCGGGGGTCCCGTGCACCGAGCCGCGCGCCCAGCGGCGGCCCCGGCAGCGAGGCTCCGGGTGCTCCCGGGACAGAGCGGGGTAGACTGCCGCAGATTCGGCACCCGCCTGGAGATCGCGCCTGCCGAGCACTGTCGAGGGAGCATGCAGAACACCATGACCTGGCATCTGCGCGAAGCCGAGGCCGGCATTGACGACGCGACCATCGCCAGCGTGATGGTCGAGTACCTGGAGTGGGCCCACATGCGCCTGCTGGAGCTGTACGGGGTGGACCATCCGCCCACCGATCCCCACCTGGTGAGCCAGAGCCTCCCCGAGTTGCGCCGCCCCCACGGCGTGCTGCTCCTCGCCGAGTGCGACGGCCGGCCGGCCGGCATCGGGGCGCTGCGGCGGCTCTCGCCTGACGTCGCCGAGGTCAGGCGGATGTATGTCGTCCCGACCTTCCGCGGCCGCCACATCAGCTCGGCGATCCTCGACCGGCTCATCGCGGAAGCACGGGCGATGGGGGCGAGAACCCTTCGCCTCGACACCTGCCGCTTCATGAGCGACGCTCAGCGCCTCTACCGCTCTCGGGGCTTTGAGGAACGCGGCCCCTACGAGGGCTCGGAGATCCCGGCGCGGCTGGACCGGCACTGGATCTATTTCGAGCGGGGTCTCGACGGCGCCGCGACGACCGACCCCGCCCCCACCTGCTAGACGGCATCTCCGGGCCGTGCGCCGGCAGGGGAGGGGAGAGGCGACGGGGAGCGCCGGTTTTCCCGCAGGCGGGCCGGTACTGCGAATCCGCGGGTCACCCGGGGCAGGCCCGGGGGCGGGTCAGCAATGGGCCGTACGCCCCTGGCGGCACGAACCGGGCAGCGCTAGGCTGTGTTGCCGGTCGGCGGACCCATGGACAGGCTGGCACGGTGACCGCCGCGCCTCACCTGCACGCCACGGGTCTCTCCTTGCGGAGTCGTTTCGGGTGTCGGCAGGAGGCATGCCATGCGCATCGAGGACGTGCACCGGGTACTCGTGATCGGAAGCGGCACGATGGGCCTGCAGATCTGCCTTCAGGCCGCAACCCACGGCTACGACGTCGTCGTCTACGAGACCGACTCCGGCGCCCGCGAGGCGGCGCCCGGCCGGCTGCGCGGGTACGGCGAGGAGCAGCTGGCGGCGCGCGTGATCGACGCCGGCGAGCTGGAGCGCTCCCTGGGTCGGGTCATCGTGACCGGGGATCCGGTCAGCGCCGCAGCGGACGCCGATCTCGTGATCGAATGCGTGCCCGAGGATCCGGAGCTCAAGGGTCGCGTCCTCGGACAGTTCAACGAGCTCTGCCCGCCCCGGGCGGTGTTCGCCACCAACACCTCGACGCTCCTCCCCTCGATGTTCGCGGAGGCGACCGGCCGGCCGGGTCGCCTGGCGGCACTCCATTTCCACATCCCGGTGTGGTCAGCAATTGTCGCGGACGTGATGCCGCATCCCGGCACGTCCGAGGAGACAGCCGAGCTCCTCGTCGACTTCGCGCGCCGCCTCGGCCAGATCCCCATCCGGATGCACCGGGAGAGCATCGGCTACGTCTTCAACGCCGTGTACACCGCGATGAACAGGGCGGCGATCACCCTGGTCGCCAACGATGTGGCCTCTGTCGAGGACGTCGACCGCGCCTGGATGGTGATCATGAAGATGCCGATCGGACCCTTCGGGATGCTCGACGACGTCGGCATAGACACCGCGTGGCACATCACCGACTACTGGGCGGAGGTACTCGGGGATGCTCAGCTCCGCGCCAACGCCGCCCTGCTACGCAGCTACGTCGATCGCGGCTGCGCAGGAATCAAGAGCGGGGAGGGCTTCTACCGCTACCCCGGTCCCGCTTACGCGAAACCGGGCTTTGTCAACGGCGGCTGACCGTCCGGTGCTGGTCGAGCACTGGCGGACCGCAGGGACCGCTGGGTTCGGCGGGCGGCGGCCCGGGTTGGGTCTCGCCCCCGGGCCGCTCAGCCGGCCAGGCTGAGGATGACCACGTAGCAGACCACGGCGACGGCGAATCCCACCGACATCAGCATCGAGCTGATGTTGAGGTTGTACTTGAGGAAGCTCGCGCCGTTGAAGCCGGCGAAGAGGATCGCCGCGAGCCCCACGGCGGCGAGCCAGGTCGGCGCGGGTCCGCGATGGCTGCGCACCGCGTGCAGCACCAGCTCGACGCCATTGAGCAACAGGACGATGCCGATGACCACATGGATGATCAGGAGCGGCAGGCCGCTGCTGAAGCTCCAGAGGACGCTGGCGACTGCGCCGCTCAGGTACGGACCGCTGCCGGCACCGGGGTGGTGGGTCGGGATGGTCACGTACAGGTTGACGGACATCCCAACGACGAACTGCACGACGAGGAGCACCAGCGTCGTCGCCGTTCGGCGCCGCAGCACACCGACGCGCCGATCAATCTCGACCATGGCGGGGATGATGGCACACGGTGCCGGCGGGGGACCCCAGGGCCCGGGAAACCCGGCTACGGCACCTGGATCAGGATGTGGTCCGCGGTCTCGCCCGAGGTGTTGGTGGCCGTTACGGAGATCGAGCTGATCGGTCGCAGGTTGGGCAGGACGTTGGTGTCGAAGGACGACTGGTTGGCGGGACCGAGGATCTGCTCGATCAACGTGGAGAGTTGGGACATGTCGATGTAGCCGACCGCGACCGACGGCTGGCTGCCCGCCGTCTGGGCGTATCCCGCCGACTGGGCCAGGCTCGGAGCGCCCTGCGAGGTGGCGATGATCGCCTTGACCTCGGAGGGGCTGGTGGCGATGATCGCCTCGCCATCGACCACCGTCCAGGCCAGCGTCACGCCGCTGTTCGAGATGGCGAGCTCGGAGATATCCGCGCCCTGATAGGTGTCGTGGCTCAGGGTTGCGCCCGCCCCGCCCTCCGGGGCGCACTCGATTCCACCGCCCAACGCCTGGGAGCAGGACGGTGCGCCGAGCTCGGCCAGGTCAAGGAGGTTGCTGATCAGCGGCGGCAGCGATGTGTCCAGGAACTGGCGGGTCGCGGTCGGGTCGGTGGTGCTGACGATCAGAGCGCCCGCCGGAGCACCGTTCTGGTCGTCCAGCTCGAGGCCGAGGTCGCCGGTGAGGTCGGCGAGAGCGGCCCCCAGGCCGCTCTGGTTCAGGAAGCTGCCCACGTCCGGCGAGACGGACTCGAGCTCGTCCACCAGCTCGCGGACCATGTACTGCACTCCCGTGAAACCGTAGAAGGCCACCACTCCCGCGGGGGTCAACCCGGCTGCGGCGTTCTGGTCGGGGGCCGCACCGAGCATCGCTTGCTGGTCAGCGCTGAGCTGACCCGGATCGTAGTCGGTGACCGCATCGATGGCCAGTCCGTCGGACTCCGCCGCGACGCTCACCCCCATTCCCTGATACGCCTGGAGGGCCTGGAGCTCCGGTTGAAGCGACGCTCCTTCGCCCTGCAGGGCCGAGGCGTCGCCCTGCAGCATGCTGACCAGCCCGGGATAGTCCATGAAGAAGAGGCCGAGCCGGTCGGCTGGGAGCTGTCCGAGCACCCGCTGGTAGTCGGGGCTCGATTCAATGCTGGAGCTGCGTTCCTGCTCCGTGTCGATGATCTGCTCCAGGTAGCTGGTCGATCCCGCCAGCACGAGCGCGTTGCCCACGATCGCGTAGGCCCCATCCGACACCAGGTCCGATGTCGACGAGGGGGACGGGGACGGGCAAGAGCCCTCGCCGAGGTTCGAGCAGATCGACTGGAAGATGTCCAGGGACTCGGTGATGGCGGTGATCGTCACCCCCTGGTAGGTCTGAGTGCTGAAGCTGTAGGTGACGCCGTCCTCGCTGGTCGACGCGGCCTGCTGGTGCTTCTGGAGCGCGGCCTGGGTCGCGGAGGGGTCGTCGGTGCTCACGTACACCGCGTAGGCACCCCCGGAGTCGCCGCTCGCGAGCGCCTGGGAGCCCACGCTCAGCCCGATCTGCGGGCCCAGCCAGGGGAGAACGTCGGAGGCGTCGAGCCCGGACCCGTTCAGCGCGTCATCGAGAAGGGAATCCACCCACCTCGCCCGCGTCGAAGTGTCGCTCAGGACAGGGAACTTGGCGGCCAGCCCTGAAAGCGTCAGCGCCTGAGTGCCCGACGGTTGGATCTCCGCGGTCACGTAGAGCACGCTGCTCTCCGGGACCATCGGGCTCAGGGCATCAGCCGGGACGCGCAGGAGGGCGAAGGCGGTCAGCGCGGCGAGGGCGACCCCACCAACGAGGAAGAAGCTGGCCAGGCCGGCTGCCAGGCTCAGCGAGCGGCGCCGCCTGCCTCCCGACTCCGGGGTGGACCACGGCGGCGGTTGCGGCGGGTCGGCGGCTGCCGCCGGTGGTGCGCCCCAGCTGCCGCGCTCGTCCCATCCGATGTCGAGGCCTCGCCCGCCTCGCCAGCCCGGCCACTCGGGTGGCTGTTGCATCCGCTCTCCGTCGTTGCGTTTGGGTGGAGCACCACGATAGGCGTGTTCACTGCGAAATCGGTGCGAACGTCACGAGTCCTTGACCCGAGCGCTACCGACTCGCGCGATCGGGGGGAGAGGACGCTGCCAACACGTTCGCGAGGTCGACGACCCCACTCGTGTTCCGCTGAGATTGAGAGGCGTCACGCGCGGGTGACAGAGCGGGAGGCTGACGCGGTTGGGGCGCATGATGTGGCCCGAAATGCCCGAGCAGCTCGTCTGCACCGCCTGCTGGAAGTGGTACGAGGGGCGGACCACCTGCCCTGTCTGCAGGCGGCCCCTGATCCTTCCAGCGACCGGTCGTCCCAGCACCGCTGACGCTCCGGCGACCGTGCCACCCGAAGCCGCGCGCCCGGGTCCCCAAGCTCAGTACGGGCAGGGCGGCCGGCCCGGCTTCACCGCCCCTCTGATGCCACCCCCGTTCTCAGCGCCGCCACCCGTGAGCTGGGGACCGGCAGCGCCGCCCCCGGCCGTGCACCCGCCCGCCCCACCGGAGGCGGTCAGCACCTCATTGCCACCCGGCGGGGTGGGCTGGCGGGTCCGGTCCACACAGGCTGCGACGGTGCTTCCGGTGCCGGTCGCGCTTCCTCCGCAGGCGCCCCCCTTCCCGGCTCAGATTCCGTCCGGGGTCGCGACGCCGGCATGGCCGCCCCCGGGCGCCCCGACCGCAGGCGGTCCGCCGGGGATGGGGTGGGGACCTCGCGAAGGCGCGTCTCGCGTTGCAGCGTCGCCCGCTTGGAGCTCGCGGGAGAGCCCGGCAGCTCCGGCGCCTGCCGACTGGCCGAGAGTGCCGCCGGTGCCGCCCTCGCCCTGGCCGCCGCGCGGCGCCGGCCAGGTCTCTCGGGATGCCCTGATTGCGACCCCGCTCGCGGCCGGGCTGCCCGACAGGGTCACCGCCCCGAACCCGCACGCGGCCGCCCGGCCCCCTGCAGCCGTTCCTGAACCCGCGCCAGCGAAGGCCTCCGGGTCAGCCTCGGATCGCCTTCTGATGAGGGCGGCGGCGGCCCTTGCCGTGGGGCTCCTGCTCACCGCCCTCTGGGTGGCCATCGCCGTGGCCACCGGCGATGAGCTGGCCCCGGCGGCGTTGCTGGTGGGGGCGGCCATCGGCTGCGTGATGCGCCGGTCGGCCCGGGAGGGTGGCCTCGGGGCGGCGGTGGGCGCCAGCCTCATCGCGGTGGTGGCGATCGGCATCGGTCTGGTCCTCGCCGCCCTCGGCGCCTACAGCCATGCCCAGGGAGCCTCATTCCCGGTTGCGCTGTCCGTCCTCAACCGCTCGTTCCTACCCCAGCTGTGGGGCGAGACCGGCGCCCTCGGAGGGGTGCTCGGGGCTGCCGGGGTCGTCGTCGCCGGGGTCGCAGCACCGCTGTGGGACCGGGTGGATCCGAGGCGGGGCAGCACGCTCCCGGCCAGTGAAGGGGGGCTGCGCCGGCTGGTGTGACGCCAGAGGCTCACCGGCATCGCCCGCGCCCTCAGGCAGGGGAGGGGGGTGCCACCGGCCTGCAAGACGGAGCGGCCCCCGCGAAACGCTCGCGAAGGCCGCCCTTCTGGAAGCTGCGTCCCGGACTTCCCAGCCGGGGAGGACGTCAGCGCACCACGTTCAACGTGGTGCTTCCGTCATCGACAAAGTACACGCTCCGCTGGTCCGGAGCCACAGCGAGGCCAAAGAGCGTGCCGTTGCCATTGGGCAGTGGCGCCTCCGAGGTGTTGTCGAGCGTCGTCACCGCCACCTGGAATCCTTCCGGGGTGATCGTCACCAGGTTGCCGTTGCCGCCATTGGTGGTCAGGATGTCACCGTCGCGTGCAGTGGCGAGGCCGAGCGGACCATCCAGAGCTCCGCCTGCAGAGACGGTGGCTCCCGCAACGGCCGTGCTGCGCGTGATCGCATCAGGAATGACGGCGATCCGGTTCGCACCCGTGTCGGCGACGAACAGCGAGCCATCGCGGCCAAGGCCGAGACCCGTGGGTCCCACCACTAGCGCGGACGAGCTCGTCTGCTCCGAGAAGGACTTGCCGATGATGGTTTCGGAGGCCACAACGGGGGCCGCGTCCCCGTACATGTCAAGACCGATACGAACGACCGTGCCGCCATCCACGACGTTGGGGCTCGCCGCCACCGTGCCGTTCAACACATTGGTGACGAAGAGGAGGGCCGAGCGTCCGCCATCAAATGCCGTCATGTCCCAGGGGCCGTTAATCAGCGGTCCGGAGATCGTCTCCACCGCCGTGCCCCAGGGGTTGAGCACCACGAGGCACCCCGCCTTCATGGTGGCGGAGGTCCCGTCGCTGGTGGGCAGGCTGCCGACCACCACCCAGCCGCTTCGAAGTGCCACCAGCGCGGTGGTCAGGCCAACGCCTCCCGGGCATGCCCCCGGCAGGCCGTCTGACGTCAGATGGGCAAACAGGGTGACGCCACCTTCCCGCGACACCTCGACGATGGTTGTCCCCGTGCCCTGGAGGTTGGAGCTGTTGTTGAAGTTGCTCACCAGCACGTCGCCGGCGACGAGATCGCCCCGGCTCACCGGCGCCACCGCGACACCGTAGGGGTTGATATCCCCGTTTGCCGGTACCGTGGAGGCCACCACCCTCACGTTGGCGAGACCGGTGTCACCGTTGGCCAGGGTCGGTACCGCCACCAGGGCAGCACCGGCGGCAAGGCCGGCGGCCAGCCAGGGACGCCACAGCTTGTGTCGAATCAGCACTCGTAACCTCCCGTACCGTTTTCTTCCGATTTCACCGTTCACAGCACATGCTGCGCACGCGTCGGCTGCGTGGGAGGGGCGATAGCAACGAGAATCGGGTTCCTCCCATGGGCTCCACGGTCAGTCGATACGTCCGAGCGGCCGATCTGGTTCACCCCTGGCCGGTGCTCGGGCAACCGGGCCCACGGGGTCGGCCTGGCATGGTTCCTGCTGACGGTCTGCCCGGCAGCGCGCCCGCCGATGATATCGGCGGGTTTTCCCTGATGACACCGTGGCGTTGCCCCGCTTTCCTTGCGGCATGGCCCGGGCTACAGCTGACGTGCAACCGCAGGCGATGACGTGGTGGTGAGGCGCTCGCCCAGGGGGGTCTGGATCTCGCTCGGCACCAGCGTGGTGGCGACCCTGGTGATGGGGGGTTGCGGCCAACCTACGGTGCTGAGCGCGCTGCCGGCGACCTCCACACAATTGATGGCCCCATTCAGCGGTGTCGGATCCGGCGGAGAGCGCCCCGTCATTCACGTCATTGACCTCTCAGGTCCCTATGTGATGGCGGAGACGTGTGTCGGTTCTGGCTCGGTGGTGGTGACTTTGCAGCCCCAGGGGATCCGGTTCGTCACTCCGTGCGCCGCGGCACCGAACTCGCCGAATCACAGCGAGATCGCTACCGGGGAACAACCGGGTCCCCAGACGCCTCAGACGGCCACCGTCGCCGTCTCGGCGGACCAGGGAACGCAGTGGCGGGTTGCCATCTACGCAGGTTCCGCAGGTCCGGACTTCGGCTATTAGCCTGCACGGCTTTCGGGATGTAGCGACAGCAGGGGGCTCACCCGGACACGGGAAGCGGCTACTGAAACCAGCCCACGACGTCGACGACGACGTCGATCGTGCCCAGGGAGTTGTAGACGTCCACCTCGCCGTCGGCCGGGACGGCCACGATCACCAGGTTGGCGATGTTGGTGGCGGCCGGCAGGTTGAGGTCCGAGGTGCCGGGCCGGGCGGCGGCATCGGGGTAGACCGTCAGGAAGCTGCCAGGGGTGCCGCTCACCGCCGTGACGTTGGCCGCCATCGCCACCATCCCCGACGCCGGCAGCCCGTTGGTGCCGTCCACCTGCACGCGGTCCGTGCCCGCCTGCCCCAGCGTCTCCCCGGCACATTCCGTCCCCGACCCGTCGCGGGTGTCACAGATGCGCGAGGGGCTGATCGGGTAGAAGGAGGCGCCGCCGCTGTCCGAGCCATTGCCGTACCAGCCCCCGACATCGATGACCACGTTGACGGTGCCCAGGTCGTTGAAGACGCAGACGTACCCGGCCCCACCCGATTGCAACACCGGGGCGATGACACGGTTGGGCTGATCGGTGTTGGCGGCGACGTTGAGGTTGGAGGCGTTGGGTGGAGCTCCGCAGTTGAGGGTGCCCCCCGTGGAGGTCGGCGGAAACACGGTGAGGAAGGTCTCGGCGGTCCCGCTCACGGCGGTGAGGTTGAGCACCGCGGCCTCGGCGTATCCGTCGGTGGAGATGCCGGTGGAGCCATCGGTCACCGCCACCAGCCGGCTCTGGCCGGAGGTCAGCGGGTCGCTGACCCCCGTGTTGCAGGCGGTGCCCTGGCCGCCGCGGGTGTCACAGACGCGGAGGGGCGGGGAGAGCGCGTGGAACTCACCCGAGGAGCCGGCGGCGCTCGTGTAGTAGCCCTCCACGTCGGCCACCACGTCGATGCTGCCGAGCGAGTTGTAGATGCTGACGTACCCGGGACTTCCCCCCGAGCTCCCCAGCGCCACGGTCACCAGGTTGGCCACGTTGTCATGGGCGGGTGTGTTCAGGGTCGACGCATTCGGGACGGCTTCGCCGCCAGGGAAGACCGTGAGGTAGGTGCCCGCGGACCCCGAGACCGCGGTGACGTTGAGGACCACGGCAGTGGCGCTGGAGGGCACGGTGGTGCCGGTGTATCCGGGAGGCGTGTAGCCGCCCACCTGTATGGTCCGGGTCTGACCCTGTCCCGGAGCGCCGCCCCCGCACTGGACACAGGTGGCAGATCGGGTGTCCAGCACCCGGTAGGGGGACAGCGGCTGGTAGCGGGTGGCGGGTGGCGGCGTGCCGGCCGCGGCGTAGTAGGCGCCCACGGCCATCCGCAGGTAGCCGCCGTCATCGTCGCTGACCGTCGAGACGTTCTTGTTGCAGGCGGTGCAGCCGCCCAGGACGTCGGTGGTGGGGACCCCACCGTTGTTGGTCACCCCGTCGCCGTCGGCATCCGTGTATGTGGTCTGGCACGCGTTCCCGGCTCCGAAGAGCACGGCGATCAGCCCAGCGGCAGAGAGGTCGGAGGCGTGGCCGATGAAGTACTGGGCGACGTTGTCCTGGTAGTGGCCGCAGGTGTTGTTCATCGTCAGGTAGTACTGGTTCCCGATGGGTACCTGCCAGGCCACCTGCGGCAGCCCGGTCTTGGCGTGCAGCTCGGAGACCCAGTCCAGGTAGCGCTGGAAGTTGGGGAACACCTGATTGGTCGGGTCCCACCAGTGGGTGAAGTACTGGTTGTCGTCCCCCTGCGCATCCCACCATCCGGCGTCGTGGTCGTCCACATCGTTGAAGACGAGGTCCCAGGACCCGGTCGACATCAGGAACGCGGCCGTCTTGTCCGCCTCGGCGGCGGCGTCCACGTTGGGGCTGGTGTCGCTGGAGAGATCGATGCCGCTCGACCACATCGACGCGTGCACCGCCAGTTGCACGTTGGGCGCGAAGACGTTGCGCAGATGGATGAGCGCCGCGCCGAAGCCGGCGGCGGTGTTCGCGTAGCCGGCCACCTCGGAGTACCCAGAGGAGGAGACGCTGGCGGAGAGCGACGAGGCGTCACCACCCGCGGCTCGCTGCTGCAGGTAACCCCACAGGTCCGGCTCCACCTGCACGATCACGGTTCCCCCGGCCTGGGCCGAGCGCTGCATGAGCAGGGCGAAGCTGGCGTAGTAGCTCGCCATGGTGGTGGGGTCAGTGAGGTTGCTGAAGTCCCGGTCGGACTCGTCCGAGCCGTTGCTCGGCGACGACTGCAGCAGCTCGTACCAGCTGAAGACCGGGATGTAGCCGGCGTCGTGGCTGGCGGTGACGTAATCGACGGCGAACTGGCCGGGGGGCTGGGACGGGTCCTGCCAGGTCTCCCAGTTGCCCGAGGTGTTGACCCCGCCCGAGATGTACTGGTAGCGATAGGCCCAGGGCACCCCGCTCGCCGTCATCCAGGAGAGGTCCGAGGGGCTGCTGGCCAGGCCGAACTGGAGGCGGCCAGTGGGCAGGCTGGAGGTGCTGCCAGCCGCCCGGACCTGGGCTACCGGCCACGCGGGGAGCACGAGGACGGAGCAGAGTGCGAGGACGAGGAGCAGCGTGCGCCGGGCCGCTCCGGGGGTGCCGGACATCCTTGCGACGCTAGTTCACCGCGGTGGCGGTCCCGTGACGGCGCGATGACGATGGTGTGACGCGACGGGGGCCTCAGCCGTGCCGCAACACCCTGAGTGTGAGGCGCCGCGAAGTTCTCATGCGGTCAACGGGCGTCGCCGTCAGTGCAGGATGCCCGAAGGATCCACGAGCAGCTTCGGGCTTCGGTGAGGAAAGGATCAACCCACACCGCTGCGCCAATACGGACAACAACTTGGCGAGCAGCGCAACGGATGATCTCGCGCCGCGTCACGCGCAGCAGCCGCCCCACCTGCCCATTGTTCCTGAGAAGATACATTATCAGGAGTAAGCAGCGTGACCCGAAGGACGCCGACGGCGACGTTCCCATCACCCCCCGACGGCCGGATCAGGCGGTGAGCACGTTGACCCAGGTGACCTGGCTGAAGCGGGCGAAGTCGGTGTCTGCCGAACACACCTGGAGCCCGTGCTCGATGGCCAGGGCGGCCAGGTGGGCGTCGGAGATCAGATTGCCCCGCAGGCCCGCGGAGGTGATCAGGCCGCCCAGCACCGCCGCGTGGCTGGCGGTCGGCTGAGGGATCCAGGCGTTGTCGCAGGTGAGCCAGTCCTCGACGTAGGCCCACGCCTGCTCGGCGGTGAGGGGCCGCTCCAGGGCCCTCGGATGGGTCACGATCCGGAGGAAGGCGGTGACGCTGGGCCACGCGAAGCCAACCCGCCGAGGTCCGTTCAACACCCCCTCCAACCAGGTCGCCACCCGCTCATGGAAAGGGCTCGCCGAGTCCGCGGCGTACAGGAGCACGCTGGCGTCGATCAGCATCAGCGACCGCCAGCCCCATGCAGGGTCTCGAGCGCCTCGGCGACGTTCGAGACATCGATCCTGATACCCAGGGGGGCCGAGCGCTGCCGGAAGCGATGGGCCCTGGGGGTCTGGAGCAGCCCGGCACGGATCAGCTGATTGACGGCGTCGCTCAGCCCGACGGCCCCGCCGCGGCGCAGCTGGTCGATCGCGGCGGCCACATCGTCATCGAGGTCCACCGTTGTCCGCATGTGTCCCAGTGTACATCATGATGCATAGCATACCGCATCATGATGCACGACTGGTGAGGCCCCCCTCCCCATCAGGTCCCGGACCGCGACCCGTGATCCGCGCGCCTTCCCCGCCGTAACGGCTGTCGCCGCAGGCATACCGCCGCGCCAGCGAACCCCGCGTGCGACGATCGCCACATGCCCGCCCGTCGGCCGTCCCAGGCGCCACCGGCCACCCTCCCCCATCCGGACTACGAGGCCGCCTCCAACCCCACAACCGCACCGAACGAGCTGGCTCGCCTCGCTGCCGACCCGAGCAGCGGCGTCCGCGCCCGGGTCGCGGCCAACCCCTCGACACCCCCCGCCGTCCTGGCGGCTCTCGCGAACGACCGGCTCGCCAGGGTCCGGGCCCAGGCGGCTGCCCACCCCGGCACGCCCCCCGATGCCCTCCACCGGCTCGGCGAGGATCGCTCCCGGCAGGTGCGGCTCCGCCTTGCCGGCAACCCCAAGGCCACCACGGAGGCCCCGGTCCAGCCCGACGCCGGCCGGCTCTCCCCCCCGCCGCGTGCCGGGCTCGCTGCCCAACGAGAGGCGGCACCCACCACCCTGGCGGTGATCGCCTCCGACCCGAAGCGGGAGATCCGCGTGCGCGCGGCCCGGGGCGCGAGCGGGCCCCCGGAGGTGCTGGGCCGGCTGGCGCGCGACCCCGAGCGCGAGGTCCGCGCCGCCGTCGCGGCGAACCGGGCGGCGCCACCGGAGATCGCGGCCCGGCTCGCCGTCGATCCCTCCGCCCTGGTGAGAGAGGAGGTCGCGCGCAATCCGGTCACCCCTCCGGATCTGCTGGAGCGCCTCGCCCGCGACTGGCGAACCCGGGTGCGCCGCGGCGTGGCGGCCAACGACGCCACCTCCCCGCACCTCCTCGCCCGGCTCGCGCGCGACTGGTCGCACACCGTCCGGGCAGAGGTGGCAGCCAGCGCGGCGACATCCACCGAGCTTCTCGTCCGGCTGGCTCGCGACCGCAACCACCAGGTGCTCCTCGCCCTGATCCGCAATGCGGACACGCCCGACGCCGCTCTCGACGAGATCGACCGTCGCCTGCACAGCCTCCGCGGCCACATGGCGCGCCTCCCCGGGCGAGGTGCCAGCAAGGCAACCGACGTCAGCCAGGCCCTCGAGCAGCGCCGGCCGCAACCGGTGGATCGCTGACCGCGGCCTCCGCGTCCCGGCGCTGGGGCATCCGCCGCCATGCGCGACCCGCGAACGTCATGTGCACATCGCTGATGCGACGCTCCAGGAAGCCCGCCTCGCAGTACGCGAAGTAGAAGCGCCACATGCGCAGGAAGCGTTCGTCGAAACCGAGCGTGAGGGCGCGGTCGTGCGCCGCGTCGAGTGCCTCGCGCCAGTGCTTCAGCGTGATCGGGTAGTTGGCACCGATGTCGTCGAGCTCCACCAAGCGGAGCCCGCTGGCCCGGTTGGCGGCGTCGACCAGTGACCTGACCGAGGGCAGGAATCCGCCCGGGAAGATGTACCGTTTGATGAAGTCCTCGCGCCAGCGCGCGGCCGACCAGGCGCGATCCTCGATCACGATGGCCTGCAGCACGGCCAGCCCGTCCGGGGCGAGCAGCGTCTCGCAGCAGCGGAAGAATTCGTCGTACAGCCGCCAGTCGACGGCCTCGATCATCTCGACCGAGACCAGCTTCGAGTACGTGCCCTTCAGGTCGCGGTAGTTCTGGTCGAGCACGGTGATGCGGTCGGAGAGACCGGCCGCCGCGACGCGTGCGCGCGAATACTCGCACTGCTCCTTCGAGATCGTGGTCGTGGTGACCCGGCAGCCGTGACGCCGGGCGGCGTGGATCGCGAGACCTCCCCAGCCGGTGCCGATCTCCAGCAGGTGATCGCCGGCCGTCAGGCGCAGCCGGTCGCAGATGCGGTCAAACTTGCGCAGCGACGCGGCCTCCAGGTCATCTCCGGGCTCGAAGATGGCGCACGAGTAGGCCATCGTCGGGTCCAGGAAGAGCTCAAAGAAGCTGTTGCCGAGGTCGTAGTGGGCGTGGATGTTGCGCCGGTCGGCGACGCGGGTGGGACGGTGCGAGCGGAGCCGTCCCGCGACCTGGCGGGCGGCGTCGAGGGGCGCGGTCAACCGGTTGATCCGGTCGACGTTGTGAGCCAGCAGGGTGAGCAGCCCGGTGAGGTCCGGCGTGTCCCAATACCCGCGCATGTAGGCGTCACCCAGCCCGTTGCCGCCGGCGGTCGCCGTCATCCCCCACACGCGCTGGTCGTGGACGGTCATGTGGGCGCATCTCCCGCCGTGACCCAGGACGGTCGTCCCGGAATCCTCGCGGATGGCGAGGCTACCCCCGCGCAGCGCCGAACCGAGTGCCAGGATGGAGCGCCGCGCCAGGCGATCCCGGCTCCGGGCGGTCAGAGCGCGCGGCTCCTGCGACATCGGCGGAAGGTGGTCCTCGTGGGCAGGACGTGTGCGGCGCCGTGGCGATCCGCCGGCCCGGCCGTGGATGGTGGCGAGGGCGCGCGGGTCCTCGCGACGAACGTTGCACAAGGTAGCGCATTGCGAAGCGCGTGGGAGGACCCCGGAGTCGCACCGGCGGGCTCGGGACCGGTGGAGGCGTCGATCAGCGCCAGGCGGTCAGAATCGAGGGCGATGCCCACCGCCGCCCCCATCCTCGACGTCACCGACGCCACCTTCGACACCGCCGTCATCGCCGCATCGTCCGCCCGCCCGGTCGTCGTCGACTTCTGGGCCGGCTGGTGCGCCCCCTGCCGGACCCTCGGCCCGATCCTCGAGGAGGCGGTGATCCGCCACGGCGGCGTGACCCTGGCCAAGCTCGACGTCGACGCCAACCCGGAGGTCACGGCCCTGTTCGGCATCCAGGGCATCCCGGCGGTCAAGGGGTTCCGCGACGGGCGGCTGGTCGCCGAGTTCGTCGGGCTCCAGCCGAGAGCCCAGGTGGAGCGCTTCCTCGCCCAGCTGGCACCCCCTCCCCCTCCCCCACCGCCGCCCTCCGACGAGGCGGGTCTGCGCGCTGCCGTGCTGGCTGCGCCGGACGACCTGACCGTCCGCCGTGCGCTCGGGGCCCTCCTCCTCGGGGTAGGGCGGCTCGACGAGGCCGACGAGCTGCTGGCCGCCGCCCGCGACGATCAGGCGTGCGACGGTCTGCGAGCCCGGATCGAGATCCACCGCGGCGGTGACCCGGAGCTGGTCGCCCTGGTCGGTGATGCTCATGACGCCACCGCCCTGCGCCGAGTGATCGCGGCCATCCGCGAATCCGACCCCCCGCTGCGCTCGCAGCTCCGCCGGGTGATGCTCGGCGCGCTGGCCGAGCACCCGGGCGACCCCGCGCTGGAGGCGCTGCGCGGCGAGCTGGCCTCCGCCCTCTTCTGAGATCGCCTCCCCGATTCGTGCGCGGGCGGGCGGAGCGGGGAGCCGGCGAACACCTCTCACCGGGCCGCCTCCCGGCACCCGAGGGCGAGGCCGTCTGTGCGACATTGGTGCTCGCAATTGCCGGCGATCGCATCGGGAGCAGAGCCATGCCACACGTCGCGGACGCGCTGACAGCGGAGACGATCCGGATCGCCGGTCACGGCGGAGACGAGATCTCCGCGTACCTCGCCCAGCCCATGGGCGACGGGCCCTTCGGCGGGGTCGTGGTCATCCACCACATGCCCGGATGGGACCGCTGGAGCAAGGAGGTGACCCGCACCTTCGCCGCCGCCGGATACCTCGCCATCTGTCCCAATCTCCACGAGCGCGAGGGCAAGGGCGCCAGCCCCGGCGATTCCGCGGCGGCGGTGCGGGCCGCGGGCGGGGTGCCGGACGAGCGCCTGGTCGGAGACGTGGACGGCGCGGCCCGCCATCTCCGCTCCCTCCCCTCGTCCAACGGCAGGCTCGGTGTCATCGGCTACTGCTCAGGCGGACGCCAGAGCTTCCTCGCCGCCTGCAAGCTCCCCTTTGAGGCCGCCGTCGACTGCTACGGCGCGGGCGTCGTGGGCGCGCCACCGCCTCAGGCACCCGTCACCTTCACACCTCTGATCGGCCTCTCCCCGGACCTCACCTGCCCGCTGCTCGGCCTCTTCGGCGCCGAGGACCGCTTCCCCTCGCCGGAGCACGTCGCCGAGCTGGATGCCGAGCTGACCCGACTGGGTAAGGTCCACGAGTTCCACAGCTATGACGGTGCCGGTCACGCCTTCTTCTGCGTGGACCGCCCCAGCTACCGCGTCGAGGCCGCCCTGGACGGCTGGGCGCGGATCTGGGAGTGGTTCGGCCGGCACCTCAGCTCCTGACCGCATCACGGGAGAGCCCCAGATGTGCACCTACCAGACCGAGACCGTCGCCGTGGAGGGCAGCGGCAAGGGCGTGGCCACCTGGTTCCCGGTGACCACGGCCACCGTCTATTACGACCACCCCCAGAACGCGGCCGCCGAGCACACCCTCAACGTCGACTTCCTCAACCCGGAGCGCGGCCCGTCCGCCCGCGTCGCCGTGGAGCTCACCGCGGTGTCCGCGCGCGCACTGGCCCAGGCGATCCTGGCGTCGCTGCCTCCCGACTGCTGACCGGGGCGTGCGTCGTGGCGCCCGCCGCGGCGAGCCTGGCGTCCCCGCCACCCGACGGAGCTGATCGCTCCGCCACCGACGGTGGGACGGGGACCGGAGGAATCAGGCGCTGCACGGCAGGGAGTCGGTATCCCCGCTCGGGCGCCGGGCCTGGGCCACCCTCCAGGGCCGGCGCCCCCAATCCGCGATCGCCGCGCCCGCCTGCTCGGAGAGCAGCTCAGCCACCCCCTCGGCGTCGAGCGGCTCGGCGAGATGGAAGCCCTGGGCGAGATCGCAGCTCATGTCGCGCAGCCTGTCGAGCTGGTCGCCATGCTCCACACCGACGGCCACCACCCGCAGATCGAGCGTCCTGCCCAGACCGACGATCCCGGCGAGGAAAGCCCGCCCCCGCTCGTCGGTGGCGACGTTGTCCACGAATGACTTGGGGATCTTGAGGGTGTCGACGGGGAGGAACTTGAGCTCTCCCAGCGACGAGTACCCGGTCCCGAAGTCGTCGATCGCGAGGGTCACACCGAGATCCTTCAGAGCGTGCAGGCGTTCCAGGGTCGTCGCCGTGTTCTCGACCAGGAGGCTCTCCGTGATCTCCAGGTTGAGCCGCGACGGACACAGCTCGGTCTCACTGAGGATGGTGGCGACCTCATCGACGAAGTCCGGGTGCAGGAGCTGGCGGGGTGAGAGGTTGACGCTCACCACGAGGTCCCGGCCGGACTGGCCCGCGGTCCAGCGCACCGCCTGCTCGCACGCGGTGCGGAGCACCTGCCGGCCGATCTCGCGGATCAGGCCGCTGGCTTCCGCCACCGGGATGAACTCGCGGGGGCCGATCCGGCCGAGGTGGGGGCTGTCCCAGCGGGCCAGGGCCTCGACACCGATCACGGTCCCGCTCTCGAGCGCCACGATCGGCTGGTACTCCACGAAGAGCTCACCGGTGGACACCGCCTGCTCCAGATCGCCTCTCAGCCGGAGGCGCCGCTCCAGCGCCCGCTGCATGCCGGCGTCGAAGGTCTCGACGGTCGCCTTGCCCCGCTCCTTGGCCCGGTACATGGCCACGTCAGCCTCCCGCAGCAGGTCGTCGTACGTCATCGACGGCCTGTCGGCGATCGCGATCCCGACGCTCGCCCCGATGGTGACGGCGGTCCCCTGGAGGTCAAAGGTGCCGGTGAGCTCCTCCAGGAAGCGCTCCGCGACGGCCACCGCCTCCTCGGCGCCGGCCAGGTCCTCGATCAGGACCGCGAACTCGTCGCCGCCCAGACGCGCGACCGTGTCGAAGGGTCGGACCACGCGCCGGAGCCGCCGCGTGACCCCCTGGAGGAGGAGGTCCCCGACGGGGTGCCCCAGGCTGTCGTTGACCACCTTGAAGTCGTCGAGATCAATGAAGAGGATGGCGGCCGGCAGCCGGCCGGGCTCGACACGGCGATCGAGCGCATGGACGACGCGATCCGCGAAGAGAATGCGGTTGGCGAGGCCGGTCAGGGCATCGTGGAAGGCCTGGTGATTGATCCGCTCGTCCAGGCGGAGCTTCTCCACGGTCACCCCCACCTGGGGGGCGAGAGCCTCCAGCAGGCGCTGATCCTCCTCCGTGAAGAGCCGCGGGTCACTCTGGCCGCGCCCCACCATCAGGCTGCCGAGGATCCTCCCCTCCACCGAGAGCGCCGCCATCACGGCTCCCTGCAACCCGCGACGGGCGAGCATCGCGTCGCCCTGCACGGCGCCGGCGCCGTGGCGGAGCACCAGGCTGAGGCTGGCCGGGACGGTGACGGAGAAGACGTCCGCCAGCAGATCCTCGTCGACCGTCTCGGCCGTCTCCAGGGTCAGGCCGTCGCAGACCCGCACCATCAAGGCACTCTGGTCGGGGGTGTCGGGCAGCACCACCACCTCGGCGAAACCGGCGCCGAAGACCTGGCATAGCCGGCCGAGCAGGTCCCCCACCGAAAGTGGTGAGCGGACGGTCTGCTGGAGCAGGTCGCGGGAGTCCGCCAGGTGCTCCAGGTGGCGGCGGTGGTGCCGCTCCGAGACGTACCCGGCGGACACACTCACCACGCTCGCGGCGAGGGCCAGGAAGAGGAGCGTATCGACGGTGTCGGCATGTACGACCAGCGCCCAACCGCCGGCGGCGACCACGGCCACCACGAGGGCAGCGGTAACGGTCCGGGCCTGGCTCGGATTCGGGCCCCTCGCCCCGAGCATGGCGCGACGGATAACGGGCGACACGCGCCCCCCTCACTCGATCAAGCTGCTTCGACACAGGCGGCGTCGGGCGACGCCGCCCGCTGTCGAGGCTACACCATCGCACCTAACGCCGCAAACGGCGTAACCGGCGTTTCACCGGAAGGCCATCTGACAGCAGCCATCGTTGCGACCGGTGGCTCACCTCCGGCAGAGATCCCCTCGGGCAGGTCTCAGCGGGGTCGTGCCGAGGGGTCGGCGGCCCGTCCTTCGAGGGCGGCCTCGATGCTCAACGTGCGCTCGAAGGCAGCCCAGACAGCGTCGCTGACCACGGTCCGAAGCCGGCCCTTCTCCAGCTCGTACATGGCGGCGGCGGAGGTGCCGCCCGGCGAGGTCACCATGTCTCGCAGCTCGGCGACGTGCTTGCCACTCGCGATCGCGAAGGCGGCCGAACCCTGCACGGTGTCCAGGACCAGCTCGCGGGCGACGTGGCGCGCGAAGCCGAGATGGACGGCGGCGTCGATGAGCGCCTCGATGAAGAGGAAGACGTAGGTGGGACCGCTGCCGCTCACCGCGGTGGCCATCGCCACCTGGCGTTCGTCGTGGACCTCGAACTCGCTCCCGAGCGCGGAGAGGAGGGTCCGGGTACGGGCCCGCCCGGTGGCGTCGACGGCCGGGGTGGCGAACCACACGGTCACCCCCCTGCCGATCTGGGCGGGCGTGTTGGGCATGCAGCGGACGACCGCAGGGTGGTCGAGTCCCTCGGCCAGGGCGTGGCTGCCGGCCCCGGCGACGATGCTGATCACGAGCTGCCCGGGGCGCATCACGGGCTTCAGCTCGGGCATGACGTCCCCGAGCACCTGAGGCTTGACGCAGAGCAGGATGATGTCGCCCAACGCGGCCGCCTCGGCGTTGCCGGCGATTGCCGACACACCGTGGCGCTCGTGGAGCTCCCGGCGGCGTGCCTCCCGGGGGTCGCTGCAGATGACCGATCCCGGCTCCACGAGGCCGCGATCGAGCAGCCCGGAGAGCATCGCCTCGGCCATCACCCCGGCGCCGACGATGGCGATCTTGGATCCGCGCAGGCTGGAGTCTTCCATGACCAGCCGGACGATACAGAAGGACGCCTCCCCTCCGCTGGCCTCACTCGCCGGGAAGCGCGCGTCGGGGGCCGTGAGATGATCGAACGGATGCCCGCAACGCCCGAGGGGCCCGACCCCACCACGGAACCGGATGCCGGGCAGACACCCGTCCACCCGGCGAGCCCCCGTGCCCCCTGGAATTGGAGCGATTATCCGCCCTACCCGGGGAGCCCGTCGGGCCAGCCCGCCCCGCATCCCGGCACCATCTACCCGCCGCCCGGCACCGCCTACCCACCGTCCCCGGGCACGGCCTACCCGCCAGCCGGCCCCGGCTACCCCCCTCCTCCGGGGACCGCCTACCCGCCTGCGGGCACCCTCTATCCGCCCCCCGGGGCCGGATACGTCCCTGCCGGCTGGGGCGCCTGGCAGCAGGGCACCCGCCCCGGCGCGACCGGTGGAGCAACGGCGACCCCGGCGAGGCGCCGCGGCGGGGTCGTCGGCGGCCTGCTGACGGCCCTCGCGTTCATCGCCAAGCTCGGCTACTTCGGCAAGTTCGGTTTCACCGCCCTCACCATGGTGATCGCGGTCGTCGCCTACTCGCTCGTCTTCGGCTGGGCGTTCGCGCTGGGGCTGGTCCTGATCATCTTCGTCCATGAGATGGGCCACTTCCTGACCTCCCGTCTGATGGGCGTCCCGATGTCGGCGCCGGTCTTCGTCCCCTTCCTCGGCGCCTTCACCGCCGCCGGCCGCGGCCTCACCACCGACCGCCGGCGCGAGGCGATCATCGCCATCGCCGGACCGATCTCCGGGTTCGTGGCCACCCTCGCCGTCTACCTCTGGGCGCTGGCCCAGACCACGGCGACGTCGGGGGTCCGCTTCGCGTTCTCGCTCGCCTACTTCGGCTTCTTCATCACCCTCTTCAACCTGATCCCGATGCTCCCGCTGGACGGGGGCCGGGTCACCAGCGCCGTCAGCAAATGGTTCAATCTGGCCGGTCTGGTCATGGTCGGGGCTCTCGTGATGGGCGAGGTGCTCGGCTACACGCCGGGCAACCCGATCCTCATCCTCATCTTCGTGATCGGCGCCTACTCCGTGTGGGGCCGGTTCCAGGCCGCCCGGAGGGGCGCGGAGGCGCCTCCTCTTCCCGCCCGCACCCGGGTCGTGATCGGGGCCGGATACGTCGCCCTGGTGGCGATGAGCGGTCTCTTCATGACCCTGAGCGTGGCCTGGCTCAACGCCCACGGACTGGTCTTGGACTAACCCTCGAGGAACGAGAGACGCACCCGGCGCCGGGGGTTGTCGCGGTTGAGGCTGACCAGGACGAGCCGCTGCCAGGTGCCCAGGAGCATCCGCCCCGCCTGGACGGGGACGGTGAGCGAGGGCGACACCAGGGCGGGCAGCAGGTGGTCGGCGCCGTGGCCGGGGCTGCCATGGCGATGCTGGTAACGGTCGTCGCGGGGAAGGAGCCGTTCCAGGGCGGCGACCAGGTCGGGCTCGGAGCCGCTCCCCGTCTCGATCAGGGCCAGCCCGGCGGTGGCGTGGGGGGCGAAGACGCAGAGCAGCCCGTCGTCCGCTCCCTGGATGAATCTCGCCGCCTCGTCGGTGAGGTCGGCGATCTGCGCCCGGCCCATGTCGAGGTCGATCAGAGTGGTCCGCATCGGCTCGCGCTCAGGTCGCGCGGCCCGGGGTGGGGGTCGGGGCCTCGCAGTCGGGGAACGGGTAGCGGATGCTGCTAAGCAGGTTCTCGAAGACCGCGTACTCGTCGGCGGTCGAGTAGTTCATCTCGATGTCGAGCGCGTAGCTCGGGGAGAGGGTCGCCCGGAACTGGACGAAGTCGGCGAGGCGGGTCACGCTCCCGCCCCCCGGGTCCGTGGTCGGCTCCGGGGCGGAGCCCGAGCCCGCCGCGTATTTGACGAGGGTGCCGGTGTAGCCGCAGACCACCACCTCGGAGTTGCTGGACACCGACGCGTAGCCGGTGAGGCCCGCCGGACCGAGGGCGCTGAGGGTGGTCGCCTCCCGGATCACCAGGCTGGGGAGGTCAGTGCCCGTCTGGGGCTCGAAGATGACCTCGCCGTTGTCATCGGAGTAGGTCCAGTCGGTCGGGTAGAGGGCGCCGTCGATCTGCTTGTCCTGGAAACCGATCGAGTTGAGCACCCCGGAGGCGGTGTAGGTGGGGTCGGCGATGATCCAGCCGGTCACCGTCGACCCCTCGACCTGGTACCAGCCGCCGGGCGCGGATGAATCCGGCCACGGCCCGCCCGAGGCGTCGTAGCCGACCACGGTGAGCGTCACCCCCCAGGCCGCCGTTCCCTCCACCGCGGCGGACAGCGAGGCCGAGCTGTGGATGCGGAGACCGTCCTGGACCAGGACGGTGCGCTCGCCACTCGTCTGGGGACCCGCCGAGCCCGACGCTCCAGGGGTCGCCGTCACCGTCCCCGTGCTCCCGGTCACCGGGGGGTTGGTGGCCACTCCCGTCGGGCTGGGGGAGGCGCCGCCGCACGCGGCCAGGGTGGCGGCGGCGCTCGCGGCCAGGGCGGCGATCAGGCGGGACCGGACTGGGTGCACGTTGACAAGGTTAACGGGCCGTCCCCGGCAGGGTTATCCCGGAGCCGGGCCACCATCACCGTTGACGAGCCCGCGCAGCGTCGCCGCCACCGACTCCGCGAGGGCTTCGAGGTCATAGCCGCCCTCCAGGACCCACACCGACCCGGTGCCCGTCTGCGCGCAGAGGTCGCGCAGGCGGGACGCCAGCGCGGCGTAGGTGGCGGCGGTCAGTTCCAGGGTGGCGAGCGGATCGGCGCGGTGAGCGTCGAAGCCGGCGCTCACCAGCACCATCTCCGGCTGGAACCCGATGACCGCGGGCAGCACGCTGCTCTCGAAGCGGGCCAGCCACTCGTCCCCGCTCGTCCCCGAGGGAAGCGGCACGTTGATGTTGAGGCCGAGCGCCTCCGGCCCTCCATGGGCGCTCGCGTGCCCGGTCCCGGGATAGAGCGGGGATTGGTGGAGGGAGGTGTAGAGGACCGAGCGGTCGTTCCAGAAGATCTCCTCGGTGCCGTTGCCGTGGTGGACGTCGATGTCGACGATCGCGATCCGCTTCCTGCCCCGCAGCTGGGCGTGGCGGGCCGCGATGGCGACGTTGTTGAAGATGCAGAAGCCCATCGCCGTCCCCGCGCTGGCGTGGTGGCCGGGCGGCCTGCTGATCGAGAAGGCGTGGTCGGAGCGGCCGTCGCAGACCGCGTCGACCGCCACCAGGGCCGCGCCCACCGACCGCAGCGCGGCGGCGTGGGAGCCGGGCCCGCAGAAGGTGTCGCCGTCGAACCAGCCTCCTCCCCGCTGGGCCATGGCCAGGACGGCGCCGGCGTGGGCCGGGGTGTGGACCAGCGCGATCGCCGCCGGGTCCGCCTCGGTCGGGTCGAGACGGGGAAGCGAGGCGAGATCGTCCTGACCGGCGATGTGGTCGAGGATCGCCGCCACCCGGTCGGGCCGTTCCGGGTGGCCCGGAGCCGCGTGCTCCGGCACGGGGCCGGTGGAGATGAGGATCACGCTCATCCCATCTCCCCCGCCAGCGCCTCCCCCAGCTCGCGCAGGAAGGACTCCACATCGGTCACCAGACCGAGGGTCTGCGCGGACCCGCGATCGGCCAGCTTGGCAACCACCGCCGGGTTGATGTCCACGCACACCGTGCGGGTCGCGGCCGGCAGCAGGTTGCCGGTCGCGATGGCGTGGAGCATGGAGGCGCACATGATGCAGAGGTCGACCCCGGCGAGGGCGGCGCGCATCCGGCGGCGCGCCTCTACCATGTCGGTCACCACATCGGGGAGCGGGCCGTCATCGCGCACCGACCCGGCCAGCACGTACTCCACACCGCTGCCGATGCATTCGAACATCACGCCGCGCCGGAGCATCCCGGATTCCACCGCCGCCCGGATGCCGCCCACCGCCCGCACCCGGTTCACGGTCCGCATGTGCAGCTCGTGACCGGATTCGATGGGCAGCCCCTTTTCCAGGCCGATCCCCAGCGAGGTGCCGAAGAATTGGGACTCGATGTCGTAGGCGGCCAGGCCATTGCCGGCGAAGAGCACCTGGACGTAGCCGAGCGCGATCAGCCGGGCCAGATGCGGTCCCGCCCCGGTGTGGATGATGGCCGGGCCGCCGACGAAGCAGATCCGGCCATTCCTGGCTCTAACCTCGCGCATGGTGTCGGCGAGCTCGCGGATGACCTGGTGCTTGGGCTTCTCCGGAGAGAGCGAGCTGGTGGTGAAGCCGAAGACCTCCTTGCCCCTCCCCCGCTCCACCGGCATCAGCCGGACCCCCGCCCTGCCCACCACCACCTGATCCCCGACCCGGACGTCGGTCACCGGGACAGCGCGGGCGGCACCCCCGGCGATGACCACCCCGCAGTCCATCTCGATGTCGTCCACCGGGACCCACTCGCCCCCGATGAGCACCGAGGTGGGCAGGTTGGTGGAGGTGTAGAAGAGATCGGGGAAGACGCCGTCCGCGGGTGCGGGCAGGGTCACGGCGTCCTCGGCGCCGACGACGGTGGCGCCGTGCTCCTGGCAGGCCGCGATCACCGCGGCGAGCCGCTCCTCGGTCTCGGCCTCGATGGTGAGCCGTGCGAACGAGGCCTCGTCGAGCCGGGTGCCGACCCGGAACTCCTCGACATGGAAGGTCGCCCCCATGTCCATGACGCTGTCCATGACCCGGGGCAGCACCATGCTGTCGATGATGTGCCCGGACAGCTCGATGACGGCGCGGGCGCTCATGATCCCGATGCCACCGCCCGCACCGCCTCGATCCGCCGGCAGAGCTCGGCGGCCGCGGCGCGAGGGTCGGCCGCCCCGGTGATGCCTCGCGAGACCGGCACGATGATCCGGCCCCCGGTCGCATCCAGCCCCGCGCTGACGGCGGCCTCCAGGTCGCCGCCCTGGGCACCGACCCCGGGCAGGAGCAGCGGGGCTGCCGGGGCCAGCCCGCGGACCTCGGCGATGGCGGTCGCTGAGGTGGCCCCGACCACGAAACCGATCTCGGCGGCACCCGACCAGCCCAGCGCCTGCTCCACGATCAGCCGGTAGAGGGGCCGGCCGTCCAGCATGGGCGCCTCCAGGAAGTCGGCGGCGCCCGGGTTGCTGGTGCGGGCGATGATGAGGGCGGCCGTCCCGGCGCGGGCCAGGAAGGGGGCCACCGCGTCGCGGCCGAGCAGCGGATTCACGGTGACCGCGTCGGCGCCCCAGACGTCGAAGAGGGCGCGGGCATAGGCCTCGGCGGTGCTGCCGATGTCACCCCGCTTGGCGTCGAGGATCAGCAGCCGGCTCTCCGGCACCATCCCGCGCACCCGCTCCAGGACCCGCAGCCCCTCCGACCCGTGCTGTTCGAAGAAGGCCAGGTTGGGCTTGACGGCGACCACATGGGGGAGCGCCGCCTCCAGCATCGCCGCGCAGAAGCGCTCGACCTCGACGCCGTCCCGGCAGCCGGCGGGGTCCAGGCCCAGGCAGAGGGCAGACCCCAGCTCGCGGCCGGCGGCGGCCAGGCGGACGGCGAAGGGCTCCCGGCTCACCAGACGTCGCGGGCCGTGCTCGGCTGGATCGCCCCCTGGTCGGAGCGGGGAGCGAAGGGGACCTCGATCCGCTCCTTCTCGGTGGAGGCGCAGAGCGGGCAGACACGGGCCATCCGGCCGTCGAGGATCACCGCGGCCAGCCGGTAGATGGGCGTCGGACGGCCGCAGTTGTCACACGGATCGAGGACGGCCACGGCCTCGCCTCCTCTTGGTGGTCCTGCGGAGTGGTCGAGTTGGATTCTGCCAGATTCGCGACCTCCTCCCCTCCCCCGCCGCTCTCCGGCCGGACGGGCACCGCGGCCCACGGACGGGGCGGCGGCTCCCGCTCAGCGGGGGTGGGACCTGGTGATCCGCGCCTCTTTCCAGGCGGCCTGCGGGAGCGTCGACCGCCCCCCTCTGGGCAGATGACGCGCCTCCGGCCGGGCACCCGCCCGGGGCGCGACCCGCAACCAGGCCTCAGGTGCCGGAGAGGCTGCTGTTGACGTTGGAGAAGACGTCCTTGACCTGCTTTCCCACGGTGGTGAGGATGAGCAGCACGACGACGGCGACCAGAGTGAGGATCAGGGCGTACTCGACCATGCCCTGTCCCTCCTCACGTCGCGAGAGGCCGCGGTCCATCGGACGGCGCGCTGCTTCTCGGAGGCTGAGGTACGTCGAGGTGATCCGGGTCACGATCTCTCGGAGCCATGTCCAACTGTTCACGCCCCGAAGGATGCCCTCGGAGTCTGGAGTCAACCCTAATTCGATGTCACGGGGAGTCTGACAACGATTCGCAGACCGCCGATGGGATGTTCCAGATTGATGGTGCCCCCGTGCTCGTTGGTGATGGCGAGGGCGATGGACAGCCCGAGACCGGTGCCCCCGCTCCGAGCAGGGAGGCTGTCTCCTCGTCGGAGCTGCTCGACACTTGCCGGCTGGTTCCCGACCGGGAAGCCTCCGCCGTCATCCTCGACCGCCACCACGCAGGTGCCGCCCTCGACACGGCTGGAGACGGAGACGCGGGTCCTGGCATGACGGAGCGCGTTCTCCACCAGGTTGTCGAAGAGGCGCCCGAGCAGCACGGCATCCCCGCTGAGCTCGGCACCGCTCTCCCGCTCCACGTCCAAGCTCACCTGAGCACGGTCGGCGGGGTCGCGCCAGCGGTCGTACAGCTCCTCCATGAGGTCGTCCAGGGAGAGGGCGATCCGCCGCAGCACCAGCGCCCTGGCGTCGCGCCGGGCCAGGAGGAGCAGCCCCTCGGTGAGGACGCTCAACCGCACCGCCTGGTCACGGATCTGCTGAAGGCTGGCCACGTACCGCTCCGGCTCCCGAGGGTGCCGCAGGGTCACCTCTGCGGTGACCCGGATGGCGCTGAGCGGCGAGTTGAGCTCGTGGGCGGCATCCGCGGTGAACCGCGTGAGACCGGCGATGAGCGCCTCCCTCTCGGCTCCGACCCTGCCCAGGGCGTTGACGGCGACCATCCCGAAGACGGTCACCACCGCGACCGAGATGAACTGGAAGTCAGCGGTCAGACCGGACCACTGCCCGGTGATCTCCAGCACTGCCGGCTGGATCAGGGCGACGGAGCTGATCAAGAGCGCCGGCCAGGGAGGGAGCAACCAGAGTGCGGCGACGACGCAGAGCAGCATGAGCCCCCCGAAGGTCTCGTCCGGCGGGGTGACGAACTCCAACACCGTGATGCCGCCCATGACCGCGAGCACACCCACCACCATGACAACCACTCCGGTGGTTCCCCGCACGGGGCGGGCCCGGCTGAAGAGGCGGGCGACCGGCGCCGGACGCGAGCGGTCAGACACCTCCCACCTCCAGCCGGTAGCCGATGCCGCGGACACTCACGATCCGGACCGCGGCCCCGGCGCGCGACAGCTTGGTCCGGAGCCGGCTCATGTACACGTCGACCAGTCCGGAGTTGGGCGTGGACTCGTAGCTCCAGGCCCGGTCGACGAGCTGCTCGTCGGTGACGACCCGTCCGGCGTGCTGGGCGAGCAGGGCGAGCAGGTCGAATTCCTTGCGGGTCAGGGACATCGGGACACCGCTCACCGCGCAGACACGGGCCAGCTCGTCGATGCGGAGGTCCGACAGGGTGGTGTCGCGCATCCCACTCTCCCGGCGTGAGACGGCGCGGATCCTCGCCAGCAGCTCGGCGAACGCATACGGTTTGGTCAGATAGTCGTCGGCCCCCGAGTCGAGGCCCGAGACCCGGTCGGGGATTCCGGAGAGGGCCGTCAGCATGATGACCCAGCTGGTGACGCGCATCTCCCGGAGACGGCGGCAGACCGCAAAGCCATCCGGGCCGTCCGGAAGCATCACGTCCAGGATGACGGCGTCGTAGGCGTTGCCCTGCGCCCGCTCGATGGCGTCGTTGCCGTTGTAGACGACGTCGGCGGGCATGCCGGCCTCGGCGAGACCCCAGCGAAGCGTTTCCGCCGCCTCCTTCTCGTCCTCCACGACCAGGACCTTCACGCGGCCGATTATCGGACCGCCCCGTCCGGCGGAGGGAGGTCTCCACCGAGACGTCGCCCCCCGGTGAGCAACCGGCGACATGCTCCGGTCGCTCTGGCCGGGCAGCCCGCCACGCCTCTCCTCTACCATCCCGGACCGCCACCCGAGGACGCGGGGGGCCGACCCACGGGAGCAGTGCGTCCGCGGGGATGGAATGGCTGCGGTCGTCGAGGTACAGCACCTGCGCAAGGCGTACGGCGACGTGCTCGCCGTGGACGACCTCTCGCTGGACGTCGAGCAGGGAGAGGTATTTGGACTGCTCGGACCCAACGGCGCCGGCAAGACGACCACGGTGGAGTGCATGGAGGGCCTCCGCCACCCGGATGCCGGGCGGATCCGGGTCCTCGGGCTGGATCCCTCGCGCGAGCCCCGCGAGCTGCGCCGACGCATCGGCTGCCAGCTCCAGGAGGCGGCGCTGCCCGACCGGATCCGGGTCTGGGAGGCACTGGATCTCTTCGCCGCCATCGCCCCGCAGGCGGCCCCGTGGCGCGCGGTCCTGGAGCGCTGGGGGCTGGAGGAGAAGGGCAGAGCGGCCTTCTCCAGCCTCTCCGGCGGCGAACAGCAACGACTCTTCATCGCCCTCGCGCTCATCAATCAGCCCCAGGTGGTCTTCCTCGACGAGCTGACCCAGGGTCTGGACCCGGCCGCACGCCGGGTCGCCTGGGATCTGGTCCGGTCGGTTCGGGAACGTGGCGCCACCGTCATCCTGGTGACCCATTTCATGGAGGAGGCACAGCAGCTCTGCGACCGCGTCGCCGTGGTTCACCGGGGCAGGGTGGTCGCGGTGGACTCTCCCCAGGGACTGATCACCCGGTTTGGCGGTGGCATCCGGGTGGTGTTCTCGGCCCCGGCGGAACAGGACATCGGCTGGCTCAGCCGGGTCCCCCACGCCACAGGCGTTGTCCGCCACGGCCCGCGGTTGGAGGTGACGGGCGGCGGCCCCCTGCTCGCGCACGTCGGCGCCGCTCTCATCGCCCACGGGATGGAGCCCACCGATCTGCGCCTCGAGCAGCCGACACTCGAGGACGTCTTCCTGCGCATCACCCAGGCGCCGGCCTCGGACCGGGACGAGCGGTGAGACCCGCCCTCTTCGCGAAGCTGACCTGGCTGGAGGCCAAGCTCTTTCTCCGGGAGCCGCTGGCGGTGGGATTCACCATCGCCTACCCCCTGGTGGTGATGTTCGTCATCGCCGGGGTCTTCAACCGTCCGGGGGAGGAGATCCGCGGTGTCGGCGGTGCCGAGTACTACGTGGTCAGCAACATCGCGGTCGTCATAGCTGCGATGGGCCTCATCGCCCTCCCCCCCCACGCCGCGTCCTACTTCGAGCGGGGCGTCATCCGCCGGTTCCGCGCCTCGTCGGTGCCCGCGACCGCTGTGATCCTGGCCCAGGCGGCCGTCTGCTTCGGGGTGGCGATCGCGGCCACCGTCGTGCTGCTGGCGGCGGCACGTCCCGCCTATCCCTACCCCGTCCCCCCGTCGTTGCCCGGGGTGGTCCTCGGCTTCGTGGTCGGTCTGATCAGCTTCCTCGCCCTCGGCCTGCTCATTGCCGCCCTCTTCCCCACCACCCGCTCAGCGCAGAGCGTGGGGCTGGTCCTCTTCTTTCCCCTGTACCTGATCTCCGGTGCGGCACCTCCCCTCTCCGTCCTCCCCAGCGCCATGAGGCTGGTGGCGGACTTCGACCCGCTCAACTACGCGGTGCGGGCCCTGCAGGACCCCTGGTTCGGCTACGGCATCACCGTGAGCAACCTGGTGGTTCTGGCGGCGATCGGCGCCGTCAGCGGAGTGGGGGCCGCGCTGGTCTTCCGGCACCGCTGAGGCTGCCGCCGCGGCGCGGCTGACCAGCGCCTGGCACAGCTCTCCCTCTCCCGTCAGCTCCCGCATCGCACCGCAACCCTCCGACAGGGGCCGCCCTCACCAGCAATGGCCGACTCTACGTCGTAGCAGTGTTCTACAATGTATCCATGCCCTACAGCGTAGATTGCGACCCCGTGCTCCGGGTCTCGGAGGTGACCAAGGCCTACGGCGGGCATCCCGTGCTCCGCGGCATCGACCTCGAGGTGGCGCCCGGGCAGATCCTCGGGCTGGTCGGGGCCAACGGCGCCGGCAAGACCACCCTGATCTCGATCGTGACCGGGCTGCGCCGCTGCGACCGGGGCAGCGTGGCCGTGGCCGGGATCGACGCCCTGGCCCACCCCAAGCGCGCCGCCCGCTGCCTGGGGGTGGCGCCCCAGGAGCTCGGCTTCTACCCGACGCTCACGGCCCGGGAGAACCTCTACGCCTTTGCCCGCCTCGCGGGCCTGGGCGGCCGAGCGGCACGAACCCGGACCCTCGAGATCGCGGAGCTGCTCGGCCTCACCGATCAGCTCCTCCTGCGGGGCGACCAGTTGAGCGGCGGCCAGAAGCGGCGACTGCATACGGCGATGGCCATCCTCCACCGGCCGCGGCTCCTTCTTCTCGACGAACCCACGGTCGGCGCCGACGTCGCCTCGCGCGCCGGCATCCTGGAGATCGTCCGGGCGATGGCGCTCGAGGGGGCCGCGATCGTCTACACCACCCACTACCTCACCGAGCTGGAGCAGCTCGACGCCGAGATCGCCGTGCTCGACGGCGGGGTGATCGCGGTCCTCGACCCCTGCCGCAAGGTGATCGGCCAGTGGGGCCGGGCGTCCGTCGCCCTCCGCTTCGCCGGCACCGCACCCGGGCTGGACGGGTGGACGGCGGACGGATCGCGCCTCACCCCCACCATGCCGGTCGCCGACCCCGCGGCGGCGGCGGCACAGGCACTGGTCGCATTGGGCCCGCAGGCGGCCAACCTTGTGGGCGTGGACGTAGCCCGTCCCAGCCTCGAGTCCGCATACGTCGCCATCACGGGGCGCACCTATTCAGAGGAGAGCGGCGGTGATCTCGCGGCGTAGCCTCGTGCTGGCGCGGCTCAGCGGCCGCCTGCTGCTCTCCGACCCCGCCCCGATGATCATCACCATCGCCATGCCGCTGATCCTGGCCCCGTTCCTGGTGCCGGCCGCGAGAGCCCAGCTCCAGCTCGCCGGATACCCGAGGGCGAGCGGGGCCGATCAGATCATCCCGGGCCTCGCCGTCCTCTTCGCGTTCCTCAGCACCCAGCTGGTCGGCACCCTCTTCTTCCGGGAGCACGCCTGGGGAACCTGGGACCGGCTCCGCGCCAGCCCGGCGACCACCGCGGACATCGTCCTGGGCAAGGTCGCGCCCCTCTACGTCGCCCAGCTCGCACAGCTCGGTGTGCTGCTCGCCGCCGGCTGGCTGCTCTTCGGTTACCGGCCCGATGGGTCGATGGAGGCCCTGGCCGCGGTGGCGGTCGTCTTTACCGCAATGCTCGTGGCCTATGCGGTGATGCTGGTGGCCATCTGTCCGACCATGGACATGGCGCTGGTACTGGGCAACCTGGGCGGGATGGTGATGGCGGGGCTGGGTGGTGCGCTGGCACCGGTCTCATCGCTGCCGCAGTGGGCCCAGGTCGTGGCGCACCTCTCGCCGGCCTACTGGGCGCTCATCGCGATGCGATCCATCACCCTCGACCACGCCGGTCTCGTCAACGTCGCCGGCTCGCTCGCCATGCTCCTCCTCTTCGGCGCGGCCTTCTCGGCTGTCGCAGCCTGGCGCTTCCGCCCGGCGACTGCCAAGATCGGGACCACATGACCCCGCCCCCTCGCCGGTCCCCCAGCGTCATCGAGCGCCCCACGCGGCCAACGCTCACGCGCGACTACATCCTGCGCAGCGCTCTCGACCTCATCGATCGGGACGGCGTCGAGACGCTGTCCATGCGCAAGCTCGGTGCCGAGATGGGCGTCGACCCGATGGCGATCTACCACTACCTGCCCAACAAGGCGGCGGTCCTGGACGGGGTGGTCGAGATCATCTGGTCGGAGGTGAAGCCGCTGAGGTTCGACGCCGGCACTCCCTGGACCGAGCAGGCGGCGGCGGCGATGCGAACCTTCCGGGCCACGTTGTGCGCCCACCCGCGAGCCGTGACCGTCGTCGGCACCCATCCGGCGGTGACCCCTGGCATGCTCGCACTCCTCGACCGCTCGCTGGGATGGCTGGTCGAGGCCGGGCTCGGCTCCACCGAAGCGCTCGACCTCATCAACTGCCTGGCCATCTTCACCATGGGACACGTCATGGCCGAGGTGGGCGAGCCGGTCGGCGGCGAGGGCACGCCACCCGCGGTCGCCTATTCATCCCTCAGCCCTGACGCGTATCCGCATCTCGCGGCGGCGTTCGCCGGTGGCTATGGCTGGCGCCCCGACGACCAGTTCGAGGCCGGGCTCACCGCGCTGCTCGCCGGCTGGTCCGCGCGCCATGGCTGACGAGCACCAGCGTCTCTCGCGCGCCGGGGTTTCCACACCGGTGCGCTGGTGATCCCGGCTGAGGAGGGAGCGACCGGTCGGGCGGGCCCCTGTCCGATTGGCGAGCCGGCCGGCCGCTCTCGGGGAGCGCCGCAGCAGCGCTAGCCAGCCACCTCGGCGCTGCCGGTCGCGCTGTCGGTAATCCTCTCCTCGCCAGCCTCCTGCTCCTGCTCCTCCGCCTCGGCCTCTTCCTCTTCCTCGTCGACCTCGTCGGTCGACAGCGCGGTCACGTCGGTCATGGCGTGTCTTCCCCTTCTGCTGAGCCGGTTGGCAACCCGGATTCGCGAACCAGTGTTGCAGCGGCGCTCCACCCCCCGGGTGATGAACCGATTAACCGGTGGCGTCGAATCGGCGCAGCCGGACGTCGAGGAACGGGCTTGATAGGATCGCTGCGACGGGTGAGACGGCGGGCTCGGGCTGCGGCACGCAGCATCCGAGGCGCGCCGCGAGCTCGTGACCGCAGAGTCACCGTGGAGGCGCCGGCATGAGCACGAGGATCGCCATTCTCGGTACGGGACGCATGGGGTCGGCGATCGCACGGTGCCTCGCCGGTTTCGAGCCCACCCTGTGGAACCGGACGCGCTCCCGCGCCGCGCAGGTGGGTGTGGGACGCGTCGCCGCCACGCCCGCCGATGCGGCCCGTGATGCCGACATCGTCATCATCAGCCTGACCGGCGCCGATGCCGTCCGCGCCGCGATGGGCGGATCGGATGGCGCGCTGACGGCGGCGCACGGGCAGCTCTTCGTCGAGACGAGCACGTCGGGGCCCGCGGTCCTCGAGGAGCTCGCGGCCCAGCTGCGTGCCTCCGGATCAGCCCTCATCGACGCGCCCATCATGGGCGCTCCGACGGTGGTGCTCCGCGGCGCGGCGGCGATCCTGGCCGGCGGTGCGCCGGACGACGTCGCGCGAGCAAGGCCTGTGCTGGAGCTGCTCGGCGAGGTGCGCCACGTCGGTGCGCTGGGGAGCGGCGCCCGCCTCAAGCTGGTGGCAAACAGCATGCTCGGCGTGGTGATCACGGCCGCCGCCGAGCTCCAGGCGGCTGGCGAGGCGGCCGGGCTGGAGGCCGAGCAGGTCTTCTGGGCGCTCGCCCGCCTCGCACCCGCACTCGAGATGCGTCGGGCAGGCTACCTGCAGCGCCGGCATCAGCCGGCGCTCTTCGCGGTGCGCGACCTCCTCAAGGATCTCGATCTCGCACGCGAGCTCTTTGACAAATCAGGGGTGGAGGCGCCCGTCACCGCGGTCGCCCGCACGATCGTCGAGGAGGCGGCCGCCCAGGGGCCCGATCTCGACATCACGGCCGTCATCACGCGGTACCCCCAGCCGCCTGCTCGCTGAGGAGGGCGACAAACCAGGGTCCGGTGTACCCTGCGGCGAACGGCCATCGTCGCTGGCCGGCCAGATCGGAGTGGCCACCCCGCGTGAACTTCCTGCAAGGCCTGCATGGAGCCGTCGCCATCGTCCTGCTGGGCGGGCTGCTGTTCACCGAGGAGGCTGGGGTCCCACTCCCGTTCGCGCCCGGGGAGCTGACCCTGCTCGCCGCCGGTCTGCTGATCGCCGCGGGGGGGCTGGACCCGCTTGTCTTCGTCCCGGTGGCCCTCGTCGCCTGCATCGCCGGCTCGCTGGTCGGCTACACCTGGGCACGGGTGGTGGGCGACCGCGGCCTCCAGGCTCTCGCCCGCCGGATTCACCAGCAGCACGCCCTCGACAGGGTGTCCGGGCGGGTCCGGTCGGCGGGGTGGGGCGGTATCGCGGTGAGCCGGCTCATCCCCGGGCTCCGCATCTACACGACGCTCGTGGCCGGCGCCGTCAGGGTGCCCCGCCGGACCTTTCTCCTCGGCATGGTCCCGGCGACCGTGGTCTGGATGGCCGTCTACGTCGCCCTCGGCGTTCTGGTGGGAGTCCCCATCGAACACTTCTTCACGGCCGTCCAGAAGCTGGCCGTCCAGGGCGTCATCCTCGTCGTCATGGGGGTGGGCTGCTACGTCGCCATCAGGAAGACCCCCGCCTCCTCCGGCGCCGGGCTGGTGCGAGTGCCTCGTTCGGTGCGCGTTGTCATCGCCGCCGCCCTCGACATCGGCGTTGTGGCCAGCGTCAGCACCGGGCTGGTCGCACTCGGACGGCTTCTGGGATTCGGCCTCCAGGCCGGATGGGTGGATGCGGTGGTCGCGCTCTTCGTGGTCGCCGCCTTCTACGTCGTCATCGCCCGCCGGAGCGGTGGCGCCACCGTGGGCGAGGCGCTGCTGCAGACCAGCTACGCGACCGGCCAGCGGCTGGCGCTCCGACCACGCGCCGCCCTCAGGACGGCCCGATCCCTCCTCTCGTGGACCCGCGAGGACCTCACCCCGACGACCGAGCTGCTGCACTCGCTGAGCGACCCCGACCGGCTGCGCCTCGTCAGCCTGCTGCTCGGACAGCCGCGAACGGTTCCCGAGCTGGCGACGCTCACGCGACAGCCGCCCTTCGAGGTCCGCCACCAGCTGGATCGTCTCTCCGCCACCGGCGCCCTGCTCGCCACCGGAGAGGAACCGGGCACGACCTACGCGGTCCGACCCGATCTGGGCAGCGTCCTGGTCGAGCTGCTCGCGGTCATGCCGCCCGCCTAGGTTGAGCGTGCGAGACGCCCAGCCCTGCGGGGCTGGGTCCTGCCCACCCTGGGCTCAGGAGCCGAGCGTGACCAGTCCGGGAGTCGGCGCCCGGTGCGGCCGACCCTCGTCGGGTAGCAGCTCGGGAAGGTCGAGGCGCGCCACCCCGATCCGGTCGTCGGCCATCCCGTAGTAGACGTCGAAGCGGTCGGGTGATCCGAGATCGTCGCGACGGTCGATGCCCGTGGGGAAGACCACATTGCCGACCGTCCCCAGCCGCTCCTCGGGCAGCTGCGGGGTGAGGAGCGGGTCCGGGGACCGGTAGCGGATCACGCGGGGGTGAGCGCTGGAGAGCACCATCACGCCGGCCGAGTAGCAGCGTGATCGTCCGTCTCGAGCCGGTGCCTCGACCTCGCTCACGCCGTGGTAGATGATCATCCAGCCGTGGCGGGTGAGGATGGGCGGCGTGCCGACGCCGATCTTGAGCTTCTCCCAGGAGGTGAGGGGAGCGGCCAGGCGGTGATGGGAGCTGAACCGCCCGACGCTGTGGGATCCGTCGTTCTCCTGGATCAACCGGCTGTACGAGATCCAGATGCTCTCGCGATCGAGGTCGGGGTCGCCGGGTGGCTGCGGTGCGACGTTCTCCTCACGGCGAGCGCCGGCAAAGAGCGGCCGGTGCAGCATGGCCAGCTCTGGGCGACCGGACGGGTTGGGGATGAAGACGGGGAAGAGGGTTGCGTCCTTGTCATCAACGCCGTCCAGCTCGATGTCCGGATACGGCCCGAAGCGGGCGAGCCCCAGCCGCTCCCACCGATGCAGGTCGTCCGACACGGCCAGGGCGATCCGCGGGCCGGCAGAGGAGAACGCGGTGTAGGTCATCACGAACTTCCCCAGCGGTTCGACGAAGGTGACCCGGGGGTCCTCGCAGCCGCCCCCGCCATCGGGTCGCTTCTCGTACTCGGCCTGGGGCTCGAGGGCGACGCCGAGCCGCTCGACCCCAAAGGGGTCGCCGTCTCCGTTGAAGAGGACCCGCGCCAGACCGATGCGCGAGTAGTTGCCGCGGGCCACCAGTCGAGGGAAGAGGTAGAGCTCGCCGTCCGGGCCCCGGACCGCTGCCGGGTTGAGGACGCCCTCGGCCTCCTGCGGATTCCCGGGCTCGGGGGTCATGACCGGCCACAGGCGGCGCATCTGGAAACCGCTCATGGCTTCTCCACCGGCGTGGCGGCCTCTCCGGCTCCGGCACCGCCGAGGCACGCGATGATCGTCTCGATCACCAGCTTGGTCTCATCCGGGCCGCGCACCGGGATGCAGTCAACCCCCGCCTGCTCCGCCGGGTAGTCGTTCCCCCCTTCGAAGATGGCGTCACCGATGAAGAGCATCTCGCTCATCGGGATGTCGAGGATGTCGCGGAGCTTGCGGATGCCGTAGGCCTTGTCGATCCCCGGCTTGGTCACGTCGATCGAGGTCGCGCCCCCCATGCGGACGGAGAACTCCGGGATCAGGGTGTCGAGCACGGCCGCGATCTCCTTCCTCTTGGAGAAGTCGGGGTCCCACCTCTCCTTCTCCTCCAGCGGGGCCCGCTGACCCAGAGCCGAGAGCGTGATCTGGCTTCCCCGATCCTCGATGACCTCGCCCCACACCCTCTCGGGCGCGAAGCCGGTGTTGTCGAGGGCCCTCTGAAGAGATCTCACGATCTTCTCCCTCTGGTCCGGGCTCAGGTCCTCGGAGTAGACCCTCACCCAGTGCTGCTCGTACCGGTAGAACTGGGTTCCGCAGGTCGGGAGGAGGGAGAGGTTGGCCAGGCTCCGGTCGGTCCGCAGCTTGGCCAGCAGCTGCTTCTCGAACTGGGGCCAGCTGCCCCCGGAGATGACGGCGACCTTGACGATCCCGAGCAGGTCGTGCAGCAGCAGGGCGATCACGGCGTCGGGCGGCGACTTGCTCGGGGCGAGGGTGCCGTCGAGGTCAAAGACGATCAGTCGCTTCACGCCTGCCTCATGCCTGCGGAGCCCCGACGCCGAGCATTCCGGTGGGCCCGGCGGAGTACTCACCCCACGGGGGTCCCGGCGCCTCGGGCAGCGCGACCTCCAGGACGCAGACGGGCCCGCGAGGCCGGAGCGTGCATTCGCCGACCACCGCGGGCAGGAGCATCACGTCACCGCGCCCGATGGGGTGCTCCGTTCCGCCGTGCTCGACCCGGCCCGTCCCCGCCATGCAGACGAGCACCCGAGGCAGACCAGCGGCGCCGACGCAGAACGGCAGCTCACCCTCGCTGCGCCAGACGCGAAAGTGCTCAGAGTCGAAGAGCAGCTGACGCCGCGCGGGCGTCTCGGTCTCCACCACGGGCAGCGCCGGCCCGATCACCCCCTGGCCGAAATCGATACAGGCCAGGGCCTGGTCGACCTGCAGAGAGCGGGGCAGACCGCTGACCGGATCGACACGACCCCAGTCGTGGAGGCGGAAGGTGACGTCGCTGTTCTCCTGCACCTCCAGCACCACCAGGTCGCCGCCGAGCGTATGCACGGTTCCGGCCGGGAGGAAGACGCCGTCGCCGGGCTGCGGGGTGAAGCCCACCAACTGCTGGGCGATCGCTCCCGTGGCCAGCGCGTCACGCAGGTCGTCCGCCGTGGTGCCCGGTCGAAGCCCGGCGTAGATCCGACTCGCCGCCCCCGCCTCGAGCACCACCCATGCCTCGGTCTTCCCCGACTCGCCGGCGGGCAGGTAGTCCACACGCTCGTCGGACGGATGCACCTGGACGGAGAGGAGCTCGTGAGCATCGAGGAACTTGAGGAGCACCGGGAAGCGGCGGAACCTCCCGGCCAGCCTCCCGAGCATCGCGTCGGGGTACTCCTCCAGCAGCTCACCGAGGGTGCGGCCGGCGAGCTGCCCGGCGACGACCCGGCTCTGATGGTCGTGCCGGTCGCTCAGCATCCACGCCTCGCCGATCGGGCCCTCGACGTCTGCGGCAGCGCCGAGCAGCTTGGCCAGCCGCCGCCCGCCCCAGAGGCGGTACTGGAGGATCGGCGCGAACAGGAGGGGGTACAGGGGCACGTCCGCAGCCACAACCGCCGCCGCCCCACCCATCGCGCCGCCGGCCGCTCGATGCGCCCCGCGAGGCGTCACCGAAGCGTTCAGCGTGGTGAGACTCCCGGGCTGGGCGACCCGGCCTCGTCTCCGGTCCCCGGAACGCCTTCGGTGCGCTCCGCAGGCCGCACCCTCGCGCGCAGCTCGTGCAGCTCCACCGAATCCGTCAGCCGCTGCCGGCGGTGACGGCGCCACACCACTCCGACCAGGCTGGTGAGGGCGACGGTCAGCACGATGGTCGCCAGCAGCACCGCGATCAACGGAACATTCCCGTGCCAGGCCAGGTAGTCCAGCCGGACTGCGTGGGAGTTCTGGATGATGCCCACCACGATCGCGACCGCCATCACCAGGGCGAGAACCAGACTCCATGAGACGCCGGTCCCCCGGAACTGGCGCCGCACCGCGCCTTGGGTCTGTTGCTCATGCATGGCACACCTCCTTCTCCACTCTTCCCATGACTGCCCGGAGCGTCTCCCGGCGGCCGCTCTCAGTCCCAGCATCCGACCCCTCAGTCACGCCCGGGATCGAGCGTGACCCCGGATACGTGACCTTTTGGGGGGGGCGACGGAACTAGGCGGTCTTCCTCGCGTGCTCGTCGATGGTCATCGAGATCACCTTGATCACGATCCCCGCGGCGATGGCGTAGACCGCGAACGCGAGCAGGTCCGCCCAGACGATGCGGGCCCCCGACGTCGTGTAGATGGTCCGGAAGATGCCTGCGAACGGGGCTGCGAATGCCCCGCCGACCGCGTAGATGAACGCTCCGAACCCGACGTCGGCGGCGCCCGCCGCGTGGAAGGCGAAGTCGAAGCCGAGGAAGATGAAGACGATGCCCGCGATCAGCGCGACGATGCGGTTGGCCAGGGGCCGGCCCGACCACGAAAGCGTCGAGCTCCGGCGGGTTGCGACTCCGGTCACCGGGTCGGACGTGGTCTGCGTCGTGCTCGTCACGCCGCTGTAGATCTGACCGTCGTTGCTCACAACCCGGTCCTGCACCTGCGTGTCAGCCACCTGAGGCCTCCTTGGGGTTGCTCCCCCCGAAGCCTCCGAATCTGGGGCTCCGTGTGGATCTCAGTCTGTGAGCGGGGTCGCAACAACCGCAGCAACGGGGTCGCCGGCGGACGCTAGCGGATGCTGCCACGCCCGCACGCACGCCTCCCAGAAGCCCAGCCTCACCCGGAAGCGATCAGCCTGGGCAACGACCACCGGGACGTTGGTCAGCTCGACCTCGCGCCGGGCTTCGGACGACTGATCGGCCATCAGCGTGCGGATGCGCTCCAGGACGGCCTCCTCCATGGTGAGGATCTCGCTGTAGATCCTCCTCCAGAAGAGCGCCAGCTCGAGGGAGGCGGTGGCCGGGTCGGGCTCACCCTCCATGCGGATCGAGATGTCTCCTCCCCGGGACGCCGCGACCATGTCGGGGCGATCCTGACCTGCCTGCGTGGAATCCATGGTCACTGGATACACCCGGCACCGCAAGAAGTTCAGCAACTGACCCACAATTGCCCCGCAAGGGCGCCCGTCAGCCCTCCGATTCCGGGGTTCCTCCGGGTTGTAGGCTATAGCCACCATGCTGGAAAGCGAAGCAATCGCGTCGGACCGGGGCCCTCTCGAGGGCGAGAACATCGAGACCGAGCACTGGGAGGACGCGCGCCACTGGATGAGCATCTACGACGACCTGATCCGCTTCAAGGTCGGTCTTCTCGAGCGCGTGAAGCGGGAGCTGCCCAAGCTGCATCCCGTGGCCCAGAGGGCGGCCGACGTCGACGTCGCCTTCATCGAGGCCCAGATGGCCGGCTACCATGCGCGGCTCGACCTCTGGTACCGGCGGGTGTGGCAGCTCCAGGGCCTGTGGCTCGATCCGAACGGCCGGGTGGTGCGCCACAAGGGTGGGGAGGCAGCCCTCACCACGCGGGAGTTCGAGCTGCTCGAGTTCCTGCTCGAGCATCCTCACCGCTTCTACTCCACCTCACAGATCGCGAGCTTCGCGTGGTCCGACGCGGCCCTGCTCCCCGAGGAGGTCCGCAACTACGTCACCCGGGTCCGGAGGATCCTGGCTCGCCTGGGCATCCCCTGCGACCTCATCAATCGACCCGGCCGCGGCTACTCCCTGACCTTTCGGAACACTGACTGACCGCTCTGCCGCTCTGCGCTGAGCGCAAGCTCGGGGCAGGTGACCCCACCGCGTCACCGCCCTGCCCAAGCCCGACGCCGCCACGCGCTGAACGGCCGCGGGCCCTACCCGCGCGGCGGTGGTGGCATCGACTCCACACCGGGCGGCTCATCAGGCCAGACCAGCAGCACGGCGCACGGAGCGTGGTCGACGACGAACCGGGTGGCCGGGCCCAGGCTGTGCGGACCGAGACGGGAGTGATCCCCGTCCCGGGCCACCACCAGCAGGTCGACGTTCTCAGCGACCGCCAAGACGACTTCGCGCTCGACCCGTCCCCGACGCTGGAGGAGCTCCGCATCCTGACGGCCGAGCCTCTGGGCGGCCGCGGCCAGCAGCTCTGACGCGGCCGCGCCGGCAACGTCGGGGAGAGGCAAGGTCGGTCGGCGCCCGGCGAAGGTCCGACCGAGCAGCCCCGCCGGGGCCGCTGCTGCAACGCCGGTGACATCGGAGGGGGTCACGTGAAGCAGGGCGACCCTGGCTCCCGCGGGAATGCTGCGGCGGGCTGCGTCGACGCAGCCCTGCCACGTCCCCTCCACCACCCAGATCACGATGCGCACGGACGGCATCATCCCACCACCCGCAGGGAGATCCAGAGGGCGACGGTTGCGGCGACCAGCACCGGCGGCACGGTGAGAGCTCCCAGGCGCATGAACTCCGAGATGGGCAGCTCCTCCCCGCGCTGACGGAGGACACGACGCCAGAGCAGGGTCGCCAGCGATCCGACGTAGGTCAGGTTGGGCCCGGCGTTGACGCCGATGAGGACCGCGAGCACCGGCCCGGCTCCGGCACCGACCACGGCCGGGAGGAGCAGGAGCACGGCTGGAAGGTTGTTGATGAGGTTGGCGAGCACGGCTGCGACGAGCGCGATGAGGAGGAGCGAGCCGAGCGACGTTCCCCCGGGGACGAGGTGGGTGACCAGGGAGCCGAGCCCGTGAATCGAGAGGGCTTTGACGACGAGCCCCAGGGCCAGCACGAACGCAAGGAAGGGCACCTGGATCGCCAGGGCGACGTCCCGCACGGTGGTGCGCCCGCTCCGCAGCAGGGGTATGCCGAGCGCGATGGCACCGCCCAGCGCCGCAAACGCCGGAGCAACGTCGAAGACCGATGTCAGGAAGAAGCCGAGCAGGGTGAGCCCGAGCACCAGGCATGCGTACACGGGGGCCGGTCGCCGGGGAACGGCGGACGCCTCGGCGTGCCCGATCAGATCCGCGGCGAAGAACCTCCGCAGCACCAGCCACTCCACGGCTATCGCCGCCAGCCAGGGCAGCGCCATGGTGGCGCCGAACCGCGCGAAGGAGAGACCGCTGGCGCTGAAGGCCAGGAGGTTGGTGAGGTTGGAGACGGGCAGCAGCAGGGAGGCCGAGTTGGCGAGGTGGGTGCATGCGTAGACGGGTGGCTTGGACCTGAGGTGCAGGCGCGCCACGGTCGCGAAGACGACGGGGGTCAGCAGCACCACGGTCGCATCGAGACTGAGTACCGCAGTCACCGTGCTCGCGACGGCGAACACCAGCGCGAGGAGCGTGACCGGCCTGCCCCGAGAGCCGGTGGCCATCCACGAGCCCGCGGCCTCGAACAGACCAAACCGATCAGCGAAGGTGGCCAGCAGGAGGACGGCGGCCAGGAAGCCGATGGTCGGAGCGAGGCTCCTCGCCTCCGCTGCGGCCTCGCTGAGCGGCAGGACTCCGAACAGCAGGAGCAGGCCGGCGGCCGGCACGGCGACGAGGGCCTCCGGCAGTCCCCGGGGCCGGATGATCGCGCACACGAGCGTGGCGACCAGGAGCAGCCCGGAAAGCGTCTCGGCAATTGCGCTCGGCACCGTTCGTCAGAGCTTACGTTCAGGTGGTCGCCGCCTGTGAGGACGGAGGCACTGCCACGTCAGAGATGCAGGACGGCCGGCCTCCTGGCGGCAGAGCGCCAGGGCTGGCGCCTCATCCCCCTCCGAAGATGGTGTCGTGGCGCGCCCGCGGGGCCAGGCAGCCGCGACGGGAGGGCTCACGCCGCCCTCGCATCCTCGGCCTCGTATGCGGTGCGAGCGTGCGTGACCCCGTGTCCACTCACGGCGATGGTCGTGTCCTTGGCGGCATTGGTCGCCGGCAGGAAGACGAGGGTGATGACGACCCCGCCCCCGGCGATGGCGGCTGCCACGAGGAGCGCCGTGTCCATGCCGTGGACAAACGACGTCCGCACCGAGGCGAGCAGGGTCGCAGAGCCCAGCCTGTCGGCGACAGCCACCCCGCCGAAGACGCTCTCACGGACCGCGGCCGCCGTGGTCGCGGGGAGCCCGGCCAGGTGGAGCCCGGCGAGGTAGCCGACACTCAGAACGCTCCCGAGGATGGCCGTGCCCATCGGGCCGCCGATCTTGCTGACCGCCTGCAGCACGGCTCCTCCGACACCACTGCGCTCCTGCGAGAGTTCGACGAGTGCCGCGGAGGTCGCGGTCGCCATGGCCATGCCGACCCCGACCCCGGCGACGAACATCCAGGCCGCCGCGAACAGGCCACTCGAACCGAGGCCAGTCATCCCTCCCACGACCAACCCGGCCGCGAGCAGGAAGAAGCCCACGGCGACGACAACCTTGGCACCCACCAGCTGGACCGCCCGGGCAGCGGGAACGGCGCCGAGCATGAGCCCGGCGATCATCGGCAGCAGCCTCAGACCCGAGCCCATGGCGTTGGTGCCGACCACTCCCTGGAAGTACTGGGGGAGTGCGAAGAGGATGGAGATCATGGCGAGGAGCGGCAGCGCGGCGAGGATCACGCCCCACGTGAACGAGGCGGAGTCGAAGAGCGTCATGTCCAGCAGGGGCTGGCCTCCCGGCCGGCGGCTGAGCCTCCGCTCCCAGAAGAGAAATCCGACCAGCACGGCGACTCCGACGACCATCAGGAGCACTGCGCCGATGTCCCCCCAACCGTTCTCGCCGGCCTGGATCAGGCCGTACGTGAGCGTCACCAGCCCGGCGGCCGAGGCGGCGATCCCGAGGACGTCGATGCCCGGACGCTCCGCGGCGCGGGTCTCGGGCACCAGGGCGATCAGCGCGGTCAGGCCCACCAGGGCGATCGGGACGTTGATGAGGAAGACCCAGCCCCACCAGAAATCGGTGAGCATCCATCCGCCCAGGATCGGGCCGATCGGGAAGGAGATGAAGCTGGCCGCGGCCCAGACCCCCACCGCCTTGGGCCGCTCCTTGGCGGGGAAGAGCACGGTGAGCGCCGTGATCGCCATCACGATCACGCCGGCTCCCGCCATCCCCATCAGCACGCGGGCGGCCAGGAACTCGACCACCGACGTGGAGAATGCAGAGCCCGCCGACCCCAGCCCAAAGAGCCCGAGCGCGATCAGCATCACCCGCTTGCGCCCGTATCGATCGCCGAGAAGCCCCGCCGGCAGCATGGATGCGGCCATGACGAGGAAGTAGAGGGACGTGAACCACTGCAGGTCGGATTCGGAGGCGTTGAGCGCCTTCGAGAGCGTGGGCAGGGCGACGCTCAAGACAGTGCCGTCCACCCCCACCGCGAGAACACCCAGGCAGACCGCGCCGAGCGCCCACCACCTCCGGCTTCCGCTGCTGGTCGTCATGGCGGTGGTCTCCTTCTCGGGGTGAGGTTCCGGATCGCGGTCCGCGGCGGACCGGGGCCCCGGGCCAGATCATCCGGGGGTGGCCGGACGCCGGAACCGCAGCCGGTTTCGGCGTCTGACGCGCGTCGTCGCGAGGGCTACGCGGTACGGCGCATCGCGCTGCGGGCGAGCCGCCCCACCACACTGGCGACGATGACGGCAGCCACGGCATAGGCACCGATGGCCAGGACATCAGCCCAGACGAAGACGTTCCCCTGGGTGGCCGAGGTGGTCTTGATGATGCCCACGAACGGGGAGGCCAGGAAGGAGCCGACCGTGAAGGTCAGCGCCGCAAACCCGATATTGAGCGCACCGATGGCATGGAACACGAAGTCGAGCGTGAGGAAGGCCAGCGCCACCACCGCGGCCAGCTCGACGAGCCGGATCACCGACCGGCCGGACCACGTGTGCGGCCAGGCCGTGCGGGGGGCGGGGCGGGCCACGGATCGGACCGGGGGAGCGACCGCCATCGGCGCGGTCTCGGTCGTGCCACGCGCGCTCTTCCCGGACAAGCTGACGACGGGGTCCTGCACCTGCGCTTCGGTCACGGAAGTCCCTCCAACGGGTCATTCGACCCCGAGGCCCTCTGAACCTGTGGCGCCGGGTGTCGCTCACTCTGCGGGCGGCGTCGCAACGATCGCAGCAACAGTTCTGCGCCGCACGGTGAGGTGCGGCGCGGGGCGTCGCTCGCGTCACGAACGCCGCGCCCGGGCTCGGGCGGCCGCTTGGCTACGATGCGAGGATGAACATCCCGAGCGAAGGGAGCCCGCTGCGCTCACTGATCCGATCAGAGCGATTGGACCATCCCCCGGTCCTGCTCTGGAAGCATTTCCGGATCGACGAGCCGCGCGAGCTGGCCCGCCGGACGGTGCGGTTCTACCGCGACAACCGGTTGGCGGCGGCCAAGCTGATGCCGGACATCCCGCTCCTCTTCGAGGATCGCGCGCTCTCCTCCTGGTCGCAGGTCGCGCAGCTGCGCCGCTTCGGCCCCATCGAGACGGTCGGTCGCGCCGCCGAGTACGTGCGCACCGTGGAGCTGACCCGGAGCGCGCTGGACGCGGATGACGTCCTGCTGGTCACCCTCTTCTCGCCCCTTGCCCTGATCGGGCTGTGGTGCGGTCCGGCCGGGCTGCGCGAGATGGCCGAGGGAGAACGCCCGGTCGCTCACGCCGTGCTCTGGGCGCTCGCCGGTGTGGTTCACGATCTGGCCGCGGCGTGCTGCGAGGCCGGCGCCGACGGCGTCTACTACTCGTGCTGGGGGCAGGATGTGCTCAGCTCGGCTCAATACGCCGAGCTCGGTGTCCCCTACGACCTGGCCGGCCTTCGCGGAGCTGCCGAGGCGGAGTTCCGCCTCCTCCACCTTCACGGTGCGGTCGACGGCGGCCTCGAACGGTATGCGGGCTACCCGGTGCAGGTGGTCGGCTGGAGCGAGGTGGAGAGCTCCGTCACCCTGGTCGAGGGGGCGCCGGCGCTCGGCGGCAAGTTCGTCATGGGAGGTATCCGGGAGGACCGCTCCGGTCCCGCGGACGCGGCGGCGCAGGCCCGGATCGACGCCCTGGTGAGGGAGTTGGGGACGCGTTTCGTGGTCGCGCCCGGGTGCTCGCTCCCCGACGACACGGGTGACCTGGCCCTGGCCAGCCTGAGGGCCCTCGCGGGCCCGTGACGGCTGCCAGGACGGGATGGCATCCTGACGGTATGGAGCAGCGGGTCAGCCTGGTCACCCTCGGGGTCGCCGACCTCGCCCGGGCCCGGGCGTTCTACGAGGCGCTGGGATGGCACGGGGCCCAGCAGCCGGATGATGAGGTCTGCTTCTTCCAGGCGGGCGGCATGGTCTTTGGTCTCTGGACCGCGCTGGGTGGCCATGGTGCGCCGGGGATCGAGCTGGCCCACAACGTCAGGTCGCCCGAGGCGGTCGAGGCGGTCCTCGTCGAGGCCGAGCGCGCCGGGGGGACCATCGTGCGCCCGGCCGCGCGCGCCGAGTGGGGCGGATACTCCGGGGCATTTGCGGATCCCGACGGCTACGTGTGGGAGGTCGCTCACAACCCCGGCTGGACGCTGGAGGGAGACGGGTCCCTACCCATCTGAGCCCGAGCTCCGCCCCTACCCGTCGAGCTCAACCCTCCGGGTCGGCACGATCGCCGGGCCCTCGGGCGCCAGACGCACGAGCGCGGGATAGGTGACGAAGGCGATCGCCAGGTGCATCAGCATCAGCACTCCCACGCCGCGGATCGGTTCCCCGTGGGCCAGGATCCAGAGATCGGGGAGCCAGAGCACGAGGGTCACCAGCACCGCCAGCCGCAGGAACAGCCAGCGCGGCTGGGACGCGATCCAGGTCACCGCCGGCCAGGCGACGCAGGCGACGGTCACACCCACGATGGTGAGCTTGGCGTAGTCCGAGAACTGAAAATGCGAGAAGTTCTGCGTCGAGGGAAAGATCCACTTCCCGAGAGCCACGAGGATCGCATCCGTGATGAGCGATCCCCCGTTGGCGACGATGAGCGCCGCCACCCAGCGGATCGCTGACGGGGAGGCATGACGCCGCTCGGGATCCACCTTGACGGCCCGGAGCAGCCGCTGCACCGGGCCGGGGAGCGCCTGGAAGGCGGGGATCAGCGAGAGACCGGCGGATCCGCGCACGGGTGCGTCGGGGGGCAGTGGACGGCTCATGACCAGCGCTGCTCCTGTGGTGTGACGTGGATGCACGACCTTCGGGAGCGTGCAAGGAATCATCGGCCCCCGTGGTCCCCAGCCCCGCACCCCCTTCGACGTCGGATCCGAAGACCATGCTGGCGACCTGGCTCACATCATACCGATCGCCCGAGTGGCGGTCCGCTGTCGAATTCGCGGGACCGCAACGGGGCAGGATGGCTCTGACGTGGCGTCCTTTCGAGGAAGCTCCGATGCGGCCGCGATCCCTCGCAGTCGGGCATCGCCGGACCGTATGATCCCCGGAGGAGAGCCGGGAAGTCTGGTCGGCACGTCATCCGTTCGCGCGGTGGAGCCGGCATGAGGACCCAGGTTGATCGCCCCCCGGTTGCGGGTCACCACGCGCTGAGGCGGCGTGTCGTGGATGGTCGTCGCGGCCAGCGATCCCGGTGGGTGTAGGGCTCGCGCTCGTCGTCTTCGTGGGCGGCGCCGCCGTCAGCCTTGCCAGCAGCGTGCTGCTGGTCACCCGGGTGGAGCGGCTGGGTGAGTGGCTGGGACTCTCCGAGGCGCTCCTCGGTCTGCTCGCCGCCCTGGCGGCGGACCAGGCCAACATCGCCGCCGCGATCACGGCGCTGGCACATCAGCAGCGCGCGCTGGGCGCCGGCGTCGTCATCGGCTCCAACATCTTCAACCTGGCCGCGCTGCTCGGGCTGGGAGCGGTTGTCGCCGGCCGGATCGTCCTCCACCGCAAGGTCGTGGCGCTGAGCGGCGCGGTCGCCCTCTGGGTTGCCGCCGTCTGCCTCATCACCGTCATGGGCATCGTGGACTCCGCGGCGGGGCTGGTCCTCGTGCTGGCCGTGCTCGTGCCCTACGTCGTGCTGCTGGGCGTTGGTCGTACAGAGCGTCAGCGGCTTCCCCTCCCCCGCCAGTGGACCACCTGGCTGGCGTCGGCGGTCGATGAGGAGGAGCTCGAGCTGGTCGCTGCGATACGTCCGCGGCGGGGGACGTTGCGAGACCTCCTGGTGGCCGTCCCGACGCTCGTCGTCGTGATCCTCGCCACGGTGGTGATGGAGCGCGGAGGGTCGACCCTGGGCCAGGACTACGGCGTGGCCGAGCTGGTGGTCGGAGGGCTCGGACTTGCCGCGGTCACCAGCCTGCCCCCGGCTGTCGCCGCCGTCCACCTCGCCGCCAAGGGGAGGGGTGCGGCAGCGCTCAGCACGGCATTCACGAGCAACACCCTGAACGTGACCGTCGGCCTGCTCGTTCCCACTCTCTTCCTTCAGCTGGCAAGGCCTTCCGGACAGTCGCTGCTCATCGCCGGCTGGTACGTCGGGCTCACGGCGCTGACGCTCGCGCTCGCCTATGCCGGTCGCGGCCTGAGTCGCTGGACGGGCTGGGTGATCATCGCCGGCTACGCGGCATTCGTGGTGGCCGTTCTGATCGCATCGTGAGCGGCACACCCGCTCCGACCCGCAGAGCTCACCCCGAGGCGAGGAGCCACCGCGGGCCCGGACGGCTGGGAATCACCGTGAGGGCTGTGTATAGTACGTACTAAACACAGGGAAGGTGGGTGATGCCCAAGCAGCGTCCTCAGAACGCGGACCCGGCAGCAGCCGGTGCCGGTCGCAGCCGGTCGGATCCGGCTGAGCATGCCCGGGCGAGCTTCATCGACGGCATGGGCAGCGTTGGCGAGTTCTGGGGCATCGCCCCCGCCATGGGTCGGATCTGGGCCCTCCTCTACCTCAACCAGGAGCCCATGACCATGGACGGCGTCGTCGCTGCCGTCGGCATCACCAAGGGTCACGCCAGCACCAATCTCCGAGCCCTGCTGCGGCTCGGCCTGATCAGCAAGGGCTGGCGCCCCGGCGACCGGAAGGAGTACTACAGCCCCCAGGTCGACCTCTGGGACTTCGCCCGCAGCATCCTCAAGGAGCGGCAGAAGCAGGAGTTCGATCAGGCGCTGGCCAGCACCCGGAAGGCGCTCGCCGTCCTGGAGGCCGACCGCACCCGGATTGCCAGGGAGGAGTACCGCTTCCTCAAGGGGCGGCTGGAGGCGATTCGCGACTTCCACGGGACGATCGATCGCGCCGTCGCGGCGGTGCTGGCATTCGAGGATCTGCGCCACGCGGTGCTGCGCCTGGCGCCCGACCGGGAGGGAGGTCAGAGATGAGCCACGGCAACAGCGACCTGATCGTGGTGACGGGCGCGAACGGCTTCGTGGGCAGCCATGTCGTGAGCCGGCTCGCCGTCGCCGGATACATCGTGCGCGCCATGGTGCGCGACACCAATCGATACTCACCGCCGCCCCAGGTCATGGTCGCGGCGGCCGACCTGGTCCGGGCAGAGACACTCACCGGCGCGCTCGAGGGTGCGGGGACGGTCATCCATTGCGCCGCCATCACCGCCAACCTCAAGGAGCCCTACCGCGGCGCATATCAGAAGGTCAACGGCCTCGGCACCGAGAACCTGGCCGCCGCCGCCAGCGCGTCCGGCGTCCGGCGCCTGGTGGTCATCTCCGGGCTCGGGACCCAGCCCGCGCCGGCCGGCACCTACATGGCCACACGCTGGGCGCTCGAGGAGGCGGTGCGGAACTCCGGCATCCCCCACGTCATCCTCCAGCCCTCGGTGCAGTTCGGTGACGGTGCCGAGTTCGTCACCGCCCTGGCTCGGTTGATCCGGACCTCCCCGGTGGTGCCCGCCCTCGGCGGCGGGAGGACTCGCTTCCAGCCGATCTGGATCGACGACGTGGTCACCTGCGTGGAGCGGAGCATCACCGACGATTCGCTGCTCAACCGGGCCCACGCCATCGGCGGCACTGAGCAGCTCACCTTCAAGGAGATCCTGCAGACCATCGCTCAGGTGATGGGCAAGCGCCGGATGATCCTGTCCCTGCCGCTGCCCCTGGCCCGTCTCCAGGCTCGGCTTCTGTCAGCGGTCATGTCTCATCCACCCCTCACCCCGGCGACCCTGGAGCTGTTCGGCTTCGACAACGCCACCGACCTCGACGCGGTGGAGCGCACCTTCGGTTTCCGGCCGCGCGGCTTCCGCGAGCACCTCCGCGTCCACGGCGTCGCCGGGTGAGCCGGTGGCGGATGCAGCCCGTGATCATGGATAGATCGTCCGGCCACTCGGCGGCCTTCTTCGACGAGCAGCGTGACTTCTGGTGGCACGAGGACTTCCTCCGACTCATGGTCTCGCGCCTGGGGATCGGACCGACCCGCTCTCTGCTGGACGTGGGTTGTGGGCTGGGGCACTGGTCCCGTGTGCTGACCCGCGTGCTCCCAGCATTGACAGAGTGCGTCGGCGTCGACCCGGACCTGGCGTGGGTCGAGCAGGCGGTGCTGGTCGAAGATCACCGCCCCACGACGACGGCAACGGTCATCCAGGGTCGGGGCGAGCAGCTCCCCTTCCCGGATGGTCACTTCGACCTGGTCACCTGCCAGACCGTCCTCATCCACGTGGCAGACGCGGTGGCCGTGCTCCGGGAGATGTGCCGGGTGGCTCGCCCCGGCGGGACCGTGCTCGTGGCCGAACCCAACAACCTGGCGGGGCAGGTCGTGCGCACGAGCGTCTCGGCGCAGTCGGGCCCCATAGCGCTGGCATCCGCACTCGCCTTCTACGCGACCTGCGAGGCCGGCAAGGCCGCTCTCGGCGAGGGGGACAACTCGGTGGGCGATCTCCTGCCCGGGTGCTTCGCGGAGGCTGGACTCAGCGTGGTGGCCTGCTGCCTCTCCGACAAGACGTCTCCACTCTGGCCGCCCTATTCCTCACCCGAGCAGGTCGCCTCGATCGAGGCCCGCGCCACCGCTCTGTCGGATGAGCGCTGGTTCTGGGACCGTGACCAGACCCTCCGATACTTCCTGGCGGGCGGGGGTGCGGTCACCGCGTTTCCAGCTGCCTGGTCCGCGAGGTTGGGGGCGATGCGGGCGGAGCTGGCTGCGATCCGCAGCGGCCGCCTCTCGACCGCGGGCGGCAACCTCATGTACGTCATCGCCGGCGTCAAGCCGTGGTAGCCCGACTGCTCGCGCGTCGCCGCGGTGAAGCAACGTACAGCGGGCGTGGCGGGCCTGCATCAGCTCCCTGATGCTTGCCCGAGGGTGCGGCGCCTCCGCCCCCGGCCGCCCCGCTCTGCCAACGAGGACGGCTGTCGGGGAGCGCGGACTCGAACCGCGGACCCCTGGTCCCCCAGACCAGTACTCTAACCATCTGAGCTACTCCCCGACGGGTCCGCGACCAGTGTAGCGGAGCCTCGGAGAGCCTCGTCGACGGCCCCCGCGGCACCCCTCCGGGCACCTCGTCGCGACCTCGCCAGAGCTGCGCGGCAACCCGGAGACGTGGGTCTCGCGCACAGCGCGCAGCTTCGCCGCGCATTCGTGGCAAACTCCATTGCCATGCACCGCGCCGCACGCCTGGCCGCTTCCGCCGCGCTCGGCTATGCGATCGGATCGATCCCGTCGGGGGTCGTGGTGGGACGCCTGAGCCGTGGGATCGACGTCCGTGAGCACGGCAGCCACGCCATGGGCATGGCCAACGTCCTGCGCACCGCGGGACGCGGGCCCGCCGCGATAACGCTGGCGCTCGACATCGGCAAGGGCGCCGCCGCGGCCCGGCTGGGCCAGGCCCTCACCGGCGATCGCGGCGGGGGCGCGGTCGCCGGTCTGGGAGCGGTGATCGGACACTCGTGGCCGGTGTACGTCGGCTTCCGCGGCGGGAAGAGCTCCGCCACCCTCTTCGGCGCCGCCAGCGTGATCACGCCTCCGGTCGCCGCTGTCTCCTTGATCGCGGGCGTCGGCGCCCTCGCTCTCACCCGGAAGACCTCCGTGCTCTCGCTTTCCGGAAGCATCGCCGGGGGCCTGGCCGCGCTGGTCCTGGGGCTGCGCCGCCGGGACGCCGCCGGCCTCGCCCTGGCCCTGCCGGGCGTCGCGGTGGTGATCTTCCGGCATCGCGAGAACATCGACCGGCTGATCCGAGGGGTCGAGCCGGCCGTGGGTGACGCCGAGACGCCACCCGCCCCCTGAGGGGCCTGCAGGGACGGCGCCACGGCGTAGCCGCCGAGAGCTGCGACCTCCCCAGCCGCGCGAGATCCCCGGCTGCCCCGCCTCTCGGCGCGGCGCGTGGTACCCCGGGAGAGGATCCCGCTCCACGGGTCGCCCACCGGGAAGGCCCGGGAGCGGGATCGCACCACCCGTGAGTTCAGAAGACCCTGATGGACACCTCCGCCGGCTCGTTCAGCAGCCCCTTGATCTCCTCGTTCACCTTGAGCATGGTCAGCGATGCGCCCGCCATCTCGAGCGAGGTGCAGTACTCGTTGACGTAGCTGCGGAACACCTTGATGCCCTGAGCCTCGAGCTTCTTGTGCGCGATGCCGTAGAGGAGGTAGAGCTCGCCGATGGTCGTCCCGCCCAGTCCGTTGATCATCAGGGCGACCTCGTCACCGCTCTTGAAGGGGAGATCGGGCACCACCGCGTTGAGCATGATGTCGACGATCTCGGTGGCCGAGACCAGCTTGGTGCGCTGGCGGCCCGGCTCGCCATGGATGCCGATGCCGACCTCCATCTCGTCGTCGGCGATCTCAAACAGCGGTGACCCCTTGACCGGCGGAGTGCAGGAGCTGAGAGCGATCCCCAGCGTCCTCACATTGGCGATGACGTCATTGCCGATGCGCACCAGCTCCTCGAGCGACGCGCCCTTCTCCGACGCCGCGCCCACCGCTTTGATCACGAAGAAGTTGCCGGCCACGCCGCGCCGTCCCACCGTCCAGGTCGAGTCCTTGACGGCCACATCGTCATTGACGAGCAGCGTCTCCACCTTGATGCCGTCCATCTCGCACATCTCGCGGCCCTGCTCGAAGGCGAGCCGGTCACCGGTGTAGTTGTTGACGAGGTGGAGAACCCCCTTCGGCGAATTCAGCAGCTTGGTGGTCTCGTACACGAACTCCACCGGCGGGCCCGCGAAGACGTCTCCGGGGCAGGCTGCGTCCAGCATGCCCTTGCCCACGATCATGGTGTGGGCAGGTTCGTGGCCGGAGCCGGATCCCTGGATGATCGAGACCTTGTTCGCCTGGGGCATGTCGGCGCGGTAGATCAGGTTGTACTTGGGCTCGTACTTGAGCCTCCCGCCGCTCGCCAGGTAGATGCCCTCCAGCATCTCGGGCACGAACTGCCTCGGGTCGTTGACGAACTTCTTCATCTGCCAGTCTCCCTCTGAGCATTCCTCTCACGCCAAGCTGCGCTGACGCTTTGCAAGATGACGCCGACGGCAGTGGCCCCGGCGTCGACCGAGCCGATGCTGCGTTCCCCGGTGTAGGCGGCGCGGCCGCGCATGGCCAGCATCGGCTTGGTGGCCTCGGCCGCCCGGACGGCGACGTCCGCCGCCTCCTGGAGGGCCGCGCTCCCGTGGTCCTGCGCCGCCTCGGGCCGGGCCAGCCCGGCCTCCAACGCATCGATCGCAGGCACCAGGGCGTCGAGGAGCGTCTTCTCCCCGAGCGACGCACCCCCGCGGTGCATGATCCCCGCGACGGCGGCGCGCAGGATGGTGATCACGTCGGCGCCGGTCAGCTCGGTCTTGTCACCGGCCGCCTGCGACGCCCGCAGGAACGCCGTGCCCCAGATCGGACCGCTGACTCCGCCCACCTTGCCGGAGAGCACGAAGCCCACCTTCTTGAGGACCGCGCCCACGCTGCTCCGGTCGAAGGTGTCGTAGTCGCTGACCACGACCTCGAATCCGTTCCGGAGCGAGTAACCGAAGTCACCGTCGCCAACCACGCCGTCGAGCTCGGCGAAGTAGACGGCATTGTCAACGATGGTCTTCGCCATCGTCCTCAGGACAAGATCGACGTCATCGATTGCGCTCACCGCCATCCCGTGTGCTCCTCCTCAGCTTCCCCGATATCTCCATGCCGCTACTCCCTCAGGCAGGCCTCCAGGTCGGTCAATGTGACGAAATCCCCTGGGCGTGCACTGCTCCGGTTGGCGATCACCATGGTCCTCTCCCCCCCTGGATCGCCCAGCGACGAGACCACCAGCGCCGCCTCGCTGAAACCCTCGTGCGCCGTGTAACCGTTGACGGTGATGAGGCAGCGCAGACCGGCGGCCCGCGCCGCCTCGAGTCCGTTCCGGGAATCCTCGACGACCAGCGCCTGGTCGGGAGCCACACCGAGCTTCTCGAGTGCCAGAAGGTAGATGTCGGGAGCCGGTTTCTTGTGCGGGACGCAGTCGCCGGCGAGCAGTACGTCGAAGCGTGCCGCGCGCTCCGGGCCCGCCGCCTGCTCCAGGATGGCCCGCACCGACGGCTCCGCGGATGTCGACGCCACCGCCAGCTTCCATCCCGCATCCTGGGCCTCGCCGATGAGCCGCCGGACGCCCGGCCGCGGGGGCAGCTTCCCGGCGGCCACCATCTCCGTGTAGATCTGGGTCTTGCGCTTGTGCCAGGTGGCCAGCAGCGCCGCCACGCCCTCCGGATCGGCGGGCAGGTGATGGGCGCGGACAAAGTCGGGGGTCAGCTCGCTCGCCATCCGCTCCTTGCCGCCGGCGATCTCCAGCTTGCGGCCGTACTCCTCCTCCGACCACTGCAGCGGGACCCCGACCTCACCGAAGGTCTGGTTGAAGGCCGGCAGGTGGCCGTACCGCTCGGTGTCCGCGAGCACACCATCGCAGTCGAAGATGAGGGCGCTCATGCCCAGGCCTTCCCCTCGCTCCCGAAGAGCCGGATGTGGTACTTGGCCATCTCCATCACCGCCGTGCGCTGGGCCGTGAAGATGGCGGGCGGGTCGTACACGCCCGGGTGCGCGCTCATGTACTCGTAACCCGACTTCATGAAGGCGATCTTCAGCGCGGTCGAGATGTTGACCTTGGCGCAGCCCCGGCCGATCAGGTCGCTGAACTGCTCCGGCGTCATGCCCGTCCCGCCATGGAGGGCGACCGGGATGCCGGTGGCCTCGACGATGTCCGTGACCCGCTGGCTGTCGAGATGAGGGGCGGTCGCATACACCCCGTGAGCGTTGCCGATCGCCGGGGCGAAGACGTCGACGCCGGTGGCGCGCACAAACTCGACGACCGTCGCCAGCGACTGGACATGCTCCGCCTCGTCGCCGGTCATCTCCTCGGTTCGCTTGAAGCCCTCGATCTCGCCCTCCACGTCGGCCCCGTGACGGCGCGCCTCATCGACCACCTCGATGCACTGGCGCCTGTTCTCCTCGACGGACAGCTTGCTGGCGTCGAAGAGGACGGAGTTCCAGCCCATGGCCAGGCACTCGCTGATGAGGGTCCGATCGGGGCAGTGATCGAGATGAAGGGCGACCGGAACGGTGATGTTCTCGGTCATCTCGCGCCACATCGCGTACATGACACCGACTCCGGTCATCACCACGTGCTTGACCGAGGTCTGAACGATCACCGGCGAACGCAGCTCCTCCGCCGCCGCCAGCACCGCCTCCATGGTGAGGTCGTTGACGACGTTGATCGCGGCCACCCCGTACCTCGCCTGGAAGGCTCGCTCGAGGATGGATTTCGTGGTGACGACAGGCATGTCTACACCTCCCGTTGGGATGCCACTTGGCCGCTGCCGGCCCGATCCGACAGCGCCGGCTCATGGGACGCAAGATCGAGGACGGCCCGCGCGTTGCCCTCGTCCACCACCAGGACGCCGATCACCCCGGCACGCAGGATCCCGAGGATCGCCCGCGGCTTCTCCGGTTCGCTGACCACCGCCACCACCGTCCCCACCCGGCGCAGGTGATCGACGGTCAGGGCGAGCAGCCGGTGCTGATGAGGCGACGGGACGGGGCGTCCGCCGATGTCGACGTAGTTGCCCAGCACGTCTCCGACCGCCCCCTGGCTGCGCAGCCAGGCGATCTCAGAGGTGGTCAGGCAGCCCGATCTCACCATCGTGCATCCGTCGTCGGTGCCCCCGATGCCGACCAGGGCCACGGTCGCCTGCGCGGCCCGATCCAGGCTGCTGGCGATCGCCTCCTGGGCGAGCAACTGGTCCCGGATCTCGGCGCTCTCCACGTAGGCGGGCGCGTAGAGGCTCACTGCCTCTCCCCCGCAACCGGCGGCGAGAGCCCGGCAGATCTCGTTGGGGTTGGTCGGCGCCTCGACGCCCGGGGAGCCGCCCATGGCGCTGACGAAGGTCACGTCCAGCCGGCTCCCGGGCCGGAAGAAGCGCGGCACCGCACCGACGGTGCGCCCATGGCTGACGGCCACCACGCAGCCGTCGTGGAGGCGCCGCTCCAGGTACCCGGCGGCTCGTTGGGCGACGGCCTCGCGCTCCGCCTGCTGGTCGCTGCGCGCGGAGCAGACGATCGCCTCGCTCAGGCCGAAGGTCTGGCGGAGCTGGCTCTCGAGCTCCAGCCGGAGCCCGGGCGGCGCCTGGATGTGGATGGCGACGACACCGGAGCGCCGGGCGCGATCGAGCAGGCGCTGGACCTTGGGCCGGGAGAGGGCGAATTCGCGGGCGATCTCCTCCTGGGTCCGCTCGTCCACGTAGTACCGATAGGCCAGACGAGCGAGGAGCTCGTAGTCGTCCTCGCGCAATTCCTCGCGCAACTCCTCCCGCACGCTCCCACCACCCCGTCAACCAGCCGCCGTGAGCAAATGCTCATCGCCGCACAGATTATCGGTCGACGGGCGCGCGGATGCAAGTCACCCGCTTGCGGCTCCCGCGTCAGCTGAGGGTCGGGCTCAGGGCCGCGCTTCGCCGGGGGCGCGCCGCGCGCCCCGCATCACAGCGTCATTCGTCGTCGTCGTCCACCCACTCCAAGGTGCGCGCCACCGCCTTCTTCCACTTCCGGTAGCGCCGCTCCCGGATCTCGGACTCCAGGCGGGGGAGCCACTCCGCCGCCTTGTGCCAGTTGGCCCGCAGGCTCTCCTGATTGGGCCAGAAGCCGACCGCCAGCCCCGCGGCGTAGGCGGCGCCCAGGGAGACCGTCTCGGCCACGATCGGCCGTACCACCGGCACCCCGATGCAGTCGGCGAGGAGCTGCATCAGCAGGTTGTCGGCGGTCATCCCGCCGTCGGCCTTGAGCACGCGCAGATCGGTGCCGGAGTCGCTGTTCATCGCCTCCAGGACCTCGCGCGTCTGCCAGGCCGTCGCCTCCAGCACCGCGCGGGCGAGATGACCCTTGGTGGTGTAGCCGGTGAGCCCGGCGATCACGCCACGCGCGTCGGAGCGCCAGTGGGGGGCGAAGAGGCCCGAGAAGGCCGGCACCACGTAGACGCCGCCGCTGTTCTCCACGGTCCGGGCAAGGGTTTCGATCTCCGGGGCCGTGGTGATCAGGCCCAGCTTGTCGCGGAGCCACTGGACCAGCGCCCCGGTGACGGCGATCGAGCCTTCGAGCGCGTAGGTCGCCGGCTGGCCCGCGATCCGGCAGCCGACGGTGGTGAGCAGCCCGTGGGTGGACTGGACCACGCGCTCCCCGGTGTTGAGCAGCAGGAAGCTGCCGGTGCCGTAGGTGCACTTCCCCTCCCCCGCCGCGAAGCAGGTCTGCCCGAAGAGCGCGGCCTGCTGATCCCCGAGCGCTGCCGCCACCGGCAGCCCGGCCAGCGCTCCGGAGGCCTCCCCGTAGAGCTCGGAGGAGGCGTGGATCTCGGGAAGCATGGCCCGGGGGACCTTCATCGCCTCGAGCAGCTCGTCGTCCCACTCCAGGGTCCGGAGGTCCATCAGCATGGTCCGGCTGGCGTTGGTCACGTCGGTCACATGCCGCCCGGTCAGCTTCCAGATCAGCCAGGTGTCCATGGTGCCGAAGAGCACCTCGCCCCTCTCGGCGCCCGCCCGCGCGCCCTCCAGGTGGTCGAGGATCCACTGGATCTTCGGTCCCGAGAAGTAGGTCGTCAGGGGGAGCCCGGTCTTGGCCCGGAAGCGGTCCTTCCCGCCTTCCTCAGCCAGGAGGTTGACGATCTTGTCGGTGCGAGTGTCCTGCCAGCTGATGGCGTTGTAAATCGGCCGGCCGCTGTGGCGATCCCACACCAGGGTGGTCTCCCGCTGGTTGGCGATGCCGAGGGCGACCAGGTCGGCGAGCTTCAGCCCAGCCTTGTCGAGGGCGTCGCCGACCACCTCCAGCACGTTCCCGAGGATCTCCTCCCCGTCCTGCTCTACCCATCCCGGCCGGGGGAAGAGCTGGTGGTGCTCCTTCTGGGCCACCGACACGAGGCGACCCCGCACGTCGAACAGCAGACAGCGGGACGACGAGGTCCCCTGGTCGATGGAGGCGACGTAGGCGCCCGTCACCAGGCCACCCCCCGTATGGCTTCGCCCCCGGGGGGCGACGGCGACGGAGCCATGGCAGACGCTGTCACACCGGCCTGTTCAGCGTCACGATGGGACCCAGTCTCCCGGGCGGTCCAGGCGCTGTCAAGCTCCCCGGCTGGCGCCCACGGCCCGCGCCGCCCGGCTACCACGGGATCGCCCCCAGGTCGCGCGAGATCGCCCGCGCCGACTCGCGCACGTACGCGACCAGGTCGCTGCGAGGCGCCTCGGAATCGCACAGCCGTGCGATCGGCCCCGAGATGGCGATGGAACCGACGGTCCGCTGGCTCCTGTCGGTGATGGGAGCGGCGACCGAGCCCTGACCATCGACCAGCTCCCCGATGTCGACAGCCCAGCCGCGCCGCTTGACCTCCTTGAGCGCGGCGCTCAGCTGTTTGGCGTCGGTGATCGTGGAGGGGGTGAAGCGGGTCAGCTCTTCTCCGTCCAGCTCGGAGAGCACGTAGGGGTGGGCGGCGAGCAGAGCCTTGCCGAGCGCGGTCGCGTGGAGCGGCAGCAGCGAGCCCACCTGCAGGACCTGGTAGCTGTCATCGGGGCGGAAGACGTGGTGAACCACCAGCACCCGACCGTCGTGAAGGGTGCCGATCCGCACCTCCTCGTTGCTGCGAGCGGCCAGCGAGTCCGCCCAGTTGAGCGCGCGGGATCGCAGCTCGTTGCCGTCCAGGTAGAGGCTGCCGAGGTGGAGCAGGGCCGCGCCGAGCTGGTACTTCCCCGAGTCCGGGTCCTTCTCGACGAACCCGACCTGCTGGAGGGTGCGGAGGATCCCGAACACCGTCCCCTTGGGCAGGCCCATCTGCGCCGAGAGCTCCACCAGGCTGAGCCGGCGAGCTCGCCCGGAGAGCAGGTGCATGACCTGGGCGGCGCGTTGAATCGATTGAATCGGCCGCGGCATCTGGGTACCCTACCTGATCGGTAGGGCATTCTGAGAGGTGGGTTGACAATGCCCTACGGTAACGGATAATGGCCAACGCGTCGAGGGCCAAAGCGAACCCCCACCGCCCCCTGGGAAGGGGAGGAGGTCCGCGCAGGGAGGATCTGGCGCGTGAGGGCTGTGTCGTGCTACGGGCGCGGGGAGTTCGCCCGTCATCCGCAGGTGAGCCAAGTTATCGCTTGGATCAATTGGAGGGTTTGGCATGGCTGACGAGTATCGACCGATACACGGCGCAGGGCGTCAGACGTTCGGTCTGAAGGGGCTCTGGGGCGAGTTGTCGGCGGAATTCATAGGGACGATGACCCTGATCATGTTCGGAGATGGGGTGGTCGCCATGGCGGTCGCCGCCCTCCCCGGGTCGGGCAGGGCCGCCACGTCCACAACCATCTTCATGGCCGCCGGCGACTGGCTGCTGATCACCTTCGGATGGGCGTTCGCCGTCATGGTGGGTGTCTACGTCGCCGGCGGTGTGAGCGGGGCCCACATCAACCCGGCGGTGACCCTGGCCCTGGCGCTCAGGCGTCGCTTCCCCTGGGCGAGCGTGGTCCCCTACTGGATCGCTCAGGTGGTGGGAGCCTTCCTCGGCGCAGCGATGGTCATGTGGGTCTACCACGACGCCATCGCCGCCTACAACACCGCCGCTCACCTGGTCCCGTCGGCCGGGAACGCGCTGGCCACCTACTCGATCTTCGCAACCTTCCCGGCCCCGTATTTCCACGGATCCATAGGTGGTCCGTTCCTCGATGAGGCGGTGGGCACCGCACTGCTCGTGATGGGCGTGTTCGCCGTGACCGACAGCCGCAACTCGGCGCCGACCAGCAACCTCGGGCCACTCATCGTCGGCTTGGTCGTCTTCGCGGTCGGCACCTCGTTCGGAGCCAACACCGGGTACGCGATCAACCCCGCCCGTGACTTCGGGCCGCGCCTCTTCGCGTTCATCGCCGGCTACGGCAAGGTTGCCCTGCCCGGGACCTTCGACAACGGCGCCGGCTTCTCGTTCAGCAACTACTTCTGGATCCCGATCATCGGTCCTCTCTTCGGCGGTTGCGTTGGTGCCATCGTCTACGACTTCTTCATCGGCGACGTGCTCCACGCACGCAAGTCGCGGACCGGTGCTGCCGACGCGGTGCCGGAGGAGATCGGCCGTTCCCAGCCCAACGTCGCGCCCGACCGGATGTAGCCGGCAACGACATGAAGAAGCTGATCAATCGCGTCGAGGACGTCGTCAAAGAGGAACTGGAGGGCGTCGCCGCCGCTCACTCCGATCTCGTGCGGGTGCACTTCGCGCCCAACTACGTGGTTCGGGCCGACGCACCGGTCAGCGGTAAGACGGCCCTCCTCTCCGGCGGAGGCTCGGGGCACGAGCCGATGCACGGAGGCTTCGTGGGGATGGGCATGCTCGATGGGGCATGCCCCGGTGAGGTCTTCACCTCGCCGACCCCGGACCAGATCCTCGAGGCCACCAAGGCGGTCAGCGGCGGCGCCGGGGTGGTCCACATCGTCAAGAACTACACCGGTGACATCCTCAACTTCGAGATGGCCGCGGACCTCGCCAAGGCCGACGACATCGAGGTCGAGGCGGTGGTCATCAACGACGACGTGGCGGTTCAGGACAGCCTGTACACCGCCGGGCGGCGAGGGGTCGGCACCACGGTGCTCGCAGAGAAGATCTGCGGGGCCGCGGCGGAGGCCCACCGGTCGCTCAAGGACGTCGCCGAGCTGTGCCGTCGGGTCAACGCCAACGGGCGGAGCATGGGCATGGCCCTGACCTCCTGCACCGTGCCCGCGGCCGGCAAGCCGACCTTCGACCTGGGCGAGCAGGAGATGGAGATCGGGATCGGCATCCACGGGGAGCCGGGTCGTGAGCGCCGCGCGCTGGCGACCGCCGACGAGGTCGTGGAGATGCTGACCCGCCCGATCGTCGAGGACCTGCCGTTCAAGCGGGGCGACAAGGCGCTGGCGTTCGTCAACAGCATGGGCGGCACTCCGCTCATCGAGCTCTACATCGTCTATCGGGCGCTGGCGCGCTACCTGGACGGTGTGGGCGTGAAGATCGAGCGCCGGCTGATCGGCCCCTACATCACCTCCCTGGAGATGGCCGGCTGCTCCATAACCCTGCTCCGTCTCGACGATGAGATGACCAGGCTGTGGGACGCCCCCGTCAACACCCCAGGTCTGCGCTGGGGAGTCTGAGCAGCAGAAGAGAATCGGTTAGAGGGCAGCGGCGATGGCCATCACGTATGAGCGAGGACTTGCGTTCGTGCAAGGCTTCGCCGCTGCCATGGCCGAGAACAAGACGTACCTGACCCAGTTGGACTCGGAGATCGGCGACGCCGACCACGGGACCAACATGGACCGGGGCATGCAGGCGGTGCTGCCGAAGATCGGCTCCCTGGAGGGGGCCGACCTGTCACAGCTGTTCAAGACGACCGCGATGACGCTGATCTCCACGGTGGGCGGAGCCAGCGGACCTCTCTACGGGACGGTCTTCCTCCAGCTGGGCACCGCCACCGCGGGCAAGACCGAGCTGTCGGCCGAGGATTGGAGCCAGGCCTTCGACGCCGCCGTCGAGGGGGTGAAGGCCAGGGGCAAGGCTCAGCTCGGGGACAAGACCATGATCGATGCCCTGCAACCGGCCGCCGACTCGCTCCGCGAAGCGGCGCAGGCTGGCGCCACGCTCGAGGCGGCGCTCGCGGCCTGCGAGGAGGCGGCCGAGCAGGGCATGCATGCCACCACCCCACTGGTGGCGCGCAAGGGCCGGGCGAGTTACCTGGGAGAGCGCAGCGCCGGGCATCAGGACCCGGGTGCCACCTCTTCCTGGTTGCTGGTTCGGGCAGCCCGAGAGGCTTTCACGGCTGATACGTGAGCTGGGAGTAAGGAGAACGCATATGGCTGAATACGTCGGGGCGCTGGACCAGGGAACGACCAGCACCCGTTTCATGATCTTCAACCACGCCGGCGGGGTGGTCGGCATCGACCAGAAAGAGCACGAGCAGATCTACCCCAAGCCGGGCTGGGTCGAGCACGACGCCCTGGAGATTTGGACCCGCTCCGTGGAAGTCATCCGCGGCGCGCTGCAGAAGACTGGCATCAAGGCCTCCGACCTGGCTGCGGTCGGGATCACCAACCAGCGCGAGACCGCAGTGGTGTGGGACCGCAGGAGCGGCAAGCCGGTGCACAACGCCATCGTCTGGCAGGACACCCGCACCGACACCATCTGCAACGAGCTCGCCAAGGAGGGCGGTCAGGACCGCTTCCGGGCCAAGGTGGGCTTGCCGCTGGCCACCTACTTCTCCGGCCCCAAGGTCAAGTGGCTGCTCGACAACGTCGAGGGGCTGCGGGCCAAGGCGGAGGCCGGTGACCTGGCCTTCGGCAACATCGACACCTGGTGCATCTGGAACCTCACCGGCGGGGTGGACGGCGGTGTCCACGTCACCGACGTGAGCAACGCCAGCCGCACCATGCTGATGAACCTCGAGACCCTGGACTGGGACCCGGAGATCCTCTCCATCATGGGCATCCCGCGCTCGATGCTCCCCCAGATCCGGCCGTCCAGCGAGGTCTACGGCAAGTGCGTCGGCGACCTGGCTGGCATCCCGGTCGCAGGCGACCTGGGCGACCAGCAGGCGGCCATCTTCGGCCAGACCTGCTACTCGACCGGCGAGGCCAAGAACACCTACGGCACCGGCTGCTTCATGCTCCTCAACACGGGCACGAAGCCGGTCCAGTCCAAGAACGGCCTGCTGACCACCCTCGGCTACAAGATCGGCTCGCAGCCCGCGGTGTACTGCCTCGAGGGCTCGATCGCGATCACCGGCGCCCTGGTGCAGTGGCTCCGTGACAACCTGGGGATGATCAGCACCTCGGCGGAGATCGAGACCCTGGCCAAGACCGTCGACGACAACGGTGGCGCCTACTTCGTGCCCGCCTTCTCGGGGCTCTTCGCGCCCTACTGGAAGAGCGACGCACGCGGCGTCATCGCCGGCCTCACCCGCTACGTCACCAAGGGGCACATCGCCCGCGCGGTGCTGGAGGCAACCGCCTGGCAGACCCGCGAGGTGCTGGACGCCATGAACGCCGACTCCGGCGTGGCCCTCACCGCGCTCAAGGTCGACGGCGGCATGGTCTTCAACGAGCTGCTCATGCAGTTCCAGGCGGACGTGCTGGGCGTCCCGGTCATTCGGCCCAAGGTTGCGGAGACCACGGCTCTCGGCGCCGCCTACGCGGCCGGGCTCGCGGTCGGCTTCTGGAAGGAGGTCGAGGAGCTCCGCAAGAACTGGCAGGTCGACCACACCTGGGAGCCCAAGATGGATCCCAAGGAGCGGGAGAAGGAATTCAAGCTCTGGAAGAAGGCGGTCACCCGCACCTTCGACTGGGTCGAGTGACCAACCGGCACACAGACTGAACCGGAACCATGTCTGAAGCTCTCGAGTGCCAGCTGCTGGTGATCGGGGGCGGTTCCACGGGAGCCGGGGTGGCCTGGGACGCCGCGCTGCGCGGTTTCCAGGTCATCCTGGCCGACCGTGGCGACCTTGCCACCGGCACCACCGGGCGCTTCCACGGTCTGCTCCATTCGGGCGGCCGCTACGCGGTCCGCGACCCCGGCGGCGCCCGGGAGTGCGCCCGGGAGAACGCGATCCTGCGGCGCGTGGCGACCGCGGCCATCGAGGACACCGGAGGGTTGTTCGTCACCACGCCACTGGACGACCTCGAGTACGCGGACCGCTTCCTGGCGGCGTGTCCCGAAGCCGAGGTCGCCGTCGAGGAGATCTCACCGGCCGAGGCGCTGCGCCGTGAGCCCCGGCTCAACCCCAAGATCCGCCGCGCCTTCGCGGTGGCCGACGGGAGCATCGACAGCTGGAAGCTGGTCTGGGGGTGCGCGAGCGGCGCCGAGCAGCACGGCGCGAAGATCCTCACCTATCACCCGGTCACCGCTCTGGTGCGCGAGGGAGACCGGGTGGTGGGCGCGCGGTTGCACGACCTGAATGGCGACCGGCAGGTCGAGGTGCGTGCCGAGTGCGTGGTCAACGCCGCCGGCGCCTGGAGCGGGCAGATCGCCCGGATGGCCGGCTGCGAGGTCGGCGTCCGCCCCGGCAAGGGGGTGATGGTCGCCGTCAACCACCGGCTCGCCAACAGCGTGGTCAACCGGTGCCACCTGACGGGCGACGGCGACATCGTGGTGCCGAGCCACAGCGTCAGCGTCATCGGCACCACCGACACCCCGGTCGACGACCCCGACGACGTCGAGGCGACGCCGGCCGAGGTGGCCGCGATGCTCGAGGCGGCGGATGCCCTGCTCCCCGGGTTCAGCCGGAGCCGGGCGCTCCGGGTCTGGTCAGGAGCCCGCCCGCTCCTGCCCAAGACCGTCACCGCCGCGGGAGCGGACGACGACCGCGCGGTGTCGCGATCCCACACGGTCCTGCGGCACCGGGAGCGGGACGGCGTCGCCGGGTTCGTCTCGATCGCCGGCGGAAAGCTGACCACCTTCCGCCTGATGGCCGAGGACACCGTCGACGCGGTCTGCGCGGAGCTGGGAGGGGAGCGGCCCTGCACGACCGCCCAGACCCCACTTCCGGGCAGCACCGGCGCCAACTACTACCGGTTGCCGGACCACCAGGCGGACTTCGAGAAGGGGCGAGCCGACAACCCCATCGTCTGCGAGTGCGAGCTGGTGTCGCAGGCCGACGTGCTGGAGGCGGCACGGCTCCATCCGAAGGGTCAGATCGACGACCTGCGCCGGGTCCTCCGGGTCGGGATGGGGCCGTGCCAGGGTGGTTTCTGCGCCTTCCGCACCGCCGCCCTCCTCCACGGCTACGGCGAGTACGACCGCGCCGAGGCCAACGCCACGCTGCGTGCCTTCGTCCAGGAGCGGTGGAAGGGTCAGCGCCCGGTGCTCTGGGGTCAGCAGCTCCGTCAGGCGCGACTCGACGCGTGGATCTTCCAGGGGGTGCTCGACATCGAGCATCTGCCCACATGAGACGGCGGCCGGAGGTGACACCATGATCACCGACGCACTCGTGATCGGGGCCGGGACCGCCGGCCTGACCGCCGGGATCCGCCTGGCCCAGGGCGGGCTGAGGGTCACCGTGGTGGCGACCGGAGAGGGGTGCCTGCCCCTCGCCAGCGGGACCATCGACGTCCTCGGGTTCGCCCCCGAGCCGGTGCAGAGCCCTCGTGACGCCCTGCCCGGATTCCTCGACGCCAATCCCGAGCACCCCTACCGGATCGGCGGCCCGGCCGGGATCGAAGCGAGCCTCGCCTGGTTCATCAAGACCGCCGGGCCACTCGGCTACCACGGCGAGCTGTCCCGGAACCGGTGGGTGCCGACGGTCCTGGGCGGCCTCCGCCCGACTGCGCTGGTCCCCCACAGCATGGCCGCTGCCGACCTCGGCGGTGGCGGCGAGGTGCTCATCGCCGGCATCCGCGGATTCCGCGACTTCCATCCCGCGCTTCTCGCCGCCAACCTGAGCCGGGCGGCGGCGGCACCCGCGCATCCGATCGAGGCGCGCGCCACCCTGCTCGACTGGCCGGGCGGCGCCGGCGACATGCCCCCCTTCCGGCTGGCCCGCCGTCTCGAGGACGCGGAGATCCGGCGGCAGCTGGCCGCCCAGCTCCGTTCCAAACTGAGTGGCGCCTCCGCGGTCGGCATGCCGGCAGTCCTCGGACGCGAGAGGGCAGCCGAGGTCCACGCCGACCTGGAGCGGCGCCTGGGGCGGCCGGTCTTCGAGATCCCCGGTCTGCCTCCCTCGCTCCCCGGGCTGCGCCTCTTCGACCGCCTGCGCCGGGCGCTGCTCGACGCGGGCGGCCGGCTGCTCCTGGGCAGCACCGCCATCTCGGCCACCCACAGCCACGGCACCGTCGCAAAGGTGACCATCACCCAGGCGTCGCGCCCGGTGGAGGTGAGCGCCGGGTTCTTCGTGCTGGCGACGGGCGGCTTCGCCACCGGCGGCATCCTGCGGCTCCCCGACGGTCAGCTCCGGGAGCCTGTCTTCGGCCTGCCCGTGGCCGGCCTGGCAGCGGGGCAGGAGCCCTTCGGCGACCAGTACCTGGCGGAGCACCCGCTGGACCGCGTCGGGTTGAGTACGGATGCCGACGGCCGGCCCCTGGGCGCGGCCGGGGCGCCCCACGCCACCAACCTCTACGCGGCCGGCGCGGTGCTGGCCGGCGCCCTCCCCTGGCGCGAGAAGTCGGGCGAAGGACTGAGCCTGGCCACCGGCTGGCACGCCGCCGAGGGCATCGTGGGGCACCGGCGTGAGCACGCCGCGTGAGGTGGACGGGATGAGCATGCTGATGGAGACCGAGGGGATCGCGGTGCGCGCCTCTCTCGACGGATGCATCAAGTGCACCATCTGCGAAAGCGCCTGCCCCTACGCCGCCGTCACCGAGCACTTCCCCGGGCCCAAGACGGTCGGGCCCCAGGAGGAGCGCTTCCGCCATGGTCCCCTCTCGGCCGACTGGTCGGTGGACTACTGCTCCGGCTGCGGGATCTGCAGCCGGGTCTGTCCTCAGGACGTCCGGATCGCCGAGATCAACTCGCGTGCCCGGGCCCAGCTCAAAGAGCAGCGCGGCATCCCCCTGCGCGACCAGCTGCTGGCTCGACCTGACGTGATGGGTCGGCTTGGCCGGCCGATACGCCCGCTCTTCAACTGGGCCATGGGCACCCTCCTGGTACGCCTCCCGGTGGAGCGCATCCTCGGGATCCACCGCAAGGCCGCGATCCCGAAGTTGGCACCGCGCACCTTCAGGCAGTGGGCGAGACGCCACCCGGTCCGTCCGGCGCCGGACCGCGTCGTCTACTTCCATGGCTGCAGCACCAATTACTTCGAGCCCCGCCTCGGCCGGATGGTCGTCGCCGTGCTCGAGCACCAGGGGCTGGCCGTGGAGATTCCCGAGCAGGGCTGCTGCGGGCTGCCGCTGCAGTCCAACGGGAACTTCCCCGCCGCCCGCACCTACGCCACCCGGCTGGCCGGCCAGCTCCGCCGCGCGCCCCGCGACATCCCGGTGATCGCCGCCTCGACCAGCTGCGGGCTGATGCTCAAGCGCGAGGCCCGTGAGATCCTGGGTGTCGAGGATCCGGCCCTGGTCGATATCTCGCAGCGCACCTACGACATCTTCGAGTTCCTCCTCAACCTGCACGAGCAGGGCCGGTTGAAGACCGATTTCGTCCCCGTGGAGCTCACCGTCGCCTACCACGCCCCCTGCCAGCAGCAGAATCAATTGATCGGCAAGCCGGCCCTCGACGTCCTCGCCCTGGTGCCGGGCCTGCGGCTCGTCGAGCTGGACCGGGACTGCTGCGGGGTGGGCGGCACCTACGGCCTCAAGCGTGAGAAGTACGCGATCTCGATGGCCGTGGGCGACGGGTTGTTCGCCGACATCCGGCAGGTGGCCCCGGACCTCGTCCTCTGCGACAGCGAGACCTGCCGCTGGCACATTGCCAAAGCCACCGGGTTCCCGGTGATCCATCCCCTGGAGCTGCTGCACCGGGCCTATGGCGGCCGCTGAAGCCCCCGACTCCGCGCCCGGCGACGCGCCGGTCGGCCTGGTCCTGGTCTCGCACAGCGCTCAACTTGCCGAGGGCGCGGCGGAGCTGGCCCGGGCGATGGCCGGCGAGGAGGTCCGGATCGTGGCCGCCGGCGGCATGGCGCCGCCAGAGACGGCGCTGGGCACCGACGCCGTCCGGGTGGCGGCGGCCATCGAGGAGGCCTGGTCCGAACGTGGCGTGCTGGTGCTGATGGACCTGGGCAGCGCCGTCCTCTCCGCCGAGATGGCGGTCGAGCTCCTCCCCGAGACGCACCGGAAGCGGGTCCTGCTGAGCGCCGCCCCCCTGGTCGAGGGTGCGGTGGCGGCGGCGGTCACGGCGCGCCTGGGGGAGCCGCTGGAGCGGGTGGCGAGCGAGGCCACCGGCTCGCTGGACGCCAAGCGGGCCCAGGTGGGTGGCCCCGCCGAGAGCGCGCCGGCCGTGGTCGCGGCGGCCGGGCCGGATCTCGCCACACCCGCCGTCGAGGCACGCATCGCGGTGGCCATCCCCCTCGGTCTGCACGCCCGTCCGGCCGCCCGGCTGATCCGCGTCAGCGCGGGAATGGACGCCCGGGTCCTTGCCGGCAACGCCACCACCGGTTCGGCGATGGTCAGCGCGCGGAGCCTCAACGCCCTCGCCGGCCTGCAGGTCCGCGAGGGTCACGAGCTGCTGGTGCGCGCCTCCGGGCCGGACGCCGGGAAGGCGATCGAGGCGTTGCGCGCCCTGGCGGCGCGCCGCTTCGACGAACCCCCGGTGACCCAGACCGGCCCCGCCGTTGCGCCCGCCCCCTCCGCCGCCGGGCCGTCGCCGCCGGTGCCCGCCCCTCCGACGGGCCTCACGGGCGAGCTGCGCGGAATCGCCGCGTCGATCGGGATCGCCATCGGAACGCTGCAATTCCTGGAGGAGGCCGACCTGACGGTACCGGACGCCGAGGCCACCGATCCGACCGCGGAGCTCGAGGCGCTGGAGCTCGCCGTGGCGGCCACGCACCGCGACCTCGAGGAGCTGCGCGACCAGACGAGGACCCGATCGGGAACTTATGAGGCGGCGATCATCGACGCGGACCTGCTCTTCCTCGAGGATCCGGAGCTCCTGGAACCGACGCGCGCGGCGATCATCGAACGACGGCTCACCGCCGCCCGGGCGTGGTCCGAGGTCTCGGTCCGGCTCGGCCAGTCCTGGGAGCGGCTCGACGATCCCACCATGCGGCTACGGGCCGCGGACCTCGCGGGCGTGAGCCGAAGGGTGACCCACCGTCTGCTGGGGAGGCCCGCGCCGGTCCTGCGCCGGCGCGGGATCCTGGTGGCACGCGACCTCGCGCCCACCGACACGGCGGCACTCGACCCCACCCGCGTGATCGGGATCGCCACCGCGGGTGGCGGCCCGACGTCACACAGCGCCATCCTGGCCCGCGCCCTGGGGATACCCGCGGTGGTGGGTCTGGGCGACGAGGTGCTGAGTGTGGTTCCAGGACGCCGCGCGCTCCTGGACGGCGGCCGGGGCGCGCTCGTCCTCGACCCACCGGCCCAGCTGGTGCGGCACGCCCGGGCGCAGGCGCGCGAGGACCAGCGCCAGGCGGCCCGCGCCGCCGCGGCCGCCCACAAACCCGCGGTGACCCGGGACGGTGTCGTCATCGAGGTGGCGGCCAACATCGGGGCTGTCGAGGAGGCCTCGCGGGCGGTCGCGGCCGGAGCCGACGGGGTCGGGCTGCTCCGCACGGAGTTCCTCTTCATGGAGGCGGACTCCCTGCCCGGGGCGGAGGCCCAGGAACGCATCTACTCGGAGATCGCCACCCGTCTGGGGGGCCGGCCGCTGACCATCCGCACGCTCGACGTCGGCGCCGACAAGCCCCTCCCCTATCTCCGCTCCGTCCACGAGGACAACCCCGCCCTCGGGCTGCGCGGCATCCGCCTCGGGCTGGCTCAGCCCGAGGTGCTGCTGGCCCAGCTGCGCGCGGTGGTGGCGACCGCCCGGCGCTCGCGGGTTCGGGTGATGTTCCCCATGGTGTCGGGCGTCGGCGAGGTCGACGCGGCCCGCGCCCTGCTCGCCCAGGCCGCCGGGTCTGACGCTGTCTCTCTCGAGGTGGGCGTGATGGTGGAGATACCGTCGGCGGCCCTCAGCGCCGCCCGGCTCGCCGAGCGGGTCGACTTCTTCTCGCTCGGCACCAACGACCTCTCCCAGTACACCCTCGCCGCGGATCGAGGCAACGCTGAGGTCGCCGCCCTGGCGGACGCATTCCATCCCGCCACCCTGCGCCTGATCGCGGCGACGGTCCGGGCCGCGCGCGCCCGGGGACGCTGGGTCGGGGTGTGCGGCGAGCTGGCCGGCCAGGTCGAGGCCGTCCCCCTGCTGATCGGCCTCGGGGTGAGGGAGCTGTCGGTGGCCGTCCCCGCGGTGGCGAGGATCAAGGAGGCGGTCCGCGCAGCCGACTCCGGCGCATCCGTGCGGCTGGCCCGGCGGGCACTCCAGCTCGCCGACGGGAAGGCCGTCCGCAGCCTGATCTCGGGTGCAGCCGGACGTGCGACCATTGCTCCCCGACATGGCTCGCCGGCCCCCTCTCGCCGCGCCTCCACGCGGAGCTCAGGTTCCGCTTCCCGCAGGTGACGGTGCGGCGGCGGGCCCGGTGAGCCTGCTCCCCTCCGCGGCGGTCCGCTCACGGGGGCGAACCGCCTTCGTGGGCAGCACCACGGCGCTGCGCCTGGTGCTCACCCCGGTGGTGGCGGCGCTGGCCCTCTCCGGTCAGGGACGCTGGGCGGCGGGGGTGTTCGCGATCGCCGCCGGCACCGACTATCTCGACGGCTACCTCGCCCGCCGGTGGCACGTGAGCACGCTCACCGGCAGCTTCCTGGACACCACCGCCGACAAGGTGATGGTGGCCGGCGTCCTGATCGCCCTCACCAGCATCGGCCAGGCCTCGCCGTGGGCGGCGATGATCATCGTCTGCCGGGAGCTGATGGTGATGGGCCTGCGCGGCTCGGTGGCCGTCTCCGGGAAGGTGATCCGATCGTCCCAGCTCGGACGCACCAAGGCTGCGGTCCAGTTCGTCGCCATCATCCTGCTCCTGCTCCGCGTGGACCAGCGCCTCGGCCCGACCGGCATCGGCGAGTGGGCGCTCTGGATCGCCGCGGCGCTGACCGTGCTCTCCGCCGCCGACTATCTCTCGCGCTGGGCGGCCTCGACCCTCCGCAACTCCGCGCCGGCCGCCCCGCGGTGACCGCCCCGGTCCTCATCACCGGGGCCGGGGGATTCGTGGGGGGCGCGGTTCTCGAGCGACTGCTCCGGGCCGGCCTCGAGGTGCGCGCCCTGGTGCGCACTCCCGAGACCGCCGAAAGGGTCCGGAGAGCCGGTGCCGAGCCCGTGAGCGGGGACATCCTGGACGGCGAGTGCCTCACCGGGGCGATGCGCGGCTGTGAGCTCGTCTTCCACGTGGCCGGGCTCAACAAGATGTGCCTCCCCGACCCCGCGCCGCTGATGCGCAACAACGTCGAGGGCTCGGTGAGCGTCGTGCGCGCCGCCGCCCGGGCGGGCGTGCGCCGCATCGTCTACACGTCGTCAGCCGCCACCCTGGACAGCGCGCCGGCAACCCCTGGTTCGGGCAATGGGGAGCGCCGCTTCCTCTCCGAATACGAGCGGTCCAAGTACGAGGCGGAGCGCCTGGTCTTCGAGCTCGCCCCCCGCCTCGGCGTCGAGCTCATGTGCCTCAACCCCTCGTCGGTGCAGGGGCCGGGCCGTACCACGGGGACGGCGCGGTGGCTCATCAGCTACGCGAACGGCCGGCTGCACTGGCTCGTCGATGCACCGGTCAGCCTGGTGGACGTGGCCGACTGCGCCGAGGCGCACCTGCTCGCCGCCACCCGCGGCGAGCCGCTCCGCCCGTACGTGATCAGTGGATCCACCCAGCGCATCTCGGAGATGGTGCACACCCTGGGGACGGTCGCCGGTCACACGTATCCCGTCCGCTTCCTGCCGCCCGGCCCGGCGGTCGCCGCCGCCTCCCTGCTGGGGGCCGGCTTCCGGGCGGCGGGGCGCCGTGCCCCGGTCTGCCGCGAGATGCTCCGGACCCTGGCCCACGGCCACGCCTACGACGGCGCGCCGGCCGCGCTGGAGCTCGGATTCACCTACACACCGCTCGCGGAGACGCTGCGGCGGGCGCTCGCCTGGTACATGGAGAACGGCCATGTGCGGCCGTCACCCGCGCCCGAACACCCCGGAGGCCCGGTGCACCCCGGCAGCTGACGCCTTCCGTCCGCCGTCCATCGTCCGCGGGTCTATCGTCTTCGCGTGCAGACGGTGTCGTTGGGACGTGGCGGACCCTCGGTGAGCCGGATCGGCCTGGGCTTGGCCGCCCTCGGGCGGCCCGCATACATCACAGCCGGCCGCGCCGCCGACCTCGGTGAGGATCGCTCCGAGGAAGCCTTCCGCCGCCGGAGCTGGCAGGTTCTGGATGCCGCCTACGCGGCGGGGATCCGCTACCTCGACTGCGCCCGGTCCTATGGCTCGGCTGAGGATTTCGTGGCCGGCTGGCTGGCGCGGACCAGGCCCGGCGATGTCGTGGTCGGCTCCAAGTGGGGCTACACCTACGTCGGCGGCTGGAACCCGGCAGCCGCGGTGCATGAGGTCAAGGACCACTCCCTGGCTGCCTTCGAGCGCCAGCACGCCGAGAGTCGTGCACGGCTGGGTGCCCACCTCCGCCTCTACCAGGTCCATTCCGCGACCCCGGAGTCGGGCGTGCTCGAGAACAGGGTCCTCCACGAGGCCCTGGCACGCCAGCGCGATCTCGGCCTCCTGCTCGGCATCACGACCTCCGGGCCCTCCCAGGCCGCGACCATCCGGCGCGCGCTGGAGATCCGCAGCGCCGGCGAGCCCCTCTTCGGCGCCGTGCAGGCGACCTGGAATCTGCTCGAACCTTCGGTGGAGCCCGCGCTGGCCGAGGCCGCCCAGGCGGGGTGGGCGGTGATCGTCAAGGAGGCCGTCGCCAACGGGAGGTTGACGCCCCGGGGGGATGCCGGAGCGCCAGGGTCCGCGCTGGGAGACGCGGCGGAGGCGGCGGGGACGACCTCTGACGCGCTCGCCATCGCGGCGGCGCTCGCCCGGCCGTGGGTCTCCGTGGTGCTGTGCGGCGCCGTGACCGTCGATCAGCTGCAGAGCAACCTGAGAGCCGACGGCCTCTCCGTCCCGACCCTCCCCGACATCGGGGAGCCGCCGGCCGGCTACTGGGAGCGGAGGTCGCGGCGTCCCTGGTTGTGATCCAGGGTCGCCGTCACACCGGACGCCGCCGCGCTCAGCCGTCGGGGTCGGCGCGGCGGCGGACCACCATGTGGAGCTGCACACCGGCAAAGCCAAAGACGGCGCGGATCCGGTTCTCCAGGTACCGCTGGTACGAGAAGTGGAGCAGCTCCGGATCGTTGACGAAGAGAACCACGGTGGGGTTGGGCGAGCTCGCCTGCGCGCCGTAGAGGATCTTGACCCGGCGTCCGCGGTGCATCGCCGGCGGGTGGCTGGTCACCGCCTCCCGCAGCACCTGGTTGAGCGCGGCGGTCGGCATCCGGGTCGCCCGGGCGTCCGCCACCTGCTGGGCGGTGTCCAGCACCTTGGCCACGTTGCGCCCGAGCAGGGCGCTCACCGTCAGCACCGGAGCGCCGGGAACGAAGTCGAAGGCGGCGGAGATCTTGGTCAGGGTCTCCGGGTCGATGCGGTCCTCCTGGGGCACCAGGTCCCATTTGTTGGCGATGACGACCACGCCCTTGCCCGCATCGGCGGCGTAACCGGCGATGTGCCGGTCCTGGGCGACCACCCCCTCCGAGGTGTCCACCACGACCAGCGCCACGTCGCTCCGCTCCAGGGCCCGCATCGCCCGCAGCAGGCTGTAGTGCTCGATGTCGGTGGTGACCACGCCCCGGCGGCGGATGCCGGCGGTGTCGACCAGCCGGATCTGATGGCCGCGGTGCTCGAGCAGGGTGTCGACCGCATCCCGGGTGGTTCCAGCCACAGATGACACCAACGCGCGCTCCTCCCCCACCAGGTAGTTGAGCAGCGACGACTTGCCGACGTTGGGCCGGCCGATGATGGCGACGCGCAGCTCGTCGACCCTCTCCTCGGCCTCGCCCTCGGCCGGGGGCAGCCGGTCCACCACCTCGTCCAGGAGGTCGCCGGTGTCGGTGCCGGTGAGCGCCGAGATCAACCGCGGCTCGCCGAGGCCGAGGCGGTAGAGCTCGTGGGCGTAGTAGGGGTCGGTGGCGGAGTCCGCCTTGTTGCCGGCGAGGATCACCGGCTTGCCGCCGGTGCGGAGGATCGCGGCAACGTCCTCGTCGAGACCGGTCACGCCGGCCCGGACGTCGACCATCAGGATGCAGAGGTCGGCCTCCTCGATGGCAATCCGCGCCTGCTGCTGGGTGCCCCGGGTCAGCTCGGCGATGCCCGGGTCCTCGGAGATCAGGGCGGGGTCGAGGCCGGCGGTGTCGACCAGGGTGAAGCGGCGCCCGCGCCACTCGGCCACCCCGTACAGGCGGTCCCGGGTCAGGCCGGCGGTCTCGTCGACGATGGCGTGCCGCTGCCCGGTCAACCGGTTGAAGAGCGTCGACTTCCCGACGTTGGGCCGGCCGACAATGGTGACGATGCCGCTCACCGGGCCCAGGGCGGAGTCGTCGTGGTACCGGCGGCTGCGCCGGTTGCGGACTGACCCCGCGGGCGGGCTCACGCTGGGGCGGCCTCCAGCTGCAGCGCGATCGGTTGGAGGCCGCCGCTGCCCGAGTCGTCGCGGCCGAAGGCGTTGAGATCGCCGCTCCCACCGGCCACGGTGCTGACGATCAGGTAGGCGTAGTCCGCCCAGGAGCGGTCGCTGTCGAACTGCGAAGGATGCGCCGGGTGGTCGGGGTGGCTGTGCCAGAAACCCACCACGTCCAATCCCCGGGCCCGGGCGCCACGGTCGGCGGCCTGGATGTCGCCCGGATCCATGTCGTAGCGATCGGCGAGCCTCTGCGTCCAGAGGTTGCGCGCGGAGGTGGCCTCCTGCACCGCGACTGCGTCCCCCTCGTAGGCGCCGATCAGCACCCCACAGCCCTCGTGAGGATAGACAGCCTCGGCGAGGCGCCGGATGGTGGCGTCGGCGGAGGCGGCGAGTCGCACGGCCAGGACGCTCACGGCGCCCAGCCGGGAGGGCTCACGGCGGAGTGGCTCACGGTGGGGTGAGCCCGTACAGGCCGGTGCTCAGGTAGCGGTCGCCCCCGTCGCAGAAGATGGTCACGATCACTCCCTGTCCGATCTCACGCCCCACCTGGCGAACGCCCCAGAGGTTGGCGCCACTCGAGTGGCCGACCAGGACTCCCTGGGTGACGGCCAGGCTGCGAGCCAGATCGTATGCCTCCTCCGTGGGGGCGCCGAGGCCCTGATCGGCCAGGTTCGGGTCATAGATGCCGGGAACGATGGCGCTCGCCATGTGCTTGAGACCCTCCAGGCCGTGCCAGGGTCCCTCCGGTTGCACGCTGTAGAGGCGGATGTGCGGATTCAGCTCACGGAGTCTCCGACCGGTGCCCACGAAGGTCCCCCCGGTCCCCAGGGCGGCCACGAAGTGGGTGACCGAGCCGCGGGTCTGCTCCCAGATCTCGGGGCCGGTGCCGTGATAGTGGGCCCGCCAGTTCTCGGGGTTGTTGTACTGATCAGGCATGTAGTAGCGGTCGGGGTCCGCGGCCAGGATCTCGCGGCAGAGGCGGATGGCGCCGTCACTTCCCTCCATCGGATCGCTGAAGGTGACCTCGGCCCCGTACGCATGGACGAGGGCCCTGCGCTCGGCACTCACGTTGTGGGGCATCACCAGGTGGACCCGGTAGCCCTTGGCGGCACCGATCATCGCGTAGGCGACCCCGGTGTTTCCGCTGGTGGCGTCCAGGATCACCCGGTCCGGGGTGAGCAGGCCCTGGTGCTCGGCCTCGGTGATCATCCGGAGCGCCGGCCGGTCCTTCACCGAGCCCCCCGGGTTGCGGTACTCGGCCTTGGCGAAGACCTGCACGTCGGGCAGCTCGTCCTCGAAGAGCCGGATGTGGAGCAGCGGCGTGTTGCCGATCAGCTCGAGGAGGCCGTTTCCGAGGCGCGGCGGCACGATCGAGAGTTGGGGGTCGGAACCGGGCATCCCGGCCATTATCACCGAGCGCCGGCGAGGCGCCGACACCGTGGGGCCGCCTGGCGGGCGGCCGTGACAGTTCAGTGGGCGGCTTCGGCGGCCCCGCCCCGGAATCCGGCGCTGCCCTTCCGGGCGTCCGAGAAGAGGGCGATGACCCCGCTCGGGCGGAGGTGAATGGGGCCGTCGTCGCCCGGCAGCTCCACGAAGCCCGCCGCGCCGGGCTTGGCCTGGAGCGCGACCAGGGTCTCTTCGACGGAGAGCCGCACCGCGGCGTCCGAGCCGTTGACGAACCGGATGATGGTCATCTGGAGGTGCTCCTCACTTGCTGGCGGGGCCCATGGTACCCGCGACAGAGTCGAGCGCCGTGCGCAGCTCGGCGGTCAGGTCTTCGATCTCCTCGATGCCGACCGAGAAGCGCAGCAGGCCGTCGCCGATGCCGAGGGACCGGCGCTGGGCCGCATTGAGCCCCCGGTGCGAGCTGAGCGCGGGATGGCTGACGGTGGTGGCCACGTCCCCGAGCGACGGTGCGAGCCTGATCTCGGGGAGGCCCCGCAGCAGCAGATCGGCGTGGTCGCGCCCACCGAGGTCCAGCGCCAGCATCGACCCCCGCCCCCGGGGCAGGAGCCGGGCCGCCAGCGCCTCCTCCTCGGGTCCGCGCGACCCCGGGTAGTGGACGGCGACGACCGCGGGATGCGCGGCCGCGAGCCGGACGAGGGCGGCGGCGCCGGCCGCACCCCGTTCGACCCGCAGCCCGGCGGTGCGCAGACCGCGAAGGCTGAGGAAGGCGTCAAAGGGAGCCATCACCGCTCCCAGGAGTCGCGAATGGGCCGCTAGCAGATCGGCCGCCGGGTGCCCGGGACGGACCGCCACGGCTCCCCCCAGGACATCGGCATGCCCGGAGAGCTGCTTGCTCAGGCTTTCCACGACGACGTCGGCACCCAGCTCGAGGGGCCGGAGCAAGAAGGGCGTCGCGAAGGTGTTGTCGATGACGGTGGCCGTGCCGGCCGAACGGCAGAGCTCCACCAGGCCGGGGAGATCCAGCAGCCCCATCAGCGGGTTGCCGATGCTCTCGGCGACCACGCAGGCGACCTCCGGCGTGAGCACCTTGAGGACCTGGTCGAGCTGGCGCGCCACCTCTCCCGGGGGCGGCAGGTCCACCATCACCGGCTCGATGCCGAGGGCGGCCAGCGGGCCCGCGATCAGGCTCTCACTGCCCCCATAGCCGGGGCGGAGCAGCACCACCCGGCGGCGGGCCGGTCCGACCAGCGTGCTGATGGCGAGGAGCAGAGCGGCCTGGCCGCTGGAGGTGACCCGGCAGAGCGGCGGTTCGGGGAGCCCGTACCCCTCCAGGGCGACGAGCGCCTCCTCGAGACGGCCCACGCTCGGGTTGCCGAAGCGGCGGTAGCCGCCGCGGCCGGCGGCCATCGCCGCGTCGAGATCGTCGAGATCGAGGAAAGCGTCGACCGACGCGAGCGACGGAGGCTCGACAAGGGGCGCGCCACCGCGAGCCGGATGAGGCGTCCCGGCCCGGGCGGCGACCGTGAGCGGGCTCGGCGGACGCGTCACCGGGTTACCGCCGTCCGCCCCGGCCGCTCGCCGGGCTGGGCATCAGTTGGCCTTGGGGGCCCGTGGCAAGGCGTCCCTGCCCGCGTAGACCGCGGAACCGCCCAGCTCACGCTCGATGCGGAGCAGCCGGTTGTATTTGGCGACCCGCTCCGACCGCGACGGGGCGCCGGTCTTGAGCTGGCCGCCGTTGATGGCGACGACGAAGTCGGCGATGAAGGTGTCCTCGGTCTCGCCGCTGCGGTGGCTGACCACCGGGTTGTAGCCGTGGGCTCGGCCGAGGGCGACGGTCTGCAGGGTCTCGGTGAGGGTGCCGATCTGATTGAGCTTGATCAGGACCGAGTTGGCCGCTCCCAGGTCGATCCCCTTCTGGAGGAGCTTGGCGTTGGTCACGAAGTTGTCGTCGCCGACCAGCTGGACGCGCTTGCCGAGCTTCTCCGTGAGGAGCACCCACCCGTCCCAGTCCTCCTCGGCCATGCCGTCCTCGAGGGAGACGATCGGGTAGCGGTCCAGCCAGGTGGTCCAGAGCTCGACCATCTCGACCGAACCCAGCGTCCTCCCCTCGCCCTTGAGGACGTAGTGGCCGTCGTGGTAGAGGCCGGAGACGGCCGGGTCGAGCCCGATCCCGACGTCCTTGCCAGGCACATAGCCGGCCTTGAGGATGGCCTCGACGAGCACCTCGACGGCCTCCTCGTTGTGCTTCAGGGAGGGTGCGAAGCCGCCCTCGTCGCCCTGCCCGGTGCTGTGCCCCTTGGCCTTGAGGACGGCGCGGAGCGCGTGGAAGCACTCACTCCCGGCACGGAGCGCCTCGGCGAAGCTCGGCAGCCCCAACGGGATGAACATGAACTCCTGGAAGTCCACCGAAGTCTGGGCGTGGGCACCGCCGTTGAGGCAGTTGAACTGGGGAACGGGGAGGGTCACGGCGCCGACCCCGCCGAGGTAGCGGTAGAGGGGAAGGCCGGTGGACTCGGCGGCGGCCCGCGCGGAGGCCAGGCTCACCCCGAGGATGGCGTTGGCGCCGAGCCGTCCCTTGTTCTCCGTGCCGTCCAGCTCGATGAGGCGCGCATCGAGGGCGCCCTGATCGAGGGCGTCCATGCCGATCACCTCGGGGGCGATCACCTCCACCACGTTGTTGACTGCCTGGAGGACGCCCTTGCCCCCGTACCGCGAGGCGTCGCCGTCGCGGAGCTCGACGGCCTCGTGGATGCCGGTGCTGGCACCGCTCGGGACGATGGCCTGGCCCTCGAAGCCGCTGGCCAGCTCGACGTGAACCTCGACGGTCGGGTTGCCCCGGGAGTCGAGAACCTCTTGGGCGGAGATCGATTCGATGAAGGTCATGGCCGGAGGATAGCCCTAGGGACACCTCCGACGTCAGGGGCGTAGGTCATCGGCAGGGGGCGACCATGGGCGGTCCAATCCACCCCGCTCCTGGGGACGCCGCGATGTTGCCGGTGCCCGCTGAGGGCGGCGTCGTTACTGGGACGGCGCCGGTGGGTACTGCGGAGGGGTGGGCGGGTACTGGGGTGGCGTGGGCGGGTATTGCGGGGGCGCCGCCGGGTATTGCGGAGGCGCCGCCGGGTACGGCGGAGGCGCGGCCGGGTAACCGGGCGCCGGGTACGGGTATGCCGCCCCGGGGTATGCCGCCCCATATGCCCCCACGGGCACGGCGAACGATGGCCTGACCACCAGGGCGCGACCCAGCTTGTCGTGCAGCCCCTGCTTCTTGGGGTCCCACGCCACCCAGAGCAGGCAGAGGAGGACCACCAGGTCCGCGATGGTGCCGGCACCCGAGACGAAGGCGAGCAGGCCGGGACCCCACCAGACGATCGAACGGGCCAGGGAGCGCCCGAGCGGCAGATTGCTGGCGGTGTCCTCCACGCGGACCACCCGCACTCCGACGGCCCGCTGTCCGAGGGTGCTCCCCCACCCCGCGACGAGCAGTCCGAAGTAGAGGGCGGAGATGACGCACCCGATCAAGGACAGAGTGACCAGGCTGCCCGACGGGAGTACGAGCGTTGGGGTGGCCAGACCGTTCTGGTTCGCGTAGGCGACCTGGTTCGCGTAGGTGGAGATGGTCGAGCCGAAGATGATGAAGAAGACGATCACCGACGGCACCCCGATGATGATCCCGTCGAGGATGTAGCCGCCGAACCGGCGCCAGAAGGTGGCGTACTCCAGTCCGGCACCCGGCCCCCAGGGGGTTGCCCCAGGGCCTCCCGGCGCTCCCGGGTACTGCGGATAGCCCGGAGGCGGGGCATAGCCGCCCGGGATCGGGGCGTAGCCGCCCGAGGGCGGCGCCGAGGGAGGCTGCCAGCTCATCGTGTTCACCACCGCCAAGGCTGATCCAACGGGGGCGCACAATACGCGCCGGGTGGAGGCCTTGTCAAGATGCCTTTACACGGTGCGGCCCGACAACGGCATCGCGCCGACTGCGCGGCCGCCAGTCCGTCAGGATCGCGCGGGCGCCCTTCGTGGCAGGTTGGCGGCCAGCTCATCCCAGAGCCGGGTCAGCACCCGGATGCCGGCGTGGAACTGGCCGATGTCGAACTTCTCGTTGGGCGCGTGGATGCGGTCGTCGGGAAGGCCGAAACCGACCAGCACCGAGGGCAGCCCGAGCAGCCTGTCGAACATCTCGACGGGGTGGATCGAGCCCCCGGCGCGGGTCAGATAGGTCTCGGCGCCGAAGACCTCCTTCATGGCCCGACAGGCCGCCAGCACCCCCGGATGGTCGACCGGGGTGAGCATGGGGTGGCTGCCTCCTCCCGGCGTGACCGTGACCCGCACCGCCGCCGGCGCCGCCGCCTCGATGGCCGCCCGCACCCGCTCGGCGACGGCCTCCGGCTGCTGGTTGGGCACCAGCCGGCAGGTGATCTTGGCTCCCGCCCGGGCCGGGATGATCGTCTTGGGCCCGGGCCCCTGGTAGCCGCCCCAGACCCCGTTGATCTCCAGCGTGGGACGCACCGTGCGGCGCTCGGTGGTGGTGTAGCCGTTCTCGCCGAAGGTGGCGGGAACGCCTCCGGCCACCTCCCGGAACGCCGCCTCGTCGAAGGGGGCGGCCGCGACCTGGGCCCGTTCCTCACGGCTCAGCTCCACCACGTCGTCGTAGAAGCCGGGGACGGTCACCCGTCCGGTCTGCGGGTCGCGCAGCGAGGCGAGGATCCGGGAGAGCGCCTCCAGGGGATTCAGGACCGCGCCCCCGAACTCACCGGAGTGCAGATCCAGGGCCGGGCCGGTGACCTCCACCTCGAGATCGACCAGTCCCCGCAGCCCGACGCAGATGGAGGGCTGGCCGCGACCGTGCATCGCCGTGTCGGAGACGACACAGAGGTCGGCGCGCAGCCGGGTGGCCTCTGCTCCGATGAGCTCCTCGAAGTGGGCCGATCCGATCTCCTCCTCCCCCTCCACGACCAGCCTGAGGTTGAGCGGCAGCTCGCCGCGAGTGTGCAGATGGGCCTCCACCGCCTTGAGGTGCATCCACACCTGACCCTTGTCGTCGGCGGCGCCGCGGCAGCGGAGCTCCCCGTCCACGATCCGCGGCTCGAAGGGCGGCGACGTCCACTCCCCGAGAGGGTCGACGGGCTGGATGTCGTGGTGACCGTAGATCAGGACGGTGGGCAGTCCCTCGTCCACCATCCGTTCCGCGAAGACCGCCGGGTGACCGGCCGTCTCGATCAGCTCCGCGGTGGCAAAGCCGGCGTCCCGGGCCGCCTGGGCGAGCCGCTCGGCGCTGCGCCGCACGTCGCCGGCATGGGCGGGGTCGGCCGAGATCGAGGGGATACGGCAGAATTCGACCAATTCATCGACGAAGCGCGGCTGATGGGCATCGCAGTAGGCGTCGAGATCCCGAGCGTTCATGGCCCTGAGGGTAGCGCGCGGGAGCGTCTCCTTTCCACAGCGAGCACAGTCGCCCTCGGTGGTGTAGCCTCTACGACGTCTGTCCCTCACACCCACTCAACGTCGCAGCAGGAGGTTCGACTCATGGCGGTTCAGGCACATGCCCCCGCGTCCGAGGGCCTACGCCCGCAGGGGCCGGCCCTGAACGGGAGCCCACCCCGGGCTTTCAGCGCCGCTCCTCCCGCGCCGCCCGCCGTGGACGGCCCCGTTGTCGAGTTGATCGGCCACCCCACCACCCCGCTGCGGATCGACTCGCGGAGTGCCGTCGAGGCCGCCGTCGATCAGGCGGTCCTCCCCCACCAGCTCCACGAGATCGACCAGATCATCGAGCTGGCCCACCTCGGCGAGCTGCTCGTCGAGAAGGACGCCCGGGTCGCCCTGCTGGAGCGGGGCCTCGCCGACTGGCGCGAGCGGGCCCGCCTCGAGATCGAGGCCCGCGCCGCCGCCGAACACCTCGCCTTTGAACGCGAGCGCGACCTGATCGGGGTCATCCACCAGCAGATCTCCGCCATCGAGAGCGCCGAGGAGAGCACGCGCGAGGCCTTCGCCCAGGCCGACGAGCTGCGCGCACGGCTCGATGAGCAGATGACCCTGGTCGACGACGCCCAGCAGAACACCCAGTCGGCGCTCGCCCGGATGCACGAGCTGCAGATGAGGATCGACGAGCTCGAGGACCAGCTGCGCCAGCGGGCGCGACGCTGGTGGAGGCGCCGGGCCGTCTGAGGCCCGCCGGGGGCGCAATCGCCGGGTCGGTGCTGTGAACCCGGATCAGCCGGGCGCCCAGAGGGCCAAGGCCTCGTGGCACGGCTGTCCCTTTGTCGTGCCAGGCGGCCCCGAGGTGCGCGGCCACGCCGGCACCAGGCGGGAGCAGGAAGCCACCATTGCGTTGCACAGCGTCGTCTCAGCGTTGCGAAAGGATGGCGGCAGCGTGACAACCCGCGAGACGGGACGAGCGGGCTCCCGATCGAGCGTGAACATGGCCGCCAGAAGCCGGGCCACGGGCGGCCGATGACGCCCGACCCTGCAGCCAGGAGATCTCCCATGGCGACGCCATCCCCCTTCGCCCGCCACCGGCTCGGCCGGCGTCTCTCGGCCTTCTCCGTCGCCGTCGCCATCGGCCTCACGCTGGCCGTGACGGGGGCACTGGGAGTGGCGGCGGCTCCGACTTCGGCGCCGACCGTCAGCGCGCTCTGCGCCCCCAGCTCGGGGAACTACGCCTGGCAGGTGAGCTACGGGACGACCGAGGCGAACTACAACATCGACTACGCAGCGACGCTGGGCGGCCCGTGGACAGAGGTCACGTCGGGGACGGTGCCCTTCACCTTCACCAGCCCCAGCACCCTCGGATCGCACCTCTACGTCCGGTGGGACAGCGCCCCAACCGTGGTGAGCGGGCAGTTGACGGCTGACACGACATCCTGCTGGACGTCTCCCCCGAGTGTGGCACCGCAGTGCAGTCCCAGCTCGGGAACGTACGCCTGGCTGGTGAGCTCCGGCATGATCGAGACGAACTTCAACGTCGACTACTCGGGAACGGGTACCGGCGCCTGGACGGAGCACGCGTCGGCCACCGTGCCGTTCACCCTCACCACCCCCAGCACGCTCGGGTCGCACCTCTACGTCCGGTGGGACAGCAACACCCTCGAGGGGACGGGTCAGCTGGCGGCTGACACCAGCCCCTGCTCGACCCCCCCTCCGACGGCAACCGCGACCGCGACCGCCACCCCCACGCCGACGCCGCCCCCGACCGCGAGACCGACGTCGGCCCCGACCGCGACGCCGGCGCCGACCTCGGCGCCCACCTCCACAGCGGCACCGACGAGCACACCGACCACCACCGCGGTGCCGACCCCCACTCCCCGTCTGGCGACCCCCACTCCCCGAGCAGCGACGCCCACTCCCAAGTCCACCCCGCCACCGGCAGGTCACGCGTCGGCGGTGACGGCGGGCCCGAGCCCGTCGAGCAGCCCCTCCGCGCTGGAGGACGCCTTTGCCCAGATGACGATCCCGCCTGCCGTGGCGGGTGCCAACGGCGTCTCGCTGGCGTCGGCAGTTCTCACCTCTGCGGGAGGCGTCGCCTTCCAATGGGCAGACGCTCTCATCCTCCTGGCGGCGCTGGTCGGCCTCCTGCTCATCCGCGGGCCGCTGCGCGGGCGCAAGCTGCGCCGGCACCCCGAGCAGAGCTGACCCCGGCTCCGCCCTTGCAGGGCGATCCCGGGTCCCCCTGATCTCGAGCGCGGCAGTCGCGAGGCTGTCGCGCTCGGGGTCGAACCGCCGACGGAGGAGATCCGCGGGCGGAGCTGCGCAGGCTCGGAGCCGTCGGATACTTGAACGGTGCCACGCGTGCTCTGCCCCACTCTGATCGGGCGTGACGGCGAGATGGCGGAGCTCCGCAGCCGGATGGAGGCCGGCCTTCGCGGCCAGGGCGCGACGATCCTGATCAGCGGCCCCGCGGGCGTCGGCAAGTCGCGCCTGATGGTCGAGGTGGCCGCAGAGGCGCGAGCACGGGGGATCACGGTGCTCCTCGGCCGTGCCACACCCTCTGAGGTACCGGCTCCCTTCCGCCCCCTCACCGAGGCACTGCTCCCGATCTTGCCGTCCAGGCTGCCCGCGGACCCTCTGCTCCGCGGATTCGAAGGAGCTCTCGGCCGCCTCGCGCCGCAGTGGCGCGATGACCGCGCCCCGGCCGCCGACGCCTCTCCGATCGTGGTTGCGGAAGCGTTGCTGCGCCTCCTCCACGCGCTGGCGAGCCCCACCGCCTGCCTGCTCGTGATCGAGGACCTGCAATGGGCAGACCCGGAGTCCATGGCCGCCGTCGAGTACATCGCCGATCACGTCGATCGTCTCCCGGTGCTCTGTGTCGCGACCCTGAGGGACGATCCGGACTCGCGGGTGGCAGGCGACGTGGCCCGGTTGGAGGCGCGTCGAGCCGCGGAGCTGATCCGGCTCGGCCCGCTGACCTCCGAGGACGTGGCGGCCATGGTCCGGGCGTGCCTCGGCACCGTAACAGTGCCGCCTGAGCTGGACCTCCTCCTCCGTGACGGCGCGGAGGGTGTCCCCTTCTTCGTGGAGGAGCTGCTCGCCGCCCTGATCACCGATGGGACGCTCGTCCGCACGGATGAGGGCTGGGTGGGCGGTGGGGTGCTGCGACCGCGGGTGCCCCAGAGCTTCGTCGAATCGGTGCGGCAGCGCCTGGAGGCTGCAGGGCCGGACGGGCGGCGCCTGCTCGGGTGCGCAGCGCTCCTCGGCCGGCAATTCGACTGGCGTCTGGCGGGACGGGCCGCCGGGATCCCTCTGGAGGCTGCGCACGATCTGCTGAGCCGGACCGTCGGCTTGCATCTGCTGGCCGTCCAGGAGGGGGTGTTCACCTTCCGCCATGCCCTGAGCCGGGAGGCCGTGCTCCAGGAGTTGCTGCCCACCGAGCGGACCTCCATCGCGGCCCGCTGCCTGGAGGAGCTGGAGCTGGAGCGGGGGGTGACCGGCGGCAGCAGCTGGCGGCATCTCGCGGCGGACCTCGCCGAGGCGGCGGGCGCTGCCGACCGAGCCGCCGCCCACCTCGTCGCTGCGGGTGGAGCCTCGCTTCGCCGGGGGGCCCTCGCCACCGCGGAGTCCGCCCTGACTCGGGCTGAGGCGCTGAGCGGCGATCCGGACGTCCGCGCGAGCGCCGAGGAGCTGCTGGCCGAGACCAGGGCTGCGGCGGGCGACATGCCGGGAACCCAGGCCGCCGTCGGCAAGCTCCTCACCACGCTGGCTGAGCTGGACGCCCCCCCGCAGCGACGCGGTCAGGCGCATCTTCTGGTGGCCCGGAGCGCGGTGGCCGCAGCCCGGTTCGACCTCGCCAGTGAGGAGCTGGCGGAGGCGCGTCGCCTCGCGGCCGCCGGCAACGATGCATCCCTGGCTGCCCGCACGACCGCGGTATCGGCCCAGGTCGCGATTGGGGAAGGGCGGTTGGGAGAGGCAGAGGCCCTCGCCTCGCGCGCCGCCGAGACCGCCGGCGCAACCGGGCAGCCCGAGGTGCTCTGTGAGGCTCTCGAGGTGGCGGGGCGATGCGCACGGACGCGGGACCTCGACGAGGCCGCGGCGATCGCGCGCCGGGCAGTGGGCGTGGCCGAGGCCCAGGGCTTGACGCTCTGGCGAATGCGGGCGATGTACCAGTTGGGGGTCGTCGATCTCTTCCGGACCGGCGGTGTCGAGCTGCTCCAGCGGACCCGCGAGGAGGCTGTCCGGCTGGGCGCCGTGGCCACCGTCGCCCACCTGGATCTTGAGATCGGTGCGGGGCTGGAGTTTCAGGCCCGCTGGGAGGAGGCGCGTGAGGCGCTGCAGAACTGCATCGAGACCTCCGCGGTTCTCGCCCTCCGAACCCTCGAGGCGGTGGCCGAGCTGTTCGTCGCCGTCATCGCGGCAGAAAGCGGGGCCCGCCGCCAGATGGAGGCCGCCATCTCCAAGTCCATGGCGCTCGCCGGCCACGATGCGGAGGTCGCCGGCGCTGTCTGGGGTGATGCGCGGGCCATCGCCTCGCTCGCCGACGAGGACCGTGCCCGGGCACGGAGGGAGCTGGACACCGCGGTCGACGCCTACGGGACACACACCGCCGCAACCCCTCACCTCGCGGTGGCCCTGCGCGAGGTGCTCATCGCCGTCGAGGGTGGTGCCACGGATCCCTCCGCGCGCACCGGCGCCACCACCACCATGTGCCAGCCCGGCGGCTATCTCGCCTTCGCCGACGCCGTGCGTCTCGGCCGGTTGGGCCGGATCGACGAAGCGACGGCGGCGGCCGCGGCCGGAGAGGCGCTGCTGGGGCGGGCTGCGTGGTATCGGCACCTCCTCCACCGTCTCTGCGCCGAGGCCGCCATGGAGGACGGGTGGGGTGCGCCACGCGGCTGGCTCACCGAGGCGGCACAGTTCTTCGATGGCAAGGGGAATGAGCGGCTCGCCGCCGCATGCCGGGGGCTCCTCCGCCGGAGCGGGGCGCCGGTGTCCCGTCCCACCCGGCAGGTCCGGCGGCTCCCTGGACGGCTGCGCGACGCCGGGGTCACCGCGAGGGAGGCCGAGGTGCTCGCTCTGGTCGGTGAGGGGCTCTCCAACGTCGAGATCGCCGAACGGCTCTTCCTCTCGATTCGAACGGTCGAGCACCACGTGGCCTGGCTGCGCAGGAAGCTGGACCTCCGCTCCCGAGCCCAGATGGTCGCTCAGGCGGTGACGCTCGCCTCCCGATCTGACTGATCGGTCGCGAGCAGAGCCGGGCCGACCTCCGCTCCGGCGCGTGCCGGCCGCGAAATCGGGTGCCGGCACGGATGTGAGGCCTGCCCCGCGACCCCAGAGTTCGGGGTGCCCCAGCGAGGGCTCGGATGCCGACGGAGGAAGGTCGATGCTGGTCAGGAAGAATTTCAACGAGGCCGATCAGGTGCAGAGCGTGCCGCACGGGCGGCTCGAGATCGTGGCGCTTCCCGGACAGACGCTGGCTCGGGCCGTCCTCGAGCCCGGCTGGAGGTGGTCGGAGGACATGAAGCAGATGGCGGGCACCGCCAGCTGCGAGGTGGCCCACACCGCCTACGTCGTCTCCGGACGCATGCACGTCCGCATGGACGACGGTCGCGAGACCGATCTCGCCGCCGGGGACGCCCATTTCGTGGGCCCCGGCCACGATGCATGGGTGGTGGGCGACGAGCCACTGATCATCATCGATGTCGTCGGGGCGGGGGACACCGAGCACACCACCGGCGAGACGGCCGCGCCACGTGTGACCGGCAGCTGCCCGTGCGGGGTCGAGTACTCGGCGCCGTCCGAGGCGCAGGAGGAGCTGATCACGGCGATTCAGCAGCACGCGCTCCACTCGCACCAGCACGAGGCGAGCCGGGAGCAGATCCTCGCCGAGCTGACCGGGGCCGTCGCCGCCGCGCAGACCGTCTGAGCCCTCCGGGCTGACCTTCGGACCGGCTGCGGGTGGACGGGAGTCCGCCCGCGGTCCGGGTCCCGGCGGCACGCCGCCGCATAGACTGAGGAGCTAGCAGGAACCGCGAATTCGAATCCTAGTCGATCCAGGAGCGGCAAAACCATGACCAGCGGCGCAGTCACCGACGACGGGCGGGCCCTCTTCCTCAACGATGGCAACCAGCTCCCACTCCTCGGGCTCGGGGTCTGGCAGACGGCCGACGGGCGAGAGTGCGTCGACGCCGTGCGCTGGGCTCTCGAGCTCGGGTACCGGCACATCGACACCGCTCAGGCCTACGGCAATGAGGAGAGCGTCGGCAGCGGCCTGCTCGCGAGTGGCGTGCCGCGCGACGAGGTCTTCATCACCACCAAGTTCTTTCCCGGGAATCGGGATCCTGTCGTCGCGCTCGAGCAGAGCCTGCGACGGCTGCGGGTTGACCACGTGGACCTGTACATCATTCACTGGCCGCAGGGCGGCGCGACCTGGGCGTGGCCGGGCATGGAGCGAGCTCGCGAATTGGGATATGCCAGCTCGGTGGGGGTCTCCAACTTCAGCGCCACCCAGCTGGACCAGGTGATCGGCGCCGGGACCCTCCCGCCGGCGGTGAACCAGGTGCAGTTCAGCTCACTGCACTACCGGCGCGCCCTGCTCGAAGCCTGCCAGAAGCGGGGCGTCGTCCTCGAGGCGTACAGCCCGCTGGGCACGGGTCAGCACCTGGGCAACCAGACCGTCCGGCTGGTGGCAGATCGCGTCGGCCGGACGCCGGCGCAGGTCCTGCTGCGGTGGTGCATCCAACGCGATGTGCCCGTGATCCCCAAGTCCACCCACCGCGAGCGCATCGAGGCGAACGCCGACATCTTCGGCTTCCAGCTCTCCGAGGCGGAGATGCGGGAGCTCGACGCGCTCGACGAGACGGGCGGCACCGATCGCGCCCTCGAACACCCATGGTGGTGACGGTCCCGGACACTGGCTCTCCTCGATCTCCTGAGACGTGACGATGGCGGAGCGCGAAGGACGGCTGGGCCAGCGGGCCCACCACTGTTCCGGGCTGCTGGCGAGCTCTTGGACCCGCAGGTCTCGAGGACCTTGGCCTCTGGCCGGGCCCGAGCAGAAACTGTCTGCTCCGTGGGAACCGCACCCCGGAGGCACCCTCGCGGCCTCACGGCGCGTTGACGCGTGACAGGAGAGGCCGTGAACAGGCTCCGACTGAAACTCTGCGGGACCACGCTCGTGCTGGGTGCCGCCCTCGCTTTTGGGAGCGCCCCCGCAATGGCGGCCACGGGCTCCGGCCAGCCGTCGGGTTCCCTCCTCAGGGGCGGCAGCGCAACTGCGCCCGCGACCGCCGTACCGACTGCCACGCATCAGGGCGCGATGCCCCAGGGTGCGGCGGGCGGCCCGGGTGGCGCCTATGCGGCCCTCTCGCCCACCCGCCTGCTCGACACCCGGAGCAACGGCGAGACGTTGGGTGCCGGAGCCACCCTCAGCCTGACCGTCACCGGTGGCAGTGTGCCCGCGGATGCCACCGCGGTCGCTCTCAACGTAACCGCAACCGACACCACCGCCAGCAGCTACCTCTCGGTCTATCCAGCCGGGGAGACGCGCCCGCTGCTCTCCAACCTCAATTGGACGGCCGGGCAGACGGTCCCCAACCTGGTCATCGTCCCGCTGGGCTCCAACGGTCAGGTCACCTTCTACAACAACTCGGGCAGCACCGACATCGTGGTCGACCTGGAGGGCTACTTCGCCCCGGCGGGCAGCACCGCGGGCAGCTACGTCCCGATGACTCCCGCCAGGATCACCGACACACGCGGCGGCAGCGGCCAGCCGAACAGCGGGGCCACGCTGGGGCAGGGGACCACCCTCGACGTCCAGGTGACGGGTGCGGGCGGCGTGCCCTCCTCGGGCGTGGCCGCGGTCCTGCTCAATGTCACCGTCACCGACACCACCTCGCCCGGCTATCTGACCGTCTACCCGCAGGGCACCGCCTATCCGGCCTCGTCGAACCTGAATTGGGGACGCGGCGAGACCGTCCCCAACCGGGTGGTCGTCCCCGTCGGCGCCTCCGGGCAGATCGCCGTCTTCAACAGCGCGGGGAGCACCGACGTCGTGATCGACGTGGACGGCTACTTCACCAATGGCAGCTCAACTCCGCTCAACGCGAGCCTGTTCAGCGCCATCACCCCGGTCAGGGTGCTCGACACCCGCGGCACCGGCCAGACGCTGGGGACGGGCGTCTCCCTCACCCAGGAGATGGCCGGAGTCGACGGCATCGCCTCCAACGCGAGCGCCGTGGTGACCAACGTGACGGCGACCGACACGACGGCGAACAGCTTCTTCACCGTCTACCCCGGGGGGACGATGCCGGTGGCATCCGATGTCAACTGGGGCCCGGGGGAGACCGTCCCCAACCTGACCGTGGCAACCCTGAGCAACACCGGAGCGGTGAACGTCTACAACCTGAGTGGCAGCGTCGACCTGGTCATCGACGCCTTCGGGTACTTCGTCCCCGAGACGCCCGCGCCGCTCGTGATCACGACAGCGTCACTTCCCGGGATGAAGGCGGGCGCCACCTACTCCGCCACCCTCACCGCATATGGGGGCACCCCTCCGTACTCGTGGACGGTCGTCTCCGGCTCGCTGCCCCCGGGGCTGAGCCTCAGTGCCGCGGGAGTCATCTCGGGCACCTCGAGCGCAGCCGATACCTACACCTTCACGGTGCAGGCGAGCGACTCCACCACGCCCGGCCCGAAGACCGCCTCGGCGGCACTCTCGATCGTGGTGAGCTCCACCGCTCCGTTCGACACGGGCAATCCGGCGAGCAACGACACGACGCTGGCCGACGCCGTCATCACGGGGTGCAACTGGTCCGACTCGACGTCCACCGGCTGCGATCAGGCCTCGGTCAGCGCCCTCGACACGGCGATGGCCGGCGAAGGTCTCAGCCCCACGATCATCTCCGCGGGCTTCTGGAGCCTCCCCTACGATCAGCAGCTATTGCTCCTGGCGAATGGTGACCGGACGGCTCGTGGTCTTCCGGCCATCTCCGGCCCCGCGGCGGCGCTCGACGCGCTCGCCCTCACGGGTGCGCAGGGACTCACCGACCCGTGGGGCCCTTCCGGGTACAGCTGGGCGTCGAACTGGGCCGAGGGCACCAACGCCGTCGAGGACGAATTCCTGTGGATGTACGACGACGGCTGGGGAGGAAGCACTGCCGACACCTTCAACCTGGACTGCACCTCTCCGACGGCAAGTGGATGCTGGGGACATCGCGAGAACATCCTCATGCAGTGGGGCGGCTCCGCCAGCTTCGGAGGCACCTGCGTCCCGATCACCCCCACCTATCCACCGCCACCCTTTCTGCCGTGGATCTCATGTGCAGAGTTGTTCGTCCAGGGCTACAGCTGAGGTGGACCTACTCCGCTGAGATCACGGCGCGTTTGGCGGAGCGAGAGGGATTCGAACCCTCGATACGAGTTGACCCCGTATACCGCATTTCCAGTGCGGCGCCCTCGACCAGCTAGGCGATCGCTCCTGGGCGATTGTACCGACCGGCACCCGCGCCCGAGGTCAGGCGGCGGCTCAGAGGGCACCGAGGCAGCCGGCTCACCCGCCGCGCCCCGGCGGAGGATGATCGTCACCGGATTCGGGCCGTTCAGATGGAGGGATCACGCCATGCAGCCAGAGGACATCCTCAACCGGATTCGGGAGGTCGCCACCGTCCGCCAGGTCTTCGGAGAGCCCTACGAGAAGGACGGAATGCTGGTGGTACCGGTGGCCCGGATCTTGGGCGGTGGGGGCGGCGGCACCGGCAACGATCAGAGCGGTGGTGCCGAGAAGGGCCGCGAGGGACAGGGCGGGGGCTTCGGGATCGTCTCCCGGCCTCTCGGCGTCTACGTGATCCGCACGGGCACGGTCACATGGCAGCCGGCCGTGGACGTGACCCGGATCGTGCTCCAGGGCCAGGTGGTGGCCATCGTCGCCCTCCTGGTGGCGCGAAGCCTGTTGCGCCATCGCCGCGGGCACTAGGTCGGCGGGGGGCCGGCCGGGCGACGGGCGATCCGGCGCGCAGAGTGACTTACCTTCTGCAAATTCTCTTCGTGACGAAATATTCGTGACGAAATACTCCTCACGACTCCCTGGACCCGGGAGAGGCCCGGGATCTTAGCGGGGGCCCCGATGAAGCGGCCGGGCCGGCCCCTGGCCGACCCACCCCACATCTGGGCCTCTCCGGGTCCCGAGCCTCTCCGTATACTCGCCCGCGGAGAGGTGTCCGAGTGGTTGATGGTGCCGCTCTCGAAAAGCGGTGTGGTTGATAGCCACCGCGGGTTCGAATCCCGCCCTCTCCGCGGATTCGTATTCAGGCTGGGTGCGTGGTGCGACGCTTTCTGTTGCCGACGGTGATGGGGGTCATGTCCCTCTCCCTGGTCTCGGCCTGCGGGGGCCTGTCAGGGGGCCTCAGCGAGCAGCAGGCCGTGTCGAAGGCGACGACCCAGGCTCAGGAGATGTCCTCGACGCCCGTCACCTTCGTGTCGGCCGCGTCCGGGCATCTCGGGGACTTCGACTCCAACGTCCGGAACCCGGGTCCCACCACGGACGTTTGGGCAGTCACCTTCACGGGCACGTTCCCAGCGGTGTCATGCGGCCCAGCGCCCCCGCCGGGGCAGCCATCGCACGGTTGCCCTCCGGCCAACACGAGCACCCGGGTCTACCTCAACTACACCTCCGGCGCGTTCCTCCTGGAGTCCACACCCGCCACCGGGTAGCTGCGCGCAGCCACCCGGCGGTGCGGCAGGTGCGGCGGGACCGGTCGACCGATCGGCAGGCCGAATAGCGATCCTCAGCGGTTGGACGCCGTGTACTTCCGGTGGTAGCCGAGCAGCTTCGCCGCCACCCAGAGGATGGCGAGCACCACCAGCACGTCGAAGATCCAGTGAAGGAGGGTCGGCAGGATGAAGAAGATGAAGAAGAGGACGACCAGCAGGAGCAGGATGGCGGAGAGCGGGTGGCGAACCAGGTGCATCATGCCCCTCACCTTACGCCCCCTCGCGGCCGGCTGCCGGATGGAGGCGGCCGAGGGCAGGGGCCGCCACCGCGGCTCGGTACACGGTCCTAGACTGGGGCCGACGGTGACCGCCTCACCGAGTCCAGGAGCGCAGCGAGAGGAGAGCGCCAGTGCCCACGACTGGGCGAAGCACGAGGGCAGCTCTGGCGGCGGCGGCCCTGACGCTGTCGGCGTGGATGACGGCCTGCTCGTCCAGCGCGCCGCCGCACCCCTCCCCCACCGCCTCCAGGACCGCCAGCGCCACCCCGGCCCCCACCCCGACGCCGGTCCCCACCTCGACCCCCACGCCGGCCCTCACCGCCTCCTGGCCCGTCTACCACCAGAACCCTGAGCGCACCGGCCAGTCCGCGGACACGCCGGCCGTCACCACCCTGGCGACGGAGTGGAACGCCGCCCTGGACGTTGCCGTCTGGGCCCAGCCGATCGTCGTCGGGGGCGACGTGATCGTCGCCACCGAGAACGACACCCTCTACTCCCTCAACCCAGCATCCGGCTCGGTGCTCTGGAAAACCCATGTGGGCACCCCGGTGCCGCGCGCCGACCTCCCCTGCGGCAACATCTTTCCGCTCGGCATGACCGGCACTCCGGCATACGACCCCGCCACCCAGTCGATCTTCGTGGTGGCGGAGGAGACCGGCCCCGTCCACGTTCTGTACGACTTCGACGCGGTGACCGGGGCCGTCCTCTGGTCACGCGACGTGGACATCTCCAGCTCTCTGGAACACCCGGCGGCGGTCCAGCAGCGCCCCGCCCTCACGGTGGCCAACGGCTACGTGTACATCGGCTTCGGAGGCCTGGACGGCGATTGCTCGCAGTACGTGGGGGCGGTGGTGGCAGTTCCCACCAGCAACCAGGGCGCGAGCCTCGACTTCATGGTGCCCACCAGCCGCGAGGGAGCCGTCTGGGCGACCGGCGGACCGGTTCTCGGGCCCGGCGGTGACATCTTCGTGGCCACCGGCAACGGCGCCGCCGAGGGGGGGACCTGGGACGAGAGCGACTCGGTGCTCGAGCTGAGTCCCACCCTCCAGGTGGTGAGCGACTGGGCGCCGTCCCGCTGGGCCTACGACAACGCCCACGACCTCGATCTCGGCTCGGTGGCGCCCACCCTGCTTCCCGACGGGTACATCTTCATCGCGGGCAAGAGCGGCATCGGGTACGTGCTCCACGAGTCCGCCCTGGGCGGGGTCGGAGGGGAGGTCTACAGCCATCAGGTCTGCGCAGGCGCGATGTCCTTCGGCGGGACGTCCTTCAGCGACGACACCCTCTACCAACCCTGCGCCAACGGTGTGGAGGCGATCTCGGTCGCCTCCGACGGCAGCTTCTCCATCGTCTGGCAGACGTCCAGCGGGGCCAATGGACCTCCCGTCCTGGGTGGAGGGAGCGTCTTCAGCGTCGACACGAACAGCGGGACCCTCTGCGTCCTCAATGCCGCCTCCGGCGCCACCCAGGCCCAGATCTCGGTCGGATCGGTCCCCGACTTCGCGTCGCCCACGCTGCTCGGGGATGTGGCGCTGGTGGGGACCCGCTCCGGGGTGGTGGCGATCTCCGGGGCCTGACGGCCGGCACCTAGACTGGGCGAGTGTCCGGGCTGATCGTCATCGCCGTCCTCGCCATCGGGTTCGTGGCCCTGATGTGGTGGAGCAACCGGCTGCGTCCGACCCGCCCGCGTTACCGGAGCCGCTACCGGGGACCCACCTACCTCGACATCCACGACGAGCTCAAGAGGCGCCGGCGCCACCCATGACCGGGGTCGGGTGAGGCAGACTCGCCCGATGCGCCCCATCGCCCCCCACCGCGTCGTCCACCTCTACCGGCTGCACTTCGCCGACACCCGGCGAGAGCGGCTCTTCCTCTCCTCAGCCGGCTTCTTCACGGCCTTCGCGGCCACCCGGGGGATCACCCACGCCATCCGGCGCGGGGTCGGGCCCTTCCACAACCTCGGCGTCGGCGGCCGGCACCTCCATCACCTCGTCTTCGGGATCGCCGGGCTGCTGGGCACCGGCTACGTCTGGCTGGTCGAGGTCGGCACCGGCGACGGCGACCGCCCGGAGGGCGCCGCCTCCAAGCTCACCGCCGTCACCTACGGCGCGGCATCCGCGATAACCCTCGATGAATTCGCCCTCTGGCTCAATCTGAAGGACGTCTACTGGGCCCGGGAGGGGCGCGAGAGCGTCGATGCCGTGGTGCTCTTCGGCGCCGTGCTCTCCATGGGCCTCTGGGGCGGCCCCTTCTTCCGGTCCCTCTACCGCGAGGCCCGCAAGGAGTGGAAGAGGGCAGAGGGGCTCCTTCCCGGCGAGGAGGCCCCGCTCACCTAGGCGGCGACGCCTTCGCTCGGGCGCACGTGGCTAGAGTGAGGTGGTGAGCCCCCACCTTCCGGACGCCTCCTGACCATGCACCGCTGGGCACATGGCGGCCCCGACGAGAAGCCGAGCGGCAGGGTGTCCAACCGCCACCTCGCCCGCCGGGTCATGGCCCTCTTCCGCCCCCACCGCCGCCAGGTGGCGCTCGCGGTCGGGCTCATCGTCTTCACCTCCGGTCTGGGTGTCGTCAACCCGATCCTCATCAAGTTCGTCTTCGACGCCCTCTTCCCGAGCGGCGGCGGCGGGCCGGACATGCGGCTGGTGGGCATCTACGCCGGGCTGATGATCCTCATCCCGGTGATCACCGGCACCGTGGGCATCGCTCAGACCTACCAGATCAACAGCATCGGCCAGCGGCTGATGGAGGACCTGCGCAACTCCCTGTACGCCCACCTCCAGGGGCTCTCGATGCGCTTCTTCACCTCCACCCGAACCGGGGAGATCCAGTCCCGCTTCACCAACGACGTCGGCGGAATCCAGTCGGTGGTGACCGACACTGCCTCCTCGATCGTCTCCAACGTGGTCGTGATCGCGAGCACCCTGGTGGCGATGCTGATCCTCAGCTGGCAGCTCACCGCGCTCTCCCTCTTCATGATGCCGGTCTTCCTCTTCCTCACCTACCGGGCGGGGAACGCGCGGCGCAAGGTCACGCTCCTGGCGCAGGAATCCAAGGCCGAGATGAGCGCCATCACCCAGGAGACGCTCTCCATCTCGGGGATCCTGCTGGGCAAGACCTTTGGTCGCCAGCGCGAGGAGATGGAGCGCTTCCGGTCGGAGAACCGCCAGGTCGCCGACCTCTCGATCCGGGCGGCGATGGTGGGGCGTGTCCTCTTCGCCATGGTCCAGGTCTTCTTCTCGATCGCGCCGGCGCTCGTCTACCTGGTCTCCGCCTTCGTCATCTACCACAGCAGCGGGCTGAGCTCAGGGATCACCGCCGGGACCATCGTGGCCATCACCACCCTGCAGAGCCGGCTCTTCTTCCCGATCGGCCAGATGCTCCAGGTGTCGGTCGAGGTCCAGTCGTCGCTCGCCCTCTTTGAGCGGATCTTCGACTACCTGGAGATCCCCCAGGACATCGTCGACGCTCCGGACGCGGTTCCCCTGCCGTCGCGCCGCGTGGGCGCCGACATCGAGCTGGACCACGTGTACTTCCGCTACGACCCGGCCCACCTCACCGCCCAGCGGAGCGCGGTCCACGCCGACCAGGAGGCGCCCCGGCCGTGGGCCATCGAGGACCTCGAGATGCGCATCGCCCCGGGGCAGCTCGCCGCCATCGTCGGACCCACCGGGGCGGGCAAGACCACCGTCTCCTACCTGATCCCCCGGCTCTACGACGTGACCCTGGGAGCGGTGCGCATCGACGGGCACGACGTCCGGAGCTTGACCCTCGCCTCCATCGCCGACCAGCTCGGCATCGTGACCCAGGAGACCTACCTGTTCCACGCCTCGGTGCGGCGCAACCTCCTCTACGCCCGGCCCGACGCCACCCAGGAGGAGCTGGAGACGGCCTGCCGGGCCGCCTTCATCCATGACCGGATCACCGAGCTTGCCGAGGGCTACGACACCGTTGTCGGGGAGCGCGGATACCGCTTCTCGGGTGGCGAGAAGCAGCGCATCGCGATCGCCCGGGTGATCCTGAAATCTCCGCGCATCCTCATCCTCGACGAGGCGACCGCCGCCCTCGACACCACCAGCGAGCGGCTGGTGCAGGCCGCGCTGACCCCTCTGATCCGGGAGCGAACGACCATCGCCATCGCCCACCGGCTCTCCACCATCCTCGCCGCCGACGTCATCTTCGTCATCGACCACGGCCGTCTGGTGGAGCGGGGCACGCACGACGAGCTGCTCCGCATGGGCGGTCTCTACGCCACCCTCTACGAGCATCAATTCGCCCCTCAGGGGGCGACCGAGCGTGCGCCAGCCCGGAAATCGGCGCGCGCCGCGGACGGGGAGGTCGCGGACAGCACCGACCGGGCCCTCGCCGCCGGCGCCTGAGCCCCGCCTGCCCGATAGGGTGAGCCGGTCGCCTGATCCCGGGGCACAAACGCACCAGTCGCCTCATCCCCCAGCCCCCCACTCCCTGTCAGCCCGTTAAGGACAGGACGGTCCTTAACCCCCCTGAGAAAGGGTAACCCTGCCCGCTCGGCCGGCTCTCAGCCGGCGCGGAGCCCCCGGAAGAAGTCGCTCAGCAGCCGCCCGCACTCCTCTGCCAGCACTCCTTCGGTGACCTCCATCCGATGGTTGCTGGCGGGGTGGCGGAGCACGTCGTACACGCTGCGGTCGGCACCCTTCTTGGGGTCGCGGGCACCGTACACGCAGCGGTCGATCCGGGCCTGGACCATCGCCCCGGCGCACATCGGGCAGGGCTCCAGGGTGACCACCACGGTCACCCCCTCGAGCCGCCATCCCCCCAGCCGCCGGGCGGCGGCGCGCAGCACCCGCATCTCGGCATGCTCGGTGGCGTCGCCGCCTCGCTCCATCCGGTTGCCGGTGGCCGCGATCACGTTCCCGCCGGCCACCGCCAGAGCCGCCACCGGGACCTCACCGCGCCGGCCGGCCCGCGCAGCGAGTGCCAGGGCGCGGCGCATCAGCAGCTCGTCCTCTCGCATGCCCTACAGAGCTTGCACCTGGCGGGCCCCCTCCGGAGAGGTCCCTCCGCCCGCTACTCCGAGTACTGCTCGGCGATGCGTCGCAGCGAGTCCTGCCAGGTCTCGGCGGGGCCCTCGGCATCCGCTCCGCGAGGGAGCGAACGGCGGAGCCGTTCCCGGGTGCGGTCGATCTCGCGGTCCCGGCGACGCTCCTCGAGGGTGCGCACCGCTGCGACCGCATGATCGAGCTCGACGGCCACTTCCTTGATCGCATCCGGGCCGTCCGCCGACCGGAGGGTCCGGTTGAGCCGGGTGGCCGTCTCCGGGGTCAGCCGGGCTCCGGCATCGCGGAGCTGATCGGCGACACGCCGGCGGGCGCTCTCCAGACCACGGCGCCGCTTGGCCTCCTCCTCGGCCTCGGCCCGCTGCCGCTCTATCAACGCCCACCCCTCGTCGATGAGGCGCGGATATTGCCAGGCGAGGCTGAACTTCCCGGAGCTCATCCCCTCGACCAGCGCGGCGACCTGCGCCGAGAACTGCTGGCGGGGCTCCCCGGAGAGGTTGCCGATCAGGTCGGCGAGAATCGGACGCGCCTGGCCGTGGGCGCGACGCACCCAGCCGGGCAGGTGGAGGTGCTGCGGTTGGGGGACGTCGCCGGGACGGGCCGCGGCGACCAGGCCCTCAGGACGGTGGATGCCCGGCAGGTGCGGCCCGGGGCTGGCGACCGGCAGCCGGTGTCCGGCGCGCGGGGGTCGCGAGTTGGTCGTCCTGGTTTCGTCGGTCTCGGCCGGCTCCAGGGCGGACGGAAGCGGTGCGGAAGTAACTGTCACTCGAAGGACATGACTGTTTGGACGCCCGCATGGTACCTGACCGGCGCCGCGGCCCGCCCCCCCGTTACCTGAACGCCACCATCGGGCGGCATGCGAGGCTGCTCTGTGATCAGCGTCGCGCAGCCGCGGCCCGTGGCCGGCTCGCCCGCGGGGGCCTCAGGCCCGCGATCTCCGCCGACGGGCAGACGTCATTGAGGACGCAAACCGGACATCGGGGATGGCGCGCGGCGCAGACCCGGCGACCGTGCAGGATGAGCCGGAGGCTGAGGGCGGTCCACTCCGGGGCGGGGACCATGGAGCAGACGTCCTGCTCGATCTCCACCGGATCCGTCGACGCGGTGAGCCTGAGGCGAGCGGTGAGCCGGGTCACGTGGGTGTCCACGGCGAAGCCCGGCTTGCCGAAGGCGACGCCCAGGACGACGTTGGCGGTCTTGCGGCCGACGCCGCGGAGGGTCACCAGCTCCTCCATGCGGTCGGGCACCTCTCCACCGAAGCGCGCCACCACCTCCTCGCTCATCTCGATGATCGAGCGGGCCTTGGCCCGGAAGAAGCCGGTGCTGCGGATCAGCTCCTCCAGCTCGGCGGGATCGGCCCCGGCGAAGGCGGCCGCGTCGGGATAGCGGGCAAAGAGCCGGGGGGTCACCAGGTTGACCCGCTCGTCGGTGCACTGGGCGGAGAGGATGGTCGCGACCAGGAGCTGGAGCGGGCCTTGGTGAACGAGGGCGCACTCCGCCACCGGGTACTCAGCACCCAGGCGCTCGACGACTGTCGCCGCCCGATCGCGGGCGCCGCGGGGAAGACGGCGCTTGGTCGCCATGCACGGAAGGATCGCACCGCGGCGAGCGCCAGCGGCGCCGGCGCCCCTCCCGAGCCGCGGCCTTCCTACAATCGCGATGTCGCCATCGCGATGCCGGCCCACCCTATCGGAGGCTCACCGTGCGCCACAAGATCACCGTCGTCGGCGCCGGCAACGTCGGCGCCAGCGTGGCCCTGCGTCTCGCCGAGCGCGACTACGCCGACATCGTCTTGGTCGACATCGTCGAGGGCCTGCCGCAGGGCAAGGCACTGGACATCCTCGAGGCGGGGCCGGTGGTCGGACACGACAGCCAGGTCACGGGCACCAACGGCTACGAGGAGACCTCGGGCAGCGACATCGTGGTGGTCACGAGCGGCGTCGCCCGCAAGCCGGGGATGTCGCGCGACGACCTGGTGATGACCAACGCGGGCATCGTCAGCGGGGTGGTGCGGCAGGCTGCGGCGGCCTCCCCTCAGGCCGTGCTGATCATCGTCAGCAACCCGCTCGACGCCATGGCCCAGGTCGCCCTGGCGGTCAGCGGCTTCCCCCGGCGGCGGGTGATCGGGATGGCGGGGATCCTCGACACCGCGCGCTTCCGGACCTTCATCGCCCAGGAGCTGGGGGCGTCGGTGCGCGACGTCCAGGCCTATGTGCTGGGTGGGCACGGCGACACCATGGTGCCGCTCACCCAGCTGACCACGGTCGCCGGAAGGCCGGTGGCCCAGCTGATCGCCCCCGAGCGGCTGGAGCAGATCGTGCAGCGGACCCGCGACGGTGGCGCCGAGATCGTCAGCCTGCTCAAGACCGGCAGCGCCTACTACGCACCGGGTGCGGCGGTGGTCCAGATGATCGACGCCATCCTGCTCGACACCCAGCAGATCCTCCCCTGCAGCGTCCACCTCCACGGGGAGTACGGCGTCACGGGAGTGTTCAGCGGGGTCCCGGCCCGGCTCGGCTCGGGTGGGCTCGTCGAGGTGGTGGAGATGGACCTGAGCGGAGACGATCAGGCCGCCCTGCACCGCTCCGCAGCGGCGGTCGACGAGATCGTCGGGATCATCGAGGCCAACCGGCCCCAGATCGACCCCCTGATGCCGAGCCTCGTGCACCACGGCGAGGACTGACCGGGCTAACCCTCGCCGAGAGCCGGAGGCGGCTGCCCCTCGCCGAGAGCCAGAGGTGGCGGCTGTCCCTCGCCGAGAGCCAGAGGTGGCGGCTCGTCCTCGCCCCAGGTGGGCAGCGGCTCCGGGTCGGTGCCCGGTGTGGTCACGGTGGGGAGCTCCGGTCGCGGCGCCTTGAAGTGCATCCCCCACAAGGGACCGATCGACACCAGCAGCTCGAGCGCCGCCTTGCGAACGTCGGAGTCCCCCCACTCCGGCGTCCGGGAGTAGCGGTAAAAGGCGATGAAGGCGAGCACCATGGCCGCGAGGACCGCCGCCAGGATGATGGTTGCGATCACCGCTCTCGCCGCCTCACTCCCCACGCGGCAGGCCGCGAGGGGGCCCCTCCCCTTCTCACAGGGGCTCGCCGCCCCTCGGCGTCGCGGCAGAGCCGCGCTCGCCTCACCCCGCCCCCACCTTGGCGCGACGGCCACGCAGCTTGCGCGCCACCCATTGCACCGGGTCCCAATGGGCGTCGGCCACCCGCTCCTTGAGCGGGATGATCGCGTTGTCGGTGATGTGGATGAGCTCCGGACAGACCTCGGTGCAGCACTTGGTGATGTTGCAGTAGCCGAGCCCACCCGCATCGCGGAGCAGATCGCGGCGGTCGAGGATGTCCTTGGGGTGCATCTCCAGGCTCGCCGCCCGGACGAAGAAGCGCGGCCCGAAGAAGCGCGCGCTCAGGTCGTGGTTGCGGTTGACGTGGCAGACGTCCTGGCAGAGGAAGCACTCGATGCAACGCCGGTGCTCGTAGAGGCGGTCCAGGTCCATCTGCTGTATCCGCCACGGGGTGCCGTCATCGGGGGCCGCGGTGAAGGGCGGGATCAGCTTGTTGGTCTCGTAGTTGCGCGAGACGTCGGTGACCAGGTCCTTGATGAGGGGAAAGGACTTCATCGGCTGGACCGTGACCGGCCCGCGCGGCAGGGTGTCGATCCGGGTCTTGCACATCAGGACCGGGTGCCCATTGACCTCCGCGCTGCACGAGCCACACTTGCCGGCCTTGCAGTTCCAGCGGCAGGCGAGGTCGCTGTCCCCGTTGCGCTGCACCCAGTGCACGGCGTCGAGCACCACCATCTGGGTGACCTCGGGGACCTCGTAGGTCGCGTAGCCCATCTCGCCGCCGGGCTGGCCCTTGAAGACGCGCAAGGTGATGGTCTCCCCGGTGAGGCCGCTCTCGGGGGTGGGCGGCCCATCGCCCTGCTGGGGCGGCCCGCCACCCGGCTGAGGCGCCGCCGCGGCCATCAGTGCGCCTCCGAGCTCGGGGCCGCGACCTTGCCGGCGTAGTGTGAGGGCAGCGCGACGGGGTCGAAGAAGCGGCTCCGCGCCAGCCGGGTGACCACCTCGTCGGGCATCAGCGCGAGGGCGCGCTCCTCCACCTTCATGGCACCGCCCCGCTTGCGGGCCACCAGGTTGATCTGCCCGAGGTGGGCGTCCCTGTCGGGGAAGTCGAAGCGCCACTGCGAGCCCCGCGACTCACGGCGGGCGATGGCGCAGCGGACGATCGCCTCCGAGATCGTGAGCATGGACGAGACGTCGTGGCAGGTGTGCCAGCCGGGATTGAGCACGCGCCCGCCGCCGGCCCGCATCCGCTTGCTCCGCTCGGTGAGCTCCCCGATGGCCGTGAGCGCCCGGTTCAGCGACTCCTCGCTGCGGCCGATGCCGGCGTCGTCCTGCATCGCCTCCTGGAGCGCGCGGTGGAGGATGTAGGAGTTCTCCGCCTTCTCCCCGAGGTCGTGCGCGAGCGGCAGGAGGACCGCCGCCTCCGCGTCCGCGAGCTGCTTCTTGGAGACGGCCGGCTTGGCGCCCCGGCCCTTGGCGGCGTCAGCGGCCGCCTCGCCGGCGCGCCGGCCGAAGACCAGGATGTCGCCCAGCGAGTTGCCCCCCAGCCGGTTGGCCCCGTGCAGCCCCGCCGCCGCCTCGCCGGCGGCGTAGAGCCCGGGTACGGTGCTCGCCGCGGTCTCCGCGTCGACCCGGATGCCCCCCATCGTGTAGTGGATGGTCGGGCCGACCTCCATCGGCTCCTTGCTGATGTCCACCCCGGCCAGGGCCTCGAACTGATCGCACATCGAGGGGAGACGCCTGCGGATGTCAGCGGCGCTGCGCCTGCTCGCGATGTCCAGGAAGGCGCCGCCATGGGGCGAGCCCCGGCCCGCGACCACCTCCTTGTAGATGGAGCGAGCCACCACGTCGCGGCTGGAGAGGTCCTTCTTGACCGGGTCGTACCGCTCCATGAAGCGCTCACCCTCGGAGTTGCGCAGGATGCCGCCCTCGCCCCGGACCGCCTCGGTCACCAGGATCCCGCGCGCGCCCGGCGGCCAGATCATCCCCGTGGGGTGGAACTGGACAAACTCCATGTCCTGCAGCTCGGCGCCCGCCTCATAGGCCATGGCGGCGCCGTCGCCGGTACCCTCCCAGCTGTTGGAGGTGTAGCGGAACATCCGGCCCCAGCCGCCGCTCGCCATCACCACCGCGCCGGCGCGGATGACGATCAGCTCGCCGCTGTTGCGGAGGTAGCCGAAGGCACCGCAGACGCGGTCGCCGTGGGTGAGCAACCGGGTGAGCGTGCACTCCATGAGCACGTCGGTCCCGGCCGTGTGCACCATCCTGTCCTGGAGGGTGCGGATCAATTCGAGCCCGGTGCGATCCCCCACGTGGCACAGCCGCTTCCAGCTGTGAGCTCCGAAGGCCCGCTGCATGATCAGCCCATCGTCGGTGCGGTCAAACAGCCCACCCCAGCGCTCCAGCTCATAGACCCGGTCGATGACCTCACGGCTGTAGAGGTCGACCATCCGCCAGTTGTTGATGAGCTGGCCGCCCAGCATGGTGTCGGCGAAGTGGACCTCCCAGCTGTCGGGGGTGTCGAGGTTGGCGAGCCCGGCGGCGATGCCGCCCTCGGCCATGACGGTGTGGGCCTTGCCGAGCAGCGACTTGCTGACCACCAGGGTCGAGCAGCCGGCCTCCGCCGCGGCGATGGCGGCGCGCAGCCCGGCGCCGCCCGCGCCCACCACGAGCACGTCGCACTCCCGGGTCTGGTAGCTCTCGCTCATTTGACCAGGAGGTGGGGGTCGGGCATGCCGGCCTGGAGGAGGCGGATGTAGACCTCGGCGGCCACCACGCTGAACATGCTGACCCAGGCCCAGAGGGCGTGATGGCCGTTGAAGACGGTGACCCACCGCCAGAGCCGGAAGCGGGCCTTGCCGGCCTGGGAGCAGGAGTAGCAGTCGAGGCCTCCACCGGCGGCGTGGCGGAAGGCGTGGCAGCCCAGGCTGTAGCCGGAGAGCAGGACTGCGTTGACCAGCAGGATCAGGGTGCCGAGGCCGAGGTAGAGGTGGCCGCCATCGTCGAAGGAGGCGAAGGCGTCCACCCAGAGCAGGATCACGACGATGGCCGCCGGGTACCAGAAGAAGCGGTGCAGATTGTTGAGCACCATGGGGAGCCGGCTCTCGCCCCGATAGCCGCGGCGCCGGAGCTCACCGATCGCGCAAGACGGCGGGTCCCAGAAGAAGGCGCGGTAGTAGGACTTCCGGTAGTAGTAGCAGGTGGCCCGGAAGCCGAGCGGGGCCCAGAGCACCCAGAGGGCCGGGGTCACCGGCCCGGTCTTCCAGATCAGCGGCGAGAAGAAGGGAGAGAGGTAGTTGGCGTGCTCGCTGATGTGGTTGGGCCCCGGTCCGAAGAAGGAGGTCCAGATCGAGTACCCGGTGAAGGCGCCCAGGACTGCCACGATGGCGAGGGGCTGTGCCCACCAGGGGGTGGCGCGGCTCAGCCTTGCTCGGAGCCCGATTCCGTGGTCACCCTTCGCGACCGCGGCCACCGGCGACACCTGCGCTGCCATCGGGGATCGATCCTAGCGAATTCGGGACGTGTGGCAGTGGCCGAGGTGGGGCTTCCGCCCCGATCGCGGCCGCCCACAGGATTCGCGGGCCTGTTTCGCACACCCTGACGCTTGGCACGAATCGCCAGGTTCCTGGTAATCTCGATCTCCAGCCCGACGACGGCCCCGCGCAGGCCCGCGGTCCGGGGAGCTTCCGGCCGGCGCCAGTCGGGTGTCCGCCCGCCCATCAGCCGGAGCAGCCCTCCCGCACCATGCCACCACAGCCCGGCCTACCCGAACACCTGAGCGACCCGTACCGGGTGCGGGGCCTCAACGATCCGCGGCTGCACCACGACACCTGCGGGGTCGCTTTCGTGGCCACCCTGCATCGGGAGCCGACCCACAAGATCGTGAGCTCCGGGCTGGAGGCACTCTGCAACCTCGGCCACCGTGGGGCCACCGGTTCGGACCCGCTGAGCGGCGACGGCGCGGGCATCCTGATCCAGATCCCCGACGCCCTCCTCCGCCGCGACACCAGCATCCCGCTGCCTGGGGCGGGTGCCTACGGCGTGGGGATGGCCTTCCTCCCCCAGGACGCCGCCACCCGTGCGGACTGCGAGGGCCTGGTCGCCACCGCCTGCCATGACGAGGGGCTGCACCTGCTCGGCTGGCGCGAGGTCCCGGTGGAGCCCTCGTGCGCGGGGCCGACCGCACTCGCCGGGATGCCGGTCATCCGCCAGCTCTTCGTCGGCGCCTTTGGGCTGGAGGGCGATCCGTTGGAGCGCCGCCTCTACGTCCTCCGCCGGGTCATCGAGCGGCGCAGCGACGCGGTGGGGCTGACCCGCGACCGCTTCCATCTGGCGAGCCTCAGCAGCCGCACGGTCGTGTACAAGGGGATGCTCACCGCCGACCAGCTCCCCACCTTCTACCCGGACCTCCGCGACCCCGTCACCGTCTCGCGGCTCGCCATGGTCCACGCCCGATTCTCGACCAACGTCCTGCCCCGCTGGGACCTGGCCCAGCCCTTCCGGCTGAGCGCCCACAACGGCGAGATCAACACGCTGCGCGGCAACGTCAACTGGATGCGGGCCCGCCAGTCGAAGTTCCGCAGCCCGCACTACGGCGCCGACATCAGCAAGCTCCGCCCGGTGATCGACGAGCTGGGCTCCGACTCGAGCCAGTTCGACAACGCGCTCGAGCTGCTCACCATGGCCGGTCGCTCGGTCGAGCACGCGATCATGATGATGATCCCCGAGGCCTGGGACCGGAACCCGCTCATGGACGAGGAGCGGCATGCGTTCTACGAGTTCCACGCCTCCCTCATCGAACCCTGGGATGGCCCCGCGGCGATCGCCTTCACCGACGGCCGTCTGATCGGCGCCACCCTCGATCGCAACGGCCTCCGGCCGGCCCGCTGGCTGGTCACCGAGGACGGGTGGGTGGTGATGGCCTCCGAGGCCGGGGTGCTGCCGATCTCCGAGGACCGGATCGTCAAGAAGTGGCGGCTGGAGCCCGGCCGCCTCCTCCTCATCGACACCGAGGCCGGCGAGATCCTCGACGACGACGCCGTGAAGAGCGTGCTCAGCCGGCGCCACCCGTACGCCGATTGGATCCGCCAGGGGGCCGTCCGCCTCGACGAGCTGGCCCGGATCGCCGACCCGCCCGACCCCGACTCCGGCACCCTCCTCATCCGGCATCGCATCTTCGGCTACACCGAGGAGGAGCTGAAGGTGCTCCTCGCCCCGATGGCGAGAGACGGAGAGGAGCCGGTCGGCTCGATGGGCAACGACGCTCCTCTGGCCGTCCTCAGCGATCGGCCGGTCAACCTCTTCGCCTACTTCAAGCAGCTCTTCGCCCAGGTCACCAACCCGCCCATCGACCCGATCCGCGAGGAGCTGGTGATGTCGCTGGCGACCAGCCTCGGGGCGGGGGGCAACCTCCTCGAGCAGGGGCCCGCCCAGGCCAAGCGGCTGGAGGTGCCCACGCCGATCCTGAGCAACGCCGACCTGGAGACGATCCGCCACGTCACCCAGCGCCAATTCCCGGCCGCCACCATCTCCATGACCTTCCACTCCAACGGCGGGGTCCGGGCGATGGAGCAGGGCCTGGAGCGGATCTGCCGTCTCGCCTCGGAGAAGATCCGCGAGGGGTACACGGTGCTGGTCCTCTCCGACCGGCACGTCGACGCCGACCACGCTCCCATCCCCGCGCTGCTCGCCACCGCCGCCGTCCACCACCACCTGGTCCGGGACCACACCCGAAGCGGGGTGGGCATGGTGATCGAGACGGGTGAGGCCCGGGAGGTGATGCACATCGCGCTCCTGGTCGGCTTCGGTGCCGAGACGGTCAACCCCTATCTCGCCCTGGAGACGATCGGCGAGCTGCATCGCCGGGGGCTGCTGCCCGCCGGGACCGACGTCGCCCGAGCCAAGGAGCGATACATCCACGCCCTCTACAAGGGGGTGCGGAAGGTCATCTCGAAGATGGGCATCTCCACCATCGACTCCTACTCGGGTGCCCAGATCTTCGAGGCCGTCGGGCTCGCTCCCGAGCTGGTCAACCGCTACTTCCCGGGCACGGCGTCGCGGATCGGTGGGATCGGCCTGGATGTGGTCGCCGAGGAGACCCTGATCCGCCACCGGACGGCCTTCCCGGAGCGGAGCGTGGACCCGCTCAGCCTCCCCGGCGGCGGCGAGTACCAGTGGCGTCGCGACGGGGAGTCGCACAACTGGAACCCCTCCACGATCAGCCTCCTCCAGCACGCGGTGCGATCGGGGGGTCACCAGACGTACGACGCCTTCGCCGCCGAGGTCAACGACGAGAGCCGGACCCTCAGGACGCTGCGCGGGCTCTTCGACATCCAGGGCGACCGCGAGTCCGTCCCCCTCGACGAGGTCGAGCCCGCCACCGAGATCGTCCGTCGCTTCTGCACCGGGGCGATGTCCTTCGGCGCCATCTCCAAGGAGATGCACGAGACGCTGGCCATCGCCATGAACCGGATCGGCGCCAAGTCCAACACCGGAGAGGGCGGGGAGGACCCGGAGCGCTACGTCGTGGACCCCAACGGCGACAACCGGCGAAGCGCGATCAAGCAGGTGGCCTCGGGCCGCTTCGGTGTCACCGCCAACTACCTGGTGAACGCGGACGAGCTCCAGATCAAGATCGCCCAGGGGGCCAAGCCCGGTGAGGGCGGGCAGCTCCCCGGCAACAAGGTCGACGCGGTCATCGCCCGGCTCCGCTACTCCACCCCCGGGGTGGGCCTCATCTCGCCGCCTCCCCACCACGACATCTACTCGATCGAGGATCTTGCCCAGCTCATCCACGACCTCAAGATGGCCAACCCCGAGGCTCGGATCAGCGTCAAGCTGGTCTCCGAGGTCGGGGTGGGCACGGTCGCCGCCGGGGTCGCCAAGGCGAGGGCCGACCACATCGTCATCGCCGGTTACGACGGCGGCACCGGCGCCTCCCCCCTCTCCTCGGTCAAGCACGCGGGCGTGCCGTGGGAGCTGGGGCTCTCCGAGACCCAGCAGGTGCTGGTGGCCCAGGGGCTGCGCAGCCGGGTCGTCCTCCAGGTCGACGGCCAGCTCAAGACCGGCCGCGACGTGCTGGTCGGGGCCATGCTCGGCGCCGACGAGTTCGGCTTCAGCACCGCCCCGCTGATCGCCTCCGGCTGCGTGATGATGCGGGTCTGCCATCTCAACACCTGCCCGGTGGGGATCGCCACCCACGACCCTGAGCTGCGCAGGCGGTTCACCGGCACGCCCGAGCACGTGATCGCCTTCATGCTCTTCGTGGCCGAGGACGTGCGCGAGCGGATGGCGGCGCTCGGATTCCGCCGCTTCGAGGAGCTGATCGGTCGCTGTGACCTGCTCCGTCCCCGCGCCGGCGTCGAGCACTGGAAGGCGCGCCTGCTCGACCTCTCGGCTCTGCTTCGCCGCGCCGATGCCCCCGCCGAGGAGACCCGGCACACGCGGGCCCAGGAGCACCACCTCGGAGACGTCCTCGACCAGCGGCTCATCGAGCTGGCCACCCCGGCTCTGGAGCGCGGTGACCCGGTCCGGCTCAAGCTGCGGGTGCGCAACGTCGACCGCACCGTCGGCGGGATGCTGAGCGGCGCGGTCGCCCGGCGCTATGGCGAGCACGGGCTCCCGGACGACACCATCCGGATCGATCTGCACGGCTCGGCGGGCGGCTCCTTCGGCGCCTGGCTGGCGCCCGGGATCACCCTCAGCCTGCGCGGCGAGGCCAACGATTACGTCGGCAAGGGCCTCTCGGGCGGCCGGCTGATCATCTCCTCCCCGCCGAACGTCGCCCGCGCCGCCGAGGACAACGCGGTGATCGGCAATGTCGCCCTCTACGGGGCCACCTCCGGCGAGCTGTTCGTCAACGGCGTGGCCGGCGAACGCTTCGCGGTCCGGAACAGTGGCGCGGTGGCTGTCGTCGAGGGTGTGGGCGACCACGCCTGCGAGTACATGACGGGCGGCCGCGTCGTCGTCCTCGGCCGCTGCGGGCGCAACCTCGCCGCCGGCATGAGCGGGGGCATCGCCTACGTGGTCGACCTTGACGGCCGCCTCCACGAGCACTTCAACCTGGCCATGGTGGGGTTGGAGGAGCTGGATCGGGAGGACGCCCGATTCCTCCATGATGTGATCGAGCGCCACCACGCGTACACCGGGAGCCTGCTCGCCGGCCGCATGCTCCACGACTGGAAGACAGCCCTCGCCAGCTTCGTCAAGGTCATGCCCAACGAGCTGCGCCGAGTCCTCAGCCTCAAGCAGCGTCTGGACGTCCCCGCGTGATCGGGGCGCGCACTGCAACCCGGGCCCTCCCGGGGGTTGAAGGCCACCCGTGAGTCGCACCGGTTTCCTCGAGCACGCGCGCGAACCGCGGCCCAAACGCCCGGTCGCGGTGAGGGTGGGCGACTACCGCGAGGTCTACGTCCCCCACCCGCTGCCGACGCTGCGCACCCAGGCGGCGCGCTGCATGGACTGCGCGGTCCCCTTCTGCCACCAGGGCTGCCCGCTCGGCAATCTGATCCCGGAGTGGAACGAGCTGGTCCACGACGACTCGTGGGAGCAGGCGATCATCCGCCTCCACGCCACCAACAACTTCCCCGAGTTCACCGGAACCCTCTGCCCGGCTCCCTGCGAGCCGGCCTGCGTGCTCGCCATCAACAGCGAGCCGGTGACCATCAAGGACATCGAGCTGTCGATCATCGACCGTGCCTTCGAGGAGGGATGGGTGCGCGCCCAGCCCCCCGGCTTCCGCACCGGCAAGCGAGTGGCCGTGGTGGGCTCCGGGCCGGCCGGTCTCGCCGCCGCGCAGCAGCTCAACCGGAGCGGGCACCGTGTGACCGTCTACGAGAAGGCGGACCGTCCCGGTGGATTGCTGCGCTATGGGATCCCGGACTTCAAGATGGAGAAGCGCCGTCTCGACCGCCGCCTCGCCCTGCTCGAGGCGGAGGGCATCGTCTTCGAGTGCAACTACGAGATCGGCCGCGCCATCTCCGCCGAGGAGCTGCGCAGCCGCTTCGACGCGGTGATGCTCTGCGTCGGTGCCGAGCGCGCCCGCGACGTCCACATCCCGGGACGGTCGCTACCCGGGGTGCACCGGGCGATGGACTACCTGGTCCAGCAGAACCGCAGGGTCGCCGGCGAGCCCGCCGGAGCGGAGCGCGCCATCTCGGCCACCGGCCGCAGGGTGGTGATCATCGGGGGCGGCGACACCGCCGCCGACTGCCTCGGCAACGCCCACCGCGAGGGCTCCGCGTCGGTCGAGGTCCTCTCCGTCTACCCGGAGCCGCCGCGGACGCGCCCCGCCGGCAATCCCTGGCCCGAGTGGCCGCTGGTGCTCCAGACCCATCCAGCGCACGAGGAGGGGGGACGGCGCCAGTACGGGGTGATGGTGACCGGATTCCACGGGAGTGAGCGCATCGAGGCGATCGAGACGGTGGAGTGCGAGGTTCGGCGTGAGGGCGGCGGAAGGGAGTTCACGCCACGGCCGGGAACCGAGCGCCTCATGCCCGCCGACCTGGTCCTGCTCGCCATCGGCTTCGACGGGGTGGCCTGCCGGCCCCTGGTTGAGGGCCTCGGCGGCCGCGTCACCCATTCGGGGGCGATCGCGGTCGATGCCAACTTCCGCGCCGCGCCCGGCGTCTTCGCGAGCGGCGACGCCACCCGTGGAGCCTCGCTGATCGTGTGGGCGATCGCCGAAGCGCGCCAGGCAGCGGCTGCCTGCGACCGTTTCCTCACGCCCGCACCCTAGGGCTGGGTCGGGCTCCCCGCAGCGGGTCAGCGACGCTCGGCGAGCGCGAAGGACGGGCGGAGGACCGTCTCGCCCATCAGCCAGCGATCCACGGCTGCGGCGGCGTTGCGGCCCTCGGCGATGGCCCAGACGACCAGGCTCTGGCCGCGGCTCATGTCCCCGCAGACGAACACCCCCTCGCGGCTCGTGGTCCACTTCGCGTCGCGACCCACGTTGCCCCGGGCGTCCAGCTCCACGCCGAGCTGGGCGAGCATCGGGGAGCGCTCCGGCCCGACGAAACCGAGGGCCAGGAGGACCAGGTCGCAGGGCAATTCCATCTCGGTCTCGGGCACCACGGCGAAGGCAGGCCGCCCGCCGTCCATGGTCATGGCGACCTGCGCCAGCACCAGTCCGGCCAGCTGCCCGCGCCCGTCACCCAGGAATCGCTGAGTGGAGACCGACCAGAGACGTTCGCCGCCCTCTTCGTGAGCCGCGGAGGTGCGCAACTGCAGCGGCCAGAGGGGCCACGGGGTGCTCGGGTCACGCCGCTCCGGAGGCTGGGGCATGATCTCCAGCTGGTAGACGCTGCTCGCCCCCTGTCGATGGGCGGTCCCCAGGCAGTCGGCACCGGTATCGCCGCCGCCGATCACCACCACCCGGCGGCCCCGGGCGCTCACCGGGGATTCGTCCAGATCGCCCTCCTGGACACGATTGGCCAGGGGCAGGTACTCCATGGCCTGGTGGACCCCGTGCAGGTCCCGGCCCGGGATCGGCAGGTCGCGGGGAACGGTCGCCCCCCCGGCCAGCACCAGCGCGTCGACGTCGGCGAGGAGCTGATCGGCGCGGAGATCCCGGCCCACCTCGACCCCGGTCTCGAAGACGGTCCCCTCGGCGCGCATCTGATCCAGGCGGCGGTCCAGGATGCACTTCTCGAGCTTGAACTCCGGGATGCCGTAGCGGAGGAGACCGCCCGGGCGGTCGTCACGCTCGTAGACGACCACATGGTGGCCGGCTCGGACGAGCTGCTGGGCAGCGGCCAGGCCTGCCGGGCCGCTGCCGACCACCGCCACCCGCTTGCCCGTCCTCATCGCGGCGGGCCGGGGCACCACCCAGCCCTCGCTCCAGGCGACCTCGGCGATCTGCTTCTCGATCGGGGAGATGGTCACCGGCTCGTCGTTGATCGAGAGCACGCAGGAGGCCTCGCAGGGCGCCGGACAGATCCGCCCGGTGACCTCCGGGAAGTTGTTGGTGGAGTGGAGGCGCTCGGCGGCCTCCCGCCACTGCTCCCGGTGGACGAGATCGTTCCACTCGGGGATGAGGTTGCCGAGCGGGCAACCGTTCAGGCAGAAGGGGGTGCCACAGCCCATGCAGCGCGACGCCTGGTCGGCCGAATCCTTGGGAGAGGCGGGCTCGTACACCTCGTGCCAATCCCGCACCCTCTCCTCCACCGGCCGGCGGGTGGGGCTGCTTCGTCCTCGGGTGAGGAAGCCCCTCGGATCAGCCATGGACGGGAACCCTCAGGACGCGAACCCACCGCGGTGTGACCCCGGAGGCGGGCAGGCAAAGTTGGGTTGGCAGCATCGCAGGCACTCTCACCGGCGAGATTACCGGTTCACGGCCTCCGCGCACATGGGCCGCAGGTCCCCGCCCTCGCGGGCCTGTCGTACTCTCCCCGCCATGATCGGCACGGAGCGGCGCTATCTGACGACACCCGGCGCCCTCGCCTTTGCGCACCGGGGCGGCTCCCTGGAGCACCCCGAGAACACCATGGTCTCGTTCGGGGCCGCGGTGGACCTCGGCTATCTCCACCTCGAGACCGACACCCAGCTCACCCGCGACGGCGTCCTGATCGCATTCCACGACCAGACCCTCGACCGGGTCACCGACCTCACGGGCCAGGTCTCGAGCCGCAACCTCGACGAGGTCCGGCGGGCCGACGCCGCCTACAGGTTCAGCCTGGACGGGGGGCGATCCCACCCGCTCCGCGGCACGGGGATCGGTGTCCCCACCCTCGAGGAGGTGCTGCGCGCCTTCCCGCTGACGCGGTTCAACATCGACGCCAAGACCTGGCGAGTGGTCGCCCCCCTGGCGGCCCTGATCGAGCGGCTGGGGGCCGCCGACCGGATCTGCATCGGTTCCTTCTCGGACGGCCGGCTGCGCCGATTCCGCCGCCTGAGCGGCGGGCGGGTCTGCACCTCGATGGGGCGGGACGCGATCATCACCGCCCGGCTCACCTCGCTGGCCGGGCGGATGCCCGCCCTGGGAGCCTCCTGCGTCCAGGTGCCGACTTCTCAATGGGGGGTGCGGGTCGTCGACCGCGCCTTCGTTCGAGCCGCCCACCGGGGCGGACTCCAGGTCCACGTCTGGACCATCGACGATCGCGCCGAGATGGAGCGGCTGCTCGACCTCGAGGTGGACGGGATCATGAGTGACCGGCCCACCCTGCTCCGTGAGGTGCTCCAGGCCCGCGGCCGGTGGGCCGGGGCGGAGATGGGTGGCCAGAGGGATTTGAACCCTCGACCTCCTGATCCACAGTCAGGCACTCTAACCAGCTGAGCTATGGCCACCGCAGAGGGATCGCGCCAGCGGGTGGCGCGCCCGGTGATTATACGGGTGCCCGCCCGAAGATTCGACTGCTGTCCGGCAGGGCCGGTCCTACACTGGAGCCTCCGCGCCCCCTTAGCTCAGATGGATAGAGCAGCCGCCTTCTAAGCGGCCGGTGGCAGGTTCGAGTCCTGCAGGGGGCACCACCCGACCCGATCTGAATTCAGATACAGCAGCTGCCTTCTGTCCGGGAGACCTCCTGGACCCCTCCTGAGCGTGTAACAACCGGGGGGTGCGGCTGCTGTAAAGCAGCAGGTTTGTGGACAAACCACCTGCTCCGATGATAGGGTCCCGGACATGGCAAACCTCAGCCTCGTGGCGGGGGAGGCAACCCCTCTGGCGCGCCTGATCGCCGACTACCTGCAGGCTGTCCGCGGCGCCGGCCGGTCTTCCAAGACCAGACAGATCTACGCCGACGCCCTGGAGGACGTCCTCCTCCCCTTCTGCGTCGACTCCAGCGTCACCGAGGCCGCGCAGCTGACCAGCCGGCGCCTCAATGAGCTCACCGCCGGGCTCCTCGACGGCACCCGCTCCCGCTCAGGCCGGCCACTGGCCAAGCCGACCGTCCACAGCTACGTGCGCGCGATCAACACCTTCCTGGCCTGGGCGGCGAAGGAAGGCGAGCCGGTGACCGCCAGGGCCCAGCGGCCGCGGCTCGACCGCCGCGTCTTGGACGTGCTGAGCAGGGAGGAGATCCGGACCATGGAGGAGCGGGCCGGCAACGAGCGGGACAAGCTCATCGTCCGCCTCCTCGGCGACTCCGGCATCCGCCTCGGGGAGCTGCTCAAGCTCACTCCCGACGACCTCCGCATGGACCGCAACAAGCACTACCTCCGGGTCCAGGGCAAGGGCGGCCGGGAGCGACTCGTACCCGTCTCCCCCACTCTCGCGCGGCGCCTCGAGCGCTACGCTCCGCGGATCCGGCGCGAGTCGCCGAGCGCCCGGCTCTTCCTCGGCCTCAAGCGGCGCGCTGCCAGCGGCGAATACGAGGCACTCAGGGAGTCTGGCGTCCAGCAGATGATCCACGGCCTGGCGGAGGACTGCGGCATCCGCAAGCGGGTCTACCCCCACCTCTTCCGGCACAGCTTCATCACCTGGCAGCTCCGAACCGGGACCAACCCCATCGTCCTCTCCCGGATCGTCGGCCACGAGAGCCTGACGATGATCAACCTGGTCTACGCCAATCTGACCGTGGACGATGCCCACGACGCCCTGATGAGGTCGCTGGTCGCCGAACGGGACGGGTAGCCTCCGTCGATCCGACGTCAGGTCAATCGCCCAGTACGCACCTATCCTCGCGTACGCGAAGGCAGGAACGCACGTGTACCCGCAGACGCTGCACAACTACCGCACTGGTACGCGCCAACACCCCCAACTGCCGAGGATCGGGTACGCGGCGTTTGCCGCGTACCCGGCGATGGCGCCGCTTCCGGCCCTGCACCTGTTCGCCGGTGCTGTTACACGGCCGGTGGGCGTTCAGGTCAGGTGGCGCGGGTATTGCCTCTACTGCAGACGGAGGCTAACGGGGATCTGAAGCAGCATCACCAAAGATCCGATCACCACGAGCCGACGGCACATTGGTTGATCTTCGTTGTCCACAAAAACATTCTTTTGACGGGGGTGCATAGGGTACGGTATCCATGGACAGCGCGCGATCGGAGCAGGCGTTCGGTGTGCCGGAAGAAATGAGGCCGGGAGAGCAGCGAACGTGGCGGCGAGCTGGGAGCGTGCTGAGGACGGGATCATGCCGGTGATGACGAAGCGACGGATGGTGCGTACGTGGGTAGGGACGCGTTCCGAGGCCGGGGACGCTGTTCCGGACGCGCTCCCGGCGACGGAGGCCGGCGGCGTGGTCAGCCGCGTCCCGCTGAAGGCCATGAGCGGCGGTCAGTCCTCCTGCCCACCCGCCGCGGCCGGCCCACCGCCGTGCTGGTTTACCGCGACAGCTGGGCCGAGGGGGAGCTGCTCGCCGCCGAAACGCTCGCGCCGCGCGGCGCTTGGTGACGAGGACCGAATGGCGGGTATGCTGGGGGGCGATGCCGTTTCCCCACGTATGTAGGGCGATGCCCCGGGCCACGGCACTACCTGGAGACTGCTGATGAGCGAGGGTTACGTCGTCGTGCTCGAGCGGGAGGGGACTGTCTACGGTGCCTACAGCCCCGACCTGCCCGGGTGTGTTGCCGTCGGCGAGAGCCTTGAGGAGACGGTGCGCCTCATGCGGGAGGCAGTCATCCAGCACGTGACCGCCTTGCGGCGTGCTGGGGACCGGGTGCCGCCTCCCACGACCCGCCTCGGCGCTCCTGACCTGGAGCTGCCGGCGACCGCGGTCGGGATCGTGGAGTTGGAGCTCACTCCTCTGGCGGCATAGGGCGCCTCTTCTCCCGCTGGGCTCCTCCCGAGCGGCCGAGCTCAGGGAGCCCGGACTGCCTGCGGATGCTGCCCAACACGCCCGCCGGCACATCGATGCCGGACTTGCCGGCAATCGTGACCTTCCCCGGCTTGGTGGGGTGCTCGAACTGGCGGTGGCTGCCTTCCTGGCTGGTCATCCGCCAGCCATCAGCTTCCAGGTCGGCGATGACGTCGCGCACTTTGGGCGGCACGGTTACGTCTGCCCAGGAGTGCCTGCCCCAGGCCGTGGAGGCGGAAGCACCGGCCGGAGCACCGTGCCTCGCACGACCCGTGGCCCCCCGCTGGCGAGTCTGCCGACCGCCGGTGTCGCTCGGGCTGACGCCTCCAACTCGGACCGCACCGACTCCCAAACCTCCCGCAGCCCCTGCTGAAAGCCGCGAACGTACTCCGGCTGCTGGGCCTGGTAGGTCACGCCCACCGAGGCGAGCACCCCCAGAACCGCTTCGCCCCATCCAGCCGGCCGACCCAGCGAAGCAGACACCGCACTCTGGTGCCAGAACTTGATAGTCGTCATGGCCCCGCCAAGGGTTGAGTCGGTGTCCGGAGCGGCCGCAGCGGCTCGGAGGTCGTGGAGGGAGGCCGCCTCTGCTGCCCACTTCCGCCCCATCCACACACCGCGATCGAACAGCTCCTCCGCGGGGGTGCGGGTGCGGCGGAGGCGCTCGATGATCTGAGGTCGCAGGTCTCCCTGCTGCGCGGCCTCAGCGGCCTGGATTTCCAACAAGAGCGCGGCCTGGCAGACCTGCGAGACGTTGACCGTCTCCTTCACGCGCCGCAGGCGCTCCCCGAGATCGTCTGGCAGATACACAGACCATTGCATTTCGGCGGAAGCATATCATGATCCTGCGATATCATGATACTGGTCGCGCTGGCGCCGATGACCTTCCCCCGGACCCGCACTCGCCTTTGACACGCTTGTAGGCTTGTCATCGCATGCATAGCGAGCGTACACTTGTTTGCCATGCTGAGCTCCAGCTCGCTCACGACCCGGCCGGCACCGACCGGCGAGAACAGGTACCGCTGTCGGTCGACGATGCCCGAAGCGTAGAGGCGGCGGGCCATCGGCAGCACGCCGATCACGCCCCGCCCCCCATCGAGCGCCAGCTCACGATGCAGGCGACGCCGTCGAGGGGCAGCTCTCGCTCGGTGCGCAGCAGCGCCACCGCGATTGCGACGTAGAACGCTCGATGGTTCCCTCATTCTTGACCGGCGAGCCTATGCTGTTTTCGAGTTCCTTCCCCTGCTTACCCATGGAGGCGACACCCTGCCTGACGAGATCGTTCAGCTAACAGCACGGATCGACGCGGGGGTGGTTGTGACAGGGCGCCTGCAGATCGACGTCTTCGTGAACCTGGCGCGGGACCATCTGCGTAGTGCGTGCCGCCTCACCCGCTTTGCCTACGCTCTGGAGAACGGCACCCCTAGTCGTGAAGCGGGCCAGGAGCGGGTGGAGCATGACACCTTCGTGATCGGTGCTCTGATCTTCGCCGGCGCGTTTGTCGACGGTGAGATCAACGCTTGCTATGCGATGGCCGCAGAGGGGTCTGATCCCAACGCACTGCCGGAGCCCATGCGCGGGCAGCTACGCGACGATATGGCTAACTTCTTCGGCACGAAGGAACACCGGTACGTCGGCACGCTTCGCAAGTATCAGCGGCTGATGGAGCTAGCCGGGAGGACGCCACTGGCGGAGAAAGATGCTCCATACGCACGTGTCCGCCTCCTCCTTGATATCCGCAATGCCCTTGTCCACTACGGGCAGGGACCCGTAACAACGTCAACCGGCGGACCTGATCCCGCCCCGCCGGGACGCTTTGAAGACGAGGTTTCGGCACTTGGTATCCCGAAGTCCCGATGGGCGTCTGTCGGTGACCCCTTCTTTCCGCGCAGCATGCTCAGCCACGAGCTCGCGGCAACGGCAATCGCCTGGGCGGTTGCCTGGGTCGATGCCTTCTACGCGCAACTCGGCGTGACGCCCTCGCCCCTCGAGGGTGTGCGATCCGAAATCCGCACCCTGCCATGAGCCTGGCGCCCGCCTAGCGGGATAGATCAAAGCCGCTCCCCTCCTTGGGGACCTCGGCAGGCACAAGGGTACATTGACTACTCCGTGGGCCACCGACCTGCCCCCAGGTAGCCCGCCCCGGTTACGTCACTCGGCCAGGACGCGCAAGGCGCCAGCCATATCAACCAGGCGGGCGGACAATCCATCCAACCTCTGCGCGAGCGCCTCGATCTCATGCACCTCCGTTGCAGTCGCCTTGATCCCGTCCACGGGTAGGCGATCGCGCTCCAATCGGTCCAGTCTTTTGCCGTCGCGCCCCGGCACCAGCCACACGGCGTGAACGAGCTTTCCACGTTCGGTCATCGCCGTCCGTGCGTCGCTGCACCAGGCCTTGAAGTCCTCCTCCACCTCTTTCGGCAGCGTCGCACTCGCCAGGCGATCTAGGCGGCTGAGTGTCGTTTCAAAGCCGTCGGTACCCATCAGGACCTTCGCCGTTGTCATAGGGACGCCGGACCGCGAAACCAACTTGTAGAAGACGAGAAGTTCGAGCCAGGCCGAACTAGCAACGAGCCACCCGAGGGCGCGAAACAGGCGCTCCTGGTCATCTGCTGCGGTGCCGGTCATTTAGCCCACCCCTCCCCTACGGCATTGGCCGCAACACGGCGGCCGACTAAACTGGACACTAGCACGAACACACGTGCGATTCCTCATGGGAGGCCCCTAGACTGTTCCGGGGAGGGTCTGACCCCGTCTCCTGCTGTCAGGCTCCGAGGCGAGTTCGAATGATCTCGCCCAGCGCACCTCGGAGGCATCGTCGCCCCGTCACCGTCGCCATGTCGCACCCCCCTGGACGTCGTAGCTCAGATGTTTCTGGTCCCGCGCCGACGGAACCGCTTCACGCCATCCTTCCGCATGGCGATCATAGGGATGACGTAGCCGCCGGCTATCACGGACACCGCGAATGAGGCGGCCGCAACAAGCGCGACCCAGTTTCCGACGTTTACGGCACCCAGGTCCTGCATGGCCTTCCCCAGAATTGCGACGCCGAATGAGCTGAGCGCCACGCCACCAAGTCGGACCCCCACGGGCGTCGGATATGCGCCCGTTCGCCACCAATGCCTAAGGAATCTGACACGTTCCCTCGCGGCGAACCGGGTGGTGTAACCCCTCCAATCCCCCGCCGCAGTCAGCCCGGCGATCACGATCACAGAGGCGACAACTGCGACAGCTATGTAGGCGGCGGACATCACGCGCTGACCGTCCGATAGCCGTCAATCCCAGGCCGCGAAGTGAGCAACGCAACCTGAGTGGTCCGCAGCCATCGGGTGCGATACGGAGCGAACAGCAGATCGAGCAACAGGACGAGGTTGATGGTCACAGCGCCATCATCGCCTCCAGCGCCCTTCCGCGCTTCAGTTGTTGTTTCGCCGTGACCCAGGCGTCATGAGAGTTCCAGGGTCCGTGTGACCTCCCTCTCGACGTAGATGCCTCCCACGCCTGGTCACGGGTGGTCGGATGGAACACGGATCTCAACCCTGTTCCCTTGGAGGTCAGGTTCTATGTGAGCGTGGCGGGAGCGGGAGCGGCCTCAGCGTGTGCGGGGGTTGTGCTCGACGAGGCGATGAGGATGGAGGAGGATGAAGGTGTTGTCGTCGGGCCAAATGCTGCTAGCAGAACTACACGGGGATGGCCCGGAAACTTTCTATCCCAGCCATTTCCTGACGTGGCAGGCGGCCCCTCCGTTGCAGCATGCTGACGGGGCAGATGGTGCATCTGAACTCGTGAGGTACTAAGCAACCGCCTAATCAATGGAACAGCCGCCTTCTAAGCGCGCAGGTCGCATGTTCGAGTCCTGCAGGGGGTACTGGCCGGTGTATGGATCCGGCTGATCCTTGCCAGGCCTTCGTGTGATGCCTGACAGCAAACGCTGCTGCCTGTTACGCCCACGGGGACGGCCCGAAACCCCGGACGGGCGGGGTGGACGGCGCAAGATGATGTACTCTTACATCATGATTCGGACCCAGATTTCCCTTACCGACGAGGACCGACGCCTCTTGGACCACGTCGCGGGCCGAACGGGGCGCTCCATGGCTGGGCTCATCCGCGACGCCATCCGGGCCGCTTACGGAGCCTCCCACTCCTCGGAGGACGACCTCGCCGCCATGCGGGGGGCATTCGGGGCGTGGGGTCACCGGACCCGCGACGGCGCCGCATACGTCGACGAGCTCCGCTCTGGCCGCCGGGTGCGGAGGTGAGCGCCCTCGTCGACACCTCGGTGCTGGTCGACTATCTGCGTGGCGACCAGGCGGCCGCCGTCACGCTCGAGTCCGCCCGCGGGTTGGGGCCCCTCCACGCCAGTGAGATCACCCGCCTCGAGGTGGTGGCGGGCATGCGGCCGCGCGAGGCGGAAGCGACGAACGCCCTGCTCTCAGCGCTGGTCTGGCACGGCGTGGATAGGGACGTCGCCGAGGAGGCCGGGTCGTTGGGGCGCCGCTGGCTGCGAACGCACGGGGGCATCGACAGCGCCGATCTCGCCATCGCGGCGACCGCGCTCCTGTACGACCTTCGGTTGTTGACGCTGAACGTGCGCCACTTCCCGATGTTCCCCGGGCTGCAGCCACCGTACTGAGGTCACGAGCGGGTCATCGGACCCCTCTGCATGGGAGCAAAGGCACACTGAGGTGGCCCGGGCTGACCGCGCCAGGCAGACGCTGCGTCCCAATTCACAAAGTACTATGCGAGCGGCAAACAAATAGGAAGGCCGCCTTCTAAGCGCGCAGGTCGCAGGTTCGAGTCCTGCAGGGGGGTACTGGCGGCCCCGGTTCAGTTGCAGGCCGCCTGATCTCGGAGAGACTTGGGTTCAACTAGGCGGCGAGCAGGGCGTTGGCCCGGGCCATGATCGCAGCGAGGACCCGGTAGGCGGCGGCGAGGTCGTCGGGGTCGAGGCCCTCGAAGATCTCGGCTATCTTCGGCCGCACTTCGCCGTTGAGGCGGGAGTAGAGCTCTGACCCCTGGGCCGTGAGGCCTACCGCTTCAGGAGCGTTGTCGATGAGCCCTTGGGCGCGCAGGTCGGCGATGACGGCGAGCACATGGGGCTCGTCGATCTTGAGGGAATTCTGAAGCACAGCGGCGAGCTGTTCCTCGATCAGCGGTGCCGGGCTCATGCTCACCACCTGCAGGGCAGCCCAACCGTGGAAGTCGAGCCCACTGCCTATCAGTATCTTGTTGAGCAGGGCGCGAAGCGAATTCTCGGTCTCTCCGATCATCTTAGGATTCAAGACTGGCTTGTGGGACATGGATCTATCTCCTTGTCTTGCTGTTGTTTCCTCGGGTGTGGAGCGAGGGTTCGTGGGCAAAGAGGGGACCGTCGAGGAGCGCTCGCACGTCCCGGATGAAGGTGTGGGTGCGCTTGGACGAAACCCCACCCAGAGGCGAGGTGAACTGTCCCATAAGGTCGGCGACGATAACCACGGCCTGGTCGGCCACCTCGGTCCCCTTCTCGGTGACGGCCAGGCGGACCGCCCGGGAGTCGGCCGGGTCGGGGCGCCTCTCGATCAACCCTCGGCCTTCCAGAGCGCGAACCAGCTTGGAGATGAACATGGGCTCGAGCCCTGTGTGGTCGGCGAGCTGGCGCTGGCTCGGGTACAGACCGGCGCTGGAGAACCCCCGCAGCGTGGATAGGACCGAGTACTGGGCGTGGGTCAGCCCGAGCGGGCCCACCGCGCTGTCAACGGCGGTACGCAACTTCGTGGCCAGGCGCCACACCAGGTAACCGGGAGTCGGTCGCAGCGATAGGTTGGGCATGGACTCCAAATATACATGATTACTATATCCATGGCAACTAACAGCCGCCAGGTCGTGGCCTTCGTGCGGCTGGTGACGCACCCTCGGCTCACCCAGTGGCGCGGACCGTGATTTCCAGGCCATTTGTCGAGGCAGACGCTGCGCCCCAATTCAGAAGGTACTATGCGCCCGCCAAATATAGGGAGCAGCCGCCTTCTGAGCGCGCTCGTCGCAGGTTTCGAGTCCTGCAGGGGGTAGTTGGCCGGTGTATGGATCCGGCTGACCCTTGACGAAAGAGCTCCGGCTGATCCTTCACCGGCCTTTGGGTGATGCCTGATACCTACTTCGGTTGAGCCTTGACACTCCCTCCCATGAGGGAACTCCCAGCTGGCCCGCCCGTCCGGAACGCGAAGCTCCAGGGCGTCTGGCCCAGCGCGATTGTCGTACGGTCGACTTGTACGTGACGGAGGACACGAAGGTGGCTGAGATCCGGCGAGAGCAAGGTGGTGACGTCGTCGCGATCCGCAACGTCAATGACCGAGCATTCGGCCGACCCAATGAGGGGGCGGTGATCGAACGACTGCGCGGCGCCTCCGAAGGACTCCTGTCGCTCGTGGCCGTGGCCCAGGGCCAGGTGGTTGGCCATATCCTCTTCAGCCCCGTCTACCTCGAGGCAAAGGACGGCAGGGAATGGTCGGGTGCGGGACTTGCGCCCTTGGCCGTGTTGCCCGAATGGCAGCGCCGTGGCATAGGGAGCGAGCTTGTCCGCGCCGGGCTGGACAGCCTTCATCACACGCTTTGCCCCTTCGTGGTTGTCCTTGGTTCCCCCGAGTACTACCCCCGCTTTGGGTTCGAGCCGGCCTCCAAGCGTCGCATCCGATGCACGTGGGACGTGCCCGACGAGACCTTCATGATCCTCGTCCTAAACGAACGCGGCATGCGCGGCGCATCCGGGTTGGCCCGGTACCGCGCCGAGTGGGACGCCGCGACCTAGGGGTGCCGTTCCGGGGTACCCTGCGGTCGGGTCAACAGCTGCGAGCAGATCTGCACGGGGATGCGGAGACCGAACCCCGGACGGCCTCAGCGTCGCCGATCACGTCGGCCACAACCGACTCGAGGACGACCGTCAGCGGGAGACGGGGCTCGAACCCGCGGTCCGCTACCCTTCCCCCGCTGACCGTAGGATGTCCTCTATCAGCTGGGAACCGTAGACGCGGACTCCCTCCATGACACCCTCTTGCGCTCCGGCCCGTCCCTGGAGTACTGCCTCCCTGAGGACTTGGACCGTCTCCATGTAATCAGGGCCGTCTCCACCGCGGGGGATCGCCTGCGGGATGGTTCTCAACAGGTTGATCGCCATCTCGGAGGCCATCTTGCATTTCGCCATGTCCGAGTCCCAGTCGTCGAGCATCTGAATCGTGTGGTTCGTGAAGACCGCCATGGCGGAGTCCGTCGCCACGAAGCCGGTGGTCGTATCCGCCTCGACCTGGACGGTCACACCGTAGTTGAACGCCCCCTGTCCGGTCAGCTGCACCGTCAGCGAGTCGGTGAAGAGGTAGCTGACCGTCGTGTTCTGAAACCCGAGATTCATGGTGAGGTCCCCGGGCTCGGGAATCGCCGCCGCGACGCTCAGCGCGACCTCTCCGCTCGTCCCTGTGAGCAGCACACCACCTAGAGTCCACTTGTAGCTCGGGTTCTGTCCCAGGAAGTGCGGCGTCGCCGTGTACGTGATCTGCTCCTCATCAGTACTCTCGGTATACGAGTAGTCCTTGGCCTTGCAGAACTTCGAGCCCGGAAAGTGGTACGTGCCGCCACCGATCTGCTGCTGATCGGTCGTGATGTCGTTCGTCAGCGCGAGCACGATGCCGCGCACAGGCCCGGGTGCCGGCCGGGCCTTGACGGCCACCGTGCCGAGAAGCGTGAACCTCTCAGGGAGTACATCGATGCTCGAGAGAGTGAACCCGTTGAGCCCGACTTGTTCTGTCGCGCCGAGCCCTACGTTGAGTCCCGGCGCCAAGACGGGGACGAAGGTGAATGCCAGCCACTCGACGCTGATCAGTATCCAGATGGCAAGAAGGGCGGTAATGGGCGACGCAGCGAGGGCCGCGGCGAAGTAGAGGAGGAAGCAGAACCAACTGACGTCCACATAGGACACGATGTGAGGGGGGTTGGGATTGATGCTCGCGCTGATCGCCCCCTTGCTCACGCTGAAGCTGAGTTGCGTGTCGAAGTTGGCGACCAGCCGGAAGCAGTAGACGTCCGTCTTGCCCTGGATGGCCGTCCCATTGACCTGAACGTACCCAGTCTCCAGGCTGCTCGAGATGTTGGTGAGCTTCAACCCGCCGGAGAGCGGGACATAGTCTGCCGTGCCGCAGCCCGAGGGCATCTGCGAGTTCACGATGGCGGCGAACTGGTCTGGGGTCTGAGTGCTCGGATCAAACTTCGAGACGAGGCTCTCGGTTATGGCCGGACAGAAGATCAGCTTCTGGAAGCACGCTCCTGAGAGGCTCATCGCTGCGCCAAGAGGCCCTGGGAGTCCCGGGTCGGAGCGGACCACCGACGAAGGAGTGTCGTTCGCGACGAGCATCATGCAGAAGAGCCCGATGGTCGTGGAGTCGATGTTCTGTACGGTGACCGAGCGGAACCGGAGCCCCGTCTTCCCCAGAAGGCCGTCCTTGCTGTCGTCTTCGTTGAAGGATATGCCCGCGCTTGGCTTGTTGTTGGAGATCGCCAGCCAGGTGGCGGTCTTGATGTTGCTCTCCATGGAAGCCCTGTCCGAACTCGAGAGCGTTCCCAGTGCGTTCTGCGTGTACGAACCGGAGTCCCAGTCGATGGACACGCCGGTTGGGGGAAGTAGCAGCCCGATATCGAAGAGCTTGTTCGTCGAGTCGGTCTCGAACTGGTCTATCGTCCCGTTCAGTTGGAGCACACCCTTCACAGGACCGACCGCTTGTCCGTTGTAGTAGACCGTGGTCTCATCGAACGGGATTGAGATGGAGATGCCGTTCGTACCTGCGCCGAGCGAGAATGTGACTGGGTCGAGAAGGATCGCGTCAATTCCGTTGGTCGTATCCCCGACGACGACCTCTGCCGGCGGGCTAAGCGTCGTGCCCCCGAACGGGGTGCTGGCGATTGCGTCCTCGATCACTTTGGAGTTGATCTCCAATACGAGGTCAAAGCCAGCCAGGATAGTCATTGCGATTCCGCCGTCCCTGGCCCCGCAGGAAGTATCCCGTCGATCCTGACCTCTATCTGCATCCCTCCGGTTGAGCTCAGCAGCAGGTCGCGCGTCAGCTGGGGTAAGGTCGGAAGGGACCCGCCGAGGAGGTCCTCCCATTCGACGACCGCCTCGTCGGAGAGAACCATCCCGACCGAAGCAAGTGCGCCGACGGGGTCCATCAGAAAGAGATGAGCGGACCTCGGTGCTTCGCGTAGACGCGCCACCGCATCAGGCTCGACCTTCCTCAGCTCTGCGAGGGAATCTATCTGAATACTGGAGGGCGCCATGTCTGAAAACCCTATCAAGTTTCCAACGCCGGCGCCACGACTTCGCTCCGAGCCGTCGCGCCTTCGGCGCAAGTAGGCGGTGCCCCTGAATTGGAGCCGCCAGCCGGAGCTGTGAGACATTGGTGGGGCGTCTGCCGTAGCCACCGACATCCAATTCAGATTTCGCTCGCGTCGATCAGCGTGGTAGCGGCCGTGAGCGTGAAGAGCCGCCGCGACGGTCGGCCGATAATCGATGGAGGAATGACACGTGAGCCCCCGTCACAGCGCCTGGTGACCTGGAGGTGTGGCGTCCTCGCCGAGGGCCACCAGCCTCGCCTCCAGATCGGGGTGACACGCGAATCTGCTGATGAGCTCGAGCGGCCCGCCGACGCACGTCCAGTCGTCGTCCCACAGCGTGGAAACGAGCCAGGAGTGGTCGGCGGGGAAGAGCACGTTCGGCAACGGACCTGGCCACGGGCCGCCCCGGCGCCAGGTGGCGGCCTGCGCCGGCCCCGCCTCCACCAGCACGTAATGCCACCCGGCATACATCATCACCTTCGGCGCGTCAGGGAAGACGATGTCGTGGGCGCCCGTGTCGAGATAGCCAAGCCACCACCGCTGGTCTGTTGACTGCTCGCTGAGCAGGGTCAGAATGGCCCGGGCATACCGGTCCCACGCTTCGACGGTCGTCGGGAACACAACCGTGGCGTAGGCCTCGAAAACGGGCGGGATGGCCGAGGTGATGGCCCGGCCGCGGGACGTACCATCGGTGATCCAGGCGACTTCGGCTTCTGTGCCGATCCGCCAGGCACGGCCATCCCTGGCCCGCTCGACCATGCCGCGAGCTTAGATGCTGTCCGCCGAGGCGCGCGAACCCCGAACACTTCATCGCCTCTGGGCCGATCAAAGCGTTTGGTTCAAGTGGGGTGATAGGACGCCGGGCTGGCCCGGCCTGACCACGCCAGGGGTGTCACCGGGATTTCCCGGCCATTCTGCAGGTCGGGGAACTCGATGGCCGGATCTACGCGATCGAGTGCCGCCTTCCGGAGTGGGCGGTGCCCCCAGGACGCCGTCTCGTCAGAGGAGGCGGACCGGCTCCGTGGTCAGCTGGCTGGGTGTGTCCCCGGTGTTGACCGTGGCCCGGGGCTCGATGAGGAGCACCTCCGCACCCTGCGTGGAGATCGGCTGGTGGCGGCGCCCTCGCGGCACCACGGCGAGCTGCCCCGGACCGAGGGTCAGTTCCTCGTCGCCGAGGCGGATGACCAGCGATCCGGAGAGGACGAGGAAGAGCTCGTCGGTCTCGGGATGTGCGTGCTCGGTGAACTCGCCACGGGTTTTGACCACGCGGACGTCGTAGTCGTTGACGGCGGCCACGGTGTGCGGCTTCCAGGGCGAGTCGATGGTCGAGAGGATGGCGGCAAGGTCGATGGGGCGGGTCATGGCCTCAGTATGTCGTGGAGGCCTCCAACCACGCTCCGCCCGCCTGTCGGCGGGGTCCATCATCGAGCCGCCGCCGGTGGCGACCTCCTGACGAGCGTCTCGTCGGCACCGGGTTGCAGCTACCCGCCTGTAACCACGAACGCCGGATGATGTTGCGCCAGAGCGCTCAGGAAGTCCCTGGCATCGAAGATGGCACCAGGGGCCTGGGCCCCGGTGTCGCGGACCTTCGCGTCAATGATTCGTTGAACGGCCTCACACACAAGCGGCGCAGTGAACGCGTAGATGTCCCGACCTTGCGCGCTGATGCGGCGCGTCCCGTCCCCTCTTTGCACAACAGCCTCGACCAGGAACCTCTGTGTTGAACGGCCCGTTTCGTCCACCGGCTTTGGCGGTGGCGTCGTGGGATCGCGGACATCACGGAGGGCGTTTTGGGTGAGGTAGGTGTGGAGCCCTGATGTGCGCAGGTGTCGCGCAATGACGATTGTCTCCGAAAAGGGGAGTTCGATGACGGCTTGCCGCGCGAACGGCTCCGGGAAATCCCAGTCCGTCTCGGGTGCGGGTTGAGGCAGCGGCACGAGCAGCCCATCGGCGACGACCATGCGCTGGGCCGTGTTCCGTTCACCGGTGGCCCGCGTGCCTGGCGTCGGATGCCAGCTGTCGAGCGCAATGCCGATCTTGATCTCGTCGGCGGCATTCCAGTCGCCCATAGCCGTCGTGACCAGTAGGTCGGCGAATCCGCCATAGAAGCCCATCGCCGGAAGGACGATCACCCCTGCGTCCCGCGCGGGCCCATCGAACGCCTCGAAGGTCGCCTGCGCGCTCGTCTGCTCGGCGGTGACGTCCAGGTAATGGATGTTCGTGCGCAGCGCCGCGGAAGCCACGGCGTGGGCGGTGTCGAGAAACGGCCCGGCGCAGTTTATGACCGCCGCCGTGCCCGTGAGCGCGCGATCGAGTGAACCCGCATCGTCGATCGAAGCCTCGCGAACTTCGATGCCACGATCCGCGAATCCGCACCCGGCCAGCTTCACCGCGTCGCGTCCGACAGCGATCGGGGCAAGGTCGCGGCGCAAGAGCTCCGACACGACGAAGCGCCCTGTATGGCCGGTTGCCCCTAAGACCGCGATACTCCGATTCCGCCGTGAAGGCTGTTCAGAGCCGACTGGCATCAATCTCACGTTGTAACCCTTGGGTCTCCCCGACCATATCGTCAGCACACTTGCCAGCCACATGCGTCTTGTGGCTTCCGACCACCGCCGGAACCCCCGGCACACGCTAGCAGAAGCTCCACCTCACCTCGAGATCGCGGACACCAGCGCCTCGACGCCCCCGACGAAGCTGTGCTCTGGAGCCGCAGCGTAGCCGATGATGAGTCCCGCGGGTCCCCGCCTCTCGTAGAGGTCGCTCTCAGCGAGCCCCTCGAGGCCGACCCCCGCGGCGCGCGCGGTGGCTAGCGCGGCGCTCTCAGTGGCGGCGTCGGGTAGGGGGATCAGCACGTTGAGCCCGGCCTCCCGACCCATGACGCGAAGGTCCGGGAGGGCCTCGGCCAGAGCGCCGACGAGGATGTCGCGACGGCGCCGGTAACGGAGCCGCATCCTGCGGACGTGACGGTCATACGCGCCGCTGCGAAGCAGCTCGGCGAACGCGAGTTGCTCCAGGGTGCTGCTCTGCCAGTCCGCCAGCCCCTTCTCGCGCAGGACGTCGGGGCGCATGTCCTCGGGGAGGACGAGCCATCCGAGCCGGACACCCGGCGCCAGCGTCTTGGAGGCGGTGCCGGCGTAGACGACGAGAGCGGGATCGAGCCCCTGGAGGGGACCGATGGGATGGCCCTCGTAGCGGAACTCGCCGTCGTAGTCGTCCTCGACGATCACGGCTCCCTCCTCGCGCGCCCAGCTCAGGAGATGGGATCGGCGTGCTGCGCTGAGCATGGCCCCCGTCGGGTGCTGCCGGTTGGGGGTGAGCACCGCCCCTCCAGTCTTTTGGGAGCGGCCGAGCGTGTCCACGAGCATGCCATCGCCGTCGACCGGGGTGAGGGTGATCTCGAGCCCCGCCGCCCGAACGATGGAGCGGTGCAGGGCCATGCTCGGTTCCTCCATCGCGATCGCGGTGACACCCCTGGCCGCCAGGCTCCGGGCGACCAGCCCGAGCCCCTGGGTGAAGCCGGCGGTGATCACGACGCTTTCCGGTGAGACGCGAAGGCCACGCGCCCGGCTGAGGTAGCCGGCCAGCTCCACGCGCAGTGGCAGCTGCCCCTGGGGGCTGCCGTACCCGAAAGCTGCGTTCGGTGCGGTGGCGAGCGCTCGACGGAGCGCCCGCAGCCACTCGGATCTCGGGAAGGAGCTGGCGTCGGGGCGGCCCGGCCGAAAGTCATACCTCCACAGCAGCGGCGGCGGCTCGCGGATGGCGGTCCCCCGGCGGTGCCCTTCGGCGTCGGCGCTGACGATCGTGGACGAGCCCCGGCGACCTCGGAGCCAGCCCTCGGCGATCAGCTGCTCGTAGGCCTGGAGCACCGTCCCACGGGAGATGCCAAGGTCCCGAGCCAGTCCGCGAGTGGACGGAAGTCGCATGCCCCGGGGCAATCGCCCCGAGCGGATCGCCTCCCGGAGCCCGTCCTCCAGCGCCACCCTCAACCCCCGACCGGCTCTGTCGCCGAGATCGAGGAGGAGGTCCAACCCTGAAGTGGCCCATTTAGCTGGCTTCGAATTGGCCATTGCTGATGAGCCATGGTGGGACTACGGTGGCCTCACGTCAACCACCACCGGGAGGACCACAGCATGGCGGCCGGCACCACGACCTTCGAGCAACCTCGGATCGCCCTCTCCCACCTGGCCCCCGCCGCGTATCGCGCCATGGTGGCTCTGGACGGCGCGCTGGAGCTGGACTCCTCGCTACGCGACCTGGTCAGCCTGAGGGCGTCGATCCTCAATGGCTGCGCCTACTGCATCGACATGCACACTCTGGACGCGAAGGCTCGGGGCGAGAGCGAGCAGCGACTCCACGCCGTCGCTGCCTGGCACGAGGCGCCATTCTTCACTGAGCGGGAGCGCGCCGCACTCCAGCTGACCGACGCCATGACCCTCATCGCAGACAGCCACGTCCCCCGTGACGTCTTCGAGTCCGTGCGGGGGTACTTCGAGGACAAGGAACTGGCCCAGTTGATCTGGGCTGTGATCGTGATCAACGCCTGGAATCGCATGGCGGTGACCGCCCGATCACTGCCCGGCGACTACACCCCCGGATGACCTGGAGGACCGGTGGACGCGGGGTTCCGCGAGCTGTACGAGTTGTTGCGCCACGAAGGAGTCTGACCATGAGCGAGGCAATCAAGCCGGCAGCGGCGCCGGAGGAGATCACGCGGTTGTTCGTCGAGCGGGCCAACGCCGGCGACGCCGAGGGGATGGCGGCCCTGTACGAGGAGGACGCGGTGCTCGCTTACCCGCCAGGTCACGTCATCACCGGAAGGACAGCCATCCAGTCGGTCTGCGAGAGGATGCTGACCGGCGGTGTCCGCATGCAACTCGAGGAGACCCTCCCCACCGTGCGATGCGGCAGCTTGGCACTCACCGGCACCCACCGGCGCGATGGAGTCGGGATTCGGGTTCAGGTTGCGCGCCAGCAGGCTGATGGGGGCTGGCTCCGCGTCATCGATGTGCCGGAGCCAGGCTCGCGACCGTCGTGACAGGGGTTCGGTGGGTGGACCAGGCGATGACGCGGCGGTGGTCCATCTGACCGGGTCGCACCGACCGGCTGAAACCGGCCGCTGCTAGAGTCCCCGCTGCAGATGAAGCTGTCGACGTTTGGAGATCGGCTCAAGGCAGCACTCGGCGGGTCATCGCGCCGGTCGACTGCTCGATCCGGGCCGTCTACCGACTCCCGCCCAGCCTGTACCGGCATCTCCAGTGGCTGAGGTGGTTCCTGACGTCACATGGCTGGGTCCCCGATTTCGTGGTGATGCTCGAGGTTCGGGGTCGGCACTCCGGCAAGGTTCGGCGCACGCTGCTGGTCAGGACCATTCTTGGTGGCAGGGCGTATCTCGTCGCCCTGGCCGGCGAGTCGGAACGGGTCCGCAACGTGAGAGCGGCCGCCGGAAGCACCGTCATCCGACACGGGCAAACCCGGAAGGTGGCGCCGGTCGAGGTGGCCCCCCAGGAGCGCTCGCCCGTCATCCGCGAGTATCTGTGCGGCAGCGGTCGCCGAGTCGATGCGCGGGAGGCTGCTCGGTACTTCGGGCTGAGCACCGTCCCCTCCCTCGAGGAGATACGCGCCATCGTCGAGCATTACCCGGTGTTCGAGATCATGGACGCGGACCGCGGCGCTGAGGGGGCTCTCTGAGCATGCGCCACAGCCAATAGCGACATTGCACCGCGACCGCCTTCTGCGACTGCTGGCCCCGCTCGCCGCATCGGATGGTGCGCTACCTCTCAGCTACGGCCCCTAACCGGTATCCGTGGCTCCCGTCCCATGAAGGCGGCGAGCCGTTCCCAGTCGTCGGCGTCGGGAGGTGGCGTCACCTCTGGCCCGAAAGGGGCTCCGGGCTCCACCATGTTGCGGTACTCCGGTTTGATCACGGCCCGAGCAGCGTCGAGCGCCGGCAGCGCAAGTGAGCGTTCCAACCGGTCAAGCTGGCCCGTCGCTTGGGCCAGGTCCCAGGCGTGTGTGGCCAGCTCCGCGAGGTACATGTCCACCAGCGCGGCCGCGGTGTACTCCTCGCCCCACGGCATCGTGAGTCGCGCGCTCAGAGCGAGCTCGCCGGCCCACGCCGCTGCCGCCTCCGTGGCGGCCTGACGCAACCGCGAGGGCGCGTCAGACAGCTCGACGTGAGGGGACACGTCTCCCGGCGGGGGTGCCTGCCCCCGGCCGAGTGCGGCCGCCCGGTAACCCGCCTCGACGAGGTGATCTATCAGTGCGGCCACGTCGTACTTGGGGCATGGCGTCGGGCAGCCGAGCTGCCCGCGGTCTGTTGCCGAGACGATCGCCGCGGCGTTGTCGTACGAGGCGAACAACGGGCGTCGGTGGTCACCGTCGACCATGCAATCTCCTCCTGGGTGCAACAGGATACGTGGGCTTGTCGCCGACAGACTGCCGCGCCACCTCAGCACGGTGGCCGGCGTCGTCCCCGTGGCTGGGCCCGCGATCGCTGAGGACTCCCCCGCCGCTGCCATGCTCCGATCACTGCTCCCGCTTGAGGGTGATCCAGAGATCTGGCTTGATGAGTGCCGCCACGACATGCGGCGGGCCGTACCGGGGACCGTGGCAGCGGTAGCTCACGACCTCGTCCTCAGCGACCTCGCAGGCGCGGAGCGGGCTTCGGTTCCGGCCACGGCCCCTCAGAAGCAACGAGTGCTGGCCCGGGGTGACCGACACCTCGACGGTCTCACCCGCGGAGATGGCGCCCACCACCCTGCCATCGATGGAGATGTCCCAGGTCTCCATCCCCAGCAGGGGGCTGGCGCTTCCTGCTCGTGAGAGACGGATTGTCGCTTCGCCCATTCCCGAGCCTCCTTACGCGTGTATGCGCCGAACCTCTTCGTGCCGGGGTCGTCCCCCACTCCCCCTGCCCGCTCGGCCCGAGCACCGCCATTTTGACACGCTTGCGCGGCTTGTGGAGAGCCTGCCTAGATGCGCGGAGCTCAAGCCCGGATGCCACACATTCCAGCCCGCATGCTCCTGACCGCCAGTACAACACGACCACTCCGCCGTCGTCGCCGGACCACTGATCGATCCCGAGCCGCGATGACCCTGGGAGGGCGCAACATCACGCGAGACCACGACCAAGGAGAATCTCCATGCGCATCTTCGTCACCGGCGCCTCCGGCTGGATCGGCTCGGCCGTCGTCCCCGAACTCATCAGTGCCGGTCACCAAGTCCTCGGACTGGCCCGCTCGGACGCTTCCGCCAAAGCAGTCGCCGACAGGGGGGCCGAGGTGCTACGCGGCGACCTGAACGACATCGACGTGCTGCGCGCCGGCACCCTCGACAGCGACGGCGTCATCCACCTCGCCTTCGTCGTGCCCAGCGTGACCGAGGCTGCGACGCGGACCGACGCCATGGCCATCGAGACGTTTGTCACCGGACTCGCCGGCTCCGGCAAGCCTCTCGTGATCTCTGGCGGAACACTCGTCACGCCCGGACGAGTCGCGACCGAACGCGACGAACTCGTCGCCGCGGGGCCCATCGCGGCCCGCATCACCAACATGCAGGCCGCGCTGGCTGCCGCAGACCGGGGCGTCCGCTCCTGCCTGGTCATGCTGCCCCGCTCGGTGCATGGCCAGGGAGACCGTCACGGCTTCATCCCCCAGCTCATCGCCATGGCCCGGACCAAGGGCGTCTCCGGCTACATCGGCGACGGGGCCAGCCGCTGGCCCGCCGTCCACGTGAAGGACGCCGCGAGCCTGTACCGGCTGGCCATCGAGCAGGCTCCCCCCGGTGCGGTGCTCAACGCCGTCGGCGACGAAGGCGTGCCCGTCCGCGAGATCGCCGAGGCCATCGGCCGCCACCTGGACCTACCGGCCACGTCTCTGCCCGCCGGAGAGTACGAGGGCATGCTGGTGCACCTGCTCAGCACCGACATGCCCGCCTCCAGCACCATCACCCAGGATCTCCTGGGCTGGAAACCCACCCACCCCGGCCTCATCGAGGACATCGAGCAGGGCCACTACTTCGTCTGACCGGTGCCCATGGACGCCGCCCTCTGGACCAGCGCCATCATCGCCTCCGTGATCGCCATCCTCGCCCTGCTCCACCCCGGAAGCCGACCGTGGCCTGCGCGATCAGACCCAGCTATTCAATCTTCGTCACATCTGGGCTGTTAGCCTTGCTAAGCTGGCCCGCGGCGGCGAGACCGCACCCCGCGGGCGGCGCGCCGCGATGAGGGCGCGGCAATGAACGGAAGGCGCACTGCGCACGTGGCCCGGGTGGCTGCCGGGATGGCGTGCCTGGTCGCGGTCGCGGCCTGCGGCGGCTCGAGCGGCAATGCGCGAGCGGTGCTCCTGGCAAGCGTGCAGAAGACGACCCTCCAGTCCTTCGACGCGGAGATCACCGTCACCGAGGACATCACCGGGCTCTCCCAGGGGGGAATGACGGTGAGCCTGCCGATCCAGATTCAGTTCGCCAGCTCGCAGGTGCAGGAGGCGACCATCGACGCAGTGGTCGCGGGACAGCCGGTCGACGTGGTCGCGATCGAATACGACGGCACCGCGTACCTCTCGACAGACGGCGGCTCCACCTTCCAAACCGAGCCGGGCCTCTCCTCGGTGAGCGAGTACAGCGCGACCACCGAATTGCTATACCTGAAGGCGGTGGGGACGGTGACCAACGAGGGATCGGGCACTGCCTACGGAGAGACGGTGGAGCACTACAGCGCCACCCTCGACCCCACGAAGGTGATGACGGCCCTCCAGCCGGAACTCCAGTCGCTGGGCTCTGAGCTCGGCTCCGACCTGCAGAACGTCCTCAGTGCAGTCAGCATCAGCAGCGCCACTGTTGACGCGGCCCTGGACAAGTTGGGGCGAATCGTCACGTCTAGCGTGGACGTCGACATGTCGATCGACGGACCGTCGCTGGGACTGCCAGGGACCCTGTCCGTCGCCGAGACCGCCGACGTTCACTACTACAACTACGGCGCCAACATCACCATCACTCCGCCGAGCAGCTGACACCGCCCGCTGGCGACGAACCGACCGCGCGACGTCTTGCCACGATCCCGCATGCCGTGAAAGCCGCCTTCTCAGCGCGCAGATCGCAGGTTCGAGTCCTGCAGGGGGTACTGGAGGTGCGGCCCTGTCTCGGTCGACACCATCTCCCGGGCCATCCGGAGTCCCGACCGGAGAGCCCCCTCCATGTAGCCGTGCCATTCAGGCGAGGTCTCCGTCCCACCCCAGTGGACCCGACCCGAGGGAGCGCGGTAGGCGTGTCCCACCGTCGTCCACGTCCGGGGAGAGGCATCGCCGCCGCCTGCCGCGCCACTGGTCCACCTCTCTCTGCTCCAGTCCTGGACGACAAACGCCTCCGGCTCCGCAGCCTCGGGGCCGAACAGGTCGGCGAGTGAGGTGAGGATCTGGCTCCGCCGCTCCGCTTCCGGCAGGGCGCTCAGCGCGCGGGCGCGGTCCGCCCCCGTCAACCCGACCAGGACGCCCCGTCCGCTGCCGTGCCCTGGGGAGTTGTCGCCGGTCGCGGCGATGGCGTGAGAGGTGCTGAACGCCTGCCCGCTGAGACCGTTGCGACGCCAGAAGGGAGATGGGTACACGGCGTGGAACTTGATGAGCACCCCGATTGGACGGCTGCGCATCAGGGCCATGCGGTCGGCCGGTAGCGGCGGTGAGTATGCGACCTCCGCCGCGACCCGGAGCGGGGCGCAGACGCCGACCCGCCGGCAGCGAATGCTCCCGCGCCCAGAGGAGACGGTCACGCCCTCCTCGTCCTGATCGATGGCGGCGACCGGTGCCTCCAGCATCAGGGCATCTCCGAGGCTCAGCGCCGACCGGCGAGCGAGCTCGTGAGCACCGGCGATGAGCTGGAAGTCCTGGGCGTGCAACAGGTGCCCGAGCGAGCCGGCGGAGCGAAGCATGAAGAGCACATCGAGGACGGACATCTCGCTCGCCTCCAGGCCCGGATGCCCGTTCACGTAGAGGCGGAGAAGCGCGCGGCCCACGCTCGACCGCACATGAGCCCGCAGCCACGCCTCGAACGTGACCGCATCCCACCCCGTCGCCTCGTGGGCCTCCCACGGCGCCGCCAGGGGCACCCGGCGCGACATGCGCTTGAGACGGGCGACCGCGAGCAGCACATGCGCCATAGCGCCCGGTGGCAGTGGTGGCACCCGGGGTGAACCTCGCCGAACGCCACCGCCCAGGTCCCACAGCGCCCGTCCCGGGACCACCGTCGGTACCAGGTGGAGATCCATCTCGCGCGCCAGCCGATGCACCTCGGTCTGGCCCGGACCGACCCACTGCCCACCCATGTCGAGGACCAGGGAGGGATCGGGACACGTCGAATCCACGCCCGAGAGGGTCCGGCCTCCCACACGGTCACGCGCCTCCAGCACGACCACCGAGCTCCCGGCCCGTTGGAGTGTCAACGCGGCCCGGAGCCCGGCGAGGCCGGCTCCGACGATGGCGAAGTCGACCTCGCGCTTCACGGCACCGTTCATCATCGTGAGGCGGCTGGCACCGGATGCCGTGCGCGCGCGCACCGCGGGCTCTCCAGCTCGAACATCACGGTGCGCTGAACGCTGGGGTGGCACCCCGGATCAGCAGCCACAGACCAACCACCAGCTCGAAGGGCAGGTAGGGAAGGTCGAGCACAAAGGGCACACTGATCCCGGTGTCCCACACCTGCGGCAGCGTCGCAGCCAGGACCGGAACCATGGCCAGCAGAGCCCAGATGGAGAGCCACCGCGGAACCAGTCGCGACGTGAAGAACAGCCCGTACCAGAGGAAGGCTCCGAGCGAGAAGAAGAGAAAGGACAGGTCACCTGTGAGCCCATTCAAGAACGTGCCGAGCGTCTCGTAATACGAGGCCGCCGGGGCACCGGCCCTGATGAAGTCCGCGCTGAGCGGCAGCAGCCCATACATCCCCAACACGCTCACCGCAATCACCATGACCTCGGCGAGCCACAGGATGAGCGCAACCAGCGCGACCGGCCTGCTCCGTCCCTTCAGGAGCACATAGAGCAGCGACGTCATGACGATGATGCCGACGCACGTGGCGAGATAGAGGACGATGGCCGCGCGAAACTGGACGACGTGGTCATTGATCCTCACCAAGGCCGCGGAGATGCTGCCGGCCAGGATCGGCGATGACAGCGCCTCGGCCGCGAGGCTTGTGATGAATTGGGCTACGAACGCCGCCCCCAGCCACCTGGCCCAACGAGCGTCTGCTGTCACTTTCAATCTCTTTCCCCTGTCATCGAAGAAGGATCGAGCCGGCCTCGATCACCGTCACCCTATCCCGGGCGGGTGACACCCGCCATCCGGGGAGTCCCGGGCGCTGTACTGACTCGGCGATGACGGCTGCGGCGTCACGGCCTGGATCTAACGGGCGCATCGCCGAGCGCGGATCACGCCGTGCTGAACGCTGGGCTGGCACCCCTGACCAGAAGCCACAGACCGACCACCAGCTCAAACGGCAGATAAGGGATGTCGAGGGTGAGCGGGACATTGATGCTGTGATCCCACACCTGCGGCAGGATGCCGGCCAAGACCAGGACCATGGCCAGCAGGGCCCAGACCGAGAGCCCCCGCGGAACCAGCCTCGTCGTGAAGAACAGCCCGTACCACAGGAAGGCGCCGAGCGCAAAGAACAGCAAGGACACCTCGGCTGCGTGCTGCTCGAGCCCCAGGAAGAGAGTGCCGAGCGTCCCGTAGTACGAGGTCGGCGGGGCACCGGCCCTGACGAAGTCCGGGCTGACCGTCAGCAGCGCATACAGCCCCAGCACGCTCACCGCACTCAGCAGGACCTCGGTGACCCACAGGACCAGGGCAACCAGTGCGACTGGCCGGCTCCGTCCTCTCAGGATCACGTAGAGCAGCGATGTCATGACAATGATGCTGACCCAGGTGGCGAGTTGGATCAGGATATCCACCCGGATCTGCCCGACATTGTGGGTGACGCTCACCATGACCGCGGAGATGTTGCCGGTCAGGATGGACGATGTCAGACCCTCAGCCGCAATGCTTCCGATGAATTGGGCCACGAACGCCGCCCCGAGCCACCTGACCAAGCGAGTGTCTGGAGTCCCTTGCATACCCTCTCCTCGGTCGTGGATGAAGGATCGATCCGAGCGTCACCCACAAGTGTCGAAGTCCTAGCGGGCGGCCTCCGCCCAGCGAACCCCGGAGGCCAGTCGGACCCGCCGCGCGGGTGCCGGGCCTGCGAAGCTCGCCTCGACCCTCTGTGCCGGCACCTCAGCGCACATGCCGACACCCTATTCCGGTCGGGCGGCGCCCGCCATCCGTGGAGTCCCGGGTGCGGTACTGAGTCGGTGGTTCGCACCCCCGACCAGAAGCCACAGGCCCATCACCAGTTCAAACGGCAGGTAAGGGAGCTCGAGTACTGGCGGCACATGGAGACTGTGATCCCAGGCCATCAGCAGGGCGCCGGCCACGACCGGCAGCATGGCCACCAGGCCCCAGATCGAGAGCCCCCGCGGAACGAGCCTCGACTGGAAGAACAGCCCGTACCACAGGAGGGCTCCGAACGAGAAGAACACCAGGGACAGATCGACCGCGTGCTGCTCGAGCCCCTGAAGGAGAGCACCGAGCGTCTCGTAATACGAGGTCGGCGGGGTGCCGGCCCTTACGAAGTCCGCGCTGAGTGTCAACAGCGCGTACAACCCCACCACGCCGACCACACTCAGGGTGACGTCGGCGACCCAGAGGACCAGGGCAACCAGCGCGACTGGCTTGCTCCGTGCTCTCAGGATCACGTAGAGCAACGATGTCATGACGATGATGCCGACCCACGTAGCGGCATTGGCCACGATGGCCAGCCGGATCTGGACGACGTGGCGGGTGATGCTCACCAAGACCGCGGAGATGCGTCCAGACGTGATCGGCCACGCGAGAATCTCAGCGGCAACACCTGTGATGAATTGGGCTACGAACGCCGCCCCCAGCCACCTTACCCAACGAGCATCTGCGGTCATGCGGAGGCCGTCTCCTCTCTCGTGGACGAAGGATCGATCCGTGCAGCTCGCCTCGAACCTCGACGTCGGCGGCTCATCGACCATGCCGACAACCTATCCCGTGCCGGCAGCGCCGGCCATCCGTGGAGTCCCGGGCCGGGTACTGAGTCGGTGGTGGTCGGTACCGGCTACCGTTCCGCGACGGTGACCACGAGCTTGCCGCGGACGTGTCCGGCGCCGACATGGCGCACCGCTGCGGCGGTCTCCTCCAGCCGGTAGGTCCTCTCGATGGCCACCTTCAGTGCGCCCGCATCCGCCATCTCGCCGAGCTGACCGAGGTCGGCCCGGTTGACCCGAGCCAGGAAGAAGATGAGCCGCTGCCTGACGAAGGGCGCCGCCGCCTTCACCTTCACGATCCGGCCGAACGGCCCGAACCAGCGCCCCCCACCGCCGCCACTGTTGGAGACCAGCGTCCCCCGTTCGATGAGCGTTCGCCGCAGCGCCGTGAGGGAATGGTTGCCGGCGTTGTCGAGGATGAGGTCGTAGCGCCGGCCGGCCCGGGTGAAGTCCTGGGCGGCGTAGTCGACGACGTGGTCAGCCCCCATCGAGCGGACCAGCTCGGCGTTGCCGGCGCTGCACACCCCGGTCACCTCGGCACCGAGGTGCTTGGCGATCTGCACCGCGAACAGCCCCACGCCGCCGCTCGCCCCGTTGATCAGCACCGCCTGGCCGGTCTGCAGGCGTCCACGATCCCGCAGTGCCTGGAGCGCGGTGACCCCCGCCAGCGGGACCGCGGCCGCCTCCTCGAAGCTGAGGGAGTGCGGCTTCGGGGCGACATCCCCCTCCTTGGCCAGCGCGTAGTCGGCGAGGACGCCCGTGCCGCCCCCGAAGACCTCGTCGCCCACCTGGTGCTGGGTCACACCGCTCCCCACCGCCTGGACCACCCCGGCCAGGTCCACGCCGGCGAGCAACTGTTTGGGACGGCGCATGCCCATCGAGGCGCGGGCGATCAGGGGAAGACCGTTGACGACGTACCAGTCGAGCGGGTTGACCGCGGCGGCGCGAACCCGCACCAGCAGCTCACCCGGGCCGGGGTCGGGGCGGGGGACATGACCAACCTCGATGCACTCGGGGGGTCCGTATTCCGCCCGGACGGCGGCCCGCATCGTCGCCGCCTGCGGGATCTGCGTCACCGCAGCCAGCTCAGGAGCTCGGCCGGAAGGGCGGGGTAGGCGTCCGTCATCACGATGGCGAAGAATGGTAGACCAACATACAGGTCAAACAGCCCGAAGACCCCAGGGCGGCGGCGCGAGTCGCAGCGCGCCGGCGGCGCCATCACCGATCGCCCTCCAGCGCCTTCCCGGTCACGTCGTCCACCTCCGAGGTGATGATGCTCAGCACCTCGTGACCGCGCAGCGCCTCGAGGAAGGGTTGGAAGCTGCCACAGACCATGCAGTGCAGCACCTGCCCGTCGCAGGTGACGTGACTCACCCCCGAGGCGCGCTCCACCTGGTGGGCCGGGGGCACGCCGGCGAAGGTCACCCGGACCCGCTGGGTCGGCGGCTCAAACACCATGTCGCGACGCTACCCGGAAGCCTGCCCGCCGTCATCCGTGCTGGCCCTGATCGAGCACTGAGTGGCCCGGAAGACTGGGTGGGGGCCGTGGTAGGCTGCCGCCGATGGCCGGACGCGCCCACCGCACCGGAAACCTTCCGGCCGAGACGACCAGCTTCGTCGGGCGTCGCCAGGAGATCGCGGAGCTCCGCCGCAAGCTCGCGTCCGGGCGCCTGGTGAGCCTGCTCGGCCCCGGGGGTGTCGGCAAGACGCGCCTCGCGCTGCGGGTCGGCGCCGACCTCGGCTCCAGCATCCCGGGCGGGGCCTGGCTGGTCGAGCTCGCCGACATCCAGGACCCTGCGCTCATCGCCAACGCGGTGCTCGCCTCCCTCGACCTCCGCGACCAGACGTCCACCGAGCCGCGCACCCTGGTCCTCTCCCACCTGCGCGACACGGCCATGCTCCTCATCGTCGACAACTGCGAGCACCTGCTCCCCGCCGCGGCGCAGCTGATCTCCGAGATGCTGCGCGCCGCCCCCGGCCTGCGCGTCCTGGCCACCAGCCGCGAGCCCCTCGCGGTGGCCGGCGAGCAGGTGGTCCCGATCCCGCCCCTACCCCTGCCGGGGGCGCACGCGCCCGAGCCTCTGGCCCAGCTTCGCCTCAACGAGTCGGTCATCCTCTTCAGCGAACGGGCCGCAGCGGCAACGGGGCGATTCGAGCTGACCGAGAGCAACGCCGCCGTGGTCGCCGACCTCTGCCGCCGGCTCGACGGTCTGCCACTCGCGATCGAGTTGGCGGCGGTGCGCACCCGGGTGCTCAGCGTGGAGCAGGTGCTCGCCCGCCTCAGCGACCGCTTCAACCTCCTCGCGGCTGGAGGTCGCGCCGCGCTTCCCCGCCACCAGACCCTGCGCACCACCATCGAGTGGAGCCACGACCTCCTCACGGCCCCCGAGCGCGCGTTGCTGCGACGGCTGTGCGGGTTCGCCGGCCGATTCCTCCTGGAGGACGTGGAGGGAGTCTGCACGTCATCGGAGGTGCCGGAGGGACTGGCCCTGGACCTGCTCTCCTCGCTGGTCGACAGGTCCCTCGTGATCAAGGCGGATGAGCACGGCATCGCCTGCTACCACCTCCACGAGACCATGCGCGAGTTCGCCGCGCTCAAGCTCCGCGAGGCAGGTGAGGAGGCGATGCTCGAAGAGCGCTGCACCGAGCACTACGCCGTCCGCTGCGGTGAGGCCTCTGAGGGGGCGCGCTTCCACCTCCTGGAGTGGCTCGCCTGGATGGAGGTGGAGATCGACAACATCCGCGCCGTGCTGCGGCGCTGCATCGCCAGGCGGGACGCTCTACGCGGGCTCCACCTCGCCGCGGCCCTGGGCCAGTACTGGATGACCCGCGCGACCAGCGAGGGTACCCGCTGGCTCGATGAGCTGCTGGCACTCCCGGGCGGGGATGCCGCAGGCAACGCGCGGGCCGGTTTCATGCGCGGGTTCCTCGCCGTTCTCCAGAGCGATCCCGCGACCGCCCGGCCGACGCTGGACCGGGCAGCAATGGCGGCCCGGGAGGCGGGCGACCTACGTCGCTTGACCGAGTCCCTGGCCATGGGCGCGGTGGCCGCACTGATGGACGGAGACACCCCGGCGTCGGACCGCCTCCTCGAAGCCGCCGGGGCCGTCCCCGGCAGCGCCGACGACTACCTGGCACAGCTCTCCATCCTCCAGACCCGGGCTATCGCGGCGATCCTGCGCGGAGACGTCGCCGCGGTGACCGCCGCCGCCGCCGAGGGCGAGCGCCGCAGCAGGGACGTGGGTGATCTCTATGGACTGGAGATGCAGCTCATGAACCTGGGGAGCGCCGCCCTGGTGTCCGCCGAATTCGAACGGACCACGTCGCTCTTCCGGGAGGGGCTCGGCATCGCGCAACGGATCGACGACCGGATCGCCCAGATGCTCTTCCTCGTCGGGCTCGCCTACGTCGCGGGCGGGACAGGGAAGGCCCGCCTTGCCGCGCACCTGCTCGGCGCTGCCGAGACCCTGCGATCGGAGACCGGAAGCGGGATCATCGCCACCCTCGCTCCCTTTGCCGCCATGGCGGAGGAGTCGGCGAGGACCTCGCTGGGCGCCGACGGCTATTCGGCGGCGATCGCGGAGGGAAGACGGCTGAGCCGGGACGCCGCTGTGACGCTTGCCCTCGGCACCAGGGTCCCGGGCAAGACCCCTTCCGCTGACGTCTCTGCGGCCTCCCCGCTGGGCAGGCGCGAGGCCGATGTCGCGCGCCTGGTCGCCGACGGCCTGAGCAACAAGCAGATCGGGGCCCGCCTGTTCATCTCCGAGCGCACCGTGGAGAGCCACGTCCGCAACATCCTCAACAAGCTCGGTTTCAGCACCCGGGCCCAGATCGCCGCATGGGTTGCCGGGTCGCAGCGCTGAGAGGCCAACCGAGGCATAGAGGCGCCCCTCCGCACCTGGCCCCGACCCCCGGCCGCCCGAGCTGAGGGGTGCTGTGTGAATCATGACAATGGCCGCGACGAAGGGCTACCATCTCTTGCCGTCCCGGGACCCACCATGGAGGCAGCGGTCTTCGACGGGGCTGGGGGCGGTCTGCCCACAACGGGCGAGGAGGGAGGCCATGCGAGTGGATGGTGCCGCCTCGGGATCGAGGCGGCGGTGGATGCGGAGCGGGGGGGCGGCCCTCGCAACCGTGGGGTTGGCCCTGATCGTGGGTGCAGCTCAAGCGACAGCGGCCACGGCGAACGGGCCGTACGTCAGCGAGATCACAGCGTCGTGCGTCTCGGATGGCTCGTACGGCGTCACCGGGATGGTTCAGGTGATGTATCCCAGCTCGCCCTACTACGACGCGTTCGTCGAGCTCGAGGTTTATGCGCGCTCGGTCAGCAGCGGTGACTGGGTTGCGACCGGTGATACCTGGGGAGTCAGTCCGACCGTGTATCTGTCTGACACCAGTCCGGTCAACCAACCGTATGGCACCGCGCTCACGGACGGCTATGCCGACCCTTCCCAATTTGATGAGCTCCAGGTGGAGGCGATAGGCGGGAACACAGACATGGACTGGTCGGGTATGGCGAGCTCGTGGTTCACGTGCAGCGCCACCACGTCCACGCCGACGCCCTCGGCAACGCCCACGCCCTCGGCGACGCCCACGCCCACGCCCACGCCGACGCCCACGCCGACGCCAACACCAACACCGACGCCTGTACCGACGCCAATACCAACGCCAATACCAACGCCAGTACCGACGCCAACGCCCACGCCCACGCCCACGGCAACACCCACGCCGAGCCCGACCGGTCCGGTTTCGGGTGTTCCAATCCCAGCCACAGGAACCGGGGCTCCGTCCGGTCCGGCAGGGCTTGTCGGCCTGGCGATGCTCCTCGCCGGCGGCATCCTGTTCGCGGCCAGCCTGCCACTGAGGCGGCGTCGGGACAACATCTGAGCGTGCACTTCCGGGCCGGAGGGCTCTCCCTCCGGCCCGCTTCAGCCTAGGGAGAGCAGCAGGACGAGTGCCCCCACTGGGCTTGCGACTCTCGCGAAGGTGCGCGTCGGCCCAGAACCCTCTCGATCCGAGCGACCTCCTGACGCTACACGTGAACCGTCTCTTGCACGCCGTCTGCCGAGGCAGCGACGCCGACCGATGCGGTACACCTCTCGGGTGCGAGCCGTCACCATCGCCGACCGCCGGATCACCGTTTCTGAGCACCCCGCTCCCACTCCCGGACGCGGCGAGCTCGGGATCCGTGTCCGCGCCGCCGGTCTGAACGGCGCCGACATCATCCAGGTCCAGGGCCACTATCCCGCTCCCCCGGGAGTCGTTCCGGACATCCCCGGACTTGAGCTGGCAGGCGAGGTGGTGACGCTGGGAGATGGCGCCACGCGCTTCCACTCGGGAGCCCGCGTCATGGCGCTCACGGCCGGCGGCGCCCAGGCCCAGATCGCCGTGGTCCACGAGAGCCTGGCCATGCCCGTGCCCGACGGGCTCGACTGGCACGCCGCCGGGGGATTCCCGGAGGCCTTCATCACCGCCCACGACGCTCTGATCTCCCAATGCGAGCTGCGCAGCGGAGAGCGCCTGCTGGTCAACGGTGCAGCCGGCGGGGTCGGCACCGCTGCGGTGCAGATCGGGGTCGCTGCCGGCGCGCGGGTGGTGGCCAGCGTGCGCGCCCCGGCGCGGCGCCAGGCTGTCTCGTCCCTTGGCGCGCAGGTCATCGACCCTCAGGAGATTGCAGAAGCCGGCCCCTACGACGTGATTCTCGAGTTGGTCGGAGCGGTGAGCTTCCCTGCCAACCTCCGCGCGCTGGCGACCGGTGGGCGGATCAGCATCATCGGCGTGGGCGCCGGGGCGAGGGTCGAGCTGGACCTGGGGCAGCTCATGAGCCGGCGAGGTCGGCTCTTCGGCTCCACCCTGCGGGCGCGTCCGCTCGGCGAGAAGGCGATCGCCGTCCGCCGGGTCGAAGCCGAGGTCCTTCCGCTTCTCGAGGCTGGGCGGCTTCGGGTCCTGGTGCAGGACGTCTTCCCTCTTGAAGCGGCCGCCGATGCCTATGCGCGCTTCCAGGCCGGCGCAAAGCTCGGCAAGATCGTGCTGTCGATTGGCTGAACGGGAATCAGGTGGCCGTCTGGACCCTGGCTGCCGGGGTCGGCGAACCAAACCGGCCTCCCCCGCTACTCCCTTACTGATAGACCCACCCCGCTGAGGAGGCGGCCATGGCTAGGATCGAGATCACCCCCACATCCCTGGTCGTCCAGATCGAAGGCTTTGACCGCTTCCTGGCTCTCATCTCCGGCCTCTCCGGCGGGGTCAAGGCCCGGCTGGAGGTTCCCCTGGAGCACGTCGCCGGGGTCGATGCCTCGGTTCCCGAAGCGCATCAGACATGGAAGGGCTGGACGGTCGCCGCCCTCAGCCTGCCCCACTCGGTCACCGTGGGCCGTCTGATCCACGTCTTCGGCGACCGCAGCGGCGAATGGTCCTTCTGGGACGTCACCGATCCCGACAGGGCGATCGCCATTCACCTCCACGACGAGCACTACGCCCGGCTGGTGATCGGCGTCGACGACCCGGCCGGGGTGGCCACGGAGATCGCCGAAGCCGTCGCGGCGGCTGGGCGACGGGCCCACTAGTGGAGCGGCGCCGGGCGCTCGGGGTGCCGGCTTTCGCCATGGTGGTCGGGAGTGCGCTCCTGGTCGTCGCGATTCTCGAAGCAGTCCTCGTCTCCCTCGGGCTGGCGCTGGTGATCGATGTCGTGTCGGGCCTCGTCGCCGTCTGGCTGGTGGTGACACTGGTCTCCGGCTGGCTGTCCCGCGGCTGATCCACCGCTGACGCGCCTGCCCCCGCGGTCATCACCGCGGGGGCGCCAGCATGCTCTACCCTCGGAGCGCTGGCGGCTGGGCTCCGCTCGGTCCGGAGGAGGCGCATGGCGCGGCTGCGAAGGGGTGGCCATCTGGACCCTGGCTGCAGGGATGGGCGAACCAAACCCGCCGGGGCTGCTACTCCATGAGTGATGGACCCAGCCTCCCGCCGAGATCGTCACAGGTGGTGCGCCAGATGAGCGCCAGCAACGATCTGCCCATGGGGTTCTCCGCAAGCGCGGGGATCGAGGAGGACCCCGACCGCGCCCTGCTGAGCCGGATCGCGACCGGCGATCAGGGAGCGATCGAGGAGTTGTACCGCCGCCACAGCCGGCTCCTGCTCGCCCAGCTGCAGTTCATGGTGGGCCAGCCGACCCTCGCGGAGGAGATCCTCCAGGACACCATGCTCGCCGTCTGGAAGGGAGCGCGCACCTTCCGGGGCGGGTCGCGCGTGCGAACCTGGTTGCTCGGCATCGCCCGGCGGCAGGCTCGAGACCGGATGCGCCGGCAGCGGCCCGTGCCCATGGCGGACGCCGACCTCGCCCAGCGGCCCAGCCCGAACCCCGGTCCCGAGGCAATTGCCGTCGAGCGGGCGGAGGGTCGGCGGATGGTGGCCGCGCTCAGCACGCTCACACCGGCGCACCGGGAGGTCCTGGGCCTCGTCTTCGGAGCAGACCTCAGCCTCGCCGAGGTCGCCCGGGTGCTGGAGGTCCCCGTGGGGACCGTCAAGAGCCGGCTCCACGCGGCGCGTGCCGCCCTGGGCCGGACCATGAACGAGAAGGAAATGGACGAATGAAGACCGAGACACGTCATCTCACCACCGAACAGCTCCTCTCCGCGGCGGGCGGTCAGGGCCTCGACCCGGAGGCAAGTGCCCACCGGGAGGCCTGCGCGGCCTGCAGCGCTGAGATGGATCAATGGACGGAGATCGCCGCCGGTGTCCGCTACGTCATGGCCGGGGCCGAGCCGCCCCCGTGGTCGCCGCCGCTCCCTCTGCCGGAAACCCAGAAGGGGCCAGGATGGCGGGAGCGGGTCCTGGGTGCGCTGCGAGCCTCGATCGCGCCCCGGCGGCGGCTGGTTGCCGCGTTCACCGCCTCCGCCCTGGTCGCCGCCGCCGTCTCGTACGGGGTGGTGGCCCTCACCGGAGCTGCCCACACGCCGGGCACGAAGATCTCGACCCCCGGCTCGGGCGGCAGCGCCCGGCTCGTGGTGCTGGACAGCGTGCAGGCGACGACGGCCCAATCCTTCGACGCCACCTTCAGCTTCAGCGAGACCACCAGCTACGGCCCCTACGGCCAGGCGCCGACCACCTTCACCCTGCCCATCGAGGTCCAGGCCGAGAGCACCGCGCGGCAGCAGACGACCGTTTCGGGGACCGTGGCGGGCACGCCGGTCGACGTGGTGACGATCACCTACGACGGCACCGCCTACGAGTCCACCGACGGCGGCAGCACCTTCCAGACCGAGCCCCTCTCCTCAGTCAGCCAGTTCGGCATCCAGAACGTGCTGCAGCTGCTGCAGTCGGTGGGCAGCGTCACCGACGAGGGATCCGGGACCGCTGACGGGGTGGCCGTGGAGACTTACCACGCCGTCATCGACTCGGCCAAGGTCCAGAGCGAGCTGAACTCCCTCGGCCCCGTCGTCAGCACGCAGGTTCGGAACATCCTGAGCGCGGTGACCATCAGCGGCGCGACCGTTGACGTGACCATCGACAGCTCGGGCCGCCTCGTCACCCTGGATGCCGCCCTGACCGCATCCGTCAACGGCGCAGCGCTCGGCATCTCCGGGAACCCCATCGTTCACGAGACGTGGTCGGGGCATTTCTCCAACTACGGCGCGGACATCGTGGTGCAGCCTCCGAGCACCAGCTGAGCCTCCCGCCGGGTCAGCCGCCCGCCGGGGCGACCGGCTCGACATGGGCCATCAGATTCGAGGCGATCCTGCGCAACGCTTCGGACACCTTGGACACGACGTCCCGTCCCTCGGCAGGCATCACGGGGTCGGCGAAAGCCGCCAGCTCGTCGAGACGCTCCGCGTACCGGATCCAGGCAGAACGCCGGTGCGGCAGCAGGAAGCTGGCTCGATACGGGAGCTGGAAGTTGGCTCCGGCCGTGGCTCCCGGGTGCTCCGGACCCACCGGCAGGCGCGCCAGAAGGAAGCCCAGGGGCTCGATCGCCTCGAACATGAGGCTCACGGCGGCATGCGCCAGGGCCTGGCGCTGGCCCGGCGTCTCATGGCCGAACGCGAAGTACCGGGCGATCATCTGCAGGAGCAGCTCGTAGACGGAGTTGAACAGGTCGGAGCAGGCGCCGGTGGCGGGATCGCTGATGTAGGCGTCCGGCGCGATGCCCTCGACGTCGCGCATCCCGGCCGCCACAACGGCGTGGGCGGGCGCGAAGTCCGGGTCAGCGCTGCGGAGCTCGGTGTACTCCTCTACGATTCGCAGGAAGCGGCCGTAGTGGGCCTTGGACCAGTCTCCGGTCGCGCCCTCCCCCTGCTCGACGATGCGTTCGAGGGCCCGGTTGGCCCCGTCGAGATCGGAGATGGGCACGAGGTCTGGCCAGTGGAAGCTCGCCTCGTCGGCCTGGTGGAACCTTGGGCCGATGAACAGACCGTCCTCCCCCAGCTTTGCGGCGAGCGTCGCGATCCCGGATGCGATGGAGCGGTACAGGTGGCCCAGGGTGGAGTACTCCTGAGCCTGGGGCACCACCTCCCCCGGGGCCATGGGTGGGAGCGCAGCCACCTTCTCGAAGCTGCTCGGGTAGCTCTGTTCCATTCCTTCCGGGCGTTCGAGAAAGACGAAGTGTTGCAGCGCCTCCTCGCCGAAGGGAAGGAGACGGAGCTGAATCCCCGCCGGGTAGCCCTTGGCCTGGTGGGGCAGGTGGGGCCGGCTCACGTACGGGGCGGACCCCACCGCGGTCAGAAGATTCTGGACCATCGCCCAGTGGAGCATCTCCTCGCCCGCGATTTCGAGCAGGAGCCGGCGCCAGCGCTCCACCGCCTCCAGCTGCTCCTCGCTGAGGCCAGGCCCGGCGGCGCTCCTCAGGCTGAAGGCGGCATAGAGGTACTGGCACATCACGCCGTGCTCGAGCTCGGCGGCCTGGCTGAGCAGGTAGGTCAGCTCCTTGCGACTGTCGATGACGATGGTGGGCTCGGTGGTCATCAGGGAATCATGCCGAAGTGGCGCCGCGGCGCGGCGTACGGTCGTCGCTTCGACCCGCCCGATGGCATCGAACCGCGGTCCCGCCCACTCATTGGTGTTCTCGCGGCCCGTGATCGTAGCTGACCCGCACGGAAGCCTTACTCTTGGCCCGCCATGTGGCGACGTTTCCGGCGGCGGCGGCTCGTCCTCGTGGTCGGCTGCCTGTTGGTTCTCGGCGGGCTCGGAATCACCTCATGGGCCCTCATCCAGCGCGCGACCGTGCAGCGGCCGGTCGCCGCACGCAGTCTGAACAACGCCAACGCAGCGAACAGCTGGTTGACCGGATCGCCATCCAACGCGCCCTCCCCCACCGGGCCGTCTGCAATGTCGACGGCCGCAGCGACAGGCAGCACCTGTGGCGGGGGCGGCAGCGATTCTGACGCCTATGCACTCGTCGAGTTCACCGGGCTGCCCCGGTATGGGTATGTGACGGTTGCGGTGAACGGCAGCTGGACCCAGCTCGACGACCGTTTCACGGTGCACTGGTACGGCAGCCCCGCCCCGGGGGGAGAGGGCAACGTGATCATCGCCTTCCACCGGGAGCCCGACTTCCAGCACGTCGACCAGCTGGGGGTCGGCAAGACCGTCACCATCCAGGACCGTGCCTGCCAGACCTACGTGTACACGGTCACACAGCGCTGGGATCTCGCTCCCAGCGCCGTGACCCAACTTGCCTCCACCAGCGGCCACGAGCTGACCCTGGTCACCTGCACCCCCTGGTGGCAGGACTACGACCGGCTGGTGTGGCGAGCAGAGCTCACCAGCGTCGACGGCGTCCCCGTCACACCGTCCCCCTCCTCCTCCTGATCCCGCGGGGACACGGCATCCCCTATCTGAGATCTCATGCATTTCGTATCTGAGATCTCGTGCCGCTTACACCACAGGTGCTTGACATTTCCGTCTCTGGTTCGTGTCACCCCGCAGGTAGTCTCGGGCTGCGATGCGAGCGCTACGTCTTGTCAGATTGGTCGAGTTGGGTACCGCTGCCTGCATGCTGGGGGTGCTCCTGGCGGATGGCCTTCCGGCCGGCGCCGTGTCCGCCAACGTCCCCGCAACGGCGCTGGTTCAGGCCGCGGCTCACAGTCCGAGTGCGTCGTCAACCTTCACCCTGCCGGCAACGCCCGCACCCACGCCGGTCCCGACTTCCCAGCCGACCCCCACGTCGACACCAACCCCACTGCCCGCGCCACCGGTCTCTCTCCCGCGGCCGTCGGCGACACCAACCCCCCTGCCCGTGCCACCCGTCTCTCTCCCGCAGCCGTCGGCGACACCAACACCGGCGCCGCCGGCTCCCCTGGACAACAGGCTCATCGGGGCGGGGATCGACACGGCGGTGACGGACTACTCCGACTGCACCGCCGCCGCCCCGGTACCGAGGAACGAAGCCGCGATCTACACCTGCGTCACCTGGGACACCTACTTCCTGGGTCACAACCCGGGCGTCTTCACCCCGCTGCTCTCGGCTCAGGACGGTACCACCATCACCTACTACGACTCAGCCGGGGCCGCGCATCAATACGTCATCGAAGGGTACGTGGATGTCGCCCGGCCGGGCACGGCGCCCCAGCCGCCGGCCGGCACCGTTGCCCAGTTCCAGGCTTGCATCTCGACTACTGAGGTTCGGGTCTACTGGGCCGACGCGGCCTGACGAGAGGAGGCGACCGGCAGATCGCCGGACGGTCACGATGCCGCTCAGGGCCGCAGCAGGTGCTGTGCCCCTCGCATCATTCCCAAGCCGGCGGCGAACAGCACGAGGCCGATGAGGGCAAACCACACATCCGGCACGAGAGGAGCGCCGGATGGTCCGTGGTTGAACGCGACCTGAATGACGAAGCTCACCAGAAACTCGGCTCCGGTGAGCCCGATCAGCACCGAGACGACGAGCAGCAGCGCCGCCAGGCTCCGTTTCGCGAATCTCGACATCTCTCTGCCACCTTCCTCGGAACCTCGGGTTCCAGAGCCAACGGGTGAGGCTGAGAGATTAGGCCATCACGCGGGGTAGCTGTCGCACCGCGGACCCGCCGCGGCGGCAACCCTGCTACGCCCTCGCCGGCTCCTCCGCCTCCCGCGGCAACCCCACCACCCCCATCTCCTCGACGGCCCCTATCTGATCGTAGGCGACCGTCCTCTGGGTGAAGAACCCGTTCTTGTTGACGAGGGCCGCCACCACCGTCAGCGGGATGCCGAGGCCGAGGGTGATCAGCACCGGGACAGCCGCACCCACCCCCTGAATGATCACCTGGTAGCCGATCCAGAACAGAAAGACGCCTCCGATCAGGGGCAGGATCCCGATCAGGATGAGGTTCCGCACGCTCTTCAGCAGCACCCTCCGGAACGCCCAGGCACAGGCCACACCGGTCGCCCCGTAGTAGATCGCGACCAGTATGCCGATGTCCGAGATCATGTTGGCGAAGGTGTTGTTGATGTTCGCGCTCAGGGTGGTGAGCAGGATGCCCAGGCTGCACAGCAGGAAGGTGATGATCGTCCCCACCCAGGGCGTCTGCCAGCTCTTGTGGATGAGCGCGAATATCCCGGGGAAGACCCCGTCGCGGGCCATCGAGAAGCTGAGCCGGCTCGATGGCAGCAGGGTGGTCTGGGTGGTGGCCAGGCTCGAGCTGAGGATGGCGATGGCCATCAGGAAGCTGATCGGCGCCGGCGCCAGGCGGGTGGCGAAGTACACCAGGGCGTTGGCTCCCTGGTTGTTGATCTGAGCCCTGCCGAGCAGCGACTGCATGGCGGTGGCCGCGAGCAGGAACAGCGCCAGCAGGATGACCATGCTGATCATCCCTGCCCGTCCGGGGTTCTCCCGATTGTCGCTGCCCTCCTCGTTGAGGTTGGCGGCGGTGTCCCAGCCCCAGAAGAAGAAGACGCCGAGCACCGCCCCGGCGGCCAGCCCGGTGAAACCCTGGAGCGAGAAGGGGTTGAACCACGAGCCGGCCACCCCGGTCGACCCCGCCGGGTGCGAGGCCAGCACCTTGATGAAGGCGAGGACGGAGAAGAGGACGATGACCAGGTACTCGATGGTGACCATCACCCACTGGGCGTTGGCGGTGATCCGGATGCCCCGAGCCACCATCCAGGTGACGAAGGCGAGCAGGGCGAAGGCGACCAGCGCGATCAGAGCGCTGTTGGTGGCCACTCCGGTCGTGATCCACCCGAACTGCCCGGGTCCGAGGAGCGCGAGCAGCACCGCGCCCGCGAAGAGAGGAGCCGAGATGCAGAAGATGACGTTGCAGGCGAGCTGGACCCAGCCGGTGAACCAGCCGATGTGCGGGTTGACGGTCCGTGCGATCCAGCTGTAAGAGGCGCCGCAGTTGGGGTCTCGGCGGTTCAGGTAGCTGTACGCCATGGCGATGAAGAAGACCGGGAAGAAGCTCACCAGGATCGCCGCGGGGGCAGCCAGCCCGACCCCGGTGGCGCCCACCACCAGGAAGAGCGTGGTGCCCAGGCTGTAGGCGGGGGCCACGCTGGCGGTGGCGACGGCGGTGGTGTCGAGGAGGCTGAGCTCGCCCGATTTGAGCCCCCGCTCGGCCGGCCGGACCATCTCGGGAACAGCCACGATTGTCTCCGCCATGGGGGGCTCTCCTCGCCGGAGCATAACTACTGCACAAGAGCAGAACTGTAGAAACGGTAGTGGACCCGGCGGGGGGTGTCAAGCGCGTCGGAGCTTGTGTGGGCGGAGCTTGACCATGTCCCCGAGCTCCACTACGCTTCCCCGTAATCTTGCCGGCGTTCGGGTAGCTGCTGCGGCCCGGCGCCGCGCAACCGTTCCACCGGGCTGTGGCGCCGTCAGCCCGATGCCACGAGGGAGGCGACATGCCGGCATCTCCGTCCGCGCCGCCCTCGTCCCGCGTGCGGGATCTGATCGCCCGTGAAGAGGGCTCGTTCCGCGCTCATCGCACCCGCTCGCTCGAGATGTGGCGCACCGCCGCCGAGCACATCCCCGGGGGGGTCGCCAGCTCCTTTCAGAACAAGCCACCGCAGCCGGTGTTCATCGACCGGGGCGAGGGCAGTCGGGTATGGGACGTGGACGGCAACGAGTACGTCGACTTCCACAACGGCTTCGGGGTGATGCTGGTCGGTCATGCCCACCCCACCGTGGTCGCCGCGGTGCAGAGGCAGCTCTCGCGCGGCACCCATTTCGCCCAGCCGGTGGCCGACGACGCGGTGGTCGCCAAGGAGCTCAGCCGCCGCTTCGGTCAGCCCCAGTGGAGATTCACCAACAGCGGTACCGAGTCCACGTTGGATGCGGTGCGGATCGCCCGGGGCTTCACCGGGCGGGATCGCATCGTCAAGATCGAAGCCTCCTACCACGGTCACCACGACGCCGTGCTGGTCTCGGTGGAGCCCCCCGCGGCCCTGATCGGCCCCGTCGAGGCACCGGTGTCGGTGCCGATGTGCGAGGGCATCCCGAGTTCGACGGTGGAGCTGACCAGCGTGGTGCCCTTCAACGACCTGGCGGCCCTGGAGCGCGTCTTCGCGAGTCACGCCGACGTCGCCGCGGTCATCCTCGAGCCGGTGATGATGAACATCGGCATCGTCTTCCCCGATCCTGGCTACCTCGACGGGGTGGTGGAGGTGGCCCACCGCCACGGGGCGCTGGTGATCTTCGACGAGGTCAAGACCGGGGTGACCATCGCTCCCGGCGGCGCCACCCAGCGCTTCGGAGTGATCCCCGACCTGGTCTGCCTGGCCAAGGCCATCGGCGGCGGTCTTCCCTGCGGCGCGATCGGTGGGCGAGCCGACGTCATGCGCATGATCAGCGACGGCCGGGTCGCTCAGTTGGGGACGTTCAACGGCAATCCGCTGACCATGGCGGCCTCCCGAGCGACCCTCTGCGAGGTGCTCACCCCCTCCGCCTACGCCCACTTCGACGCTCTCGCCGAGGAGTTCGCGGGCGGCCTCGGCGCGGTGATCCATGAGCACAACCTGCCCTACCACGTGGTGACCGCCGCTTCCCGCGGCTGCATCACCTACCGGACGGAGCAGGTGCGCAGCTACCGCGATTACCTGGAGATCGACCCTTCGATGGCGTACCTCTCCTGGCTCTACCAGTCCAACCGGGGGGTCCTGATGGCCCCGGGCGCGGAGGAGAACTGGACGCTCTCGGTGCAGCACTCGGTCGAGGACGTGGGCCGCTATGTCGACAACTTCCGCGCTCTCGCCGTGGAACTGACCGCCTGAGAACGCACTGCGGGACTGGCGGCGCGCCGGCGCGCCCCGCCCAGCTGGGGTTTACCCGTCGATGAGGGCCGCCCGCGGCACGGCCGCGAGCGGCGCCGCCACCGGACGAGGCAGAGAAACCCGGTGCCCAACCATCGGCACGATGTTGATCATCTCGGACACCGCGGCCACCACGAGGATGGGCACGACCGGCTTGCGCATGACCCGCACGTTACCGAGCATCGCCATCGCCCGAGCGCGAGCGTCTTCAGCGGCGGCCCTGGTGAGCACCAGGATCGGTACCGTGGCGTGGGCGGAGAGGCTCCGCAGCACGCGGCAGAGCGCGAGCCCGTCGAGATCCTGGTGATCCAGATCCGCAACGATCACGTCGGGCCCGGCCGCGCAGATCCTCTGCAGCGCAGCCACACCGTCCTGGGCGGGGATGACCTCGAAACCGCCACCCTGCAGAGCGCTCTCCAGACGTTGACCGTCTGCACCGTCAGCCTGGGCGACGAGAGCGCACAGATGCCCCCCGGAGCGCGCCGGGCGGGTGTCACTCCCGGGACAGGTGATGGAGTCCGTCCCACCCGGCCAGTTGCCGGGGGGAAGCCAGCCGCTGACCATCGCGGACGTCATGGTGAGACCGCCCCATTTCCGCCGTTCGCATCGGCGTGAGCGCCGACCCTAACACCGGCTCACGGAAGCGTCAGCCCGTTACGGTACCGACCCCGTCGTGCCCGGAGCCGATAGAACGGCGAGTATCGTGAGGCGGTCCCGCTCGGGAGGTGATGCCCAGGTGACCAGGTGCAGCTGACGCGCACCCTCTTCGGCCGGCCGCTGCGACCGAGCGAAGCGGCCAAGGAGGAGATCACCCCGGTCGAGGGGCTCTCCGCGCTCTCCCTGGACGCGCTCACCTCGGTCGCCTACGGCCCCCAGGCCCTCCTGGTCGCGCTCGGGGCCGGGGGGCTGGCGGCCTTGCGGCTGGCGCCATGGATCACGGTGGCGATCGTCGCCCTGCTGGGGCTGCTGGTCGCCTCCTACACCCAGGTGATCCTTGCCTACCCCAGCGGGGGCGGGGCCTACGCCGTCGCCCGGGCCAATCTGGGGAGCGGCCTGTCGCTCCTCGCCGGAGCGGCCCTGGTGGTCGACTACATCCTCACCGTCGCGGTCTCGATCGCCGCCGGGGTGGGCTCGCTGACCTCCGCCTTCAGCTCGCTCGCCCCCCTGACCCTCCCCCTCTGCCTGGTCATGCTCGCCGTGATCACCTTCCTCAACCTCCGCGGCCTGGCCGAGGGGGCTCGCGCCTTCCTGGTGCCGACGCTCGCCTTCATCGCGGCCATCCTGGTCGTGATCGCGATCGGATTGATCCATCCCCTGGCCCCGGAGCTGAAGGCGCCGGGCGCTCCGCTCGTCGCCACCCACACCCTCGAGGCGGTTGGGGTGCTGCTGGTCCTCCAGGCCTTCGCCGCGGGGTGCAGCGCCCTCACCGGGGTCGAGGCGATCGCCAACGGGGTGCCGCTCTTCCGCCACCCCCAGGTGACCCGGGCGCGCCAGACCGAGCTGATGCTCGGGGTGTTGCTGGCCGCGATGCTGCTCGGGCTCGCCGTGCTGATCCAGCGCTTCCACGTGGAGCCGAGAAGCGGCGACGCCGTGCTCAACCAGATCGTCGGCTATGCGCTGGGTCGGGGCTGGGCCTTCGCCGGCATCTCCATCCTGGTCACCCTGGTCCTCGCGCTCGCCGCCAACACCTCCTTCGGGGGCCTGCCGGTGCTGGCGAGCCTGCTCGCCAAGGACGACCGCCTCCCCCATGGTTTCGCGATCCGCGGCGACCGGCTGGTCTTCAACCGCGGGATCTGGGCGCTGGCGCTGCTCGCCGCCATCCTCCTGGCCGCCACCGAGGGGGACACCGACTCCCTCATCCCGCTCTTCGCCATCGGCGTCTTCACCGGCTTCACCCTCGCCCAGGCGGGAATGGTCCGGCACTGGCTGCGGGAGAGGTCAGAGGGTTGGTGGTGGCGCTGCGGGATCAACGGCCTCGGGGGCACCGCCAGCGGTGTCGCCACCCTGATCTTCGTCGTCAGCAAGTTCCGGGAGGGGGCGTGGGTGGTGGCGGTGGCGATCCCGCTCCTGATCCTCCTCTTCGTGAGGATCAGCACCTACTATCGGCGGCTGGCGACGGAGATCCACCTCGGGGAGCGGCCGGCCCGACCCGTGCCAGGGTCGACCACGGTCGTGGTCCCCTTCACCCAGCTCTCCCGCCTCACCAGCCTCGCCCTCTCCCAGGCCCTCTCCATGAGCGACCACGTGGTGGCGGTCACGGTCGAGTTCCCCGAGGATCAGGGGGCGCGGGCGGAGCTCGAGGCCGCCTGGGCCCGGTGGAACCCGGGAGTGCCGCTGGTGGTCCTCCCCTCCCCCTACCACTCGGTGGTCCGTCCCCTGCTGCGCTACATCGGTTCGCTCCAGCCCTCGGCCGCCCACCGGGTGGTCGTCCTCATCCCGGTGGTCCTGCCCCGTCACTTCTGGCACCAGGCCCTGCACAACCACCTGGACCTGGTCCTCAGCGCGGCACTCCGCCGCCGACGCAACGTGCTGGTCGCCCGGCTGACCGTCCCCCTGCGCAACGAGTAGAGAATGGAGAGGTGGCTGGCCAATCGGCGCTCATCGTGATCGACATGCAGGAGGCGATCATCGCCGCCTGCGTCGACGTTCCCGGCGTGATCGAGCGCATCAATGGGCTGCTGGGGCACGCCCGAAAGTCGGGGGCTCCCATCTTCTTCATCCAGCATGAAGACCCGGAGGACCCGGAGCTCACCGCGGGCAGCCCCGGCTGGCAGATGGCCCCCACCCTCGACCGCAAGGATGGCGACCAGGTGGTCGCCAAGATGTACCGCGACAGCTTCGCGGCCACCCGGCTCGACGCCCTGCTGGCCGGCTCGGGGGTCCGGCGAGTGATCGTGACCGGGGCGCAGTCGCAGTACTGCGTGCAGACGACGGCGCTCTCGGCCCTCCACCACGGGTACGACGTGACCCTGGTCAGCGACGCCCACACCACTGAGCCGGCTGACCTGCCCGACGCCGACCTGCCCGCCGAGACGATCATCCAGTTCGTCAACAGCTGCTTCGGGACGCTCAGCCACCCGGATCGCGCGACCGAGGTCGTCGCCGCGGCGGACATCGCCCTCTAGTCCCGGGCGGCGCTCTCCCCGCCGCGGAACCGGCCGGGTATCCCGAGGTCACGGGACCGTTCCAGCCCCATGATTCCCCGTCCCAATGGCGGGACAAGGGGGGAGCATCTCCACCTGGATGGACGATCAGGCGACGCCCGCGACGCCGGTGCCCACTGCGGAAGAGCTGAGGGAGCACCCGCGGATCGGGATCCTGTCACCGCTGGTGGCGGGCAGTTACGCGAGCAACCTGATCGCCGGAGTCACCGCCGCCACCAGGGCCAGCGGGACCCGGGTGATCGCCATCCAGACGCTGGACCTCGCCTTCGGCGGTCTCGAGGAGCGGCTGACCCGGTCTCGACCCCGGGGGAGCGCCGATGGCGACTACCTCGGCTGGCCGCCTGGCACCGAGGCGCTCGTGCCCCATTTCGCTTTGCGTCCGGCCTGGGACCAGGTCTCCGGCTTCCTGGTGGTGCTCAACGCGGTGGAGCCCTGGTACCTCCAGGCCCTGCGGGAGGCCGGCAAGCCCGTGGTGATGCTGAGCCACGAGGTGGAGAGCTTCCCCTGCCCCGTGGTTCGCGCCGACAACCGTTCCGGGATCACCCAGGCCGTGGACCATCTCGTCGAGCACGGGCACCGCCGCATCGCCTTCGCCGGCTGTCTGGTGCAGACCGACATCACCGAGCGGCTCCACGGGTACCTGGATGCGCTGGCCTCCCACGGGATCGAGGCCGATCACAACCTCATCTTCGAGGCCACCGACAATCTGGAGGGTGGAGGGGAGATGGCCGCCAGGGCCATGCTGGCCGCGGGCATGCCCTCGACAGCCGTGGTCGCCGCCACCGACTTCAACGCGCTCGGAATCATGAACGTGTTGCACAACGCGGGATTCAGCGTGCCGGGTGACCAGGCGATCGTGGGCTTCGATGACGTCCCCGCGGCGGCGTCCGCACAGCCCACCCTCTCGACGGTCCACCAGAGTTTCGAGGAGATCTCGCGAGCGGGGGCCACCCTCCTCCTCGAGATGATCCAGGGCATCGACGTCCCCAACGGGCGGCACCTGGTGCCGACCGTGTTCGTGCCCCGCGAGTCCTGCGGCTGCACGGCCGCGGCCGCGCTCGGAACCGGCGACGAGCGAGAGACGTCGGAGGAGCGGCCGGCCCGAGACCTGCTGCTGCGCCGGCTCGAGCGGTGCCTCATCGAGGGGGAGACTCCCACCGCCCACCAGATGTCCGCGCTGGCGCGTGCGGTCGACGCGATCGAACGGGGCCTCGACGTCGGCGTCAAGGCCAAGCAGCCGGTGCGCGAGGGTGTGTCGGAGGCCGCCGCGGCGCTGTACTCGGTGTGTCCCCGCTGGACCACCATCAGCAACGTCGTCGCCTGTCTGCGGGAGTACCAGCGGGACCTCGGCGGTACCGTCGCCAGAGGGCAGCAGGCGGCCCGCTTCCAACGGGGGATCACCGAGATCGCCGTCGAGCTCTCCCGGTGCGTCAACAAGGGCGAGGCAGGCATCCTGGGCGCCCTTCACGACACCATGACACTGGACCACGAGCTGAGCGTCTCGCTCCTGAGCGGCACCGCCGGGGATCCCAAGTCGCTCGGATGGCTCGCCCACACCCCGGCCCACGCGGGGTGCCTGGGACTGTGGGCGCCGGAGACCGGCGCAACCCCGAGCGACGGCCGGCTCCTGGACATCGCGGGGTCGTATGTCAGGGAAGGCGGGAAGCTGCGTCTACCCTCACAGTCGCGGATGGAGGCCTTCCCCCCCGACGGCCTCCTCGACGACCTCGAGTGGCGGGCGGGCGAGCTGGCGATCGTCTTCCCGACCAGGACCGCGAGCCTCGACCTGGGCCTGCTCGCCGTGGTCACCCCGCTGGTTCCGGCTCAGGAATCGGGGCGTGACCGGCTCTTCGAGAACAATGCCCTGCTGAGCGTCTCGCTCGAGCGGGAGGTGATGACCGAGCGGCTCCGACGGTCCAACGCCGACCTGGCCACGTTCAGCCATGCCATGGCCCACGACCTGCGCAACCCCCTGGCCACCATCGGCATGTGGGCCTCGGTGGCCCGGATGCGGGCGGGTCCCGGCGACGACGCGGGGCCGGTGCTCCAGGTGGTCTCCCAGATCAAGGACGTCGCCGACTACGCCATGGAGCTGGTCGCCGACCTGCTCCATTACGCCGAGCTGGATCGGGGCGACACCGCCCTGGAGCCGGTCGACCTCAACCAGGCCGCCGCCCGGGTGATCGCCACCGTCGGGTCGAGCATCGCCCAGCAGGGCGCGCTCATCGAGACCGGGAACCTCCCCACCGTCCCGGGACGCCCGGGCGAGCTGCAGCTGGTGCTCCAGAACCTGATCGGGAACGCGATCAAGTACCGGGGCGACCAGCCCCCCCGGATCCGGCTCGACGCCGTCCGCGACGGCGGCGCCTGGAAGATCCGCTGCCGCGACAACGGCCAGGGCATACCGGGCAGCGCCCGCGAGCAGGTCTTCGAGCCCTTCACCCGCGGCCAGACGTCGGTGCCGGGCAGCGGGCTCGGCCTGGCCACCTGCCGGCGCATCGTCGAGGGACACGGCGGCCGCATCTGGATCGCCTCCACCGGCAACCTGGGGACGACCGTCGCCTTCACCCTCCCGGCCGGGCCGGAGCCCGAGCCCGGGGAGGCAGACGCAGCGCCGGCACCGGCGGCGACGCACCACTCCGACCCCGGGGCGGGCGCCCACCCGCGCCGGTCCCAGGACGCCGCCTGACGCTCCCCACACCGTCCGTGCCGGCCCGGCGGGGGTAGAATCGAGCCGCAACACCAGAACCGCGCCTCGCCACCGAGCCGGATCCTGCACGCGTTGACGCGGCAGCGAGGCGCTCCGGCCGAGATTTCCGTGTCCTATCCGCTTCGAGACCCCCGCAGCAACCGCATCCTGGAGGCCCTGCCCGCCGAGGACCGTGACCGTCTGGTCCGCAGCATGGTGACGGTGTCGCTGCCCATCAAGACGGTGCTCTTCGAGCCGGGCGAGCCCATCGGGGCCGTCCACTTCCCGCTCGACGGGGTGATCTCGCTGGTCACTCCCCTCGACGACGGAGCCATCGTCGAGGTCGCGACGGTCGGCAATGAGGGCATCGTCGGGGTGCCGCTGGTCCCCGGCGGCTCCCTCGCCGTGCGCGCGATCTCGCAGGTGTCGGGCTCCGCGCTGAGGATGGAGGCGTCCGCGTTCCTCGCCGAGGCGGACCGTGGCGGCGCTTTCAGCGGCCTGTTCCACCAGTATCTGCAGGCTCTCTTCGGCCAGATCGCACAGGCCGCCGCCTGCAACCGCCTGCACACCAACGAGGAGCGGCTCAGCCGCTGGCTGCTGATGAGCCACGACCGGGTTGGTGTCGACGAGTTCGCCATCACCCACGAGTTCCTCGGCCAGATGCTCGGCTCGCGGCGGGCGACGGTGACCCTCTCCGCGGGGATACTGCAGGCGGCAGGGCTGATCCGCTATCACCGTGGGCACGTCTCCATCCTCGACCGCGAGGGGCTGGAGGGCGTCTCCTGCGAGTGCTACGGCAGCATCAAGCGGGAGCTCGACCGGGTGGGCGCCCCCGCCCACAACGGTGCCCATCATTCCAGCGCGAACTGATCGCATCCCCGGGTGCGATCTGATCGGTACGGCGGCGAGCAGACGCCCTCCCGTGAGATCGGGCACCATAGGTGCCATCAGATCGACGCTGTCCGATCCTTCAGCGCAAACTGGACGGGGATGCCGGGTAGCCGCGTCACGTCGCGTGGTTCGACGAAGCCACCGGTCCAGGGATTTCTGACGCGGATGGCCAGAATTGTCGCGCTGCCGAGATCGGGCGTGGGCGCTTGACCGCCGCAACCGCCGTCATCCCGGGGATGGAGGAGCGGTTCGTCGATCTCGGCGGACGCCGTCTCCGGTTCCTCATCGGCGGCACCGGCAAGCCCCTGGTCCTCTGCCACGGATTCATCAGCTCGGGAGAGGAGTTCGGCGGCCGGTTCGCCGCGCTGGCGAGCCAGCGCACCCTGATCGCGCCTGATCTGCCCGGCAACGGACAGTCGGCACCACTCCCCTCGCGCCACACCGCCGAGGCCATGGCCGGCATGGTCTGGGCGCTGCTCGATCACCTCGACATCCACAGCTTCGACCTCGCCGGTCTCTGCCTGGGTGCCTCGGTCGCCTGCGCCATGGCCGCCGACAATGAGGGCGCGGTCGACCATCTGATCCTGCACACACCGCTCCTCGGAGAGGGTCTGATCCGCGCCCAGTACCGGTGGCAGGTGCGCATCCTGACCGTCCGCCCGCTCTGGGCCCAGGTGGCCTGGCTGAGCCGCCGCCGCACGGTCAGCGACCTCTACAAGCGCGTCGCCATCGAGGGCAAGGTCGTCGACCAGCACACCGCGGACGTCAACTACCTCAACCAGCGACGCGCCAACCCGCGCGCGGCGCGTGAGTGGCTGGCCGACGCGCTCCGCCGTCAGGATCTCGAGCTGGTCAAGACGCGCGCCAAACCCACCATGATCATCGTTCCCGAACACGATCGGCTGGTCAACGTCGAACGCCTCCGCGAGATGGTCGCCCCCCTCGAGAACGTCGAGCTGGTGGTCGACAAGCTGGGAGGTCACGGCTGGAGCCCCGATGCCGTGGTGCGGCATCTCGCCGTGATGCGGCTGGCGCTCACCGACTGACCCCCGCCAGGATCCTCGCCCTCGCCGCCATGGCGGCCGATCTCTTCGAGGCGGCCTTCGGCGCCGAGCGCTTCGTCCTCGCCCGCGGAGCGGGCGGACCGGAAAGGCCGGAACGGGGCCTCTTCGACGGTCTCCTCTGACCCGGTCAGAGGTTTCGGCCCCCGGCCGGCGCGTCTCCGCGCCGGCCGGACGGCCTAGTCCCGAGCGTTAGGCGGCGCGAACCTGACGTGCGCGCGGGCCCTTGTCACTCGTCTCGACGGCGAAGCTCACGTGCTCGCCAACCGCCAGGCTCTCGAAGTTGAGCGAGGGGTCGAGACCGCTGCGGTGGAAGAAGTACTCCGCTCCGTCCTCAGCGGTGATGAAACCGAAGCCGCGCTCCTGCACGACTTTCTTGACAGTACCAGTCATGGCTGGTCTCTCCTGGTCCTTCTCGGATTTACTCACGACGCGCGGGTCCGTTGAGAAGGAGGGAGACCACGAGCGACTACCGCCCGATTTGAGCGGCTGACACTAGGGTACCCCAATCGTCCGGAAATGCGTCCTCCGGAGATTCTCCGTAGCCGAAACGGCGCGTTCGATGTGATCGCAGGAGCCGGTGTAACGACCGCAGCCGATCTCGGGGGCTCAGACCCGGGTGGCGACAAAGACGGGAATGAGCCGTGAGGTCTTGGTCTGGTATTCCGCGTACGGGGGGTACGCGGCGACCGCCCTCTCCCACCACACCGCACGCTCTGCGCCGCTCACCTCGCGGACCTCGACGTCGAACGGCACCGGGCCGTCCTGGATCGCCACCTCGGTGGGCGCGGCGACCAGGTTGTGGTACCACTCCGGGTTCTCCGGGGTCCCACCCTTGGAGGCGACGATCGCGTACTCGCCGCCGTGCTCCACGCGCATCACCGGGAGCTTGCGCACCTTGCCGCTCCGGTGACCTCGCATGGTGACGATGATGACGGGCCAGCCCGTGTTGGCCAGCTCGTTCCCCCGCGTACCTCCCGAGCTCTCGTACTCGGCGACCTGGTTGCGGACCCACTCGGCGGGACTCGGCTCGTACTCACCCTGAATTGGCATGACCAGATTCTAAGCGCCCGCCCCCTGACGGGCACCGCGTGCCCGCGCGGCCGTGCCACGAGCGCGCGAGCGCATCAGGCGTAGGCCCGCGCCTGGAGGCGGAACAGCTCGGCGTAGAGACCGTCCGCCGCCATCAGCTGGCGGTGGGAGCCGAACTCGACCAACCGGCCGTGGTCCAGCACCGCGATCAGGTCGGCCATCAGCACCGTGGAGAAGCGGTGGGAGACGAGCACGGTGACCCCGCCCACCTCCCGGCTCGCCCGCCCCGCCGAGCTCGCATATCGCTCAAAGAGGGCGTGCTCGGCGGAGGCGTCGAGCGACGCCGCGGGCTCGTCGAGGATGAGGAGCAGCGGCGTCCCCCGCATCAGCGTCCGGGCCAGCCCGACCGTCTGCCACTGCCCACCCGAGAGCTCGGCGCCGTGGGCGTATCCGCGGCCCACGTAGCCTGCGAGCCCGCCGGCGACCACCCGCACCACCCGTTCCGCATGGGCGTCGGCCACCGCGGCGGCGACTGCCGCCGGGTCGTCGAGCCGGGAGACGTCGCCCAGGCCGACGCTCTCCCGGAGGGTGAGCTGGACCTTGGTGAAATCCTGGAAGAGAGTCGCCACCCGGCTGCGCCACGCGGCGGGGTCGAAGCCGGCCAGATCGGCGCCGTCCACCAGCACCCGGCCGTGGGTGGGCAGGTAGAGACCGCAGAGGAGCTTGACCAGGGTCGATTTGCCGGCCCCGTTCTCCCCCACCAGGGCAAGCGTCGCGCCCGCCGGGATCTCCAGCGACACGCCGGAGAGGACCTGGGTCGCCGCGCCGGGGTAGGCGAAGCTGACGCCGTCGAGGCGGATGCCCGTGGCCAGCCGCGCCGGGACCGGGACCCGCGGGGCTGCCGCCCGCGGCGTCGCGGCCGGCTCTGACGCCATCCGGACCCCGGGCGCCGCCCCACCCTCGCCGGCCGCTTCGGGGGTGGGGTGTGCCGGGCTCGGAGGGGGCGCCGCTCCCGAGGCGGCCGCCCGCAGGCTCTCGATCCGCTCGACGGTCTTGCTCGCGGCCTGGAGCATGGAGAGCAGCCCGAGCGCCCCTGACACCTGGAAGGCAACCTGGACCGCCAGGACGATGACGGTCACCAGGGCGCCGGCCGAGGCCTGTCCGTTGGCGGCGCGGCTCAGCTCGAGCAGGATCGCGCCCCCATAGGCGAGGGCGAAGACCGCCTGGCCGCCGGCCCGCAGCAGCGCGGCCCGGAGCTGGGCCCGCCACATGGTCCGGGTGACCCGCCCCCAACCCTCCGCCTGGCGTGCCAGAAGGGCCTCCTCGGTCCCGAAAAGTCGCAGCTCCTTGATCGAATCCACACCGGTGGCGAGCTCCAGCAGGTGCCGGTTGAAGCGGACCGGCTCGGCGCTCGCCTCCCGCGCTCGCTCGACCGAGACCTCGGCCCGCCGCTCCAGGAACACCGGGACCACGGCCACCAGCGGGAGCAGGGCGAGCCAGGGGTCGAGGCTGACCAGGATGGCGACCGTGATGACGACCTGGAGCACGAGCCCGGCGAGCTGGAGCACCGCCTCCAGGGATTTGGTGGTCCCGAAGAGCCAGTCGCGGACCAGGCTGACGGTGTCGGCGAAGACGGGGCTGTCGAGGTGCTCGATCCGGGGTGGGCCGTTGACCAGGTCGATCAGCTCGCCCCTCAGCCGGGATTCCGCGACCTCGGCGACGTCGAAGTAATCCATGTGGGCGAAGTGGCTGAGCATCAATTGAGCCACCAGCAGGGCCGCCACCACCAGGCAGAGCGTCAACGCCAGGGAGGCCTCCCTGCCGATCAGCGCGTTGGTCAGCTGCCCGACCAGCAGCGCCGCGATCGGGCCGGCGACGTACCCCGCGAACATGAGGGCGACGGCGCGGATCAGCTTGGCCCGGCCCACCTTGAGGCCGAGCCCGAAGAGAAAGCGTCCCGCCCGGAGAGTGTTCATCCGGCGGTGGCCTCACTCTCAGGGTCCGATTCCTCCGCCGGCTCCTCCTCCCCCGCCTCGAGGAAGCGGCGCGCCTGGAGCTGGAAAAGCTCCGCGTACCGGCCGCCCAGCTGCAGCAGCTCGTCGTGGGTCCCCTGCTCGCTGATCCGGCCGTGTTCCAGGACGACGATCCGGTCCGCCCGCCGCACCGTCGAGAAGCGGTGGGAGATGACCACCGTCGTGAGCCCGTGGGTGAGCTCCAGGAAGCGGTCGAAGAAGGCCACCTCGGCACGCACGTCGAGCTGCGCCGTGGGCTCGTCGAGCACGAGCACCGAGGCCCCGCCGCCGACGGCGAAGAGCGCCCGGGCCAGCGCGATCCGCTGCCACTGGCCCCCCGAGAGGTCCACACCGCCCGCGTAGCGGCTGGAGAGGATCGTGGCGAGCCCGTGCGGAAGGGCCTCCACCATCTCCGTCGCGCCCGCCCATTGCAGCGCCGTGCCGAGTGCCCCGGTGTCCCCGAGGCGCTCTGGGCACCCGAGGCCGACGTTGGTCGCCACGTCCATCTCGTAGTGGACGTAGTCCTGGTAGATCACGGCGAGCCGGCGCTGCCAGCCCCGGGGCTCGAGCTCGCGCAGATCGATGCCGTCCACCGAGATGCGTCCCCCGGTCACGTCGTAGAGCCTCGCCAGCAGCTTGACCAGGGTGGTCTTGCCCGCACCGTTCAGGCCGACGATGGCGGTGGAGGTGCCTGCCGGAAGGTCCAATTCGACCTCTTCCAGAACCTGAACACCGCCCTCGGGGTAGGCGAAGCTCACCTTCTCGAAGCGGATCGTGGAGCGTGGGAGGCCCACGGCAGAGAGCGTGCCCCGGGGAGCGGCGGCCGCCCCTTCGGAGGCCCGGCGCTCGACGTAGCGGATGTGATCGTTGGCGAGGATGCCGTACTGGGTCTGGACGTCCGCCTCCGGGAAGAAGGTGCCGAACCGGAGCGGGATCAGGATCGCCTGGATCGCCAGCGAGACGTCGAGCACGCTGAGCCCACCCGCGTCCGCGGCGTTGCGGAGGATCAGCAGGACGACCGCGGCTCCGGCCAGGACGATCACGCTGTAGCAGATGAAGGGCACCAGGAAGATGCGCCGCCGCTCCGGCCAGAGCTGGGCGAAGAATGCCTGCGACTCCGCCTCCGCCCGCTCCCGCCACCAGCCGAGCAGGCCGAGCACCCGTATCTCCTTGCCCGCCGCGGGGGCGCTGCCGGTGTCGGACACGTAGAGCCCCCTGCGCCGGGTGCTGAGAAAGGAGTCCCACGCGTCGGAGAAGCGGGCGAGCGAGTTGCGCTGCCCGACCCGCGCCACCATCGCCGCCGCGGCGATCACCGCGGCCGCCAGCGGGCCCAGGACGATGCCGACGAGTACCACAGCACCGGCCAGCTGGGCGTAGCGGGCGATCAGGGCGAGCAGTCCCGCCGTGGCCTCACCGGGGGTCATGAAGTAATCGGTGAGCCCGCGCTGAGCCTCGGCCAGCCGGTCGAGGACCTCCT
>JBEKOU010000003.1:0-288117 GCA_049521435.1 Candidatus Dormibacteria bacterium | reverse complement strand
CGTCGCCCTCCCCGGAGGGACGGGCGAGGGGCTCCAGGGCGGAGCGCAGGGTGGCACCCGCCTCGCTGTCCAGGTAACCCCGGAGAGAGAGGGCGCCGCCCTCGATGGTCTTGAGCTCCAGGAAGCGGGCCTCCACCTGCTCGACCTGCTCGGCGAGGAAGCGGCGGGGGTCGGCGGCGTGGCGGAAGTGGGCGCAGTCGCGGCGGAGCTCGGCGACGGAGTGGCCTCGGGCCTTGCGGAGCAGGGTCTGCTCGTCGAAGGTGGGCGGGTCCACGGCGACGACGGGCAGACCGGCTACCCAGTCGGCCGTCCTTGCCATCAGGGCCAGGTGCGCGTAGCCGATCTCGCCCTCAACCAGAGCGCGGGTGCTCTCCGGCATCCGGGCCGCCTGCTCGCCGACCACCAGGGCGTTCCAGGCCGCGGTCCCGGTGAGGTGGCACTCCTCCTTGACCCAGTCGGTCGGGGAGTTGTGCCCCAGCCACTCCATCTCTGGGCAGGCGGCGAGCTCGGTGATCATCCCGGCGAACTCCAGCTCCATCCGGTCGATGAGGCGGCGCCAGCCCACCAGCTCCTCGCGGACCACCTCTCCCGGCCGCCCACCCCGAGGCCGGGAGACGAAGCGCTCGAGGACGGCACCGACGGCGGCGAGTTCCTCGCCGACGCCCCCAGGAAGCCCCACCTCTCGGACGGTCATCGCCCGCCATTATACCAAACGCGCGTTCGCATTGTCAAGGCGAACACACGCAATGGGATAGCATGCGACTGGTCTCTCAACGCACCGTGGCGGTGCGGATGACCGGGCAACCGCAGAGGAAACCGCGGCCAGGGACACGTTCCACCTGGAGGCCGGCCGCCTCAGGGCCGGACCAGCCTCCCGGACGCGATGACCCGCGCCACCGGGTTGGCGCCCAGGTGGTAGCCGACGTCGAGCCAGTTGGGGGTTTCCAGCACCAGAGCGTCGCAGCGCAGGCCGGGGAGGAGCCGGCCCCGGTCGCTGAGGCCAAGGGCGGCGGCGCCCCCGGCGGTGGCGGCCATCAGCGCCTCCGAGGGGGTGAGGCCGGCGGTCGCGACGCCCAGCGACACCATGAGTGGCATCGACTCGCACCAGCAGGTGCCCGGGTTGCAGTCGGTGGCCAGGGCGACGGTGACCCCCGCCTCCAGCAGCCGGCGCCCGGGCGGTGGGGGACCGCCAAGGACCATCGACGCCCCGGGGAGGAGCACCCCGGTCACCCCGGCCCCGGCGAGACCCCGGAGGTCGCCGTCGGTGGAGTGGTCCAGGTGGTCGGCGGAGACCGCCCCGACGCGCGCCGCCAGGGCCGACCCGCCGCTGTGGCTGCGCTGGTCGGCGTGAACCTTGGCCCGCAAACCGTGAGCCCGGGCCGCCTCCAGCAGCCGCTCGCACTCCTCGACCGTCCAGGCTCCGATCTCGCAGAAGCAGTCCACGAAGCCGGCGAGTGGCGCGGCCTCGCCGAGGCCCTCCCTCAGCACCTCCTCCAGGTAGGCGGCGCGGTCGCCAGCGGGAATTCCGTGGAGGGGGAGGTAGGTCGTGACCACGTCGGGCACCTCCGGCTCCGTGCCGAGCGCCCGCGCGGCTCGGAGCTGGCGCAGCTCGGCCTCCCGGCTCTGGCCGTAGCCGCTCTTGACCTCGACGGTGGTGGTGCCGAGTCGCAGCATCCGGCGCGCCCGTTCCTGAGCCGCGCCCACCAGCTCGTCCACGGTGCCCGCGGCGGTGGCGGCCACCGTGCTCCGGATGCCACCCCCCTTCTCCGCGATCTCCTCGTAGGAGGCTCCTCCGGCGCGCAGCGCGTACTCCTCCGACCGCTCCCCCAGCCAGACCAGATGGGTGTGGGCGTCGACGAAGCCCGGGATCACCGCCGCCCCGCGGGCGTCGATCTCGACCGTCTCCGCCCCGGTCGCGACGTCGAGGCCCGATGCACGCCCCGCGTAGACGATGCGCTCCCCGTTCGCGGCGAGGACGGCGCCCTCCACCACCCCCGGAGCCGGCAGTCCGGGATCGCCGGTGACGAGCTGGCCGATGTTGGTCACGAGCAGGCTCGCCACCTCCCCCAGCGCTCGGGCACCGGTCACGCGAGACCTCCCGCCGCTGATTCGACCGCCACTCGCCACTCGCCGCTGCGCAGCCACTCCGCCGCCGCCTCCAGGTCGGGAGCGAGCGGCCGGTCGGCAGCCAGGTGGGCCACCCGCCCTCTCAGCGACGCGAGCAGGGCTCCGGTGGCCGGCCCGGAATGGAGGGGAGCGCGCAGCTCGAGCGCCTGGGCCGCGCAGACCATCTCCACCGCCAGCACCTGACGGAGCAGCTCGAGGCTGCGCCGACTGCGCAGCGCTGCGGCGAATCCCATGGAGACGTGGTCCTCCTGGCCGCCACTCGTGTCGAGGCTCTGGACCGCGTAGGGCGTGGCCGTCTGGCGGAGCTGGGTCACGCAGCTGGCGGCCGTGTACTGGGCCATCATCAAGCCGCTGTTGAGGCCGGGCTCCGGGCTGAGGAAGGCGGGGAGGCCGCGCGACCTCGAGGGGTCGAGGAGCCGGTTGGTCCGCCTCTCGCTGATCGCGGCCGTGTCGGCGGCAGCGGATGCCAGCAGGTCGGCCGCGTAGGCGAGCGCCTGCCCGTGGAAGTTGCCCGTGGAGAAGAGCGCCCCCCGATCGGCGAGCACCACCGGGTTGTCGACCACGCTCGCCATCTCCCGTTCGACCGTCAGACGGCAGAAGGCGAGCACATCGCGCGCGGCCCCGTGGACCTGGGGGGCGCAGCGCAGCGAGTAGGCGTCCTGGACGGCGTGGTGGGAGCTGCGGTGGGAGGCGACGATGGGGGAGCCGTCGAGGAGGGCCCGGAGGTTGGCGGCGCTCGCCTGCTGTCCGGGCGCGGGACGGAGCGCGACCACGTCGGCGTCGAAGACCCGCGGCGTGCCCAGGAGGGCCTCGACAGTCATGCCGCAGGCGCAGTCCAGCGCCACCAGGAGGGTCTCCGCGTCGTGGATGGCGAGCGCCAGGATGGCGGTCATCCCCTCGGTGCCGTTGATCAAGGCGAGCCCCTCCTTGGGGCCGAGAGAGATGGGCTCGATCCCGGCCTCCGCAAGGGCCTCGCCTGCCTCACGGCGTCCGCCTCGCCCATCGTCGACCCAGCCCTCGCCGACCAGGACGGAGGCGGCATGGGCGAGCGGTGCCAGGTCGCCCGACGCGCCCACCGAGCCGTGCTCGGGTACCCACGGGGTCACCCCGGCGTTGAGCAGCGCGCAGATCGCCTCGGGAAGGCTCTCCCTCACCCCGGAGTGACCGGCGGTGAGGCTGCGGGCCCGGAGCAGGAGCATTCCCCGCACCACCTCGGCGGCGAGCGGTGACCCCACCCCGGCGGAGTGGCTGCGGAGAATCGCCCGCTGCAGCTCGATCCGCTGGTCCGCCGGGATGACCCTGTCGGCGAGCGCCCCAAAGCCGGTGTTGACCCCGTAGACGGGCCCTCCAGCGGCGTCGAGCCGTTCCACCAGAGCCCGCGAAGCCGCCATCCGCTGCCGTGCGGTGTCGCCGACCTCGAGCGGCGCCCGGTCGCGGGCGACGCCGACCAGGTCGCGGAGGCTGAGCGGGGAACCGTCGAGAGAGAGCACGCCGGGCCCAGCGTAGCCGTTCCGTATGAGGCCGTTCCGGGGAGGCGGGGTATGCTGATTCGGATGGATGCTCACGTCTCGCGCCGCTCCCTCGCCCTGCTTGCGGCCGGAGCCGCCGCCCTGCTCGCAGCCGCCTGCGGTCCGGGAGCGATCCTGACCGCCGAGACGCCCGACCAGGCCGTCGCCGGCGCGCTCCAGGCAGTGCAGACGACCCCGCTGCGGGCGAGCCTCACCGGGCAGCTCACCCTGAACACGGCGAGCCTCAGCGGTCTCCCGGCGTCGATCCAGAGCGCGCTCGGCCAGGTCGGGAGCGGAGGCTCGGCGACCGGGCAGCTCGTGCAGGAGAGCAGCTCGCGCCGCCAGCTGACACTGAACGCCGGCGGCGGCAGCCTGAGCCTCGTCGAGTACGACGGCCACGGATACGTCAGCCAGGGCGGCGGCTCGTACGCGGAGCTCTCCGGCACGGTTCCCTCCAGTGCAGGACTCAGCGCAACGGACCTCACCACCGCGGTGGCGGCGCTGAGCTTCCAGGACCAGGGCCCCGCCACCGTCAGCGGGGTGAGCACGGAGCGCTACTCCGCCTCGATCACCCTCTCCTCCCTGGAGAAGCTGGCCCAGGCCCTGGGTGGCAGCGCCACCGGGAGCACTCAGCTCCAGCCGGTGCTCACCTTGCTGGCGCCCTACGTGACCGGCAGCGGGTCCGCGGATCTCTGGCTCAGCACACAGGGCGGTGGCCTGGTGCGCGGGGAGCTGACCGGCGCGCTCTCCGTCGACGTCGGGGCCGCGGCCTCGGCGCTCTCCGGCCTGCTCGCTCCGGCATCCGGGTCGGCGTCGTTGCCGGCGGGAACCCTCGGGATGAGCCTCAGCCTCCAGGTCGACATCTCCGACTACGGCGGCTCGGTGACCGTCACCAAGCCCGTCGCCACCTCGACGCTTCCCGCGAGCGGCGGGTGGTCGGGGATGCTGGGGCTGCCATCCGGCGCGTCCCTCTGATCGCCGGGAGGGTGACCGGCTACTCGGACGACTCCTTCCAGCCGAGGTGCTTCCAGCGGGAGATGCCGCGCAGGCCGAGCCGCGAGACGTGCAGCTGCTGGAACTCGCCGTAGCCGGCGGCTGCACCGCTGTCCACCGAGAGGTAGACGGCCCGGTCGGTGATGCGGGCGATGTCCGACGCCGGCGCCAGGCAGGGGTGCCCGTGGGTGCTGTGGGCAAAGACGATGCCGTGGAAGATGTCCTCGTTGACGAGCGCCGCCACCTCGAGGACGTGACCCACCTCCGTGCCGTCGCTGGCGACGACGGGGGCATGGATGGGGACGTCGAGCCAGGAAACCTGCTGCTCACCGTAGAGGTCGGGCTGCTGTCCCCCGGCCACCTCCGGCTGCTGCCCCCCGGGCACGTCCGGCTGCTCCCCGGTGGGATCTGGATGCGCGCTGTAGAGGTCGTCCATGGCTCCCACTATGGCAGGGTCGGCCGGCCGCCGGCGATCTCCGAAGGCGGGGTCGGCGAGACGATGAGCCGCACCGGCCGGTCATAGAGGACGTAGTTCCACGCCCAGCCGATGAGCACCAGCAGCCGGTTGCGGAAGCTCACCAGCGACATCAGATGGACAAAGAGCCAGGCCATCCAGCCGATCAGCCCGGAGAGGCGCAGCGGACCGATCTGGGCGACCGCGACGTTGCGCCCCACCGTGGCCATGCTGCCCCGGTCCCGATATGTGAAGGGGGGCGGGTCGTCCTCTCCCTTGACGCGCGCCGCGAGGACACGCGCCACCTGCGCCCCCTGCTGGATGGCGACCGGCGCCACCATGGGCAGTGGCCGTCCGTCCGAGCCGGGACAGGCCGCGACGTCGCCGATCGCGTAGACGGCCGGATGTCCGACCACCTCCAGCGTGACAGGCTTCACCCGGATCCGATCCTGTGCCGCGCGCTCGAGGCCCGACATCCCCTTCGGCGCCTCCGCGCTGACGCCGGCGGTCCAGATCATCGTCGCGGCCGCCAGGCGGGCGCCCGAGGCGAAGACCACCTCGCCCTCCGAGACCTCGGACACCATGTGGTCAAAGAGGATTCGCACGCCCTTGCGCCGGAGCGCTGCCTCGGCCCTCCGTCCGAGCCCCGCTGCGAAGGCCCCGAGCACGGTCCCGACCGCCTCGACCAGGACGATGTCCACGCCCTCGACGTCGACGTCCGGGAAGTCGCGCTTCAGCACGTGGTGGACAAGCTCCGATAGGGCTCCGGCGTACTCGACACCCGTCGGTCCGGCACCGACGATCACGAAGGTCAGCAGGGCCCGCCGCTCGTCCGTGGACCTGGTCCGGGACGCCTGCTCGAAGACGTCGAGCACCCGGGCGCGGAGCGCCAGCGCCTCGCCCAGGTCCTTGAGCCCGTAGGCGCGGCCGGCGAGAGCCTGGTTGCCGAAGTAGCTGGTCGCGCTCCCGGTGGCGAGCACCAGGTGGTCGTAGCCGAGATCCCCGGTGGTGGTGCGGACGATCCTCCGCTCGAAGTCGACGCCCGTCACCGTGGCGAGCCGGAAGTCGCAGTTGGGGACGCTCCGGAGGATGGATCGCACCGGGTGCGCGATGTCGGAGGGGTCGAGGAGCGCCGACGCCACCTGGTAGAGGAGGGGCTGGAAGAGGTGGTAGTTGTGGCGGTCGACCAGGGTCACGTCCACGCCGGCGCGACGAAGGCCCTTGACGGTCGCCAACCCGCCGAAACCGGCGCCCACCACCACCACATGGGGCCGACCGCCCCTGCGCCGGACGCTCACGCTCTCAACTATCCCAGCCCGGCTTTCGGTCACGACCCACCGGGGAGGCCCCGGGTGCGTAGGATGCCGCCGTGGATCTGCTCGCGAGCGTGGATCGGGCCTCCTCCCGGATCCAGGCGTCGGCCGGGCGGCTGACCCTCTGCGGGCTGGCCGTGGCCTCCCTCGGCCTGGGCGTGCTGTGGACCTTCGGGCAGCTCTCCCATCTCGCCCTGCTACTGGTGCTCGTCGCCTCGGCGCTCGCCCTCCTTGCCCTCCGCGGCGGCCGCTGGCGCCAGAGCCGCGGCTGGTGGGTCGCGCTCACCGTCATCTGCGGTCTGACCAACCTCCTCTACGCCCACCACTACCACCTCAACCCGGAGCTCCAGGTGGCATTCGCGCTCCTGCTCACCGCCGCGGCCGCCGGCGCAGCCTGGTCGCCAGCAGGACGCCGGGCTTCTGCGCTCCTGGTGGTCGCCGCCCTCTCGCTGATCGGGCTGGCCGCATCCGACTGGCCCTGGGGATCAGCCGGAGTGGACGTCTTCGCGGCCCTCCAGGGTGCCGCCCACAGCGTCCTCCTGGGCCAGAACCCCTACGGGCCCGTCTATCGGTACTACGTCGAGTCCAACTCCGGCTTCGTGTTCGGCCACTTCGCCTACGGCCCGAGCGTTCCGATTCTCGCCGCGCTCGGCCGCCTGCTCGGGGACGTGCGGATCATGTCCGTGGTCTGCGTGCTCGCCACGGTCGCCGGTCTCTGGCGGCTGGCCCGGCAGGGCGACGATCCCTCCCAGGCGCACCGCATCGCCGCTCTCGCCCTCGCCTCCCCGCTCATGGTCGGGATGATCCACGAGGCCTGGGTGGACGTCTACATGATGGCGGGGATCGTCGGGTGGCTGGCGCTGCGCCGCGACCACCGGCGATGGTCGATGGTGGCGCTGGCGATCGGCCTGATGGTCAAGCCCACCTCATTGGTCCTGGTGGTGCCCGCCCTCCTCTGGTCGAGGCGGGGACGCGTGGAGATCGTCGTGGCCGTCGCCGGCTCATTGGTCGTGATCGTCCCCTTCGCGCTCTGGACGGGCGTGGGGACCTTCGTCTACAGCGTCTTCGGTTACCAGCTCGCCCTGCCCTTCCGCACCGACTCGCTCAACCTCGCCGCCGAGATCTTCCGGGTGGCCGACCTCCGGCTCCCCACCGCCTTCCCCTTCGTGCCCCTGGTGGTGGCTGCGGTGCTGATCGCCTGGCGCGGCAGGCCCCGCACCGAGGGGGACCTGGCCCTTCAGGCGGCGATCCTCAACATCGTCGCCTTCATCCTCGCCAAGCAGGCGTTCTTCAACTACTACTTCGCGTCGGAGGTGATGCTGCTCGCAGCCATGGCCGGCGCGGGCCTCGGGTTCCCCGAGGGTGACGTCGCCCTGCCCGCGGTGCCCGGGACCCCACTCCGCGCCGAGCGCAAGCGGCTGGGCAGCCAGACGCCGCCGCGCCGGACACCCGCAGCCGTGGACACCGCGGCCAGGCTCACGCCGCCGCCGACCAGGAATGCCAGCTGGGTACCGCCCACCGAGCTGAGCCATCCGGCGAGAAGACCGCCGATCGGGGCGGGCACCCCGGTGAAGATGTAGCCGTAGAAGGCCATCGCCCGGCCGCGCAGCCGGTCGGGGGCGGCCAGCTGCACCGTGGCGTTGCTCATCGACGTGTAGGTGGTGAAGGCGACGCCGGTGACCACCAGCATCGCGCCGCAGGCGATCACCCAGTGGAGCGGAGCCAGGACCATCAGCAGCGCGGAGAAGGCGGCGCCCCCTCCGAGCAGGATCGACCAGCTGGGCCGGCCCACCGCCGCGGTGAAGAGCGCGCCCATCAGGGCCCCGACGCCGAAGCAGGCGGTGAGGATGCCGAAGACGACCGGTCCCGACCGGAGCGTCACCGTCGCCATCACCGGGAGCAGGACGCTGAAGTTGATCCCGAATGTGGAGACGACGAGCATCAGCCCGCAGGTCAGCCAGGCGGCGCGGGTGTGCACCACCCAGACCACGCCCTCGCCGAGGCTGTGGAGAACCCCCTGCCGCTCGTCGTCGCGCTCCCCCTTGTACAGCTCGGCGGTGCGCATCAGCAGCAGGCTCCCGATGACCGCCAGGAAGCTGGCCGCGTTGACGGCGAAGCAGATGGTCACGCCCACGGTGGCGATGAGGACCCCTGCCACGGCGGGCCCCGCCGCCCGTGCCAGGTTGAAGAGCGAGGCGTTCAGCGACACCGCGTTGGGCAGCTCCCTCCGGCCCACCATCTCGAAGACGAAGGCCTGGCGGGCCGGCATGTCCACGACCTGCACCGCACCACCCACCGCGGCCAGGAGAAAGACCTCCCACACCGTGGCCTGCCCGGTGAGGGCCAGGAGGGCCAGGACGGCGGCCGTCAGCATCAGGGTGGTCTGGGTGGCGATGATCGTGGTGCGCTTGTCGAAGCGGTCCACCAGCGGGCCGCCCAGCAGGCCAAAGACGGTGTACGGCAGGAACTGGAAGGCGGCGAGCGCCCCGAGGGCGAGTGGCGATCCGGTCGGGGAGTGGGTCAGCTCGACGATCAGCCACGCCTGGGCGATGTTCTGCACCCAGGTTCCGGAGATGGACACCGCCTGTCCCGCGAAGAAGAGCCGGTAGTTGCGGTGGCGCTGGAGGCTGCGGAAGGTCCGCGCTGAGGCGCTGGTGACGCTCATCGGGGGACACTGCCCTCCACGAGCGCGGTGAGCGGGTCCAGGGCAGCCTCCAGGGCGGCCAGCTGGTCGGGGGTCAGGCGCTGGAGCTGCTCGGCGAGCCAGGCGGTGCGGCTGTTGCGCGCAGCGCGCAGCAGCCGTGTCCCCTCAGGGGTGACGGCGATGTCGACCCGCCGCCGATCACCCGCGATCCCCCGTGCCCGTGCCACCAGCCCGGCCGCCTCGAGCTTGTCCACCGCGTTCGACATCGAGGGGGCGGAGATGCCCTCCCGGCCGGCCAGCTCGTTGATCCCGACCCCCGGCTTGCGGCTGATCAGGGAGAGGATCTCCACCTGCCCCCCGGTCAGGGCGGTCCCCTCGACCAGGCGGCGGAGGTGACGGGCGAGATGGAGGAGGAGGGGACGCAGCTGGTTGGCGAGCTCCATCTCCTTGGCGGTCGTCGGTTTGGCGGGCTGGGGGCTGAGCACTGCGGGCATCCCAGACAATTATATAGGCTAACTATTTGCCTGGCAAGCCGGCCTTGATGCACACTTGATGCCCGGCCTGCCCGCCGGGCCTCAGGTCCGCCGCAGGTGGCGTGGTGAGCCGGCAGCGGCGTGCGCGAGGCGGCGGTTGAGCAAGGAGAGACGCGTTGGTCGGGACCACCCCGGGGGCGCCGGGCGGCGACGCGGCGTCGGAGGATGCCCCCCCACGGCTTCCGGCGGCCAACCTCTTCACCGGGATGCCGCCACTCCTGATGCTGGCCCTCGGCGTGGTGATCGGCGCCGCCATCAGCTTTGCCCTCGGCGTCGTCTTCTGGTCGGTCTTCGCATAGGCGATGGAACGTCTGCAGCGGACCACCCGACGGCTCGCCCCGGTCATCTCTCTCACCGCGGGATTGATCCTGGGGGCGGGCATCGGCCTCCCGACCGCTCATTGGGTCGCGGGCTTCCTCACCCGCAACCCCCCGGTCACCGCCGCCTCCGGCTCCGCTGCACAGCCGTCGCCCACTGCGCAGCCGCAACCGTCGAGCGCCTCCTCGCCGCCGGCCACCCCGGTCGCCACGCCCACCCCGTCCGTGATGGCCTGCGCGCCGCTGGCCGCTGGCCAGCAGCCCCTGGACCCCCTCCACGCGCCCCCCTCCGGCTACACCATGGTCGTGGCCCTCGACTGGCTCGGATGTGGAGCCGAACTGCTCCCGCCCGCCGGCGGGTTCACGGTTGGCGACGCCTGGCTGGTGGCGCTCTCGTACAGCTGTCCCGCCGGGACTGCGGCTGCGACCACCGGAGTGACGCTGACCGTCACCCAGACCAGTGCCCAGCCGGGGTCCGGCCCGGAGGTGATCGCCGAGGGCCGCGCCGACAGCGCCGACATCACCGGCGGCGGGCCCGCCGGGTCCGCGGTAGGTCCCGGGACCTACCGTCTGAGCGTGTCAGGGCCCACCGCCTGCCTCTGGCACCTGGCGGTGTACCGGGGCTGACCGAGCGGGGCCGGGCCAAGATCTGGGGCGGCGAATCGCATCTCGCGCATGCGCCATCTCGTTGTTATGCTTTTCGGTGAACCGTGGGCTCCGCGTCGCGGACGCCGAACACGAGCCGCGCGGTCAAAAGAGCCCCATGAGCCCCACCCCGCAGTCCTCACCGGACCACGCCCCCGTCTTGCGCCGCCAGTGGACGCTGCTGTCCAACCACGGCCACGTCCTCGTCTGCCTCGCGCGCGATCCCCACATGCGGATGCGTGACATCGCGCAGAGCGTCGGCATCACGGAGCGTGCCTGCTACCGGATCGTGGGGGACCTCGAGGAGGCGGGATTGGTCCGTCGCAACCGGGTGGGCCGCAACAACCACTACGAGATCGACCTGGCGGCGAGCATGCGCCATCCGGCGTGGCGTGGGGTGCGCGCCGTGGACCTGCTCGCCAGCACCTGAGCAGGCCGGCCCCGGTCGGGTCAGCCGGTACCGACCCGGTAGAAGCCCTCTGCCGACGCGCCGTCACCCAGACCGGCACCCTCGGCGGCGCTGCGCAGCCAGGCTCGCACCCGCTGCTCCAGGGGCTCCCACTCCTGGTACTGGGACCGGTGGCAGCGCAGGGCCTCCAGCTTGCGGTCGGCGGTCGCGGTGACGTCCGTCCACACATTGACCCGCTCCGGGCTGCCCATGATCCAGAGCTCCCGGACGGTGTGCGGCTCCAGCCCCTCGTGCTCGAGCAACTCCAGGTGGGCGAAGGGGTTGCGGGAATCGGGGTAGACGGCGCAGATGGCCGCCTCAGCCGTGGCGAGGTGATCGGGGTGGGAGGCGAACAGCCGGCTCCAGTTGCGCTCCGGGGACTGGGCCACCACGCGGTCGGGACGCTTCTGGCGGATGACGCGGCTGATGTCGCGGCGCAGCTCGTGGGTCACGGTCAGCTCGCCGTCCGGATACCCCAGGAAGGTGAGGTCGGTCACCCCGACCACCTTGGCGGCGGCAGTCTGCTCGACACGCCGGATCTGGCCCATGCGCTGGCGTCCGATCGAGCGGTCCGAGCCGCCCGCCTGGCCGTCGGTGACGATGCAGTAGCTCACCTCGACACCCGCATCGGTCCAGCGGGCGGTGGTGGCGGCGCAGCCGAAGTCGCAGTCATCGGGATGGGCCACCACGATCAGCACCCGCTCGATGCCCTCGGTGTCGGGGAGGCTCTGCGGCATTCCTGGGATGGTACGGGGAGAGGCGCGCCGAGCGCGGCCGGGGCCCGGGCACCCCGCCATCCGCGTCGATGATGCGGTCTGGGTACCCCGCTCTGACCGGCTGCGACGGCAGGAAACGTCTGGGGAACGGTCCGCTGAATTCCCTCAGACGCTGGCTCGTGCAGCCGATCTGACCCTGTAGCGTGTGTGCGAGCGCAGGAAACGCTCCAGACCAGTCATGACCATGCTTGATCTCTCGCACGTGGCCGGCCTCAGGCTGGTCGATCCCGGCCGGGCACCCGAGCCCGCCGGACTTCCGCAGGCCGCATCGGCGCCGGAGCGGGCCCCCGCGCAGGCACCCGCAGAGCCGGTGGCCATCCCCATGGAGACGGAGATCCCCTCCCCAGCCTCCGACGTCGCCGCCACCGCCCCCGAGGGCCCCGTCCTCTCCGATCCGGCCACTCTGGCCGAGGCGGAGCGGGGGCCGGCGGCGCCGGCCGTGCTGATCGTGGACGACAACGTCCGGCTGGCCAGCACCGTCGCCACCTACATGGAGATGCAGGGGTTCCGGGCCCATCCCGCCCACAGCGCGGAGGAGGCGCTGTTCGCGGCGCAGCAGGTCCACTTCGACCTCGTGCTCCTCGACATCAACATGCCGGGCATGGACGGCCTCGAGGTCTGCCATCGCCTGCTCGCCACCTCCCCCGGAATCCGGGTGCTCATGGTGACGGGGCGGGACTCCGACGAGGACCCCCTCCGGGCTGCCGCCGTGGGTGCCCGCGGGCTGCTCACCAAGCCGATCTCGCTCGGAGCTCTGCGGGACGAGATGCTCCGCGCCCTGGCCAGCTGAGCCTTCCCGCCCGACCCGGCGTGGGCCCGGTTTAGAGTCCGCGGGTGCGCGAGGGCGAGCGCCACTCCCTTGGAGGTGGCGGCACTGGTCTCTTCTGGCGGCTCTGGTCACCCGATGACGGCGCGTCGGGGGCTCGGGTGGTGATCTGCCATGGCTATGCCGAGCACGGGGGACGGTACCGCCACGTGGCCGAGCGCCTGACCGGAGTGGGGCTGGCGGTGGTCGTCCCCGACCACCGGGGCCATGGGCGCTCCGAGGGGCGGCCGGTGAGCGTTGCTCGGTTCGACGCCTACGTCGCGGACCTCCACCAGGTCCTGCTGGACACCGCCGCTGAGCTGGGAGACGCCCCCACCATCCTCCTCGGCCACAGCATGGGAGGGTTGATCGCCGCGGTGTACGCACTCCGCCATCCCGAGGAGCTGCGCGGTCTGGTGCTCTCCGCCCCCGCCGTGGTCTCCACCGGGATGTCGGCACCGGCCATCGCGATCGGTCGGCTGCTGGCCAGGGTCGCCCCCGAGATGGGCGTCGTCAAGCTTCCGTTGGAGAGGATCTCCCGTGACCCGCAGGTGGTCGCCGCTTACATGGCCGACCCCCTGGTCCATCCACGAAGGTTGCGCGCTCGTCTCGGCGCCGAGATGCTGCGGGCCATCGACCAGGTGGCCGCGGGGCTCCCCCGGCTGACGATGCCGGTGCTGGTGATGCAGGGGAGCGACGACGCCCTGGTCGACCCCTCCGCCGCCGCCTACGTGCACGACCGGGTCGGGAGCCCCGACCGGACCATCCGCATCTACCCTGGTCTCTATCACGAGATCTTCAACGAGCCCGAGCGAGACCAGGTGCTCGACGACCTGGTCGAATGGGTGCTGGCGCTGATCGCCCCTCCCCGGTGAGGAGGCGGGCGGCGCTCCGTCCCTGCCGCTGCGGGACTCCCCGCGGCGGTCCCGGCTTGGCGACCCCGATCGGATTCGAACCGACGATCTCCACCTTGACAGGGTGGCGTGTTAGGCCAGGCTACACCACGGGGCCGCAGAGTCCCGGAGTGTACCAGTGGGAACGGAGCGAGGCGAGAAGAGCCTCAGGCTCTTCACCCCGAGCGGAGGCCCACGCTGGTACGGGGAGCGAATACCAGTGGGAACCCGCCGGCAGCCGGTCGGGGCGGCGCCGATCGGCGGCTATGCTGCATCCGTGATCCGCCTCTTCGATACCGCCAGCCGGTCGCTCCAGCCGCTCGATGCCGGCGAACAGGCGGTCCGTCTCTACGTTTGCGGCATCACCCCCTATGACGGCGGCCACCTCGGCCACGCCTTCACCTACCACACCTTCGACGTGCTGACCCGGCGGCTTCGCAGTCTCGGCCGCCCGGTGCGCAGCGTCCGCAACGTCACCGATGTCGACGACGACATGATGCGGGTGTCGGCGGCCCGCGGCATCGGCTGGCGGGAGCTTGCCGACCAGGTGGTCCGCGACTTCGACCGCGATATGGGCGCCATCGACATCCTCGCGGTGGATGCGGCGCCCCGCGCCAGCCAGCATGTTCCAGCCATGGTTGACTGGATCTCGCGAATCGCGAAAGCCGGGCTGGCCTACGCGGTCGACGGCTGGGTCTACTTCGAGGTCGCCAAGCTGCCCGCGTACGGGCGCCTCTCGGGGCTCGGCGTCGAGGAGATGCTGCGCCTCTCGCGGGAGCGAGGCGCCGACCCGGACGACCCCCGCAAGCGGGCTCCGCTCGACTTCGTCCTCTGGCAGCCGTCGCGGAGCGGTGAGCCGAGCTGGGCGTCGCCCTGGGGATCCGGGCGGCCCGGGTGGCACATCGAGTGCTCGGTGCTCTCGACCGCCGAGCTGGGCACTCCCATCGACGTCCACGGAGGGGGTGACGACCTCATCTTCCCCCACCACGAGTCCGAGATCGCCCAGGCCGCCGGAGTCGGCATCTCCCCCTACGCGCGCCTCTGGGTCCACGTCGCGATGGTCGGGTACCAGGGCGAGAAGATGAGCAAGTCGCTGGGCAACCTCGTCTTTGTGCGCCAGCTGCTGGAGAGGGTCCCGGCGGGGACGGTCCGGCTGCTCCTCGCGGGCCACCACCATCGCACGGCCTGGGAGTACACCGACGCCGAACTGGACGCGGCGGAGGCCCGCAGGCGGCGCTATGCCGCCGCTGCTCGCGCCCGCCCGGCCCTGGAGAGCGCGGAAGCCGACAGCTGGCGGACCAGGTTCCTGGAGCGGATCGACGACGACCTGGATGTCCCGGGGGCGCTGCGGGTCGCCGACCAGCTGGCCGATCGGCTCGTCGCGGCCGGGGCCGGGGGAGCCCAGGACGGGGTGGCGCTGCTCGTCCAGCTGCTGGACCTCGTCGGCGCAGCCTCGGCGGTCCAGCCCGCCCCCTGACGCCGTGCCCCGGGCTGCGTCCCCCGGGCCCTCAGCCCGGACCAGCCGCAGTGGCGGCGTCAGCGCTGCTGAAGGGTCTGGTCGATGGCCCGGTTGGCCCGGACCGCGGCCACGATGTGCTTCTGGAAGAAGGCGTAGAAGAGGCCCCGCTGGTTCCGGTCCGTCTCCTCCGTGACCTCGATGCCCCGGCGGTGACGCTCGATCCACGGTGGGACGCCCTCGGCGATCACCCCCGAGCCGACGCGGACCCGGATGGTCGTCTCCTCATCCTCGGAGACGAAGACCGCGACCACGAGGCGCAGTCCGGTGTGGTCGACCAGCTTCCAGCCGCGCTCGTAACGCCGGCCCCCGGAGCGATCCGCATGGGTGGAGACCACCGGCTCCCGGACGAAGGTCTCCCCCTGCGTGGCGCTCTGCACCAGCGTTGCGGCGACGAAGGCATCGAGATCGCGCGCCACCCAGTTGACCAGGGAGGGGGCCCGGTTGTCGACATCGGGCATGCCCGAGGGATGATCGAAGTAGCCGATGGCGGCGATCGTCCCGGCGTGCCGCCGGCAGTAGACGATCCCGCCCACGGTCGCCCAGTGATTGGGACACCAGGCGGTCTCGCAGCGCCGGCCCCTCCTGTCGACGTAGTGGCAGAGCACTCCGTTGTGGTTGAGGCAGCCCCGGGCGCGGCAGGGGAGATCCCCGTCCGTGGCCGGAAAACGGGCGATCGCCGGCGAGGGGGACGGCACCGCCGACAGCGGCGCGAAGGGTGGCCCCGGGGGCGTCATCCCGGCCGCAGCCGGCGGGACGCCGACCCCGTGGAGCGGGGGAGCGGCGGGGGGCATGGTGAATGGCGATGGCAGTGGCTCGGAGGGAGCCGCTCGGGCGGGCGGGTCGGTCCCGTGGTCACCGCGACGGAACAGCGGCATCACCGCGTTCCGTCCCGCGATCGCATGATCCCCATCCTACGCCCGCCCCGCCACGTTGCTGAGTGCGGCGCCGAGATGGCGCACGTCGTCCATGAGGGAGGAGAACTGGGCGAGGGTCAGCGACTGGGGTCCGTCCGAGAGGGCCTCGTCCGGGTTGGGGTGCACCTCCACCAGGAGGCCGTCGGCACCCGCGGCCACGGCGGCGAGCGCCATGGGCCGGACCAGGTCCCGATGCCCGGTGGCGTGGGAGGGGTCGACCACGATGGGGAGGTGGGAGAGCGAGCGGATCAGAGGCACCGCGCTCAGATCGAGGGTGTTCCTGGTCGCCGTCTCGAAGGTGCGGATGCCGCGCTCGCAGAGCACCACGTTCGGGTTGCCGTGGCTCACCACGTGCTCGGCGCTGAGCAGCCATTCCTCGATGGTGTTGGAGAGCCCCCGCTTCAGCAGGACCGGTTTGCCGGCGCCACCGACCGCCTCCAGCAAGGCAAAGTTCTGGGCGTTGCGCGTGCCCACCTGGAGCATGTCGGCGACCGCCGCCACCTGCTCCACGTCGCCGGGGCTCAACACCTCGGTCACGATCGGGAGGCCGGTCTCCGCCCTCGCCTCGGCGAGGTACTCCAGGCCGGCCGCTCCGAGACCGCTGAAAGAATACGGGGAGGTGCGCGGCTTGTACGCGCCGCCTCGGAGCAGCGAGGCTCCCGCCGCCTTGACGGCGCGGGCCGTCTCCAGGAGCTGGTCCCGGGACTCCACGGCGCAGGGTCCGCCCGCCACCGCCAACGGAGCGCCCTCCCCAATCCGCACTCCTCCGACGTCGACCACGGTCGGCTCGGGGTGCCATTCCCGCCCGACCTGCTTGTACGGCTTGCTCACCGGAACGGCGGCCAGGACCCCGGGAAGGGTCACCACGGCGTCCCGGATCTGTCCGGGGTTGCTGCCCAGGACCCCGATCGCCAGCCGATCCGTGCCGGGCAGCTCGATGGGGCGGTACCCTCGCTCCCGAACGTGGCGGATGACGCTCTCCACCTCGTCGCGGGTGGCCTGGCGGCTCATCAGGATCAGCATGCGGGGATTCTGGCCCATGCGGCTCACAATTCGGGGCAGGAAGCAGACCGCCGCCGTCCGGCAGGCCGACCCCTACCGGCTCGGGGCGGATCTGCGCGTCCCGCTCGCGGCACTGCTCGACCAGGACCGGGTGGCGAACGTCTTCCTGAAGAGCGAGCTGAGGTTGGGTGCGTCCCTCGACGGCTGGTGGGGACTGGGGTCGAACGGCCAGCTCCGGGCCGTGCTGATGACCGGCTCCGTGGTGGTCCCGTGGATTCCCGATCCCCGCGACATCCCGGCTTTCGCCGGGGTCCTCCGGCAGCACCTCCCGCGCCTCATCATCGGGCCGGCCCCGGCGGTCCGGGATCTGACCGCGGCGATCGCCCCCTGGCTGCGAGCGGTCGAGGTCCGGGATCCCCAACCGGTGATGGTCCTCGACGGGTCGATACCGAGCCGGAGCGTGCCCATCCGTCGCGGCCGTCGCGACGATCTCGACCGGCTGACCGTGGCGGCCGCCGCGATGCACCGGGAGGAGATGGGGATCGACCCGCTGGCGTTCGACCCGGTCGGATGGCGGCATCGGATGGCGACCCTGATCGATCGGGGTTGGTCCTACCTGCTCATCGAGGACGGCGAGATCGCCTTCAAGGTCGAGCTCTCCGCCTGGACCCCGGAGGTGGTCCAGCTCCAGGGGGTCTGGACCCGGCCTGAGCTCCGCCGCCGGGGGGTCGCCACCGCCGCTCTGGCCGCCGTCTGTGCCGAGCTGCTCGCCGAGGTGCCGGTCTGCTCCCTCTACCTGAACTCCTACAACGAAGCGGCCATGAGGCTCTATCGCCGCATCGGCTTCCGTCAGGTCGGGGAGTTCGCAACCGTCATCTTCTAGTCGTCAGCACCTCGTCATGTGCTGTCCGGCACGCCAGGGGTAGGATGGCGTCGCCGCCGGGGCGGGAGGCCCCGAACCCCGGCCGCGGGGATCATTCCGGATTCAGGACTGGTTGTCCATGCCACGGCCCGCGGGGGGAGAAGGACGCTACATGGCGGGCCTCGACGGCCTCCGGGCCGTCGCCGTGCTCGCCGTCGTGCTCTATCACCTGAACATCGGCTGGGCATCGGGAGGGTTGCTCGGGGTCGGCGTCTTCTTCGTCCTCTCCGGCTACCTCATCACCGACCTGCTGCTGGCCGAGCGCGAGAGGGAGGGCGCCCTCGCCCTCGGTCGCTTCTGGCTGCGCCGGGCCCGGCGCCTGTTCCCCGCACTCTGGGTGATGCTCGTGGTGGTCACCCTCTGGATCGTCTTCCTCGACCCCTCACAGCTGGCAGGGATCCGCGGCGCCCTGCTCGCCGCCCTCCTCTACTTCAGCAACTGGTGGTACGCGTTCCAGCACGTCTCGTACTTCGCGAGCTTCGGACCGCCGTCGCCACTCGGTCATCTCTGGTCGCTGGCGGTCGAGGAGCAGTTCTACCTGGTCTGGCCGCTGCTCCTCCTCCTCGCCATCCGATTCGTGCATCGGCGCTGGCTGTTGATAGGCCTGGTGATGGCGGGCGCCATCGCCTCCGCCTGGGCGATGGCCGCCATCTTCCAGCCGGGCGGCGATCCCACCCGCGTCTACGAGGGCACCGACACCCGAGCGTTCCAGCTTCTCGTGGGCGCTTCCCTGGCCTTCGTCTGGCCGAGCCGCCGGCTCAGCGGATCGATCTCGGCGCTCCGGCGACGCGGACTCGACGCCGTGGGCGCGGTCGGGATTGCCGTGATCGTCGTCATGTTGATCGACACCAACGAATACGAGGCATTCCTCTACCGCGGCGGGATGGTGATCCTCTCGCTCGCGACCGTTGCGGTGGTCGCGGTGCTCGCCCACCCGTCGACGCTCCTCGGCCGGATCCTCGGTGTCCCGCCGCTGCGCTGGATCGGGGTGCGGTCCTACGGAATCTACCTCTGGCATTACCCGATCATCGTGCTCACCTCTCCGGTCATCGGCGCCCCCAGCCCGCTGCTGACCCTGGCCCAGGTGGGAGCGACCGTGGCCGTGGCGGCGCTCTCCTGGCGCTTCGTCGAGGAACCGATCCGCAGGCACGGGTTCCGGGGGGTCTTCGCCGGCCTCACCGCTCCACGCTGGTCGGTGAGGGGCGTCCCCATGGGCCTCTGGGCCGGAGTCGGCGCGGCTGGGTTGCTGCTCGGGGCCTCCGGTCTCGGGCTGTCCGGGGTGGTGTCCGCCGCTCCCACGGCGAGCCTCATGGCGCTGCCCGCGAGCCTGGTGGAGGCACCGAGCCCGACCAGCGCTCCGGCTCCCGCCCTCGTCGGTCTCCCCCATAACTGGTGCGGGTCGCCGCCCGCCTCGCCGGTCGTGGCTCCCGCCCCGTCGGCGCCGGCCTCACCTCCCCCGCCGAGTTCGCTGGCGGTGACGGTGGTGGGCGACTCGATCATGATCGACGTCGCTCCCGAGCTCCACGCCCTGCTGCCCAACGCCTACATCACTGGAGCGGTGTCCCGCCAGATGTCGGCGCTCCCCGCGGTCCTGGCGCAGCTGAACGCGGCCGGCGAGCTGAACCCGCGCCTCGTCATCGAGCTCGGCACCAACGGTCCGGGGTGGGATTCCGACCAGGTGGCCGCGCTGCTCCGCTCCCTGCAGCTCCAGGAGGTGGTGCTGGTCAATGCGGGCAACGATCCCGCCCATCCCGATTGGCCCGCGATCATCAATCAGCAGCTGCTGCAGGTCGCCGCCGCCGTTCCCGACACCGTCGTCGTGGACTGGTACGCGGCGAGCGTGGCGCACCCGGAGTACTTCATGTGGGGAGACCTCTCGGGCGACGGCATCCACCCCGGGCCCATCGGGGCCGAGGCCATGGCCGAGCTGATCGCTCAGGCGGTCGGTTCGTGGCCCCCGCCCGCCTCCTCGCCGCTGCCCTCCCCGGCGGTGCCCGAGAGCGCCACCGCCCCCCACACGGTGCGCTGCACCGCGTGAACCCGGTCGGTCCCGGGATCAGATCAGGTGCGCCTTCCAGGCGATCAGCACGGCGGCGGCGCGGTCGCCGCATCCGAGCTTGGCGAAGATGTTGCTCACGTGGGTCTTGACCGTGTTCTCACTGACGAAGAGGCGCTTTCCGATCTGGGCGTTGTTGCAGTGTTCCGCCATCAGCCGCAGCACGTCCAGCTCGCGGCTGGTGAGGCTGTATTCGGGCGGGCTGTGGGACATGAGCGCCGGGTCGAGCAGCGATTCCCCGGCGGCGACGGCACGGATGGCGTTCGCCAGCTCCTCGAGGCTTGCGTCCTTGAGCAGGTAACCGCGGGCTCCGGCCTGCAGTGAGGGGAAGATGTAGTCCTCGTTGCGGTAGGTGGTGAGCACGATGACCTTGGCCTCGGGGTCTTCGGCACGGATCCGGCGGATGGCTTCGATGCCGTCGACATTGGGCATCTGAACGTCCATCAGGATGATGTCGGGGTGGGTCTCGCGGGCTCGCTCGATCGCCTCCGCGCCGTCAGTCGCCCGCGCCACCACCCGGATGTCGTCCTCGACCTCCAGCATGGTGCAGAGGCCGTGAAGGACCACCGGGTGATCGTCGGCGACGAGGACCCGGATCACACCGGCACCGCCGTCTGGGACGTCACGCCACCCGTTCCGGCCTCCGCGGCCACCGGCAGGTCCACGGTGATGGTCGTGCCCCGTCCGGGGACGCTCTCCACCTGGAAGCTCCCCCCCGCGATGCGGGCTCTCTCGGCCATGCCGACGATGCCGAAGGAGCCGAGCGGCAGGGCGGAGGTGTCAAAGCCGTGGCCGTTGTCCCTCACCGTCAGCTCGACGTGGTCGCCGAGGTTGCGCAGGCGCACGGTGACCCGGGTGGCCCCGCTGTGGGCGGCGATGTTGGCGAGCGCTTGCTGGGTGATGCGGAGGAGTGTGACCTCCGACTGCGGTCGGAGCGCGGGCGGGGGCGCCATGTGCTCCGCCCGTAGCTTCGCCGCGATCCCCGTGCGGTGCCGGAACCGCTCCACCTCGTTCTCGGCGGCGGCGACCAGTCCGGTCGAGCTGAGCGGGGCGGGACGGAGGTCCCAGACCGAGCGCCGCGCCTCCGCCAGGGCCGAGCGTGCCAGCTCCTGGGCCGACGCCAGGGCCGGTAGGGACCGATCGGGATCGCGACTCACCAAGGCCTGAGCCGCCTCGAGCTGGATCACGATCGCGGTGAGCTGCTGGGCGAGCGTGTCGTGGATCTCCCGGGCGAGCCGGGCCCGCTCCTCCAGGACGGCCATCTCCCGGCCCTCGTCCGAGAGGCGGGCGGTGCTGAGGGCCAGCCCGACCTGGTTGCCGATGGCCATCAGCAGCGCCGTCATCTCGGCCCCAGGCGCCACGGTCGCGCGGAGCCCGAGGGCCCCGAGGGGGCCGGCACCCGTCCCCATGGGAAGCCCGATCAGGACCCCATCCCCGTCCGCTCGGGTGACCAGCTGGTTGCCGGTGATCGCGGCGACCGCGACCGCCTCCAGCTGGGGACTGCCGTCATCCCCGGCGGCCGGGCTCGCCATCAGGCCATCCCGGCCGATCCGGAAGCCACGGCCCGCCACGGTCGGGAGCACCGCGCGGACGGCGTCGAGCGCCCCGGCCAGTATCGCGGCGGGGTCCAGGGAGCGGGTCAGCGAGCCGGCCAGCTCGTTGAGGGCGAGCAGCTCCTCGTTGCGGACGCTCAGCTCTGCGGTGCGGATCGCCACCTTCTGCTCCAGCTCCCGGCTGGCGGCGAGGATCACGTCCCGGGAGGCGTTGATCTCCCGGCGCATTCGCTCCAGGGAGTCCGCCAGATCGCCGACCTCGTCCCTCCCCTGAGGCGGCACGCTCTCTTCGGTGAGCCCCTTGGCGAGGCGCTCCGCCGAGGCCGTCAGGGCCCGGACCGGGGCGACCACGAACCGGGAGAGCACCGTGGCCAGGGCGAATGCCACCAGCAGCAGCAGGACCACGATCCAGATGGCGCCAGAGACGATGCCGTTGAGCCTGCCGCTGATCGCCTGCTGGAGGGCTGTGACAGGGGGCTGGAAGTCGGATTGGGGGGCGGAGTCGACGAGGATCCACCCCGGCTCGGTGATGGGTGCGACGAAGAAGAGTCGCCCCACCCCGTCGACCGTCCCCTTGATGTGGCCGGGAGGAAACGTCGTTCCGTTCTCCGCCTGCAGCAGATCGGCGTGCACCGCCTTGCCGTCCTTGCCCGAGAGCGCGGGGAGCACCTCGCCGACCTGGAGAGGCGAGCTGAAGTCCTTGCCTGTCGCCCCGGCGGCGATCACCTGGTCGGTGTCGTTGCTGAGCAGCAGCGGGTAGGAGCCGGTCTCGTCCGGCGCCTGGGAGATCAGGCCGGTGTAAGGCGCGAGAGGCACATCGGCCCCGACCATCAGGCCCTGACCGTCCTGGGCGTAGACGGTCGCCTCCCAGTCGTTGCCGTGGAGCGGGTTCCGGTACGGACGCGTCCAGTTCGCCTGGGCCGTGAGCAGGGCCGTGCCGATGCCCTGGGGATTGGAACCCAGCCCGTCCACCTGGGGCACCGAGCTGACGGACGGGCTCACCCAGACGGCGTTGTCGGTCTGGTCCATGATCCAGACCGCGTCGACGAAGGTCCCCTCCTTCTCGGCGACCCCGTTCAGCTGCTTGTCGGCGAAGTCGCTGAGGTTGGCGAGCGGTTCCGCCCGGGCCTGCACGCCCTCGTTGCACGAGCACGTCCCGAGGAGGAGCTCGGCGGCTGCGGACGAGGCCGACGTGACCTCGTAGACGCCGTCTCCCACCACCGCGTACACGAGAGGGCTGCTGGCGGCGGGCGTGCTGGTGGCCGCGGGGCTGGCGGTGGCGGCCGGGCTCGCCGTGGCCGCCGGGCTGCCGGTGGAGGCGGGGCTGCCCGTGGCCGCCGGACTGGCCGAGGCTCCCGGTGTGGGGGTCGGCGCCGGCGGCTTGGGGGTGGCTGCAGCCAGCGCGGTGGCGAGATTGACCACCTTGACCTGCAGCGCTTGCAGGTTGGCGTTGATCGTGCTCGCCGTCCCGGTGAGGTCGGCCTGGAACGCAGTCACCTCGTGGTTCGCGAGGCCGTTCACGGCGCTGGTGACGGTGCCCTGCGTGATGCCATGCAGATCGACCGCCGTGAGCACGAAGAAGGCGCCGGCGGGCACCAGGGCGACCACGAGCATGGCCGCCAGGAGCCGGTCACGCAGCCGCCGTCGGGGATTGAATAGGGACAGCGTCAACCGCGGACGCTTCATTCCCACCTCACCGGTCCGAGTCGATGATCAGCCCCGAGTATACGGCCGCCCTTGGCGCCACGAGAACGCGTCAATCGGAGCGCTGCCGTGGGATTCCCGGCGCGCGAGCCCCTAGAGTCACCGATGCGTGAGGATCTTCCCAGCCGCAGCCGGGCCCGGCCCGCGATGAAAGAGATCGCCGAGCTGGCCATCGACGTCGCCGTCTCCAGCGGCGCGACCTACGCGGACTGCCGTGTCGTCCAGCGTGGGATCCAGGCGATGACGGTCAAGGACGGTCGCTTCGCCGAGGTCTCCTCCTTCGAGGACGAGGGAATGGGCATCCGCGCGCTCGTCGACGGGGCCTGGGGATTCGCGAGTGTCGACCGCCTCGATTCCGAGAGTCTCGGCGACGCCGCCCGGCTAGCCTGCCGGATCGCCCGCGCCTCGTCCCGACTCCGCCGCCAGGCGGTCCGCCTCGCTCCCACGCCCGTCGTGACCGGCGAGTACCTGACCCCGGTGGAGCGGGACCCCTTCGAGGTCAGCCTCGAGGAGAAGATGGACCTGCTGATCCGGGCGGACGAGGCGATGGCTGCGGTGCCCGGAGTGACCACCCACGAGGCGTCGCTGGAGTTCGTCCGGGAGCACCGGCTCTTCGCGAGCAGCGAGGGGTCGCTCATCGACCAGGTCATCGTCGAGTCCGGGGGCGGCATGGACGCCACCGCCACCAGCGCGGACGACGTCCAGACGCGCAGCTTCCCCAACAGCTTTGGGCGCCACCAGCTCTGCGCCGGATACGAGGCAATCGCCGCCATGGACCTCGCCGGCAACGCCTCCCGGATCGCCGCGGAGGCGGTGGCGCTGCTGAGCGCCCCACCCTGTCCGACGGGCAGGATGACACTGATCCTCGACGGCACCCAGGCCGCTCTGCAGGTCCACGAGTCCTGCGGGCACCCCACCGAGCTCGACCGCGTCCGGGGGGACGAGGCCGCATATGCCGGGACCTCCTTCCTCACACCCGACCTGCTCGGCCGCTTCCGCTACGGGAGCGAGCAGGTGACGATCACCGCAGACGCCACCACGCCCGGAGGGCTCGGCACGTACGGCTGGGATGACGAGGGGGTGGCGGCCCAGCGGACCGTCCTGGTCGACCGCGGCGTCTTCCTCGGATACATGTCGTCGCGGGAGACCGCGGCCGACTACGGCTGGACGAGCAGCGGGGCCATGCGGGCCGAGTCCTGGAACCGCATCCCCCTGATCCGGATGACCAACGTCAACCTCGAGCCGGGCGACTCCAGCCTGGAGGAGATGATCGCCACCACCGAGCACGGCGTCTACCTGGAGACGAACCGCTCCTGGAGCATCGACGACCGCCGCCTCAACTTCCAGTTCGGGACCCAGAACGGATGGGAGATCCGGGACGGCAAGCGCGTGCACCTGGTCAAGAACGCTCTTTACGCAGGGCGGACGCCGGAGTTCTGGCGGTCCTGCGACGCCGTCGCCGGCCCCTCCGAATGGAGGCCCTGGGGCGTCGTCAACTGCGGCAAGGGACAACCGGGCCAGGTCATCCACGTCGGCCATGGCGCCGCGCCCTGCCGCTTCCGCCGCGTGTCGGTGACGGCGGCATCCTGATGAGCCCCACCTCTCCGGACGATCTCCTGGCGCTCGCCGACTCCATCCTGGAACGGGTGGGGCGAGACGGTGCAGAGGTGACCGTGGTCCAGCGCGACGAGGCGCTCACCCGATTTGCCCGCAACCAGATCCATCAGAACGTGGCGGAGAGCTCGCGCCGGATTCGGCTCCGCCTCATGGGCGACGAACAGGTCGGGGTCGCCGAGATTCGCGGCGAGGTCGATGACCTGCAGGGGCGGCTGATCGCCGCGGCCGAGGCGGCTCGCGAGCTGGTGCCCGCTGGCGATGTCACCCCACTCCCGCGTCCCGATGCCGGGTCGGATGGCCCGGTTGCCCACTCACCGGCCACCGCCGAGTGCACTCCGGAATGGCGGGCGGGGCAGGTGGGGACCGTCGCCGCCGTCAGCGCCGTGGCCGGCTTCGAGGCTTTCGGGGCGCTCCAGACGTCACTGACCCAGACGGCCATTGCCAACAGTCAGGGGGTACGGCGCAACGCCGCGACCACCTCGGCCAGTCTCATCTGCGTGGCCCGGGGGGAGAGCGGCTGGGGCTACGCCGACCGCCACCACCACGACATCGACCGCCTCGATGTGGAGCAGGTGGCCCAGGAGGCAGTCGAGACCTGCGGCCGCAACCAGCAGGCCACCGCCCTCGACCCGGGCATCCACCCGGTCGTGCTCTCTCCCTATGCGGTCGCCGATCTGGTGGGGCACCTGTCCGATCTGGGTTTCAGTGCTCTGGCCCACCAGGAGCACCGGAGCTTCATGCGCCCCGGAGAGCGGCTGATGAGCGCGCTGGTGAGCATCGCCGACGACGCCAGCCATCCCGACGCGATGCCGTTCCCCTTCGACGACGAGGGGGTGTCGACCCGGGGCGTCAGCTGCATCGAGGAGGGAGTCTGCCGGAACTTTCTGCACGACAGCGCCACCGCGCTCCGGGAGGACGTCCCGTCCACCGGCCATGCCCTCCCCATGCCCAACACCTTCGGCCCCTGGGCTCGCCACCTGGTAGTCACGGCCGGTGGGAGCAGTCTCGACGACCTGATCGCGGCCTGCGACCACGGGCTCTACGTCACCCGCCTCTGGTACGTGCGCGACGTCCATCCGCTCCGCACGATGATCACCGGCATGACCCGCGACGGCACTTTCCTGATCGAGAAAGGGCGTCTGGGGCGCCCCGTCCGCGACCTCCGCTTCACCCAGAGCATCGTGGATGCCCTCTCGGATGTGAGAGGCGTGGGCCGGGAGAGGTCGATCGAGCTGGACGAGAGCGAGCGAGCCCTGCTCGTCCCCGCCCTCGGCCTGGGCAGCTTCACCTTCACCTCCTGACCGCAGGCCCCTCCCCGACTGCGACCTCCGCAACTGCTGTCAGGGTTTGGCGGGCCGGCTGATCGGTCGCCGCCGGGTCCCGGGCGCTATGCTCGCTCCGCCGTGGCCCCACGAGTCTCCCCCGCCGTGCCGATCCGGAAGGTGCTGATCATCGAGGACTACTACGCCCTCGCCGACATCGAGTCGCTGCTCTGCACCATGGAGGGCCACGAGGTCAGGGTGGCCAAGACCGGCGACGAGGGGCTGGCCGCCGTCGCCGACTTCGACCCCGACCTCGTCCTCCTCGATCTCATGCTCCCCGGCGAGTTGACCGGGACCCAGGTTCTGGAGAGGATCAGGTCGGACCACGGCCAGACCCCCAAGGTCCTGGTGGTCAGCGCCCTGGTCAACCCGGCGACCACAGCCCAGCTGGAGGCCTTCGGGAACGTTCAAACCCTCGCCAAGCCCTTCAAGATCAAGGACCTGAGCGGCCGCATCCAGGCGATGCTGACGCAGTAACGCCAAGTTGGGGCTTGCCAAGACCCGCTAAGACGCGGAACATACCCCGGCAACCGGGATGGCCGCCATGGGGATGGGAGTTCCCGGCTCACGCGAGGGAGACAGTCATGGCTACAGCTGTTGACGTCGGATTGTCCACGCCGGTGCTCGACGCCGGTGCGGCCCGGGAGGGCCGGCCATGACAGTGGCCGCACAAGCCGGAGGTCCCCCGGGCGGCGCAGTCGACGAGGGATTGAAGCGCGACGTCGGCTTCCTGGGCCTGATGTGGGCCTCGGAGGGATCGATCATCGGCTCCGGGTGGCTGTTCGGGGCGCTCACCGCCACCGTGCTCGCGGGCCCCGCCGTGGTCTTCTCCTGGATCATCGCCTCGGCGATCGTCATCCTCCTCGCCCTCATCCACGCCGAGCTGGGCGGCATCTTCCACGTCAGTGGTGGGACCAGCCGCTTCCCGCACTACGCCTTCGGGAGCCTGGCCGGAGCCTCGTTCGGCTGGTTCTCCTACCTCCAGGCCGCCACCGTCGCGCCGGTCGAGGTCCTCGCCACCGTCCAGTACTTCTCGACCGTCTCGTGGGCGTCCGGCTGGTTCAAGATCGACCCCACAACGGGTGCCGGTACCCTGCAGGGTCCCGGGATCGTGGTGGCGCTCGCCCTTCTGGTGGTCTTCGCCGCCATCAACCTGATGGGCATCAAGTGGATGTCGCGGAGCAACACCTGGATCACGAGCCTGAAGGTCTTTGTCCCGATCCTGGCCATCGTCGTGCTCGTGACCACCCACTTCCACATGGGCAACTTCACGGCCCTGGGTGGGTTCTTCCTCAAGGGGGCCAACCCGCCGAAGGTCATTCTGGCGGCCATCCCGGCCGGCGGCATCGTCTTCTCCCTGCTCGGATTCGAGCAGGCGGTGCAGCTCGGCGGTGAGAGCAGCAACCCCCGGCGGGACATCCCCCGCGCGGTCATCGGGGCGACCCTCATCGGCGCCCTCATCTACGTCCTCGTCCAGTTCGCCTTCATCGGCGCGCTCGCCCCGGCGACGCTCGCCCACTCCTCCACCTGGGCGACTCTTGGCACCAACAACCCGACGCTGGCGGAATCCCCGTACGCCACCCTGGCATCGATCGCGGGGCTGGGCTGGCTCGCCGTGGTCCTCCGCGTCGACGCGGTGATCTCCCCCGGTGGTACCGGCCTCATCTACAACACCACCACCTCGCGCCTCTCCTTCGGGCTGAGCAAGAACGGGTTCGTTCCCCAGGTCTTCGAGACGACGAGCAAGCGCAACAAGGTGCCGGTCTTCGGCATCATCATCGCGACCATCGTCGGCGCCCTCTTCCTGCTCCCGTTCCCGGCCTGGAGTGCCTTGATCGGCATCGTCACCGGCGCGTCGGTGCTGATGTACGCGGGGGCTCCACTGTCGCTCGGCGCGCTGCGCTACTCAAAGCCGGATCTTCACCGGCCCTACCTGCTCCCCTTGGCAGCCGTCCTCTGCCCGCTGGCCTTTGTCTGCGCCAGCCTGATCGTCTACTGGGCAGGTTGGGGGACGTACAGCACGCTGATGGTGGCCGTCGCCATCGGCTACATCCTCATGCTCATCTCCGCAGCCTTCAAGCTCAACCCCAACGCGCCCAAGATCGACTGGATCTCGGCGGTGTGGATCTTCCCGTACCTGATCGGAATGGGGTTCATCTCCTTCTTCGGGCAGTTCGGCACCGGAGGTGCCATCGGCAATCTCATCGACGGTGGAAAGTTCATGGTCGGTGGCACCGGCAACATCCCGGGCGCCGTCGCCATCCCCTTCTGGTGGGATCTTCTGGTCGTCGCTGTCTTCAGCCTGATCATCTACTACACCGCGATGCACTTCCGCCTCTCGGAAGCGCAGGTGGACGAGTACGCCTCCCACCTCTACCCGCCGGAGGGTGACGTCACGCCCGCCGCGGCCGAGGCTCTCTACTAACCGCCAACCGCCACCCGGCCCCGCGTGAGCGGTGCCGGCTCAGGTGGGGAGGGCCATCGGGCCCTCTCCACCGCGGCGGGGCACGTCGCCCCCGCCGTGGAGCGCGGCCAGACCGGCCGCGAGCGGTGACGCCACCGCCAGGAAGAGCGCACAGGCGGCGAACCCGCTGCCCGGCGCGTAAGCTGGGCTGGCGTTCGCGGCTGCGTGAATGACGACAGCGTAGGCAGCGCCGACCGAGGCAGAGAGAGGTCCGCATGAAGCTGGCAGCCACGCAGCGATGGGGGGGTGGAGGGGTCACCGCCCTGGCTCTCGCCCTCGTCCTGGCCGCTTGCGGTTCGGTGACGTCGACCAGCAGCGCGACGAGCCATCCAACGAGCACCGCAACGCCGGCGGCGACCGCGTCGCCGTCCCCGACCGCCAGCCAGCCGACCGATCCGCTCGCCGCCTGCCTCACCGCTCCTACGGGTGGGACTCCCGCGGCCTGGGGCTTCGGCGTCACCGAGGGATCCAAGGTCGAGGTGCTCAGCATCAGCGGAACCGTGCTCAACACTGCAGCGGCCGCCACCTACCCGGTCACGGTGCCCGTCCCCGTGGGTGTCGGCCAGGCCGGCATCTACCTCTACGACGAGAGTTCCGGGAAGCTGACAGTCCTGGGCAAGAGCGGCGCGGCTCAGGATCTGGGGACGATCACCCCGACCGGGGGCTGGAACGGCGCCGACAGCATCAGCCTCGCGGAGTCCCCCAACGGCCAGTGCTGGGTCTTCGCCCTCAACTCCTATGGCACGAATCAGGAGGCCACATCGCAGATCTACGTCGGAGGAACCGGGGTCGCGCCAGCGCTGGTCACCACACTCACCCGCTCCAACACGGCAGGCGGCGGCTATCAGGCCCTGCGCTGGGACGCGTCGGGCGTGCTCCTGGGGGCGGACCCCACCGGGGTCGGCGGCGCCGGACCGTTCATCAGCGAGGGCTACTCGCTCTCGGCCGTGGTGCGCATGGATCCCCAGACGTGGGCGCTCTCCTCGCCGCTGTGCAGCAGCGGACGGTTCGCGGACGAGGCGGCGGACGGCACCCTCGCCTGCCTCACCGGCGTGGGTACGGATACCAAGATCCTGGTGTCCCCGCCGGGCGGCTCGACAACCACCATCGACACCGGTTCGGACACGACGGGGGTGGTCGCCTTCGTGGGTGGCTCCTCCTTCCTGACCTACTGCACGTCGGCCGCTGCCAGCAGCGGCTGGAGCGAGGCCCTCCTCTCGGTGGCGCTGGGCGGCTCGAACCCGTCGCCGGCGACGCTCATCCCCGACAGCGCCGGCGACGATTTCGACGGTTCGCTGGCCTGGTTCAGGCTGGTGGGCACGACCTCGGTCGCCGAGATCCTCGGGGGCTCCGGACCCACCTCGCTGGCCGAGGTCAACCTCACCACCGGCCAGGCCACGGACATCGCACCCGCGGACAGCCTCCTCGGGGTGCTCTGAGCCCCAGCCGGCCTACGCCGCCGCCTCCGGCGCTCCCGGGCCAGCCCCGTCCTCGAAGCGGCTGCCATAGACGGCGAAGTACCGCGCCTGCGGGTGGTGGAGCACGATCGCGGCTGTCGACTGCTCGGGCACCAGCTGGAATCCCTCGGTGAGGGTGACCCCGATCCGCTCGGCCGGGACGATCCCGAAGAAGACCTGGTGGTCCTGGAGGTCGGGACAGGCGGGGTACCCCCACGAGTAACGGCGGCCCTGGTCCGGGCCGAGCCCGAGCTCGCGGCGGATGTGGGCGTGGATGTACTCCGCGGTGGCCTCGGCCATCTGGGTGGCGAAGCCGTGGATGCGGAGCATGTCGTCGTAGTCGCCGCTGACCTGGAGCCGGTTGGAGACCTCGCTGGCCTGAGGTCCGGTGGTCACCACCTGGAGGGCGATGACGTCACGCTCGCCGCCGACCGCCAGCTCCCGCGGCCTCACGTAGTCGGCAAGGCAGAGGCGGTGCTGCTCGCTCTGACGCGGGAAGCTGAACCGGGCGATCTCACGCTCGTGGTCCTCGGGGTCGAAGACGACCACGGAGTCGCCCGCGGCCAGCGCCGGCCAGTAGCCGTAGACCGCCTGCAGGTCGAGCCAGCCCTCCCGCTGCGCCTCGCGCATCGACCTCTCGAGGCGGGGCTCCAGCTCGGTGCGCACCAGCTCGTCCCACCGGTCGGGATCGTGGACGCCGCGGAACTGCCAGCTCATCTTGAAGAGCGAGTTGCGGTCGATGTGGGGATACACCGCCTGGGCAGAGATGCCGGTCACCACCTGAGGGCCCCAGAAGGGTGGCGTGGGGATGGGGGCGTCCGGTCGCGTGTCGCTGCGCGCCGCGACCACGACCTTGGGCAGCTCGGCCTTGGCCGCCGCCTTCGCCCGCTCCTGCTCGCGGAAGGCGTGAGCCTCGGTGCGGACACGCTCCACCAGCGGCGCGCGGCGCTCCGGATCGACCAGCTGATCGCAGGTCTCCAGCCCCTCGAAGGCGTCCTTGCAGTAGAAGACGCCAGGCTCGTAGACGCGCTCCGGGTCGAGGTAGAGGATGCGCCGGCCGAATCCGCGGTTGATGGCGGCGCCGCCGATGATCACGGGGTAGGCGAGGCCGCGCCGGTCCAGCTCCTCGACCATCATCGGCATCTGCTTGCTGGTGCTGACCAGCAAAGCGCTCAGTCCGATGACGTCCGCATCGACCTCGACGGCCTTCTCGACGATGGTCGTCAGGGGCACCTGCTTGCCCAGGTCGTGGACCGTGTACCCGTTGTTGCTGAGGATGGTCTTGACCAGGTTCTTGCCGATGTCGTGGACGTCCCCGAACACCGTGGCCAGGACCACCTGGCCCTTGGTGTAGCCCTCGACCCGGTCCAGATATTGCTCCAGATGGGCAACGGCGCGCTTCATCACCTCGGCGCTCTGCAGGACAAAGGGGAGGATCAGCTCTCCCGCTCCGAAGCGGTCGCCGACGTCCTTCATGGCCGGGAGGAGGATCTCGTTGAGCACGGCGATCGCGCTCCGATCACGGAGCGCCTCGTCGATCAGCGCCTCGATCCCCTCCTTGCGGCGGTGGAGGATCTGGGCATGGATCCGCTCCGGTGCGGCGAGCCCGGCGAAGGGATCGACCTTCTCCGCCCCGACCCGCTCGGTCACCCCCGAGAAGTGGTCGATGTAGCGGGTGAGCGCGTCCGGCCGCTGGTTGAAGATGAGGTCCTCGGCGAGCTGGCGCCTCTCCGCGCTGACCTCCGCGTAGGGGACGGTCTGAGCCGGGTTGATGATGGCCGCGTCGAGGCCGGCCTCGACGCAGTGGTAGAGGAAGACGCTGTTGAGCACGGCGCGGGCCGGCGGTGTCAGACCGAAAGAGACGTTGCTCACCCCGAGCGAGGTGAGCACCCCGGGCAGCTCCCGCTTGATGAGGCGGATGCCCTCGATCGTCTCCACCGCGGAGTCGATCCACTCGGCGTCTCCCGTCGCCAGGGTGAAGGTGAGGTCGTCGAAGAGCAGCTGGTCAGGGGCAAGCCCGTACTCATCGCAGGCGATGTCGCGAATGCGGCGTGCCACCGCGACCTTGCGCTCGCGGGTCCTGGCCATCCCCTGCTCGTCGATGGTCAGGGCGATGACACACTGGCCGTGGTCGCGGACCAGGGGGAGGACGGCTTCGCAGCGAGCGCGTCCGTTCTCCAGGTTGACCGAGTTGACGATGCCGCGGCCCGGATAGGTCTCCAGGGCACGCCGGATCACCAGGGCATCGGTGGAGTCGAAGACGAGCGGCGCCTCGACCGCCTGCTGGAGAGCCTTGACGGCGGCCGCCATCTGATCGCCCTCGTCGTTGCGCTCGGTGACGGCGACGCAGACATCGAGCGCGTGGGCTCCACCCTCGACCTGGCCCAGACCCACCCGGACGATGCCGTCGTAGTCGTCGGCAAGCAGCAGCTCCTTGATCTTCCGTGATCCCTGAGCGTTGACCCGCTCCCCGATGAGCAGCGGTTTCGGTTCCTGCTCCAGGTCGGTGGCGCGGATGCTGGAGGCGAGACGGGGGCGCTCCTGGACCTCACGCGGGACCGGTGCGGCTGCGCCCACGCGGCGGACGAGCGCGGCGATGTGCGCCGGGGTGGTGCCGCAGCAACCACCCACCACGTTGATCCCCAGGTCCCGGACAAACTCCTCCAGCTGGTCGGCCATGGGGTCCGGCTGCATCGGATAGTGGGCTCGGCCTCCGACGTTGATCGGGAGGCCGGCGTTGGGGATGCAGGAGACGGGCAGGCGGGTGTTCTCGGCCAGGTAGCGGATCGGCTCGCGCATGTGCTCGGGACCGGTCGAGCAATTGAGCCCGACCACGTCCACCCGGAGCGACTCCAAGATGGCGAGCACGGCGGCGATGTCGGTGCCGAGGAGCATCCGGCCCGACACGTCGAGCGTCACCTGGGCCTGGATGGGGACGTGACGCCCCGTGCTCTCGAAGGCCTCGCGGGCCGCGAAGATCGCCGCCTTGACCTCCAGGATGTCCTGGCTCGTCTCGATGATGAGCAGGTCAGAGCCGCCGTCGAGCAAGCCTTCGGCCTGCACACGGAAGGCCGCCACCAGCTCGCCGAAGGTGATCCGTCCCAGGCTCGGGTCGCTGCTCGCGGGCAGGAAGCCGGAGGGCCCCATGCTGCCGGCGACGAAACGGGGCTGATCGGCGGTGGAGTGCTCGTCGGCGAGCCGTCGAGCCAGGCGCGCCGCCTTCTCGTTGAGCTCCCGCGCTCGCTCTCCGGCACCCCATTCGGCCAGACGAAAGGGGGTCGCCTGGAAGGTGCACGTCTCCAGGACGTCGGCGCCGACCTCGAGGAAGGAACGGTGGATCCGCTCGACCAGGTCGGGGCTGTGGAGCACCAGGCCGTCCACCCACCCCTCCAGTGCCGCCCCGCCGAACTGCGCGGGCGTGGGGTCCATGGCCTGGAGATTGGTCCCGATCGCCCCGTCGAAGACGAGGACGCGGCGTTTCAGCGTCTCCAGGAAGTTCGACTCGTTCATCGGGTTGGTGCCTTCGGTTGGGTCTTTCTGTCCATGGCGGGGTGAGGCGACCCCGGCTGAGCCGGGCCGCCGAGGAGCGGCGAGCCCCTGTAAGAATGAGAGGGGTCCCCGCCGGGCCTGCCCGGTGGGGTGTGCCCACGCGGCCTGCCGCCTGGGGTGCCCGTGCTACGCTCGACAATCGGGCCGGTCCTGCCGACCGGTGCCGTTCACTATACGAGGAGACACTTTGGCGCGACGTCCACCTCGGCCAGGCGTCACCCGCCGGCGCAGCCCGGTCCGGCGGCGTGACCCCACTGACACCACCAACTCCCCCGAGGTCAAGGAGGAGACGATCGAGATGGATGCCACCGTGGTCGAGCCTCTGCCCAACGCCATGTTCAAGGTGCGCCTCAAGACCGGCCAGGACGTCCTTGCCTACACCTCCGGCAAGATGCGCAAGTTCTACATCCGGATCCTGATCGGCGATCAGGTTCGGGTGGAGCTGAGCCCCTACGACCTGAGCCGGGGACGGATCACCTTCCGCTACAAGTAGTCCTGAGCGCGATCCCGGAAGTAGGTGACCGTCGCTTCGAGGCCGGCGTCCAGCGAGAAGGTGGGGCGCCAGCCCAGGCGTGACGCCGCCAGAGACGTGTCCAGGCAGGAGCGCCTCTGCTCCCCGGGCTTGGCCGGGCCGTGGGTCGCGGGGGTCGAAATCCCGATGATGCGAGCCAGCCGCCGGTGGAGCTCGTTGACATCGCATTCGGTGCCCGTGGCCACGTTGTAAGCGGCGGCGGGCGCGGAGATCGCCGCCAGGTTGGCCGCGACCACATCGGCGACGTAGACATAGTCCCGGGTCTGGGTGCCGTCCCCGTTGATGGTCGGGACCTCGCCCTTGAGCAGCCGCTCGGTGAAGATGGCCACCACCCCCGCCTCGGAGTGGGGGTCCTGGCGCGGTCCGTACACGTTGCTGTAGCGCAGCGCGACGAACTCGACGCCATAGACGTGGCTGCAGACGCCGCCGTACAGCTCCGCCGCAGCCTTGGCGGCGCCGTAATTGGAAGCCGGCCGCTGCGGGTGGCTCTCCGGCGTGGGGATCACCTCGGTGTCGCCGTAGATCGCGCCTCCGCTGCTCGCGAAGACGACGCGGCGCACCCCTACGCCAACGCACGCCTGGAGGAGGTTGACGGTGCCCAGCACATTGATCCTGGTGTCGAGCAGCGGGTCTGACAGCGAGCGCCGGACATCGATCTGAGCCGCCTCGTGGAACACGATCTCGGGCCGGACCTCGCCGAGGACGCCACCCAGGTCCCCGGTCACGTCCGCCTGGACGAAACGTGCGGCGACCGGCACCTGGGAGCGCCGTCCCCGCGAGAGGTCGTCGATGACCGTGACCTCGTGACCGGCCCCGAGCAGGGCCTCGGCGAGGTGCGAGCCGATGAAACCCGCCCCCCCGGTGACCAGCGCCCTCACACCGCCGACCTGGTCGCGGGGAGGTTGTCGTCCTGGCAGCCTCGATCGCGCGCCTGCCCACGGGCCGCCGCAGCCGCCTCGCGCGACATCAGGAAGTTGACCGCCGCGAAGACGAGGAACCCGATGATCAGCAGGCTGCCGAAGCTGATGCTGCCGTCCAGGAGGGCGATCGAGATCGCCAGGGTCTTGCTGAGCCCGGCCACGATGACGAGGGAGGTCGCCACGCCGGCCTGGACCAGTCCCACCCCACCCGGGGTGAAAGGGACGGTGGTGAGGAGGGCAGCCACCAGGGCCACCAGGACAAACTGCGATGGCCCGACCTGGCTGCTCAACCCGAGGGCGGCGATGACCAGCCCGAGCCGGCCCGACTCGCAGGCCCAGACGGCCAGGGTCAGCCCGATCAGGGTCGGCCAGCGGCCCAGCGAGGTCACCGCGCCACTGCGGAACGATTCGTAGCGGCGAAAGATCGGGTCCGGGAACAGGCGAAGGACGCGGGTGCCCCGCCCGGCTCGCATGATCACGATGACCCCGATGCCGAACGCGCAGAGGAGTCCGCCGATGACGACGTACGGGATGAGGGTAGCCGAGTTCCGTTTGTGGAAGACATAAGCACCCGACACGAGGAGCAGGAAGACCACCACGCAAAGGTCGAGGAGGCGCTCGCTGACCACGGTCCCGAACGCCTTGCTGCCGGGGATGCGCTCCCGGACCCGGCCGAGGTAGGCGCGATAGACGTCCCCCATCTTGGCCGGGACAACGCAGTTGACGAAGAACGACGCCAGGACGAGCGGAGTCAGGCGGCGGGCCTTGCGCACCTCCCCGGAGTTGGCGAGGAGCACCTGCCAGCGGAACCCGCGAGCGACGAAGGAGAGGTAGTAGACGGCGAGGGCGAGGAGGTAGAGGGAGAGATTGGCGGCACGTATCTTGTCCCAGGCCTCCCCCCAGGGGATGTTTGCCCGCCACACGACCACTCCCACGATGAGGATCGCGGCAGCGATCGAGATCAGGGTTCGCTTGGTCAGGAAGCGGCCGGCAAGGGCCGGGGTCGTCTCGGCCCCTGGCTCGTCGTCCGCAGGCGTGGCTCCGCTCACGGTGGCACGCACCCTAGCACGGCCTCCCTGACAGGCTGGTTACGCCGCTGCGGCAGGATCGCGTCGGAGGCGGATCATGGCTTGACCCGACTGATCAGCGGGTGCCGGTGGGCGGGGGGCGAGGCCGTCCCGCCCCCATCTCGCTCCGCCAGGATGCGCGCCACCTGGTTGAGGTGGTTGTCCGTGCCGGCGCGGGCCGCGACGGGCCGGCTGTCCCACTGGCGCAGCTTGAAGACGCCCTTGAGGGAGGAGTACGGGATGCCCAGGGTCCGCATCTCCGGGGACCCCGGCTCGACCGCCCTCCACAGGCCGCCGAAACGCCCGAGGAGCGAATCGGGGGCAACCGAGGCGCGCAGCACCTGTCCGTCAAGGAAGTGGAAGGCCGCCCGGTCCCAGCCCGCGAGGTCTTCGGGTGCCGGCACGGGCTGGCCAACGACGATCTCGCGGATCGCGGTGAGCGGGAAGAGCGCTCGCTCGTTGTTCGGATCGGCGCCGCGGACCTCGGCCTCGACCAGCGGCCGGTCGAAGCTGAGATCGCCGACCTCGGCGTGGACGATCTCTCCATCCAGGAAGCTGATTAGGACCAGGGGCACTGATGGAGCGTATCAGGAGCGGCGGGTATGAGAAGGCCCCCGAGAGCTGCGCTCTCGGGGGCCTCAGATACGGGGATCAGATCCCTCAGGGTGCCGGCGGTGCCGCCGGTGCCGGGGGAGCCGCCACCGGGGCGACGCGCTTCACCGCACGCTTCACAGTGCGCTTGGCGACCGTGCGCTTGGCTGCCGGTGCCCGCTTGGCTGCCGGTGCCCGCTTGGCGACCGTGCGCTTGGCTGCCGGCGCCCGCTTGGCAACGGTGCGCTTGGCTGCCGGTGCCCGCTTGGCAACGGTGCGCTTGGCTGCCGGTGCCCGCTTGGCAACGGTGCGCTTGGCTGCCGGTGCCCGCTTGGCAACGGTCCGCTTGGCCGCCGGTGCCCGCTTGGCAACGGTACGCTTGGCCGCCGGTGCCCGTTTGGCGACACGCCGCTTCGCGGCGCGCTTGGCCGGCGCACGCTTTGCGGTGCCACCGCGCACTGCCGATGCGACTTGTCCAATCGCCTTGCGCAACTCGCTGTCGATCTTCTCGACCGACTTCTCGAGGCCTGCGAGTCGCTTCTCCAGCTCGTTGACGGGCAGTGCCTTTACGAGACCCTGGACCGCCTTGAGGAGATCTCCGCCGGCGCCGCTGCGCGGTGCCGCGGCGCGTGCTCGGCGAACCGTGGCTTTGACGGCTCGCCTTGCGGTACCGCCCTTGCTTCGTCTGGTCCTGGCCATATGCTGAAAGCCTCCGTTGCTTGTGACAGCCAGCGGTCTGCCGGCTGCCGGTCCTGCGTTTTGGACAGGGAGCGGATAATCGCCCCCGTCAGGATCGTCACATAGCATGCAGCCTACATACACAGATGTCAACGTGTGGGGGCGATCGTTACCACCGCGAGGTTGCTTGCGGGTGCCTTTCCACGGGTGCAGTCCGCCGTGTCACGCGACGTCGGTGACGTGATGGCAGACGCGCTGATGCGGCGCGCACGCGCGCCGCGCGGGTCAGCGCGCGGCATCTGACAGCTCATACACCGCGACCGCAGACCGTCGGTCGCTGTGTGCGGAGGACCCACCGCTCGGCTCCACGCAGCATCCATCCATGGGAGACGCGATCATTTCGTCGAGCGTCAGCCATTCGCTCCCGTCAATCGAGCCGCCGGTACCAGAGTGAGGTTGGACGCAAGCCGGAGCGGTCAGGCCGCATCGCGTAGTCGGGGATCACGCCCACCTTGATCCATCCCATGTGGGCGTAGAGGTGCTCGGCGTCGCTGCCCGTCTCCGTGTCGAGGATCAGCAGCGTCCGCCCCAGGGCCCGGGCCTCGATCTCCAGCTGCTTCATGAGGCGCGCGCCCACGCCCAGCCGCCGCGCGGAGCGATGAACCAGCATCTTCTGCACCTCGGCACGGTGCGTGGCGTTGGACTGCCAGGAGGGCACCAGCTGGACGCAGCCGACCAGCCGCTCGTCGAGGAAGGCGGCGAGCACGACCCGGCGACCCAGGTCCATCTCGTTGAGCACGCCGGCGAACCAGTCTCGGGCCTCGTAGTGGGCGAGCGGAGCGACGAAGCTCACCGACGCTCCTCCCTCCACAGAGTCGACCAGCAGGTCGGCGAGGTCGTCGAGGTGACGGCGGGCGGAGAGGGCGTCGAGGCGGCGGATGACCACCTCGGGCCGGCGCCCGGCGGCGGGCTCGGGCACTGCGGTCACGGCAGAAGGTTACATGCCGCGTGAGCGGGTGCATCATCGATGCCGATGCCGGAAGTTCGCGCCTCCACCTACCGGGCGATGGTTCTCCGTGAGCGAGGCGCCCCCCTCGCCGTGGAGGACCGTCCCGTGCCGGAGCCCCGCGGCCACCAGGTGGTCCTGCGGGTCGCCGCCTGCGCCGTGTGCCGCACTGATCTCCACGTCGTGGACGGCGAGCTGGATCGCGGGCTCCTCCCCATCGTGCTCGGCCACCAGGTGGTGGGCAGGGTGATGTCGGCCGGCCCGGATTCCGCCCTTCACGTGGGAGAGCGGGTGGGCGTGCCGTGGCTGGCCTCCGCCTGCGGTGCCTGCGAGATGTGTCTCGCGGGCCGCGAGAACCTCTGCACCTCCGCCCGGTTCACCGGCTGTGACGTCGACGGCGGTTTCGCCGAGCTCACCCTCGCCGACTCCCGCTTCTGCCTCCGCCTGCCCGGCGCGTACCCGGACGTCGAGGCGGCGCCGCTCCTCTGTGGCGGTCTCATCGGCTACCGAGCGCTCCGGATCGCGGGCCAGGCGTCGCGGCTGGGGCTGTACGGCTTCGGCAGCGCCGCGCACCTGATCGCACAGGTGGCCCGCCACCGTGGAGCCGCCGTGTACGCCTTCACGCGGGCCGGAGATCTCGCCGGCCAGGAGTTCGCGCGTAGCTTGGGGGCGACGTGGGCGGGGGACAGCACGGGCCCGGCTCCCGAGCCCCTCGACGCCGCCATCATCTTTGCTCCGGCCGGCGAGTTGGTGCCTCTCGCGCTGAGGGCGGTGCGTCCCGGCGGCACTGTGGTCTGCGCCGGCATCCATATGAGCGACATTCCCCGATTTCCCTACTCGCTGCTCTGGGGGGAGCGCTCGCTGCGCTCCGTGGCCAATCTCACGCGCGAGGACGGCGCCGAGTTCATGGCGCTGGCGGGGGAGGTCCGGATCGAGGTCGAGACGGAGGTGCTCCGCCTGGCCCAGGCGGACCGGGCCCTGGAACTGGTCCGGGCCGGCCTGGTCCGGGGGACCGCCGTCCTGGTTCCGGACTGAGGGAGCCCCCTGTGGGCCCGGAGCGGGAGCGATCAGGCCGCCCGCCGGCAGCGGCGCGCTCGCGGAGGTGTGGAATCCCGGTGAGCGGGTACAAATGTCCCCATGACCGAGCACAGCGCCGAGCTTCTACCGATCCTGCCTCTTGACGAGGTCGTCGTCCTGCCCCACATGACCGTGACCATCGCGGTCCAGGGGGAGCCTCAGCGTGCCGCGATCGAGGCGGCCAACCAGGGCAACCGCCTCGTCCTGCTGGTCCCGCGCATCGAAGGGAAGTTCGGCAGCATCGGCACCGTGGCGCGCGTGCAGGAATCGGGCAAGCTGCCCACCGGAGCCGAGGTCTCGATCCTCACCGGGCAGTACCGCGCGCGTCTCGGCGCCGGGCAGGCGGACGTGGGCGGCGCACTCTGGGTGCAGGTCGACCCCGCCCCGGACGACGAGAACCCCTCCGAGGCCGTGATCGAGCTGGCGCGCGAGTATCGCGCGCTGGTCGAGAACCTGCTGGAGATCCGCGGCGCCAGCGGTGCCATCCAGTTCCTCCGCGAAGCCCGCGCCCCCGGACACCTGGCCGATCTCTCCGGATACTCCCCCGACTTCACCCTGGCCCAGAAGCTGGAGATCCTGGAAGCGCTCGATGTCGAGAAGCGGCTGACCCTCGTCATCGCCTGGACCAAGGAGGCGCTCGGCGAGGCCGACCTCAAGGACCGCATCCGCACCGAGGTCGCCGAGGGGATGCAGAAGAATCAGCGCGAGTTCATCCTCCGCCAGCAGCTCGAGGCCATCAAGAAGGAGCTCGGCGAAGGGGGCGACGACGTCGTCTCCACCTATCGCAAGCGGCTCGCCGACGCCGGTATGCCGGAGAAGGTGGCGGCCGAGGTGGAACGCGAGATCGACCGGCTGGAGCGCACCAGCGCCCAGAGTCCCGAGCACGGCTGGATCCGCACCTACCTGGACTGGATGCTCGACCTCCCGTGGAACGTCCGCTCCGACGACAACTTCGACCTCGGAGAGGCTCGCAAGGTGCTGGACGCGGACCACACCGGGCTGGAGGACGTGAAGGACCGGATCATCGAGTTCCTCGCGGTCCGCAAGCTGCGCAAGGAGCGCGGGCTGGAGGTGATCGGCGGGCGGGGCTCAGGGGCGATCATCACGCTGGTCGGTCCGCCCGGCGTCGGCAAGACCTCGCTCGGCGAGTCGGTGGCGCGCGCCCTGGGGCGCAAGTTCGCCCGGGTGTCCCTGGGAGGCATCCGCGACGAGGCCGACGTCCGCGGCTTCCGCCGCACCTACGTCGGCGCCCAGCCGGGACGCATCGTCCGCGCCCTCAAGGAGGCCGGCACCAAGAACCCGGTGATCATGCTGGACGAGATCGACAAGGTCGGCGCCGACTGGCGCGGCGACCCCTCGGCGGCGCTCCTCGAGGTGCTCGACCCGGCCCAGAACAACACCTTCCGCGACCACTACCTGGAGGTCGACCTCGACCTCTCCGAGGTGCTCTTCATCCCCACCGGCAACGTCTCGGAGACCATCCCCCCGCCCCTCCTCGACCGGATGGAGCTGATCCGGCTCGACGGCTACACCGAGCAGGAGAAGCTGGCGATCGCCCGCGACCATCTGCTCCCGCGCCAGGTCGCCCAGGCGGGTCTCCGATCGGAGGAGATCGAGGTCGGCGATGACGCCATCCTCAAGGTGGTCACCGACCACACCCGCGAGGCCGGGGTCCGCAACCTGGAGCGCGAGCTGGGCCGGATCACCCGCAAGCTGGCCACCCGGATCGCCACCGGCGCCGTGGAGACGCCAGTTAAGGTCGGATCTGACCAGATCAGGGACTACCTCGGCAAGCCCAAGTTCGACAACGAGGTGGAGGAGCGGACCGCGGTCCCGGGCGTGGCCACCGGGCTGGCCGTCACCGGGGCGGGCGGCGACGTCCTCTTCGTCGAAGTGGCCACCAGCGGTTCGGATGGCAACCTGACCCTGACCGGGCAGCTCGGGGACGTGATGAAGGAGTCCGCGCAGATCGCGCTCTCCTACGTCCGCTCTCACGCCGAGCGGCTGGGGATCAGCGCCGAGGCTGCCGCCAAGGGCTTCCATATCCACGTCCCCGAGGGTGCCGTGCCCAAGGACGGGCCCTCGGCCGGGGTGACGATGACCACAGCGATGGTCAGCCTGCTCACCGGACGTCCGGTGCGGAGCACCGTGGGGATGACCGGCGAGGTGACCCTGCAGGGACTGGTGCTGCCCATCGGCGGGGTCAAGCAGAAGGTGCTGGCCGCCCATCGCATGGGCCTCACCGAGGTGATCCTGCCGCGGCGCAACGAGAAGGACCTCGACGACGTGCCCGAGAGCGTGCGCACGGCGATGAAGTTCCACCTCGCGAGCCGGGTGGACGACGTGCTGTCCATCGCCCTCGAGCCTCCTCGCGCGGAGACCGGCGCGGCCGCCTGACCCCCGCCGATCCCCCGGCGGGCGGGCGGCCGGATGCCCCCCGATCGCCGCCTATACTCGAATCGCCGTGAGCGACCTGGCCCCGCTGAACGATGAGATCGACACTCTCATGGCCAGCCTGCGCGCCGAGTCCCGCGACATCCGGGTCTTCTTCCAGGTCTTCGCCGGCAAGCTGTCCTCGGCCCTTCCGGATGCCGTCGAGATCGAGCGTGACGGTTCCCTCTTCACGCGCAGGCGGCCGATCCGGAGGATCACCGTGCGGGTCGGTGACGACATCCTGGAGGCCGAGATGACCCGGGAGGGGCTGGTCTGCCGCGAGGTCCAGGTCCTCAACGGGCTGACCGAGGAGATCAGCTTCGAGGCCTGGATGCGGGTGCTCGCGGCGTCGCTCCGGCAGAAGACGCGGAGCACCGCCGAGGCGAGCGCCGTCCTGCGCGCCCTGCTCACCTGAGGCCGGTCCGGTCCGGTCCGGCGTCTCCCCGCCCCGGCACGGATCCTTCCGTGCACCGGCCTGTGATGACCATGACACCAGATGTTGTGCTCCTCCATGCGGCGGGCCACCAGATGGGGGACGGGGCCCGAGAGGCCTCTGGTACCATTCGGCGATGGGAGAGCACCTCGTGCAGCCGGCCAGAAGGGGGGTCGGAGGGAGGCGCGATGGAGGTTGAGCTGGGGCGCTCCAAGCGCGCCCGCCGAGCCTACGGATTCGACGAGGTGGCCCTCGTACCCGGACGGGTGACCATCGACCCCGACGAGATCGAGGTCGGTCTCCGCCTCGACGGGATGGCGCTCGCCATCCCCTTCCTGGCGGCCGCGATGGACGGGGTGGTGGACGTCGGCTTCGCCGTCGAGATGGGCCGCCTCGGAGGGCTGGCCGTCCTCAACCTGGACGGCGTCCAGTGCCGGTATGAGGACCCGTCGGAGGTGCTCGCGGCGATCGCCGCCGCTCCTCCGGCCGAGGTCAACGTCCTGCTCCAGAAGATCTACCAGGCCCCGATCCAGGACGGCCTGATCGGCCAGCGGATCGAGGACATCAAGAAGGGGGGCGGCCCCTGTGCCGTCTCCACCGTCCCTGCCCAGGCGGCTCGCCGGGCCGGGATCGTCCAGGAGGCGGGCGCCGACTGCCTGGTGGTTCAGGGAACGGTGCTCACCGCGCGCCACATCAGCCGCGGCCACAAGCAGCTCTCCTTCCGCGAGCTGACCTCGCAGCTCAGCATCCCGGTCGTGGTCGGCAACTGCGTCGACTATGCGACGGCATTGGAGTTGATGGACACCGGTATCAAGGGCCTGCTGGTCGGCGTCGGTCCGGGCGCCGCCTGCACCACCCGCGCCGTGCTCGGCGTGGGGGTGCCCCAGGTCACCGCGACCAGCGACTGCGCGGCGGCGCGCGACGACCATCTCCGCCGCAGCGGCGAGCACGTGACCGTCATCACCGACGGGGGGATGCGCCTCGGGGGGGACGTCACCAAGGCCTTCGCATCGGGCGCCGACGCCGTGATGATCGGCTCGGTGTTCGCCTCGGCTCGGGAGGCCGCTGGCCGGGGCAATCACTGGGGGATGGCCACCCCCGACCCCAACCTCCCCCGGGGGACGCGCATCCGCACCGGGGTCAAGGGCTCGCTGGAGGAGATCCTCTTCGGACCGGCTCACGTGGACGACGGGTCGATGAACCTGGTGGGTGCTCTGAAGAGCGCCATGGGCGTCTGCGGGGCGCGCACCATCGCAGACTTCCAGGAGACCGAGATGGTGGTCGCGCCCGCTATCAAGACCGAGGGAAAGATGCAGCAGCGCGAGCAGCGCGTCGGCATGGGGGTCTGACGATGGGCACTGGCGTGGCCCAGAGCCCGGCGTCGAGCCCGGACCTGAGGCCGGCGGCCGGCGCCCCGTCCCCGGAGCCGGCCGCGCACGACGGCGTCCTCGTCCTCGACTTCGGGAGCCAGTATGCCCAGCTCATCGCCCGGCGGGTGCGCGAGGCCCGTGTCTACTCCGAGCTGGTGCCGGGGAACATCAGCGCCGAGGAGATCCGGCGCCGCGCGCCTCGGGGGCTGATCTTCAGTGGCGGGCCGGCTTCGGTGTACGAGGAGGGTGCGCCCCATCCCGACCCGGCGATCTACGATCTCGGGCTCCCCATCCTGGGCATCTGCTACGGGATGCAGCTGCTGGCCCACGACCTGGGGGGCGCCGTGGCGCCGGCCAGCCGGCGCGAGTACGGCGCTGCCCAGCTCGACATCGACGATCCGGCGGGGATCTTCGAGGGCATCCCCTCGGAGACCGCGGTGTGGATGTCCCACGGCGACATCATCACCGGGCTCCCCGAGGGTTTCCGGCCCATAGCCCACTCGCTGAACTCACCCTATGCGGCGTTCGCCGGCCCGCTCGGGCGCTTCGGTATCCAATTCCACCCCGAGGTGGTCCACACCCCTGCGGGCAAGCAGCTCCTCGCCAACTTCTTGACCCGCGTCTGCGAGTGCTCGCCGACCTGGGAGCCCGCCGCCTTTGTCCAGAGGGCGGTCGCCGACATCCGCATCCGGGTGGGCCGCGGCCGCATCCTCTGCGCGCTCTCGGGTGGGGTCGACTCGGCGGTGGCGGCCACGCTGGTGCACCGGGCCGTCGGTGACCAGCTCACCTGCGTCTTCGTGGACAACGGGCTGCTCCGGCGTGACGAGGGCCGCAGGGTGGTCGAGGTCATGTCCCACCAGCGCCACATCAACCTGGTCCACGTCGACGCCACCGACCGCTTCCTCACCGCCCTCGTCGGGGTCACCGACCCGGAGGAGAAGCGCCGCCGCATCGGACGCACCTTCATCGAGGTGTTCGAGACCGAGGCTCGCCGGCTCGGGGACATCGACTTCCTCGCCCAGGGCACCCTCTATCCGGACGTGATCGAGTCCACTTCCCATGAGACCCCCAACGCTCGCACCATCAAGACCCACCACAACGTGGGCGGCCTCCCGGCCGACCTTCGGTTCCAGCTGGTCGAGCCACTCCGCTACCTCTTCAAGGACGAGGTCCGCCGGGTCGGCATCGAGCTGGGGCTCCCCGAGGACATGGTCTGGCGCCAACCCTTCCCCGGGCCCGGGCTGGCGATCCGGGTGATCGGCGAGGTGACGCGGGAGCGACTGGAGGTGCTGCGGGCGGCTGATTGGGTCGTCATCGATGAGATCAAGCGCAGCGGGCTCTACCGGAAGGTGTGGCAGTCCTTCGCCATCCTCACCCCGATCTCCTCGGTGGGGGTGATGGGAGATGGTCGGACCTATGCCAACGTCGTGGCCATCCGGATTGTCGAGTCCGACGACGCCATGACCGCCGACTGGGCTCGCGTCCCCTACGACGTGCTGGGGTTGATGAGCCGGCGCATCGTCAACGAGGTCGCCGGAGTCAACCGGGTCGTCTACGACATCAGCAGCAAGCCACCCTCCACCATCGAGTGGGAGTAGCCGGCCCGGTTACCAGTTAGACCTGGCCGACGCCCGCGGGACCGAGGTCCGGGAGGACGGTGCTGCCGCGTAGCCCCAGGTGTCGGTGACCTTGCGCCACGACGACCCCACCAGTGCCGGTGACCGGCGCTGACGGTTCTGGATGCGCACGCGCACGATGGTGACCGCGAGGATGAGGATCCCCAGCGCGACCAGGGCGAAGCCCAGCTCGAACCGCTCCGACGCGTCGAGGCCGCTGGCGGAGGTCGGCGTGGTGCCGGCGGCCGCAGCCTGTACCGACAGCGGTCCGAACATGGCGAGGGCGACGAGGACCGGTGGGACGGTTGCCAGCGCGGTGAGCCAGCGACCCTGCAGAGACCTCACTGTCGGTCCTCCTTGAGCTGATCGGATCAACACGGCCAAGCGTAGGTGGCGGCGGGCGGCGTCGCCAGACTCAGGTGCACCCAAATCTCCTGGGGCAGATGCACTGGTCGGCCGCCCAGCGCGGCCCGGGCGTCCCCCGATCCGCGACAATCCCCTTCGATGCGGGTTCTGGTGGTCGGGTCCGGGGGTCGGGAGCACGCTCTCGCCTGGGCCTGTGCCCGGCACGCGTCGCGCCCGGAGATCATCTGCGCTCCCGGCAACGGCGGGACCGCGGGGCTCGCGACCAACGTCCCCCTCTCCGTCACCGACGCGCCGGGGGTGGCCCGGCTGGCCCGGGAGCGAGAGGTCGACCTGGTCGTGGTCGGCCCCGATGCGGCCCTCGCCGCGGGCGTCTCCGACGCCTGCCGTGAGGCCGGCCTCACCGTGTTCGGCCCCTCGGCCGCGGCCGCCAAGATCGAGTCGAGCAAGACCCACGCCAAGCGGGTGATGGACCGGGCCGGCGTCCCCACCGCTCGCTGGCGTTCCGGGACCCGCGAGAGCAGAAGCGATCTCTTCGATTTCGTCCTCGAGCTGGACGGGCGCTGCGTGGTCAAGGCGGACGGGCTCGCCGCGGGCAAGGGGGTGACGGTCTGCGACACCCGCGAGGACGCCTTCGCCGCACTGGCCGCCTGCCTCAACGAGCGGCGCTTCGGGGAAGCCGGCAGCGCGGTGGTGGTCGAGGAGCGCCTGGGCGGGACCGAAGTCTCTGTCTTTGCCGTCTGCGACGGACGCCGGTACCAGCTGCTCTCGCCGGCACGCGACTACAAACGTGCCCACGACTCCGATCACGGGCCCAACACCGGCGGGATGGGTGCGTACGCTCCCGCCACCGACGGGTGCCCCCCTCTCGGCGAGGTGGCGGAACGGGTCATCGAGCCCACCCTGGCCGCCCTCGCGGAGGCCGGGACGCCCTTTGTCGGCTGCCTCTACGTGGGTTTGATGGTGAGCGCCGACGGCTTCCGTGTTCTCGAGTTCAACGCCCGGTTCGGCGACCCCGAGACCCAGGTGGTCGTCCCCCTGGCGGGACCGGGCTTCCTCGACCTCCTCCTCGCGGCTGCGCGTGGGGAGCTCGACGGTTCGGCGTCCGCGCCCTGTGCCGGAGCGGCGGTGGTGGTCGTGGCTGCGGCGCAGGGATACCCGGCGGCGCCACGCACCGACGACCCGATCACGGGTCTGGACGACCTCGATGGCGATGTCCTCTGCTTCCATGCGGGCACCGCCCGGGACGAGCGCGGACGGCTGGTGACCGCGGGGGGGCGGGTGCTCGGCATCGTCGGCCAGGGCGGCGACGTGGCGACGGCCAGGCGCCTCGCCTACCAGAACCTCGAGCGCGTCCACTTCGCGGGGATGTGGTCGCGCTCGGACATCGCGACCCTCCCCGCGGGAGCGAGGCGATGAGCAGTCCGCGTGTCGGCATCCTGATGGGCAGCGACTCCGATCTCCCCGCCATGCGGCTCTGCGGCGAGGTCCTCGACGAGTACGGGATCGGTTGGGAGATCGCGGTGATGTCGGCGCACCGCGCCCCGGAGGTGGTCCGCTCCTACGCGGCGCAGGCCGAGGCCCGGGGGCTGAGCGTGCTCGTGGCCGGGGCGGGGGCGGCGGCGCACCTCCCCGGCGTGCTCGCGTCATTGACCCCGCTGCCGGTAATCGGCGTGCCTCTCGCCGGCACCCCGCTGTCAGGATTCGACGCGCTCCTCAGCATCGTGCAGATGCCCCCGGGCGTCCCTGTCGCAACCGTCGCCGTCGGCGAGATGGGCGCGCGCAACGCCGGGCACCTCGCCGCCCGGATCCTCGCGCTCAGCGACCCCGACGTGGCCGCCGCGGTGCGCGCCCGGCGTCAGGAGATGAGCGGCCGGGTGCGCCTCCCCGAGGGCTTCGACGTCACCGGCGGCGGGTCAGAGCAGGCCTGACGCCGATCTCCGCCCAGCATCATCCCCCATACAATCGCTCGGTCATGCCGCGCTTGGAGCTCGTCGAGACCTCGCTTCGCTACGGGCAGCAGGCACTGATGCTGAGCCGCCTGCGCCAGCGCCATGCCGTCCGGGCGGCGCAGCTCCTCGACGCCTGCGGCTTCTCCGCCCTCGAAGTCTTCGGCGGCGCCACCTTCGAGGCTCAACTCAGATTCCTCGGTGAGGACCCCTTCGAGCGGCTCCGGGCGCTGGCCGACGCCACCCCGCGGACGCCGCTGATGGCCACCCTGAGCGGGCAGATGCTGGTCGCCCACCGCCATCTCCCCGACGATGTCGTCGAGGCCTTTGTCCGTCTCGCTGCCCAGGCCGGGATCGGCGTCTTCCGGCTCCTCGATCCGCTCAACGACGTGGCCAACCTGACCACGGCGGTCCGCGCCGCCAAGGGGGCCGGTGCGCTCGTCGAGGGGGTGGTGGTCTGCTCGGACGCCCCCATTCCGGCTCTGGCGGCGGTGGCCCGCGGCCTCGCCGGGCTCGGCTGCGACGCGATCTGCCTCCACGATCCCCTGGGGGCGGCCGGCTCGGCCCGCGCCGCGGCCCTCGTCTCCGCAGTCGGCGAGGCTGCCGGCCTGCCCGTGGCGGTGAGCTTCTGCGCCCAGACGGGGCAGGCGGTGCTCGCCTATCAGGCGGCCCACCGGGCGGGGGCCACCCGAGCCGACGTGTCGGTCTCCCCCTTGGGCGGCGGAGCCGCCTCCCCTCCCGCGGAGGCGGTGATCGCCGGGCTCGCGGACACTGAGGACGAAACCGGGATCGAGATGGAGCCGGTCATCCGGGTCGCCCACTTCCTGGACGAGATCGCGCCCCTCTACGCGGACTCGGTGGACCCGGCGCTCTTCCGTTTCGATGGCTCGGCGCTCTGGGGACTGCTCCCCGCGTCCGCCATGGGCCCCGGGCTGGCCGAGCTGCGGGAGCGTGGGGCACTCGACCGCCTGCCCGACGTCGAGGCGGAGATCTCCCGGGTACGCCGGGAGCTCGGCAACCCCCCGCTGGTGACCCCCCTCCCGGAGGTCATCACCACTCAGGCCGTCTACAACGTCTTCGAGGGCGACCGCTACGCCACCATCAGCCAGGAGATAAAGGACTACTGCCTCGGCTTCTTCGGCACCCCGCCGGAGCCCATCGACCCCGATGTCCGCGAGCTGGTGAACGGACGCGAGGAGCCGATCACCTGCCGTCCGGCCGACCTCCTGGAGCCGGGACTTCCCACGGCGGCCCGCGATCTGGCCCGGGAGGGGGTTCGGGGAGATCCCGAAGCCCTCGTCACCTATGCCCTCTTCGGCACTGACTTCCTCGCCTCCGTTCGGGGGGAGGCTGCGGTGGAGCGTCTCGCTGACGAGGCGGGAGGGATCTCCGCCGGCGCTGCGGACGCCGAGGGTGTGGCGGGAGCGGAGGAGGAGGCCGGCGCCTTGGAAGCGGCCAGCGGTGATCTCGCGGCCGAGGTCCGCGAGCTGCGGGTCGAGATCGACGGGCAGACCTACGATGTCCGCGTCTTCGGTGCCGGACCGGCCACCTCCCTCAGCGTGCCCGCCGCACCGGCGGCCGCGGGCGCGTCACGGACCGGCGCCGGCACCATCATCGCTCCGATGCAGGGCCTGATCCTCAAGGTGGCGGTGAAACCCGGGGACCGGGTCCAGATCGGGGACGTGGTCGCCGTCCTCGAGGCCATGAAGATGCAGAACGACATCGTCGCCCACCGGACGGGAACCGTCGTCATGGTCCACGTGCGGGAGGGCGACGTCGTCGGCCCGAGGGCTCCGATCGCGGAGATCGAGTGACGGCGATGCGCCGAGAGGGTCCGGCTCGACCGCATGCCACCGTATCGCCAGAGCTCTCCAACCGGGCGTGTGTCGTAACGTCGAAGGCGCCCTGGACGTTCCTTTCGAAGAGCTGATGACCCCCAAGCGCGCCGTCCGCCTCGCCGCCCTCGCCCTCATCGCCTGCCTGATCGCGGGCGCGGTCAGCTTCGCCGTTGGCGGATCGCAGCGCAGGACCACCTTCGACGCCCAGGCGGCGACCCTGCAGCGGATCTGGGCCCACGACCTCGCTGTCGGAGTGCCTGCCGCGAGCATCACGCCCCTTCAGAGCCGCCTGCGTGAGCAGCGGCCCGAGGACAAGTGGTGGGCCCCGGTATGGTGGACGACCGACGGGCAATCGTTGCTCACGTCTCTGACCAGCGCCACCAACACCGCCTACGCGTCAGCGATCAACGCCCAGCGCGACAAGGCTCAGCTCGTGCTGACCGATTGGCAGGATGAGGTGTCCCAGGGTCGGGGTTTCATGACCGCGGCGCAGATCTCGGCCGGCCAGGACTGGCCGGTTCAGCTGAAGGCGGCGACCACGCCGCAACGGCTCGCCTCCCTGGCCGCCACCTGGCAGCATCAGCTCGACGCCGTCCGCACCGAGGTGGTGACGGCCCAGCAGCAGGTCGAGATCCAGACCGATGTCGCCAGCGCCGGCGGCGCCTCGGCACTCATCCCCCAGGCCGCCACCGCCCTCACCACGGCGGGCAAGGACAACCTCGATCCGGGTGACATCTCCGAGCTGGCCACGCAGCTCCAGGACGAGGAGTCCAGCGGAGCCGACACGACCCAGACCGCCGGCCTCCTCTACACAGCCCTCCAGCAGTTCGACCAGCTCGTCTCCATCAACGACCAGCTGAACGGCGAGATGCGGCCGCTGATGCTGCTCGCCGATCAGGCGTCAGCGGAGGACACGCCCAACTCGGCAAGCCTCCAGGCCCAGTACCAGGAGGTGGATCAGGGCTTCCTCAGCGACACCACCTACGACCAGATGAGCGCACTGCAGGTGCAGGTGACCGGCATCCAGAACGCCCTTCTCGCCGAGCTGGGCGCCGACCAATGCGGCCACGATGCTGGTGGGGGATCGGGCAAGGTGATCACGCTCAGCCTCACCCTTCAGGAGGCCGTCTTCTACGACAACGGCTGCGTGGTCGGCGCCAGCCCGATCACCACCGGCCGGCCCGGCCTGAACACCCCGACGGGGAACTTCGCAGTCTTCTTCAAGACCTCGCCTTTCACGATGGTCTCCCCCTGGCCAGCGGGGTCACCCGACTGGTATCCGACCACCGTGGTGCAGTGGGTGCTGGAGTTTGCGGACGGCTACTTCCTCCACGACGCCTACTGGGAGAACCAGAACGCCTTCGGTCCGGGCAGCGAGAACGACGTCGCCCAGGACTACGCGAGTCACGGCTGCGTCCACTTCCCGACCGCGATCATGCCCTGGCTCTACGACTGGACGCCCCTCGGAACCCCGGTCATCATCACCAACTGATCCGTCGGGCTCGCGACGCCAGATCTCCGAGCTGGCCGACCAGCGCCGTCGCCTCGTCTGCATCCCGGCAGAGGGCGGCCGCCACCCACCGACGCCCGGCGGTGTCGATCCGGAGGTTGGCGAGGTGGAGGGCCCGCAGCAGGGGCCCGCTGCTCAGCCGGATGCTCTGGACCTTCTCCAGCGGCACGATCACGGTCGCCGGACGCACTCGCCCGGTCTGGGTCACCAGCCAGCGGTCGTCGTGCCACGCGGAGAGGTAGTGGTACGAAAGGGGAGCCCGGAACCAGGCTCGTCGCGGTGGAGCCCCGGAGCGGGTGAGGGTGGCGGGCGCGCCCGGCGCGACCTGGGCGACCAGCCACCGTGCCTGGTCCAAGGTCGCGACCGGGGCGAGGAGGTGGGCCAGCTGGCGCGCCTCCCCCTGGTGACGGGCCTCGGGCTGTCGGGCGACATCCAGCTCCACGCGGGCCCAGCCGAAAGGCCGCCAGAGCAGCGGCTGGATCAGCCGCACCGCCTGGATGCGGCCGTACGGGATGGTCTCGTGGCGCTTCTGGAGGAGGCCCCGGTGGAGGCGCAGGCCGTCGGGCGCCTGGCCGATCGTGAAGTCGAAGTCGCCGTTCACGGAGCGGGCCGCATCGAGACCGAGGGCAACGATGCCGGTCACTACCGCGCTGATCAGTGAGGTAGCGGCATCCGACCCACCCTGCCGAACGGCGCCACCGGCTCCTGCCGGATCGACGGCGGCCAGGATCGCCGCCACCGCGACGAGCACCAGCACCAGCAGCCAGGCCCCCCGCAGGAGGCTCGCCGCGATCAGCCGGCCGTTGTCGACCCGGAAGAGGGGGCGTGCGGGTGGCTCGGGGGTCTCGGCGGCGAGTCCATGGGCCAGGGCCAGCAGTTGGGCTCTCACGGCGGCGGCGTCCTGATTGCTCAGGTAGGCGAGCCGTCCGTGCTGACGGTGGCCTGTCCCGGCGGAGACCACCCGCACCTCGGCGAGACCGAGGATGCGGGCGGTGAGGGGCGCGACGACGTCCACCGCCTGGACGCGGCGGAGCGGGAATCGCAGCGACTGGCGGTACACCAGGCCGGTGTCGATCTGGAGCTCGTCGCCGACGACCCGCCACCGGGTGACCAGCCAGGAGACCACGGCGGCGGCCACCACCAGCACCGCCGCCGCCGCGATCGCCACCATGTACACCGTCTGACCGGACGAGCTCTGCTGCCCGGAGAGGGAGGTGAGCCCCGCCGCCACCACCACACCGAGGCTGATCACGGTGCGGGCGACCGGAGAGAGGGGATGGAGCCGGCACCAGGTGCCGGCCAGAGCCGGCGCCTGGGAGGAGGCCAGGGGCATCAGAGTCCCGAGGCCCTGGCCTCGCCGAGTGTCGCCAGCCGGTCGCGAAGCTGGGCGGCGTCGGTGCTGCGCAGTCCCGGGATGCGGGCGTCCGTCGCTGAGGCCGCGGTGTGAAGCTGGACGGTGGCCAAGTCAAAGAGGCGGTCGACCGGCCCCGCGGTGACGTCCACGAACTGCATCCGTCCGAAGGGGACCACGGTCAGCCGATGGAAGAGCAGGCCGCGGCGGACCACGAGGTCAGCGTCCCGCTCGAGATACCCCCAGGAGCGGTACCGGCCCCGCTCAACGAACCAGGAGGTGGCCGTGAGCACCAGGCTCGCCCCGATCCCGCCCAGGCCACCTGGGAGACCCCAGAGGAGCCCGCCCGACACGCCGAGGATCGCCAGCAGGACGAGGCTCGTCAATCCGAGCACCGTCTGGCGGGCCAGCCACAGCCTTGGCGAGGGGCGCCGGTACTGCATCGAGGCCGATCCTACGCGCTGGACTCGTAGATCGATCCGGCCTCAGGCTGACCGTGACTACCTGTTTCGCTTCTTCGGCGCCCGCCGCCGCGCCTGCTTGACCTCGCCGCCGAGGCTGGCCACGGACGCCTCGACGGCATCGGCGAGGGCACGCGACGTGCGGAGCGCCTGGTCCCGAACCTCCTGATCCCGGAGCGCCTGCGCCGCCGCCTCGAGGGCAATCCTGCCCTGGCGGCTCAGCGCCTCCAGGGCGGTCTCGATGGGCGGCCTGGTGTCCGCGCCCTGCTGGGCCCGATAGTGCTCCCGGAGCCGGGAGCCGAGCTCGGTCGCGTGCCGGCCCACCTCGTGCCACGCCTCGTCTCTGTCTCGCGGCATCGCGCGGCCTCCTGCCCAAACTCCGGTTCGTCCCCATGATCGCACCCGGGTCAGCCCGCGCTCGGTTCTTCGGCCGCCCTCGCAGCGGCATCCGGTCCCACCTTTCCGGATGGCACCATGGAGCCGTGTTCTCCAAGGTGCTGGTGGCCAACCGGGGCGAGATCGCCCTCCGGGTGATCCGTGCCTGTCGCGATCTCGGCATCGCCTCCGTTGCGGTCCACAGCGAAGCAGACCGTGGCGCGCCCTTCACCATCCTCGCCGACGAGGCGGTCGAGATCGGTCCCGCCGCCCCCTCCCAGTCGTACCTCGACATCGAGAGGATCCTGGCGGCAGCCAGGTCCACGGGAGCCCAGGCGATCCATCCCGGCTACGGCTTTCTGAGCGAGAACCAGGCGTTTGCCCGGGCCTGCGCCGCCGCCGGCATCGTCTTCATCGGCCCTCCTCCCGAGGCGATGGCCGCGATGGGAGAGAAGGTGCCGGCCAGGGAGCGGATGCTGTCCTCGGGAGTGCCGGTCGTCCCCGGAAGCGGGGCGATTCGCGACCCGCAGGAGGCGCAGACGGTGGCCGCCCAGATCGGCTACCCGGTGCTCATCAAGGCCTCCGCCGGTGGCGGCGGCATCGGGATGCGCGTGGCCCGTGATCCGGCGGAGCTTCGGAGTGGTCTGGAAGCGGCCCGTTCCACCGCGGAGCGGGCCTTCGGCAACGCCACCGTCTTCCTCGAGCGCTACGTCGCAGAGCCCCGCCATATCGAGATCCAGGTGCTCGCCGACGCCCACGGCCAGGTCATCCACCTCGGGGAGCGCGAGTGCACGATCCAGCGCCGGCACCAGAAGATCCTCGAGGAGTCCCCCTCGGTGGTCATCGACCCGGAGACCCGGGAGCGCATGGGCGAGGTCGCCGTCACCGCCGCGCGCGCGGTCGGCTACGTCAACGCCGGCACCGTGGAGCTGATCTATTCCAAGGGTGACTTCTTCTTCCTCGAGATGAACACGCGGTTGCAGGTCGAGCACCCGGTCACAGAGGCCGTGTACTCCGTGGACCTGGTCGCCGAGCAGCTGAGGATCGCGGCCGGCGAGCGCCTCCAGCTCCGCCAGCACGACCTGGTGCCGCGCGGGCACGCCATCGAATGCCGGATCAACGCGGAGGACTTCGGCAACGACTTCATGCCCTCGCCGGGCCGGGTCACCGGCTACCACGAGCCCTCCGGTCCCGGGGTCCGGGTCGACGCCGCGCTCGCCGGGCCGGGGATGGTCTCACCCAGCTACGACCCGATGATCGCCAAGCTGATCGTCTGGGGCCCCACCCGGGAGATGGCCATCGGCAGGATGCGCCGGGCGCTGATCGAGTACGCGATCACGGGCATCCGGACCAACATCGCCTTCCACCTCGCCATCCTCGACTCTCCCGACTTCCGCGCGGGCCGGTACACGACGCACTTCATCGAGGATCATCCCGAGCTGGTGCCCGCGGCCCATGCCTGGGAGGCGCGGAGGAAACGGTACGACCGACTCCTCCGCGACCCCGCCCACGTGGCGGCCATCGCTGCCGCGCTGGTGGTGTCCAGCAGTTAGCCGCCCCGGTTAGCTGCCGACCGGGTAGGTGACGCTGGCCGCGGGGTGACCGCCGTCGATGTCGGCGATCAAGGTGCCGACGATGACGTCGGTGCCGGCGGGGAGAGCGCCGGACACGATGAGGGTCGCCTCACGAGTATCGGGGTCGTAGGCCGGCGGGCCCACCAGGGCGATCGGCGGTCCGTCGGCGGTTTCCAGCCAGAGTGAGGAAGCACCGACACTCGAGGCGTCGAGGTCGGAGTCGAAGCTGACAATCACCACACTCTCCGGGTTGACCGAGCCTGCGACCGGCGGCGTCGCGCTGATGCTGAGGACGTGCGGCCCGCCGCCCTGGGGGTAGAGAGGGGGGACTGTGAGACCCGTCATCAGCCACCCGCCGCTGCTCTCTCCGAGCACGATGGTCTCGTCGGTGATCTGACCGGGAGAGGTGGGGCTCGGATCCACGATGAGCCGTGCGGAGGCGGTGAGGGTGGGCCCGCCGGTCGCGCTCGCCGCCGTGCAGCTGGAGCTGATCGCGTATCCGCGATCGACCGATGAAGGCGTCAGGGTGCCAGCTGGTGGGGCTTCAGGAGCGCTCAGGGTGGCCATGCCGGCCTGGTCGTGGGCGACCTGATCGCCCACGAACTGGGTCAGCACCTGACCTGCGTCCTCGCAGAGGGAGGTGGGCCCGGGCGGCGTCGAGGCGGTCTGGACCTGGGCGACGTCGAGACTCCCGGCCGTCACGAAGGCGAGCTGGGTTCCGTCGGCGGAGAAGGCCAGCGAGCTGGCCTCGTCCGGCGTCGTGCCCAGCACCGTCCCGCTCGCCGTCTCGACCTCGATCCCCCCGGGGTCGAGAGCGTAGGCGACGGTGGCCCCGTGGGCGTCCAGAGCCATCTCCTCGATCCCTTCGGTGGGGGCGCCGGGGACCGGTGTGATCGCGGTCGGGTCACTGACAGGCGCCTCCAGAACGGTGGCGGTGCTCCCGCTCGTGTCCACCCACGCCACCTCATCTCCGGCACCGCTGAAGGTCACCACCCCACTGACGCTCCCGGGGAGCTGGGTGGGGGTCGGCGCCTGCCCGCCCTCGGTCGGGAGCGCGATCAGCCATCCATCCGTCGTGGTCGGCAGATACGTGGCCGTCGGTGGCGCCGCGGGAGAGGAGGCGATCGGGGACGCGGGCCCCGAGGGAGAGGCGGAGGACGACGGACTCGGGGAGGGGGTGGCCGAGGTGGAAGGGGATGCCGTCGTCCCCAGACCCGCCTGGCCGGCGACATCCGCAGCGGGAAGGAAGGCGTTCTCTCCGTCCGCTCCGAGCACCACCCCGGACGCCGAACCTCCGGCCGGGAAGGCGTAGAGCTGAGACCACTGTCCATCCAGGTCCACCGCGTAGATTCCCTCGGGAGTCACGAAGACGATCCGGTTGCTGCCATCCCAGGCAAGGGCCGTCACCAGGGCACCGCCAGCCGCGCCTGACGGCCAGACCTGGTTGGCGGCGCTCCCGTCGGGGACCAGGATCGCGCTGGTGCCGCCTGGCTGGGCCACGGCGATGGCGGCATACCCACTGGCCGACACCGCCACGGCCGTGGACGGCTGGTCGCTGAGCGTCACCGGGGGCTGGTCCGCGGGGAAGTAGACCGACCCCCCGACCTGCGCGGGGCCGAGGGTGCCGCCCACGCCTCCCGCGGGTGTCGCAATGGCGGTCACGGGCGATGCGCTGGGGGTGGCCGACGGCCCGGGAGAGGTGGTGCCCGAGGGCACGGGCGAGACGGTGGCCGGCGGGCTGGGCTCCGGCTGCCCGACGGTGGAATCGGTCACCCCGGGAGCGTCATCCGGGCCCCAGAAGGCCAGGCCGTCGTTTGCCGCCGGGCCCACCACGGCGGGCTCGAGCGCCGGCACCGGTGAGGCCGCCGGGCCGGGCGTGGCCACCGCCTCGGTACCGAAGTCGATGGTCACGTTGGAGCTGAGCGTCTGGCCGCTCGCATTCTGGACCGCCGTCTTGGGGATCGTGACCTGGTAGTCGGTGTCGGCGGCGAGGGGGTGGGTGGGCGTGAGCACCAGGGTCTCCGCACCCTCCCACGCGACCGTCACATCGGTGGCCGGCTGGATCTTGACTGCGGCCACCACCGCACCTTCGATCTGCTCACTCAGCGGCTCGTTGAAGCTGAGGGTGATGGCCTGGTGCGGGTCGACCGCCCGCTTCTGGCTCACGTTGGAGGCGACGACGGCCAGCCTGCCCGATGGCGGGGTGCCACTCGTCAGCGCGGCCACCACACCGGCGGCCAGGGCCGCCGCGGCTGCAAAGCTGCCCCAGAGGGCGAGGCGTCCGGGGACCCTCCTGGCCCGCACGGTGCTCCGGGGGACCAGCAACGTGCGCGCCTCACCCATCAGGCGGGCGCGGAGGACGAGCGGGAACCTCGGGTCGAGGTGCGGATCGGGCCGGCTCTCCCGGACCGCCTGGGCGAGCCGGAGCAGGTCCGGGTCCTCGCCGAAGAGCTCGGAGAGCTCGGCGTCGAAGCGGTCGCGGCGCTCGCTCACAGCTTCTCTCCGGCGACCGCGGAAACGCCCAGCCGCTGTCGCACGCCGATCATGCCGCGGTGAACCAGCAGTTTCACGGCGCCCTCGCTCTTGCCCATGATCTCGCCGATCTGGGCCAGCTTGAGGTCCTCTCCCAACTTCAAGGTCATGGCGGTGCGCTGCTGCTCCGGGAGACCGTCGATCGCCGCCCAGATGCGAGCAGCCTCAGCGGACTCGACCACCCTCTCCGCCACCGGGCGGGTCGGGTCGACGATCTCGACAGCCGCGTCGAGGCTCGCCTGGGGCCGCCGCTGGCGGAAGTGGTCGGCGATGGCGTTGGCGCTGATCTGGTACAGCCACGAGCTGAACGGGTGCCCGGAGGCCCGGTAGCGCGGCATGGCCCGGAGTGCCTTCATGAAGACCTCCTGGGTGACCTCCTCAGCGGCGTCCTGATCTCGCGTCCGGCTGTACGCGAAGCGGTAGATCTGACCGAAGTAGTGGTCGTACAACTCCCCGAAAGCGTCGGCGTCCGTCTTGGCACGCTCGACCAGCTGATCCTCATAGGCCCGGGGTAGGGTCATCGCACGTCTCACATCCCCAGGCGTGTGTGCCTGGTGAACGGATCGGAGGACGGGGAGGTTACGGGGTGGCTCATGTCAGCGGGGGCGGCCTGCCGACGCGCGCGGTCGGCGACCACCCCGAGCGTGCTGGCTGATCAGGCCGGATAGGCGCCCGCCAGTATAGGGTGACCGGGCGGGGTGGCTCACAGCAGTTGCGGCGCCCATTCAATCTGAACTCTCCTTTCGGGACCCGGTTCGGAGTCCGCCACCGAATAGAATTGGCCCACGTGATCCCCCGTTACACCCCGGCCGCGATCGCCGCCGTCTTCAGCGACGAATCTCGGCTCCGGCGGTGGCTGGAGGTGGAGCTCCTGGCGGCCGAGGGTTGGGCTGCCGTCGGGCGGATCCCCTCTGAGGCGGCCGAGAGGCTCAGAGCGGGCGCCCGTGTCGATCCCGCCCGCGTCGCCGAGCTGGAGGCCGAGCAAGGTCACGACGTCGCCGCCTTCGTCCAGGCGGTCCAGGAGACCGTCGGCGACGAGGGGCGCTTCTTCCACTTGGGGCTCACCTCCTCGGACGTGGTCGACACCGCCCTGGCCACCCAGCTCCGGGACGCGGCCCTCCAGATCAACGAGGACGCGGCTGCCCTGGAGGCGGCGCTCGCCCTCCAGGCGGTGCGCCATCGACTCAGCCTGATGCCGGGGCGGACCCACGGGGTTCACGCCGAGCCGCTCAGCCTCGGGGTCAAGCTCGCCAATCACTACGATGAGGTGAGGCGCGGTCGAGCCCGGGTGGCCGCCGCCGCGGCAGAGGTTTCGGTCGGCCAGGTCAGCGGACCGGTGGGCACCCACACCTCCGTGCCGTCAGAGGTCGAGGAGTTCGTCTGCCGAGGACTCGGGCTGGCCGTCGCCGACGTCGCCACCCAGGTGCTGGCGCGCGACCGCCACGCCGCCTTCGTCGCCGCGGTGGCCATCCTGGGCGCCAGCCTCGAGCGGCTCGCCACCACCGTCCGGCTGCTCCAGCAGACCGAGGTCTCGGAGCTGGAAGAGCCCTTCGCGGAGCGCCAGAAGGGGTCGTCGGCGATGCCTCACAAGCACAACCCGGTGCTCTCCGAGCGGGTGTGCGGGATGGCGAGGGTGCTGCGCGGGTACGCCGTCACCGCCATGGAGGACGTCGCGCTCTGGCACGAGCGCGACATCTCCCATTCCTCCGCCGAGCGGATCGTGCTGCCCGACTCGTGCGCCCTGCTCGACTACATGGTCAAGCTCTGCACCCGCCTGGTCACCCAAGTTCGTGTCAATCCTGACAAGATGCTGGCAGACGTCGAGACCCTCGGCCGGATCACCTGCTCCCCGCGCGTGCTCGACGCTCTGATCGTTGCCGGCTGGTCCCGGGAACGGGCCTACCGCGAGGTCCAGGCCCTGGCCGAGAGGGCTCGCCGGGGCGAGGCCGGCTTCGAAGCGCTGGTGCGCGATCAGCTCGGCGAGATCCTCTCACCGGAGCGGCTGGATGCCTGCTTCGACCTCGCCGCCTACCTCGCCGGCATCGATGGCACCTACCGGCGCCTCGGGCTCGAGATCCGCGATGCGGAGACGGGCACAGCCGAGGAGCGTCCGCAGCTCGCCGTCGAGGCGGGGATTGGAGGAGGGCTCACATGACCCCGGTGCTGATGGCGGCTCAGGACGTGGGTCTGGAGGTGTTCCGGCGTGGCAAGGTGCGCGACACCTTTGTTCTCGACGACGGAAGCCTCCTGATGGTGGCGACCGACCGCCTCTCCGCCTTCGACGTCGTGCTGCCCGACCCCATCCCCGAGAAGGGGAGGACGCTCACCCAGATATCGCGCTGGTGGTTCGAGAGGACCTCGCAGATCGTGGCCAACCACCTGCTCCCGGACCGGGAGGAGATGGTGCCGCCGCTGATCTGGTCGGAGTGGCGGGAGCGCTCGATGCACTGTGCCCGGGCGGAGAGGATCGACATCGAGTGCGTGGTCAGGGGCCACCTCTCCGGCTCCGGCTGGAAGGAGTACCGCGATCGGGGGACGCTGGCCGGCGAGCCATTGCCCCAAGGGTTGCGCGAGTCCTCACCACTTCCCGAGCTGCGCTTCACGCCGTCCACCAAGAATGACAGCGGGCACGATGAGAACATCAGCCGGGCCGAGCTGGCCGAGACCATCGGTACCGACCGGGCCGGCCTGCTGGAGCGGACCTCGCTCGATCTCTTCCGGTTCGCCGCCCAGCACTGCGCCAGCCGGGGCATCATCCTGGCCGACACCAAGTTCGAGTTCGGGACGATCGACGGCCGGCTCTGCCTGATCGACGAGATCTTCACTCCCGACTCATCGCGCTTCTGGGAGGCATCCGAGTGGCGTGAGGGTCAGGCCGCCGTCTCCTTCGACAAGCAGCCGGTCCGCGACTACCTGGAGACACTCGACTGGGACAAGCGGCCCCCCGGCCCGTCGCTTCCGCCCGAGGTGATCGCCGCCACCACCGCGCGCTACCGCGAGGCGGCCCGGCGGATCTGTGGGCTGGAGCTATGAGGTACACCGCCGAGGTGGTGGTCTCGCTCAAGCCCGTGGTCAACGACCCCCAGGGGCTGACCGTGCGTGCCGGGCTGCACCAGCTCGGTTTTGCGGAGGTCTCGGAGGTGCGGGTGGGGAAGCACATCAGCATGGAGGTGGACGGCGACTCCGAGGAGAGCGTCCGGCAACGGGTGGCCGAGATGTGCGAAAAGCTTCTGCGCAACCCGGTGATCGAGGACTACCGCATCGAGATCCGGGAGGACGGGCCTCGATGACCTGGGCAGCGCGAGCGAGCGCGCGAAGCGCGCATCCGGCGCCGAGTGGCGCCGAGCCAGGGGTGCGCCGCGCGTGGCTCTGCCACGGTGGCGAGGGGGCGGTACGCCCCCTGAGAGGCACGGGGTCCCCGCGCCGCCCGCGGCGTGGGGCATGAGGTTCGGGATCGCGGTCTTCCCCGGAACCTGGAGCGACGGCGACTGCGCCCGAGCCGTCGAGGTGCTCGGGCACCAATCGGTCCGTCTCTGGCATCGGGATCGCGACCTGCAGGGCTCAGACTGCGTGATCCTGCCCGGCGGGTTCGCCTACGGTGACCACCTCCGGACCGGCGCTGTCGCCCGCTTCGCCCCCCTGATGGAATCGGTGCAGGCGTTCGCCGCTGCGGGTGGGCTCGTGCTGGGGATCTGCAACGGCTTCCAGATCCTCTGCGAGGCTCACCTGCTCCCGGGCGCGCTGACCCGCAACGCCTCGCTCGAGTTCCGTTGCGAGACGAGCTGGCTGCGGGTCGAGACGGTCGAGACGCCCTTCACCGGCCGGTGCGAAGCCGGCGGTATTCTGGCCGTCCCGGTCAGCCACGGTGAGGGCCGCTTCGTCGCCGACCCGTCCACCCTGGACCGTCTGGAGGTCGAGCACCGGGTCGCCTTCCGCTACGTCGCGTCCGACGGCTCGCCGGTCGGCGACGCTTCTCCCAACGGATCCATGCGCGACATCGCCGGCATCGTGAGCGAGGGGCGCAACGTGCTGGGGATGATGCCTCACCCCGAGCGCGCCGCCGAGCCGATCCTCGGCAGCGACGACGGGATGCGAATCTTCGCCAGCGTGGTGGACGCCGTGGCCGAGCGCGCCGCCTTCGCGGTGGACCGGTGACCGCGCCGGGCTCCGTCTCCGACGCCAAACTCGCGGAGGTGGCGCTCACGCGCGGGGAGTACGAGCTCGCCACCCGCCGCCTGGGCCGGATCCCGACCGAGGTGGAGCTGGGCGTGATCGGTGCGATGTGGAGCGAGCATTGCGGGTACAAGACCAGCAAGCCCCTCCTGGCCCGTCTCCCGGTGACTGGTCCGAGGGTGCTCCAGGGGCCGGGGGAGAACGCTGGTGCGGTCGACATCGGAGGCGGGCTCGCCTGCGTCTTCAAGATCGAGTCTCACAACCATCCGTCCGCCATCGAGCCCTACCAGGGCGCCGCCACCGGGGTCGGAGGCATCCTCCGCGACGTCTTCACCATGGGCGCCCGACCTGTGGCGCTGCTCGACTCGCTGCGTTTCGGACCCTTCGAGGAGCCGGCGCAGCGGCACCTCCTGGATGGGGTCGTGGCCGGCATCGGCGGCTACGGCAACTGCATCGGCGTCCCCACCGTCGGCGGCGAGATCTACTTTGACGAGTCCTACCGGCACAACTGCCTGGTCAACGCCATGTGCGTCGGCGTCATCGAGCAGTCCAAGCTGACCCGGGCGGTCGCCGCCGGTCCGGGCAACCTGGTCCTGCTGGTCGGTGCCGACACCGGGCGTGACGGCATCCACGGCGCCACCTTCGCATCGGTCGAGCTCAACGAGGCCTCCAGCGAGAGGCGCCCCGCCGTCCAGGTTGGCAATCCGTTCCTCGAGAAGTGCCTGATGGAGGTCTGCGTCACCCTGGCCGGCGACCCGCGGATCATCGCCATGCAGGACCTGGGGGCGGCCGGGCTCACCAGCTCGTCCGCCGAGCTCGCCCACCGCGGTGGCTGCGGCATCGAGATGGACGTCTCCCGGATCTCGCGGCGGGAGCGCGGGATGACGCCCTACGAGGTGATGCTCAGCGAGTCTCAGGAACGGATGCTGCTGGTGGTGAGCCCGCAGGATGCAGCCTCGGTGCAGGCCGAGTTCGACCGCTGGGACCTCCATTCGGATGTGATCGGGACGGTCACGGGCACGGCGCGACTGGTGGTGGCCGATGCCGGTGAGGTGGTCTGCGACCTCCCGCTCGACCTCCTGATCGACCATGTGCCGCTTCGCCACCCGGAGGCACTGCGCCCCTCCGGACTGGACCAGGCACTCTCGGCCGATCCGCTCACGATGACGCCGCCCTGGTCGATGGGCGAGACCCTGCTGCGTCTCATCGGCAGTCCGAACATCGGCAGCCGCCGATCCATCTTCCGGCGCTACGACCACCAGGTCGGGGACGACACCGTGGTCCTCCCCGGCGGGGACGCCGCTCTCCTGCGCGTGCGAGGCACCGCTGGGGCGATCGCCCTCACCACCGACGGCAACGCTCGCTACGCGGCACTCGACCCGCGGCGGGGTGCCGCCATCGCCGTCTGCGAAGCCGCCCGCAATGTGGTCGCCGTCGGAGCCACGCCCGTGGGGGTGACCAACTGCCTCAACTTCGGCAATCCCGAGAAGGGAGAGGTCTTCTGGCAGCTGTCCGAGGCGGTCGAGGGGATGCGCGAGGCCTGTCTGGCCCTCGGCGTCCCGGTGGTGAGCGGCAACGTCTCCCTGTACAACGACACCGAGGGCGTGAGCATCGACCCGACCACCGTGATCGGAATGGTGGGTCACCTCGAGGATCTCGAGCGACGCTGCACGGCAGGGTTCGGGCGGGACGGCGACGCGGTGCTGCTGGTCGGGCCGGTGGGGATGGATCTGGGCGGGAGTGAGTACCAGCGCCTGGCGCATGGGATCAACGCCGGCCCTCGACCGACCCTCGACCTCGACCTCGAGCGGAGGGTCCAGGCCGCTGTCCTGGAGATGATCGCGGCCGGGCTGCTCAGCTCCTGCCACGACCTCGCCGAGGGCGGTCTGGCGGTGGCGCTTGCCGAGAGCTGCATCCTCGGTGGTCGCGGCGCGCAACTCACCGAGCGCCTCTTTGCGCTCGGCGCACCCGTGGTGCAGGCGGGCCTCCTCTTCGGCGAATCCCAGTCACGCTTCCTCGCCAGCGCGGCAGCCACGGACGTGGCCGCGGTGCGCGCCGTCGCCCAACGCCATGACGTTGACGTGCGCGCTCTGGGCACCACCGGTGGAGACCGGGTGGTGCTCGCCGGCGTCTTCGACCTGGCGCTGGTGCAGGTGGCCCGGGCCCATGCTGAGGCGCTGGTGCCACCGCCTTGACCGGGATTGCCACGGTCGAGCTGAGCGCCCACCGCAAGCCCTACCGGCGGGCCTTCGCCAGCGGGCGCTGCACGCACACCGAGTCGCGCCGGGTTCCGGTGCGGGTCATCTGCGACGACCGGGTCACCGGCACCGGCTGCGGTGCCGGGATAGGCGGCGAGCCCGGGCGCCCGTATACTGACTTGGACCCCGTCCCCCACTCGGTGTCATGGGAGGCCGGACGTGCGGAGAGCCATGGGCGTTGGCGACAACGCAGTCCTGTATGACTGCGGCGTGGTGACGGTGACGGGCCTGCCGCGTGCCTGAGCGGAGGCTCTCGCCCGCTGTCGCGTTTCGCGATCGACTCATGGACGACGAGCGGATGCACGAGGAGTGCGGTTTGTTCGGGGTCTTCGCACCCGGGGAGGACGTCGCCAACCTCACCTACTTCGGCCTCTATGCACTGCAGCATCGCGGTCAGGAGTCGGCCGGCATCGCGGTGAGCAACCGCCTCGACATCCTCATGCACAAGGAGATGGGCCTGGTCGCTCAGGTCTTCGACACCGAGGCCATGGCCGCGCTGGTCGGTGACATCGCGATCGGGCACACCCGCTACAGCACCACCGGCAGCCCTCGCCTTCCCAACGCCCAGCCGATGCGCTTCGAGCACAGCCAGATCGGCCCCGTCGTCCTGGCCCACAACGGCAACCTCATCAACGCCGGAGAGATCCGCTCCGAGCTCGCCGCGGAGGGTGTCGAGTTCCTCTCCACCAGCGATACCGAGGTCCTGGGTCGCCTCCTGGTCCGCACCTCCGGACGCACCCTCGACGCCGCTCTGCGGCGCTCCCTGCCCCGGGTGCACGGCGCCTACTGCCTGCTCTTTCTCACCCGCGACTCCCTGGTCGCTGCCCGGGATCCGCTGGGAATCCGGCCCCTCTGCCTGGGCCGCTATGGCAATCCCGAGGCGCCGGGCGGCTCCGGCTACATCGTCGCCAGCGAGACCTGCGCCCTCGACGTGGTCGGGGCGAACTTCATCTGCGAGATCGATCCCGGTGAGATCGTGACCATCGACGCCTCCGGCATGCGCAGCAGCAGGATCCCGGCCGACGCGCCCAAGCGGGCCATGTGCTCCTTCGAGTTCATCTACTTCGCCCGGCCTGACTCCGTGATGCAGGGGAGGTCGCTGTACGAGGCGCGTCGCCAGATGGGTCGCGAGCTCGCGCGCGAGGCACCGGTCGACGCCGACGTGGTCATCACCCTTCCCGACTCCGGGACTCCCGCCGCCATCGGCTTTGCCGAGGAGACGGGTGTCCACTTCGAAGAGGGGATGATCAAGTCTCGGTACATCACCCGGACCTTCATCCAGCCCTCGCAGCGGCTCCGGGAATCGGGCATCCGGCTCAAGTTCAACCCGATGCGCCACGTCCTCGAGGGGCAGCGGGTGGCCCTCGTTGACGACTCGATCGTGCGGGGCACGACCAGCAAGCGAATCGTCGACGAGCTCCGCCGGGCCGGTGCGGCCGAGGTGCACATGCGGATCGCATCCCCTCCCATCATGTGGCCCTGCTTCATGGGCATCGACATCGCCTCGCGCAACGAGCTGATCGCCGCCAGTAACAGCGAGGAGGAGGTGGGCCGGCTGGTCGGGGCGGACAGCCTCCGCTACCTGAGCATCGCGGGGCTGCGCCGGTCCATGGGCGATCCCGAGGGCCGTGGATTCTGCTTCGCCTGTTTCACGGGCGATTACCCGGTTCGCGTCCCCCAGCAGCTGGAGATGGACAAGCTGGCCATGGAACGCGTGGACCCTCCCGCCGAGGCATCGCCAGCCCTCGCCCAACTCACCTGAGGGGTCCGCGCCCGAGCGGCGCTAACATCGCGAACGAGAAAGCGGGACCTCTCCCCACGCGGAACCAGCCCCTCGGGCATGACGGTCCCGTCGCAGACGCCATCTGGAGACAGCGGAACATGGGCGACGATCGGCCGGCCGACGATCTCGGGCCGGGTGCCACATCCGGGGAGACGAGTGGCCAGGGGTTCCCCCCCTCGCAACCGCCGCCCTGGGGCTGGTCCGGCCCGCCACCCGGTTGGGGACCGGCTGGCGCTCCCGGCGGGCCGCCCGCCTGGGGGCCACCTCCACCGCCACCCTGGGGGCCACCTCCACCGCCGCCCTGGGGGCCGTCTCCGCCGCCCCCCTGGGGAGGACCGGGCTCCGGGCCATGGCCAGGCCAGCCGGGATCCGCGCAGGGGGCACCCGGGTCGGTCCTGCCCACCCCCCATCGGGGACGGCGCCTGCTCGCCCTGGTGCTCGGCGCTGTCGTGATCGCAGCTGCCGTCGGCATCCCCATCGCCATCCTGGTGAGCCGGGGTGGTGTGTCCAGCACGGTCACGCCCCCCGCGGCGTCGGCCACGCCCAACCCGTCCCAGCGGGCGGCCGCGGCCCAGGCGTCCGCCCTCTACGCGCAGGCGATGACGGCTGCCGAGCGGTCCGCCGGGTTCACCTACTCGGCGACCTCGTCCGGGAGCGGGTCAGTGCTGACCGTCACCGGCGTCGCCGGGCAAGATGACGGCAGCCAGGTGTTTGACCAGACGACGGCGTACGGCAAGGAACAGTTCACCCTCCTGCTCGCTCCAGACCAGACCGTGTACTTCCAGGGTAACGTCGCGGCGGCCGAGGATCAGCTGGGGGTCTCCGCGAGCGCGGCGCCCGGGCCCGGGGAGTGGGTCTCGGTGCAGATCGGTGACGGTCCGTACAAGGATCTGGAGGTGGGGATCACGGTCGGCTCGCAGCTCTCCGAGTCCCCGCTCGACGCCACCTCGACGGAGTCGGTCACCGGAGCCGGGGGCACCCAGCTGACCAGGATCTCCGGAACCGTGCCGGAGACAAGCACGGCCCCGGCGGGGACGGCTCACCTCGACATCTTGCCGACCACGCACCTCCCCGTCGCCTATGTCGTGTCCTACAGCGACAGTGCCGGCACGGAGACGGAGACGTTCTCCGCCTGGGGCACCGCGCCCTCGGTGCAAACGCCGCCCACCGCCGTCGCCTGGTCCACTCTCACCACCTCCGAACCCCCTCTGGGATACGGCAGTGGGCAGACGCCCGCCCCGGGTGCGACTCCGGCGCCCACCCCGACCCCGTCGGCGGGGACGTCCACCTGACCCCTGGCCGGCGACCGCCTCGCAGCGCGCGGCAGTCCCCCGGTTACGTAGACTGCCGCGGAGATGGGAGATCTGCGGTACGCGGACGCCGGCGTTGACATCGACGAGGGCGACCGCGCCGTCAGGCTGATCAAGCAGGCGGTCACCGCCACCCATGGCCCCGAGGTGCTCGGAGGGATCGGGGCGTTCAGCGGTCTCTTCGCCTTCGACCCGCAGCGGTGGAAGCAGCCGGTCCTGGCGGCGAGCACGGACTCGGTCGGGACCAAGGTGAAGGTGGCGATCGCGGCGGGTCGCTACCGGGGCATCGGCATCGACCTGGTCAACCATTGCGTCAACGACATCCTCTGCAGTGGCGCTGAGCCACTCTTCTTCCTCGACTACTACGCCACCGGCCGCCTCTCACCCGAGCGCCTCGCCGAGGTGGTTGGCGGCGCCGCGGCAGCGTGCGGCGACGCCGGATGCGCCCTGGTGGGCGGGGAGACCGCCGAACTGCCCGGCCTCTACGCGCTCGGTGACTTCGACATCGCCGGTTTCATCGTCGGCTGTGTCGAGCGTGACGAGATCATCGACGGGCACCGCATCGAGGTCGGCGATGCCGTTCTCGGGCTCCCGAGCAGCGGTCTCCACACCAACGGCTACTCGCTGGTGCGGCACATCCTGGCGGAGCGGGAGATCGGGTGGGATGCCGTTCTGCCGGGCACCCAGGCTCCGATCGCCGATCTGCTCCTGGAGCCCCATCGCTCCTACCTCGCCGCGATCCGCGAGCTGCGCTCGCGGGTGGAGATCCGCGGCCTTGCCCATATCACCGGGGGCGGTCTGCTCGGCAACGTGCCCCGGATTCTGCCCGCAGGGACGGCGGCCCTGATCGAGCGGGACGCGTGGGAGGTTCCGGCGCTCTTCACCGCGCTGGAGACGGTGGGCGGGGTTCGGGCCGATGAGATGTGGCGGACCTTCAACATGGGGATCGGCATGGTCGTCGTCGTGCCCGCCGCCGCGGCTCCCGCGGCCGGCGTCTCCGCCGCCGGTCTTCCCGTCATCCCCCTCGGTGAGATCGTCGACGCCAGGGACGGTCACCAAGTCGTCCTCCGATGAGCGCGGGGGTTCGGATCGGAGTCCTGGTTTCCGGTCGCGGGAGCAACCTCGACGCGCTCTGTGCCGCAGCGGCGTCCCCCGGCTTCCCAGCCCGGGTCGCACTGGTTATCAGCAACCGGCGCGATGCGGGCGCTCTGGAGGTCGCCCGCCGGTGGGGAGTTCCCGCCGAGGGGATGCCGCTCAGCCACTACGGCAATGACGACCGCGCCCGGGACCGCGCCATGCGCGATCGCCTCCGCCTCGCCGGCGTAGATCTGGTGGTCTGCGCGGGGTACAACCGCATTCTCACTGACGAGTTCCTGGCCGCCTTCCCGGATTCCATCCTGAACGTCCATCCGTCGCTGCTCCCGGCCTTCGCGGGAGGCATGCACGCGGTCGAGGCTGCGCTGGAACACGGCGTCAAGATCAGCGGCTGCACCGTCCAGCTCCTGGAGCCCGGCATCACAGACGGTGGGCCGATCATCGTCCAGCGGGCCGTGCCGGTCCGCGAGGACGACACGGCCGAGAGCCTGCGCGAGCGCATCCACGAGCAGGAGTGGGCTGCGGTCGCCGAGGCCGTGAGGCTCTGGTGCGAGGGTCGGATCCGGCGGGAGGGTCGCGTGGTCCGGATCACCGCCTCGGCCAGCGCGACGGACGCTCCTCCCGCTCAGGCAGACTCCCTCACATGAGAGCCCTCATCGGCGTCAGCGACAAGGCGGGGCTCGCCGCCTTCGCCCGCGGCCTCCACGAGGCCGGCGTTGAGCTGATCGCCACCGGCGGCACCGCCAGGGCCCTGGCCGACGCCGGGATCCCGGTGCGCCAGGTCAGCGAGGTCACCGGCGCGCCGGAGATGCTGGACGGGCGGGTCAAGACACTCCATCCGGCAATCCACGCCGGTATCCTCGCCCGCCGCGATCTCCCGGAGCACATGCGGGCCCTGGAGGAGCACGGCTACGCGCCCATCGACCTGGTGGTGGTCAGCCTCTATCCGTTTGCCGCCGCCGTCGCTTCGGGCGCCGACCGCGCGACGGTGGTGGAGAACATCGACATCGGCGGTCCCACCATGATCCGGGCGGCCGCCAAGAACAGCGACTGGGTGGCGGTCGTGGTCTCGCCCTCCCAGTACGACGGGGTCCTGGCCGAGATCCGGGAGGCGGGTGCGGTGAGCCCGGCCACCAGGACGCGGCTCGCCGCCGAGGCCTTTGCCCACGTGGCCGCCTACGACACCGCGGTCGCCGACTGGCTGGCCGCCGACTACTCTGCCGGGCCGATGCGCACGTACTTCACCACCGGCGGGCCGCTCATCGCCGAGCTGCGCTATGGCGAGAACCCCCACCAGCGCGGGGCCGTCTACGCCGTGCCGGGGGTCCCCGGAGGCGTCGCCCACGCCCGGCAGCTACAGGGGCCGGCGCTCAGCTTCACCAACTGGCTGGATGCCGACGCGGCCGCCAACCTGGTCGCCGAGTTCGCCGAACCCGCTGCGGCCGTGATCAAGCACACCAACCCATGCGGTTTCGCCATCGGAGACTCCGCTGTCGATGCCTACCGCCGCGCTCATGCCTGCGATCCGCGCTCTGCGTACGGCGGCATCGTCGCGCTCAATCGCGCCCTCGACCTCGCCACCGCCCAGGAGCTGGCCAAGACCTTCCTGGAGATCGTGATCTGCCCCGCCATCGATGACGATGCGGCCGCCCGGCTGGCACGCCGCGAGCGCCTCCGCGTCCTCGTGCTGGACCGTCCCGACTGTGCCGCCGCTTATGACGTTCGCAGCCTGAGCGGGGGACTGCTGGTGCAGACCCGCGATCGCGTGTCGGCGGACCGGACCTCGATGACCGTTGCATCCAAGCGGCACCCGACCGAGGCGGAGTGGGGCGACCTGCTGGTGGCCTGGAGGGTCTGCCGCCACGTCAAGTCCAACGCCATCGTCATCGTCGGCGACCAGATGGCGCTGGGCGTCGGTGCGGGCCAGATGTCCCGTGTCGAAGCGGCTGAGCTCGCCGTCGCGCGTGCCGGCGACAGGGTGGCTGGGACGGTCGCTGCGAGCGACGCTTTCTTCCCGCTTCCCGACGGCCTGGAGACCCTGGGGAGGGCGGGGGTCGGCGCGGTCATCCACCCCGGGGGGTCCAAGAACGACGCCGAGGTCACCGCCGCGGCCGACGCCCTCGGAATGGCAGTCGTGCTCACCGGCGAGCGCCACTTCCGCCACTAGGCAACGTTCGGCCGCCCCGTTCGGGGCTGTGACGGAAGCTCTGACGGCCGGGTCGCGATCCTGCAACGCGGGGAGATGGCGCGATGACGGACCTATGATCGAGCTCCCCCCGGTCGGGGGTATCCGGGCGTCACAACGGGGCGGATGATGCAGAGAGCCTGGGGGTTTGATCACCTTTCGATGCCCGCGGGCAGCGTTGCGCTCCGCGCCGGTCGCGCGTGATGCAGGGAGCCGCGAGATCGAACAGCGCCGCCCTGCCCGTCGGTGAGCCCGAGGCCCTGTCCGACATGATCGGCGAGAGCTTCCCGGGGTCCGGCGGCGGGAGGCTCGTCGAGGGTCTGCTCGAGGCCCTCCCCATGGCGGTCGCCATCCGGCGGGTCGGGCCCGGCTGCCCGGTCGAGGTTGCCAACGACCGCTTCCGGCTCTGGTTCGACAGCCTCACGGCCGCGGACGGATCCGGCGGGGTCGCCGTTGCGGACGAGGTCGTCCTGCTGGTCTCGGCGGCCGTCCGCACCGGCAAACCGCAGCATCTCCAGGGCATCCGGCCGCTCACCTCGGGTGAGCCAGAGAGCGCGCCAGCGGACAGCGTCGCGGTCTGGGATGTGACCGTCCATCCGCTCCGTGACCTGCGTGGCCGGGTTGGCCACGTTGTCCAGACGGTGCGGGACGCGACCCCGGGACGCGGCGAGGAGGCGCGTGCCGGCGTCCAGGCTGGCGGCGAGGAGCTCAGCTCCCTGCACCTCCGGCTGGAGAGGCTGATGGCGCTCGACAAGCTCAAGTCGGACTTCATGAACCTGACCACCCACGAGCTGCGCTCCCCGCTCGCCATCGTCTACGGGTACCTCTCGATGATGGAGTCGGGCATGCTCGGCGAGCTGTCCGAGGGCTTGCGCGAGGCCGTCGGGTCCTCGATCCAGAGCGTCGAGCTGATGATGCAGCTGGTCACCGAGCTGGTCGAGATGGCCCGGCTCGACGAGACGCGTCTGGACCCGACGCGTGAGCCCGTCGACCTTGCCGGCGTCGTCGCCGAAGCCGCCGTCAGGGTGGACGGCTCGGAGCGTCACCAGCTCAACCTGGCTCTCGGATCGGGCCCGGCGCCGGTCCTCGGCGATCGGGGTCAGCTGCTCCGCGTCTTCTCCAACATCGTCGACAACGCGCTCAAGTACTCACCGGACGGCGGCGAGATCGGGATCCGTCTGCGGCGGGCGGGCCGGCAGGTCGCCGTCGACATCAGTGACCAGGGGCTGGGGATCGCGGCCTCTGACATGGACCGCCTCTTCACCCGGTTCGGCCGGATCGTGACCACGGCCACGGAGGGGATCGGCGGCACGGGCTTGGGTCTCTACCTCTGCCGGGAGCTGATCCGGAGGTTGGGCGGCGACATCACCGCCACCTCGGTGGAGGGCCGGGGATCCACCTTCACGGTGCGGTTGCCCGGAACCACCCGCGGGGTGGCGCGCCCCGCGAGCTGACCTTTCGCCCCCGGTCAGCCTGACGGTGCCCGGGACGCGCCTGGCTTTCCCCGCGCCGCACCGCGTATCTCCCGCGCCAGCCGCGCGGCCTCGACGGCCGCCAGGGCTGCGTCGGCGCCCTTGTTGCCGTGCTTGCCGCCCGCTCGCTCCATCGCCTGCTCCAACGTCTCGGTGGTGAGCACGCCGAACCCGCAGGGCACCCGATGCTCCAGCGATACCCGCGCCACTCCCCCGGCGGCGCCGTCCGCGACCAGGTCGTAGTGGGTGGTCTCCCCCCGGATCACCGCTCCCAGGCAGACGATGGCGTCGGCAGCTCCCGAGATCGCCACCTCCTGGGCCACGAAGGGGATCTCCAAGCTCCCCGGCACCCAGTGGACGGCGATGTCCTTCTCCGCTGCCCCGTGGTCGATCAAGGCGTCCATGGCGCCGCTCAGCAGCCGCTGGGACACCACCTCGTTGAAGCGCGCCACCACGATCGCGATCCGCATCCCGGTGGCGTCGACCCGGCCGTCGTCGACGGTGCGGCCCCCGACCTTCATGGGCGTGATCCTGTCACATCGCCGGCACCTCGGACCCGCGGGGCCGGGGCCGCCGCCCCGTGGCGGAGCCCACCCGCCGCAACCCCGCGACCGGCCCGCGATCAGGGTTCGGTGACCGGTGGGCCTGCGCCGGGATCGGCCGGCGGGTGCGGGGCGGCGTCCCCGGAATCCACGGCCAGTGCCGCGTCGAAGTGATGACCGAGCTTGTCCCGCTTGGTGCGGAGATAGCCGATGTTGTCGGGTGTGGGCGGGGTCACCAGGGGCAGGTGCTCCACCACCTCGAGGCCGTAGGCGGAGAGGGCGAAGTACTTGCGCGGGTTGTTGCTCAAAACCCGCAGCCGCCGGGCACCGAGGTCGGCGAGGATCTGGGTCCCGATGCCGTAGTCCCGGGTGTCGACGGGGAGACCCAGGTCGAGGTTGGCCTGCACCGTGTCCGCACCCGCGTCCTGCAGGGCGTACGCCCTCAGCTTGTCGAGCAACCCGATGCCGCGGCCCTCCTGGCGGAGGTACACGAGGACCCCGCGGCCCTCCTTGGCGATCAGCTGCATGGCCAGATGGAGCTGGGCCTGGCAGTCGCAGCGCTGGGATCCGAAGACGTCACCGGTGAGGCACTCGCTGTGCACCCGGCAGAGGACGGGTTCGGGGTCCTCCTCCGAGATCTCGCCCAGGACCAGGGCGACGTGGGGATCGTGGTCGACGAGGTCCTCGTAGCCGACGCACCGCCAGACCCCCCACTCGGTCGGCAGCCGGGTCTCGGCACGTCGCACCACCAGCGTCTCGCTCTGCCGCCGGTGGCGGATGAGGTCTTCGATGGTCACCATGCGCAGGCCGTGCAGCCGGGCGAACCCGTCGAGGTCGGCGCGTCGGGCGACGACCCCGTCCTCCCGGAGGATCTCGCAGAGCACCCCGCAGGGCTCCCGTCCCGCCATCCTGCAGAGGTCCACGATCGCCTCGGTGTGCCCGGCCCGTTTGAGCACCCCGCCGGGGCGGGCGCGAAGCGGCTGGACGTGTCCAGGGCGGGTGAAGTCCGCCGCTCCCCGGTCGGGGTCGGCGAGATGGCGGATCGTCACCGCCCGATCGTGGGAGCTGACCCCGGTGGTGACCCCCTCCCCGGCGGCGTCCACGGTCACGGTCATCGCCGTCTCGTGAAGAGACGTGTTGTGGTCGACCATGTCAGGAAGTTGGAGGGTGTCCAGCCGTCCTCCCTCGCAGGCGACGCAGAGGAGGCCGCGGGCGTGGGAGAGCAGGAAATTGACCTGTCCGGCGGTGACCCGGTCGGCGGCCATGCACAGGTCACCCTCGTTCTCCCGGTCCTCGTCGTCGACGACGATGACGAAGCGTCCCTCGCGGATGTCGTCGACCGCGTCCTCGATCCGGTCCGGGCTCATGGCGCCGCCTCCCACCCCAGCCCGCGCTGCACGTATTTGGCGGCGAGATCCGCCTCGAGGTTGACCGGGGAGCCGACCTCCCAATGCCCCGCCGTGGTGGTGGCCAGGGTGTGGGGGATGAGCGAGACGGTGAAGCGGTCGCGCCCGGCGTCCACCACGGTGAGGCTGACGCCGTCGACGGCGATGCTCCCCTTCTCGACCGTGTAGCGTGCCAGGGCGTCGGGGAGGGCGATGGTGACCCAGCGGGCCTCGCCCTCGGAGTGGGTCTCGAGCACGGTGCCGACCGCGTCCACGTGGCCGCTGACCAGATGACCGCCCACCCGCTCCCCGAAGGCGAGCGACGGCTCGAGGTTGACGGCGTCGCCCCTCCGCAGCCTCCCCAGCGTGGTGCGCCGCGCGGTCTCCGGCATGACATCGGCGCTGAAGCCGCCGTCCACCATCTCGATGACGGTCAGGCAGGTCCCGCTCACCGCCACGCTCTCGCCGATCCGCAGGTCGGCCGGAAGCCGGCGTGCGGCCACCCGGAGACGGCCGCCCTGCGGTCCGACCTCCTCCACCACCTCGCCCAGCTCGGTGACGATCCCGGAGAACACTCGCTCACTCCCCACCCTGAAGCGGCGGCGCGCCGCTCTCGCGGCGCACACAGTACCCGCTGACCACGATGTCGTCGCCGGCGCGCTCCACGGTGACACCGGTGAGCGGTGTGGCCGCGGCCAGCGTGGCCACACCCCTGCCGGCCACGACGCACGGGGCCCCCTCGCCGCCGACGATGCGCGGAGCGATGTGCGCGACCACCCGGTCGGCGAGCTCCTGGTCGAAGACGGACCCGTGGACCCGGGCGCCGCCCTCCACCAGGACGCTGATGTGCTCCTCGTCAGCCAGGAGCGCCAGCACCTCGCCGATCGGGACACGCCCGTCCGCGCCGGGGTTGAAGGCGACCACCCTGGCACCGGCTGTCTCGAGCGCCAGGCGGGCGGTGGCCGGGGCGCCCGTGGTGGTGGCGATCAGGCACCTGCCGTCACTGCCGATCACGCGCGCGGCCGGCGGGACCGAGAGCCTGCTGTCGAGCACGACCCGGAGCGGCTGGCGGGCCGTCCTGCCCTCCAGCCGGGTCGACAGCTCCGGGTCGTCCGCCAGCACGGTCCCCACCCCGACCAGCACGGCGTCGTGGCGATGGCGGAGCAGATGCCCGAGGCGTCGCGCCGTCTCCCCCGTGATCCAACGCGACTCGCCCGAAGCGGTGGCGATCCGCCCGTCGAGCGAGGAGGCGAACTTGGCGGTGACAAAGGGCACCCCGGCCGTCACCCAGCGGAGGTATTGCTCGTTGAGCAGCCGTGCGGCCTCGGCCTCCAGCCCCACCGTGACCTCGACGCCGGCCCGGCGGAGCCGCTCCAGCCCAGCCCCGCGCACGCGCGGATTGGGGTCGATCATGGCCGCGACGCAGCGGGAGATACCGGCGGCCAGCACCGCCTCCGTGCAGGGCGGGGTCCGGCCGTGCTGGCAGCATGGCTCCAGGGAGACGACGAGGGTTGCTCCGCGCGCCGCATCGCCCGCCTCCCGGAGGGCGGTGACCTCGGCATGCGGCCCGCCGGCCGGCGCGGTGCGGCCCCGGCCGACGATCTCCCCGTCGCGCACGACCACGGCACCCACCATCGGGTTTGGACTGGTTGCGTAATCGCAGCTCCGGGCCAGCTCCAGGGCCACCTCCATGGCCCGGCCGTCGCCCACGACGGCGCTCAGCGGGCGCCGCGCAGTCGCGCGTCCTTCTCCACCCGGGCCTGATCCGCCACGCAGAAGCGGGCGGCGGGCATCGCCTCCAGCCGGGCCTCGGCGATCTCTCCCCCGCATACCTCGCAGAGCCCGTACCGACCCGCGTCGAGCCGGCCCAGCGCCGCCTCGACCGCGGCCAGCTCGGATCTCACCCGCACCTCCACCGACGTGTCCAGCTCCCGGTTCAGGGTGTCGGCGGCCTGCTCGGCCGGGAGCTGGTCCGGCCGGACGCCCGCTTCACCGCCCAGACCCCGTCCGGCGGCGTCGAGCACGCCCTCGAGGCGGGATTTCTCCCCTTCAAGTCGCTTGCGAACCGCCAGCATGTCCATGGCGCATCAACCCGCAGCTGAACCAACGTCGCGGAAGGCCGGCTTCTCCTCGGCCTCATGTTTCCAGGCTAACCCTAACCCCTGCAATGGGGGAGGCGTCAGGGCGCCCTCTCCAAGGGTCGCCCCCGTCATGCGATCGGCCCCGACGAGCCGGCCGGATCCCCCGGCTGGTCCTCGGGGGAGAGCCACACCACGCCGAGGGGGGGGACCGTGACCGACGCCGAGTAGGGCAGGCCATGCCACCCGATCCGTTCGGCGACCATGCCGCCGAGATTGCCCTGGTTGCTGCCGCCGTACGCCTCGGAGTCGGTGTTCACCACCTCTCGCCAGCGCCCGGGAAGCGGTACGCCGACCCGGAAGCCATGGCGGGTCGTCGGCGAGAAGTTGGCCAGGCAGACGAGCACCGGCCTGCCCTCCCCGTCGCGCCGCAGGAAGATGTAGACGTTCTGATCGACGTTGGCGGCGTCGATCCACTGGAAGCCGTCGGGCTCGTGATCGCGCTCCCACAGCGCCGGGATCTCACGGTACAGGGCGCCCAGGTCCTGGACCAGACGCTGCAATCCCCGATGCTCCGCGAACTGGACCAGATGCCAGTCGATGGAGCGGTCATGAGCCCATTCCGCGTCCTGCCCAAATTCTCCCCCCATGAAGAGCAGCTTCTTGCCGGGGTACGCCCACATCCAGCCGAAGAGGGCGCGCAGGTTGGCAAATTGCTGCCAGCGATCGCCCGACATCCTGCTGAGCAACGACCCCTTGCCGTGCACCACCTCGTCATGGGAGAGGGGCAGCACGAAGTTCTCGGTCCAGGCGTAGAGGAAACCGAAGGTCATCTCGTTGTGGTGATAACGGCGGTAGATCGGGTCCTTGCTCATGTACTCGAGGGTGTCGTGCATCCACCCCATGTTCCACTTGAAGGTGAAGCCCAGCCCTCCTCCGTAGGTCGGGCGGGACACCCCGGGCCACGCCGTCGACTCCTCGGCGATGCTGACCACCCCCGGATAGTCGCCGTGGATCGCCTCGTTGACCTCCCGGAGGAAGGAGATGGCGTCCAGGTTCTCGTTGCCTCCGTACTGGTTGGCGAGCCATTCGCCCGGTTTCCGCGAGTAGTCCAGATAGAGCATCGAGGCCACGGCATCGACCCGCAGCCCGTCCGCATGGAATTCCTCGATCCAGAAGCGGGCGTTGGCGATGAGGAAGTTGCGGACCTCGACACGACCGAAGTTGAAGATCAGCGTGCCCCAGTCCGGCTGCTCGCCCCGCCGCGGGTCAGCATGCTCGTAGAGCGCCGTGCCGTCGAAGCGCGCCAGCGCCCATTCGTCCTTGGGGAAGTGCCCCGGCACCCAGTCCAGGATCACTCCCACGCCACGCTGGTGGAGGTGGTCGACGAAGTAGCGGAAGTCATCAGGGCTGCCGAAGCGCGCGGTCGGCGCGTAGTAGCCGGAGACCTGGTACCCCCAGGACCCGTCGAAGGGGTGTTCGGTCACCGGCAGCAGCTCGACATGGGTGAAACCGCTCTCCGCGCAGTACTCGGCCAGCTCCTCGGCCAGCTGCCGGTAGCCGAGCACGTGGCCGTCCGGGCTTCGGCGCCAGGAGCCGAGATGGACCTCGTAGATCGAGATCGGGCGATTGAGCAGGGGCTGGGCCGCGCGCTGGGCGAGCCACGACTGGTCCCCCCACTCGTGTGCGCTCCTCTCGACGATGCTGGCCGTCTTCGGCGGCGCCTCCGCCGCCCTGGCGAGCGGGTCCGCCTTGAGGATCCGCCGCCCATCGGAGCAGACGACTCGGAATTTGTACTTGGTCCCAGCTCCGATGTCGGGGACGAAGAGCTCCCACACCCCGCTGCTCCCGAGCGAGCGCATGGGTTGCACGCGGGCATCCCAGCCGTTGGCATCGCTCACCAGGCTCACCCCCCGGGCGTTGGGGGCCCAGACCGCGAAAGCGACCCCGCTCACCCCCTGGTGGTCCATCACCCTCGCCCCGAGCCGTCGCCAGAGCTCGCGATGGGTCCCCTCCCCGATCAGGTGGAGGTCGAGGTCCCCGAGCGAGGGCCAGAAGCGGTAGGGGTCGTCCATCTCCCAGCCGGCGTTCGCCGTGCGGCATCGCAGCCGGTAACCCGCCAGCTCCTTGACCGGCACGGTCGCCTCGAAGAGGCCGCGTGCGTCCACCCGGCGCATCGGCACGACCCCGCCGGGGTGGGCGACTGAGACCTCGACCACCTCGGGGTGGAAGAAGCGCACCACCACCTGGTCGCCGGTGGGGTGGGGGCCGAGGACCCGGTGGGGATCGCTGTGGGTGCCGGCCGCGAGCCGGGCACAGTCCGCGGCCAGCGAGGTCTTCCGCTCCGCCGTCACGGCGTCGCCGCCAGCAGGAAATGGAGGGGAATCCCCACCCAGTCGGGTCGGTGGCCGAGCTCGTAGCCCACCTCGTAGACCGCCTTGCTGACCTCGAAGGCCCGCCGGACCACCAGGGCGCCGCCTCCCCCGGGGAGGAGCCCGGTGCCGTTCACCCGCTCCAGGTAGGCGGCCCAGAAGGCGTCGCGATTGGCGGCCGCCCACGCCTCTCCGGCCGCCGAGAGGTGGTGCCAGAGCGGATCGCGGGGCTGCATGCGCTGAGCCAGCGCCGCCGCGGCGGCGTAATCGAAGGAGCGGAGCATCCCCGCCACGTCACGCAGCGGCGAGGAGCGCCGCCGTCTCGCCTCGACCTCGCCGGCCGGCTCCCCCTCGAAGTCGATGATCTTCCAGCCCTGATCGATCCGTATCACCTGGCCCAGGTGGTAGTCGCCGTGGACCCGGATCGCCAGCCCGCCCTCACCGAGCCGGCGGAGAGCGTCGAATCGGGCGACCAGCGGCGCCCGTCTCTCGCTCAGCGCGGCCAGGGCGCGGTCTCCCGAGGTGAGCAGGCGGTCGAGCTGCCCGGTCATCGCGTCTGCCCAGGCCGCGAGCTGTGCGGGGCCGACCGCCTCCGGCGCGAGGACGCCACCGCGCTCGGGGTCGGCGAGGGCCAGGTGCAGCTCAGCGGTGACCGTGCCCAGCCGGGCGGCCTCGCCCTGGAATGACCCGCCCTGGTCGTCGACCATCTCCCAACGCTCCCGTGGGGAATCCGTGCCGGACTCCTCGGCGGAGGCGTAGAGATCGCGCAGCGACGTGAGGGCGAGTGTCCACCCCTGCGTGCCGTTGTGGAGATAGGCGTGGAGCAGGGCCTGGAGGGCGGGTGCGCCGGCCCCGCGCCGGTAGCTCACGTGCCCGTGCAGTGCCGGCACGTGGGCGAAGTGCCGCTCCGCCAGGGCCTGGGCCATCTCCAGCTCCACGCTGGGACCGGCCTCGATCCGCCGGCTCCACTTGAGGAAGTCGAGGTGGCCCCGGACGACCGCGGAGTTGCTCTGCTCGACGTCCAGGAGCCGGGGACGATCGGCGGCGTCGGGGTCGATGCCGACGAGATGCCGGCTGATCAGCCGTCCGGCGCGGGTCGCGACCTCCCGCTCCTCCGCCAGCATGCGCCACAGCTCGACCGTGGCTTCGGGGTCGGCAAGGGCGTCGTAGACCAGGAGCGAGCCGCGCGCCGAGCTGGTGGTCCCGATCAGGTGGTCCGGGCCCAGCTCGCCGATCGGGGGGGAGCCGACCCTGATCCCCAGGGGGAGGCTGTAGGTCTCCGGGGGCGCGTCCGCATAGTCGACCCGCCAGAGGGTGAAGAGGACGGTCGGGTCCGCGACCCGCAGCACCGCGAGGTCGTCCAGCTCGATTCGCTCCACCCGGTGCTGCCTGCCGCCGAACCAGCGTGCCTTCAGCAGCCACGACCGGATGTCGCCGGTCGCGCCGGCGATGCCGAACGGCTCCAGCTGCACGGCGCTGGGATCGGTGTTCAGAGCCACCGCGCGGCGGGCCTCACGGAATGCTCTCGATGCTGAACCAGTAGAACCCGTGGGGGGCGAGGGTGAGCAGGTAGGGCAGCTCCCGGATCTTCGGGAAGTGGACCCTCCCCAGCATCTCGACCGGGGTCATCCCGGCATAGCGGCGGAGATCCAGCTCCACCGGCTGGGCGAACCGCGAAAGATTGTTCACGCAAAGGACAGCATGATCCTCGTGGGTGCGGAGATACGCAAACACCGACGGGTTGGTCGCGTTGAGCGATTCGAAGCTCCCCAGGCCGAATACCGGCCAGCGCCGCCGGACCGCGACGAAGCGGCGGAGCCACTGCAGCATCGAGGTCTCGCTGCGCCGCTGGGCCTCGACGTTCACCGACTGGTATCCGTAGACCGGGTCCATCAGCGGGGGGAGGTAGAGCTGGGCGAAGTCGGCGCGGCTGAATCCACCGTTGCGGTCGGCGCTCCACTGCATCGGAGTCCGGACCCCGTCCCGGTCGCCGAGGTAGATGTTGTCGCCCATCCCGATCTCGTCGCCGTAGTAGAGGATCGGGCTGCCCGGCAGGGAGAGGAGCATCCCGTAGAAGAGCTCCATCTGCCGCCGCCCGTTGTTGACCAGTGGTGCGAGGCGCCTCCGGATCCCCAGGTTGAGCTTCATCCGGGGATCCTGCGCGTACTCCTGCCACATGTAGTCGCGCTCCTCGTCGGTGACCATCTCCAGTGTCAATTCATCGTGGTTGCGCAGGAAGATCCCCCACTGCGCGCTGGCGGTCGGCAGCGCCGGGGTGCGCTCCAGGATCTCGGTGATCGGGTAGCGCTGCTCCCGGCGCAGCCCCATGAAGATCCGGGGCATGAGCGGGAAGTGGAAGCACACGTGGCATTCGGGGCGCTCCGCGGTGCCGAAGTAGTCGACCACGTCCTCCGGCCACTGATTGGCCTCCGCCAGGAGAACGCGGTCGCCGTACTCGCGGTCGACGATCGCGCGCAGCTCGGCGATGAAGGCGTGGGTTTCCGGCAGGTTCTCGCAGTTGGTGCCGTCGCGAGCGTAGAGGTAGGGGACCGCGTCGAGGCGGAATCCGTCGATCCCCAGGTCAAGCCAGAAGCGGCAGATGTCCACCATCTCCTCGTGGACCTTGGGGTTGTCGTAGTTGAGGTCGGGCTGATGGCTGAAGAAGCGATGCCAGTAGTACGCCTGGGCGCTGTCGTCCCAGGTCCAGTTCGACGTCTCGGCGTCGACGAAGATGATCCGGGCGTCGGTGTACCGGTTCTTGGTGTCCGACCAGACGTAGTAGTCGCGATGCGGTGAGGCCGGCGACGAGCGGGCGGACTGGAACCAGGGATGCTGGTCCGAGGTGTGATTGAGGACGAGGTCCATGACCACCCGCATCCCGAGGTCGTGAGCGCGGGACACCAGCCCCCGGACGTCGTCCACGGTGCCGTAGGCGGGCAGGACCGAGTAGTAGTCCCTGATGTCATAGCCGCCGTCGCGGAGTGGGGAGTCATTGAACGGCAGCAGCCAGAGGCAGTCGATGCCCAGCCATCGCAGGTACTCGAGACGCTCGATCAGCCCCGGGAAGTCGCCGACGCCGTCGTCGTTGCTGTCCGCGTACCCGCGGACCAGCACCTCGTAGAAGACCGCGCGCTTGAACCAGAGCGGGTCCCGGTCGCCTGCGACCGGCGGCGCCGAGGGATCTGCACGCGGGGCCGGAGCCACGGGGGTCACGGCGTCGGGCTGGGGCTCGGGCGCGGGGGCCGCCATGCCGGAGGTGGGTGCCGAAACCGCCTTGCTCATCGGCGCCGGAGATGGAGCACGTGAGCCGACTGCTGGGCCGGGTCGAGGCGGACGTAGCTCTCCGGCCCCTGCCAGACGTAGGTGGTGCCGGTCAGCTCGTCGTAGGCCTCGAAGGGGATGTCGGCCGGGATCCCGAGCCCCTCCAGGTCGAGCCAGATGGTGCCCTCCTGGGGATGGTGGGGGTCGAGGTTGACCACCACCAGGAGCACGTCGTCGCGGTTCTGGTCCACCCGGCTGACGCAGAGCATGCTGTCGTTCCTGATCTCTTGGATGCGCAGTGTTGGCAGCAGCGCGATCGCCCCACGGTGGCGATGCCGGATGTCATTGAGCCGGGTGATGTACGGCGCCAGGCTGTCCGGGCGGTCCCAATCGCGGGGCCGGAGCTGGTACTTCTCGGAGTCGGCGTACTCCTCACTGCCCGGCGCGGCAGCCACCCGTTCGCAGAGCTCGTAGCCGCTGTACATCCCCCAGGAGGGGGCCGTGGTCGCCGCCAAGGTCGCGCGCACCCGGAAGGCTGCCGGTCCGCCCAGCTGAAGGTACGCGTGGAGGATGTCGGGGGTGTTGACCCAGAAGTTGGGCCGGAACCAGTCGACCCTCTCGGTCTGGGACAGCTCGGTGAGGTACTCGCTCAGCTCCGCCTTGGAGGTGCGCCAGGTGAAGTACGTGTAGGACTGGCTGAAGCCGACCTTGGCCAGCCGCTGCATCACGGCCGGCCGGGTGAACGCCTCGGCCAGGAAGACGATCTCCGGGTGGTGGAGGTGGATCTCGCCGATCAACCACTCCCAGAACGCGAACGGCTTGGTGTGTGGATTGTCGACCCGGAAGATCCGCACGCCACGCTGGATCCAGAAGAGCATCACGTCGCGGAGCGCCGTCCACAGCCCGGCGCGGTCCGCCGTTCCGAAGTCGAGCGGGTAGATGTCCTGATAGCGCTTCGGCGGGTTCTCCGCGTAGCGGACGCTGCCATCGGCGCGGTGGCGAAACCACTGTGGATGTTCGCTGACCCAGGGATGGTCGGGGCTGCACTGGAGTGCGTAATCGAGGGCGACCTCCAGACCGCGGTGCTCGGCCTCCGCCACGAACAGGGCGAAGTCGTCGAGCGTCCCGAGATCGGGGTGGACAGCCGTGTGGCCTCCCTCGGCCGCCCCTATCGCCCAGGGGGAGCCGACATCCCCGGGAGCCGTCGCGGTGGCGTTGTTCGGTCCCTTCCGGAAGCTCCGGCCGATCGGGTGGATGGGGGGGAGGTAGACCACGTCGAAACCCATGGCGGCGATGGCGGGCAGCCGGGCGGCCGCGCTCCCGAAGGTGCCACTCCGGGGCGGTTCCGCCCCCTCCGACCTCGGGAACATCTCGTACCAGGCGGAGAACCCCGCCAGCTCGCGCTCCACCGTGAGCCGCCATGGTCCGGAGCGGGTGGCGGTCCCGCGGTCCGCGGTCTGTCGCATCCGCCTGACCGTCACGGGTCGCGCCGCCTCACCGAGGCGATGCGCCTGCGCCGCGCTCGGGTCGCGGAGTCGGGTGGCCAGGGCCGTCAGCTCCTGGCGGTCGCCGTCCGCGGTGCCGGGGAGGGCTGCCGCCCGCTCGGCCATCGCCGCACCCTCCTCCAGCTCGAGGGCGATGTCCTGGCCGGCATCGAGGCGAATACGGAGATCGGCAAGCCAGCTGCCGTAGAGATCGGGCATGGCGGCGATCTCGAAAGACCACGATCCCACCCGCGTGGGGGTGAGGACGGCACTGAAGCGGTCATCGCCGAGCGCCCGCATCGGGACTTCCTGCCAGCGGTCGGTGGTGCCCCCGCCGGGGTCGGGCCGGCCGTGGCGGACCCAGCCCACGACCAGATCGTGACCATCCGCGAAGATGGAGGCGCTGACGGTGAGGGGGATCCCGACGGTGGCCTTCGCTGGCAGCTTCCCGCACTCCACGACGGGCCGCGGCTGCTCGATGGCGACGCGCGCGGTAGGCGTCGCGGCGGGCACCGGCACCGTGGTTGCGGCTCGCGGGCGGCGGGGGGGGACGGTGTTCCTGGACGTGGCCAACGGGCGCGGCTCCGGGGAAAGATGAGGTGCTGCCGGTGATGCGTCGGGGGGCTCTGCCACGACCGGCGCAGCCGCCGAGCGCCGGCGGCACGGTGCCGACATCGTACTCGCGCCTCGCGACCCGCGGGCCACTCCGACATCGACGCCGGAGCCTGCGGCAGGTCGGCGTGCGGCCCTTTGACGCCTCGCCGCCCGGCCGGATAAGCTGCAGCCGTGCGGCCCTGGTTCAATCCCAACCCCAACCTCTCCCCGCGCTCCGGCCCGGATCGGACCCTCGGGGCCGTGGTGGGGCTGGGCCTTGCCGTCGTCGGCGCCGCCGCGGTGCTGGCCCTGGTCTGTCTATGGGTCTTCCTGATGGTCCTGGTCGCGACCGCGGGTGCGCACGGCGCGCTCGCCGTGCTGGTGATCTGCGCCCTGATCGCCATGGGTGGATTCGGCCTCGCAGTGGCCGCCGGCGGCCTCTGGGCACTGCTTCAGATCGGGTCGGTGCGCCGGGCCCTTGGTCTGCCGACCCAGAACCCATAATTTACTGACGGTCCAGCGAGAGGAGAGAGACACCCATGCCTGGCTTCTTCCCCGGAGCACGAGAAAACATCGCGGTCCCCGACGACCGCAAGGGCCAGATCGTCTTCAAGTGGCCTGACCACGAGATCCGGCGTTTCACCCACGCGATCGTCGCGCCGGACGAGCTCGCGGTGTTCATGTACCAGGGCCAGGTCAAGGGCACCCTGCCCCCCGGCAGGCACTCCATCGACGCCACCGAGCTTCCCTTTCTCGGCATCTTCGCCGACGCCCTCACCGGGGGCAACCTGTACCGCGCCGAGCTGTACTTCGTCGGCAACCGCGAGTTCACCCAGAATCGCTTCGGGGGCAAGATCGACTCGGTTCAGGATCCGGTCAGCACCCTGATCGTGTCGCTGCGGGTCTTCGGCGACTACAGCCTCAAGGTCGTGGAGCCCGCCAACCTCCTGGTCAACCTGGTGGGCACCGTGGACGTCACCGACAACTCCGCAGTGACCAACTGGGTGGCCGAGCAGCTGCTCAAGGTGCTGCGCACCGACGTCACCAAGCAGATCGTGCGCAACGGCTGGCCGATCCTGGGGCTCGCCGCCTACACCGAGGACATCGAGAACGCGATCATCGAGCTGGCCAACCAGCAGCTTGCCACCTACGGCCTGACCGTCGCCCGGATGGGGAACTTCACGATCAGCCTCGACGACGAGTCCCAGAAGCGGCTGGAGCAGTTCAGCAAGGACACGGCCTACTCGCGGCTGGCGGGTTCCTTCCAGGGATATGCGGCCGGTGAAATGGCGCTGGGCGCCGGCCAGGGGATGGCTCAGGGAGGCGGGGCGGTCTCGCCCGCGTTCATGGCCGCCGGCTTTGGCCTCGGCGGGCAGATGGCGCAGCCGGTCCAGGCCGCCCCGGCTCCGCCGGCGGGGACAGGCTTCCCCGGTGGCGCCGGCGGAGGCTACGCGCCTGCCGCTCCGGCACCCGCAGCGGCGACGGTCCAGTGCCCCAAATGCCAGGCGACAAGCCCCGCCGGGGGCCGCTTCTGCCCCAGCTGCGGCGGTCCGCTGGGTGCGGCTCACTGCACCGGGTGTGGTGCCGAGCTGGCCCCGGGAGCCCGTTTCTGCGCCGGCTGCGGTCAGCCGGTGGGCGCCGCGCCGGCTCCCGTCGCGCCGCCGGTCGTCCCTGACGCCCCGCCCGCTCCACCGCAACCGCCCGCCGTCTGACGTCCTCCTCTTCGCCCCTCCCCGGCCGCCGGGTCCGTCTCACATGAGCGGCGGTCGGGTGGTTACGATCTTGCCGTCCGCCACAGGGAGAATCGCCAATGGAAGCCGTCGGCCAGCGCATCGAGTGCCAGTGGTGCCATGGTCAGAGCCCGGCCGGCGCCCAGAGCTGTGTGACCTGCGGGGCGCCTCTCGACGTCCGCAACCTGGTGTCCGACTCGGGGTGGCGGGAGGCCCCCCGGCTGCGCGACATGACCGAGTTCCACTTCGGGTCCTCGTCCTGCCAGGTGGAGGGGGAGCTGGTCCCGGTCGCCGAGATCACCCTCTCGCCCGAGGACGGCGTCTTCTTCGAGCACCACGTGATGCTCTGGAAGGACCAGACCGTGCCGGTCGGCGTCATGCCCCTCCAGGGGATGATGAAGCGGTCGTTCGCGGGGATGCCCCACATCGTGACCACCGCCCGCGGGCCCGGCCGGATCGCCTTCTCCCGCGACGCCACGGGTGAGCTGGTGGTCCTGCCGCTCCATCCGTCCATGGAGCTGGACGCCCGGGAGCACGCCTTCCTGCTCGCCTCCCACACCGTCCAGTACTCGTACACCCGGATCCAGGGAATGCGCACCGCCCTCTTCGGAGGGCAGGGCATGTTCATGGACCGCTTCATCGCCGCCGGGCAGCCGGGGCTCCTCATCCTCCACGGCTACGGCAACGTCTTCGAGAGGCAGCTCGCGGCCGGGCAGTCGATCCTCCTCGAGCCGGGGGCCTATCTCTACAAGGACTCCTCGGTGCAGATGACGGTCGAGACCCAGAAGCTTTCCACGGGACTCTTCGGCGGGGCCGGGCTGCACATGGTGCGGATGACCGGGCCCGGGCGGCTCGGCATACAGTCCATGTACGTCCACCACGCGACCGAGTAGCGGCGAGATGGCCTCCAACCCTCCGCCGCCGCCTGATCAGGGTTCTCCCAAGTGGGGCTCCCCCGCCAACCCGGCACCCGCCCCGGGGCAGGGCTCTCCGAACTTCGGCTCCCCGGCCAATCCGGTCCAGCCCGGCGGCCCGCCCCCGGGGCCCCCGCCCGCCGGGCCCGCGTCCCCCGGTGGCCAGCCAGCCGGCGCTCCCGGCTGGGCACCACAGCCGGGCATGCCCTTCCCGTTCCGGCGCGGACCCCTGGGCATCCCCATCCCCGACATCTCGCGGATGCCGGGCCCCGGCGGACCCTTCCCGCCCCAGCAGGTGCCACCCGGCACGCCCTTCGCGCCGCCGCCCGCGATGGCCCAGCCGCCGGCTGCGGCCCCGGCCCCGCCCGGCTCCTACACCTGTCCCTGGTGCTCCATGTCGAGCCAGAACCCCGGTACGAGCTGCCCCTCCTGCGGCGCCCCCGTCGACGTCCGCGCCATCCAGGACACCTCCGGCTGGACCCAGCTCCCCGCCGTCAAGGACATGGCCCGCATCCAGTTCGGCCAGTCCACCTGCCAGATCGAGGGCACCGTGGTCCCGGTGGCCGACGTGACCCTCGACGGTGGCGAGTCGGTCTACTTCATGCACCACACCCTGCTGTTCCGCGACGACGGCGTCACCATCGACACCCTGAAGCTCCGGGGCGGCTGGAGCCGGACGTTCGCCGGCATGCCCCTGGTGATGGTCCAGGCCACCGGCAAGGGTCACATCGCCTTCAGCCACGATGCGGCCGGCGAGATCGTCGCCCTGCCCATCCAGGTTGGCAGCGGGGTCGAGGTGCGCGAGCACACCATGCTCATCGCCAGCGGGGCGACCGCCTATGACTGGGTGATGAGCGGGATCTACTTCACCACCATGAAGGGCCAGAACGAGCAGGAGACCCACTACCCGATGGGCCAGTTCCTGGACCGGTTCACCGCGCCCCGGGCGCCCGGGCTGGTGCTGCTCCACGCCAAGGGCAACGCCTTCGTCCGGCGCCTCGGCCCCGGCGAGACCATGCTCATCAAGCCCACCGCGCTCCTCTACAAGGACCTCTCCGTCTCCATGCACCTCCACTTCGAGCACCCGGCGGGCGCCTACCGCTCGTGGCGGTCGTGGGGAAACCGCTACCTCTGGCTGCGCTGCATCGGCCCGGGTCGGGTGGCGGTGGAGTCCGCCTTCGTCCCAGTGGAGGACCCCGGTTTCGACCTGATGGGGAGCTCGCCGGCGACCCGCCAGCAGTGGTGAGCGATCGGCTGACCGCCTAGGGTTGCTCCCCGTCCGCCTCGCCGCGGCCGGGGATGTCCGCATATACTCGATCGATGCCCAGGTCGATGTGGCGGGGTGCGATCAGCTTCGGGATGGTCGCCATCCCGGTGCGGATGTACCTCGCCAACGAGTCCAAGGGGGTCGCCTTCCGCCTCCTCTGCCCGCGCGACGGCGCGCCGCTCCGGAACAAGCGGTGGTGCCCCGTCGAGGAGTGCGAGGTCGGCTGGAACGACGCCGTGCGCGGCTTCGAGGTCGGCAAGGACGAGTACGTGCGGATCGAGGACGAGGAGCTGGACAACCTGCCCCTGGCGTCGACCCGGACCATCGAGATCCTGGAGTTCTGCGATGACTCCGAGATCGACGCGGGGGTCTACGTCAAGGGTGCCTACTACCTAGAGCCCGAGGCAGTCGGGGTCAAGCCCTACCAGCTTCTGAGGATGGCCCTCCAGAAGACCGGGAAGGTCGCGGTCGGCAAGGTCGCCATGCGCGACCGTGAGCACCTCTGCCGCCTGGCGCTCCACGAGCGGGCCATCCTGCTCAACACCCTCCACTGGCCGGACGAGATCCGGGACGCGGGACAGCTCGCCCTCCCCGAGGCGGAGGTCGAGGTCCACGCCCGGGAGCTGGAGATGGCCGTGATGCTCGTCGAGAACCTCGCCGCCCGCTTCGATCCTGCGCGGCATCGGGATGGGTATCGGGACGCCGTCGAGAGCCTGGTCGAGGCGAAGCTCAACGACCGGCCGCTCGAGCGCATCCCCTCACCGCCGCTCGCTCAGATCACCGACCTGATGGCCGTCCTCAAGGCGTCGGTCGAGGCTTCGGCCCGTCGACGGGAGGACGGCATCGCCGAAGAGGCCGAGCCGGAACGGGCCACCGCGTCCGCCCGTCGCCGCCGCGCGTCCTGAATAGGGTGCGACCGACCACCGATCGGGACAACCGTCCGGACCCTGAGGACGCCGCTCTTCCCCTCCGCCTCCCCGTCCCTCCGGCGCTCCCGGGACGGGTCCTCCCGGAGTCCTCGGTCCCTTGTGTCGGGGCCTTCGACGATCCCGACTTCCGCTTCTCGATCGACTGGGACGGGGCGCGGACACTCCTCTTCGCCTCCCCCGGGGTTGTCCGTCTCCAGAGCGAGACGCTCGCCGACGTCAGCGACCGGTATCCAGAGATCGTGGCTGCGGCCGAGCCGCTGGCGTTCCGCTCGGTCGTCCTCGATGGGGTCGTCGCCGTCCTCGACCCGTCCGGTTGCCCCGATCTGGTCGCGCTGGGGGAGAGGATGGCCCTGGGACCGGCCACGCACCAGAGGCTGCCCGCCGTCTATCTGGCCATCGACCTCCTCCACCTGGGCGCCCGGGCCACCATGGGGCTGGCCCTCGACCGCCGGCTCGACCTGCTCCGAGGGATAGCCCTTCCCGACTCCCGAATCCAGGTGCCCGATTGGGTCATCGGAGAAGGGGAGGCACTCGCGGACGCCGCCGCTCCCCGCCACCTGCCCGCGCTCCTCGCCCGGCGGGGAAGCTCCCACTACCACCCCGGGATGGCTTCGCCGGACCGCCTCCGCATCCCCCTGAGGCACCGGGCCCACTGTCTCGTGGTCGGCACCGACAGGGTTCTGGGATCCACCCGCCATCGCCGCCTCCGGCTGGCCGAGTACCAGGGCTCGCGGCTCACCGAGGCGGGGACGGCGGAGATCGCCGAGACCTCGACGCTCTGGCGGTGGGCGGCGCCCGGCGGCCGGATGCGGTCACCGCTCATCGCCACCGTCGATTACCGCAATCGCGGTGCCGATGGCAGCCTGTGCGGTGCCGAGGTCGTCACCCTGCGCGATGACATCGACCCGGCCTGGTGCGTCCGCCGGGATCCGGTGCCTCCACCACCCAGCCGGCCGGTCCCGGCTCGGGGCTTCCGGCCCACCGTCCTGACCGCCCTCCCCCTCGAGGTCTCGTCGCGCCCCCTCCCCTGAGGCGGTCCGCCTCAGCGCGGGCCATCGCGGTCCCGCGTCCGGGCCTGTGCGATGATCGGCTCATCGGTTGACGGGAGTTCCCCGCCCTGGCGCGATCGGCCCGTCCCGACGAGGCATCGGCGATGCCCATCCTCATGTGCCCCCCCACCCACTTCGGGGTGATCTACGAGATCAATCCCTGGATGCACGTCGCGAGCCCCGTCGACGCCCGGCGGGCCGCGGACCAATGGGGGGCTCTGCGCGCCACCTACCAGGACCTCGGTGTCGAGGTCGTGGTCGCCGACCCCGTGCCCGGGCTCCCCGACATGGTCTTCACGGCCAACGCCGGGGTGACGCACGGCGGCCGGGTGGTGCTCAGCCGGTTCCGGCACCCTGAGAGGCAGGGGGAGGAGGCGCGCTGGCGGGAGCTCTTCAGCCGCCGGGGAACGCCGATGCTCGACACCGCAGGCATCCCCTTCGAGGGAGCCGGGGACGCCCTCTTCGTCGGGGACACCCTGGTCTGCGGGCACGGCTTCCGCACCGACCGGGCCGCGATCCCCCTGGTCGCCCGTGCCCTCGGCGTCGACGTCGTGGAACTGGAACTCGTCGACCCCCGCTACTACCACCTGGACACCTGCTTCTGCCCCCTCGACGGCGGCGCCATCCTCTATGCCCCGGCGGCCTTCTCGTCCGCCTCGCGGGAGGCGGTGCGGCGTCTGGCCGGGCGGGTCATCGAGGTCCCCGACGACATTGCGGCCGGCTTCGCCTGCAACGCCATGGTTGTCGGCGACGTGGCCATCTCCTCCGAGGCGGTGGAGGGGCTGAGCGGCCAGCTCCGGGCGGCGGGCTACCGGGCGCTGGGCTTGCCCATGGGCGAGTTCATGAAGTCGGGAGGCGGGGTGCGCTGCCTCTCCCTCCCGGTCCCCGAGATCCGGGAAGGGGCGGCCTCGGGAGAGACCGCCGCCTGACCGGACGCAGCCGGACCACGCTGGGCAAAACCTGTGCGCAACCCTGTGGAAAAGCCACTCGAGAGAGCGGCCACCCAGTCCGGCTAGTCCGACGCCATCAGGTCGAGGACCGCGCGCTGATACTGCTGGGTGTCGAGGAAGAGCCCGTGCTCGGCGATGCTGGCGTCGCCCTGGTAGTAGGCGGCGAGCGCCTGAGCGGTGTCTCCCCCATGCATCCAGATCAGGTGGCCCAGCAGGAGGGTTCCGGCGGTCACGTTGTCCTCGGCGGTGCGCAGGTTGAGGGCCCGGTGGGCCAGGAACTGGGAGACCCACTCGCCCGTGTAGGGCTCGACCTGCATCAGACCAACGGCTCCGGTGGGTGAGGCCAGATCCTGTCGCCAGCCCGACTCCATCCACGCCACCGCCTTGACCAGTCCCGGCTCCACCTCGGCCTGCTGGGCCACGTGGGTCAGCAGGGCGTTGACCCGGACCAGGCGTCCGGGGACCTGGATCGGAGCGCCGGCCGGCAGCAGGGCGTTGACGTTCAGCCCGTTGGCGCGAGCCAGGGCCGTGGGGTCGACGCCGTAGCGCCGGGAGATGGTCCAGAGGGTCTCGCCCGCGCTCACCGTGCAGGTGTCGAGGTCCTGGCTACCCGCGACATAGGCGGGCAGGCTGCGCGAAGGGTCGGGGATCTCGAGCAGCTGGCCGACGCGAAGCGGCCCGGGAGCGCCCAGCTGGTTGGCGTCGACGAGGGCCTGGACCGACGAGCCGTGGCGCAGGGCGATCCCGGTCAGGGTGTCGCCGGGCCTCACCACATAGGTCGAGGCCATCACCGCGGCGGGTGCGGCAGCAACGGCAGTCGCGCCGAGGGCTGCCAGGGCGAACCGAGAGCGTGGGGACATCAGGATTTCCTGCTGGGACGTTGGGTAGGACCGGTGGGGGACTGCACCCCGCTCTTCGTGGTGCCATCTGAGAGTATGCGCCTGCAACGATCCGGTCAACCGACGTTCCAGGTTTGTTGCACATTGTCACGAAACGACCCCCGGTGTGACGGGCGCCAGCCTCTCCCGGTGGCCGCCGGGGATGCCTGCTCCATCGGTACCGGGTGGTACGCTGGGCGGCGTCATGACCATGCCGCGCGAGCCGCGCCTCAGCCTTGCGGTCCCCCTCCGCGGGGCCATCCTCGGTGCGCTCCTCGGCCTCGGCACCTTCCTCGTGGTCGCGCTGATGTGGCGTGCCGGCGCCACCCACGCGGCGGCCACCACCGCCGACTACGCGCTCTTCGTCTCCCTCTTCTGTCTCGCACTCACCGTGGTCTTCGGCCAGTCGCCGCGGCGCCGCCGAGCGCGCGTACCGATCAACCGCGCCGTCCCGCACGAGTGGTGGCCCCGGGAGACGGAGTCCGTGCAGATGTTTGCAGCCTGCGTCGGAGCACCGCTCATCGTCGGCGTCGGCGCCGCGATGCTCATCTTCCACTGACGGCACCCCCGTAGTCGGCGCGCCCCGGCCCTCGCCTCGACCGGCCGGCCACCGAGGTCCGTGCACCTCCGCGACGGATTCGCCATCCCCTCCTCCCAGCCGGCGGTGATAGTCTCGCTCCCCGGGGACGACCCGGAGCCTCATACCATGGCCGCCCACCCCACCTCACCCCGCCTGCCTCAGCCCGCGGTCGACGCCGTCGTCTTCGACTTCGACGGCACGCTCGTGGCCAGCCGGTTCGTGGACGAGGCCGCGGTCGCCGAGCTGGTCGCATCGGATCCCGCGGCCGCTGCCGGGGTCGAGACCTTCTGGAGCCTCGAGGGTGAGCCGCTCGTGAGCCGCATAGAGCTAGCCTGGCCGGACCGGGCCCCCGAGATCCTGCCGCTCTTTGAGCGCCCGGAGGCGCCCCGCCGCTTCCCGGGGATCATCGCGCTGCTCAGGAAGCTCGACCGGGCCGGGCTGCTCATGGCGGTGGTCTCCTCGCGGCGCCTCGCCGCCCTCGAGCGAGGTCTGGACGCCACCGGCCTCCGCCGACACTTTCCGGTCGTGATCGGGCTGGAGGACGTCACCCGGCCCAAGCCGAGCCCGGAGGGGCTGCTCCTCGCACTCGCGCGGCTCGGCGTCCCCCCGGCTCAGGCCGTGTTCGTGGGCGACAGCGACCACGACGTCGAGGCGGGTCGGCGAGCCGGCGTCACCGTCTGGCGGGCGGTCTGGGGCCTACCCGCCGCTCATCCGGGAGCGATCCACCCCAACGGAACGCTCCTCCTCCACCGGCCCGAGGAGGTCGGAGACCAGCTGGGACGGCTCGCCTGATCCGCGTCAGCCGCGCGCGAGGATCTCGCCGCTGACAACGATGAAGACGGCGTCGGCGAGCGCCCCCCAGGCTCGCCAACCCGCCGCGACGTCCTCCAGCTCCGCCGCGGTCGCGATCCCGTACTCGACCGCCTGCCGGGCGAATGCCGACGAGGTCGTCCGCTCCGCCCACAGCTCCGACCACCAGCCGCGATCGTCCGGGGTGGCGAATGTCCAGTTGGAGGTGAAGAAGGAGAGCTCCTGAAACCCCGCCTCCCGGGCCCAGTGCAGCAGCCGGCGCCCGGCGTCCGCCTCGGCGCCGTTGTGCCGCGTCACCGCCAGGTAGATCTCGCGCCAGCGATCGAGCCGGGGTTCTGGCGGCGACCACACCATGGCGGAGTAGTCACCGTCCCGCACCGCCACCACGCCTCCCGGACGCACCAGCCGGCGCATCTCCTTCAGGGCGCCCACCGGGTCGCGCAGGTGTTGGAGCACCTGGTGGGCGTGGACCACGTCGAAGGACCCCGCGGCGAGCCCAGCGGAGCGAAAGTCGCCCACGGCGAAGCTGACGTTCGTGGCCCCCACCTCGCGGGCGTGTGCCTCCGCCTCCGCGATCACCTCCGCGGAGACGTCGACGGCCAGGACCTCACCGGGAACGACCCGCATGGCCAGGCCGGCGGTCAGGGTCCCCGGCCCACAGCCGACGTCGAGCAGGCTCATTCCGGGCCGGAGGTGGGGGAGAAGGTACGTGGCCGAGTTCTCCACCGTCCGCCAGCGATGGGAGCGGAGAACCGCGTCCTGGTGGCCGTGGGTGTACGTGTCGGTGACCTGGCTCATCCGCCACGCGATCATCGCAGACGGCGTGCGGGACGCCCAACTCCGACGGGAGGCGAGTTGCGTTTGGGTGGATTGTAACGGTGATGTACGAGCAGGTCGCGGTGCGGTTGCGGTAGCCTGGGCTGTGCAACTACCCCGCTGGGCCATCGGCCGAGTCCCTCTGGGACGTTGGCTGGGTCCGGGTCCGAATGCCGGATGACCGCCAGGCTTGAATCGGGAGAGATACATGAAACTGAGTGCTATGGACGTGACACGGAGGCGATTCCGCCTTCACAACCTCATGCCGCGCCGCGCGGGTCGTGGAGTCCTCGGCGTGGGGCTGGCCCTTGCCCTCATGACAGCCGGTGCTGTCGGTGTCGGCGCCGTCAGCCGGTCCGGGGTCGAACCGGGGTCCGGTTCAGCGGGCAGCCCCTGGTACTCCCCCAACCCGGCACCGGCCGTCTCGGGGACGGTGGCGTCGCTGGCGACCTCTCCCAGTGAGACCGTCACCCTCACCACCAAGAAGGGCGTGACGTGGACCGTGGATGTCTCGGGGTCCACGACCTACACCGACAGCAGCGTCACCTCGCCGACCTTCGCCAACGTGGCGGTGGGCGATGAGGTGGTCGTATACGGGACCACGACAGCGACCGACACGGTCAGCGCCACCAACGTGACGATCATCGTGAAGCCGGCCGTGGTTGGAACCGTGGCCACCGTGACGCCGGGCAGCGACACCTTCACGGTGGCGGCTTGCAAGGGGCAGACCTGGACCATCACCGTCACGGGGTCCACCGCCTACACCGAACGCGGCGTGACCTCGCCCACCTTCTCCGACGTCGCCATCAGCGACGAGGTCGTGGTGTACGGGACCTCCACGGGCACTGACGCTGTCACCGCCGGCAGCGTTGTGATCATCCAGAGGCCGATCGTGGCGGGGACGGTGGCGTCGGTGACGACCTCCCCCAGCGACAGCTTCACGGTCATGGCGAAGAAGGGTCAGACCTGGACGGTGACCGTGACCGGGTCGACGACCTACACGGAGCGCAACGTGACCTCGCCCGGCTTCGCCAACGTCGGCGTCGGCGACAACGTCGTCGTCTACGGGACATCCACCGGGACGGACGCGGCAACCGCCATCAGTGTGGCGATCATGCAGCGGCCGGTGGTGGTGGGGACGGTATCGTCGGTGACGACCTCCCCCAGTGACAGCTTCACGGTCGCGGCCTGGAAGAGCCAGACGGTCACCGTGAACGTCTCGAGTTCCACGACCTACACGGAGCGCGGCGTGACCTCGCCCGACTTCTCCAATGTGGCCGTGGGCAACCAGGTGGTCGTCTACGGGACCTCGACCGGGTCGAACACCGTTGCTGCCAGCAGCGTATTCATCCTCTCGAAGCCAGTGACCCACCCGGCGCCATCGCCCTGGGCTGGCGCGCTCGGATCACCCAGCAGCATCCCGACCCCGGGCCCATTGCGGTTCCACCCCGTGTTCGTCGCGACTGGCTCGCAGAGCACCGGATCACCGGCAGGCTTCGGCCACCAGGACCCGAAGGGCGGCACGTCCGGTGGCCCGCACAACACGCCCGGCCACGGGGGCTCTGGACACTGACCCTGGTGAGAGGCGAGGCGGCCATCGGGCGCGCCTCGCCTCTCCTCTCTCCTCTCTTCCGCGGCGTGATGCCGTCCGCTGTCAATCTGGCCGAGCCGGCAAGGCGTCAGCGGATCGTCCGGTGTCGCGCAAGACACCGATGACCGCGTCCCCGTAGCGCGACGCCTTCGCTGCACCGACGCCGTGCACCTGGAGGAGGTCGGCCACCGAACCCGGGTCCCGCTCCGCGATCTCGCGGAGGGTCCTGTCGTCAAAGATCGTGAACGCGGCGCGCGCCTCCGCCCGCGCCAGTCCCAGTCGCCAGCGCCGGAGAAGTTCGAAGCGCAGCTGCCCGGGTGCCTCCGGCTGGTCCCCCGTGGCAGCTCTCGACCCGACGGCGGCCGGCGTCGCCACCGGCCGCCGCCCGGCGCGGTGGCCCGATGAGGGCGGCCCCTCCGGCCGGGAGGCCCGCGACGATCCGGGGATGGACACGGTCACCTCCCGCTCCCCGCGCAGCACCGCCCGCCCGGCCGGCGCCAGCCCGAGCGTCGGCCGCTCCCCGTGGCCGCGGAGGACCAGCTCCCGCTCCACCAGCTTCACGAGCAGCTCCCGGACCGCCGCCTCCTCCCAACCCGCCAGGGCACCGAAGAAGTCCAGCTCCCGCACCCAGGGCCGGTCCCTGTTCCAAGCCGAGTCCGCGCCGCGGAGCACAGCGGCCAGCCGGGTGCCCCCGAGATGGCCGTCGAACCGGGCAACGCCGCGGAGCGCCGCCCGCACCGCCGATTCGGGGACGGGCCGCTCGGCGGGGCGCGGGGAGAGGCAGTTGTCGCAGGCGGAGCAGCTGCGCGCCACCCCCTGCTCGCCGAAATAGTCGGCGATGCGAGCGTGGCGGCACTCCCGCGAGGTGGCGTACGCCATCATCTGGTCGAGCCGGGCGAGGGCAGCCTCCCTCAGGCGCCGCCGTTCCTCGAAGTCGACCGGCGCTCCGGTGAGACGGCGGACCTCCCCACCCGGGAGCAGGGCACCCGCGTTCTCGAGCAGCCGCACCGACGCCTCCACGGCCCGGCGGTCAAGGTTCGGGACGAGCCCCGCCGGCTCCGGCAGGTCCCAGCGACCGGCCCGGAGCAGCGCCCGGTAGACCTCGCGCACCACCTCCCTCTCCGGGTACGACTGGGCGATGAACAGCTCCTGGAGGCCGCGGTCGGCAGGGTTGTAGAGGAGCAGGCAGCGGGCGGGCAGGCCGTCCCGCCCAGCGCGGCCCGCCGCCTGGTGGTAGTCCTCCAGGCATGCGGGGAAGTCACGGTGGATGACCTGGCGGATGTCGGGGATGTCCACCCCCATCCCGAAGGCGGAGGTCGCCACCACCACCCGGAGCCCGCCCTCGGTGAACGCCGTCTGGACACGACTCCGCACCGGGCCGTCCAGCCCGCCGTGGTAGGCGGCGGCGGCGACCCCGTCCGCCCGGAGCGCCACCGCCGTCTCCTCGCAGTCGCGGATCCGGCCGCAGTAGACGAGGGCCCGGCCCGGCACCTCGGCAACGGCCCGCGCCACCGCCCGCAGCTTCTCGGCACCCTGGCGACACCGTTGCACCTCGAGGGTGAGTCCAATGCGGACAAATCCGGTCACCACGGTGAATGGTTTCCGCAGCGCCAGGTTCCTGCTGATGTCCTCACGGACCTGGGGGGTGGCGGTGGCGGTGACCGCGGTCACCGGGGGCCGCCCGCAGGCTGTCACCGCCCCGGCCAGCCGGCGGTATTCCTGGCGGAAGTCGTTTCCCCAGCTGGAGATGCAGTGGGCCTCGTCGACGACGAACCGGGTGACTCCCAGCTGGGCGAGGCGTTCCTCGAAGCTCGGGGTGGCGAGGCGTTCGGGGGCGACGTAGAGGAACCGCAGCCGGCCGTCGAGCGCCGCCGCGAGCGCCTCACGCTGCTCCCCGACCTCCATCTGGGAGTGGATCGCGGCCGCGGCCACGCCCGCCCGCCGGAGGCGGATGACCTGGTCGGTCATCAGAGCGATGAGGGGGGAGACCACCAGGGTGAGCCCGGGTGACGCGAGGGCCGGGACCCAGTAGGCGACGCTCTTGCCGGAGCCGGTGGGGGCGACGAAGAGGACGTCCCGCCCGCCCTCGGCGGCGGCGATGACCTCTGCCTGACCGGGGCGCAGCGCGGACAGCCCGAAGACGTCGTGGGCCACTCTGAGGGCCGCCGCGCTCGGCGCCCGCCCCGCCTCCTCTCCCGTCACCTACCCCGCCTCATCCGCTCACCCTAGGCGGCCGGAGAGGGCCAGCTCGGCGACCACGAAACCGAGCCAGGGGAGGGCGGCCACGACCAGCCAGCCGCCGTGAGCGCGACCGCCGCGGAGCAGGCCGAGCAGGTAGAGGCCCGTCGCGAAGGCGCAGGCGGCGCTCAGCAGGCCGGCGGTACCCAGCTCCCAGGTGGTGAAGCTGATACCGACAAAGCCGAGGATGCAGGCCTGGAAGGCCGCCGCGCCGGCCACATTGCCGATGGCCAGACCGTCGTCGCCGCTCCTGACCCAGAGCACGCTGTTGAGGCACTCGGGAAGCTCGGTCGCGAACGGGACGGCGACCACCGCCACCAGCAGGGCGCTGAGGCCGAGGCTGGTCGCCGCCGAGTGGATGGCGCCGACGAACAGCCCCGACCCGACCGCGAGCAGGATCGCGCCGGTCAGGAGCTGGGCCGTCACCACCGTCCAGGGCGGCGGGCCCGCCCGCCAGCGGATGAAGTGCAGCGGCTCGGGTGCGTCCTCGTCGGCCGTCCGCTCGCCCAGTGTGGCCCGCGCGTACCCGGCGTAGAGGAGCAGGAGGAGCACTCCGATCACCACCCGTTCCGGCCGTGAGAGCAGGGTCGAGGCCACCGCACAGCCGAAGGCGCTCAGGAAGACCCCGAGGTCGCGCCGGATCTGGACCGGCTCCACCTGGAGGTGGTGGGCGCCGGCCCGGGTCAGCAGCGCCGCCCCGGTGATCGCCCCCCCGAGGGTGAGGAGCAGAAACGAGGATCCGAGCACGGCACCGATGGCGATCTGGCCCGAGTCCGAGGAGCCGCCGACCAGGGCCACCACCACGACCATAGTCTCGGGGAGCGCTGTCCCCAGAGCCGCGAGAAGGCTGCCGGTCGCTCCAGATCCGAGGTGGAGGAGGTGGCCGGCCCATTCGACCGCATTGGTGAACAGCTCGGACGCCGCGGCGATCAGCGCCAGGGCGCCCAGGAAGAGGAGGGCGGTCACCGCCGCCGCCGTCGCGTCAGGGCATCGACCGGGGTCTGGAGCCAGCTGGTCCCGAAGTTCATCACGTGGCGCATCGTCACCGGCTGGACGCGATGGACGGGTGCGGCTCCCTGGCTGCACGCCACCGCGTCGTGGATCCGTTCCCGGCACCAGGGGAAGACCGTTCTCGGCAGCGCGTCGGGGGAGAAGAGGCGGACCGACCAGGCCTCGATGCTCCGCCGGGCCCGGCCACCCGTGATCTCTCCCAGGAAGACGGCGTCCCCGGCGCTGCGCAGCCCCTCCCAGGTGTAGACGCCGACCAGGCTCAGCACTCGCACGGAGTGACCGGTCTCCTCCTCGGCCTCGCGCGCCGCGGTGACGGCCGGGTCCTCGTCGAGTTCGCAGTGCCCGCCGGGCAGCTCCCATCCGGGCGGCCAGGGACGGAGCTGCAGGAGCACCCGACCCCGGTGGAGGATGGCGAGCTGGGCACCGCCGACCGGCCTGGCCTGGCCGTCGACCATGAGCGTCGCGAGCGGATGGCGCGGAGGCCGGTCGTGGAAGAGGATCCGCGCCAGGTGGGTGCTGGACGTTTCACGCCGGCTCACCAGGCTGCCGGCCTCCCGCTCGGCTGGGCACCCGTCACCGGGGTGCCCGATTCCCCCGCTGCACCGTCGCCTCGATGCGGGGGCCCCGCGCGACTCAATCGACGATGACGCGGCGGGGTCGTCTGGACCGGACCTGGGTCGTGGGGACACGGCGTCCCCGGGAGCTGGTGCTCGCCGGCGGGTTGCCGTTCTCGAGAAGCGCCGTGATGCCGAGCACCACCTCCCGCTGGGCGTTGATGAAGTGCGACACCGCCTCCGGGGGCACCAGCTTGCCGAGCCGGCGGCCGGCCTCCTCGAGGAGCCAGAGCGGGATCGGGTTGGGGCTGTCACTCATCTTCTCGATTCCTCCGAAGGCAGGTCGCTCATTTCTGGCTATCGGTGAACGTGACGCGCAGCAGGCCGTCGTCGAGCCGCGCCCTGCTCACCTGCTTACCGTTGAGGATGCGGGGCAGTGAGATCTCCCGTTTGTAGGCGCCCACGGTGACGTACAGCTCTCCCTCGTTGTGACGGACGTCGACCTCCTCCTTGGAGACGAAGGGGAGCTGGAGCTGCAGCTCGTAGCGCCCGTTCACTCGCCGCAGCCGCTGAGGCACGGAGTGGTAGTAGACCCGAGCTGGGTCCTCGTCACCGAAGACCGCGCCGGCCAGCTCCCGCAGGCCTTCGAGCCCGACGATCTCGTGGTCGAAGAGCTTGGACCGGCGGATCGGGATGGGGTCGAAGAGCGACTCCACGGACTCGTTGTACCGGCCCTGGATCTCCCGCCAGGACGCGAAGTAGCTGTCGGTCACCTCAGGCGGCAGCACCCTGTTCACCACCACCAGGTCGGTGAGGTAGTCGTACAGGCTGAGGTAGGTGAAGGCGCGCTGGGCCTCCTTGAGGACCATCTTCTCGAGGTTGAGGACCAGGCGGACCGTGCAGGTCTTGGGGTCGCCCAGGATGCTCTTCATCCCCTCCAGGTCGAGCAGCAGCCTCTTGATGTGAACGAATATCTCGTCCGGGGGGAGCGGAATCGAGACGAAGGGCTGCACCACCGGCCGGGCCACCTTCATCACTGCCCGCGAGGCGGGGAAGAGCCGCTGCAGGTACCAGCGGGCCACGTCCGGGAAGGCGAGCAGCTGGAGCGTCTCGCCGGTGGGGGCGCAGTCGACGATCAGGGTGTCGTACTTGCCCTCGGCCTTGTGGTGGCGGATCTGCATCAGGGAGGCGATCTCCTCCATCCCCGGCGGCGACGCCAGCTCCTCGGCCACGATATCGTCGACACCCTGGGAGGAGAAGAGCGAGCTGAGGTAGATGCGGATCCGGTCCCAGTGGCTCTCCAGCTGGTGCAGGGCGTTGACCTCCTGGGCCCAGAGGTTGGTCGCGACCCTCTTGGGGTCCTCGCCGAGTGGGAACTCCAGCGAGTCTCCGAGGCTGTGCGCGGCATCGGTGCTGATCACCAGCGTCCGCTGACCGAGCTCGGCGCAGCGCACCGCGGTGGCGGCGGCCACCGTCGTCTTGCCGACCCCGCCCTTCCCCGTGTAGAGGATCACACGCATCCGCGCAGCCCCCCGACCTCAGTCGACGACTTTGCTGACGATGGCCCAGGCGATCAGGATGAGGACCACCATGAGAGTGGCGATCATCGCCACCCGTCGGAGGTCGGATGGGACGTAGGGGACCCGGTCGAAGGGGATCGCCGGATCGTCGCTGTCCAAGGGGTCGACCAGCGCCGCCGCCGTCCCGAAGCGGGCACTCTTGGCGGAGGCGCGCTGCTGCCGGCTCGCGGCGATGCTCGACGCGGATGCCGGGGTCACGCGCTCGACGCGGCGTCGGGTGATCTCCACCGGCCTCCCGGCGCCCGCCGCGACCGGAGTCGCTCGAGCCGGGACCTCCTCGTCGACGGCGTCTACGAACGTCCGGCTCGCCCCGCCGGCGAGCGGCGTGGTGGCGGGACCGGCGACCGGACGCGCCGGTGCCGCACCCACCGGACGGCGGGTGGCGGTGCGCTGCTTCTGCTTCCGGGTCTTCTTGGCCATGTTTCAGCCGCGAAGCGTACCAGGGGCGACGGAGCGAAGGCGCCAAGCCGCAGGCTTGAGCGTCGAGCGTAGGACCCCCTGGTACGTGCAACGAATACCAGGGGCGACGGAGCGAAGGCGCCAAGCCACAGGCTTGAGCGTCGAGCGTAGGACCCCGTGGTACGTGCAACGAATACCAGGGGCGACGGAGCCTCTGGCAGTTGCACCCGGCACCCGGCCCACGCCCCGGAGGAAGCGGGCGCCCCTGGTACCCTCGATGTGAGATGACCCTCCAGGCGCGTCCGGCAGAGCGGACGGGGCTGATCGACCGTTATTCGGCCCTCTTCATAACCCTGGCGGCAGCCCTCTGGGCCGCGGACGCCTACTTCCGGCCCGCCCTGGCCAAGCAGCTCTCGGCCAGCCAGATCGTACTGGTCGAGGACCTGCTCATCAGCCTCTGCTTCATCCCCGTCATGGGGCGGGTGGTGCGCGAGCTGCGGGTCGCCTCCTGGCGGACCTGGCTGACCCTGGCCGTCATCGCCGCCGGCCCCCAGGCGTTCGCGACCGTCCTCTTCACCCGCTCGCTCACCTACGCCACCAGCCCCGGCGTCCTCTCCGAGGTCTATCTCCTCTACCTGCTCCAGCCGGTCTTCGGGGTGACCCTGGCCTGGCTCTTCCTCCGCGAGCGCCGCCGGCCGTTCTTCTGGCCGCTGGCCAGCCTCGCCCTCGGCGGCGCCGCCCTCATCGTCTTCTCCACCAACCCGACCGCACCGCGCGCCGAGCTGATGGCCGCTCTCTTCGTCCTCGGGGCGGTGATCCTCTGGGCGGCGGGCACGGTGCTCGGGCGGTACGCGCTCGCCGATGTCTCATTCACAAGTACCTCGGCCATGCGCTTCGCCCTCGCCCTGCCGGTCCTGCTGGTGCTCATGCTCACCGACCGCGGCCTGGCCGGCTTGACCCAGTACTCGGTCGGTCAGCTGCCCAGCTTCCTCGGCATCGCCCTGATCCCCGGTTTGATCGCCATGGTCCTCTACTACCGCGCCCTCTCCAGCACCCCCGCCTCGATCTCGAGCTTCGCCGAGCTGGGGTATCCGGCCGCCCTCTTCCTCATCTTCTCGCTGCCCACGCCGGTTGGATTCGGGACGCCGCTGCGGCCGCTCGAGATCGTGGGGGCGGTGATCCTCGTCGTCGCCGTGACCTGTCTCAACTTCCTCAAGCGCCACGATGTGGTGAGGACGGCGGGGATGTCCGAGTTCCGTCTTGCCTCCGAGGCGACCGAGGCGGCGGGTTAGTCGGCCTGGCCGGTGACCAGGGGCTCGGCGTGGAATCCCGCTTCCCGCAGCAGCCCGAGTGCGCGATCGATCGAGGCGGCGTCGATGGTGAGGACCAGGGCCGCGTGGCGGGTGTCCGAGTGCTGCATGTAGAGGTCGAGGATGTTGATGTCGTTGGACCCCATCAGGGTGGTGACCTGGGCGAGCACCCGTGGCCGGTTCTCGATCGGCACGGCGATGTCGACGTTGTGCCCGGTCTGCTCGATGAGGAAGCCGCCCAGCGTCTGGTAGGCGGCACCCGCCTCGCTGAAGTGGCGCTCGGTGGCGGGGCGGTCGTCGATGTCGCCGCCGAGCCGGCGCATGGCATCGCTGAAGGACCCGAGCACCTCCTGGATGGCACCTGCGTTCTCCGCCAGGATGTCCGCCCAGAGGGTGGGATTCGCGGCACCGACACGGGTCAGGTCGCGAAAGGAAGGGCCGGCGAAGGAGAGCGCGTCGGGGGAGATGCCGGAGGTGACCTCCAGGAGCGCCACCGCCAGGAGGTGGGGGAGATGCGAGAGCGCGGCCACGAGCCTGTCGTGCCGCTCCGGGTCCACGGCGGTCGGCACCGCGCCGAGGTCGTCGCGGACAAACTGGGTGACTCGCGCGTACGCCTCGGGCAGCGTGTCCCCGGTCGGGGTGATCAGGTAGCGCGCTCCCCGGAAGAGGTCGGGGCTCGCATTGGCCACCCCGCCCAGCTGACTCCCCGCCATGGGATGCCCGCCGACGAAGCGCTGGATCCCCGCCGCGGCGGCGCCGCGCACGATCGCCGCCTTGGCGCTGCCCACGTCGGTCACCAGCGCGTCGGTTGGCGCCAGCTCGGCGAGCAGACCGGTGATCCGGGACACCGGGGCGGCCAGGACCACCATCTCCGCATCGCGGACGTCGTCCAGCCGGGCCGGATGATCGATCGCCCCCAGCTCCACCGCGTGCTCCAGGATGACGTCCGCGTCGACGCCGGACACCTCCCAGCCGGCTCGGCGCGCCGCCATGCCGATGGAGCCGCCGATGAGGCCCACACCGACGATGCCGAGGGTGCGGTCAGACATTGAATCGGAAGTGGACGACATCGCCGTCCTGGACGACATAGTCCCTCCCCTCCAGCCGCTGTCGACCCTGCTCGCGGACGGCGAGGTACGACCCGCCCTCGATCAGCTCCTCGGCCCCGACCACCTCCGCACGGATGAAGCCGCGGGCGAAATCGGTGTGGATGACGCCGGCGGCCTCCACGGCGCTGCCGCCGCGCTGCAGCGTCCAGGCGCGCACCTCCTTCTCCCCGGCGGTGAAGAAGGTGATCAGGTCGAGGAGCCCGTAGGCCTCGCGGGCCAGCCGGTCGAGGCCGGGCTCCCGCAGCCCCACGGAGGCCAGGAACTCGCGACGGTCGGCCGCGGGAAGCTCGACGATCTCGGCTTCGATCCGGGCGGAGATGGCCAGGCAATCGCCGCCGTGCTGGCGGGCGAGCTCGACGACCGCGTCGGGGGGAGGCTTGCCGGCGTCGTCCTCCCCGACGTTGACGACCACGATCAGCGGATGGGAGGTGAGCAGGTAGAGGTCATGGAGGTGGCCACGCTCCTCCTCCGAGAGCGCCAGGGTGCGCACCGGACGACCGGCGTCGAGGTGGTCCTGGACCCGGCGCATCACCTGGAGGGCCTCCTCCGCCTTCTCCTTCTGGAGACGGGCCGTCTTCTCCCGCTTGTCGAGGCGGCGGGTCACCGTCTCCAGGTCGGCGAGCTGGAGCTCAAGCTCGACGACATCGAGGTCGCGGACGGGGTCGACGGCGCCCTCCACATGGATGACGTCGGGGTCCTCGAACCCGCGGGCCACCACGATGATGGCGTCGCATTCGCGGATGTGCCCGAGGAACTGGTTGCCCAGGCCCTCGCCCTGGCTGGCCCCTCGCACCAGGCCGGCGATATCGGTGAAGGTGACCGAGGCCGGGATCACCCGGGGCGGCGAGAAGATGGCGGCCAGCCGTTCCAGCCGCTCGTCGGGCACCGCCACCACCCCGGTGTTGGGCTCGATGGTGGTGAACGGGTAGTTGCCCACCTGGGCTCCCGCATGGGTCAGTGCGTTGAAGAGCGTCGACTTGCCCGCGTTGGGCAGGCCCACGATGCCGACGCTCAGTGCCATGAGCGGCTAGTCGTGCTCCAGCTCAAACTCCGCGTGCAGCGCTCGCACCGCATCGGCGACCCGGTCGCGGGCGATGATCACGGTGACGTGGATCTGGCTGGTGGTGATCTGCTCCACGTTGATCCCCTGGGCCGAGAGGGCGTCGAAGATACGGGCGAACATACCCGGCGTGCCCAGGAAGGCGGTGCCCACCACCGATACGGTGGCGATGCCGGTGTCGGCCACCACCTGCTCGGCCTGGACGTCTCGGGCCACCTCGTCGAGCACTGGCCGGGACCGGGACAGGTCCTCCTCCGCGATGGTGAAGGAGAGGTCCGTGAAGCCGTCGTGGCTCACGTTCTGGACGATGATGTCCACATTGATGCCGGCCCTGCCGATGGCGCCGAACACGGCGGCGGCGATCCCCGGCCGGTCGGGCACGCGGGTCAGGATGACCTTGGCAACGCCGCTGTCGTGGGCGATGCCCCGAATCTTCTGGCGATCTTCCATGGCAGGATGCTGACAGATGAGGGTACCCGGCTGGTCCTCGAAGGTCGAGCGCACCACGATCGGCATCGAGTAGGTCTCCCCGATCTCGACCGCGCGGGGGTGCATGACCTTGGCTCCCACGGCCGCGAACTCCAGCATCTCCTGGTACGCGATCTCGGGGATGAGCCGAGCCCGCGGCTCGACCCGGGGATCGGCGGTGTACACACCGGCCACATCGGTGTAGATCTCGCAGCGCTCGGCGCTCAGCTCCACCGCCAGAGCGACCGCTGTCGTGTCGGTGCCGCCTCTCCCGAGGGTGGTGATGTCCAGGGCCTCGTCGACGCCCTGGAAGCCGGCCACCACCACCACCTTGCCCCGCGCCAGCTCGTCGATGATGCGCTGGGGGACGATGTCGACGATTCGCGCGCTGCGGTGGACGCTGCTCGTCCGGATCCCCGCCTGCAACCCGGTCAGGGAGATCGCCGGGACCCCCAGCCGCTCCAGCGCCATCGCCATCAGGGGCGCGGTGATGGTCTCCCCGGTGGAGAGGAGCTGGTCCATCTCCCGGCTCGGGGGGGCCGGGTTGACCTTGTGGGCCAGGCTGATCAGCTCGTCGGTGCTGTCACCCATGGCGCTGACCACGGCCACCACCCGGACGCCCTCCGCGCGGGTGGCGGCGATCCGCCGGGCCACACGCTGGATCAGCTCGGCGCTGGCGACGCTGCTGCCGCCGAACTTCTGGACGATGCACTGCCGGGACGTGTCGGTCATGGCGGAGTCGCTCCTGCGATCACGGGGCCAGATCCACTCGGGCGCCGAAGTTGCGGATCGGGTGGGTGACCGGGTGGCCCTCAACCTCGGCGAGCCGCGCGGCTGCCGTCATCGCGGATGCGACCGCCTCGGTCTCTCCGGTGCAGAGGGCGAGGACCGATGGCCCGGCGCCGGCGAGGCACGCCCCGTGCGCCCCAGCCGCCAGCGCTGCCTCGATCAGCAGGGGGACGTGGGGCATCAGCTCGCTGCGAGCGGGCTGGTGCCAGCGGTCCCGCATCGCCTCGCCCAGAAGCTCGAGCCGGCCGGTCAGCATCGCGGTGACCAGCAGAGCACAGCGGGAGGCGTTGTAGATGGCCTCCTCCCGGCTGTAGGTGTGGGGCACCACCCGGCGGGCGGCCTCGGTGCTCATCTCCCCGTCGGGGATGAAGAGGACGGCGCGCAGGTCGTCGGGTAAAGGCACCTGGACCACCGGCCCGTCGCGCACGCAGACCACCATGCCCCCGAGCATCGCAGCGGCGACGTTGTCGGGATGCCCGTCGATCCGAGCGGCCTGGGCGATGACCTGTTGCTCGTCCCAGCCCAGGTTGGCCAGCGCGCTGGCCGCGAGCACCCCGCTGACTGCGGCAGCGGCACTGGAGCCGAGCCCGCGGCCAAAGGGGATGGCGTTGCGGCACGTGATGCGGGCGCACGGGGGTTCGACCCGGCCTGCCGCACAGGCCGCGACCAAGGCCCGGGTGATCAGGTTGCGGGCGGGGTCCCTGAGCTCCTCGGGAAACCCCGGACCGGGATCGATGCTTGTCCCATCCTCGGGCTCGGACCACACCTCGATCTCGTTCTGGAGCTGCACCGCCAGGGCCAGGATGTCGAAGCCAGGCCCCAGGTTGGCGACGGTCGCAGGGACTCGGATGGTGACGTGCATGTCGGGCTGGGGTCAGAGCCCGATGGCGGCAGCGATGCTGGCCGGGGTCCCGGTCACCGACTGGGGCGGAGGCAGCCCGTCGCTCACCGCGGGGAGGTCCTTGAGCCCGTTCCCGGTGAGGACACAGACCACCCGCGATCCGCGCGCCACGGCGCCGTCCTTGACCGCCTTGCGCAGCACGGCGAGCGACGCGGCCGACGCCGGCTCGCAGAAGATGCCCTCGACCGCCGCCAGGTCCCGCTGCGCGGTGGCGATCTCGGCGTCTGTCACCGAGTCGATCAATCCCTCCGACTCGTCGCGGGCGGCCACAGCGCTGGCCCAGGATGCCGGGTTGCCGATTCGGATGGCGGTGGCGAAGGTTTGGGGGTTGGCGACCGGTGTGCCGAGCACCAGGGGCGCCGCCCCCTCCGCCTGACCGCCGATCATCCGGGGCAGCTGGGTCGCCCGGCCTGCCTCCCGATACTCCCGGAAGCCGCGCCAGTAGGCGGTGATGTTGCCGGCGTTGCCGACCGGGATCGCCAGGATGTCAGGGGCGTCGCCCAGCTCGTCCACGATCTCGAAGGCGGCCGTCTTCTGACCCTCGATCCGATGGGGGTTGACACTGTTGACCAAGGTCACGGGGTGGGTGTCGGCGAGCTGCCGCACCGACCGCAGTGCCTCGTCGAAGTTGCCCTCGATGATGAGCACCGTTGCACCGAACACCTGGGCCTGGACCAGCTTGCCGATGGCTATCTTCCCGGCTGGTACCACGACCACGGTGCGCAACCCAAACCGCGCTCCGTATGCGGCCGCCGAGGCGCTCGTGTTGCCGGTGGAGGCGCAGATGATCGCGCGGCTCCCGCTCTCCAGCGCCTTCGCCACCGCGACCACCATCCCCCGGTCCTTGAAGGAGCCGGTCGGGTTGAGGCCCTCGAACTTGAAGTGGAGGGAGCGCATCCCCAGGTCGACGCCGATGCGGCGCGACTCGATGAGCGGCGTCCCCCCCTCGCCGAGGGTGATCCGCGGGGTGCTGGCGGTGAGCGGCAGATGCTCCGCGTAGCGCTGGATCACGCCCGCACCGCGGGGGCCGCCGCCCGTCACGCCATGACCCCCAGGCGATCGAGCTGTTGCACGATCCTCGCCGGCAGCCCGGGGCCCTGCAGGGCCGTCAGGCTTCGGGCCAGCGTGGCCCGGGCCGTCCGGCTGACCAGCACCGCCAGCTCGTCGCCGGTACCCGCGGGGCTGATCTGCTCCACCACGACTCCTCCGCGCGTGAGTGTCTCGGCAACCACTTCACGTGCGTCCGGGCTGCCATCCACCTTCACCCGCAGCCATGCAGCTGTCTGGGCCGACTCCCCGTCGAGTACCGGAACCGGCGCGGCCATCGGCTGGGGCACCTCGCGGCCTGCGCGGCGCGCCCGGGCCACTGCCACGATGTCGCTGAGCACCGCGCTGGCAGCGGCCTCCGCCCCGGCCCCCCGCCCCCGCAGGACGAGACGCCCGGCCAGATCGCTCTCGACGACGACAGCGTTGTCGGCTCCCTCCAGGTCGCTCAGGGGGTGGCCAGAACGCGGCAGCAGGGTCGGCTGGACCGACAGAGCCAACCCTGTCTCGGAACGCTCGGCGCGAGCCACGAGACGGATCACCGACCCGAGCCGGGCTGCCGCCACGACGTCGCTGGGATCGATGTCACGGATGCCGCGCCGCTGGACCTGATCTGGGTGAACCTCCGCGCCCATCGCGAACCAGGCGAGGATGCAGAGCTTCTGGGCGGCGTCGTGGCCATCGAGGTCGTTCGTCGGGTTGGCCTCTGCGTATCCGCGCTTCTGGGCGTCGGCCACGGCGCGGTCAAAGTCGTCCCCCGCCTCCAGCCGCCCCAGGATGTGGTTGGTGGTTCCGTTGATCACCGCGGTCATCCGCTGGATCATGTCGCCCCGCAACGAGTCGCGGAGCACCGCGAGAACCGGGATGGCGGCGCCGACTGCCGCCTCGAACGCCAGCCCACCGCTCCTGGGCCGGACAGCCGCCACCAGGCGGTGGCCGGCGGTGGCGATGACCGCCTTGTTGGCGGTCACGACACCCACTCCCCGCTCCAGGGCTGAGCGGAGCAGGGTGCCGGCCGGCTCCAGACCTCCCAGCAGCTCCACCACGATGTCCACGTCAGGTGCGGCCACCGCCGCGTCGGCGTCGGCGTGGATGGTCACCCCGCGAGCGGCCAGCCCGCGAGTTCGGTCCGTCTCCCGCTCCGCGACGTGACGCAGCACCAGCAGGCCGCCGCTCCGGGCTGCCAGGCGATCGGCATGCACCTCGAGCTCTCGGGCGACCGTCGCACCGACCGTCCCCGCGCCGAGCAGCGCGATTCCAAGCTCTGTGGCCATGGCGGCGGAGTCTAGTCGACCGGGTGATGCGGCCCGGGGTCAGCCCGTCTCGGCGGGCTCCGTCCGGGGTGGGGGAGGCGATCCCGGGCGGTACCGGCTGAGACCCGGGAAGCGCGACTGCCGGGCCAGCAGGCGAAGCAACGGGATCACCGCGCCCGATGGGACCGGATCGCCCCACAGACGCCCCTCGGCGGCATCGCATCCGAGTCGCTGGATCGAGGTGCGGGCCGCCTCGTCGTCGATCCCGGCGGCGATGACGGTGAGGTTGAGGGCGTGGGCCAGCTCGACGATCCCGCGCACCGCCGCAGCCTCCACTCCCTCGCGGTGCGCCGAGGCGACCAGCGAGACGTCCAGCCGCAGCTCGGTGAAGGGCAGGGCGCGGAGGCGGAGCAGCGAGGTGGAGTCGGACCCGTAGTCGTCCAGTGCCACACCGACCCCCATCTTGGCCAGGGACTGCAGCACCGGCGCCTCCATCGAGAGCGTGGTGTTCTCGTCGACCGTGATCGAGAGGGATGCCGGCGGCACTCCCCACCGCTCCAGCAGACCGCTCACCGCGCGCGGGAGCTGGCGGTCCTGGACGTTGCGACCGGCGATCTTGACGTTGACCCGCAGCGCGTGACCCTCACCCCGCCAGTGCGCCTGCTGCTCGATGGCCAGCCCCAGCACGCAGCGGGTGAGGGGCCGGATGATCTCGGTCTCCTCCGCGGCCGGGACGAATTGGTCCGGGGTGAGCAGGCCGTGCCGCTGGTGGCGCCAGCGCACGGTCGCGTCCAGGGCGAGCAGCGCCGAGTCGGCGAGGCGCACCACCGGCTGGTAGAAGAGCTCCAGCTCCTGGTTGTCGATGGCCCTGCGCAGCTCCGCAAGGCGCACCGCCCGGTCCTCGATCTCGGATGTGCCGTCCGCGGGCGTGTACACCCGCCACCCTCGGCGCGCCTGTTTGGCCGCCCGGCGGGCGATCTCCGCACTGGCCATCAGGGTCTGCGCGTCGCCGCCGTGATCGGGGTAATTGGCGATGCCGATGCTGATCCCGGCCTCGAGGGAGTGCGCATCGACGGCCACCGGCTCCTTGAAGGCGGCGAGCACCTGGCGGGCGATCCGTGCGCTTGCCGCCGGGGTGGCGCTGCCTCCCGGGATGATCGCGAAGTCGTCCCCGCCCAGCCGCGCCACGACGTCGGTGGCTCGGAGGGTCCGGCGGAGCCGCTCGGCGACGGCCACCAGGAGGCGGTCTCCGACGCCATGGCCAAGACCTTCGTTGACCTCCGCGAAGCGATCCAGGTCGAGGAGGAAGACGCTGAACGGCGCCCGCCGGGCGGCGGCGACCTCCAGGCGGGCGAGGAGCGCCTCCTGGAACTGCCGGTCATTGGGAAGCCCCGTCAGGCTGTCGTGGAGCGTCTGGTGAAGCAGCGCCGCGGACTGGGCGCGGACCTCGGACATGTCGCGCACGACGACGATCCGACCCTCGCCCTCGGCGACGAGGCGGCTGTCGACCTGCGCCGAGAAGCCGGTCGCGTCGCGCCGAAACGCCGCCACCTCCGCCTGGCCCGGGCCGCTCCCCCCCATGGGGAGATCGGAGGCACCCGGCCGGAAGGCGGGAAGCAGCTGCTCGACGTGGCAGCCGGTGAGGGTGCCGTCCGTCGCGCCGAAGAGCCGGTGGGCCGCCCGGTTGGCCAGGGTCACCTGACCTTCGCCGTCCAGAATGAGGATGGCCTCGGTCACGGCATCCGCAACCGCGCGGAGCCGGGTCGCGGACGCGTTCAGGTCGGCGGCCCGCTCCTCCGCCCGGCTCCGATCGCGCCGGGACTGGCGCACCACGGCGGCGCAGGCCGTCAGCAGGGCGAGGAGGACCAGTGCGGTGACCAGGGCGGCGCCAACGTTCATTCGCTTCGCGCCGACACTACCTGACCGCCGCCGTCTTCTCGCGACGGTGGGGTGACGGTGCGACGGAGAGTCGGTGCACTGCCGGGCGCCGGCCGCGTCCGCCCGGTGGTACGGTGGAGGCCAGCCATGGCATCCCCGAGCTCTCGACGGTCTCACGTGTGATCGAGGCGAGCGCCGACGTCACTGTGCCGGTCGGGAGAGAGGAGGCGTACGCAGCCCTCTCCGACCTGGAGCACGCCGACTGGCTGCCCGGCGTGAAGAGCCTGGTCCACATCGGCGGCCCGGCCCAGGGGGTCGGCGCCCGCTATGAGGTCGAGGCGAGCATCTCCGGCCGCCACCTCCGCGGGGTGCTGGTGTGCACCGAGGCGATCCGCCCGGAGCGGACCGTCGTGACCCTGGAGGACGGTCTCGACCTGACCATCACCGGCACCGTGCGCCGGGTGAGTGGCGGCTGCAGGGTCCTGCTCACAGCGCGCTACTCGGTCGGCAACGGCCTCACCGGCCGCGCCATCGAGCGGGCCAGCGCGGGAGCGGCGCGTCGGGAGGTGTGCCGGTCGGTCGAGCACTTTGCGGCGCAATTCGGCCGCAAGACGTCGGCCGCCGTTTGAGCCCGGGTCATGGCGGAACCGTCCCTCTCGGTGGGGTGCTGACCACCTCATGAGCGTGGCGGACGACGACACCGAGCTCGACGCTCTCTCGGCCCGGGTGCGTGCGCATCCCAAGCTCTCCGCGGAGGCCGTGGAGGCTCTGATAGCCGCCGCTGCCGACGGCAATAGGGACGCTCATGCCGCCCTGGTCGAGCACTCGCTGGGGCCCGTGCTCGCCGAGGCGGTGGTCCACCGAAACCGCGGCGTGGAGGTCCTCGACCTCTTCCAGGAGGGCTCGCTGGCTGCGCTGGTGGCCGTCGAGGAGTACGTCGAGCGCAAGGGTGCCCCCGCCGGACTTGTCGCTTACGTCCGGCGCGTCGTGAGCCGTCATCTCGACCGCGTCATCGAGGAGCACGACGCCGCGGTTGCCGAGGCCGCGGAGCTGGTCGAGGACACCCGCCTGCTCGACGTGGCGCGGGTGGCGCTTCGCCGGCAGACCGGCCGGGAGCCCACCGGGACTGAGCTGGCGGCCGTGCTCCTCTGGTCCCCCGAGCGGGTCGAGCTGATCTCCGGGATACTGGACAGCGCCCGCACCGAGTTCGATTCCGACATCGTCCAGTACCTGGACGACGCCGAGGACGGTGACGACGGGGAGGACGGCGCCGGGGAGCAGGAGTAGGGCCGCTCCCACGGGGCGGGCCCGCCTCAGGGCTCGCGGAGATCCTCGTGCCGCCAATCGAGGTCGCGCAGCTCGGGGGAGGGTGCACCGCGGTGGACCGCGCCCGGGCCGAAACGGCGCTGGAGAGCGTCGAGAGTGGCGTCGAGGCGGCGTTCACGGGCCGCGCGCGGCGCACTGAAGAGGTCCAGCTGAGCCGCGTTCTCCAGGTTGTGGACGCCGACCCCGAGAAGCCGGACCGGCCGGTCCGGTTCATGGGCCGCCGCCAGGAGCGCAACGGCGCCGGAGGTGATGGCCCGGTCGCTGTCGCTTCCCCCATCCAGGGAGCGCTGCCGCGTCAGCGAGGTGAAGTCGGCGTAGCGGATCTTGAGGCTGACGGTCCGGGCGCTCAGCCCCGCGGCGCGCAACCGTTTCCCGACGTCGGCGGAGAGATGGCGGACGCGGTCCCGGAGCTGGGCGGCGTCGACCACGTCCCGATCGTAGGTTTCCTCGCGGGAGATCGACTTCGTGGAGCTCGGGGGCGTCACCGGGGACGTGTCGATTCCCTGGGCGCGGCGGGTCAGGGAGTGGGCGGCGGCCTTGCCCAGGCGCCGCTCGAGCAGTGCCGCAGGATGCCCGGCGAGCTCGCCCAGGGTGCGAAGGCCCAGCCCGGCGAGCGTGCTCGCGGTTGCCGGCCCCAGCCCGGGGAGGGTGCGGAGTGGTAGAGGCCCGAGGAATGCCGCCTCCTCGCCGGGGCGGACCACGACGAACCCCCGCGGCTTGCGCAGGTCGGAGGCGATCTTGGCGACGGTCTTCGAGGTGGCGATCCCGAAGCTTGCGTGGAGCCCCGTCGCCGCCAGGATCTGGTCGCGGAGATGGGCGGCCATCTCCTCGGGGGCGCCCGGGGTGGCGGTCACGTCCAGGTACGCCTCATCCAGGGAGAGGGGTTCGACCAGCGGGGTCAGGGCCCGTGCCAGGGCAAAGATCCGGGCCGATGCCTGGCGGTACGCGGGAAAGTCGACGGGAAGCACGGCGGCCGTGGGGCAGAGGCGGATCGCCCGCCCCAGCGGCATCGCGGAATGCACCCCGTAGCGGCGCGCCTCGTACGAGGCCGCGGAGACGACGGCACGGGCGGTGCGCCCGTCGCCTCCCCCTCCGACGATCACCGGGCGGCCGCGCAGCTCAGGACGCCGCTCCTGCTCCACCGACGCGTAGAAGGCGTCGAGGTCGAGGTGGATGATCGCCCGCACCCAGCCCATGAGGCGATTCTGTCGCGCGAGCGTCCCCGGCGGGTGGACCGCTTTCGGGGAACCCGGGCCGTCCCCCGAAGGGCGGTCAGGCGATGGAGCCCAACGGCCGGCCGGCCGCGAACTCCCGGATGTCGTCCTCGGTGAGGTAGCCCGCCGCAACCAGCAGCTCGGCGTAGCCGACACCCAGGTGAGGGGCGGCCCGGCGGAGCACCCACGGCGGGGGGTTGTCCTTGTTCTTGTTCACCGCCTGGTAGAAGTAGATCTGATTGAGGTCACAGAGCAGCGCAAGACGGTGGAGCGAGATGCCGCGCAGGCGACATCTCTCGATCAGGTAATCCCGGAAGGCGGCATCCATCATCTCGCTTCCTGCTTCATTTCTCGGGTCAACGGGATGTGTCGTCGCCAACGACGCTACCACGGTTGGCCCCATTCTGTGACGGGAAGAGGAATTCGACCAGGTCGGCGAGCCGATCGATCACCGCGTCCGCGTCGCCCGGTCCGGGGTCATCCCGATGCTCGCGGGTCCGGATGGTCGCCATCCCCGCGGCGCGGGCACCGCCGATGTCCTCGCGGCGGCGGTCTCCGACCATTGCGCAGCGGCTCGCCTCGACGCCCAGGGCGTCCAGGGCGGCGGCGAAGATCTGGGGAGCGGGCTTGCGCCAGCCGACCTCGCTGGAGAAGGTCACGCTGTCGAAGAGACCGGCCAGCCCGTGGTGCGCGAGCTGGGCATGGAGACTGGCGGATCGATACGGCGCGTTGGAGCAGAGGCCGAGACGGAGACCGCGCCCGCGCAGCTGCGCCAGGGTGTCGAGAGCCCCCGGGGCGACCACCGCACCCTCCCGCCACGTCTGTTGAACGATGATGGCGATCTCGTCGAGCAGCTCGTCCGAGAGCCGGAGGCCCAGCGCCGCATAGGCGCTTCGTTCCACCTCCAACGCGTCGATCTCCCTCAGATCGCCTGTCGCGTCGTAGCGAGTCAACTCATCCTCGACGCGATCGTGCACCTCGACAAGCAGGGTTGCGGCCGGCGGCACCGTCCCGACCCCCGCGACCAGCAGGCGTCGGGCGATCTCCTCGTGGGCCCGCAGCAGCGTCTCGTCCGGCCGGTTGAAGGTGACCAGGGTCAGGCCGTAGTCGAAGAGCAGCGCCTGGATCTCCGCATCCACGATCAGCCGGGGTGCTGACCGCGCCCGGGCACGCCCCGCCGCTTCCTCCCCGAGACCCTTCTCCGCCGCCGCCGCCCCGAACCTCCTGGCGCAGGCGAGCGGGTGAAGCGGTCGTAAAACGTCGTCGAGGGGTGCGCCTCAGTGGGGAGGCGTGCCGTCACCCCGGGAGCCGCCTCCACCCGGGCCGCGTACTCGCCGAGCAGCGCCTCCAGGGGGCGCTTGTCGCTGGCAGACGGTGACGCGGTCTCCGCCCAGGGTTGGGCGGTTGGGGTCTCAGCCTCCGGGGGTGGCGCGTCCTCCTCACCGGGGACCGAGTCGATGAGCTCCTTGATGGCGCGGGCGACCACATCGTCCGAGCTCCCCGCCCCGTTGGCACGGCCGCTCATGCTGGCGTCGAGCTCGCCCCGCGGGCGCCGGCTCCCACCTGAAACCCGGCCAGGGCCAGTCCCGCGATGGTCTTCATGTCCACGGCGTCATCGGCGATGAGGCGAGCGGCCTCCGCCGCGGTGAAGAGCTGGGCGACAACGTGCTCGTCCGGGTCGGTGTGCGTCTCGCCGGGACTGAGCTGGAGCGCCGCGAAGAGGTGGAGCAGCTCCCCGCTGTACCCCGGCGCGACCGGACCGGCGGCGAGTCGCTCCCAGGTCTGCGCCGTGTACCCGGTCTCCTCGGCCAGCTCGCGGCGGGCTGCGGCCTCGGGCTCCTCGCCCGGGGTCAGGGTGCCCGCCGGGATCTCCCACAGCGCCCTGCCGACGGCGTGGCGCCACTGGCGCACCAGCACGACGCGGCCCTCGGCGTCCGTCGCCACGATCGCCACCGCTCCGGGGTGCTCGATGATCTCGCGGCCGGCGAGACTGCCGTCCGCGGTCTCCACGGTGTCGTCGTGGACGGTGAGCAGGCGGCCCTGGAACACGGTCCGCCGCTCCACCGGGTGCTCCCTGAGCAACTCGTCGGTCATTCTCGAAGTCTGACAGCAGCCGCAGGGGCGCGGTCACGAACGGGCCGAGGGCCGCGCGCTCGCCGAGCGGCTGTGGTAGGGTGCCCGGGTCACGGATCGATCCGATCGCGTCCTGCACGGTGGGGGTTGGCCCCGCCGGTCCGAGGCCCACCAGCCTAACCTCGGTGGAACGGAGACCCAGCTGCGCCGTCCTCCGCCAGTCGTGCGGTGAAGCGACCCGGGGAACGGTCGGGGCGGTCAGGGAGACCCTCTCGATGCGGACAGTGATGCGCCTTCCGGAGTGGACAAGCCGCCGCGCCGGTTCGCTGCTGCGGTCGACGTGGCACCTGGGCACGCAACTGCTGGGCGCGGCGCGGCGGCTTGCCCACCGCCGCCATTCCCGGGGAGAGCTCGGCCACAGGGGCGGCACCGTCTGGATCCCCCGGCGCCTCGGGGAGCTGGCCGCCGGCGTCGCCATCCTTCCGCTCGGCGCTCTGTTGACCCTCACCGTGGCGGCTTTCTCGGGCCCCTCCACCGGCCAGGCCCAGGGCCCGCCGATCAGCTCCGCCGGTTCGCTCCTCCGCTTCCACATCCAGCCTCTCGGCTACCCGTTGGATGTGGGGACCAGCGGGATCAGCACCCCGGTGCTCGCGAGCCTGCCCCCTGCCCCGCAGCTCTCTCCCCTCCAGGTGATCGACGGCACGGAGATTCCCTCTGACCCCTACTCCACAGCCGAGGTCGAGGCCATCATCACCCAGGCGGCCGACGCCGACGGAGTCAACCCCGCCTGGATGATCAGCACCGCTGTCTGCGAGTCCACTCTCCACACCAACTCGTACAACCCGTCCGGCCCCTACTACGGCCTTTTCCAGTTCCTCATGTCCACCTTCGAGGCTCACGGCGGCACGGACATCTGGGATCCGGTCCAGCAGTCGGACATCGCGGCGAGCATGTTCGCCTCGGGGGACTCGTCCGCCTGGCCGGTCTGCTCACACGCCTGACCGCACCCCACTCCCTGCGGTTCCGCCGGTCGCCCTTCGCGCCCGCCGCCCGGGGCGGTCTTGCGTGGCCGGCGCCGCTCTCAGCTGACCTCCGTCGCGTAGAGCTGGCACGCCGCCGGATGTGCGCTGACCAGGACCGGCACCGAACTGGCCAGCGACGTCCCTCCCGGCCAGACCGCCTCGCGGAGCCCGCCGCCGACGATCGCCCCGGCACCGTCCTCGCAGGCCGCCGAGACGCTGACCTGGCTTCCCGACGGCATCTGCCCGTTCAGCGTTCCCGATACGTCCCCCTGGTATCCGGTCGTTCCGGCGCAGGGTGAGCCACACGCGTACACCGCCGAGGTCGCAGAGATCACCGTGCGATCTCCCGCCTCCCAGCCTCCGACCGCCACGGAGACGTCGGTGCTCGTGGCCCCCGCGCACGAGTCGGTGCAGAGGGCGGTGACCGCCAGGGTCTCGGCCGGGGCCAGCGAGACCGGCTCCGCGGCCAGGGAGTCCGTCCCGCCCGGGAAGTGCACCGTGAAGCTGACCACCACCTCGGTGGCATCGTGCGTGGAGGCCTGGTTGTGCAACACCGCCACCGGGTATGCCTGGAGGTCGTAGGCCCCGACGCCCGAGGCGGTCACCGTGACCTGCTCCGTGTCCGGGCCGGAGCTTGGGGATGCCGTCCGCTCCGAGGAGGCGGTTGACGGATGCGCGGAGACCGGTGGCGGCACGGAGTGAGGCGCCGTCGCCCCGCACGCGGTCATGGCCAGCAGGAGGAGGGCCACCGGCAGGTGTCGCAACACACGGCGATCGTAGGCACTTTGCATCCGGGGACGTGCAACGGGCGGAGGAGCAGGACGCTCCTCCGCCCGCTTTGCGGGATCGGGTTCCGTCTAGCTCGTGAGATCGGTGCGGATGGTCTCGATGTCGGTCTTGCACTTGCCAAGGTCCGACCGGGCCGTCTGCGCCGAATCGCGGGCCGTCACCAGCGTCGGCTGGTTGCCCGGATAGCCGGACGGCAGAAGGTCGATCACGTCGGAGACGATGCCCGACGATGCCGACTGCGCGGCCGCCAGCTGGGTGGTGCAATCGTTGAAAGCGGTCTGCGCCGCCGCCTTCTGGGCCGCGGACGCGGTGCTGTTGTTGATCGCCGTCTGGATTGCGGGCAGCTTGGCCTGGAGGTTGGCCTCGATGGTCGTCTCGGTGTCGGCCGCGATCACCAGGTGAACCTTGGGCTGCTCGAGGAGGAAGACCCGGTAGCCGGTGACGATCGTCTCGGTGTCAGCGAGCGCCTGCGCCACCGTGGTGTCGGCGTCGATGGTGGCGAGGAGCGTCTGCAGGCCGCTCTCGTCAGCCGAGATCTGGCCGAGAAGGGTCGCCTTGTCGCTGGAGGTGATGTCGGCGCTCTTGTTGACGTCCTCAGTCATCTGCTGGAGCGCGGTCTCCCGCGCGGAGACCGCCTGGGAGGCCCGCTGGTCGATGCATGCCAAGCGGGCGGCGACGCTGCCGGAGCACGCGCCCGGGCTGGGGCTGGCGCTGGCGCTGGGACTGGCACTCGGAGAGGGACCGTCGGCGGCCATGGCCGGCAGGGCGCTCGCCGCGGCGAGAGCGGCGGTGACCGCGAGGGCGGCGACGCCGATGCCGATGCGGAAGGGGTGGTGCAGTTTCATTGGGCCGGGTCTCCTTCGCTGGTGGCCAGGCCCTGGTTGGCCTGGCCGATCTCGTTGTCGATCTGGTTGAGCTGGTTGTCGATCTGGGTGTCGATCTGGCTCAGCTGGTCACCGGTGGCCCCGGCGCCGGCGGTGGCGGAACCGGAGCTGGCTGCCGTGGAGCTGGCGCTGCCCGCAGCGGTGCCGAGGTTGGCGGTCTGGCCGGCCGCGATGCTGATCGGCGCGGCGCTCGAGGCCGGGGGTGCCGTCGGCGCCGGGATCACGTGCGCGCACGCCGCCATGAGGAGCAGGGCCGAGCCGGCCAGAGCGGCGGAGCCGAGCCTGCCGAGACGTCGCATGGATGTGGTCCTCCGGTTCATCTGAACGTGGACCCATGCTGGCACCGGTCAGCCGGCGACTCCCTGAGAGGGTGCTGAAACCCTTGCCACGAGGCGGTGATATCCCACCTTTCTCAGCGGCGTCTCAGCTGCTGGCGGCCCGGCCGGCGCATCCGCCGAGGCTTACCGGGACAGGCTGCTTGTGCTGAAGTCGCTACGCCGGAAGAGCGCGTGCAGGGGGAGGGACCGCTCACGCAGGGCGGCTTCCGCACCCTCCTCGCGGTCGACCAGAACGATGACCTCCGCGACCCGCACCCCGGTGGGCGCGAGCACCTCCAGGGAGCGGAAGGCAGATCCACCGGTGGTGACCACATCCTCGATGAGAGCCACGCGCTCGCCCGGCACCGGCGCAGGCCCGGCGATCTTGGCCGCGGTCCCGTGCTCCTTCTGCGCCTTGCGGATCATGAACGCGCGCAGCGGCGGATCGGAGCCGGCGGCGCTCAGCGCCACGATCGCACCGAGGAGCGGTCCCACCCCGTCGTCGCCGGCCACCGCGGTGACCCCCAGCTCACAGCAGCGGGCCAGCATCAGCGAGGCTGCCAGGCGGAGTCCGCGGCCTTCCAGGGTCACCTGCTTGCCGTCGAAGAAGTAGTCGCTCCGCCTCCCGCTCGCGAGCACGAAGTCGCCCCACCGGAAGGCGCGCTCGGCGAGCAGCCGGTGCAGCTCGTCGCGCTGGGCCATCATTCCACCGGTCTCCAGCGCAGCACCGGCCGGCGCGCGGCCTCCACCTCGTCGACGCGACTGACCGGTGTCTCGTGGGGCGCTGATCGGAGGTGATCGAGGTCTCTCTCGGCCTCCGCGACGATGGCGGCGCAGACGTCCGCGAGAAGGTCGAGGCTCCGCTTCGACTCCGTCTCCGTCGGCTCGAACATGAGGGCCTCCGGGACCGTGGTGGGGAAGTACGCGGTGGGTGCGTACACCCCGTAGTCCAGCAACCGTTTGGCGACGTCCAGCGCGCGGAGTCCGGCCACCCGGCTCCCCTTGGTGGTGGCGACGAATTCGTGCATCGACTCCGAGGTCACGGCCATTGGGAAGATCCCCCGCAGCCGCGACTGGAGGTAACGGGCATTGAGCACGGCGTTCTCGGCCACCTCAGAGATGGAGGAACCGTAGGCCCGGATGTAGGCGTACGCGCGCACCAGCATCCCGAAGTTGCCGTAGTAGGACCGCACCTTCCCGATGGAGAGGGGACGGTCGTGGTCGAGCAGGTAGCGGCTGCCATCCCGCTCCACCGTGGGCAACGGCAGGAAGGCGGTGAGCGCCTCGGTGACCCCGACCGGGCCGCTGCCGGGCCCGCCCCCTCCGTGGGGCGTCGAGAACGTCTTGTGCAGGTTGAGGTGGACGACGTCGAAGCCCATGTCACCCGGGCGGGCAAGCCCGACGAGGGCGTTGAGGTTGGCGCCGTCGTAGTACAGGAGCGCACCCGCCGCGTGGGCGATGCGGGCGATCTCCAGGACGTCTTTCTCGAAGACACCCAAGGTGTTGGGGTTGGTCATCATGATCGCCGCCACCCTGCTGTCCAGATGGCGGGCGACGTCAGCGACGTCCACGGTGCCGTCGGGATTGCTCCGGATGGTCACCACCTCGAGGCCTGCCAGCGTCGCGGAGGCAGGGTTTGTCCCGTGCGCGGAGTCGGGGATGAGCACCCGGCTCCGGTGAGTGTCGCCGCGAGCAGCGTGATACGCCTGGATCATCCGCAATCCCGTCCACTCGCCGTGAGCCCCGGCGGCCGGCTGGAGTGAGATGCGGGCCATTCCGGTGATCTCGCAGAGGAGCCTCTCCAGCTCCCACATCAGCTCCAGCGCGCCCTGGACGTCGCCGGGATCCTGGTAGGGGTGGATGTCCGCGAAACCGGCCAGCCTCGCCAGCTCCTCGTCGACCACCGGGTTGTACTTCATGGTGCAGCTGCCGAGCGGGTAGATCCCCTGGTGCAGGTTGTGGTTGCGCCGAGCCAGGCGGCCCAGGTGCCGGGCGAGCACCGGCTCGGGGACGGCCGGGAAGGCCGGCGGGGCGGCGCGGAGTGCCACCCCGGGCAGGAGCGCGGCGAGAGGTCGCGTCGTGACGCCGACCTCGACCTCTCGCGGTGCCACCCCCAGGTCGCCGCCCAGCTCAAAGACCAGCGGCTCCTCACCGGCCCACTCGGGCGCCGGCCCCGGCTCGCCCTGCGTCCGCGGTTCGATGGCGCCGTTCATGCGCTCACCGGGAGCGGGTGGCCGGATCGGGACGCCGCCTCGACGTAGCGGTCCAGGGACGCCGGGCTGGTGGTCTCCGTACAGCAGACCAGCAGCTGCTGGTGGCGGACCGGGTCGACTCGCCCGAGCGGCAGGCCGGCCACGATCCCCTGGCGGCGCAGTGCGGTGGCGAAGGTCTCGGCGTCGCCGGGCACCCGGAGCGCGAACTCCCAGAGGTAGGGGCGGTCCGGCTGGGCCAGCTCGAAGCCGTCCAGCGCGGTGAGCCCGGCGGCCAGGGCGTGGGCGCGCTGGACGCTGATCTCGGCCACCCGGCGTATCCCGGCCCCCCCCATCCTGGCCATGTAGACAGTCGCCGCCAGGGCGGTCAGGGCGTGGTTTGTGCAGATGTTGGAGGTGGCCTTCTCGCGGCGGATGTGCTGCTCCCGCGCCTGCAGCGTGAGCGCGTAGGCCCGCCGGCCGTCCCGGTCGTGGGTGAGGCCCACCAGGCGCCCCGGCATGCGCCGCATCAGCTCCTGCCGCACCGCCATGAAGCCGACGTGGGGTCCGCCGAAGGACGGCGGGATGCCGAGCGGCTGGCCGTCCCCCACGGCGATGTCGAAGCCGAGATCCCCCGGCGGGGTGAGCAGGCCGCACGCGATCGGGTCAGCACAGCAGATCGAGATGGCTCCGACTGTCCTGGCGGCCTCCGCCACGGGGGCGATCTCCGCCACCGTGCCGAGAAACCCGGGCAGGGCGACGACGGCGCAGGCGTCGCCGGCTCCCACCGTCCCGCTCACGTCCTCGGTGGTCACCACCTCGACGCCGCGCCCTCGCCCGTAGGTGCGGATCACGGCGAGGGTCTCGGGGTGGAGGTCGCCGGCCGCGACCACCCGGTTCCGTCCGGTCTGGGCCACGGCCATCATCACGGCCTCGGCGGCCGCGGTGGCGCCGTCGTAGAGAGAGGCGTTGGCCACGTCCAGTCCCGTCAGCTCGCAGATCATCGACTGGAATTCGAAGATCGTCTGGAGGGTCCCCTGCGAGGCCTCGGCCTGGTAGGGCGTGTAGGCGGTGTAGAACTCGGGCCGGGCGATCGCGGCGCGCACGATGGCCGGGATGTAGCGACGGTAGACGCCGGCGCCGAGGAAGGAGTCCAGCGTCCCCAACGGGCGGTTCCGGGCCGCCAGACGCTCCAGCTCACCGACGAGGTCCTGCTCGGCGAGCGGCTCCGGGAGATCCATGACCGGGTGGCGCAGCCGCTCCGGGACCGAGGTGAACAGCTCCTCCACGCTGGCGGCGCCGATCACCTCCAGCATCTGCCGGCGCTCATCGGCTCCGTTGGGGAGGTACGCCATCGTGGCAGCCCCGCTCCCGCTATCAGGACATATCAGGCCACGGGGTACCCGCAGCCTCTTCACCCTCGTCGTTCTCGTTGCGCTGCCGGTAGCGCTCCGCCACCATCTTGTAGGCAACGCTCTTGGGAAGACCCAGCTTGACCAGGGACTTGACCTCGTCGGCCATCACCTTGTCTCGCGCCGTCTCGATGGAGGCGATGACGTCATCGATGCTGACCGTGCTCACTCGCTTGGACACCCCGTCACTGTACCAGCGTTGGCGGCGGCGCCAAACCTCCGACCAGGGTCATGGCGCCCCAGACGTTCCGGTCCTCGCCCAGCTCGGCCCGCCGGATCTCCGGCAGAGGTTGGAGGAAGAGGCTCTCTCGGACGGTCCGCCGCAGCTCCTGCTCGAATCTCCCCCAGGCTTTGACCACCCCGCCTCCGAAGACCACCACGTCGCAGTCGAGGAGGGCGACCGTGTTGACCACCGCCAATCCCAGCCAGCGGCCGATCTCGGCCCAGGCCGAGGGATCGTCCAGCTCCTCGGGCGCCACGCCGAAGCGCTTTCGGATGGCGTTGCCGCTGGCGAGGGCCTCCAGGCATCCATGGCCCCCGCAGTGGCACGCCGGGCCGCCCAGGTGCGCGGGCCAGAGCACCTGGTGGCCCGCCTCCGTGTCGTGGCGGGCGATCACCAGCTCGCCATCGCGCACCACCCCAGCACCGATCCCGGTGCTCACGGTGTAGTAGGCGACGGTGGGGAAGCCTCGCCCGGCCCCGAAGCGCGCCTCGGCGAGGGCGGCGCAGTTCGCGTCGTTCTCGGCGAACACCGGGCAGTCGAAGCGCCTGCCCAGGGTCGCCCGGAGATCCAGGCCGTGCCACGCCTCCGACAGCCCGGGCGGGTTGAGGAGCGTCGCCCGCTCGCGGTCAAACGGGCCGGGCGTCGCCACCGCGATCGCCTCCAGCGCGCTCCCGGCGCGGACGCTGTCGAGCATCTCCGACAGAAACCCCCCCGGGTCCCCGCCGGTCGGGGTGGGCCGCACCAGTGGCGTCCCGGGCAGTCCGCGGGCGCCCGTGACGCTCGCCAGGCACTTGGTCCCGCCGATGTCGACGAGCCCGATCACCGGTCAGCCGCCCGTGCCGCGGTCCGATGAACCGTCGCGCGCGCGATCGGAGGCTGTCGCCGCCGAGCGCCCCCGGCCCCGGACCCACCAGACGATGACCACCGCCACCAGCGCCACGGCCAGCACGATCCCCGCGTCGCCGATCGGGCCCGAGATGCGATTCCAGTTCTTCCCGCCCTCGTAGCCGGCGATGGCAAGGACCGCCGCCCAGGGCAGGGTCCCGAGGAAGGTCATCGCGGTGAAGGTGGTGATCCGGATGCGGGCCAGCCCGGCGGGAAACGAGATGTAGGTGCGGATCACGGGTAGGAACCGGCCCCAGAAGACGGCGCCCGTCCCGTGGCGGCGAAACCATCGGTCGGCCATCTCGACATGGTCGGGGCGGATCCCGACGTACCGTCCCGGTCCGAGCAGCACCGGCTCGCCAAGCCATGCTGCCAGCCCGTACGCGATGAGCGACCCCACCACGTTGCCCACAATGCCCACCACCACGACCGCCACCAGGTTGAGCGAGCCGGTCGAGGCGAGGTAGCCGGCGACCGGCATGATCACCTCGCTGGGGAACGGGACGCCGACGCACTGCACGGTCATGAGCAAGAGGATGGCCAGGAGCCCGTAGGTCCCGACCCACCCCTGGACGAGGCTGTCGATGCTGGCGACGGCGTGCATTCAGGGCTCCTGTCTGACTGAGGGCGGTTGATCGAGGATGGTCGCACCGGGGCGACGGGTGAGGGCGGCGCGCGCCCGGGCGCCGCGCCGCAGCCGGGAGCGGACCACCAGAGCGAGGACCATCACGACGGCAGGCGCGAGGGTACGCCAGTCGAAGGTCCCGAGCAGCAGGCCGAGGGGGACGGCGATGGTCACCGCGAGGTCGTAGACGCTCCCCCGCATCCGGGTGGTGATCGCCACCGGGACCGCGATGACCGCGCAGAGGAGCCCGGCGAGGGGAAGGGAGAGCGCCAGCCCCGAGATCAGGGGCACCAGCCCCCGTCCGCCGCGCCGGAATCCGATCGGGAAGGCGTCTCCCACGACGCACCCGGCGATGGCGCTCGCCGCGAACCAGTCGGTGTGGTGGCTGAGGAGAAAGGCGGTCAGGCCCACGACCCCACCCTTGAGAAGCTCGATGAGCCCCGCGAGGAGCGCGGTGGAGGGGCCCGCCGCCCGGAGGGCGTCGATTGCCCCGGTACCCCCGAAGAGGCGCAGGTCGATCCCCTTCTCACGGCGGACCAGCAGCCAGGCGACCGGCAGGGCGCCCACCGCGTAAGCGATCACGAAGGCGATCGCCGCGGCGAGAGGGGTCGGAGTCACGCTCACGGGCACGAGACTAGTCGAGCCAGCCGTGCCGCGGGGGCACAGAATGGCCCCACCCGTGGCACTGGTCCGCCGTCTCTCCCGATTTCCCGCCTGGCCCCGCCCGTTCGACCCCGACGCCGAGCTGGACTGGTCGGATCCGGCTTTCAGCCGGCGCCTCCTCGCCGAGCACCTCGACCAGGCGCACGACGGGGCGAGCCGGCGCCGCACGCTGATCGACCGGCACGTCAGCCGCCTTCGCCAGCTCCTCCCCGACCCTCCAGCCCGCGTCCTGGACGCCGGCTGTGGGCCGGGTCTCTACGCGGTGGGGCTGGCCGGGCTCGGCTACCGGGTCGACGGCGTCGACGTCGGGCCCGCTGTCATCCGGCATGCCCGCAAGGAGGCCCGGGCCAGCGGGGTGGCGCGCCTCGCCCACTTCGAGGTGGGGGACGTCCGCAACCTGCCCCCCGAGCCGCGGTACGACGCGGTCCTCCTCATCTACTACGTCCTGGAGAACCTCACCGCATCCCGGCAGGCCGCGGCACTGGGCCGGCTCGCCGCCTCGCTGCGTCCCGGCGGCCGGCTGATCGCCGAGTTCCGGCTGCGGCCCGACCAGCTGCCGGGACGGCTCTCGGCGTGGGAGGTCACCGACGCCTCGCTGCTCGGGAAGCGCCGCCAGCTCCTGCTCAGCGACAGCGTCTACGACCGGGCCCGCAACCTCTTCATCCTCCGCGAGGTCGCCGTCTTCCCGGACGGCAGCGTCGCCGTTCAGCAGACCACCAGCCGGCTGCTGCGCTTCGAGGAGATCCCGGTCGTCTTCGCCCGGGCTGGGATGCGGGTGATCCACAGCTTCGACGGCTGGACCCGCTACCCGGGAAGCCCTCTCTGCGACAGCCTGGTGGTGGTCGGCGAGCCTGCGCCGGGACCTCCGGCTAGCACTCGTCGGGCAGGGTCCCGACGGCCAGGCTCAGGGTGAGCTCGGGCGCGTCGCCGAGCACCAGGGTGGCGGTGTAGGTCCCGCCCGGGATGGAGGAATCGACCGGCCAGGTCACCTGGTAGGTCTCGATGGCTCCGCCGGCGAGGGTGACCTCCCCGCAGGCGCTGGCGGGCGCCGCCGGTGAGTAGCCACTGTAGACGCTCAGCCCGGTATCGTCGGTGACGATCAGCTGAAGCGGTTGCGCGCAATCGACCTGCACCATCGCGGGGCCGGCGGCGATCTCCGTGAACGTCACCGTTGTCCCGGGATCGACCTGGGCCTGGTCCGCCGTGGCCGACACCGGCGCCGCGGCGGCGGACGGCAGGGCGAGGGAGGGCGCCGGCCGGCAGTGGGGTGTCGGCGTCGCCACCGCCACCGCGCTGCCACAGGCGGTGAGGAGGAGGCAGACCGCGGCGAGGCGGGGGCCGATCATCACCGGGAAGTCTGCCCTTGGACCGTCCGGCTGCGCCAGCCCCGCCGGACGCCTCGCTCCTCCGAGCGGACGGAGTCGTGACGCGCCGCAATACCATTGGCTGCCGCCGCCGCCCCATACGCGGACGATGTCTCCGAGGAGGTCGTCACACCATGCCCACGCCTACACCGGATCGCATTCGCACGGTGGCCATCGTCGGCCACAGCCACGACGGCAAGACCACCCTCTGCGAAGCGCTCCTGCACACGGCGGGGGCGACCCCCCGGTTGGGCTCCACCGACCAGGGCACCTCGATCCTCGATTTCGAGCCCGAGGAGCAGCGCCGCTCCATCTCCATCAGCTCCGCCGTCGCCCATTGCGACTGGAAGGACACGCAGGTCACCCTCATCGACGCCCCCGGCTTCCAGGACTTCGCCGGTGAGGTCGCCTGCGCTCTGGCCGGGGCCGACGCCGCCGTCCTGGTGGTCAGCGCCAACGGCTCGGTCCCCGTGGGAGCCGAGCTGGCCTGGGAGATGCTCACCGCGGCCGGGCTCCCCTGTCTCATCGTCGTCAACCGGATGGATCGCGAGAACGCGGCCTACGAGGCCACCGTCAACGCGCTCCGGGAGGCCTTCGGCCACAAGCCGATCGCCGTCGTCGTTCCGATCGGGGCGGCGGAGTCGCTTCAGGGCTACGTGGATCTGGTCGACGGAAGCGCCTACCGTTTCGGCACGGACGGCGGCGCGGCCGCCATCGAGATGCCTGCGGCGATGAGCGGTGAGATCGAGCGGGCCCGGAGCGCCCTCATGGATGCGGCCGCCGAGACCGACGACTCGCTCATCGAGAAGTACCTGGAGGGCACCGAGCTCTCCTCCGACGAGGTCCGTGACGCCGTCCACCGCGGAGCCGCCACCGGCACGCTGGTGCCGGTGATCTGCGCGGCGGCGATCGGCGCCCGCGGCGCGGCTCTCGTGCTGGACAGCATTCTCCGCTTCCTCCCCTCGCCCAAGGAGCGGGTGCGCCGCGGCACCGACGCCGCCGGCAAGGAGATCGACATCCGCTGCGACCCGGCCGGCTCCCTGGTCGCTCAGGTCTTCCGGACCGCGGTGGACAACTTCGGCAAGCTCTCCTACGTCAGGGTCCTGCGCGGCACCCTGCGAGGCGAGACCCACCCCTACAACGCGAATCACAAGAGCGAGGAGCGCTTTGCCCAGCTCGGCCGTCCGATGGGCAAGCAGGTGGTGCCGGCCGGCGAGGTCGGCGCCGGTGAGGTCGCGGTGCTGACCAAGCTCCAGAGCACCGCCACCGGCGACACCCTCTGCGACCGGGCTGCGCCCGTCGTCCTGCCGGCGATCACCCTGCCCACGTCCGCCTATTCGGGGGCGATCACCGCCAAGACCAAGGGCGACGACGACAAGATCATGCAGTCGATGGCGCGCCTCGCGGAGGAGGACCTCACCTTCTCGATCGACCGCGACCCGGTGACCCAGGAGGTCATCGCCCACGGCCTCGGCGACGTCCACCTGGACGTGGTGCTCGAAAAGATGAAGCGGAAGTACGGCGTCGACGCGATGATTCATGCACCGCGCATCCCCTACCGCGAGACCATCAATGGCACCGCGCGGGTCCAGCACCGCTATAAGAAGCAATCGGGCGGAGCCGGCCTGTACGGCGACTGCACCATCGAGATCGAGCCCCTCCCTCGCGGCGGCGGCTTCGAATGGCAGGACAAGATCTTCGGCGGCTCCATCCCCCAGCAGTTCCGGCCCTCGGTGGAGAAGGGGGTCCGGCAGACCGTCGAGCAGGGGGCGATCAGCGGCAACCCGGTCGTCGATGTCCGGGTTCGACTGGTCGACGGTTCCACCCACCCCGTCGACGGCAAGGACATCGCCTTCCAGATCGCCGGGTCGATGGCGATGCGCGAGGCGGTGCAGAAGGCCTCCCCGGTGCTGCTCGAGCCGATCGTCATCGTGAAGGTCGTGGTTCCCGAGCGCTTCACCGGGGACATCATCGGCCTCTTCAACGCCCGGCGCGGGCGGGTGGCCGGGATGAACCCGCTGGGCGACGGCCGCTCCGAGGTCACCGCCCAGGTCCCCCAGGCGGAGATGTTCACCTTCCCCATCGACCTCCGCGCTCTGACCCAGGGACGGGGCCGCTATGCCACCGAGCTCTCCCACTACGAGGAGGTGCCCGCGCACGTGGCCCAGCAGCTCATCGAGGCGCACCAGAAGGAGCACGCCGCGGCGTCCGCCTGAATCGCCTAGGCGGTCGTCGTCACCGCTCGCGCAGCGGCGCGGGCCGGTGCATCCTCCCGTACGGTATCCTGCCGAAGCCTTCGGGCTAGGGCGACGGCCAGCCACAGGGTGCTCGCGCAGGGCAGCGAGAAGAGCTGAAGGACGGGCCACCACGCCGGCGTCCGGCTGAGCGCGACGATCCCGTTCATGCTGAGATCGGAGATCGTCAGAGGCGCGACGAGCCCGAATACGACCAGCACCGCCGCCGCGGCCAGGGCCACGGAGCGCTCAGCCCGCCACCCCCTGGCGGCGAGCAGACCGAGAACGGCGAGGAGGGGGATCAGAAGGTGCATGAAGTGGGGGTACCAGGCGATCCCGCCGGCCAGCAGCATCGCCGTGATCCCCAATCCGAACTCGAGGCCGCGCTCCTCGGGGGTGCGACCCGCCGGCCGGGTCGCCCACGCGGCGAGGCCCACCGCGAGCAGCGCCGCCACCACGCTGCCAGCCTGGACGATCACCGACGTCGGTTGGACGTGAAGGACCGATTGATCCGCCAGGCGGCTGATCGCGCCGCTCAGCGATTGATCGTAGATCCATCCTGTGGCGCGGTCGAGGGCGGGGAGCACGTGGGTGAGGAAGCGGACGCTCGCTCCGATGCCCGGAGTGATGCCGGACAGTCCCAGGGTGATCGCGCCGGTGCCCACCATCGCCCACGTCGCCTGCCACCAGCGCCGTCGGAGCAGAAGCACCAGGAAGATGACCGGGGCAATCTTGATCGCGGCGGCGAGCCCGAGGACGGTCCCTGCCGTCAGCCGGTGATCCCGGACGTAGGCCCAATACGCGATGGCGAGAAGGACGAAGATCATCGGGTTGATCTGTCCGTGCCAGTAGTTGTAGGTGGCGGGGCCGAAGGCCAGGGCGGCGAGGATGCCGATCTCAGTGGCCGGCCACGACTTCGGCAGGGCGGTCCGGGCGACCAGGATCGCCGCGGTCACGCTGCACGTCAGCGAGAGCCACAGCCAGACGAGCATCGCCGACCGGTCGCTGAGCAGGGCCAGGGGGCGGACCAGCAGGGCCGCGAACGGCGGGTAGTCGAAGCCCGACATGACCACCGTGGACGCGTTGAACTGGGCGTAGGGCGACCCGCCGGCGGCCATCGACCGAGCCGCCCCCAGGTAGGCTGAGAAATCCTCGAAAGGTCCTCCGAAGTGTCCCGTCAGCGGGTCGACCACGAAGGACAAGAGGGCCACCGCGAAGATGGCGGCCGTCGCCAGTAGCAGGAGGAGGCGGATGCGCCGCACCCGTGAGGAGCGCTGGCGACCCCGGACGGCGCGTTCCGGCGCCACACGAGTGATCACGGGCCGGATGGTACGGCCGCCGTCGCTTGGGCTAAGACCCCGTCGCGCCATCGTGACCGGCCCGCTGCCACGGCCGGATGCGGCGCTGGGCGAGGGTCACCAGGAGCGCGCCCAGAAGCGCGAGCGCCGTCCACGCGGGGAGCGAGTCCAGCTGCAGGGCCGGCCACCACCAGAGGGTGCCAAAGGTGCTGGGAAGCCAGCCGGTGCCGCCCAACCCCAGGAACGCCGGGGCAACGACGCCCGCGACCAGGAAGAGGGCGATCCCCGCCACGACAACTGGCCGGCTGGCCACTCTTCGGGCGGCCAGGCCGGCGATGGCGAGCAGGGGGATCAGCAGGCTCGCGTCGTCCGACCACCAGGCCACCGTGGTGGCGAGCACCATGGCAACCACACCGGCACTCAGCTCCAGGGAACGCCGCTCCGCCGAGCACCGGCCGGAGCGAACCACCCACGCCGCGCTCAGGACGCAGGCCGCCGAGACCGCGACGACGGCGGCCTGGAGAAGCAGGGACGGGGGATCGATGCGCCACACGTCGTAGTTGACGAGGCGGCACAGCAGCGCCCCCGCGCTCTGGTTGAAATACCAGCCGTTGGGCCGCCCGAGGAGGGGGAGAACCTTGGTGAACCATTCGGTGAGCCGGTCGAACCCGAGCAGCAGCCCACCGGCAAGGAGCGAGACCAGCCCGGTACCGGCGCCCACGGCGATACCACGCCACCAGCGGCGTCGAATCAGGAGCAGCAGCAACGCGGCGGGCGAGACCCTGAGAGCGGCGCCGACGCCAAGGGCCAGGCCACAGGTGATCTCGTCGCCGTCGACCCAGGCGCGAAAGGCGAGTGCCAGGGTGAGCAGAACCACCGAGCTCAGCTGCCCGTGCCAGATGTCGTACAGGGCGGGAGCGAAGAGCATGGCCGCCGAGAAGCCGATGGCGGCGCGTGGCCACGCCTTCGGGAGGACGGTCAGAGCCGTGATGACCGACGCCGCGATCGTGCAGGCGATGATCCCCCACAGCCACAGGGTCACCGCCACCGCGTGGGGGAGGGCTGCCAGCGGCCGAGCCAGGACGGCGACCAGAGGAACGTAGTCGAAGCCGAAGCCGCTGGTCGCCTGCGTCGGCGCCACGGCGAGGAACGTTGCGTAGGGATCGGCACCAACGTTGGCTGCGTGGCCCGCCGCAAGGATCGGCCCGAAGTCATCGAAAGACCCGGCGAAGTGACCGGTCAGCGGTGCCACCATGAAGTCGACGATCACCAGAAGCGCTGCGCCGGTGGTCACCGCTGCCACCGCGGCGCGGGACAGCCTTTCGCGTCGGGAACCTCCCCGGAGGCCAATGAGCGTCGCCGGCGCCCATGGGCGGTCGACTGGCAGCCGTATCACGTCGGCGGATCGTACGGCCGTCGCGGGGGCCGCTCCCCGCCCGTCGCGCTCCTGTCACCGTGGCGCCACCACTCCGGTCTCTAGGGGCGGATCGCCTCCGCGAAGGTGAACGGGTGGTGGTAGCGAAAGGCCTCATCCTCGCCCAGCTTCCGCATCTGCTCGGTGAGCTCGGCCTCGAATCGGTCCCTGACCGGCGCTCCCAGTACGGAGAGCAGAGCATGGGACGACGGGCCGGCACCCATCATCAGCTCCGTCCACTCCCGCGCTGTCGCCGCCCGCCCCCCGGTCACCATCGTCGTGGTCACGATGCCGGCGAAGCCCGCGGAGGCGAGGAGGTGGGCGAGCACCTCGGGCTCGCCAAAGCGATTCCGGTCGCCGGGGGGGCGGGGGACAACCACGGGGTGCCGGAGCTCGAGGGCCAGGAGCCTTTCGTGGAACACCTCCTGGGCGGGCGTGGAGAGGGCGCGGTCGAGCACCGAGACGGCGATCCGCGATCCGCGCCGCAGCACCCGATACGCCTCCTGGAGGGCGCGTCGTGGGTCGGAGAGGTAGGGGAGGGCGTCGCCGATCGTCACCACGTCGAACGTGCAGTCACTGAAGACCAGCGCTTCGGCGGGGACGTGGAAGAAGCGCACCCTCGGGGAGGCGCGCCGCTGGGCGACCTCCAGGAGCCGCTTGGCGATGTCCACCCCGAACACCTCACCCGATGGCCCCACCCGATCCGCAGCCATCTGGGTGACGAGGCCGGTACCGCAGCCCACGTCGAGCAGCCTCTCCCCGGGAAGCGGCGACGCGATCTCGATCAGACGGGCGCCCAACCGGCGATGGATGCCCGAGGACCAGTCGTCATAGGCGTCGTTGACGGCGTCGTAGTAGGCCTCGAGGTGGCGCGCGTAACGAGTCGCCGACGGCCACTCCCCGGGTGAGGAGTCGGGGGGTACCGGAGCGGTAGACTGACGAGCCTGTCCGTCGGCGTAGGGGAAGGATTCAGACATGGACCAGACCGCAGACAAGATCAGCGCAACCCCGGAGGCGAAAGAGTCAGTGGTGATATCGAAACCGGATGGAAAGCGTCCCGGCGAGAACTCTAGCGGCGGCACGGTCACCCTGGGCGCCGATGACCGCCTTGAGGGGAAGTTGATCATCCGCAGTGACCTGGTCGTCTTCGGAAGCATCGACGGCGAGGTGATCACCACCGGCGACGTCACCGTTGAGGCCTCTGCCGTGGTCAAGGCCCGGTTGGAGTGCCGCAATCTGAGCATCCGTGGTCGGGTCGAGGGCGAGGTCACCGCTCAGCAGCGGCTCCGGCTGGCCGGCTCCGGGTACCTCCAGGGGAGCATCCGGGTGGGCAAGCTTCACGTCGAGGATGGGGCCACCTTCAACGGCTCGATCGCGATGATGGGCAGCGAAGGCTAGCAGCCCTTGCGCGGGGAGAGGTCGCGTCGCCCTCGGGCGGCGCGGCCTCTCTTTGCTGTGGGGGGCGGCTCCGCCGCTTGCTCAGCCGACGAGGACGGAGAGTCCCCAGACGACGAGCGCTCCCAGCACGGCGATCAGGCTCACCACCAGCGCGATGGCTCGGCGGCTCGCCGTCCCGTAACCGGCGGCAACCCGGGGCTCGGTGGGGAAGCTGGCGGTGTGGAGTGTCATGCAATGTATACGTCGCCCCGGCCGACGGGGTTACGCGCCTCGACACACCCAATTTGGGGTGCTTCCGACGGAGCACCGGCGACCCCACGGTCCTTGGTCGGATTGATCGCGCTGTTCCACCGTTTCGCCGGGTTCGGCGCGCCGCCATCTGAATTCAGGCTGAATTCAACCTGACGGGTCAGAGTGTGCTTACAATCCCGGGCAAGTCGCCGGGCGGACCCGGCCCCGATCCAGCCCACTCCAGGAGAGGAACCGATGGCAGTCTCCGGCTACTGTCTCAAGTGCAAGAAGCAGACTGAGATCAAGGACGCGCAGGCGATCACGATGAAGAACGGCAAACCGGCCACGACCGGCACCTGCCCCACCTGCGGGACCAAGATCTTCAAGATCGGCAAGGCCGAGGTCTGACGCGAGGGGGGCTGCGGCCCCCTTCAGTCCGCCTCCAGCACGTCGGCCCGGCCCACACCGGCCATGGACCCGACGCGGTCTCCTTCGGCGAGCCGCATGATGATCACCCCACGGGTCTGACGGCCTGACACCCGGACCTGGGCGAGCGGGATCCGGATCACCTGGCCCATGGTCGAGACGACCATCAGCTCCTCGGAGAGGTCCTCGACCACCCGCATCCCCACGATCTCGCCGATCTTGGGGATGGCGTTCTGGTCCACCGTGTACACCCCCTGGATGTTGCGGCTCTTGACCGGGTAGTCCTCCATCGGGGTCAGCTTCCCGAAGCCCAGCTGGGTCACCACCAGGACGTGGCCGCGCGGGTTCACGATGTCGAAGCCGGCCACCTCGTCCCCCGAGCGCAGCCTGATCGCTCCCACGCCCATGGTGTCCCGCCCCATCGGACGGACCTCCTTCTCCGAGAAGCGGGCGCCCTTTCCCTGCCGGGTGACCACGAGCAGCTCATCACCTCCCGCCGAGATCCTCACCCAGTCCAGCTCATCGCCCTCCTGGAGGTTGATGGCGATCAGCCCATTTCGCCGCACTGCGGAGTACGCGGCCGACGGGGTCTTCTTGATCTGGCCCAGCCGGGTCGCCATCACCAGGTACTGCTCGTCAGAGAACCCGTCCACCGCGATCAGGGCGGTGATCCGCTCTCCCTGATCGATCTCGATGAGGTTGATGACCGGGAGGCCCTTGGCCTGGCGCTTGACGTCCGGGATCTCGTGGGTTCGCAGCCGGAAGACCCGCCCCCGGTTGGTGAAGAAGAGCATGTCGCTGTGGGTCGAGGCGGTCGTGGAATGCTCGGCGTAATCCTGTTCGGTGGAGCGCTTGGCTCCCACGACCCCACGGCCGCCGCGGTGCTGGGCCCGGTAGCTGTCCACCGGGATCCGCTTGATGTAGCCGCGGTGGGTGAGGGTCACGAAGACCTGCTCCTTGGGGATCAGGTCCTCCTCGTTGAGCTCGACGTCGCCGTAGCGGATCTCCGTGCGTCGGGGGTCGGCGAAGCGCTTGCGCAGCTCGGCGAGCTCGTCCTTGATGAGCTGATCCACCAGGCGGGCGTTGGCGAGGATGTCCTCGAAGCGGGCGATCTCCTTGATGAGGGCCTCGTACTCCTCCTGGATCTTGCCCGCCTCCAGGCGGGTCAGGCGGCCGAGGCGGAGGTCGACGATCGCCTTGGACTGCCGCTCACTCAGCTCGAAGCGCTGCTCCAGTGCGGTCTGGGCGGCCTTCTCGTCCTGGGCCGCCCGGATCAGCGCGATCACCTCGTCGATGTGGTCGAGGCACTTGAGCAGGCCCTCCAGGATGTGGGCCCGCTCCCGTGCCCGCCCCAGGAGGTAGCGGGTTCGCCGGATCACCACCTGGCGCCGGAAGTCGACGAAGGGCTGGAGGATCGCCTTCAGCCCGAGCACCTGGGGCCTGCCGTCGACCAGTGCCAGCATCAGGGCCCCGAAGGTGTACTGGAGCTGGGTGTGCTTGTAGAGGTTGTTGAGGACGGTGTGCGGCCGGGCGCTCGGCTTCAGCTCGATGACGATCCGGGTGCTCTCGGTGCGGCCCGACTCGTCGCGCAGGTCGGCGATCCCCTCGATCTTCTTGTCGTTGACAAGTTCCGCGATGCTCGACAGCAGGCGAGCCTTGTTGACCTGGTAGGGGAGCTCGCGAACGATGATCTGCTCGCGGCCGTTGCGCGACTCCTCGAACTCCACCTGCGCGCGCATGACGATGCGTCCGTGGCCGGTCGCGTACACCTGGGCGATGTCGCGGGCGTAGATCATGCCGCCGGTCGGGAAGTCCGGTCCCGGGATGATCCGGACCAGGTCCTCGGTGCTGATCTCCGGATCGTCAATGAGCCGGACCAGCGCGTCGCAGACCTCGCCGAGGTTGTGGGGCGGGATGTTGGTCGCCATTCCGACCGCGATCCCGCTGGCACCGTTGACCAGGAGGTTGGGTAGCAGCGCGGGGAGCACGCTCGGCTGCAGGACGGTGGGGTCGGCAAGGTAGGTCTCGATCATGTCGACCGTGTCCTTGTCGATGTCCTCGACCATGGTCATGGCCACCGCCGACATCTTGGCCTCGGTGTAGCGCTGTGCCGCCGGGGGGTCGCCGTCCACCGAGCCGAAGTTGCCCTGGCCGGTGACCAGTGGGTAGCGCATCACCCAGGGCTGGACCAGCCGCGCCAAGGTGTCGTAGATCGACTGGTCGCCGTGGGGGTGATAGTTCTTCATCACCTCGCCAACGATCGCCGCCGACTTCTTGGTCCGGCCGCCGGCGGTGATGCCCTCCTGGAGCATCGCGTAGAGGATGCGGCGCTGGACCGGCTTGAGACCATCGCGCACGTCGGGAAGCGCCCGGCTCACGATGACGCTCATCGCGTAGTCCATGTAGCTCTGGCGCATCTCGTGCTCGAGGTCGATGGGCTGGATGTCCCCGGGGTGAAAGACGCTCATGACCCGTCCTCATCTGGATGACCGACGGATGCGGCCGTCGCAGCCCGGTCGGTCGACGCCATCGCCGCGGCGATCCGAGAGCTGACCCGCTGGCGGGCGGCGAGCGCCGCCACGCGGACGGCGTTGCCCATGGCCTCCGCGTCACTGCGGCCGTGTGCGATGACCACCTCGCCGGCCACCCCCAGCAGCAGGGCGCCCCCCGCCTTGCGGTAGTCGACCCGGTCGCGCAGGGGGCGGAGCTTCGGCTTGAGCAGGGCGCCCCCGATCTTGCCGGAAAGGGATCCCCGCGCCTCGCGGGAGATCGCCCCGAAGAGAAGCTCGGCGACCCCCTCGGCCGTCTTGAGGACGACATTGCCGGTGAAGCCGTCGGTCACGACGACGTCGCAGGAGCCGTTGAAGACGTCACGGCCCTCGACGTTGCCGACGAAGCGGAGGCGCGAGATCGAGAGCAGCCGGTGCGCCTCCTGGACCAGCTCCGAGCCCTTTTCCGCCTCCTCCCCGTTGCTCAGCAGGCCGACGCGCGGAACGTCAACGTCCATCATGAGGCGCGCGTAGATGCTGCCCATCACCCCGAACTGGAGCAGCCAGAGGGGCTTGCAGTCGACGTTGCCTCCGATGTCGAGCAGGAAGGTGGAGGTGGTGAGCGCCGCGGTCGGGAAGGTGGTCCCGATGGCGGGCCGTGCCACCCCGCGGATCCGTCCGACCGTGAGCAGGGCGGCGGCCAGGGTGGCGCCGCTGTTGCCGGCGGAGACCGCCGCCTGGGCCCGTCCCTCGGCAACCAGGCGGGTGGCGACCACCACGCTGGCGTCCTTCTTGGATCGGACGGCCTGGGCGGGGTGCTCGTCCATGGCGATCACCGACGCGGCGGGCACGACCTCCATGCGGGTGCGCAGCACCTCCGCGGCGCGGGTGTCGTTGTCCGAGAGAGCACGCCGCCACTCCTCGCTGAGTGACTGCAGCCGGGCCTGATCACCCACCAGCAGCACCCGGACGCCGTCCTTGAGAGCGGCCTCCAGGGCCCCCAGGACGGCCGCCCGTGGGTCGTTCTCGCCGCCCATGGCGTCGACGGCCACGGTGACCGGCGGCGCCGCCGGACGCGTCCCTCCCGGGTTGGCGCTCTCCCCCATCAAACGTCCAGGTTGCGAACCGACCGGGCGTGGGTCTGGATGAAGCGGCGGCGCGGTTCGACGTCGGAGCCCATGAGCTTGTCGAAGATCTCGTCCGCCTTGAGGGCGTCCTCGACGGTGATCTTGAGCAGAACCCGCTTGGCCGGGTCCATGGTGGTTTCCCACAGCTCCTCGGGGTTCATCTCGCCGAGCCCCTTGTAGCGCTGGACCTCGATCTTGCCTCCGCCCATCTCCTTGAACTTGGTGTCGCGTTCGGGATCGCTGTAGGCGTACTCGATCCGCTCCTGCTTGCCCGCCCCCTTCTTCAGCTTGTAGAGGGGGGGCTGAGCCAGGTAGAGGTAGCCGCCGAAGATCACCTCCTGGAGGTGCCGCCAGAAGAAGGTGAGCAGCAGGGTGCGGATGTGCGAGCCGTCGACATCGGCATCGGCCATCAGCACGATGCGGTGGTAGCGGAGCTTGGCGACATTCATGGTGTCGCCGAATCCGGCGCCGAGCGCGGTGATCAGGTTCTTGATCTCCTCGTTGGCGAGGATCTTGTCGGCGCGGGCCTTCTCGACGTTGAGGATCTTGCCGCGCAGCGGGAGGATGGCCTGATTGCGCCGCTCGCGCCCCTGCTTGGCCGAGCCACCGGCGCTGTCACCCTCGACGATGAACAGCTCGCAGTGCTCGGGATCGCGCTCACTGCAATCGGCCAGCTTCCCGGGCAGGGTCGCCGACTCGAGCAGCGACTTACGCTGCACCAGCTCGCGAGCCCGCGCGGCCGCCTGCCGCGCCCGGGCAGCCGTGAGCGACTGCTCCACGATCCGCTTGGCCTCGGCCGGGTTCTCCTCCAGGTACTGCATCAGCGCATCGCCCAGCACCGTCGACACCTGGCCGGTCACCTCGCTGTTGCCCAGCTTGGTCTTGGTCTGGCCCTCGAACTGCGGCTCCTGGAGCTTGACGCTGATCACCGCGGTCAGCCCGTCGCGGACGTCGTCCCCGCTCAGGTTGGCGTCGTTCTCCTTGAGGATGGCGGCTTTGCGCGCGTACTTGTTGAGGGTCGCGGTGAGCGCCGACCGGAAGCCGGTGAGATGAGCGCCACCCTCTTCGGTGTTGATGTTGTTGGCGTAGGCCAGCACGTGCTCGGTGAAGGCGCTGTTCTGGTACTGGACGGCGATCTCGACCATGTTGCCGTCGATCTCCCGTTCCACGTACATCGGCCGGAGGTTCACGACGTTCCGGTTGGCGTTCAGGTAGCCGACGAAGGCGCGGATGCCACCCTCGAAGTAGAACGTGTAGCGGAAGGCCCTGGCCTCGTCGACGAGCGTGAGGCTGACGCCCTTGGTCAGGAAGGCGAGCTCCCGCAATCGATCGGCCACCGTCTTCCAGTCATGGGTGCGATCCGGGAAGACCTTCGGGTCGGGCCACCAGCGGATCAGGGTCCCCCGCAGGGAGGTGCGGCCGAGGGTCTCCATCGGCGCGTCGGGGTAGCCGCGCTGGTAGCTCTGGCGGTACACCCTGCCGTCCTTGTAGACCTCGGCGACCAGGCGCTCGCTCAGGGCGTTGACCACCGAGGCGCCCACCCCATGGAGGCCGCCCGCGATCTTGTAGCCGCCGCCACCGAACTTGCCGCCGGCGTGGAGCTCGGTCAGCACCATCTCCAGACCCACCTTCTTCTCGGTGGGGTGCATGTCGACCGGGATGCCCCGCCCGTTGTCCAGGACCGAGACGGAGCCGTCCTCGTGGAGGGTGACCAGGATGGTGTCGCAGTAGCCGGCCATGGCCTCGTCGATCGAGTTGTCGACGATCTCGTTGATGAGGTGGTGAAGTCCCCGGAGGTCGGTCGAGCCGATGTACATCCCCGGGCGCCGGCGGACCGGTTCGAGCCCCTTGAGCGCTTCGAGCTGGCGCGCCGAGTAGGAATCCCCATCCTTGCCACCCTTGCCTCCGCCCCTGCCGCTCTGGGGTGCGGGCTTCTCGCCGTCGGGGAATTCGCGGGTTATCGAGGGCGTGGTCTGGGTCAGCTGCGGTTCCTCACGAGGGTGGCGGGCGGCCGCGCCAAGCCGATCCGGGAGCGAATCCGGCAACCCTGCCGGGGGTGGTGTCGCTTGGGCATGGACGGCGGCCGGTTGACGTGAATTGCGAATTCAATTCTACCAGCGCACTGCCCTCTGTCGGGTTGCGGACGCCGCCTCTCCTGCCGGGCCGGTCGCCGGTCCGCAGAGGGCTGTGGTCCGCCCCCAGCCGGTCCGGTGCCGCCCCTCGGAAGGGAGCGTCCCCGTCTGCCTCGAGGGTCGGTTCACCGACCTTGAGCTGCTCCGGTCTGGTCACGGTGGCGCCGTTCCGGGACACTTGGACCCATGGCCCTCGACGAATACCGGCGCAAGCGCGACTTCTCCCGCACGCCCGAGCCGAGCGGTGAGGGCCAGCCGGCTGCGGGCTCCGGCGAGGGGCCCGACCGAGGGCTCTGGGACCGGCTCCCGGAGGGGAACCGCTTCTGCGTCCAGATGCACCGGGCGACGCGGCTCCACTACGACTTCCGGCTCGAGCACCGGGGCGTCCTCCTCTCCTGGGCGATCCCCCGTGGCCCCTCACTGGACCCCTCCGCGCGCCGCCTGGCGGTCCAGACCGAAGACCACCCGATCGACTACGGCGACTTCGAAGGCGTGATCCCCTCCGGGTACGGGATGGGCACCGTGGAGCTGTGGGACGCCGGCTCCTTCGAGTGGACCCGGGAGTCCGCAGCCGACCCGAACGCTCAGATCAGGGCGGGGGACCTCAAGTTCCGGCTGGCCGGAGAGAAGCTGCGCGGCGAGTTTGCCCTGGTGAGGCTCGGTGGAAGCGGCCATCACCCCGGTGCCGGTCCGGACGTGGAGCGCAACTTCCTGCTCATCAAGAAGCGGGACGAGGCGGCGGTCGCCGGCCACGACGCCGCCGGAGAGGATCGCTCCGTCAAGAGCGGGCTGACCCTGGCGGAGATCGCCGCCGCTGGGGGAGGTGACCCACGCCAGAAGCCACGACCGGCTGGGGTTGCCGCGCCCGGGGCGGGTAGTGCCCCCAACCCTGCGCCCGGTTCTCCGTCCCCGCCGGCCGGTGCCCCCGCCGTTGCGCCCGGCTCCGCCTCGACCCCGGGTGCCAACCCTGCCGTCCCGCTCCCCTCCCCGATGCTGGCGGTCGCCGCCAGCCGGCCTTTCTCCCGCGCCGGTTGGATGTACGAGCTGAAGTACGACGGGATTCGGGCCATGGTCGCGGTCGACGGATCGGCGGCCCGGGTGGTGGGCCGGCGTGGCCGGGACGAGACCGAGCGCTACCCGGAGGCCGCCGCCATCCCCGCCCAGCTGCGAGCCCGGAGTGCCGTCCTCGACTGCGAGATCGTGGTCCTCGATGAGGCCGGGCATCCCGATTTCGAGAAGCTGCAGTCGCGGATCAACCTCGACGGCCCCGGCGAGGCGAGGCGCGCCGCAGACCGGCATCCGGCCACCTTCGTCGCTTTCGACCTGCTCTCGCTCGACGGTCGCGACCTGACCGCCACCGAGCTTCGCATTCGCAAGAAGACGCTCCGAGAGCTGGTCGGCCCCTCTGGTCCGGTGCTCTTCGCCGACCACGTCGAGGAGGCTGGTGAGAGCTTCTTCGCCGCGGTGGCCGAGCGGGGACTCGAGGGGATTGTCGCCAAGCGCGCCGATTCCCTCTACCAGCCGGGCCGGCGGAGCCCTGATTGGATCAAGGTCAAAGCGTGGCGCACCCAGACCTGCGCCATCGCCGGCTGGACCGAGGGGCACGGCCGCCGGGGACACCTCGGCGCACTCGTGCTCGCCCTCCGTGGCGCGGGTGTCTGGGAGCACTGCGGTCACGTCGGCACCGGGTTCGGGGAGGCGACCATCGCCAACCTGCTCCGCCGCCTCGGGCCGCTCCGCCGGCCCACCTCCCCGATCGCCGCTCCGCTGAAGGCGGCAGAGCCGGTGACCTGGGTGGAGCCCGATCTCGTCTGCGAGGTGCGTCATGCCGGCTGGACGAGGGCCGGTCTCCTCCGGCATCCAACCTTCCTTGCTCTCCGCGAGGACGTGGGCCCGGAGGACTGCGTCCGTGAGGAGACTGCCGACGTCGACGCGCTCGTCTCCCCGGCCGGCGCGTCCGCGCCGGCCGCGCGGAGGTCGGGGCCCCCACCTCGCCCCCTTCGGCCGCCGCTCCCGCCCGGGGTGGCACGGCCTGAGCTCCCGCCCGAGGTGGCCGAGGCGCTCGAGGCCCTCCCCGGCCTCCGCCCCGACGATTGGTGGCAGATCGGGTCACGGCGGCTGCACCTCACCAATCTCGACAAGCCCATCTGGCCCCAGCCCGTGATCAGCAAGCGCCGGATGATCGAGTACTACGTCCGGATGTCGCCCTATCTCCTGCCTTATCTCCGCGATCGTCCGCTCTCGACCCAGATCTTCCCCGACGGAGTAACCGGGCACTCCTTCTGGCGCAAGGACAAACCCAGCCACGCTCCGGAGTGGATCGACTCCTGGCTCTTCGAGGGCGAGACCGGGAGCAAGCGGTGGATCGTGGTCCGGGAGGCGGCGACCCTGGGCTGGCTGGCCAACGCCGGGGTCGTCGACCTCCACCCCTGGCATTCGCGGGTCGACGCCCCTGACCAGCCGGACTGGGCGGTCTACGATCTCGACCCCTTCGAGCCTGCCAGCTTCGATGACGTCCGGGACATCGCCCGGCTGGTGAAGGCCGCCCTCGACCACCTGGGGCTGCGCGGTCTGCTCAAGACGAGCGGCCAGACCGGACTTCAGATCTACGTGCCCCTCCGGCGCGGTCCCGATTACGCGAGGGTCCGCGGCTGGGTGGAGGAGGTGGCCCGGGCGATCGGGCGGGTGGAGCCGCACCGGATCAGCTGGGAGTGGGCGGTGAGCCGGCGGGCCGGGCGGATCCGTATCGATTACACGCAGAACATCATCAACAAGACGCTGGCGGCCCCCTACTCGCTCCGCCCCCTGCCCGGGGCCACGGTCTCGACCCCGCTCGCGTGGGAGGAGCTGGACGATCCCGCTCTCCGCCCCGACCGCTGGACCATGGAGACGATCTGGGAGCGCCTCCGGAGCGTTGGCGACCTCTTCACCGGTGTGCTGGATGGCGACCAGGAGCTGCCCCAAGCGGCAGGCCGCTTGGGGACCCCTCTCACCTGAACAGGGGCTCGCCGCCCCTCGGCGGCCCGGCAGAGCCGGGCTCGCCTCACCCCGCCAACGAAGGCATCGACACCGGAGCTGGGTGACGCCGCCAGTCCGCCGCCGTTCGCTCTGGCGCAGGCCATAGAATTTCGGGCATGGCTGTCCTGCTCCTGAATGCCTCACTACAGCCCCTGAATGTGATCAGCCATCGGAGGCTGGTCGTTCTGCTGAGCAAGGAGCGGGTTGCCTTTCTGGACGCGGACACAGAGATCCGCGCCGCGGCGGCCCTGCAGGACCGCCGCATCCCCGAGGACGTGGTCATCGTGCGCCTCCTTCGCAACATCCACGTGCCGCGCCGGGTGCTCCGGCCCAACCGGCGCAATCTGCTGCTTCGCGACGACAACACCTGCCAGTACTGCGGCATGGTCGGCGTTCCCGCGGAGCTCACCGTGGATCACGTCACCCCCGTCTCCCGGGGCGGTGCGCCCGACCGCTGGGACAACGTGGTGCTCGCCTGCAAGCGGTGCAACTGGCGCAAGGCCGATCACCTTCCCGCCGAGGTGGGGATGCACCTGCTCCGGACACCTGGGCCGCTCACCCAGGAGTACGCCCACATCATCTTCCTGCGCTACCCCGCGCTCAAGGCGGCCTACGACGCGTACTGCGCCACCGCCGCCGCCTAGCCGCCGGCCCCGCGCGGTGGGGCGGCGGGTACCTCTCAGGGAGCTCTCATCGAATTCTCACGGGTTGTTCACATTCCGGCTGGCCGGGGCGCGTAGGGTGTAGGCATGACCCGCCGCTCCGGTAGCCGTCTCGCGCTGGCTTCAGCCATCGTCCTGGGAGCCGCCCTGATCACGGTGCTCGCTCCCTGGGATGCCTGGGCCACCTCGCCGACCGGCGAGGGGCAGACCGCGCACTCGCGGTCGACGTCGGTCCTCGCGACCCACCCGGCGACGATCACCAGGCCGGTCGCCACGCCGGCCGCGACCCCGATGCCGACGCCCACTCTGGCGGAGACCCCCCTGGTCAACCTCTCCGAGGCCCAGATTCCCATCACCTACCACTCCCAGCAGGATGGCGACTGGTGCGACCCCACCGACATCGAGATGTGGCTTCAGGCGGACGGCGTCCCCCTTCACGGACTCGACGACTACGCCATCCAGCAGGGCTTCTGGAACTACGAGCTCGCCCACAACGACGGCTACACGCTCTCGGAGTGGAACGCCTCCCCCTACGCCGTCGCCGAGACGCTGGACCATTTCGGCGGGTGGGAAGACATCGGTGACGACCCGCAGCCGACCGCGGAGGCAGCGGGGGTGGTCATCTCGTACAGCCTGGACATGCTCCAGCAACCGGTGATCGTCATGGTCGGCGGTGGCGTGCACTACGTCCTGGTGACCGGCGTCACCCTGAGCGCCGCCGGCGCGGACGCGCCGCCCCTCTCGGTCACCGTCGACGACCCGCTCGCCTACGGGGTCGGCGGCATCCCGCCCGCCGGTTCCAACGGGACCGAGACGATGAGCTGGGACGACTTCACGGATTGGTACACGGCCAACACCGCCCACGGCGGCGTCTGGGCCGGGCAGTGGGTGCTGATCGCCGCCGGCATCCCGCTGGTCGGCTGAGCCGCCCCACCGGGGGCGGCGAACGGGCAGGGCCCTCACCCAGCCATCCAGCTCGTGGCACCCTCACTTTTGATAGTTAGTCTATATAATTATCTCCACGCCCCGGCCTTGCCGGGATGGCGGGTTCAGAGTGGCAGGATGGGGCTGCCGAGAGAGTCGTGGCATGGAGGTGAGATGACCATGGCGGAGGATCGCTTCGGGGCTCGCGCGACGTTGCCCGGTGGACTGGCCTACTTCCGTCTCGAGGCCCTCGCCCGGCGTGGCGTCGGCGACGTCTCCCGCCTGCCGATGACGGTGAAGATCCTCCTCGAGAACGTGCTCCGGCATGCTGGGGACCGGTTCGTCACGGACGATGACGTGACCGCGCTCGCCGGCTGGGACGGCCAGCCGCCGGCGCAGGACCGGGAGCGCGCCTTCGTCCCGGCCCGGGTGCTGCTCCAGGACTTCACCGGCGTCCCCGCGGTGGTCGACCTGGCCGCCATGCGCAGCGCCGTCCAGCGCTCGGGCGGCGACCCTAGCCGGATCGACCCGCTGGTCCCGGTCGACCTGGTCGTCGACCATTCCGTCCAGGTCGACGCCTACGGCAGCGCCGCCGCCTACGGGCGCAACATCGAGCGCGAGTACCAGCGCAACCACGAGCGCTACGCCCTCCTGCGCTGGGCCCAGGAGGCGTTCCACGGCTTCCGGGTGGTGCCTCCGGGGATGGGCATCGTCCACCAGATCAACCTCGAGTACCTCGCCGACACGGTGACGGTCCGCGAGCTGGACGGGGTGCGGACGGCCTTCCCCGACACCGTGGTCGGCACCGACTCGCACACCCCCATGGTCAACGGGGTCGGGGTCCTCGGCTGGGGCGTCGGCGGCATCGAGGCCGAGGCCTGCATGCTCGGCCAGCCGCTCTTTCTGCTCACCCCCGTGGTCGTCGGGGTGCGCTTCCACAACGCCCTCCCCGCCGGCACCACCGCCACCGACCTGGTCCTGACCCTCACCGAGATGCTCCGCGACCACGGCGTGGTCAACAAGTTCGTGGAGTTCTGCGGCAGTGGCCTCTCCTCCATGCCGGTGCCCGACCGGGCGACGCTCTCCAACATGTCACCCGAGTTCGGTGCCACCGCCTCCCTCTTCCCGGTCGACGACCAGACCCTCCGCTACCTGCGCGACACCGGTCGCGATCCCGCTCAGGTCCTTGTGGTGGAGCGCTACTGCAAGGAGCAGGGGCTGTTCCGCACGGATCAATCGGAGACCCCGGTCTTCAGCGAGCTGCTCGACTTCGACCTGGCGGCCGTCGTGCCGTCGGTCGCGGGGCCGCGCCGGCCCCAGGACCGGTTCTCCCTCGGCGAGGTGCGCAAGTCGTTCGAGGCCGTCTTCGGATCGCCGGCGGACGGCGGCACCGGCGCCGCCAGCCCCCTAAACGCCGGCTCCCCGACGCGCGAGCTGGGCAAGGGTGCCGTGGTCATCGCCGCCATCACCTCCTGCACCAACACCTCCAATCCCTCGGTGATGGTGGCGGCGGGTCTGCTCGCCGCCAAGGCCGCCGAGCGGGGGCTCCGGCCCCCGTCCTATGTCAAGACCAGCCTGGCCCCCGGGTCCCGGGTGGTCACCGATTACCTGGAGCGCGCCGGCCTGCTGGCGCCGCTCGCCAGCCTCGGTTTCGACCTGGTCGGCTACGGCTGCACCACCTGCATCGGCAACAGCGGGCCGCTTCCCGCCGAGGTGGCAGCCGAGGTGGAGAGCCGCGAGCTCGCCGTCTGCGCGGTGCTGAGCGGCAACCGCAACTTCGAGGGGCGCATCCATCCCCAGGTGCGGGCGTCGTACCTGGCCTCGCCGCCGCTCGTCGTCGCCTTCGCGCTGGCGGGCACGGTGGACATCGATCTCACCAAGGAACCGATCGGGACGGGCTCCGACGGGCGGCCGGTCTTCCTGCACGAGATCTGGCCGAGCGCCGAGGAGATCAGCGGGGCGGTCGCGCGCGGTGTGGGCAGGGACCTCTTCAGCCGCGAGTATTCGCGCATCTTCGAGGGCGACGAGAGCTGGAAGGGGTTGCCGTCGCCGTCGGGGGCGATGTTCGACTGGGATCCGGATTCGACCTACGTGCGCGAGCCCGGCTTCTTCACGGCGATGGAGAGCGAGCCGCAACCGCTCCGGGACGTCGAGGCAGCCCGGGTGCTCGCCTATCTCGGCGACTCGATCACCACCGACCACATCTCCCCGGCGGGGAGCATCTCGCCCACCTCACCCGCGGCGAGCTACCTGCGCGAGCACGATGTCGACCTTCGCGATTTCAACACCTACGGCGCCCGGCGGGGCAATCACGAGGTGATGGTCCGGGGCACCTTCGCCAACATCCGGCTGCGCAACCGGCTGGCGGACGGGAGGGAGGGTGGCTTCACCACCCACCTCGGCTCTGGCGAGGTCATGAGCATCTACGACGCCGCGGTCCGCTACGCCGCGGAGGGGACGCCGCTCATCGTGCTCGCGGGCAGGGAATACGGGTCCGGCTCCTCCCGCGACTGGGCGGCCAAGGGACCGGCGCTCCAGGGGGTGCGGGCGGTCATCGCCCAGTCGTACGAGCGCATTCACCGGAGCAACCTGGTGGGCATGGGCGTCCTCCCGCTCCAATTCCCAGATGGGGAGAGCGCCGAAACCCTGGGGCTGGACGGCCGGGAGAGCTTCACCATCCGCGGCGTCGCCGGCGTCAGGCCCGGAGGGGCGCTCACCGTGGTGGGGAGGCGTGAGAGCGGCGAGGAGGTGCGCTTCGAGGCGACCGTCCGCCTCGACTCGGAGACCGACCTCGACTACTACCGCAATGGCGGCATCCTGCAGATGGTGCTGCGCCAGCTGATGGGGGGCTGACACCGGCCCGGCGAGCGGATCAGGTCTCGTCAGCCTTCTCGGGTTGCGTGGTGAACGACTCCAGCCAGCGCGTGAACTGCTTGGTCGTCCTGGTCAGGCTGCCCGCGCTCCGCTCCACGAACTCACCGAACCGCTCGCTGTAGTGGTCCACCGCACGCCGGAACTCGGCGGATGGAGGAGGCTCTTCGCCGCGGTGCACGAACTCGCCGCCGATGATGCGGTCGTATTCCCCGCTCTTGACCCAGCGGGTCAGCTCGTAGACCCGCCGGACCGGGAACGGGTGGGTGGATCCCAGCTCCGAGCCCAGGCGCTGGCGTCTGTCGAAGAGGTCGTCCCATTCGACGTACTCGTCCGCCTGCTGGATGAAGGCGTCCAGGTTCAGTCCCCCGGGTCCGCCTCCGGCCAGTTGCATGAGCGCACGGCAGGGCACCAGCGGGTCGCGGAGGACGACGGCTGCGGCACGATCGCAACTCAGCTCTGCGGCGCGGTACCAGGCGAGCAGGGCTGCGATCAGGGCCTGAAGGGGGACCCGCCCCATGAGCGGCAGGCGGGGCACGGTGAAGCTCAGCAGCAGCTGCAGAGTGGTGCGGTAGCGCACGTGTTCGGAGAGCACGTGCCCGGCCTCGTGGGCGAGCACGGCCCTGAGCTCGGGCCCGTCGAGCATGGGCACGATGCCGGACTGGAGGAGAACGGTGGGCCGGTTGGCGCCGAGGGTTACGGCGCTGGCGAGCGGAGCCTGGATGATGTGAAGCGTCGGCACTGCGGCGATATCGAGCGCCGTGTAGGCCGCCCGATGGGCACCCCAGATCTCCGGGAGCTGGTTCTCCCCGAGCCGGACGCTGTTGCCCAGGAGCAGCTGCATCATCCGGCGTTCAACGGTCAGCTCGAGCAGCTTCTTGACCACCGGGTCGAAGAAGGGCAGCCGATGCAGGAACGCGGTGGCCGCGCGGTCGGCGGGATGCTCGTAGGCCTTGGGGCTGATGCCGGTGTATGGCGGCATGGCGGGTGCCGCAGTGGGCGTCTCCGGGGTCATCGGTGTACGCGACCTCCTTGAGCGCCTGCATCCCCCGGAGGGGCTCGCGGCGTGCAGCCGAGTATAGCCGCACCCCGAGCGTCCCTCCGAGCGCGCCGCGGTCGGGCCGCCGGGTTGTCCCGGAGACGCCGTGGCGCTAGACTACCTCCGAACATCCGTGCGTGAATCATCCGGCCCGTGAAGCCCGCACCCCGCCGCTGGGAGATCAACCACGCGCTCCCGATCCCCGGGCAGCCGCTCGTGCTGGGCCGCGTCCTGGCGGGTCGCGGGCTGGACGCTGCCGGCGCCGGTGCCTTCCTCTCCGGAGGCATGGAGCTGCTCGATCCCTTTGGCATGGAGGGGATGGCGGACGCCGTCGTCACCCTCGGGGTGGCCGTCACCGAGGGCCGGCGCATCGCCGTCTACGGGGACTACGACGCCGACGGCGTGACCGCCTGCGCGATGCTGACCAGGGCGCTCCGGGCGGGGGGCGCCGACGTCCTCCCCTACATCCCCAACCGGATGACGGAGGGCTACGGGCTCCACGCCGCGGCCCTGGAGGAGCTGGCCGCCCAGGGGGTCCGCTGCGTGGTCACCGTCGACTGCGGCACCAGCTCGGTGGAGGTCGCCGCCAACCGGCCGGAGGGGATGGCCCTGGTGGTGACCGACCACCACCTGCCGCTCGCCCCCGATGGCAGCCCACCCCGACTGGCGCCCGCCGACGCCCTGGTCAACCCCAAGCAGCCGGCCGACACCTACGGCTTCGACGGTCTCGCCGGGGCGGGGGTGGCCTGGAAGCTTCTCTGCGCCCTGGAGTCGGAGGGGATCGTGCCCGCCGGCCAGGCGGACGCCTTCATCGGTCTCGCCGCGCTGGGGACGATCGCCGACATGATGCCGCTCCGCGGCGAGAACCGGACCATCGTCCGCCGCGGGCTGGATCGCATCCTGGAGCTGCCCGGGCTTCGCGCTCTGGCCCAGACCGCCGCCGTCTCCGCCCCCCTGGTCGCCTCCGACATCGCCTTCGGTCTCGCCCCGAGGATCAATGCGGCCGGTCGCATGGAGGACGCCCGTCTGGCCCTCGACCTCTGCCTGAGCGACGACCCCGACGAGTGCGGCGGCCTGGCCCGCCAGCTCGACCAGCAGAACCGGAGCCGCCAGGCGGCGGTCGCGGCGGCCCTGGGGGAGGCCGAGGAGCAGGTCGCCGGGCTCCCCGACTGGTCGCCGGCGATCGTCATCGGCGACCCGGGCTGGCCGATGGGGATCGTGGGACTGGTGGCCGGTCGTCTGATGGAGCGGTACTCGGTCCCCGCCTTTGTCGTATGCCTCGACCCCGGCGAGGCCAAGGGGTCGGGTCGCTCGGTCTCGGGGGTTCACATCGTCCGGGCTCTCGACCGCGCTTCTCCCACATTGCTCCGCTATGGCGGCCACGCCGCGGCCGCCGGCTTCAGCCTGCGGGCGGAGGATTTCGGGCGCTTCCGCGATCTGATCTCGGACGCGTGCGCGGAGCAGGCAGCCGGTCGACCGCGTGAACGCGTGTTCCATGTCGACAGCGAGATCGGATGCGCGGACGCCACCCTCGACCTCTGCGCCCAGCTGGATGGCGTGGAGCCCTGCGGGATCGGCAACCCGACACCGCTGCTCGCCATCCGTGGCTGCGAGGTGGCCAGCACACAGACCTTCGGCAGCGAGGGGCAGCACGTGAAGCTGGCGCTCCGCGATGGCGCGCGGGGGACGGCCGAGGCGATCGCCTTCAACAAGCCCGGGCTCGCCGAGCACCTGCCGCGAGGGCGGCGCATCGACGTCTGCTTTGCCCTGGAACGGGACAGCTGGCAGGGTCAGGTCCGGGTTCGGGCCCGGTTGCGCGACCTGAGACCGGCGCGGGCCGAGCCTCCAGCAACCGTGGAGGAGACGCTCGCCCTCCGGTCTGAGCCGTAGCGCCGCTCAGCTCGCCTTGCGCTTGCTCCGGGGGAGCGACATCCGTGTGGCCCGTTCGGGCAGCCAGTCCGACCGGCGGCGGCGCTCTCCGGGCTCCATGGACGGGGAGGTCACGAGCGTCTCGGGAACCCAGTCGACGAGACGGCGGCGCGGGTGATCCGGGCCCGAGGGACGCTCGGGGGCCACGAAGATGCGCATGTCGAGATCCTCGCCGCAGGCGAGGATGTCGGCGGTGCGGCGCGGCACCCGACCACAGGCGACGTGGCGGCCGTGCACCTTCCCGTCTGCGTCCACGCCGGTCTGCTCAAAGCGGAAGAGCTCCTGGAGCTGGACCTCTCCGTGCTCCACACCGTAGATCTCGGAGATGCTGAGGATGCGGCGGCTGCCGTCGCGCAGCCGTCCCTGCTGCACGATGAGGTCGATCGCGTTGCCGATCTGACCTCGGACGGCTGCTGTGGGCAGCTCGGTGCCCGCCATGAGGACCATGGTTTCCAGCCGGGAGATCGCCTCGCGCGGGGAGCTGGCGTGCAGGGTGGTCAGCGAGCCGTCGTGCCCGGTGGACATCGCCTGGAGCATGTCCAGCGCCTCTCCCCCGCGGCACTCGCCGACGACCAGCCGGTCGGGGCGCATGCGCAGGGAGCTGATCACCAGGTCGCGCACCAGGATCTGGCCGCGTCCCTCGACGTTGGCGGGCCGTGTCTCCAGGCTCAACACGTGGCGCTGCCGCAGCCGCAGCTCCGCGGCATCCTCGATGGTGATGATCCGCTCGTCCTCGGGGATGAAGCTGGAGATGATGTTCAGCGTGGTGGTCTTGCCGACGCCCGTCCCGCCGCTCACCAGGATGTTGAGCCGGGCCCGGACGCAGGCGCGCAGGAAGGCCATCATCTCGGCGGTGGCCGTACCGTGGTCGACGAGGTCGCCGACCTCCAGGCCGGTGGTCATGAATCGGCGGATGGTGAGGGTCGGGCCCTTGAGCGCGACCGGGGGGATGACGACGTGGATCCGAGAGCCGTCCTCCAGCCGTGCGTCGACCATCGGCGAGCTCTCGTCGATGCGGCGGCCGACCCGGCTCACCATCCGATCGATGACCTGCATGAGCTGGTCCACGGTCTCGAACCGGTGTGAGGTCAGCGAGAGGCGCCCGGCCCGCTCGATCCAGATCTCATCCGGCCCGTTGACCATGATCTCGGTGATGGTGGGATCGGCGAGGAGCCGCTCCAGGGGACCGAACCCGAGCAGCTCGTGGTGGATGCGCGTGACAGTCCGCATCCCCTCCTCGAGATCGAGGGGTTGTCCGAGCGCACATGCGATCTCATTGACGAGCTCGGCGAGCCGCTCGCGCACCGCCTGGTCGTCAGTCTCCGACAGATATGCGGTGTCGTCGACGAGGCGCGCGTGAACCTGCCGGCGGAGCAGCTGATACCGGGTCTCACCGGAGTCCTCGTCGACCATCTCACGCTCGGTCTGCCGCGCGCCCAGAAGGCGATTGCTGAGCTGCATCGCGCTCAGTGCGTTGAGGGGCTGCTCGAGGGCCATCTGCGGGAGCGCAGTGGCCAGCACGTCCTGGCTGCCCCTGTTGGTGGTGGGCCACCGTGGCATTGGATCTCCCCCTGCGGCTAACTCGTTTCCCGAGTGAGAGTTGCCTCCGCCGCACCTCTCGTTTGTTGACCGGCGCAGAGTCCACACGCGTCGTTAGACGCGCCTGATCGTATCATCTGAGGCCTATCCGCGCAATGGCCCGGTGAAGTGGCGCGAGTGCGTCAGCTGGCGCAGATCGTACCTGCGTCCGGGACATTCAGGTAAACGAGATAGGCATTCACGGCAGTCTGGACGCAGTCGCTGAATTGGTATGAGGTGTGCCCGTAACCGTCCCGCGTCAGCAGGACCGAACCCGGGATCTGCTGCTGGAGGGCGACCGACCAGGCATAGGGCGTGGCTGGATCGTGGGTCGCTCCCACCAGAAGGACGGGGGGAGCGCCGGTCACGTCAAGCGGCGCCGGCGCGGGCCCCTGGTACGGCCAGTACGCGCAGGTGAGCACCGAGTAGACCTCGTCCTGGCCGAAATGCGGCTCGTCGGCCTGCACCGAGAGAGCCATGGCGTCGTAATCGGTGAGGTCGTCGGGAACGCTGTGGTCGGCACAGTTGATCGCCGCGTTGGCCGGGGTGCTGTGGTCGTACCCCTGTGAGCCCCTGCCCGTGTAGCTGTCCACCAGCGACTGAAGGGACGAGACCCTACCCTGGGCGGCCTCGGCGAGGGCCGTGTAGAAGCTGTCCCAGGACCCGGGATCGTACATCGCGGCGACAAGTGCCTCGATGACCGTGCCCCGCCCCACCGTCCGGCCGTCCGGCGCCTCGACCGGACGGGTGGCGAGCTGCGCGAGCAAGCTGGTGATCGTTGCCCCCGGGTCCGACCCCAGCGGGCAGCCGCTCTCAGCCCGGCACTGGCCGACGAACTCGTCGTAGCTCGCCTCGAAGCTGGCCCCCTGCTGGATGGACTGCTCGATGAAGCTGAGGGCCGGGTCGATGTCGCCGTCCAGGACCATCGCCCGGATGTGGCTCGGGAAGAGGCTCGCGTAGGTGGCACCGAGCGCGGTCCCGTACGAGAACCCCAGATAGGTGAGCTGCTGGTCGCCCAGCGCTGCCCGGAGCGCGTCCATGTCGCGGGCGGCGTTGACCGTTCCGACGTGGGGGAGGAGCCACCCGGTGTGGAGGCGGCAGGAAGAGACGAAGGCCAGGGTGCTCGCGACCAGGTCCGCCTCGGCGATCGACGAGCCGGCCACCAGAGGGTCCAGGTCCAGGTTGTGGTCCAGGGCGTCGGTACCCTCGCAGGTGACCGCATCCGGCCCGGTGGTGCCCCGCGGGTCGAAGCCGACGATGTCGAAGCGCTGGTTGAGGGTGGCGAAGAGGGGGTACGCCTCGTCGACGTACTGGACCCCGGACTCCCCGGGCCCACCGGGGTTCACGAGCAGGGAGCCGATCCGCGCCGTCGGGTCCTTGGCCGGCACCACCACGACCGAGGTGGGGATGGTCCCCAGCGACGGGTTCGAGTAGTCGAGCGGCACCCAGAGGGTGTCGCAGTGAGCCCCGGCTGGCGGGGTCGAGGCGCAGGTGGCCGGCGCCAGTCCCGGCGGCGTGTGGGACGGTCCCGAGACCTCGCCCGGAGAGGGCGTGGAGCTGGCTCCCGCCCCGGAAGCCAGGGACCCCGGCCCGCCTGCAAACAGAAGCAGGGCTGTGGCGCCGAGAGAGGCGAGCAACCGGCGGGGCTCCGTCCGCATCCCCGAACAGTATTGCCTGCAGGTGGTGGGTGGCGGCGATGGCACGCGGTGTACGCTGAAAGGGCCGTGAGCGCAGCCCACACCCTCGGCGAGCTCCGCCGTGCCGAGTACCGCGTGCAGCCGATCAAGTCGGAGCTTCGGCGCAACCTGATCCGGAAGCTGCGCAGCGGGGAGAGGCTCTTCCCCGGGATCGTCGGCTACGACGATTCCGTGATCCCCCAGGTGGAGAACGCCATCCTCGCCGGCCAGGACATTGTGCTGCTCGGCGAGCGCGGCCAGGCCAAATCGCGGCTGATCCGCTCCCTGACCTCGCTGCTCGACGAAGCTGTGCCCGCCATCGCCGGCTGCGAGATCAACGACGACCCCTACGCGCCCGTCTGCCGGCGGTGCCGCGACCTGGTGGCGGAGCAGGGGGAGGAGACACCCATCACCTGGCTGGGCGCCGAGGATCGCTACGGGGAGAAGCTGGCCACCCCCGACACGTCCATCGCCGACCTCATCGGCGAGGTGGACCCGATCCGGGTTGCCGAGGGCCGGTACCTCTCCGACGAGCTGGTTATCCACTACGGGCTGGTGCCCCGCACCAACCGGGGCATCTTCGCCATCAACGAGCTGCCCGATCTCGCCGAGCGCATCCAGGTGGGGCTGCTCAACATCATCGAGGAGCGAGACGTCCAGATCCGCGGCTTCCGGATCCGGTTGCCACTGGACGTCTTCGTGGTCGCCACCGCCAACCCCGAGGACTACACCAACCGCGGCCGCATCATCACTCCGCTCAAGGACCGCTTCGGCGCCCAGGTCCGCACCCACTACCCGCGGACCGTCGAGGACGAGATCGCGATCGCCGAGCAGGAGCGCGTGGTCTTCGACGACACGCCCGTCCCGGTCCACGTGCCCGAGCACATGAAGGAGATCGCGGTCGAGATCACCCACCTGGCACGGCGGCATCCCCAGATCAACCAGCGCAGCGGGGTCTCGGTCCGGGTCACCACCGCCAACTACGAGAGCCTGATCAGCAACGCGCTGCGCCGGGCCCTCATCACCGGGGAGAAGGAGGCGGTGGCGCGGGTCAGCGACCTGGTCGCGGTCACCGCATCCACCTCTGGCAAGGTCGAGCTGGACACGCTGGATGACAGCGATGACGGCCAGGTTTTGGACAAGATCGTCCGCAGCGCCTGCAGCAACGTCTTCCGCCGCCACTTCTCCGCGGCGGAGCTCGGCGAGCTCGTCCAGCGGTTCGACCAGGGCGGCTTCACCGTCGAGGTCGGGCCGCTGATGACGGCGGAGTCCTACGGCCATGCCATCGGCGAGCTGCCCGGGCTCGACCTGGCCCGCCAGAAGCTCGACGAGCCGGACACGCCGCAATCGAGGGCGGCGGTGCTGGAGTTTGTCCTCGAGGGCCTGCATCTGGGCAAGCGGCTCAATAAGACAGCACTCGACGGCACCTCGGTGTACGGCGGCTGACGCCGGGAGATGACCGTGCCCCGGCATCGGTTCTCCGCCTGGGACGGCACCCAGGACCCGCTCGGGCCCGATGTCGAGGCGCTCTTCGATCGGCTCAGTGAGGATGTCTTCCACGGCTGGGACTTCGAGTCGGCGCTCCGGCGGCTGCTCGAGCAGGGCTGGCGGGACAGGCGGGCCAAACGCCTTGCCGGGATGGACGAGATGCTCGACAAGCTGCGCCGGCGACGGCAGACACAGCTGGAGCGCTTCAACCTCGATTCGGTCTTCGAGGACATGCGGGAGAAGCTCGACCGAGTGATCTCCCAGGAGCGCCGGGGCATCCAGGAGCGGCTCGATCAGGCACCCGACGAGGGGCGCCGCGTGCTCGAGCGCGTCGCCGAGCAGCGAGGCCGTCAGCTCGACGAGCTCCCCGCCGAGCCCGGCGGAGCCATCCGCGGCCTCCGCGACTACGAGTTCATGGACGGCCGGGCGGAGGCCGCCTTCCAGCGCCTCCTCGAGGAGATCCGGCGCAACGTCGTGGACTCCTACTTCAAGGAGATGACCCAGTCGATGAAGGCGATGACCGGCGAGGAGATGTCCGGTCTCCGCGAGATGGCCAGGGACCTGAACGCGCTGCTGCGTCGCAAGCTGGACGGAGCCTCCGAGGTCGAGCTGCAGCGCAGCTACGAGGCCTTCCTCCGACGCTGGGGAGGGCTCTTCCCGAACGCGCCCGCCGGCTTCGAGGAGTTCGTCGATCAGCTGATGCGCCAGATGGCCCGCATGGACTCGCTGCTCCAGTCCCTCTCTCCCGAGATGCGTGCGGAGATGGAGTCGGTCATCGGGTCGGTCTTCAGCGACCCTGAGCTCCAGGACACCCTGGCCGAGCTGGCCGGGACCCTCGATCAGCTGTCGCCGCGGGCCCGGCTGGGCAACCGTTACCGCTTCTTCGGTGAGCAGGACGTCTCGCTCGAGGAGGCGATGGGGCTGATGGACCGGCTCCAGTCGATCGAGGAGGCGGAGGGCGACCTTCGCGGGGTGCTGCGCGGCGAGGGACTCGATGACGAGGCGCTGGCGCGGCTACGCCAGCTCCTCGGAGATGACGCCTCGCGGAGCCTCGGCGAGATGCGCCAGCTGATGGAGGAGCTGGATGGTCGCGGACTGATCGAGCTCGGCCCAGAGGGGATGCGGCTCACCGCGCGCGGGATGCGCAAGATCGGCCAGAAGGCGCTCGGAGACCTCTTCGCCCGGTTGCGCCGGGATCGATTCGGGGAGCACGACCTCACCCGCCTCGGGCACGGCGGCGACCGGGGCGACGACAGCAAGGGCTACGAGTTCGGCGACCCCTTTGATCTGGACGTCCAGAGGACCGTGATGAACGCGCTGACCCGGGAGGCCGAGGGCGCGCGCCAGGATCACGCCGGCGCCCCCTCCGGGAGGCAAGCCCGCAGCGCCGCACCGCTCGCGAGCTCGAGACGGGTGCCGCGCCTGCACCCGGACGACTTCGAGATCCACCGGACGGAGTCGCTGACCCGGGTGGCGACTGTGCTCATGCTGGACATGAGCCGCTCCATGCCGCTCCGCGGCTACTTCTACGCCGCCAAGAAGATGGCGCTGGCCCTCGATTCGCTGATCCGCAGCCAGTATCCACGCGACGCGCTCACGGTCGTGGGTTTCAGCGACCTGGCCCGCGAGATCCCGTCGAGCGCTCTCCCCCAGCTCACGGTCAACGAGTACGTCTACGGGACCAACTTCCAGCACGCCCTGATGCTGGCGCGGCGCATCCTCGCCCGGAGCCACGCCGAGAACAAGCAGGTGATCATCGTGAGCGACGGCGAGCCCACCGCTCACATCGAGAACGGGCACCCCGTCTTCTCCTACCCGCCGCTCCCCGAGACCTTCGTCAAGACGCTGATCGAGGTGCGCCGCTGCACCCTGGAACGGATCGTGATCAACACCTTCATGCTGGAGTCGAACCGCCAGCTGGTGCGGTTCGTCGACCAGATGACCCGGCTCAACCGCGGTCGCGCGTTCTTCGTCAGCCCCGACAGCCTCGGCGACTACGTGCTCGTGGACTACGTCAGGTCGCGGCCTCGGGCAGCCGCCTGAGCCGGGAGGCTCCCGACTTGACGCTGGACCTCGTGGTAAGGTACCTTGACAAGCCATGAGCCTGAGCCCGGCCCCGCCAAGCCCTCCCGCGCCATTTCCCCCCGCGCCGCCGCCGCCCCCGCCTCCGCTGCCCCCCCTGCCTCCGGTGCCCCCCGCCGAGGGTGCGATATCCATCGCAGCCCGCACCGTGGACGCCGTCAAGGTCTACGGCCGCGGCGACACCGCGGTCCGGGCGCTCGACGGGATCACCGCCGACTTCGCCGCCCACCAGTTCACCGCGATCATGGGTGCCTCGGGATCGGGGAAGTCCACGCTTCTCCACTGCCTTGCCGGGCTCGACCGGCTGACCTCCGGCCAGACCTTCATCGCCGGCTACGAGCTGGGCGGGCTTAACGACCGGCAGCTCACCCTGCTCCGCCGGGAGAAGGTCGGGTTCATCTTCCAGTCCCTCAACCTGGTGCCCACCCTCAACGCGCTGGAGAACATCCTTCTGCCCCTCACCATCGCGGGTCGCAAACCGGACCCCGGCGTGGTCGACGGGGTGGTGCAGATCACCGGCATCGGGGACCGGCTCCGGCACCGGCCGAGTGAGCTCTCCGGGGGTCAGCAGCAGCGGGTGGCCGCCGCCAGGGCGCTGGTGAGCCGTCCCGAGATCATCTTCGCCGACGAGCCCACGGGAAACCTGGACTCCAAGGCTAGCGGCGAGCTGCTCGGCTTTCTGCGCAAGGCCGTCGACGACCTCGGGCAGACCATCGTGATGGTCACTCACGACCCCTTCGCCGCCTCCCACACAGATCGGGTGGTCTTCCTGGCCGACGGTCGGGTGGTGCAGGACATGAGGTCCCCGACCACCGACTCGATCCTGGCGGTCGTGCGCCACCTCGGCGAATGACGCCGGCATCGGCGCCCCGAGCCACGATCTGATGTTCAAGGTCAGCCTGCGCAGCCTCCTCAGCCACAAGCTCCGGCTCGTCCTGACGGCGGTGGCCGTGATCCTGGGGGTCACCTTCGTCTCCGGCACCCTGGTCCTCACCGACACCATCCGCAACACCTTCGAGGGCGTGCTGAGCAACGTCGACAAGGGAGTGGCCGTCCAGGTGAAGGGCCCAGCCCCTGCCACCGCGGCCGGCCGCCTTTCGGGCGCGACCCTGCCGCTCCAGGAGTCGGTGCTGGCCAAGGTTCAGGAGGTCTCCGGGGTGGCGGACGCCGTCGGGGTCGTCGAGCGCTCTGGGGTCTCGCTGCTCACCAACGGGCAGGTGGTCGGGGGCACCGACCAGCGGACGCTGCTCGGACTCAACTGGATCTCCGACTCCCAGCTCTCCACCTTCGAGCTCACCTCCGGGACCGCTCCCAAGACCTCCAACCAGGTGGTCATCAACGCCCGCACCGCAACCGACGGCCACCTGGTCATCGGCCAGCAGATCCAGGTCAGCTTCGAGGCATCAGCCGCGCAGACCTTCGTGATCAGCGGCATCGCCACCTTCGGCGGCCAGAGCAGCATCGCCACCGAGGGCTTCGCCCTCTTCACCCTGCCCACCGCCGAGAGCCTCCTCGAGGCCAACAGCACCTTCGACGTCATCGACGTGAGCGCCCAGTCCGGGGTCACCGACCTCCAACTCCGCGACCGGGTGGCCTCCGCCCTGAGCGGGACCTCGGTCCAGGTCCAGACCGGGGCGCAGGCGGCCTCTCAGACCGAGCAGAACGCGGTCACCGAGATCAACGAGTTCATCGGCATCCCGCTCCTCGTCTTCGCCTTCGTCGCCGTCTTCGTCGGCAGCTTCCTGATCGCCAACACCTTCAGCATCCTGGTGGCCCAGCGGACCCAGGAGCTCGCCCTGCTGCGTGCCCTGGGGGCGACCCGCGGCCAGGTCTTCACCGAGGTCATCACCCAGGCGACGCTGACCGGCATCCTCGCCTCGTTGGCGGGGTTCCTGTTGGGCATCCTGGTCGCCGACGGGCTCATCCACCTGGTCGGCTCGTCCGCCAAGCTGAGCGTCCAGCTCAATGCCCTGATCGTCTCGCTCCTGGTCGGCACCATCATCACCGTGGTCGCGGCGGCGCTCCCGGCGCGGCGGGCGACGCGGATCGCCCCGGTCGCCGCCCTCAGTCAGGCCCAGCCCGAGATCCAGCCCCTCCCCGCCATCCGGATCGGCGCCGGACTCGTGCTCTTCCTGGGGGGTACGGCGGCGCTCCTGCAGACCCTCTTCACGGCGAGCGCGGCCGCCGGCCCCAATCTCCAGGTGCTGGGGCTGTCGATCCTGGGAATCTTCCTGGGCACGGCCCTGCTCGCGCCCATCCTGGTCCGCCCGGTGGCCACAGTCCTCGGGTGGCCCGCCCGGCTGAGGGGTGCGCCCGGCCGGCTGGCCGGGGAGAACGCCCGGCGCAACCCGCGCCGCACCTCGGTGACCGCGGCGGCGCTGATGGTGGGGCTCGCTCTGGTCACCGCGGTGGCGGTCCTCGTCGATTCGTTCGAGGCGAGCATCGACCAGGCCATCGACGGCACGGTCAGGGCTCAGCTGGTGGTGCTCGACGAGGGCAGCGGCGGCTTCAGCCCGGAGGTCGCCACCTCACTGCGGGAGGACCCCAAGCTCGCCGACGTCTCCGAGATCCGGGGCAGCGACGCCCTGGTGGGCGACATCGCGACCGGCGTCACCGGTCTCGACACCAGCAACATGGGCAGCATCTTCAGTTTCAGCATGACCTCTGGCGCTGCCAGCAGCATCGACACCACGGACACCACCATCGTGGACTCGACCGAGGCGGCGACCGAGAACGTCCATGTTGGCAGCGCGGTGACCATGACCTTCCCCGACGGGGACAAGGTGAGGATGGACGTCGGGGGCATCTACACCCCCGACGCGCTGATCAGCGGCTACCTGGTCTCGCTGAACACGCTCAACCCCCAACTGACCACGGTGCGGGACGCGGACGTTGCGGTCAATCCCGCGCCGGGCGTCTCGCTGGCCGACGCCGACGCGTCGATGCTCAACGACCTCCGGGCATATCCAGAGCTGAGCGGCCTCACCAAGACCCAGTACAAGAACCTGATCAGCACCGGGCTCAACGCCTTCCTGAACCTGATCTACGTCATGCTCGGGCTGGCCATCATCATCGCCGTGGTCGGCATCGTCAACACCCTGGCGCTGAGCGTCCTGGAGCGCACCCGGGAGATCGGGCTGCTCCGGGCCGTGGGGATGACCCGTGGCCAGACCCGGGAGATGGTGGCCTGGGAGTCCGTCATCATCGCTCTGCTCGGCGCCGTCCTGGGCCTGGCGGTCGGCTCCGGGCTGGGCATCGCCCTGGTCAGCGCGCTCCACAACGACGGGATCAGCGCGACCGCCATCCCCGGCAACAACCTGATCCTCTATGCGGTCGCCGCCGGCCTCTTCGGGATCATCGCCGCCATCTTCCCGGCGATCCGCGCGTCGCGGGTGGACGTCCTCCGCGCTGTCACCACCGATTAGGCGGCGGACTGCGGCAGACTGTCCTCATGCCCGACCCGGCCGATCGCCAGGCGTTCGCCGAGCGCATCCGGCTCCAGCTGCAGTCGCGCTACCGCGGCATCGAGGTCGTGGCCGACGACGTGGCCTTCGCCCTCCGGCTGCGCGGGACCGGTGTGGACGTGGCACTCCCCCTCGGGCCACTCCACCACGCCTGTGAGCGCACCCCCGACCGCGCTGGGAGCCTGATCGCCGACTACGTCCGGCAGGCGGAACGGCAGCTCAGCCCACGGGCCCCGGCCGGCGTCAGTCCGAGCCGCCTCCTCTGGTGCGTCCGAGGAGCCCGGTACCTCGAGGGCCTGAGCCGGGCGGCTGAGCTGACCACCCGGCCGCTCGGCGCGGAGATGGTCGCCTTCATCGCCGAGACCCTGCCGGGCTCGCTGATGCGCGGGGTCCCCTCTCCGGATCTGGCCGCCGCCGGGCTGGACGATGCCTCCGCCCGTGCCCACGCCGACGCCAACACGCGGGCTCGCTTCTCCTCCCTCCCGGAGCGGATTCGCGCCGCGGGGCGCATCCCCGCCGACGGCTGGCGGCTCGGCAGCGACACCCTCTTCCAGGGAAGCGTCCTGCTGGTCTCCGAGGTGCTCGCCGCCTTCGCAGAGCGGTCCGGGGGGGACGTGCTGCTGGCAGTGCCCGACCGCGCCGAGGTGCTCGCCGTCCCCGCCGGGCTACCCAGTGCGGACCGCTTCCGGATGCGGACGGTGCGCGCCTGGCGGGAGGCTATGAACCCGGTCTCCCGGGGCATCCTGGTCACTGACGGCGCCTCCCTCTGCGAGCTGAAGGTGGCGCCCCGCAAGGACGGGTTCGAGTTGCTGGGTTGGCTCCGCCGCTGACCGGGGGACGGGTCAGCGGGCGGCGGGGCGGTTGGCGGGGGAGGAGGTGGGGAGCGCGGCCACCGGCCGTGCCGCCAGCCGCCGCCGGTCCTCCTCTCGCTGTGCTGCCAGGGTGGAGGCGGCGGCGACCGCGGCCGCTCCGATCAGGGTGATGCCCACACCCGCCGCGGTTCGCCAGGGGGAGCGCGAGATGCCGGGAACCGGCAGCGAGGGGCCCTCACCCAGCCAGACCGTGATCGCGGTCTGGTCTGTCGACCCGCCGCCCTGCCGAGCGCTGGTCCTCTCCACCCGCACCGCGGCGGGGGTCAGCGGGTGGCGATCGCCGCGGGACAGGCCCGCGCTCTTGACCACGGCCTTGACCAGCGGCGTCGAGAGGGCGCGGAGCTGGTCCAGCGTTGCCATGGCTCGACAGGATACCGTTCGGGCATGAGCGGCGACGAGGCGGCGCGGGAGACAGCGGCGCCCCCCGAGCTCCCCGACCACCAGGGGAGCGCCTACAGCGCCCGGATCGAGGCCGCGTTCCTCGGTGCCCTGGCGGGTGAGCGCACTGCTCAGGCGCCGGCTGCCGCCGGCGACCTTCTCGAGGTCGCTGATTCGATCGCCACCGTCGGCGGTTTCGACGCCGACGACCTCCGGCGTCGCGGCCTCGCCGGGTCCTCCCAGGCGGGACCCGCCGGTCTCCTGCTGCGAGCCGTCCCCTTTGGCCTGCTGGCACCCCTCGACCGCCCCCGGGTGCGCCGGGACGCCTACCGCGTGGCCGCCCTGGCCGGGGCGGACGAGGGGACGGCGGTCGCTGCCATGGCGGCCGCCCTGCTCACCGCGGATCTGACCCGCTTCGATATCGCCACCGCCGTGGTGCGGGTTTACCAATCCCTCCTCGAGGACGCCCCCTTCGCGCTCCTCGAGCGCCTCCGCATCGGCGGCGACGCAGCTGCGGCGGAGGGCGACGACGATCCTGGTGCCGCTCTCCACCTGGCGATCACCGCCGTGTTCGGCGCCGATCAGATCGAGACCGCCATCCAAGCTGCTGCGGGGACGGGCCGGCGGGCGGCCGTGAGCCTGGCCGGGGCGCTCGCCGGCGCCCATCTCGCCGCTGCCGGTCTCGACGCCGCGTGGCGGGCCGGTGTCCCCCACGCCCATCGGGCTGTCACCCTGGCAGCGTCGGTTGCGGTCCGGGTGGCGGCATGGGACGAGGCCTCAGGGGCTCCCCTTTCGCCCGACGGGGACGCGGGACCGGCCTGACCGGCTGGCAGGGCGCGGAAGAACCCCGACGGTCCTGCCGCCCCCATCCTCGGCGATGCGTGCGTCGCCTCCTGCGAGGGCTCGGTCGAATACCTGCGGGTATGCTCCCTCGCCTCCTCGTCGGCTCCTTCGCCTCACCGGTCTGGGAACGACATCCCTCGCCGGGCTTCTTCCGCACCCTGCTAGAGTTCTGGCCTCGTGCCAGACCTGACTCTCACCGCCGTCACCCGTTCCGAGCGTGGACGCCATGTCCAGGCCGTGCGTCGCCACGGCCAGGTGCCGGCCGTCGTGTACGGCCACGACCTGCCGTCTCAGGCGATCTGCGCCGACACGGCGGAGATCGTTCGCGTGTGGCATCGTGCCGGCCGCACCCATCTCATCGATCTCAGCGTCGACGGTGCCCGACCCCGCAAGGTCCTCTTCCACGACTTCCAGATCGATCCGCGCACGGCGCGGCCGCTGCACGCCGATTTCTTCGCCGTCAACCTCCGCGAGCGGCTGGCGGTCGACGTTCCGATCCGGACCGTGGGAGAGGCTCCGGCGGTGACCGAGCTCAAGCTGGGGACCCTGCAGCAGGTACTCGGTACCCTGCGGGTCGAGGCGCTGCCCGGGAACTTGCCCGATCACCTGTCGGTGGACGTCACCGGGCTGGACGAGGTGGACGCCGCCGTGCGCGTGCGAGACATCGTGCTGCCCGAGGGCGTGACGCTGGCCGGCCACATCGACCCTGACGATGTCGTCGTCAAGGTGGCTCCGGTGCGTGCGGCCACGACGGAGGAGACCGCGGCCGAGGCGGCCGAGGCCGAGCCGGCCGCCGCCGAACCGGAGACGCCCGAGGCGGACTGACCCGGCCTGTCGCGACCCGGGAACGGCCGGATCGCGCGCCTGCAGCCTCCGCAACAACGTGGCGGGCAGGCTCAATGTTCATTCACGGTGTCTAAACGCGCTATTCGCCACGTCCACGTCACAGCTACCATGGCATGTGCCGGGTCGCATTAGCCCCAGAAGGATGACGTCCCGGCGCGACGCCCCTTGGGGGGGTGCCTGCCGTCAGCCAGGCCTGGAGTGGGGGGTGGCGTGACCCCCCGGGCGCGCCACCCCGGATCTCTCTCCCGCCACGAGGAATCTCCCGATCCTGGACGCCGGCGGTCCCGTCAGCGCCGCGGTGGGTCAGCCTCTCCCTTTCGCAGCGCCGCCGGCCCCCCGGGCGGATCCGCCCCAAATTCGCGAGAGCAGCTCGCCGCTCGTGGCGTCAGGGTCGTGGGCGCGGTAGTCGATCCAGAAGCTGACCACGACCACGCGCCGCCCATCCGTCTCCACCCGAGGCTGGACGGTCGGCGGGGGATCGCTGGCGATGCCAGGGATCGCCGCCAGCGCGCCGTCTGCGGCCTTCATCAGTCGCGGCAGATCGGTCCCGGGTTCGACCGGGAGGGTGACGCTGTATCTCCGCTGGTCAAACGCCGTCGAGTTGAGGATGACGCTCTGGAAGACGGTCAGGTTGGGCAGCACGGCGAGGCGCCCGTCCCCGGTCCGGAGCGCCGTGGTCCGCAGGGCGATGGTCTGCACCACCCCCTCGCAGTCGCCGATGGCCACGTGGTCGCCGATCCGAAACGGCTTCTCGAGGAGGATGAAGATGCCCGCCAGGATATTGCGGAGCAGGTCTTGGAAGGCGAGCCCGATGGCCAGGCTGAAGATGCCGCCGAAGGTCAGCACCCAGAGGATGTCCACCCCTCCCGCCACCAGCCCGCCGGCCGCCGCGAAGACCCAGGTGAAGATGGTCAGGACGTTGCGGGCGAGAGCGTGGACCTGCGGGTCGGCCCTGCGCTGGACCGCGGCGACGACCAACCGGCGCAGCACCTGCCCCGCGATCGCGACGATCAGGAAGACAGCGATCCCGTCGAGCACGTCCTGGACCAGCGGCGCCAGTGCGTTGCCCACGCCCACGCGCCCCTGCACCGCCTGGCAGACCCACAGCAGCGGGTTGTTCAGGCACTGAGGCACGGTGGCCGGCGACGCCGCCGGCGTTGCGGCAACGAGCAGGTGCATCAGCCCGGCATCCTACGCGGGCGGACCGGGCCGAGATCACCGGAGGGTGCGCGCCGTGCCCCACCTCCCACGTCGTACGGTTGGGGGGATGCCGGGATTGGTAGCCATCGCCGCTCTGGTCGTCGTGGCCCTCGCTGTCTGGGCGGGGTTGCTCGCCGGCCACCACCTCCTCACCTGGCTCCTGATCGGGCTGGTCGCGGGGGCCCTGGCGGGGCGCCTCGTGCGGGGCAGCGGGCTGGGCTGCCTCATGGACATCATCGTCGGCCTTGCCGGGGCCGTGATCGGGGGGCTGCTCGTCCATCAGGTCGATCCCACGCTGATCGCAGGTTCGGGGTTTCTCGGCCTCATCCAGGACGTCGTGGTCGCCTTTGTCGGGGCCGTGATCCTGCTCTGCGCCGTCCTCCTCGTCTCCCCGCGTAAGTCCCGGCGTGGGCGCCGGAAGAACCTCACGAGCCGGTGATCGCACCCCTGTCGGGCTCCGCCGGCGGCCCGGGCCGGGGAGGCCTAACCCAGCGGATCGTGCTGGTGCGGCACGGCGAGACGGAATGGAGCCGGACCGGCCGCCACACGGGGCGGACCGACGTACCCCTCGACCCCGAGGGCGAGGCCCAGGCCCGGTTGCTTGGCCCTCGCCTCGCGCAGTGGACGTTCGCCGAGGTGCTCTGCAGCCCCCTCCAGCGGGCTCGGCGCACCTGCGAGCTGGCCGGCCTGATGGCCGGGGCACGCCCCGACCCCGACATCCAGGAGTGGGCGTACGGGGCCTACGAGGGCCGCACCTCCGACGAGATCCGCGCGGACCGGCCGGGCTGGGTGATCTGGAAGGACGGGGTGGTGGGAGGGGAGACGCTCGGCGACGTGGGCAGCCGTGCCGACTCCGTCATCGCCCGGGTCCGGGACGTGGCCGGGGACGTGGCCCTCTTCGCCCACGGGCACTTCCTGCGCATCATGGCGTCGCGGTGGTGCGACCTGCCCGCACGTGCGGGGGAGGCGCTGGCGCTCTCGCCGGCGGCGATCTCGGTGCTCGGGTACGAGCGGGAGGACCCCGTGATCTGGCTCTGGAACGACATGCCCCACGCGGCAGGCCGCGTCGGGGCCCCGATTCATTTCACAGGGGCTCGCCGCCCCTCGGCGGCCCGGCAAAGCCGGTCTCGCCTCACCCCGCCATGAATGTGCGCCCACCGGTGAGGTGGAAAGTGTTTCCTCCGAAGCTCCTCTCGCAGTCGACGTCGAGGATCGCCAGCAGCTCGCCCACGAAGTAGACCGGGCCCAGCGCGAGCACCCGCGGGCCGAGGGCGTCGAGGTCGACCTCCTCCAGGCGCATCACCGCGCCGCCGCCCCGGCCACCGATGGAAGGCCCGCCCGGGACCCTCACCACCGGCTGACCGGCGAGGGCGTCGAGGAGCGGAGCCGCATCCCGATGACGGGGGATGAACGTGAGCACTGCGGTGGGTGGCCCCACCGTGGTCGCGGTGTGCCTTATCGCGGCGGTGATCGCAGCCGGGTTGGTGGCGCAGTCGATGATCCAATCCTGATTGCCGCGCCGGTGACGGCTCAACCGGCCGGGAAGGCTGACGCTCCCCAGGGCTGCATCCAGCTCCGCGGGCGCCGGCGCGGCCCGGCCCGCCAGGTCGAGCAGGCGCAGGGCGGCGACCACCCCGAGGCGGGCATTGAGGCCGCCGAGCCCGGGGGTGGCCTCTGAGCCCGGCCGCTCACCGTCGCCTCCCACCCGGTGGTAGCGGCAGCCGTGGCGGCGCGCGGCGATCACCACCGCCGCGTCGGCTCCCGGGTCCTCCTGTAGTGCCGCCACGACGTCACCGGTCCCCGCGGCGATGATGCCCGCCTTCTCGGCGGCGATCTCTGCCACGGTGTCCCCCAGCACCCCGATGTGCTCCGAGAGGATGGGGGTCACCACCACCACTCCGGGGACGACCAGGGAGATCTCGTCGGACGCCCCCCCCATGCCCGCCTCGAGCACCACAGCGTCGCATCCGCAGCCGGCGAAGTGGCGCAGGCCGCTGAGGGTGAAGAGGCCGCTCGGAGAGAGGTAGCCGTCGTCCGGGAGGAGGTCAGCCACCCGGCCGAGGGTCGCTGCCACCTCGCCCACCAGGGCCTGGTAGTCGCGCCGCGAGATGGCCTGCCCATCCACCCGGATCCGCTCTCGGTTGCTGCGCAGCCCCGGACTGGTCAGGGTCCCGACCCGCAGCCCTGCGGCGGTGAGAGCCGCCGAGGCGAAGGTGGCCGCCGTCCCCTTCCCCTTGGAGCCGACCACGGCGACGACACCCGCGGGATGTGCGCGCCAGGCGTCCAGGTCGACTCCCAGGTGAGGAGCCAGAGCGCGGGCCCGGGACAGGCTGCGCCTTCCCCCCCGGACCCGCCCCCGCACCCGCTCCGCGAAGAACGCCTGGTCCGCCTCGATCCGCTCCCGTCGCATCTCCCCTCGACCGTACACGGAACGGCCCCGCGGCCCCCGTTCCGGCTCACCGAGTTGCCATCGGCGGTCTCCACCACCTTCCCGGTATCATCGCCCGGGCTGAGGTGCACCCGGCGGGGAGCGGGACAGTCTCAGTCGATGGGCCCGTTCAGGTGGCCCGTGGCGATGCATCCGGGGAGCGTGCCGGCCTCGCCGGTGCCCCGAGACGGAGGTCCTACCGACGATGAGCGTGGGTCGCTCCCCCGAGGCCGCGCGACGGCGCCGCGCGTCGCGCCGCCACCCTCGCGTCCCGCGGGTGCGCAGCATCCTGGTGGTCCTGCTCGGCTTCGTGCTGTCGGGGGTGGTCGGCGCGCTGACCTTCTTCTGGCCCACGATCACCACCGCGCTCGGCGCCACCGGCCACGGTATCCAGGTGTCCGCGCCCACCCCCAGCACCCTCCCCGGCAGCCCGAGCGCCACGCCGGCGGCCGCGCCCACCTCCAGCTCGCCCTTCACCGTCCTCCTGATGGGCTCCGACAACGACGGCAAGTTCACCACCGCCTCAGGCGCGCCCTACTTCTGCTGCGCCCAGTCCCTGATCCTGGTGCGGGTCGATCCCGCGGCGAGCAGCGTCACCATGCTCTCCATCCCGCGCGATCTCTGGGTGCCCATCTACTCGGCGAGCGGCAGGCAGCAGGGTGACGGCAAGGTCTCCCAGGCGTTCGGCGATGCCGGCGACGGCACCAACGGGGCGGACGCGGAGATCGCCACGATCGAGCAGGACTTCCAGGTGAACGTCGACCACTACGTGTGGATCGGCCTGCAGGGCCTGATCAATCTCATCGATGAGGTGGGCGGCATCGACATCGTCGCGAGCCACCCTGTGATGGATGACAGCTACCCCTACGACGTCGCGGGCAGCACCAACCCGAACGCCGCCGACCGGGTGGCGGTGCTCCCCGGCGCGGAACACATGGATGGCCTGGAAGCTCTGGAGTACGTCCGCTCCCGGCACGACGACATCTCCGAGGACCTGGGCCGCACCGTGCGCCAGCAGCAGGTGCTGGTCGCGCTGCGTCAGAAGCTCTCCCAGCTGAGCCTGGGTGACATCAACAACCTCGCCTCTGCGCTGAGCGGCGAGGTGCTCACCGATGTCCCGCTCACCCAGTTTCCCCTGCTGCTGGGGATCAGCAAGGACATCGCCTCGGGGAGCATCCAGCACGTGTACTTGACCCAGTACAGCGGCGGCACCGAGGACGGCCAGGACGTCTTGGAACCGGATATGAGCGCCATCCTGGCCGTGGTCCACCAGTACTTCCCGGCGACATGAGCCGCTCCCGGAGGCTGCTGACCTGGACCGTGCTGCTCGTCCTGATGGCGGCATTCGGTGCTGGGGTCAACCGTTACCTGGCAAGCGGCCCCACCGCCTACGCTCCGGCCAAGATCCCGACCCAGGCCGACGTCAAGGTCTCGCTCCGGGGAACGGTGTACTTCGCCGACGACGGGGGCCTCTTTGCCCTGACCGGGACCCATATCACGCAGCTCCAGACCGAGGGCCAGGGCTGGACCCAGCCCGTGCTCATCCCCGGCGGGGCGGGACTGCTCGCGGTCAAAGTCACCGCCAACTACTACTCGGATCTCTACGAGCTCAACCTGAGCGGCAGGATCGAGGCTCAGCTGAGCCACGACTCGGGGAAGGTCACCGCCACCGAGCTGGGTGCGGACGACTGGCTCTACTACCCGGCGGTGGGGCCCGGCGACACCCTCTACTTCAGCTATGACTGGCCCAAGGGGAACGTCGACGATCCCTCGGAGTGCTGCTACCAGGTGGATCTCTCCATCTGGGAGACGACCCTCGGGACCGACATCACGCGCACCAACGTCGAAAAGGGGGACGGCATCACCCAGCAGAGCTGGGCCAACTACTACACCGGCGGGGACATCAGCCCCGTGCCGCTCGTGGACGGTGGTCTCCTTTACGTCGATTACGAGGGAGCGTATGGCAACACCGGGCAGCTCAGCACGCCGCTGCCGGGCGCCGTGCCCGGAGCCGAGGTGAGCCAGATCCGCCTCGACCCCAAGCCGCTGTACAACGTCGCGGGTTCTGACGGCGCGGCCCTGACCCTCCCACAGGATGACTGCGCCCAGCCCGCGCTCAATCCCGACGAGAGCGAGATCGCCATGATCTGCACCCCCGTCGTGGACGGGGCGCCGAGCAGCACCGAGTCCGACCTGGTGGTGGCGAGCTTCGACGCCGCGACCGGCACTCTCGGGACCCTTGACCGCATCGTCACCGGCACCATGGCGGCCTCGCCCACGTGGTCGCCCGACGGCACCGACCTGATCTACCTCGCCCCGGAGGCGGGGGACGGCTACTTTGAGCTCTGGTCTGTCGCGGACGCCGCGACGTCGCCCGCTGCGCGACCGAAGCAGGTCACCACCGGTCTGGACCTCGACGGCTCCGCGGCGGTCTGGGCGCCATGATCTCGACCCATCGACGCGTCTCTGAGGAGGAGGCCCGCACCGCGGCTGACCTGCTCGCGGGGCCCCTCCCAACGGAGAGGCCCGACCCCCGGCGGGGCGGGCCTCAGCGAAGGAGAAGGCGCCAACCGGGTTCAAGATGTAGTGGGTCTAACCGGCGGCTGACACCACATGTTGATGATTACGTGGCGGTGTGTCAAGCGTCGGGTGGGTGCTCTGCATGCCCGTGGGCGAGCCCCCCAACCTAACCGGACAGCCCGCCGGGCCGCGGCCGCCCCCTGCGGGGCCCCGCCACGGCGCGGAGCAGGGTCCGCAACCACGGCGGCGGGATGGTGCCGGATGCGGCGCCCCTCCGCGCAGCGGCGCCTCCCGGCCGGCGCGCCACCCCGACCGCCGGCCGGCCCCGGGTGGCCAACGGTGCCACCAACGTTGCGGTCGCATGCGGGACGACCACCCCCTGCAGCTCCACGGTGGGGCTGGAGGAGATGATCGCGGCCAGCTCGGCACCGCTCATCGTCTCCGCCTCCAGCAACCGCGCCGCCAGGGCGTCGAGCAGTTCCCTGCGCGTCCCGAGGATCGCGCGGGCCCGGCCCAGCGCCTCGTCGAGGAGGCGGTCGACCTCCGCGTCGACGCGGCGGCCCAATTCATCCGAATGGGAGCGGGCCAACCCCATCTCGCCCGCCTCGACCACGCGGACCCCGAGTTCTGACATCCCCAGCTCGGTGACCATCTGTCTGGCCAGCTGGGTCGCTTTGAGGAGGTCGTCCGCACCCCCGGTCGTGATGTCCTCCCGACCGAGGACCATCTCCTCCGCGACCCGTCCCCCGAGCAGGCCGGCGAGGCGGTTGCGGAGCTGTGACTTGGAGCCGAGCGCCCTGTCGCCCTCGGGTACGGTCAGGGTCCAGCCCAGTGAGCGCCCTCGGCCGACGATGCTCACCCGGCGGACTGGGTCGGTGCCGGGGAGGGAGGTGAGCACCAGGGCGTGCCCCATCTCGTGGTACGCGATGGTGCGCCTCTCGTCCAGGCTCAGCAGGCGGCCCCGCCGCTCCGGCCCGGCGAGCACCCGGTCCACCGCCGCCTCCAGCTCCGCCATGCCGATCACCGGCAGCTGCTCGCGGGCGGCGAGGAGTGCCGCCTCGTTGATCAGGTTGGCCAGGTCGGCCCCGGTGAAGCCGGGCGTCCGTCGCGCGAGGAGACCGAGATCGGCATCCGCCCCGAGGGGCTTGCACCGGGCGTGCACGGCGAGGATCGCCTCGCGCCCGGTGACGTCGGGCGCGTCCACCGTCACCTGACGGTCGAATCTCCCCGGTCGGAGCAGCGCCTCGTCCAGCACATCAGCGCGGTTGGTGGCGCCGATGACGACGATCCGCGCCCCCTGGTCAAAGCCGTCCAGCTCGACGAGCAGCTGGTTGAGGGTCTGCTCACGCTCCTCATGGCCGAGGTTGACCCCGGCCCCGCCCCGGCGCCGGCCCACAGCGTCGATCTCGTCCACGAACACGATGCACGGAGCGGACTTCCTCGCCTTCTTGAAGAGATCGCGCACCCGGGCCGCGCCGACCCCCACGAACATCTCCACGAACTCCGACCCGGAGACGGAGAGGAAGGCGCAGTCCGCCTCGCCCGCCACCGCCCGGGCCAGCAGGGTCTTGCCGGTGCCCGGCGGTCCGACGAGGAGGACTCCCTTGGGCACCCGGGCCCCCAGGTCACGGTAGCGGTCGGGGTCCCGGAGGAAGGCGACCAGCTCTGCCATCTCGAGCTTGGCGTCGTCGCACCCGGCGACATCCGCGAAGGTGCTGAGGGGCTGGTCACCCGCGACCGCCTTGGTTCGGGAGCGCAGCAGACCCACCGGCCCGCCGGCGCCCTGGCGCCAGTAGAGGATGACGATGACCATCACGATGATGAGCGTCGGCACCAGCACCAGCAGCAGGGTCGTGAGTGGCACGCCGCCCTCGGTCTTGTAGTTGTGGAAGCCGTCCTTCTCGAAGATGCTGCTCACCACGAGATCCTGGTCGGCGTCCGACGTCAGGTGCTCGCCGCCCGCGGCGTCCCACCACGTCACCTGGTCAGGGGAGACCAGCGCCTGATGAGCGGGTTCGAGCGATATCTGGGCCTGCGGCGGACCGGCGCCGATCTCGGTGTCGGCGACGGCCTGCGACAGCGTCCCGAGGCTGGCCTGGGGTGGGGACGGCGGCTGGTCCCGGATGTTCACGTAGATCACGACCACGACCGCCAGGAAGGCCGCCCAGAGCGCGAGGAAGGCCACCTGCCTGCGCGTGGACATCAGGACCGATCCACCGGCGGCGTCCAGCTGGACATCGTTCTGAGCGCTCCCTCTTCCCTCGCTTCTGCCGCGCCACCGCAGGGCAACCAAACGAGGAGCGGGGACAGCAGGTCACCGCTCCCGAGCGGGGGAGCCCCAGGTACCGTCAGCCGAGTATAGGCGGGCGTTCCTCAACGCGCCAGTCGCGGCGAATTGCATGCGATGTGGCGCCGTCGCTGTCGCCCTCCTGTGCGGAACCGGGGGGCCCGATGTCACATTGCCGGCGCAATGTCGCGCACCAGCAGGGCGTCCATCCCCGGCGTCCACATCGTCCGGCGATCTCCGGTGATGGCGAGCGCCTCATATCCATCCATGCCCGCCACCCAGATCAGACCCTGCTCACCCATCACGAACGCGGCGGTGGCGAAGGCGTCGGCGTAGGTGAGGCTGGGGCCGACCACGGTGATGCTGAGCAGACCGGCCGCGGCCCCGCCGGTGCGCGGGTCCACAATGTGCTCGCCGCGTTCGTAGGCGCCGCTGGTCGCCACCGCCAGGTCGCGGACCTTGAGCACGGCGGCGACCTGGTCGGCGATGTCAGGGTGGCGGATGCCAACCCTCCACCGCTGGCCCGGTCCGGCCTCGCCGCGGGTCACGATGTCGCCCCCGGCACCGATGAAGAAGCTGCGGGCACCAGCCGCCCGCAGCATCTCCGCTGCTCGCTGCACCGACCAGCCCTTGACCAGTCCCGAGGGATCGAGCCGGCCTTCGCGATGGATGTCGAAGCAGCCCCCGCTCCCGCGTTCGACCTCGGCGCAGAGGCCCAGCACCTCGCGAACCTCTGGAGAGCATTCGCTCTCCTGGAGCTCGCCCCGTCCCAGGCGGCTGATCTCGCTGCCGTCGCGGTAGGTGCTGAAGGTGGCATCCACCTCGTGGAACCAGGCGATGGCCGTCTCTATCGCAGCCTCGACGGCCGTTCCCGGTGGGTGGGGGTCGCGGACGTCGACCGTGACCATCGTCCCCATCACCGGCTCCACCCGCACCGTCCGCTGCTGCGCGGTGCCGGCGTCAGGCACGCGCCAGATCCAATGCCGACTGCACGGACTGGGCGTAGCCCTCACTGGTGAAGGTGGCGCCGCCGATGATGTTGATCTGGGCGCTCTGGGCCTTGAGCACCTCCTCGCGGAGAAGCGGGAGCGCTTGGGAGTTGATGAACACGGACTGCTGATGGCCGTCGGGGTACTGGATGGTCTTGACATCGGTGATCTTGCCGCCGGAGATCACCACCTGAACCTGCACGTTCCCGTAGGGGTTCGAGGACGTCTGCCCCGTGAACGATCCCGACTTGAGCCCGCTTGCGCTCGGCTTCGGCGTCGGTGTGGCGGTTGCGGTTGACGTCGGTGTCGGCGAGCTGCCGCCCGCTGGCGGTGCGCCGGAGGGGGTGGCGGTGGTGGTGGGAGTGGGCGTGGGGCTGGACGACGCGACCCCGGGCGGGGTGATGGTGGCAATCGACGCCGCCGGCGGGGTCCGGAAGCTGAAGAGCAGGACGACCCCGATGGCGGTGGCGGCCAGCGTGACGGCGGCGCGGACGGGCATGGCAGGGGGCACTCAGGTGAGGAACGCGAAGCGTTCGCAGTGGACTTGGGCAGCGGGGACTCGGAGCGCGCGCAGGCTGGTGATGACGGTGTCGACCATCTCCCGCGGCCCGCAGACGAAGACGTCCCGATCCCGGAGGTCGGGGACGGAGGCGGCCAGGAAGCGCGGGGCAAACGGTTGCGGATGCACGTCGTGTCCGCGCCGTCCCACGATGTAATGGATGACGCCCCCGCGAGCCGCGACCAGCTGGTCCAGCTCCGCTTTGAAGACGACGTCATTCCAGGAACGGGCTCGGTAGAGGAGGGCGATCGAGTTCTTGCGCTGCGGCATCTCCTCGATCAGCGCTCGGAGCGGGGTGATGCCGATCCCCCCGGCGATGAGCAGTGCCCGCGGCCGCCGGCGCCGGATGGAGGTGAAGACTCCGTGTGGGCCCTCCAGGATCACCGGGGTGCCGGGGCGAAGGCTGGTCAGCGAGCGGGTGAAATCACCCACCTGCTTGACGGTGATGCGGAGGTACTTCCCGTTGGGCGCCGCGGAGAGGGAGAAGGGGTGGACACGCCACCACAGGTCGCGGGTCACGAAGCGAAACTTGAAGAACTGGCCGGCGCGCATCGGCAGCTCGCCGAGGTTGCGGCCGTTGATGTAGATGGAGACGACGTTCGGGGACTCCGCCACTAGGTGGTGGACTCGCAGGCGGTGGCGTCGCGCCATCCGCACGGGGATAGCAAATCGGAATGCGATGACCAGCGTGGCCGCGGCCGCGTAGAGCGCCAGCCAGTATCCGACCGCGACCGGGTCGTCCGCGAAGTCGGTGCCCGCGGTCAGTTGATGAGCAAAGGCGAGTGCGATGGCCAGGTAGATGTAGAGATGGATGAAGTGCCAGGTCTGATGGGAGACGCGACGCCGTGCGGCTCGCACCGAGGTCACCGCGATCACCACGAAGAGAGCCGCCGCGACGTAGGCCATCAGCATGTAGGGGTAGGTGGTGAGGAAGACCCAGGTCTGGGCCAGGAAGGAGCGGCCGTCGGTCATCGCGTAGCCGGCGGTGGTGAGGACCACGTGGCCGCAGATCAGGCAGACGGTGGAGAAGCCGAGCCAGCGGTGCCAGCCGGTGATCCGATCGATGCCGAAGAGATCGTCCAGCCACGGGCTGCGCGACATCAGCACCACCTGGACCAGCGCGCAGTAGGTGCCCAGCAGGGCGGCGAGCTGGCCGGCGCCCGTGAGCACCGCCGCCGGGTGGGTCAGATTCGGGAACTGCCCATGGCGAACCCACATCCCCACGACGAGGAGGGCGTTGGCGGCGAAGATCAGCAGGACGTCGCGGGGACGCAGCCCCCATCGGCGCGGCACGCGCTGGGCCCGCCGGATTGCGGCGGAGGCGGGACCGCCCAGGTCAGGGGGCACGGCCACGGCCGCGATCGGTGGTGTGGGCATCTGATGGGAGCTTCAGGGGTCGCGCCTTGCGGAATCCTGACGCCCCTGTCCCGGCGTTCTCCGGCTCTCAGCCGACGACGAGCAGCACCTTTCCCACCGCCCCGCTCTGGACCGCGTCCTGGGCCGCCGCACACTCCTCGAGCGGAAAGCGGTGCACCGGCAGCTCGGTGAGCGCTCCCGCCTCCAGCGCGGCGCTGACGTCGGTGACCCCGCGGAGGAGGTCGGCGATCGGCACGCCGTAGAGGAGCACGAAGCGCAGGACCACGTTGGCCCCCATGCAGGCCCGGATGGGCAGCTCCGGATCGGCGGTGTCGGCTGCGTACACCGAGACCACGGTGCCCGGGCCCGAGAGGCCGAGATCGAGGGCGAGGTTGGCCGCCAGGTTGACCTCCACGACCCGGTCGACCCGCTCGGTGAAGCCACGGATCCGCTCCAGGGCGTCCGGCTCCCGGTAGTTGACCACGAGGTCGGCGCCGGCTGCGCGGGCCAGCTCCGCCTTGGCGGTGCCGCTCACCGTCGTCACCACCCGGGCGCCCGCGCGGCGGGCGAGCTGGATCGCGAAATGGCCGACGGCGCCGGCGCCGCCCGCCACCAGGACGGTGCGCCCCGCCAGGTCCCCGTCCGCGAAGAGGCAGCGGTGGGCGGTCACTGCGGGCACGCCGAGGCTGGCGCCCAACTCCAGGGATGCGCCCGGGGGCAGGGCCACCGCCTGCTGGTCGGAGACCACCGTCCACTCGGCGGCGGTGCCCCACCGGCTTCCGGCGGCGGCCATCCAGACCCAGACGCGCTGCCCCACACGGTCCTCGTCGACCCCCGGGCCCACCGCATCGATCACCCCGGAGCCGTCGTGGTGGGGGATCTGGAATTCGTCGACCGCCCTGGCTGTCGCCCCGCTCCGCGACTTCCAGTCGGTGGGATTCACCCCGGAGAAGCTGACTCGCACGCGCACCTCGCCCGGCCCCGGCTCAGGACGGGGGAGATCGACGACCCGCAGCACGTTGGTGGCGGCGCCCAGACGGTCGTACACCACAGCCTTCATCTGCCATGCCTCCAGCAAGCTCTCGGTTCTGCCCGGGCGAGCCCGAGATCCCAGGCTATACCGGCCGCACCCTGCTAAGCGAGTGCAAACCCTATGCGTCTCAGCATGATCACATTGCGGTCCAGGCGAGTCCCCTCGAACACCGACCCGAACCCCGCCATCGGGAAGTTGGCGGCGAGCTCGCGGTGGAGGGCGGCCATCTCCAGGGTGGTCTCGGCGTGCTCCGGCTCGGCCGGGCCGTCGTGGTCGATCATCGTGCTGGCGATGCCCAGCATCCCATCGCCGGCGGCGAAGAGCTCGACCAGCCGGGCCTGGCACGGCCAGTCCACTAGCGACGCGGTGGTGACCTCCCAGAGACCGTGCCCCTCGCCCTCGGGGGCGGGTCGGGGATGGATGGCGTGGATGTGGGTGTGCCCGTTCAGCCAGAGGACGACGTTGTCGAAGCGCAGGAGGGTGTCGAGCAGCCCCGCGCCAGCGCCCGGGGCGCTGCCGTCCGCATGCGGGCGGGTGCTCACCGGGCCATACGATCCGTGGTGCGAGACGATGACCACGAGGCGATCCTCGGCCCCCGTTTGAACCCGCTGACCGCCGGTCGTGCGATAGGAGGAGTGCACCTCGGCGAGGCGATCCTCGAGCCAGCGGAGCTGTGCTTCGTCCATGCAGAGGTCGGCCGATCCGCCCGGGCAGGCGGTGTCCAGCACGATGAACCTGACCAGTGCCGTGTCGTGGACGTGGAAGGCGGTGTGATCCAGGCGGTTGCGTTCGTCGAACCCGTGGGCCCGCGGTGCCGTCCCGTCACCGTGCGCGCCGACGTACTCCCCGAGGCTGCAGTGCCGCCGCGCCGCATCCGGGGTGACGTCGACCGCGGTGCCGGCCAGGAATTCCTCGGGCCGGTGGACGAAGGTGTCATAAGCCTGGTCCCGATCGAGTCCTTGGGGCAGCGCGATCGGCTTGCGCCGTTCGACCAGCGCCGCCCGGAGGGCGGGTGTCATCAGCCCGACGCCCTGACAGAGCGAGTCGTGGTTGCCGTGGCAGCCCAGCCAGGGCAGGCGAAGTCCGGGTGCCTCGAAGGGCAGGAGGGCGCGCTGGAGCAGTCCCGGCAGCACCGGGTACCCGTAGTCGTGCACGAAGACGTCGGGTGTCTCCGGCCTTCCGTCCGGCACCCAGAAGATGTCGTCCGGCCAGTCGACCGACTGCACCCCCTCGTAGCCCGGCGCACCCGAGTTGGGTTCCACCCGGCCGCCGTCGAGGAGACGCAGCAGGGTGAGCACCTCATTGCGCTGGCCGTTGTCGATCGCGTCCCCCCCGGTCAGGACCAGCTCGGGCGCAGCCCCGGTGATGGGACCGGTCAGGCCGCCGTTCAGGGTGCGGACGAGCGCATCGAGCGCATGGGCCGTGAGGGCTTCCTGGGGGCGCTGGGTGGGGATCAGCCCGGCGAACCGGGGGTCACGGAATTCGCGGTTGAAGAACTCGAAGCGAGCCGGCGACTGGACGTCGCCGATGTGCAGGTCGGTCATGTGGACCATGCAGGCGATGGCCCTCCGCTCACCGACCGGAAGAGACGGGACGTCGGCGGCGATCCGTGGTCCTGGTTCACCGAGCAGCTCGGTGCGGATCACGTGCTCCTCCCCCGGGCCGGGCGCGACCGCCCGGTACGAGGAGAGGGTACCCGTCGCCAGGACGTCGCCCGGACCGAGGGTCTGGCTATGGGTGAGCGGCATCGAGCTAAGGCTTCCCCGGGCTGCCGTCCCGGGTGATCAGCACCGGGTCCTGGCGCAGCGCGATCCGAACCCGCGATCCGCCCGGGTGGGCGGTGGCGTCGGCGGTGGGGATCTGGACCAGCACGGTGGTGTCGCCCAGGTCGACCGTGAGCCGGCTCACCGCCCCGAGGAAGGAGACGGCGATGACGGTCCCCGACAGCAGTCCGTTTGAGCTCTCGGTCGCCGGCGCCAGGGAAACCGCCTCGGGCCTAACCAGGGCCACCGCCGGGCCGTCGGGCGTGTCCGTGGCGATGAGGGGCAGGCGGACGCCTCGGACGTCGACGGCCCCACCGTTGACCACCCCGGCCAGGCGGTTGGTCAGTCCGACGAATTCGGCCACGAAGGGCGTCGCCGGCCGGGAGTAGATGGCGGTGGGCGGTCCCATCTGCTCCAGCCGGCCGGCGCGCATGACTCCGACCCGGTCGGCGATGGCCAGTGCCTCCTCCTGGTCGTGGGTGACAAAGAGGGTGGTGATGCCGACCTCCCGCTGAACGCGGCGGATCTCGTCCCGGAGCTGGCTGCGAACCCGGGCGTCGAGCGCGGAGAGGGGTTCGTCCAAGAGCAGGACGGACGGACGGATGGCGAGCGCACGCGCCAGCGCCACCCGCTGCTGCTGGCCGCCCGAGAGCTGGTGCGCGTAACGATCCGCCTGGGTGCTCAGGCCCACCAGCTCGAGCATCTCTCCCGCACGCTGGCGGCGCTCCGCTTGGCCCACCTTGCGCATCCGGAGGCCGAACCCGACGTTCTCCTGGGCCGTCATGTGGGGAAAGAGCGAGTACGCCTGGAACACCATGCCGGTGTCACGCCGGCTGGCCGGGAGGTGGGTCACGTCCCTGCCATCGATCACCACCTGGCCGCCGTCGGCGTCCTCCAGACCCGCGACCAGCCGGAGGGCGGTGGTCTTGCCGCATCCCGAGGGTCCCAGCAGGGCGACGAGCTCCCCGGCGTGGATGGTGATGTTGAGACCGTCAAGCGCGGTGGTCGATCCATAGATGCGGCGCAGGTCCTCGAGCCGCACCTCGGCGGCTGACCGCGAGCCGCCCCAGGATGCGCCGATCGGACGGGTGTCGAGCGCGCCCATCTCAGGCCCTCGCCCGGCCGCCGCGGCGGCGTGACAGAGCCCGGCCCAGGAACGAGAGCACAAGCAGGAAGAAGAAGACGAAGACGAGCGACAGGACCGCCAGCGCGATCGAGTCTCGTGCGTTGCCGGTGCCCAGGATGGAGATGGCCACCTGCAGGTTCTCGAAGTTGAGCAGGTTGGCGACGGTGAACTCCCCGAGCACCACCGCCACGCAGAGCAGGCAGGCGTTGGAGACCGCGCTCGACATGTTGGGCACGATGACTCGCCACATCACCGTTCCCCAGCTCGCGCCCAGGCTGCGGGCCGCCTCCGAGAGGGTGCGGATGTCGACGGCGGAGAGACCCGCGTCGAGGGCGCGGTAGCAGTACGGGAGGACGAGGATCAGGTAGGCGAACGCCAGGGTCAGGATCGAATCGCTGACGTTGATCTCGATCCAGTTGTAGATCGGCGCGAAACCGACCACCAGCACGATCGCCGGGATGGTGAGCGGCGTGAGGCAGAGCAGCTCGACGGGTCGCGCCATCCGCGGCAGACGCAGGCGGACCCAGATCATGGTGGGGAGGAGCAGGGCCAGCATCCCCACCGAGGTGATCACGGCCAGCTCGAGCGACGCCGTGATGGCGTCGACCAGCTCCGGATCCGAGCCGATGCTGGTGAACGCGACGAGGGTGCGCGGGCTGGTGAGGCCGACCCCGCGGGTGGCGAACTCCACCATGGCCGCGATGGGCAGGAGGAAGAAGAGGCCGAGCACGACGTAGACGACGGTCTTGAACGCTGCCAGCCGGCGGCGGCGATGGCGGTTCACGGCAGGCGACCTCGCACGGCCTTCATCGCGGCAGCCAGCGCGCGGATCGGCGCTGCAGCCGTGCGTAGAGCACGGTGATGATGGCCACGACCACCACCATGCCCAGGGCGAGAGCGGCGGCGAAGCTGGCCTGGTTCAGACCGACCTCGCTGCTCAGTGCGCGGCTGATCTGAAGGGGCACGATGACCCCGCCGATGTCGAGCAGCGCAGCTGCGGTCGCGTAGGCGGAGAAGGCGTTGGCGAAGAGGAGCAGCCAGGCTCCGAGGAACGCGGGCAGGAGCAGCGGCCCGGCCACGTGCCGCCAGTAGTGCCAGGTGGCGCCGCCGAGGGTCTCGGTCGCCTCACGCCACTGGGGGCGGATACCGTCGAGTGCGGGCATGAACACGATCACCATCAGCGGGATCTGGAAGTAGACGTAGATCAGGGTCAGCCCGGTGAGGGAGAAGAGCCAGACGCCATTGGGGTAGAAGGTGATGCCGTGCTGCTGAAGCCAGATGACGATGAAACCCTCGGTGCCGATGGTGGCGATGAAGGCGAAGGCCAGGGTGACTCCGCCGAATTGGGAGAGCACCCCGCAGAGTGCGGTGACCAGCCGGCGCATGATCCCGTCGGGCGAGCCGGTCGCCACCGCGTAGGCCAGGACGGCGCCGACCACGGCCCCGACGCCCGAGCTCACCGCCGACAGCACCAGGCTGTTGACGAAGGCGCTCACGACGTACGGCTGGCTCAGCTGCGCCAGGTTGGCGAGTGTCGGTCCGTGGGGCCCGCTGAACGCTCCCACCGCCACCAGCACCGTGGGCAGGGCCAGGAAGAGCCCGGTGTAGGCGAGGAACGGCGCCGCGCCGAGCCAGGTGGTGGATATGCGGAGGCGCCCCCCCAGGGGGCGCCTCACATACGTTGCCTCGGTGGTCGCGACTGCCGTCAACTGCCGACGGCCGCAGACCAGTTGCTGGCGAGGTAAGCGGCGGCCGAGGCCGCTTGGCTCTGATCAAGGGTCACCGGCGACCCGCTCACGGCCGGCAGCGCCGCGGCGTAGGTCTGGTTGAGGGTGCCGTTGGCCTGCATGGCAGACATCTCCACGGGGCGGGCCCCACCCTGCAGCCAGAGGTTCTGGCCGGTTGCAGAGTAGAGGTACTCCTCCCACAGCCGGGCGGCGGCGGGATGGGGTGCCGTCTTGGTGATCGCCTGGGCGTAGTACCCACCCAGCACGGCGCTGGACGGCACGAATACCTTCCAGCTGGGAAGGTTCACCACACTCGCCGAGTTCAGATAGTCCCAGTCGAAGACCACGGGAGTCGTCCCGTTGTCGATGGTGGCCGCGGTGGCCGTGACGGGCACGAAGTTGCCATCCGCGTTCAGCTGCTTGAAGAAGGTGACGCCGGGGCCGATGTTGCTCAGCGATCCACCGTTGGCGAGCGACGCCATCATGACCCCGTTGAGGGCTGCGTTCGCCTCGGTCGGGTCACCGTTGAGCGCGACCGCGCTCTTGAAGGCGGGCTGGAGCAGGTCCGAGACCGAGGTGACGGTGTACTTGCTCGAGTCGTAGCCGATCGACATGTAGCCACCGTAGTCCTGATACCAGAGTCCGGTGGCATCCTTCTGATCGGCCGGGATGTCCGACCACTCGGAGACCTCGTACGGGGCAAAGAGGCTGGTATTTGCCCAGGCCACCGCCATGCCGATGTCGAGGACGTCCGGCGCGTTGCTGGTGCCCGCCTCGGACTTCACGGCGTTGACCTCATCCTGGCTGCTCCCCTGGGGGTTGGCCTGGTTGACCTTGATGCCGTACTTGGCCGCGAAGTCCTTGATGATGGAGCCGTAGTTCGCCCAGTTGAGCGGCAGGGCGATCACGTTGAGCTGGCCCTCCGCCTTGGCTGCGCTGACGAGTGCGCTCATCCCGCCGTTGGACGCTGCGGAGGTTGCGGTCGACCACGACGAGTCGCTGGATCCGCCGCACGCGGCCACTGTCGCTGCGACCGTCAACGCGAGACCGAGGCATGCGGCCCTGGCTGCGCTTCCCTTCATAACCTGCTTCCCCTTCCGAGTGACGTTGACCCTACGGTTGGATCATGCAAGCAGCCATTTCTGGTTCGCAACCGTACAGAAGCAGTGCGTGAATCCAGGGCATCCACATCTTCTCCAGGCGTTAGCGATTCGATAATCGCCGTCCCCCGGTTTGACAATCTGGGCGCCGCCGAGTCACCAGGACACGCCGGCCAACGGGGTGGCGGACCTCGGCCGAAGGCCACGGGCGCACTGCGTTCGGAGGACCCTGTCGCGGTCCTCGGTCACCGAGGATGATCCGAAGAGGAGGAAGCCACCATGCCTGCACTCGTTGCCTATGCCAGCAGATACGGGGCGTCGCGAGGGATCGCCGAGCGGATCGGTGCCAGGTTGACCGGCGCCGGGCTGCAGGTCGAGGTGCGCTCGGTGACGGACGTCCGGGACCCGGTGGATTACGACGCGTTCGTCATCGGGAGCGCCGCGTACATGGGCTCGTGGATGAAGGAGGCAAAGGAGTTCACCCGAGCTCACCGGGCAGTCCTCTCCACCAAGCCGGTATGGCTCTTCAGCAGCGGGCCGCTCGGAACCGCGACCACCGATTCCCGAGGGAGGGACGTGCTCACCGCGGCCGCTCCCAAGGAGTTCGCCGAGCTGGCCACCTCGGTCAGCCCCCGCGATCAGAGGGTCTTCTTCGGCGCTCTCGATCGCAGCAATCTGCGCGGTGCTCACCGGGTCGTGGGGACGCTGCCGGCCGGCCGTAAGCTGCTGATCGAGGGTGACTTCCGCGACTGGGAGGCGATCGACACCTGGGCCGATGGCATCGCCCGGGAGCTCGGGGCCGCAGCCCCCCGGCCGCTTCCGCGGTCGGGTCCGACCACGGCCGCGGAGGGGTAGCTGCCGTTCACCCCGCCGTGCCGGAGGGGTATTGTCCCCGGATCGCTGATCGCCTGCCCGCACCGATCCCCAAGGCGGAGTTGCACCTCCACATCGAGGGCACGCTCGAGCCGGAGCTCGCCCTGGAGGTCGCCGAGCGCAACCGGCTGCCCCTCGCCTACGCGGATGCGGCCGAGCTGCGCGCGCGATACCGATTCCATAACCTCCAATCCTTCCTCGACGTGTACTTCGAGACCATGGCGGTGCTCCGCACCGAAGCGGACTTCGCGGATCTGGCCGGCGCCTACCTGGGCCGCGCCCGGACGCAGGGCGTCCGCCACGCCGAGATCTTCTTCGATCCGCAGGCGCACATCGAGCGCGGGGTGCCAATGGCGGCGGTCGTCGATGGGCTCTGGTCGGTGCTCGCCGCCAGCGAGGAGCGGTACGGCATCTCGACCCGGCTCATCATGTGCTTCCTGCGTGATCGCAGCTTGGGCTCGGCGATGGAGGCTCTGCAGTCCGCCCTGCCGTATCGGGATCGCATCGTCGCGGTGGGTCTGGACTCCGCCGAGGTGGGCCACCCTCCGTCGGAGTTTGTCGAGCTGTTCGACCGGGCCCGCCGGGAGGGCTTCCGCTGTGTCGCTCATGCCGGCGAGGAGGGGCCCCCCAGCTACATCTGGGAAGCGCTCGACCTGCTGCGGGTCACCCGCATCGATCATGGGAACCGCTGCCTGGAGGACCCGGCGCTGGTGGCGCGCCTGCGCCGCGAGCAGGTCCCGCTGACCGTCTGCCCGCTCTCAAACGTGCGTCTGGGGGCCGTCGCGCGCATGGAGGATCACCCCCTCCCCAGGATGCTCAAAGCCGGGCTCCTGGTCACCGTCAACTCCGACGACCCCGCCTACTTCGGCGGCTACATCGACGACAACTACCGCCTCATCCAGCGGGACCTCGGTGTCGACGACGCCCAGCTCCTCCGGCTGGCTACGAACTCGTTCCGGGCCGCCTTTCTGAGCGATGCCGAGAGGGCTCGGTATCTGAAGGAGCTGGGGGACTACTCGCCGGTGGGCCGGTAGCCGCATCCGCGGTCCGGACGCTCCCCGGGGGGTGCTTGCAGGTGCTCGGCCATCAACCTGCCGGCGGCCCCCCCTTGCCGAACGGTCACAGAGGTGACGGCCCGATCACGCCACAACGCATCCCGGCGACGACGCGAATGACACGCTCGCTCCGTCGATAGACTGGCCGGCGTGGGAGCTACCGCCGAAACGGCACCGCTGCCGGATCTCTTGGAGTGGGCGGACGCCGAGTGTCGGGACATCTCCACCTCGACGGCCGGTGTCCTCGCCACACGTATGTGGCGGGTCCGCCTCTCGCTCGAGGCGCGCCAGCGGCACGAGGCCGATCCCGCCGCCGCACGGCACCTCGCGGAGAGGATCGCCGCCATCCGACAGGCCGAGGACGACCTCACCTCCGTCTCGGCGATCCTCCAGACCATGGGCGGCCCGATAACCTGGCGCGAGGCCGCCGGCCGGGTGGGCGACCCCGCTCTCTGACCTGGGTCGGATCCTCAGGGCCTCGCGAGGATGTCCTGCAGCAGGCTGGCGAGCAGCGCGGCCCGCTCGGGCATCCGTTCCACCTCGATCCACTCTCCCTCGGCGTGGGCGTGGCCGCCGACGGCACCGAGGCCGTCGAGGGTCGGAGTGCCGATGGCGGCGGTGAACTGGCCGTCCGAGCCGCCCGGTGCGAGCACGCCTCGGAGAGGAGGCAGCCCGAGGGTCGCAGCCAGGGCCCGAGCCCTCTCGAACAGCCCGCGGGAGATCTCGCGGGACATCGGCAGGCGGTCCACCCCGCCCAGCACGGTGATCTCCGTCCCGTCGAGATGCGGCCGCAGCCCGCGCACGGCCCTCTGGATCCTCTCCAGCTCGGCCGTCGACGCGGCGCGCGAATCGACCCGGAACTCCGCATGGGCGGGCACGGTGTTCGCGGTCGTCCCGGCCGACGCCAGGGTGGGGGTCGCCGTGGTCCCGAGCTCAGGGTCGGCGAGGCCCGCCACCTCGAGCATCTGCCATGCCATCTCCAGGGAGGCGTTGGCCCCACGGGCGGGCTCCGACGCGTGCCAGGCCCGCCCCTGGATGCGGACCGTGTACTGCGCCGTCCCCTTGCGGGCGACCTTGAGCGCACCGTCATAGGCGGCCTCCAGGACCAGCGCCGCATCGAGCCCCGCCGCCTGCTCCTCGACGAGAGCCCGGGAGCTTGGCGATCCCACCTCCTCGTCGGTGGTCACCAGAAGCCGCACACCCTCCGGTGCGCCGAGCGCGGAGAGGGCGAACAGCGCCTGGACGACTCCCGCCTTCATGTCCACCACCCCGGGACCGGTCGCCCTGCCGCCCTCGACCCTGAACGGCCAGCGCGCCAGCGTGCCCTGAGGCCACACGGTGTCGAGGTGGCACAGCAGGAGAGCGCGCGGCCGCCCGCTCTCCCAGACGAGGTGCTGGGCTCCGCCGGTCACGACCCGCCGGCCGCCGCGCCCGGCGAGGCGGGTGAGCATCCCGTCGACGCTATCGAGGGCAGCGCCGAGCAGCCCGGGATCGCCGCTCGGCGACTCCCGGTTGACCAGTGTCTCCAGGCAGTCGACCATCTCGGTCCGGCGGTCGCGCAGACCCTCGAGCAGCGCGTGAGGCGGCGTCGCCGGCGGGGTGGGGCTCACGCCGTCCCATCCGATCCGCGCGGACCGAAGACGTACCACCCGGGTGCGATAGCGCCCACCGGGCGCAGGCCCTGCGCGAAGAGCGTGGTCATCACCTCGCGGAGCGCGCCGCGCCACGCGTCGGCCTGCCGGCGGTCGCGGCTCCGCACCGCGAGGATGTCGTCGGGGATGCGCGCCAGTGCCCGGTCCGGACGGGCCGCCGTCGTGCTGGCCCACGCCGCCCGGCCGGCGAGCAGGGGGTCACCGCCGGCCCCGATGTCGAGAAGCACGGGGACACCCAGCTGGAGCAGGACCTCGATCAAGGCCGGCGGCGTCAGTCCGGCGAGAGCACGCTCGACCCCGGGGCTGGCCAGCCTCCAGACCGCCAGGAGTCGATCCGTGGCGTCGTCGCCGTTGGCGTCGTCGTGGAGCGGGCCGTAGAAGTCCACCAGGTACTCCGCGGCCTCGGCTCCGAGTTTGGTCAGGTTGAAGTGGGCGTTCCGGGCGACCAACGGATCGAAGGTCCAGGTCACCGATTCGATCCCGTTGGACAGTGCCCATGCACGCTGCCGGAGCTTGAGGGCCATACCGACCCCGCGCAGCTGCGAGCCGGGGACGATCCCGGTGATATGAGAATGGAGGGTGGGCCGGCCCTCGTGGACGCCCCGGAAGGAGACGGTGGCGCCCACCATCTCTGTTCCCGACCTGGCGGCCAGGATGCAGTTGCCGCTGAGAGCGAGGGCCCGGAGCATGTCCACGACGACGGCATCGCCCTCCCGGTGCCACACGGCGTCGATTACCCGATTGAGCTCGTTGAGCTCATCGACCTCCTGAATTTCGTCGACGGTCACGCCGGCGCTCGCCGCCGCCGCTCGCGCCAGGGCGATCGCCTCAGAGATGGCGTCGGGGTGTATGGCCGGGCCCGTCATCCCGGTCGCACCATCGAGCGCCGCGTGGTGAGGCGGTCCACGACGTCCCTCCTGACCTCGACACCGAGTCCCGCTCCGGTCGGCACCCGGAGGCGGCCGTCGTGCAGCACAAAGGGAGCCGTGATGTCCTGGTGGAAGTAGCGGTCGGACGCCGAGGTGTCGCCGGGAAGGGTGAAGCCGGGCAATGCCGCCAGGGCCAGGTTGGCGGCCCTGCCGATCCCGGTCTCGAGCATCCCGCCACACCAGACGGGAACGCTGAGAGCGGTGCAGACGTCGTGGATGTGCTTGGCCTCGAGGTAGCCGCCAACCCGCCCGGGCTTGATGTTGACGATGCTGCACGCCCCCATCTCGATCGCCTCCGCGGCGACCGTCGCCGAGAGGATCGACTCGTCGAGGCAGATCGGAGTCCTCAATCTCCGCGCCAGCTTGGCATGGCCGAGAAGCTGCTCCTCCGGCAGTGGCTGCTCGATCAGCACCAGGTCGAATTCGTCGAGGCGGGCGAGGTGCTCCGCGTCCTGCAGTGTGTACGCCGCGTTGGCGTCGACCTGGAGGAGCACCTCGGGTCCGAACCGCTCGCGCACCGCCCGCACCCGCTCGATGTCGAGGCCGGGCTCGATCTTGAGCTTGATGCGGCGGTACCCCTCGTCGAGGTATCCGGCGACCGTCCCCAGCAGCTCCTCGGTCGTGTCGGTGATGCCCACCGAGACACCGCAATCCACCTCGGTGCGCACCGCCCCCAGGTACTCGGCGAGTGACCTGCCGGCCACGCGCAGCTCGAGGTCCAGCCAGGCCATCTCCAGGGCGGCCTTGGCCATCCGGTGGCCGCGAACCGACGCCAGCACCCCTCCCAGCTCCGCGGCGGTGACGGGGTCTCGAGCCAGCAGCCGGGGCAGGAGGTGGTGCCCGATCAGCTGCTCGGCCGCCTCCGTGTACTCGGACGAGTAGCCCGGCTCCCCCATGGCGACGCACTCGCCCCAGCCCTCCCCGTCCCCGCCGAGGAGGTGGACCAGGAGGACATCCCGGTCCGTCTGGACCCCAAACGAGGTGCGAAAGGGCGCCACCAGGGGGATGGCGATCCGGACCAGCTCCACGGCCTCGACGCGCGGTCCGGTACCGGGCTCCGCCGCCCCCGGCGGAGGCGAGGTGGGGGTCGCGGACAGGGTCATCTCGGCGGCTAGTGTATCCAGCGCCGAGACGTCCTCCCTCCCGTTCGCCGGGGGTGAGCGTTACCTCTGCCGAAGCCCCCAGAAGGTCCTCGGGTGATTCACATCGACGGTGCCGGCTGTGCGACGACGGCGCCGGGGGGTCACCGGCCGCCCTGGGCGGATGGCTGATAGACGGTGGAGCCGCCCTCCGAGCCGAGTTTTCGCCAGGTCGGCGGCGGGGTCCATCCGGCGGGTATGACGTCGAACAGGCCCTCGTCGCTCACGACCACCGCGGCCGGGTGGAGCCCCTCGATCCGCGTGGTGAGCTGACCAGCATCCCGGATGGGGCGCTCCGCCCCCACCGGCCCGTCCCCTGCCGCCACGATATTGACATTGAGGTCAGGACCGAGGATGGCGGTGACGTCTCCCACGTCCATCACCACCACCGGGGCCCGTGGATTGCCGGACGCCGCCAGCGCGCGGTCCACCGGGGTCGTGATCGTCGACGGCTGAAGGTGTGCCACCGCGAGGATCACCAGCAATGCCGCCGCGACCGCAGGCGCCCGGCGGACGGCTGGGAGGCGGACGAGTCCGACCAGGGGTCGTCGCCAGTGGACGGCCGCCAGGATGACGACGGAGAGAGTCGCGGCGATGACCAGCAGAGGGTCCTCGGCAGGGAATTGGGCCTCGAACCAGACGAGAAGGAGGGCGTTGACGCCGACCGTGGCCACGGCTGCCAGCCGCAGCCATCGCTCCGGCATGGCCACGCTCAGTGCCACGACGCTGAGCGTCACGGAAGGCAGCAGGAACCGCAGGTCGCCGGCGGCCTCCACCACGGTGACCGACCCGGTGAAGGGGGTCACGACGTAGGTGAGGATGCAGAGCAGAGCCACGATCGCCATCCAGCGCGCCCTCCCCCTACCGCGTGCGGCCACCGCGACGCAGAGAATCGGAGCGACGATCAGCGCGCCGAGCTTCATGAGCGCGAGTTGTCCCCAGGTCGCGGCCGATGTGCCGTGGCCGAGGATCGCTGTCACCAGGGACTGGTCGTACGCGGCGTACGCGGCGGCTCCCCCGAGCCCGTGGAACAGCACGGTCGAGCCCAGCGATACCGTCGCCGGGAACACGGGATCGCCGGTGATCACCCAGTTTCGCGCATACCAGGCGACGGAGAGGCCGGCTGCGGCCGCAATCAGCAGCCCCGTGCGGCCGGGATTGCGCCAGGACCGATCGAGCCAGAGGACCGCCAGGGCCATCACCAGGCCTGGCAGGAGGTAGGCCTCCTTGGTTCCGATGGCGAGGCCGACGCCGGCTCCGGCCAGCGCCATCCACCTTCCCTCACCGGTTCGCGCCGCCCGCAAGCCGAAGGCGGCCGCTGCCAGCAGACCGTCGAGGGCGATCACGTCGTCATAGGCGGATTGGACCTGGCTCTGGAAGAAGCTCCAGGTGGTGACGACGGTGAGGACGGCTATCACGCCCACCCACGGGTGGCGACCCAGCTCGCGTACGAGCATTGCCCCCAGCGCCGCAAGAAGCGCGATGAAGAAGAGATCCACGAAGCTGACGAGGCTGGCGTTGTGGAAGGGGAGGATCACCGCGAGCAGGAGGAGGGTACCGTCGCCGGGCTCAGCACCGGTGTTGTCCCCGGGAAGGGCGAAGGGGAGATTCCGGATGGAGCCGGTCTGGAGCATGTGGGCCGCGTTGACGATGTGGTAGTGGAGGCTGTCGAAGCTGGCGCCCATTGTCGGCGGTCCCGACAAGGTGAGCGTCAGAGCCAGCACGGCAATGGGAATGGCCACCACCATCACCGCCGTCGGGAACTTCGATCCGTCCCATCGCGATCGGGGTGACGCGGGAATGAGGCGGAGACTGCCCAGAGCCAGCGCGGCTACGCAGCCGACGACGACGGGCAGCCACAGAACCCCCAGGAGTCCGAGGATCTCGAGAAGGACTAACCAGCCCGCCACGCCCACCATCGCCGCTGTGCCCGTACGGTCGAGGAGGTCAGCCTCGGCGGGAAGCAGGGCGCATCCGATGCGGAAGGCGGTGATCGCTGTCAGGCCGAGGAGCACGGCCAGGGCGACGGTTCCGCCGAGCACCTGGACCCATAAGCTCACTGGTGCACACCGCCGCAGTGCTCCTCGGGGAACGCGGAGGGGGCCATCTCGGCGGCTAGTGTAACCAGTGCCGAGACGGCCCTCCGCGGCTCGGAATCATCTGATCGATCAGCTGCAGCCGGACGTGGCCCCGCAGTTGTGGCACTTGTAGCAGGCGCCGGAGCGGACCATGAGCGAGCCGCACTCGCTGCACGAGGGCGCGTCGGCCTGGTTCTGGAAGGTGCTGGTCGGCGAGACTGGATCCATGCCGAGCGGCATCAGCACCTGGGCGGCGTTGGCCGGGCCCTCGATCGCGGGCGCGGGTTCCGTCTCCTCTGCGTCTCGGCGGATGATGCCGATCTCGGTCTGCTTTTCCACGCTCAGGAATCGGGAGCCCAGCCACCGGAAGATGTAGTCGACGATCGACTTGGCGATCGGGATCTCCGGGTTGCGCGTGAACCCCTGCGGTTCGAAGCGCATGTGGGCAAACTTGTTGACCAGGAAGTCGAGCGGCACCCCGTACTGGAGCGCGAAGCTGACGGCGATCGCGAAGGAGTCGGTGAGCCCGGAGACCGTCGACCCCTCCTTGGCCATCTTCACAAAGATCTCGCCGGGGGTGCCGTCCTCGTAGAGACCGACCGTGATGTAGCCCTCGTGGCCACTCACCTCGAAGCGGTGGGTCAGCGCCTGGCGCTCGGCGGGGAGCTTGCGCCGCAGTGGCCGCTCCACGATCCGCACCTTCTCGCCGGTCGTCTTGTCCATCGAGGTGGCGAGCGGCTGGGAGCGCTTGCTGCCGTCTCGGTAGATGGCGAGTGCCTTGAGCCCCATCTTCCAGCCGTCGATGTACGCCTTCTCGACGTCCTCGACCGTGGACTCGTTGGGCATGTTGACGGTCTTGGAGATGGCGCCAGAGACGAACGGCTGAACCGCCGCCATCATCCGGACATGGCCCTGCCATGCTATCGACCGCTTGCCGTTGCGCGGGGTGAAGGCGCAGTCGAAGACCGGGAGGTCGTCGTCGCGCAGCTTGGGAGCGCCCTCGATGGTGTCGTTGGCGTCGATGTACGCCACGATGCCGGCCACCTCGCCCTCGCCGTAGCCGAGGTGCTTGAGGGCGGCGGGCACGGTGTTGTTGACCATCTTGAGCATGCCGCCGCCGACCAGCTTCTTGTACTTGACCAGGGCGATGTCGGGTTCGACCCCGGTGGTGTCGCAGTCGAGCATGAAGCTGATGGTGCCGGTCGGCGCGATGACCGAGATCTGGCTGTTGCGGTAGCCGTGGCGCGCGCCCAGCTCGTGGGCCTCGTCCCACGTGGACCGGGCGGCGGCGAGCAGGTCGGCTTGGACGGTGGACGACGGGATCGCGTAGGCGGCCTCACGGTGCTTGGCCATCACCCGGAGCATCGGCTGGCGGTTAACCGCGTAGCCGTCAAAGGAGCCCACCTCGCGGGCGATCCGGGCCGACTGGGCGTACCCCTCGCCGGTGAGGATGGCGGTCAGGCAGGCGGCGAGATCGCGGCCCCTGGGGGAGTCGTAGGGGATGCCCTTGGCCATCAGCAGGGCGCCCAGATTGGCGTAGCCGAGCCCGAGCGGCCGGAACGCCTCGCTGTTCTTCCCGATCTTCTCGGTGGGATAGCTGGCGGGGCTGACGATGATCTCCTGCGCGGTGATGGTCAGCTGGACGGCGTGACGGTAGTCATCGATGGCGAAGCTACCGTCGTCGTTGAGGAAGCGGAGCAGGTTTATCGATGCCAGGTTGCACGCCGAATCGTCCAAGAACATGTATTCGCTGCAGGGGTTGCTCGCGTTGATACGGCCGCTGTTCGACGACGTGTGCCAGTCGTTGATGGTGGTGTCGTACTGGATCCCCGGGTCGCCGCACTGCCAGGCCGACTCGGCCATGAGTCGGAGCAGCCCGCGGGCCTTGACCGTCTTGAGGATGCGGCTCGGGTCGGTGACCGCCCGGAGTTGCCAGTCGCGATCCTCTTCGACCGCCCGCATGAACTCGTCGGTCACCCGCACCGAGTTGTTGGAGTTCTGGAAGAAGACCGAACCGTAGGCCTCACCGGTGAACGCGCCGTCGTAGCCGGCGTCGATCAGCGCCCACGCCTTGCGCTCCTCGGTCACCTTGCAGGTGATGAAGCTCTCCACGTCGGGATGGTCGGCGTTGAGGATGACCATCTTGGCCGCGCGGCGGGTGGTGCCGCCGGACTTGATCACCCCGGCAAAGGCGTCGAAACCCTTCATGAAGGAGACCGGACCGCTCGCCGTTCCGCCGCCGGCCAGCTGCTCCTGGGAGGAGCGGATGGCGGAGAGGTTGGAACCGGTGCCGCTACCCCCCTTGAAGAGCATCCCCTCGCTCTTGGCCAGGTTGAGGATGGACTCCATGGAGTCGTCGACGCTCTGGATGAAGCACGCCGAGGCCTGCGGGGTCCTGCCAGGAACCCCGAGGTTGAACCACACCGGGCTGTTGAAGCTCATCTTCTGATGCAGGATGAGGTGGCACAGCTCGTCGGAGAAGGCCTCGGCGTCGGCGTCGGTCGCGAAGTAGCCACCCTCGCGGCCCCAACCAGTGATGGTGTCGACCACCCGGGAGATCATCTGGCGGACGCTCACCTCCCGCCGGGGCGTCCCCAGGGGGCCGCGGAAGTATTTGGACACCACCACGTTGGTCGCCATCTGGGACCAGAAGGTGGGGACCTCGCAGTCCTTCTGCTCGAAGACCAGCTCCCCCTTCTCGTTGGCGATGCTGGCGGTGCGCTGCTCCCAGCTGACCTCGTCGTAGGGGTGGATCCCGGCCTTGGTGAATCGGCGTTCGATCCGCAGGCCGCTGGTGCTCACCTCCAGCTTTCCGTTGCCGTTGCGGCGGGAGCCGCGCCGGCTCTCACCGCCCATCGCGGCCGGAGCAGCGGATGGGTCCGACGGCGGTGGGGAAGCGGAAGTGCTCACTGTGTGTTCCTCTTTGCTGAGTTGTCTGGCGCGGCGATGGAACCCACGTCCACGAGGGACGGCTCCAGGCGGGCGGACCCGGCCACACCGAGTACTCTGTCCCCCACAGTATCCCACATGTTGGGGTCCGCCCGGGCTGGAGCCCCCACATCTTGGTACCGGCCGTCCGCCGTGTCAAGGGGTAGTGGGGCCGCGGGTCACCATGTGGCGCAGTCGCCAAGGGTACGGGGTTCACCCACAGATCATGGCGCGATAGACCTCCGGCAGGTCGACCTGGATCATTCCCCTCCGTTCGCCGGATACCAGGAGGAACTCGCCCCGCGGGGCCCGTTCGAGCCGGCGCCGCTGGTCCTCGGTGAGGCCGAAGGCGCGGTCCATGGCCGCGACCTCGACGGCGCGGTGGCCTCCGCAGAGCACCACGGAGCAGTTGCTGGCGACCACCATCCCCTCCTCGCTGCTCAGCAGGTCCTGGACGTTCTGGGTCGCCACCACCAGGGAGCTGCCATGCTTCCGGGAGCGCCGGGCGAGCTGGGCGAGCAGCCGCCGGAGGGCGGGGTGCGAGGTGAGCATCCCCACCTCGTCGAGGACGATGTGGCGGCGCCGGGGCGCCCGCCGGACGAGTTCCCAGAGCAGCCGCCCCAGCAGCAGCGTGGTCACCGGGACCAGCTCCTCACGGATCTCGCGATGCCCCACGCCGACCAGCGGGCGGGTCCAGGCCGCCGCCGTCGGGCGATCGAGGAAGCCGGCCAGCCCGCCGTCCAGGAAGCGGCGCAGCACATGGCACACCCGGGGGGCGGTTCGGTCCAATTCGTCGAGGCACTGCCGCAACCGCGCGCGCTCGCCGGCGGCGCGGGCGGCGGCCTGAGCCGAGCGCGCCGCGGCTTCAACGGCAGCCCTTTCGAGCTCGCTGATCCCCTCGCAGAGCGCCGCGCAGACGTCGATCACGACCGCCGCGGCGTCGTCATCCTCCCCCAGATCAAAGGGGTTGATAGCCGCCTCGGTCACCAGGTCGAGCCACTCCCCGCCGAGGCGTTCGATGAGTCCCCGGTACTCGCCCTCGGGGTCGACGACGATGGCCTCCACCCCGTGCCGGCGCGCCTCGATCACCAAGCCCCCGATCAGGAAGCTCTTGCCCTGCCCCGAGGCGGCGAAGATCCCGATGTTGGCGTTGGCATGGTGAGCGTCCTCGAAGGGGGCGACGCTCACCGGCAGCCCGCTGTCCGCCATCCGTCCGATCCGGTACCCATCCGCGTCGTCGATGCAGGCCTGCAGCCAGGGGATGCAGCTGGCGGCGGCGTGGGAGTCCACCAGCTTGCCAGCCCCGGGGGGGCACCCCAGTCCGGACGCCGCCAGGAAGCCGTCGAGGTGCTCGAAGTGGCCGGGACGGCACCCGCCCAGGGTGGCGTTGAAGGACCTGCGCAGCTTCCTCCAGCTCAGATCCAGGGAGTCGAGGTCCTCCCCGAAGGCGACCGCCGTCAGCCAGAGGCGGAGTGGCCGGCCGGCGTTTCGAGCCAGCCGATCCCGGAGGCGCCGGGCCGCCTCGAGACCGGTCGCGACAGCTGCGTCGGGTACGAGGCCCTGCTCGGCCTCGAGGAGCTGATGCGCCCCCAGGTGTCGCATCCGCCGGCTGAGCAGCCCGGTCGCGAGGCGGCTGGAGGTGGGGGTGAGGTGGAGGGAGATGTCGCACTCGACCGGGCAGTGGATGAGCGCCGCCATCCAGCCGGCATCGACCGAGCTGCCGGGGAGGCGGTCGAGGACCGCGGCCCGGGCCAGACGCTCGCCGATCCAGGCCTGCTGCGGCTGGTCGACCCAGGCGAGGCGGCTCAGGTCGAGACCTCCGTCGCGGAGATGCTCGCGCAGATCGGCCCCGGCCAGCCGGTGGGCCGGGATCCCGGCGGCCGTCAGGCTCGCGGCGACGGAGCCCAGCTCGCGGTCAAGCTCCACAGGATCGTGGTGGCGGATGGCTGCGGAGACGCGGCGGTGGAGGGCCGGGGCGGCGGCAAGACGGTCTCGCCAGTGACGGTCGATCGCCAGGCTCAGTGCACCCGTCCCCCCGCCCTCGCCCTCCACCCGGTGGCGGCGCACTCGCACGGTCAGGAGCAGCTCCGCCGAGAGGCCCTGAAGCAGTGCCTCGAGAGCGGCGACAGCCGCCTCACGACGCCAGGGCTCGCACGCGAGAAGGTCGACTTCGGCGCAGGCGAGGACGCCGAGCAGGAGACCGTCCGGGGTGACCAGGCGGTCGCTGTCGATGCGGACCTGCCGTCCGGGGGCAGCGGATCGGGGGCGCTGCAAGGGAGGATCTAGACAACCCGGCGCCGGAGGATCCTCCGAGCGGCCGGCATGCGTGGCGTGAGGGGGGGAGAGAGGAACCGCGAGTCGACGGTGCTCGCCAGGTCCTGAAGCGCCGTCGCCGTCGGCCCTGAGCTCTCCAGGCCAAGCAGGCGATGATTCGTCTCGGCGCGCTCCAGGTCGGGGTCGTCAGGGATCTCGGCGGCGATGGCGCCTCCCAGGTCGGCCATCGCCTCGTCCAGGGCGGGCTCACCGTGAGAGCGGTTGACCACGTAGCGGAGCCGGTCGCGAAGGCCGAGCCGGCGCAGAGCCTCTGTGCTCCGATAGGCGTCGAGCACTCCGCCGCCGGTGGGTGTGACCACCACGAAGATGTCGTGGGCGCTCCGCAGCGCCCAGCGTGTCAGGGCGCTGAGGTCGCGGCCGACGTCGAGGACGATGGTGTCGCAGCCTCTCCTCTCCAGCTCCCCGACGGTGGCCGCCGTCCGCTGCACCAGGTCGGCGTCGTCCGAGCATCCGGCCGGGAGCAGGCGGGCGGGCCCGGGGACGAGGACCAGTCCGCACGGGTGGGTCGTCAACATCCGGTCGACCGCTGGCGCCGCCGGTCCGGCATCGGCCAGGCACCAATCGGTGGGAGCGGCGAGACCGAGGCGTATGCCGGCGCGGGGGCTCATGAGGTCGAGATCGACGAGGGCGACGCGGGGCGGCGCCAGCATCCCCCAGGCGCTGCCGCGGTGGGCCTGGCCGGCCAGGAGCCCCGCCACCTCGACCGCCAGGGTGGTCCTGCCGGTACCGCCCGCGAGGGAGAAGAAGGTGAGCCGGCGGGTGGCCCGTTGGGCTTCCGTCGGGGTGCCCGTGGCGACGCCGGCGGTCCGGAGGCCCCCGCGCGCCGGTGTCTCGACGGCTGCCGCGTCCATCCCGGCGCCGCGGCGGGCCGGCGCGTCGACGACCGCCGAATCGGCCACACCGAGGAGGGCGAGGGGAGGGGCACTCGACGGATCGGCCTCGGCCGGCGCGCGCACCTCACGACCCCGTGACCCTGCCATCGGCTCCGGGAGGAGCACGAGGGGTACCCGCCGGGAGGTCTCCACCGAGGGCGCTCCCGCCACGCGCCGCCACCCGCCGTCCGGTGGCCGCCAGGCGTGCTCGAGCGCAGGGGTGGACGCCGAGGCTCGGCCGGGGGAGCTCGACTGGCCCTCGAGCGGGTGCGCGCGGGATGCCTCCGCGAGGACCAGGAGGCCGCGCCGCCGTCTGCTCCAGAAGCGCCCTGCGGTGACCGCCCACGAGATGAGGATCCGTCCCTCCTTCCGGGCCAGTGCAAACGTCAGCCCGGCAGCCACCGCGATGAGCGCGAGAGGGACGGCGGCGATGCGGGGGAGGGGAGAGTGGAGGGCGAGGTAGGCGAGGACGGCGCCCGCCGCCACGGTTCCCAGCTGGGCCGGGGTGAGCCCCCAGGCGAGCGGCTCCGGGGTATCGAAACCGTCGGGAAAGTCGATCTCGCCCACAATCCGTCCTCCTCCCTCGCACCTTCTCCCCGCGTCCCCCGAACCCCTCCCGGGGCGCCGCTGACCAGGCTATCCGCGGTCGGCGGACATCGGGCGGACATCGAGGACACGGCCGTCCGGTGCCACCCACGGCGCTGTCTCCCCGGCGGCCTCGGGGGACGCCGGTGTGCCCTGGCGATAGCAGACGGCGACGGCCAGTGCGGCCGCGGCGATGAGCGCCCACGGGGTGAGGAGGCCCAGCGGAGGCGCTGCATTGGTGGAGATGTCCAGGTAGGCGGCGACGCTGATGGCCACCCATACGGCGAGCACGGCGGTCCGCAGGGAGCCTCCGCCATCCCGGCGAGCCGCCAGGGCGGCGAGCGACCATGCCGCGGCGGGGACGAGGAGGGCGAGGTCGTCCCAGTACGCGTGGGGGGACGCGAGGAGGGAGAGCACAGCCGCGCCCGCGAGTGCCACCTCCAGCCGCTCCGGACGGCGCCGCACCGCCCACCCCAGCATGGCCGCGAGCACCACGGCGACCAGTTCCCCGGCCGCCGCCATGACATGGGAGGCGGTGCCGTTGCCGGCGACGGACCCAGCGATCCCGACCAGGCTGACCATGTTGGCAAGCTGCCACCGGGTGGTCGAATCGATGGCCGAGCCGACGAAGCCGGCGATCCCGCCGGGGCCGGCGACGAGCAGGGAGAGCAGCAGCGATGCCGCCACACCGGCCGCCGCCCCCAGGATGAGCCGGCGGTCGCGCACCCCGACCACGAAGGCGGCAAGGCCCAGAGCCAGGTGAGGTTTGCCGATCAGGGCCGTCACCGCCAGGAATGCGCCGGCCGTCCCCGGTCTTCGGTGGCGGAGCAGGGCGTACGCGACGGCAAGGCCCAGCGCTGACACCCCATCCCACTGGCCGAGGAGCAGGGTGGCCCACGTCCCCAGGCAGGCGAGAGCGACGAGCCCGATGGCCACCTGGGTCATCGGTGCCAGCCTGCGCCGTCCGGGCGCGGCACGGATCGCCACCACCACCGACACCACCAGCAGGGCGAACTGGAGCAGTGACCAGAGCCGGTAGGCGCTGTCGAGGTCGAGAAGGCTGACCGGTAACGCGAGCGCCGCCGCCAGCGGAGGATTGACGAAGGGGAGGTTCCCCTCCCGATCGGGTGCGATCAGAGAGGCGTGGAGAGGGGCCTGCAGCGCCTCGTCGTACATCGAGCTGCCATGGCCCTCACGGAGCAGGGTCGCTCCGATGTACGTCGAGGTGAAGTCGCTCCGGCCGATCTGGAGAGCACCCACCCCGACCCAGAGGACGAGGTAGGCGGCCAGCATCGCTCCGCAGAGAGCCGCGGCCGTCAATGGTCCCGATCGCTTGCTCGTCACGGTGCCCGACGATACGAGTTCGGCGCGGGACACCTCGATGCGCTGTGCGAACCTTGACGCCCCGGTGACGGCCATCACACCTTCGTTACAGGCTGGAGAGAAAGGGGCTCAGACCGGCCGGTGCTCGGGGGCTCCTCCGAGAATCCTGGCAGTGCCGCTCAGCGACCTCTTCCACGCCCTCCCCTTCGTTCTGCTGCTCGGCGTCGTCCCGGGAATCGCGCTCACCACGCTCATCGCACCCCGTCTGTCGTGGGCCGAACGTCTGGCGGCGGCCCCGGGCTTCTCGGTGGCGTGCGTCGGTGTCAGCGGCCTCGTCCTCCACCTCCTCCATCTGCCCTTCTACCCCCCCACCGTCATCCCGATCCTGGTCGTGCTGGTCGGAGCGGCGATCGTCCGGCAGGTCGCGAGCAGCCGGCAGGAGAAGCCGGTTGACGGTGCGGGCTGGCTGGTCGTGGCGGTCGCCCTGGCCGCCGGAGCGGTGCTGGCCGGCATCACAGCGGCTGCGATGAGCGGCGATGTGCTCCCTCCGGCCAACGACCCCTCGCTGCACGGCGCCGTTGCCGCGACCATCGTCCAGGACCGCGACGTCCTCCCCGTCGTCCCGGTCCCGGCGGACGGGTCGGGTTTCGTGCGCACCCAGGCGGCATTCGAGGCCACCGACGCCCTGGCCTCGGAGATCGGTGCGGGGGGTCCCGCGCAGGTCATGGTTCCACTGGCCCTGGTCAGTCTCCTGGCGCTGCCTCTCGGCCTCGCTGTCCTCGCCTATCACGTCACCCAGGATCGGCGCGTGGCGGCGGTCGCGGCCGCACTCAGCCTCGGTCTGATCTTCCCGGTCTGGCCCGCCGGCTACGGTGATTACCCCTACCTCGTCGACTCCACGCTCGTCGTGCCTCTGATCCTGGCCGTGACCCGCTGCCTGGAGGGGAAGGCTGTGGTCAGCAGCGCCGTCATGGCAGGTGCCGCCGTCCTCGCGATGTGGTCGATCCATGGCCTGGAGCTCCCGACCGCCATAGCCGTCGGGGCATTCCTCTGGCTCTCGATACTGGTCACGCGCAGACGCGCTGCCCTGGGGGGTGCCGCCGTCGCATTCACGGCAGTGGTGATTGCAGTGGGCGCCGGCTACGTTCTGACCCGCGCGCCCTCTCTCCCCCCAGCCCACCTCTCCTCGCAGTCAGTGCCCAACGAGGCGGTAGCCTACGTCGCCGGGCAGCGCAACGCTGGTCTCGGAGCTCTCACGCCCTTCGTCAACCTGGACCTCTCCATCATCGGTGGAATCCTGCTGTGCGCCGGCGCCGTCACCGTGGTCGTGACCCGGCGGTGGCGCTGGCTCCTCGGATCGCTGGCGATCCCCCTGCTCTGCGTCGCGGATGTCGCCGGTCCCCAGTGGCTCCATCCCCTCTGGGTGAGGCTGTATCCGTGGACCGACCTGGACCGTCTTTACGGGCTCGAGTACTTCGTCATTCCCGTGATCGCGGCCATCGGAACCGTCGCGCTGGTGGACATGCTCTCGCGCCGCGCCGCCCAGGGCGGGCCGGAGCGCTCCCGGCGCATGCCCGTCTGGTCGGCCGCGGCCATCGGCGTTCTCGCGGCCGGCGGGCTGGTCCTCGGTGCGTCCCGCTCCTCCGACATGCTGTCCGCGATCCTCGCAATGTCGCCGCACGTCCCGGCCCAGGATGCGGCTGTGATCGACCAGCTCGCCGCCAAGCTGCCGCCGGGGTCTCTCGTGCTGAACGACGGGGTGGAGGACTCCGGACAGTGGATCACGGCGCTGACCGATGACGTGGAGGTCGAGCCCCGCGGCTATGCCGAAACCTTCCCCGACGACTGGCGGCTGGTGGCTCTCTCCGGGGCGTGCTCCGACCCCTCGTCGGCGCGTGCTGCCCTGATCGGCGTCCGAGCCGTCTTCGTCGGCTCCGCGGGTGGGGCGACCGGCCCCCACCACTGGAACGCGGCATGCATCGCGGCGATCCCGGGACTGCGCCTGGTTGCCGGGTCCACGTCCGGAGCCGCGGGCTTCCTCGTTGGCTGACGCCGGCACCGGGCGGCGAGAGTAACGGACCCCCGGGCGGGCCGTCGCGATCCTGTCAACACCATGTCGCCACCGGATCACTTGCGGCCTTCGAGGGGCCGGTAGGATCAGCCGCGTGGAGCAGGCCCCTCTCACCCTGAGCGTGCCCGCGACGCGGCGGCGCGGGCTGTCGATCCACGAGCGCCGGCTGGTGCTGATGGGCTTCGACGCCCTGGCCATCGCGCTCGCCTTCGTGCTCGCCTTCAATCTCTGGACGGCCCAGGTCCGGCACGTGGGGTTCTCGGTGCCGCGGCTGGGGACCGTCGTGGCGCTCGGACTCTGGGTGGTCTCGGCGACCATCGTCGACGCGTGGAACGTCAGGACCGCGAGCTCGATGCGATTGACGCTCCCGCGTGTGTCCACGGCGCTGGGCATCTCCCTGATCGGCCTGCTCGTGGTCTTCCTGATCGTGCCCTATCAGATCACCCGGCCCACCATCATCATCTGGGCACCGCTCGCCTGGATGCTGGTGATGGGGGAACGCCTCCTCTACCGCCGGCTGGTCGCGGCGTCCTCACCCCCGGCCCGGATCGCCCTGGTCGCCGACCGGGGTGCGCTGACCCGGGTATGGCCGGAGGTCAAGGGCCACATCCGCGGCCTGTACCAGGTGGCCGCCGTCGTCGATCCCCGCCGTGACGACTGCACTCAGAAGCTCTGTGACGTCGTCGAGCAGCGAGACGTCGCGGAGGTGGTCCTGGGCCTCCGTGACGACATCGACCGTCCGCTCTTCCGAGGCCTGCTCGCCTGCCACGACGCCGGCATCAGGGTCCGGTCGCTGGCGGACCTGTACGAGGAGCTGACCGGTCGCCTGCTCCTGGATCAGCTCGGCCACACGTGGCTGCTCGGGCTGCCGATGCGAAGCCAGACGTCGCACACCTACGCCGCGATCAAACGTGCGCTCGACGTCACCGTGGCGAGCGCCGCTCTGCTCGTCCTCGGGGTGGTCATCCTGCCGCTCTCCGTCATCATCAAGCTGGACGGCGGTCCCGTCCTCCACCGCCAGGTCCGAGTCGGCAAGCACGGCCGGCCCTTCCCCGTGGTGAAGCTGCGCACGATGCGCGAGCAGCCTGGCGGGGCGACGACGTGGACTGAGGTCAGCGACCGGCGCGTGACCGCGGTGGGCCGCCTCATCCGGCGCCTCCACCTCGACGAGCTGCCGCAGGCATGGTCCGTCCTCCGTGGCCAGATGTCACTCATCGGCCCCCGCCCGGAGCAGCCCCAGTACGTCGAGCAGCTCCGCTCCGAGATCGACTTCTACAACACCCGGCTCACGGTCCGCCCGGGATTGACCGGTTGGGCCCAGGTCAACTCCGGCTACGGCAGCAGCGTCGACGATGCTCGCGTGAAGCTGAGCTACGACCTCTACTACGTCAAGCACCAGTCGCTCAGCCTCGACCTGATCATCATGGCGCGGACGGTCATGGCTGTCCTGTCTCTGAGTGGACGATGACATGTCGCGGGTGACCACCAAGCCCGTGCGCATGCGCCCTGCACCGTCCGTTGACGAGTTCGCAAGGGCGCCGGCTCGGCGCGAAGCGCCGATTGCACCTCCGGGAGCCGGGGGCCCCGGGGCTGGACCGTCAGGGGCCCCGGCCGGAGCGCGGAGCGCCATCGCCTACGGCGGTGCCTGGAGCATCCTGGTGTGGATCGCGACCAATGGGAGCAGCGCGCTCAACACCATCCTCCTCGTGCGGACGATGCGTCACACCGAGTACGGCGTCTTGGTCATGGCGGCCTCGCTCGTGGCGATCCTCAACGCCGTCGCGAGCTTCGGCCTCGCACCGGCACTGGTCCAGCTCGCACCGAGAGCTGGCGCTGACGGGGCCCGCCTCGTGCTGCGGTTGGCGCTCACGGTGAGCTCCGCCATAGCCGCCGTCGTAGCCGTGCTCACCGGCATCGCATGCCTGATTCTCGGGATCGACCACTTCGAGGGGTTGGCCGTCGCGCTTGCGATCATGATCCCCATCGCGGCGACCGCACCCTTGGTGGCCTCACTATCAGGCTATCTCCAGTCGGTTCACCAGCCGCGGCTGCTCGCTGCCGGGCTCCTGGCCGCGCCGCTGGTGCTCAGCGCCATGGTTGTAGCCCTCTGCCTGTCGAGCCACCCCGAGGCGAGCATTGTCGCCGGCGCCCGGACGCTGGCGGCGCTCGTCGTGCTCGGGTCGCTGCTTCTCATCGTGCGCCGCCGCAGGCGCATGGGGCCTGCGCCGGTGCCTCCCACCCCGCGGGATGCCGTGGACGTCGGCCGCGTGATTGCGCTCGGCGGTTCCCTGGTCGGCGGCTCGCTGACGGCAATCGTGCTCGCGCAACTCGACGTGCTGGTGCTCGGCTTCGCCCGTGGTCGCGAGATCGTGGCCCTCTATGGACCCGCCTCGCAATTCGCGTTCACCGCCCTGACAATGGCCGCCACGATTGGCACGTTCTATCTCCCCACCATCGCATCGACCTTCGCTCGCGGGGACCTGGCGGGTGCGGGCGACCTCTACCGATGGGCTTCTCGCTGGGCCTTCGTCTGGGCCGCACCCGTCATCGCCGTGATGTTGGCGTGTCCCACGTCGGTGCTCACTGTCCTCTTTGGCGCCGCCTACGGCTCGATGGCGACCCCCCTCCGCATCCTCGCCGGCGGCGTGCTGGTGAACGTGCTGTTCGGCTTCAACGGGCCTTCCGTGGACAGCCTCAACCGGATCCGGCTCATCCTCGTCCGGCAGGCTGCCGCCCTGGCGTTCAATGTGGGAGCGTGCATCGTGCTGGTGCCGGCCTTCGGCGCGGTCGGTGCGGCGGTCGCGACCTCCTCCTCCCTGCTCTTCTCGAACCTCGTGGGCAGCTTCCTGCTGCACCGACAAACCCGGATCCCCCCCTACAACCTGAGGCTTCTGGCGGTGGCAGCCGCACTGGGCGTCGCCATCGGCGCCGGCCTTGCGGCCGACCGGATCCAGATGCCCGGGCTGGTGCGGATCTTGATGGTCGCACTGCTTGCCGCCGGTCTCTGCGGGGCGGTCGCCTACCTCGCCTCCAGCGCTGAGGAACGCCGCGCCATCCGATCCGGGGGGACCCGGTTGGCGACCGGTCTCAGAACCGGCCTGCTGTCGCATCGGGTGGTGTAGGGTGGCGTGGCGATGACCGGACGCAAGGCGCTCACCTCCGACCTGGCGGTGTTCGGCGGACCGGTGACCTTTGACCCTCCGAAGTCAACCGGCACTCTGGCGACTCCGGATCCGGAGAAGGTCCTGCGCTACTCGAGGATCTTCTACGATCGCCGCTGGTATACCAATGCCGGGCCGGTGAACCAGATGCTCGAGGCCCGCCTCGCGGAGTGGCACGGCACCGCTCACTGTGTGACCTTCTCGGGCGGGTTCTGGGCAGTCTCCCTGGCGATCCGGCAGCTCGCTTTGCCAGGCCGGCGAGAGGTCGTGACCCCCTCGCTCACCTACCGGCGGATGGGCGAGATCATCGCGTCGGCCGGGATGATCCCGCGCTACTGCGACGTCGACCCTGAGACGCTCGCACAGACAGCCGAGACCACCCGGGTGTGCGTGAACGACAGCACGGCCCTCATTCTCGGCGTGCACCCGGCGGTCGACTGCTGCGACGCCGCCGGATTGGAGCGCCTCGCGTCATCCACTGGTGTGCCCCTCCTCTTCGACTCGGTCGAATCGGCATATGAGACCAGCCAGGGCCGCCGGGTCGGCACCTTCGGACGCGCGGAAGGCTTCTCGCTGCACGCCACCAAGCTCGTGAACGGTTTCGAGGGCGGGTACATCGTCACCGACGACGAGGAGCTCGCCGACAGTCTCAAGCTCATGCGCGCTTTCGGCATCCCCGAGCAGGACCGGATCGCCTCCTTCGGGATGAACGCGAAGCTCAATGAGGTCCATGCCGCGGCAGCCATGGCGAGCCTCGACGACCTGCCCGCGCTCATCGAGCGCAACCGGCGCCTCTACGTCGCCTACTGCGAGCTGCTCAGCGGCATCCCCGGGCTCACGCTCCGCCGCCTGGACGAGAGGGAGCTGACCCCCTACAAGAACATCCTGGTCCGGGTCGGCGAGGCCTGGCCACTCAGCCGGGACGACACCGTGGGCGTGCTGCGCGCGGAGGGTGCGCTGGCCCGCGCGTTCTACTCACCCGCCCTGCACACTCAGACGACATATTTCGAGACGCGGTCGGATCCCCTTCCGGTGGCCGAGCGCGTCTCTCGGGAGTACGTCCTGCTGCCCTGCGGCGACCAGGTCAGCGTCGCTGACGCCGCCGCCGTCGTGGACCTTCTCCGTTTCATCTGCGAGCACGGCGAGGAGATTCACGCACGCCTGCTTGATCGGGACGCGCAGGGGGGCCACACCAGCGCCGATGCCGGGCGGCCGGAGCGGCCGAGGCCTTCGGGGAAGGTCGCATGAAGCGTGGGCCAGAGGACTTCGCCCTGGTCGGCGGCACCCGCGAGTTTCTGTCGGACCTTCCGGTCGGGCAGCTGTACTTCCCGAGCTGGGAGCGCTACGAGGCAGCCATCCGCGACATCCTCGAGCGGCAGTACTACACCAACCACGGCCCGCTGGTGAGGGAGCTGGAGACGCGGCTCGAGTCCTTCCTGGGCGTGCGCAACGCGGTGACCGTTACCAACGCCACCCTCGGCCTCTACCTCGTGGCACTCGCCCTCGAGTTGAAGGGCAAGGTCCTCATGCCGGCGTTCACCTTCGTGGCGACGGCTCAGGCCTTTCTGCTAGCGGGAGTCGAGCCGGTCTTCTGCGAGGTGGACCCGATCTCCCATCACATGACGCCGGACACCGCTGAGGCTGCGCTCGAGGACGGCGTGGCAGCCGTGTGTGCCGTGAACCTCTGGGGCGGCAGCGCTGACGTGCCGGGTCTGACGCGATGGGCGCGCTCTCAGGGCCTGCCGCTCGTGTTCGATTCCGCGCACGCGTTCGGCGTCGAGCGGAGCGATGGTCGGGTGGGGCGCTTCGGCCGGGCTGAGGTCTTCTCCTTCCACGCAACCAAGGTGATGTCGGCAACCGAGGGCGGGTGCATCTGCACCGACGACGACGACCTGGCCGAGCGCATCCGAAACATGCGAAGCAACTACGGTATCCGGCGCGCGATGTCGGTACCGCTGATTGTCCAAGCTCGGATGTCCGAGGGTCAAGCCGCGGTCGGGCTGGCGAGTCTCGATCAGCTCGCCGACCGTATTCGCAACAACAGGCAGATCTTCGACGCTTACCGATCCGGCCTGGGCAGCCTGCCCGGCGTCCGCGTGGTCGAGCCGGCCAATGTCGTGCACAGCAACTACCAGAACGTGGTGATCGAGGTGCTCGAGGACGAGTACGGGCTCTCGCGCGACAGCCTGTGGTCGGTCCTCCGGGCGGAGGGCGTGCGCGCGCGTCGGTACTTCAAGCCCGGGGTGCATCGGTCGACCCCGTTCGACGCGCTGCGCCCGCAGCAGGTCGATGCCCTGCCGGTGACCGATGACCTCTGCCAACGAGTGCTGCAACTCCCCATCGGGGCCACGCTGACCGCGACCGACGCGGAGCGGGTCGCCGGCGTGGTGCGCGATGCGCAGGAGTTCGCCGATGGACTCCGTTCCCGTGTCTGACGGACCCCGGATCGGGATCATGCAGCCGTACTTCTTCCCTCATCTTCCGCACTTTGCCCTGATCGATCAGACGGATCGGTGGGTGGTGCTGGACGTAACCCAGTACACGCCGCAGACATGGATGAACCGGAATCGGGTGCTGCACCCCAGCGAGGGCTGGTGGTACGTCACTGTCCCGGTGCGGGGTGTTGCTGAGACCGCCCCGATACGAGAGGTCATCCTCCACAACCCGGACTTGAGCTTCCGGCTGACAGCCGGGAGGCTCCAGCACTACCGGCGGCGAGCGCCGTACTACCGCGAAGTCCTCGGTCTGGTGGAGCGGGCCTTCTGCGAGCGCACCGATGACTCGCTGGTTGCGCTCGATGCCGCCAGTCTGAGGGTGGTGTGCGAGTACCTGTCGATAGAATTCGATTACTCCGTCTGTTCCGAGCTGGGCCTCGACCTGTCCGGCGTTGAGCACGCCGGGCAGTGGTCGTTGCGGATCGCCGAGCAGCTCGCTGCTGCGGAGTACCTCAACCCGGTGGGAGGAGCCGCGCTGTTCCGACCGGCCGAGTTCGAGGCGGCGGGAATCCGTCTCCGATTCCTCGACGTTCCCCCTATGACCTACGAGGTCCCGTCGCCGTACGCCTTCGTGCCGTCACTGTCGATCATCGACGTGCTGATGTGGAACAGCCCTCGGGAGGTGAGAGGATTCATCCGGGACCGGGCGCGGATCCTGGACCCGCAGGGGGCCGCGACGTGATCCGCGAGTCGGGATCTGCGGCGGATTTCCCGGCGTGGGACTACCAGGAGTACCCGAAGACGCTGCCCCGCGACGACTTCTGGGGTCAGTGCCGGCGCACCATCATGGGCCGCCGGATGAGCGAGGTGGAGGTTGGGGAGCTGGTCGCCCACCTCCGTGCGGTGCTGGACCTCGGACCAGCCGATGTGCTCCTCGATCTCGGCTGCGGCAACGGGGCCCTGGCCGCGAGGCTCTTCGACGACTGCACGGCGTACACCGGGGTCGATCAGTCGGCTTACCTTATCGAGATTGCCAAGGAGTACTTCGAGCGGCCGCCCAGGTATCTGTTCATCCACGGGGACGTGGCTGAGCTTGCGGATTCCGTGGCAAGGCCCGAGTCCTTCACCAAGATCCTCTGCTTCGCGGCTCTGCAGTACCTGCCTCCCGCCACGGTGGACATGGTGCTGCGCGCGGTATCCGACCGCTTCCCGAACGCTCGGCGCATGGTCCTCGGCAATCTGCCCGACCGGGACAGGGCAGGGCGCTTCTATCGCGATGGCTACGCTGAAGGCGATCTCGACGAGCACAGATCCCAGGTCGGGAAGTGGTGGTCGATCGATCAGATGGGAGCGTTGGCGAGGAACTTCGGGTGGGACATCGCCACGTCGAGGATGTCCGAGGACTTCTTCAACGCGAATTACCGGTTCGATGCGATCTTCACGAGGGAGTGACGCGGTGAGCATCGAGCTGATGGCACCAGGCCAGGGGAGCGACCCCGTGGCCGGCTTGGCGGCGTTGCGCGCCCTGGGGCAAGCAGCGTGACCCCGACTCGCTCGGAACCTGCGATGCCCGCGGTCGCCGTGGTCATGATCACCTACAACCACGAGCCATTCATAGTCGAAAGCATCGAAAGCGTGTTCGCCCAGCGCTACGACGGCGTGATCCACCTGGTGGTGGCCGATGACTGCTCGACCGACGGAACCCAGGCACTGATAGCCGATACACTCGCCCACGCTCCGGCCCACGTCATCGTGCACCCGCTGCTGCGGACGAGCAACGTCGGTGGCTTCGGAAACCTCACAGGGGCCTGGGAGGTAGCGAACCAGAGTGGCAGCTCGTACATCGCCATTCTCGAGGGAGACGACTTCTGGTGTGATCCGTCGAAGCTCGCTCTCCAGGCGGGCTATCTGGAAGCGCATCCGCGGGCAACCATCTCGTTCGGTCTGGCGAGGGAGCTGATTCTCTTTGAGAATCCTCCGAGTTCAAAGGTCGTCATCATCCCGCCCACTGAGCATCCGACCTACGGGGATCTTCTGCTTGGCAACTTCATTCAGACGTGCACGGTTCTCTATCGGGCGGGGGTTTTGCCGCGCTTCCCGGAGTGGTTCGCTGAATGCCCGATTCGCGATTGGCCGTTGCACTTGGTGCACGCGAGCGACGGTGATATGCACTATCTCGATCGGGTGGTCGCGGTCCATCGCCAGCACGAGGGGGGTAAGTGGTGGACCCCGGGCAGGAGCCAGCGCAACCGCAATCTCACGACTGAGGCCATTCAGCGCGTGGCCCTGGCTCACCTGGGGACCAGAGGACAGGTGAAGGGTCGACGGTTGATCGCAGCGCGCCATGCCTGGCGGGCCAGCAGCAGCCGGAACGTCGCGGGGCGCTACGCTCACCTGGCCATGGCGGGGGTGCTCGATCCGCGGCGCGCCGTCCGGCGGGTGCGCCGCGGCAGAGGACCGCGGTCCTCCTCGGGGCAGGGGTCCACGTGAGCGCCGCTGCGACTCGGTCAGCGCCCCCTCGGGTTCCGACGGCGGTGCGGGGCGCCATCGCTCGAGCATCGAGTGGAGGGTCGGCCGGATGATCCGCAGACCGAGCGCCAAGCCCTTGCGGCGGAGGTCTGGGCTCCGCATTCCCAGCCGGGGGGGCCTCCAACGGCGGATCTCGGGAGCGGTGGCTGCCACGCGCCGGGCGGTTGCCCGATCGCGGGCGCGGAGGCTCCTCCGGGCTTTGCCGGGCCAGGCCAAGGTCCATCTGGGTTGCGGGCAGAACCGGTTCGAGGGATGGATCAACGTGGACATCAATCGCGCCGTCCAACCAGATGTCAGGCTCGATCTTCGGGGCGGCTTTCCCGCGCCTCCGGGATCGGTGGGCTTCATCTTCTCCGAGCACCTCTTTGAGCACCTGACCCTGGAGGAGGGATGCCGGGTCTTCTCCGACTGCCATGCCGCCCTTCAGGCTGGAGGTGTCATGCGGATCGCCATGCCAGATCTCCGATACGTCGTGGAGCGGTACATCGGAGGTGGAGACGTGGGCGACCTTGGCCCCGAAACACGAGACGATGTGGAGTTTCGGAAGATCGACAGCCCGGCCCGGCTCCTCAACTTCGCGCTGCGCTCGTGGGGCCATGTCTACCTGTACGACGTCGACGAGCTGACCCTCCGACTGCGTCAAGCTGGCTTCACCAAGGTTGAGAGTCCGAAGATTCTGATGTCGCACCACCCGGAGCTCGTCGGGCTCGAGAAGCGCGAGGCGTCTCGACTGATAGTCGAGGCGACGAAGTGACGGCGGTGCTGTTGCCACGGACGAGATGAAGGGGAGCTTCGGCGATGACGGGGTGCCGCGGAGCCCCGCTGCTGCCGAGAACGCGGTGGGCGGCGTGGTCGCGGTGGTGGTCACCTACTGCAGTGGCCGTGATGCAGGCGCCTGCTTCGCCTCGTTAGCCGGGCAGCTGGAGGCGACGGATCGTCTGGCCGTGATCGACAATGACAGCCCCGATGGGTCGGCGGAGAGGATTGCAGCGACCCTGAGGAGCCAGGAGGGCCTTCCCGAATGGAGGTTCATCCGGTCGCGCAGCAACCAGGGCTTCGGCCGAGCCTGCAATGCGGCGGCGGCGATCTGGCCGCGCCACGACGTTCTGCTTCTCAATCCGGACGCGATGGTGACACCAGACGCACTTGACCGGCTGCGCCAAACGCTGGCCTCCGACCCGAAGGTTGGCGCGGTCGGACCGCGCATCGTGCGACTCGATGGCTCTGCCGAGCCGGGGGCGCGGCGATCCCTGCCCAGCCCCGGTGTTGCACTCGGGCGGCTCCTCCGGCTGGACCGCGTCTCTCCGCGACGCTTCGGTGCCTACAACCGACTGGGGGAGGATCCGCTGGTGGTCGCCGACATCGGCGCGGGATCGGGATGTTGCGTCCTGATCCGACGAGCGGCGTGGGATCAGATCGGCGGCTTTGACCCGCGCTTCTTCATGTACGGTGAGGATCTCGACCTCTTCTGTCGGCTTGGTGAGGCTGGCTGGCGCGTGCGCTACCAGCCGGCAGCCACGGTGCGACATCGTAAGGCGGGAAGCACAGAGGAGCACCGCGCCCGCATGATCGTCGAATTCCACCGGGCGATGTGGCAGTACTACCGCAAGCATCACCTCCACGGGGGGGACGCGCTGCTCGCTCCGCTGGTTCTGTTCGGGCTGGTGACCCGGGCCTCGGCGCAGCTTGTGACCTGCGAGGCGAGAGCTCTGATCCACCGCCGGGACGTCGTGACCGTCACCTCAGAGCCCAGATGACCTCGCCAGGCCCGCTCCGCAAGCCGGCTGCCCCCAGGGTTCGGGTTACCGCGATCGTGGTCAACTGGAACGGGCGTCGCTGGCTTCCGGGAACTCTGGCCACCCTGCATGCCCAGACCGGCGTCAGCTTCGACATCGTCATCGTGGACAACGGGTCCACCGACGACTCGGTGAACTACATCAGGGCATCCGCGCCGGAGGTGATCCTGGTGCGCAGCGAGGTCAACACTGGCTTCGCCGGGGGGATGAACCTGGGGCTCGCCCACTCGACCGGCGAGTACGTGCTGGCGCTGAACCCCGATGTCGATCTGGATCCAGCGTACCTGTCCACCCTGCTTGGCGAGATGGAGGTCCGGCCCGATGTCGCCGCTGCGAGCGGTGTGCTTCTCCGGTCGCCCGGATCCGATGGGAAGCCGGTCGTGGACAGTCTCGGGCACCGGATGCTGGCTGGATACTGGCCGGAGAACGTCGGCCATGGACGGCAGATGAGCTGGCCACAGCGAGCGCCCTGGGAGGTGTTCGGCGTGTGCGCCGCCGCTGGTTTGTATCGGCGGCGCGCTCTCGAGGATGTGAGATTACCGTCCGGTATCTTCTGCACCACATTCTTCGCGTACCTGGAGGACGTCGACCTGGACGTGAGGCTCCGGGCGCGTGGTTGGTCGGCGATTGTGGTGCCGGGCGCGGTCGCCCATCACCAAAGGAGTGGCACCGGTGCTCGCGACCGCGCCTTCGTACGCCGCCACATCGTGAAGAACAGCCTTCTGCTGCCGATCAGGACGATCCCGGCTGCCTGGCTCAGCCGCGACCTCGCTGTGATGCTGGCGATCCGGCTCGGGGTCGTGATCCAGTATTCCATCGCCTCCCCCTCGGCGATCCTCGGGGTCGCCGACGCCTGTCGCGCTCTGCGTGGCTCGCTTCGGGAGCGGCGGATGATCAAAGAGTCGACCGTCGTCCAGTGGAGCACTCAGCGGCACTGGGTCGAGCCCTTCCCCTGGCGAGTCAAGGTGCCCAGGTTTCTGCACAAGGTGCTCCAGCGCGCCGTCTGATCCCCGGCTGGTCTCCGCGCCGGGCACCGCCCGTCTCGCGCTAACCGCCGGCGATCTGCTTCGCGAAATCCGCCATGGCCTTGGCCACCTCGGCGGGGCGCTGCACCGGCAGGTCGTGACCGCCGTCCACCCACGCGATCTGCACACGCGAGCCGAGCACATCCCGGGCGCGCTGCACTCCCCGGGCCTTCTGCTCCATGGGCCAGGGACCTCCCTGCGCCGGCACCAGGAGCACGGGGCATTCGATCCGTGCCATCAGCTCGAAGGCGTCCAGCTCATACAGCCGGCGGGCGATCTCCATGTGCTGTTCCAGGGGCAGCCGGGGTCGCACCGTGCCGTCCCCCACCGCCTCGAAGTTGCCGAGCAGGATCTCCCCCGCCGCCCCGGGATCGCCGCCGTCGGCGAGCGGCCCGCTCGAGGCCCACTCGCGCACGGCGTCCTCGGTGATGCCGGTGATCCGCGGGGGGTGGAGGCGCTCCTCGGCCTCGGCCCAGGTCGGGAAGTGCTCCTTCAGCGACCCGGCGCCGCCGTCGACGCAGACGCAGCCGAGGACCCGTTCGGGGAGGGCAGCCGCGAACCAGAGCGCCACCGAGGCCCCCCAGCTGTGGCCGGCCACCAGCACTCGCTCCAGGCTCGCCGCATCGCAGAGGCCGCGCAGGTCGTCGACGACCTCCGCGAAGGAATATCCCGCCTCGGGACGGTCGGAGCGGCCGTGGCCGCGCAGGTCGGGGGCGAGCACCCGCCACCGCGGGCTGAGCCGCGCGGCCACCAGGTCCCACCAGCGGGCGTTGCTCGCCAGCCCGTGGAGGGCCAGGATCGGCGGGCTGCCGCCCGGATGGTCGCGCACCGAGAGGTGCAGGGTGCCGCAGTCGACGACATACTCGCGCACGCTGGCCATTCTGCCATCCGCGCGCTTGCCGGGGCTGACGGGCACTGAGCAGGGCGGCCGCCCCCAGCGGGCGGCGTCTAGCCGTAGATGGTGACGGCGCCTGAGCCGGGGACCATGCCCGGCGCGAAGGCGCGCATGTCACTCGCCATCGCCTGCGCCGCGGCTCCCGCCGGCGCGTAGAAGATCACCGCCGTGGCGTCCTGGTTGGCCCCCGCCCCGATCTGCCAGGACGCGACCTCGACGTACCCGTGGGGCACCAGGAAGTTGAAGGTCGGGGAGTAGAGGGCGACCGCGGCGACGTGGTCCTGGATGGCGAGCACCGTGGTGTGTGCGGCGTTGTACTCACCGTCGTACTGGAGGCGCAGCACCGAGATGCTCGCCAGCGCCCAGGCATCGAGGAGGCCACCGCGGTGCTCCCAGGTCACCCGCCCGATGTCATTGACCATCACCGTCCGGCCGTCGTAGTAGCGGGCCAGGAAGCCGGCCATCTGCTGCTGCACCTGGGTCTGGACCAGCGCCGATTCGGGGGCGTTGACCATGTAGTCGAACTTGCCGATGGGCAGCGCCACGAGCAGCAGCACCAGAGCCAGCGCCAGGTTCCGGCGGACCGGGGCCCACTCGATCCGCGGGAGGGTGCGCAGCGTGAGCCAGACCCCGACGATCACCAGATACGCCTGGTAGCGGTCATCCCACCCGAACTGACCGTAGCTGGCGTGGAGGAGCGTGCCGATGATCCAGGCAGCCCAGAGCGGGCGCAGCACCCGGCCGCGGACGGCGATGACGATCCCGAACCCCAGCAGGACCATGAGGAAGGGGTCGAGGCTCAGGTTGGACCAGATCGTGGAGAGGGACGGCACGAGCGTCTGCAGGAGGCTCTGGTGGCCGAGCAGGGCGGTCTTCTCCACGATCGAGTTGGGGAAGAAGAAGGCGCCGTGGGCGAGGTCCACCACTCCCATGACCCCGATGGGGATGGCGGCCGCAGCCGTCCCCCCCGCGGCCGCACCGATGCGCAGCCAGAGCGCTGGGTCCGGCCGTCGCAACCGGAGGCTCGACCAGAGGGGCGGGACCACCAGGGCGAGCGCGCATCCGGCACTCAGGAAGAGGGTCTCGAAGCGGATGGCGCTGCCGAGCAGGCTGAAGAGCGCGTAGACGAGCACCCGGCGAGCGGTCACACCATCCCGGATCAGCCATTCGAAGGCGATCAGCAGCCCGAGGATCAGCGCCGTCTGCAGGGTGTGCTCCATGCCGAGGACGATCAGCTCGGGCAGGAAGAGCACGCTGGGAAGCAGCATCACCGCGAGGTAGCGCACCGGCGAGTTGCTGGCCCGGCGGAGCACCACCAGCTCCTGGCGGCTCGTGACCAGCCAGACCACGACCAGCGCCGCCAGGCCGTTGATGACGAAGGGGAGCCACTCCGTCACCGCCGGCACGACCTTGATGAGGGCGGCCAGCAGGAGGATCCAGCCGGGTGACGAGTCTGCCGATTCCCAGTCCCCGGGAACCACCCCCCACGTGCCGGTGGTCGCGAAGGTGTGCGCCATCGAGAGATGGATGTAGGCGTCGTCGATGATGTAGGTGAGGGTGCCGCGCGTCAGCACGACGATCGCGATCATCAGCGCGGCGGTCACGATCGCGAGCCCCGCGCAGGCTACCCAGAAGGTGCGGCGCCGGTCGATCTCCTCCGGGGGGACCGCCAGCGCAGACGTGATTGCCATGACCTCGCAGTGAAAGCCGCAGCGCGGCCCCCTGGTGAGCCGGCGTGTCCCCGGTCTTACCACCCGGCGAGGCGCCGTCCGGACCGTCGTGACCGAATCGAGATACCACCTTGGCGAGTCGGTTGCCTGGGCGCCGCCTCCGGCTCAGCTCGAGGTTGCGAGCTCTGCCCGATGGCGTGGGGGCAAGAGAAGGACGGTGAGGATCACGGCGGCGACCACCACCAGGACCGGCGTGTAGGCGTTGAGCTCGAAGACGATCAGGGGGAGGGTACCGATCACGTATGCCACTGACAGCAGGAGGGCGGCGACCGCGCTGGAGATGGGGAGCCGCCGGCCGGCGAGCCCCAGGGCGGGCGCCAGCAGCAGGAGGTCGGTGGAGAAGACGTGCGGGGCCAGCAGAAGCGAGACGGCCACCGCCGCTGCGATCGCGAGCTGGGGATCGTGGCGCAGGCTCCGCCGCAGTCCCCAGCTGGCCACCACCGCGAGGACGGCTGCGACCGCGAAGACGAGGAACCCGGCGGCGCTTCCCCACAGCGAAGCGGCGATCCCCGGCAGGCCGATGGTACCGGCCTCCTGCTGGCTGCCCCTCAGGATCAGGGTGCGGGGCCAGTCCACCCAGTGGGCGCCCAGGATCGCGACCGTGCTCACCGCTATTACAGCGGCGCCGATGCCCATCCCGAGGAGAGCGCGCCAGCGCCCGAGAGCAATCAAGACCACGGGCGCCAGCCACACCGTCTGGATCTTGATCGCGAGCACGGAGAGGAGGAGGCCGGCGAGAACCGGGTGGCGCTCCAGCAGCAGGACGGCGGCCACCAGGGCCACCAGGAGGAGGGCGTCCCACTGACCCTCGGCGATGACCCAGGCTGTCGGCAGCGAGAGGACGGCGAGGAGCGTGACCCACAGTGGGCAGCCCAATCGCTTGACGAGGAGCCACCCTCCGAGCCCGATGGCGAGCATCGAGATGGCGATGAACAGGCAGAGCCCCACGGTGCGGGGCAGCTCGGCCAGCGGGGTGAGAACGAGAGCCGCGATCGGCGGGTTCTGAAAGGGGTCCGTCCCCGGCTGCGCCGCTCCCAGATAGGCGCTCTCCGCCGCGCGCAGCGGCCCCGCGCAGTAGAGGCACTGTGATCCGTCGACGATCATTCGCGAAGCGGAGGCGAAGGCCGCGAAGTCGTTCGGCGAGCCCGATCTGACCGTGATGACGCCGCGGATGCCCTGGGTGACGGCGTAGGCCGCGAGGACCGCGCCGGTGACCATCGCCGCGTGGCGGCTGATCCCGAGACGGAGCCCTCCGCTTTGGCCGTCCGCGTGGGCATGCACTCCGAGCACGCGCCCGTTCTTACCACCCGGCGAGCCCCATCCCGAGTTGTCGTGACCGGATCGAGATACGTGGCGCTCGAGGTCGCTGGGTTCTCGTGAGTCGCAGGGACATCCGGCGCCTCCTCAGGTAGGCTAGAGGGCGTGCCCACACCTCACTCTGCGCCCAGCCTCGAATGGACGGAGGACCCTGCGGCCAACCGCCTGGTTGCCGGGAACCCCCTCGCGCTGCTCATCGGCTTCTGCCTCGACCAGCAGTTCCCGATCGAGCAGGCGTTCCTAGGGCCGCTGCGCATGCGTGAGCGGCTCGGGACGCTCGACCCCGAGCGCCTGGCCGCCCTCGACCCCGAGGTCTTCGCGACCGCCTTCCGCACCCCGCCCGCGATCCACCGCTTCCCGCGCAGCATGGCCGAGCGCGCCCAGGGTATCTGCCGCATCGTCGCGGAGACCTACGGCGGTGACGCGTCCCGGCTATGGCGGGAGGCCGGCACGGCGGCGGAGCTCCACCGCCGCCTCGCGGCGCTTCCCGGCTTCGGCCCGCTCAAGGCGCGGATCGTCACCGGCGTGCTCGCTCGCCACTTCGGGGTGAGGCCGCCCGGCTGGGAGGAGGTGGCTCCGGACTTCCCCACCCTCGCCGACGTCAGCACCGCGGAGGAGCGTCGCGCCTACCAGGCCGCCAAGCGGGAGCACAAGGCGGCGGCGCGGGCCGAGGGCTCCCAGCACCCCCCACGCCGCGCTCCCTCACGCGCGGTTCCCGCCCCGCCCGGATCGTCGGCCAGCTCGCCCGGGAGGGCGCGAGCCCGGCGCTCCCCGGCATCGAAGCCGTGACCTCGGCCCTGCCCGCGGCCGTCGAGGTCTTCGAGGACGGCGACGTCCGGATCGTCAGGGTCGGTCCCATGGGCCCCTACGCCAACAACGCCTACATCGTCCGCGACACCTCCGCGCACGCCGGCCTGCTGGTCGACATGCCGCTGGAGGAGGGCCCGCTGCTGGGCGCCATCGCCGCCGAGGGGGGCGTCCAGACGGTGGTCGCCAGCCACTGGCATCTGGACCATTGGGCGACCTACGACGCGGTCCGGGCCGCGACCGGCGCCCCCGTCCTGGTGGGCGACGCCGAGATCAACGTCCCCGAGGAACGGATCAATGGCCGGCTTGCCGACGGCCAGGAGCTCCGGGTCGGAGGCATCCGGATCGATGTCCTCCACACCCCCGGCCACACCCCGGGCAGCATCTCACTGCGCGTGGGCGCGGCGGTGATCACCGGGGACACCCTCTTCAACGGCGGCCCGGGCAAGACCTTCGCCGCCGGCGACCTGGAGACGATCCTGGCCTCGATCGACGCCCGGCTCCTGCCTCTCCCCGCCGCCACCCTCGTCCTGCCCGGCCACGGGCGAAGCACCACCATCGCCGAGGCCGCGTCGGGTCGCGAGGCGTACCGGCGCCATCCCAAGCCGCGGGGATTCTCCGGTGACGTCGAGTGGGGGAGCTGACCGGCTGAGCGGCGGGCCTCGTCAGATGCCGCCGCCGTGGGCGGGGCGCCGAGCTCTCCGGACCGCCCCGGGTACCATCTCCGCAGCGCCCGCATCGTCTAGCGGTTAGGACCTCACCCTTTCAAGGTGGCAACCGGGGTTCGACTCCCCGTGCGGGTAGTGCGCTCCCCACGCGGGAGGCCGCGTGGGGGCCCCTTCTCTTCTCACAGGGGCTCGCCGCCCCTCGGCGGCGCGGCTCAGCCGCGCTCGCCTCACCCCGCCATGGCTCGCCGCAGGCGGCGTGAGCCCGGTCGTCAGGCCACGAACTGCCCGGTCGCCATCAGGGTGGCCAGGAAGCCCATCCAGCCCGCCGAGGCCGCGATCAGCACCGTGCGCGACTGGGGGTGGCGCTGGGTCACGTCCGCGAGGGCGAGGTAGATCGGCACCACCGTCATCTCGTACCGGGGCACGCTCAACCAATAGATCAGGGCGGTGGACATCAGCCACGCGACCGCGGCGAAGACGGTGAGCGAGGGGGCAACCGTCCGCCAGTGCCAGGCCAGCCAGAGGACGGCGATGAGTCCCGCGACGCCGAAGAGCAGCTCCATGCCGAAGACGAAGCTGTCGCCGTTGATGCCCTGCACGAACGACTGGAAGGTGGCGCGGGCGCCATCCCACGGCCAGGCGAAGACGCGGTTGAAGGAGGCCGAGCGCTCCACCTGCAGGTAGACGAGCGGGTTCCCGGTGGCGAGCCACCCGTAGGCCACGAAGAGGAGGGGGGAGAGGGGAGTGGCGAGGATGGCGATCAGGCCGCGTCCGGGCCGACCATGCCGGCGGATCAGATGGTCGACGACGAGCGCCGGGATCAGGGCGACCCCGGTGATCCGCACCAGCATGGCGACGGCCGCGGCGATCGAGGCGCGCCCGTCCTTGCCCCGGCGCATGTAATAGAGCGACACGGTGGTGGCCGCCAGGAAGGTGCTCTCCGAGAAGACCGCGGTCAGGAAGACCGCGTACGGGAAGACCGCGAGCGCCCAGCAGGCGAAGCGCGCCGACGCCTCGTCGCCCCGCTCCAGCAGGATCAGTTTGGCGAGGAACACCAGGCCGATCAGCTCGCCGATCGCGCTCACCACGATGCCGGCGAGGATGGTGTTGGGCACGACGAAAGCGGCCACGTGGACGAGCAACGGGTAACCCGGGAAGTACGCCCAGAGGTGGCCGCCCGCGCCGACCGCCAGATTCACGGGCCCGCTCGGATAGCCGCGCTGGGCGATCTCGGTGAAGGCGCCCCCGTCCCAGAGGGCGAAGGGCTGGAGGAGCGCTGACCCGGATGGCAGGCCCGCCCCGGTGCCGCGAACCCACACGGTCAGCATCGGCACCAACAGCCCGATCAGCTTGCTGGCGGCGAAGGGGGGCAGGACGATGCGCAGCACGCGGGCCTCGCGAGCGGCGCTCTTCCAGGCGCCGGCGAGCGTGGACGTCATCGCCGGCGAGTGTATCGGTCGCCTTGGGCCTACCGGCGGAGCGGCCGGTGCCAGCCGGGTGGTCTCCTCGCCCCCGGGGGGCGCTGCTCGCCGTGGCGGATCTCGATCAGCTCGAAACCCGGGCTACCGAACCGTTCCCTCATCTTGGCCTCCGGGGGCCCGCCGCAGGTCTCCCGTCGCCCCGAAGGGCATCTCGTGGCCGACGCGTGATGCGATCGAGTCTGCCCGGTCGCTTGGGAAGGCGAGACTGGTCGGGTGGCCGCCACAGCTGATCTGAGCACCAAGACGGCGCCTGGAGCGTCGCCCTCAGCGGGTCGTTCACGCTCTCCGGCGACGCCACGGGGCGGTCACCTGCCGGCCACGGCCGTCGTAGGCCTGCTCGCCGGCAACCTGGTCGCCGAGGTGGTCAGGGGTGTCTGGAACGTCGCGAGCGCCGGAGGTGTCAGCGACTGGATCCCCCTCGTGGCCGCGGCGCGGATGGTGGCCCGCGGCTCCCAGTGCCTGTACTGCGCGGGGCCGCTCGCCTCCGCCGAGTCCTCGTTGCTCGGGGGCCCCGTCCCGGTCGGGTTGCTGGGCACCATGTCCAGCCCGGGCGGTAGCTACCTGCCCTTTCTGAACCCTCCTCCGGCAGCGCTGGTGCTGGTCCCTCTCGCTGTGCTCCCACTGGCGATCGGCTTCGCCCTGTTCTCCGGACTCTCAGTAGCCGCAATTGTCGCCAGCTACCGCGTGCTCACGCGGCGGATCGGTTGCCCCCCCTGGCCGACACTCGTGGCTCTCCTCTGCGTCCCCGGCGTATTCAGTTTCGCGTTGGGCCAGTGGGCGGGAGTTCTCACCCTCTGCCTGGTGGTGGCCCTGTGGCTCCTCGACCGGCATCCCCTCGTGGCTGGTCTCGCCCTCGCCTGCCTTCTGATCAAACCCCAGTACATCTGGCTGGTCCCACTGGCATTGGTGGTGATGCGCAGGTGGCGAGCGCTCGCCGGCCTCGCGCTTGGCGCCCTGGTCGTCGCTGCCCTGAGCTTGTTCCTCGTCGGCCCCGGAGGGGTCGCGGACTGGGTCGGGCTCTCGCTCACGGCGGGCACTGCCCAGCTCTCCAACTCCCCGAGCGTGCCCGGTCTGGTGGGGATGGTCCTTGGCCCGGGGGCTGGCTACGCCGCGCTCGCCCTCGCCGTACCCCTCCTGGCGGTGGGGGCGGTGGCGTGGCGGCGGCGGCTACGCGCCGATCCTCGTCTGACGGTCGCCACCTTCGTCTGTCTATCGCTGCTGCTCTCGCCCCACGTGCTGGGCCAGGACTTCCTGCTCGTCGCCCCGGCGGTGGCTCTCGCCGGTCGCACCCGGCCCCGCCTTGCCGGCGCCGTGGCCCTCCTCCTCTCTGCGAGCTTCGCGGGGATCTTGGTCTTTGGATCCATCCAGGTCGACGTTGCCTTCGCGAGCGTGGTGGTGGCCACACTCACCGCGGCTCTGGCTGGGCCGCCGGGCGGGTCCGCCGTCGCCGGTATACTCGGTCCAGTTCGCGGCGGTGCCCGCCCAGAGCAGGCCGCCACCTAGTCCACGGAGGCCCACCAGATCACTCCCGGCAACGGTCCCACTGCCGCGCTGCCAGCGTGGGGGATGGATGATCCTGCGAACCCCGGCAGCGGGGTCGTTCCCGTCGATGGCGGCGGGCGCGGGCGCGGGTCGCCCCGTCCGGTCGCCTTCTCCGTCTCCGGCCTCGACGCCGCCATCGTGATGGCCGTCCTCCTGATCTGGACCGGGGTCTTCGTCTTCTTCTTCGCGCAGCGCTGAGCCCGTCCGGTGGCGCCCATCCGAACGCGGTTCGCTCCCTCGCCCACCGGATTCCTCCACCTCGGCAACGTCCGCACCGCCCTCTTCGCATGGCTGGCCGCGCGCTCCACGGGGGGCAGCTTCGTGCTCCGCATCGAGGACACCGATCAGGGGCGGTACGTCCCGGAGAGCGAGGCCGCCATCCTGGAGACGCTCAACTGGCTGGAGCTGACCTGGGACGAGGGGCCGGAGGTGGGCGGCCCGCATGGCCCCTACATTCAATCGCTGCGCCTCGAGCTCTACACCGAGCACGCGCGCAGGCTGGTCGATTCCGGAGCCGCCTACTGGTGCACCTGCGCCCCCGCACGCCTCACCGAGATGCGCCTCGAGCAGCAGCGACTCCACGAGCCACCGCGCTACGACCGTCGGTGCCTCTCCCGCCAGGCTGAGGTGGCGGCCGAGCGCGCCGCCGGGATGCCCGCGGTCCTCCGGCTGCGCATGCCCGAGGGCACGACCGAGTGGGACGACGCCGTCCACGGCGCGATCAGATACGAGAACGCCGACATCGACGATCAGGTGCTGCTCAAGTCGGACGGCTTCCCCACCTACCACCTGGCCGTTGTGGTGGACGACCACCTGATGGAGATCACCCACGTCATCCGCTCCGACGAGTGGATCCCCTCGACCCCCAAGCACCTTGCCATCTACTCGGCGCTCGGCTGGCAGCCGCCCGTCTTCTGTCACGTCCCCACGGTGCTGGACGAGGCGCGCCAGAAGCTGTCCAAGCGGCGCGGCGCCCGCACCGTCCTGGAGTACGCGGAGGAGGGATACCTGCCCGGGGCGATGGTCAACGCCATGGCGCTGCTGGGGTGGTCGAGCGGGACCGAGCAGGAGGTCTTCAGCCGGGACGAGCTGGTCGCCGCCTTCACCCTGGAGCGGATCCAGTCCTCGCCCGCTGTCTTCGACGCACGCCGCCTCGACTCCCTCAACGGGCTGCACATCCGCCGGATGGACCCCGAGGCGCTGGTCGCGGCGCTCGAGTTCCACCTTCCGGGCACGAGCCTTGACGCCCGCCGCCAGCTGGTGCCCCTGCTCCGGGAGCGGATGGTCACCCTCCACGACGCCGGCCCCCTGGCAGCGCCTTTGATCGGCCCCATCTCCTGGGATCCGGATGTCGTCTTCCCACCCCGCAAGGTGGATGCTGCCACGGCACAGACCCTCCTCGAGGCGGCCATCGCCGAGGTGGAGGCGGGCGGCCTGGACGGCCTCGAGGCGATGCGGGAACGGCTCACCGCTCTGCTGGACGCCCGCGAGGTCAAGGCGCGCGACGGGTTCCGGGTCCTCTACATCGCCATCCTCGGGGCTCCCGCCGGGGTCCCCGTCTTCGACGCGATGGCGTTCATCGGTCCCGAGAAGAGCCTGGAACGTCTGCGCGCCGCGCGGCAGGAGCTGGTCCACCGCATCGGGCCCGCCGGGTAGCGTCGGGTCGCCTGTCGGGACGGGGTGCCCCCTGGAGCGCGGCTCCCCCGACGCGGAGCTGCCCGGGTCAGCCCGTCCGGGTGGGGCCGCTGCGTTCCACCGTCATCCGGACCAGCACCCGGCGCTCGCGGTGCATCGCGAGCCGGTAGTCCTCCCAGTCGGGGTGCTCTCCCGAGGTCAGCCGGTAGTAGTCGACGAGCGGTTCGAGCGCCCCGGGAAGGCTGAGGATCTCGACCGGCCCCTCGACGCTGCACCACGGTCCAAAGAAGCGATCGGTGAAGAAGCAGAGGGTGGCGTGGGGGTCGCGCCGGAGGTTGAGCGTCTTCATCGCGCCCTCCCGGGTGGAGATCACCACCCGGTTCTCCGCGTCGACCGCGGCCACCACGGGAGACATCTGGACCCCGCCGTCGCGGCGGCGGGTGGCGAGCACGCCACGACGGTTGTTGCGGACGAACGCCAGCGCCGCCTCATGGTCCATCGCCGATTACTGTACGGCCCAGGGCCGGCTCTGGGGGGCTCGGGCCCGGGTCAGCCCAGCGCGGCTCCGACCTGTGACGAGAAGTGGCAGGCTGCGAGATGCCCGGCGCCCTTCTCCTCGAGCGGAGGCTCCTCGTCGCTGCAGATGCCTGGGACGTGCGCGATCGGACAGCGTGTGTGGAAGCGGCAGCCCGAGGGCGGGTGCAGGGGTGACGGAATCTCGCCGGACAGCTCCACCAGCCGCCTCTGCGACTCCACCCGCGGATCGGGCACCGGGACCGCGGAGAGGAGGGCCTTCGTGTAGGGGTGGAACTGGGTCGAGTAGAGGTCGTCGCTGGGTGCGATCTCCACGATCTTGCCCAGGTACATGACCAGGATCCGCTGGCTGATGTGCCGCACCACCGAGAGGTCGTGGGCGATGAAGAGATAGGTGAGGTGGAACTCGGCCTGCAGGTCCTCGAGCAGGTTGATGATCTGGGCCTGGATGGAGACGTCGAGGGCGGAGACCGGCTCGTCACAGACGATCAGCTTGGGGTTGAGGGCGAGGGCGCGGGCGATGCCGATGCGCTGCCGTTGGCCCCCGCTGAACTCGTGGGGGTAGCGGTTGTTGAAGTAAGGGTTGAGACCGACGACCCGGAGCAGCTCCTGCACCCGGTCGTCCTTCTCCTTGCCTCGCATCACCCCGAAGTTGGTGAGCGGCTCGGCGATGATGTCGCCCACCGTCATGCGCGGGTCGAGGGAGGCGAAGGGGTCCTGGAAGATCACCTGGAGGTGCTTGCGCTGCTGGCGCAGGCTCTCACCGTGCATCCGCGTCAGGTCCAAACCCTCGAAGAGCACCTGACCCGAGGTGGCCGGGAGGAGCTGGGTGAGCACTCGGGCCAGCGTCGATTTCCCGCACCCCGACTCGCCGACCAGCCCCACCGTCTCCCCGGCGCGAATGTCGAAGCTGACCCCGTCGACGGCTTTGCAGATCGCCCCCCGCCCGACATGAAAGTGCTTGACCACATCGACGGCGCACAGCAGCGGTTGGCCGGACGGCGCGGGTGGACTGCCAACGGGCGGCGGCTCGGTGGAGCTCGCGCCGGTCACGACCCCGGTGCCTCCGGTTCGGGGTCAGAGGCCGCTTCCGTCGCCGTGGCGGGTGGACCGACCCCGCTTGCCACTCCCGGCCGGGTGTCGACCAGCGACGCCGCCCCCATCTCCGCGTAGGCCCGCTTCATCGTCACCCAGCAGGCCGCCGTCTGGCCATCGCCCACCGGCTTCAGCTCGGGAGAATCGCGGAAGCAGCGCTCGAGGCGGAAGGGGCAGCGCGGATTGAACTTGCAGCCCGGCGGTGGAGCGATCAGGTCGGGCGGCAGGCCCTCGATGGAGGGCAGGCGCTGGAGCCGGGCCGAGTCCACCCGGGGCAAGGAGCGGAGCAGAGCCCAGGTGTAGGGGTGCTGGGGACTGTCGAAGATCTGCTCCGTCGGTCCCTGCTCCACGATCTCGCCGGCATACATGACGACGACCCGGGTGCACAGCCCGGCGACCACCCCCAGGTTGTGGGTGATGAGGATGATCGATGTTCCGAGGTCGCGGTTGAGATCGCGCAGGAGCTGAATGATCTGGGCCTGCACGGTCACGTCCAGCGCGGTGGTTGGCTCGTCGGCGATCAGGATCTCGGGACGGTTGGAGAGGCCCATGGCGATCATGACCCGTTGGCGCATGCCGCCGGAGAACTGGTGCGGGTAGTTGCGTTCGCGCCGAGCGGCGTCGGGCACGCGGACCCGGTTGAGAAGCTCTAGGCCGCGCGGCCTCACCTCCCGGGATGGGACCTTGTCATGGGCCCGCATCGCCTCCTCGACCTGGAACCCGATGCGGTGGACCGGGCTGAGCGAGCTGAGCGGGTCCTGGAAGATCATGGCGATGTCGCGGCCCCGGACCTGGCGAAGCTCCTCCCGGCCGATGGTCAGCAGGTCCCGACCCTTGAAGAGGATCTCGCCGGCGACCACCCTGCCCGGCCGCGGCAGGAGCCCGAGGATGGAGAGGGCGCTGACGCTCTTGCCGCACCCCGACTCCCCGACGATGCCGAGGGTCTCCCCGGCGGCCAGGTCGAAGCTGACATCACGGACCGCCTTGACCTCACCGTCGTCGGTGAAGAACGACGTGGAGAGCCCTCTCACGTCGAGCACGGGGTCGCCCGTCCGTCGCTCCATCAGCGTCGCTGCCTCGGATCGAAGGCGTCGCGCAGGCCGTCGCCGAAGAAGTTGAAGGCGAGCAGGGTGAGCGAGAGGGCGAGCGCCGGGAAGAGCAGCATGTAGGGGTCGAATCCGGAGAGCAGGGGAGAGAGGCCCTCGCTCGCCATGCCGCCCCAATCCGCCTGGGGGGCGGGCACCCCGAAGCCGAGGAAGCTGAAGAACGCCGAGGTGAGGATGGCGGCGGGGACCACGTAGGTGGTCTGGACGATGATCGGCCCCAGGGCGTTGGGGAAGATGTGGACGAAGAGGATCCGGCCGGTGCGCGCTCCACCGGCCCGGGCGGCCTCGATGAACTCTCGCTCCCGGATGCTGAGCGTCTGGCCCCGGACCAGCCGGGCCATGTCCATCCAGGTGACGGCCGCGATCGCGATGATGATGTTGATCAGCCCGGGTCCCAGCAGCACGTAGAGGACGATCGCCACCATCAGTGGCGGCACCCCGTAGAAGACGTTGATGATCAGCGCGAAGATGGCATCGAGGACTCCCCTCAGGTAGCCGATCAGGAGACCGACGCTGACCCCCACCACCATGACGATGGTGGCGCAGATCAGGCCCACGGCCAGGGAGACCTGGGAGCCCACCATGAGCCGGCTCAGCGTGTCGCGACCGAGGTCGTCGCAGCCCAGTGGGTGGGCCAGGCTGGGCAGGGTGTAGTCGGGGCACGTGCCCACCAGGTTGGGGTTGTACGGGGTCCAGAAGATCGACACCACGCACATGACGACCAGCAGGATCAGGTAGACGGCAGCGGCCAGGGCCAGCCGGTTGCGGCGGAGCCGGCGTAGCCCGTCCCGCCAGAGGCCGACCTGCTCCCGGGCCAGGGTGCCGCCCGCGTACTCCTCCCAGGGGGTGAGGGTGGCGGCCATCAGTACCTGATCCTCGGGTCCAGCACGGTGTACAGCAGGTCGACGATCAGGTTGGAGACGCCGATGAGCAGCGCGAAGATGGTGAAGACCCCGACCGTGACGTTGTAGTCGTGCTCGGTGATGCTCTCCACGAACTCCTTGCCCAGGCCTGGGATGCCGAAGATGTTCTCGATGACCAGCACGCCGACCAGGATGCCGACCACGGTGGTGCCCAGGATGCTGACCACCGGCACCAGGGCGTTGCGCAACCCGTGGCGGAGGGTGATCACCCACTCGCGCAGGCCCTTGGCCCGGGCGGTCCGGATGTAGTCCTGCTGGATGACCTCGAGCATGCTGGCCCGCGTGATCCGGGTGATCTGGCCCGAGGTGTAGAGGCCGATCGCCAGGGCGGGGAGCCACAGCTCGCCGATGGTGCCGTACGTCCCCGTCCACACCGCCGCGTAGGCGAAGTTGCCATTCGTCAGAGTGCCCAGGAAGTTGGCGAAGACCATCACGCCCAGGGCTGCGATGACGAAGCTCGGCACCGTGTATCCGATGACCGCGAAGCTGGTCAGCAGGTAGTCGACCCAGGTGTTCTGACGGATGGCGGCGAGGACACCGAAGGTGATGCCCAGACCGATGGTGACGATCAGTGCCGCCCCACCCAGCTCGCAGCTCACGCTGAGCTCGCGGAGCACCAGGGGTGTGACCGGCTCGCCCCGGATGTACAGCGAGACCCCGAGGTTGCCCTGGACCGCGCCCTTCAGGAAGTTCCAGTACTGGATCAGGATGGGTTGGTCCAGGCCGTACTCATGAAGCAGGAGCTGCAGGGACTTGCCGTGCACCCGCTGGCTGATGAAGGCGTTGCCGGGGAGCGAATGGACGACCACGAAGACGCCGAAGGAGACGACCAGCAGGGTGAGGGCGATGATCGCCAGCCGCTGGATGATGTAGACGAGCGTTCCCCGGGTCACTTTCGGTTGAGGCCTCCCCGCCGATGAAGGCGGACGCCCGGCTCACGCGCCGGGCGTCCCAAACTCAGCTTCTGGTCTGCCCTCTCAGTGGGAGAGGATCGAGATCTGGTCCCAGTAGTAGTCGAACCCGGTGTTCGAGCCGGCTCCCTTGACCCAGGGTTGGATCAGGAAGTTGCCGACCGAGTAGTAGAGGGGGATGTAGGCCACGTCCTGCTGCAGGATCGTGGCCAGCTGGTCGTAGAGCGGGAGCGCCTGAGAGATCGGCTCCGCGTCAGCCTGGTTGAGGATGCTGTCGTAGGTCGGGTCGTCGAAGCCGCTGGTGTTCGCCCCCGCGGCGGTGGCGAAGGTGCCCCAGAGGTTCGCGTACCAGTCCTGGGGGTTGTTGTAGTCGAACTGCCAGCCGTCACGCGACATGACGTACTGGCCGCCCAGGCGGTTGGAGATGAACTGAGAGGCATCCCCGACCGGGTTGAGGTTGACATGGATGCCGAGGTTGGTCTGCCACTCGTTCTGGAGGTACTCGGCCACCGGATCGTTAAGCCCGCCGGTGTTGTACGAGTAGGTGAGGTTGGAGGTCAGTGTCCCCGTCGGGTCGTACTGCTTGAGCAGCTGCTTGGCCTCGGTGGGGTTGTACTGGGCCAGCGGGTCCTGACCGTCGCCCAGGTTGCCGATCAGCCCCTTGGTGATCAGGCCCCCGGTCGCCGCGGTGCAGAGCAGGTCATGGCACACGGTGCTGGCCAGGCCGGTCTTGTCGACCGCCAGGTCGAAGGCCTTGCGCAGCCCCACCGCCGCCGCCGACTCCCCGACGAACGGGCCTCCCGTCTTCGGGTACCCGATGTTGAAGCTCAGCCACGTGGTCCGGCCCTTGGGCTGGGTCAGCAGGTCCTTGGAGTAGGGCGAGCTCTTGATGCTCTCGATGGTCGGGTAGTCCAGGTTGCCGCTGTCCCCCCCGTACCCGATGATGCCGTAGCTCCCCTGCTTCCACGCCGCCACAGTGGTGGCCAGGGCAGAGGGGTCCTTGATGTCGACGTCGACCTCGGTGAGGGTCGGCTTCGGCGAGCCCCACCAGTCCTTGACGGCCTTGAAGACCATCGACTGCTTGGGGATGAAGGAGGCGAGGTAGAAGGCCCCCGTGCCCACCATGCCGTCGGTCTTGCTGCTGGGCTTGGTCCACCAGTTGACGGGGTCGTTGTGGATCACGTTCTCATCGACGATGGCCCCGGTGGTCCCCTCCAGGGTCCAGGCCGCCATGCACCAGCCGCAGGGAGAGGCGAGGGTGATCTGGACGGTGTAGCCGGTGAGCCCGTCAGGAGCCGTGAGACCGCTCATCTCCAGGCTCGAGTTGCAGGTGGCACCCGACGTGCCCTTGCCCCGGAAGCAGCCCCAGAGACCGTTCTCGATGCTCTGCTGGAAGTTCAGCGGGCTGCCCGTGGTGCTCGCGGGGGGCGAGCCGGCGGCCGACTGCACGGCGGAGAAGCCGGCGATCGCGGAGAGGTTGGAGGAGTAGGGGCCCTGGAGGGCGACGGCCCGGTCCCAGGAGTAGAGGACGTCCTCAGCGGTCACCTTGTCGCCGTTGTCGAAGGTGGCGTTCGGGTTGAGGTGCACGGTGTAGGTCAGCCCGTCGCTGGAGATCCCCCCGTTGGACGCTGTGGGGACCGCGGTCGCGATGTCGGGCACGATGGCGAGGGTGCTGTCAAAGCGCCAGAGGTTGTCGAAGACGTTCTGCATGAACTCGGTGTCGACCTCGGCGTCCGCCTCACCCGGGTCCCACGTTCCGGGGTTCTGAAAGGCCGGGAACTTCAGCACCTGGCTGCTGGCCAGGCCGCCTGACGAGGACGACGAGCCGCTGCTGGTGCCGCCGCAGGCAGCGCCGATCACGGCCACCAGGCTGAGCAGCAGCATCGCCGGCGAGGCCCGGTGCCGGCCAGCCGCCGCGCCTCCAAGATGTGGTCTTCCCGACGTCATCTCACCCTCCTTGCGTCCGACGTGGTTCGGAACTCGCGACAGCGGCGATGGTGCCGTCCGTGGGCATCGTCCACCGGTGCCAAGTCTTAAGTCGCCCAATGTACCTCTCTCACCGCCGGTCGGTATCACCCGATGGGGTGAGCCGTGAGAGGGGAGGGCCCGAGACCGCGGGAAGATCACGCTGAAAGCATCGAACCAGTCACATTGTCAGGCCGGAGACGGCAAGCGCGCCGGCTCAACCGGCGGCGTCGCCGGCCGCCCGTGTCCGGCCCAGCAGCCAGTAGGCGGTCGCGCTGACCACGAAGCCGACGGCGAAGCTGAGGTCGCCGGTCTGAGGATAGATGCTGGCCACCCAGCCGGCATAGAGCGACTGGTTCATGAACGGCACGCAGGCGGCGATGCCGAGCACGAAGGCGGCCACCCCGCGCCAGTTCGAATGGTGCCGGTCGAACAGCAGGGCGGTGCGCAGCCGCCCGCCGCGCATGGCCCAGTCGGTGAGCACCACCCCGAGGAAGGCGACGATCCAGTAGGTGCTGAAGAAGAGGAAGTCCTCGTACGCCCCACCCGTCCCGCCCGGGCCCACCTGGCCGGTCTTCACCACCAGGTATCCCACCAGGAAGCCGACGATCCCGAAGCCGGCGGCGGCGAGCGCCCGCCGCCGCCGCGCCGTCATCCGGATGCCCATGCTGAGGAAGGACATCGCGCTGCTGTAGAGGTTGATGGCATTGGCGGAGACGGCACCGACGCAGATGGCGAGGGGGGCGACGACCGCCAGGACCTCGGGGAGCGGCTTCACGAACTGGTCGGTGGGGACGTCGGTCAGCCCCCACCGCGTCCCGGCGACGGTCGCCAGTGCCGCTCCTGCGACCTCCAGCACCCCGCAGGTGGCCAGCAGCCCCAATCCGGCGGAGAGGACGATCCGCAGCCGGCTGGTCTCCCGGGCCAGGTAGCGGCTGTAGTCGGAGGCGTACGGGTTCCAGCTGGCGGCGTAGGCGAAGGCGAAGAAGACCGCGATCATGAACGCCCCCACCGGCCCGCCCCCGGCCGCGGTCGCCGCCGCGTCGAACCCGGTGCCGGGACGGGCGTGCAGGAAGATGATCGCGGTGCAGGCCAGGAAGACAGCAGCCAGGAAGGGGAAGACCCAGCGCTCGATGGCGTGGATGAAGTTGTAGCCGGCGAAGGCCACCAGGATCTCGACGAGGACGACGATCCCGAGCGCCGGGGCGAACCCCGGCACCGGCAGTCGCACCGCCGCGCAGAAGGTCTGGAGCGCAAAGGCTCCGCTCACGCTGTTGACCGCCACCCAGCCCGCTCCCGCGGTGAGCACCTGGAGGCCGGCGGGAAGCAGGTTGCCGAGGAAGCCGAAGGCCGCCCGGCTCTCCACCAGCTGGGCCACCCCGAGACGCGGTCCCATCACCGAGAGCAGCCCCTGGAAGACGGATCCGAGCGCGGTCCCCAGCACCAGGGCGATCGCGGTCGGCCAGAAGCCGCCGCCGAAGAGGACCACCGGGAGGACACCGACGTAGACGGTGGCGAACTCCAGGTTTGGCGACGCCCACATCCAGAAGAGGCCCAGCGGCCGGCCATGCCGCTCGGCATCCGCGATGTACTCGACCCCACCCGGCTCCACCGCGGCGACCCGCTCGCCGTAGACGCCCTCGCGCGCCGGGACCGCGCCCCCCTCCAGCTCCACGGTCGCGCGCCCGGCCGGCCGTGCCGGAGCCTCGTCGAGTGCCTCCGCCATCGAACCCCTACCCGTGACCGCCAGAGACCGCGCCCTCCAGGCGCGCGCGGAGGCGGGGCAGCTCGCTGACGGCGCGGATCACCGCCACCCCCCGCGCTCCGGCCGCGATGCAGGACGCGGCGTTGGTGAGATCCACACCGCCGATCGCGACCACCGGGATGCTCACCGCCCGGCAGATGCCACCGAGACCATCCAGCCCGATGGCGGGGTCGGCGTCCATCTTGCTCGGCGTCGCCCAGACCGCGCCCCCGCCGATGTAGAGGGCTCCCTCGACCTCGGCGCGTCGGGCCTCGTCGGGGTCGCCCGCGGACCGGCCAAAGCCGATCCCCGCCCGCAGCGCGCGCTGCACGCCAGCATCGCCCTGACCCAGATGGACGATGACGCCCAGCGCCTCCGCGGCCGCGACGTCGTCGTTCATGACGATCATGGCCAGATCGCCCACGGCGGAGATCACCTCTCGGCCCACCCGGACCCGTTCCGCGGTGGAGACCTCCTTGAGCCGGAGCTGGACCACCGACGCCCCGTTGCGCGCCGCCCAGCCGGCGGTGGCGGCGTCGGAGACGATGGCGTGGAGGATCACGCCGGGGTCGCGCCGGTCGCTTCGATGCGGACCTCGGAGTCGAGCGTTGTCGGGTCGAGCGCGGCGACGCAGTCGTAGAGGTTGACGTGGAAGCTGCCTGGGCCACGCGCGCCCACCGCCGCGTGCTCGGCGGCCACCCCGAAGGCGGCCAGCGCCTCGGTCGCGGCGCGCAGGGGGTCGTCGCGGTTGACGGCCGCGAAGCAGCCGCAGAGCGCGGTCGACATGCAGCCGGTGCCGGTGACCTGACCGAGCATGGCCACGCCGTTGCTCACCGCCGCACTCCCGCCCGCCCCGGCGATGTGGTCCACGGCTCCGGTGACCGCCACCGTGCAACCGAGGGTTCGCGCCGCCGCCGCCGCCAGCGTCCCCGGGTCGCCGGCCGAGACCGAGTCGACGCCGCGGATCTCCGCCGCCTCTCCGATCAGTGAGGAGACCTCGGCCGCGTTGCCGCGGACGATGGCCACCGACACCTCCGTCAGGATCCGCCGCGACGCCTCGGTGCGCATCCTGGTGGCTCCGGCACCGACCGGGTCGAACACCACCGGTACACCGTGCCGGTTGGCGGCACGACCCGCCAGCACCATGGCCTCGACCCACTCCGGCGAGAGGGTGCCGATGTTGAGCACCAGCGCCCCAGCGTATCCGGCCATCTCCTCGACCTCCGCGAGGGCATGAGCCATCACCGGTGAGGCGCCGACGGCGAGGGTGATGTTGGCGGTCTCGTTCATCACCACGTAGTTGGTGATCTGATGGACCAGCGGGTGGGCGGCGCGGATCGCGGTGAGCGATGCAGCGGGCGAGAAGCGGGAGGTGACGGGCGTCGGCATCGTGATCACTCCTGATGGGTGGCATGGAGGACGTTGACCGGCCCGTCGCCATGACCGATCTCGACCAGGCCGTCGGCCACCGCGTCCGCCGCCACCCGCGCGGCGGTCCGGGCGGCGGTGAGCAGGTCGTCGCCGAGGGCGAGCCGGGCGCAGAGGGTGGCCGAGTGGGTGCATCCGGCACCGTGGGTGGCCGGGACGTGATGTCGCGCCACGGGGATCTCGTGGTGAGCGCGCCCGTCGAAGAGGTGGTCGACCGCCGATTCACCGTGGCCGCCGGTGACCAGCACCGCCGGCGCGCCCATCTGGTGGAGCCGCTCGGCCAGCTCCCGCCGGCTGCCCTTGTGGCCGGTCAGGGCCTCGGCCTCGGGCAGGTTGGGGGTGATCACGGTGGCCCGCGGGAAGAGGCGGCGCACGAGGGTGGAGACGGCATCCTCGCGCAGCAGCACCGCCCCCGACGACGCCACCATCACCGGGTCCACCACGAGGGGGAAGTCGGTCCTCGCCAGCCACTCCGCGACCGCCTCGATGATCGGCGTCGTGAAGAGCATCCCGGTCTTGGCCGCGTCCACGCCGATGTCATCGTTCACCGCGTCGAGCTGCGCGGTGATGAAGTCGGCGGGCAGCTCGTGGATGGCCCGCACCCCCACCGTGCTCTGGGCGGTGAGGGCGACGATCGCCGACATCCCGTGGCAACCGGCGGCCGCGAACGCCTTGAGATCCGCCTGTATCCCGGCACCCCCGCCGGAATCGGACGTGGCGATGGTGAGACATCGCGCCACCGACATCGGAGCCCTCCCTACGCTGGCATTACCCAGATCAGGTTCTCGGGTGTGATCTCAGCCAATCGGGCACCCCGGGACGAAGACGAGCGTATCACCGCGGCCCGACAGACCGCTGACGGCCTAGCATCTTCCGATGCGGATCCGGCTGGCCCTCGAGGCGGACGGCCCAGCCGTCCACGCCATCTACGCGCCGGTCGTCGAGTCCACGGCCATCTCCTTCGAGACCGCGCCGCCCTCGTCAGCCGAGGTGGCGCGGCGCATCGCTGCCCACCAGGAGACGCACCCCTGGCTTGTCGCCGACTCCGAGCGCGGGATCCTGGGCTACGCCTACGCCGGGCCGTTCGCGGCCCGGGCCGCCTACGCCTGGTCGGTGGAGACGAGCGTGTACGTGGCCGAGGCGGCGCGCGGTCGTGGTGTCGGGCGGGCCCTCTACCGGTCGCTGCTGCGCCTCCTGGGTGCCCAGGGTTACCGCCAGGCGATGGCCGGGATCGCGCTCCCCAATCCCGCGAGCGTCCGGCTCCACGAGGCGAGCGGGTACATTCAAGTGGCCCTGTTCCGAGCCGCGGGCTGGAAGCTCGGGGCCTGGCACGACGTCGGCTGGTGGCAGCGGCCGCTCCGGGACGGCGACCCGGACCCGATGGCGCCGAGGGCGCCCCTGGCCCTCTCCCATCTGGAGGTCGAGGCGCTCGCGGCAGCGCTCGACGCGGACGGCCCCCTTCTCAGGGACCGCCCTCTTCCCTTCTGACCAAACTTCCCCGGCGGCCGCGCTCAGCGCAGGTCGGCGGATCCGAGCTCCCCGGAGGCGGCGGGCCGCGCATCCGCCGCAGCCACCTCCCTCATGCCCGCCGATCCCCTCGCGCCCCCGGGCCTGCGCCGGGTGGCAAGGAACGACCCGATCAGGATCAATGCGAACCCGAGCACGGCCCCGATCCGGAGCGGCTCGCCGAGGATCGTGACCCCGAGCACCAGCGCCACCGCCGGGTTGAAGTAGGTGATCACGGTCGCTCTCACCGGTCCGATCTCGGCGATGAGGGCAAAGAAGAGGACGAAGGCGACCGCGGTGCAGACGACCCCCAGGGTCACCGCCGAGGCGATGACGCGGGTCGTGGGATGGCTGTCCCCCAGCTGGATGATCCCGACCGGCGCGTAGACCACCGCCGCGAAGGCGAGCGACCCCGCCACCACGCCGACGGAGGGGAGGTGCGACAGCCTGCGGGAGATGATCATCGGGCCGACGGCGTAGCCCACGGTGCACACCCCGATCTCGGCGACCGCCAGGAGGTCATGGCTCGAGATGTCGAAGCCGAGCAGGACGGCCACCCCGGCGAAGCCGACCCCGAGACCGGCCAGGCGGCGACCATCGAGCTGGTGCTCGCTGCGGGTGACCCAGGCGAGCAGCGCCCCGAAGAGGGGGACGGCGGCCACCAGCAGGCCGGAGAGAGAGCTGGAGAGCTTGGTCTCGGCACTGGAGAGGAGAAACCACGGGATCATCAGCTCGGCCACGGTGTAGGCGATGAGCCACCTCCAGGCCGGGAGGATCGGCCGCACTTCCTTGCGGGCGATCGCCACCGGGACGAGCAGGAGCGCCCCGATCCCGGTGCGGATGAAGACGAGGCTGGCTGGCGAGATCCCGGAGACCGCGACCTTGATGAGCAGGTATGGGATTCCCCAGACCACGCACATGACGGCGAAGAGGATCAGCGCCTTCCGGCTCACCGCCACATCCCCCTGAACGCCGGGGGAGGGAGTGGGCATCGAGCCGAAAGCACCGTTCCCGTCACTCGGTGCTCAGAGCGTCGGGTGCATCTCACAGTGGCCTTAAGGACGCAAGTGTCCTTAACCACCCTGGAGCACACGGCGGGTCCCCCTGGAGCACACGACGGTCCCTTCGAGCGGGCAATCCTACCGCTCGGCCAGGATGTCGGCCACCAGGCCCGTCCACCCCGTCTGGTGCGATGCCCCGAGGCCCGCGCCGCTGTCGCCGTGGAAGTACTCGTGGAAGGGGAGCAGGTCGTGCCACGCCGGGTCGGCCTGGAAGAGCAGCGTCTCCCCGAACACCGGGCGCCGGCCGCCGGCATCTCGGAAGATGGAGACGAGCCGCGAGCAGATCTCGTCCGCGACCGCGCCGAGGGTCAGCCGGCGCCCCGAGCCGGTCGGGAACTCCACCTGGAACTCGTCGCCCACGTACGAGTGAAACCGTCGGAGTCCCTGGACGACCAGGTGGTTGAGCGGGAACCATACCGGTCCCCGCCAGTTGGAGTTGCCCCCGAAGAGGGCGGTGCGGGATTCCCCCGGCTCGTAGTCGACCCGAGCCTCCTGGCCGCCCGCGTAGGAGAGCACGAAGGGATGCTGCTCATGGAAGCGGGAGACCGAACGCAGCCCATACGGACCAAGGAACTCGGCCTCGTCCAGGACGTAACCGAGGATCCGGCGCAGCTTGTCGGGCTGGACGATGGAGAGGAGCTGGCGGTCGCGATGACCGGGGACGTGGCAGTGCTCCACCACGCTCTGCACCTCGGGCTTGTTGTGCGTGTACCACTCCATCCGCGCTCGGAAGTCCCCGAGCTTGGCGAGCACCTTGGGCTCGAGCACGGTGACCGCCATCAGCGGTACCAGCCCCACCATCGAGCGCACTCGGAGGGGGGTGTGGCTGCCGTCGTCCTCGTGGATGGTGTCGTAGTAGAACCCGTCGGTCTCGTCCCACAGCCCCTGCCGGTTCATCGCCACCGCGATCAGGGTGAAATGCTCAAAGAACTTGGTGGCGATGTCCTCGTAGGTGTCGTCGTGATCCGCCAGGGTCAGCGCGATCTCGAGGAGACCCAGGCAGTACATCGCCATCCAGGCGGTGCCGTCGGACTGCTCCAGCCGTCCCGCGACGGGCGGCGGCGAGGAGCGGTCAAAGGGGCCGATGTTGTCCAGCCCGAGAAACCCGCCCGAGAAGAGGTTGCGCCCCTCGGCGTCCTTGCGGTTCACCCACCAGGTGAAGTTGATCACCAGCTTGTGGAAGACGCGCTCCAGGAAGTCGTAGTCGCGGTCGCCTGCGATCTCGAAGACCTGCAGCGCCGCCCAGGCGTGGACCGGAGGATTCACGTCCGAGAGGTCCCATTCGTAGGCCGGGAGCTGGCCGTTGGGGTGCATGTACCACTCCCGGCAGATCAGGATCAATTGGCTCTTAGCCAGCTCTGGATCCACGTGAGCGAGGGCCACGCAGTGGAAGCCCAGGTCCCACGCCGCATACCAGGGGTACTCCCACTTGTCGGGCATGGAGATGACGTCGCGGTTGTCGAGATGCCGCCAGTCGCGGTTGCGGCCCTCCCGGTGGGCCGGCGGTGGAGGAGGGAAGGCGGGGTCGCCGTCCAGCCAGCGGTCGACGTCGTAGTGGTAGTACTGCTTGCCCCAGAGCATCCCGGAGAACGCCTGGCGCATCACCGTCTTCTCGTCGGCGCTGCGGTGTGCCGGGGTCAGCGCCGCGTAGAACTCGTCCGCCTCCCGGCGGCGCAGCTCCATGACGGCGGTGAACGCGTCGCCGAGGTCGGCGGGCGCAACGGCGTCGTGAAGTCGGAGCCGCACCGATGCGGTCCCGCCGCCCGGGACGGTCAGCCGGTACCAGAGCGCCGCCTTGGTGCCGCGCCGGCCCGGGTGCACGGTGGGTGTCCCGTTGACGACGTGGTCGCCGATGCCGTCCTTGGGGTACGCGGGCCCGCCACCGCCCCAGAGCCGGCGGCTGTTGGTCTCGTTGTCGCAGGCGAGCGGCGTCGCTCCCGGAGAGGCATCCAGGCGCCGGCGGCCGAGGAGGGGGTGCGACGAACGCAGGCTGCCCCCCTCAGCGCTGATCTCGGGGCGATGGTGGTCGCCCTCCCACGACCAGGTGTTGCGGAACCAGAGGGTGGGGAGGAGGTGGAGGTCGGCCTGGTCGGGACCGTGGTTACGCACCGACAGCTCGACCAGGATGTCCTCCGGGCCGGCCTTCGCGTAGTCGGCGGTGATCTCGAAGTACCTGCCGCCGTCGAAGATGCCCGTGTCGGCCAGCTCGTACTCGGGGTCGTGACGGCCCCGCCGCCCGTTCTCCTGGACGAGCTGCTCGTAGGGGAACCGGCGCTGGGGATACATGTACCGCCAGCTCATCCAGGAGTGGGTGGGCGTCGAGTCCAGGTACCACCAGTACTCCTTGGCGTCCTCGCCGTGGTTGCCCTGGTGGCCGTCGAGCCCGAAGATGCGCTCCTTGAGGAACGGGTCCACGCCGTTCCAGAAGGCGAAGGCGAGGCAGAGGGTCTGGCGGTCGTCGCAGATCCCGCCCAGGCCGTCCTCGTTCCAGCGGTAGGCGCGCGAGCGGGCATGGGCAAAGGGGAAGAACTTCCACGCGTCGGCGTCGGCGCTGTAGTCCTCGCGCACGGTGCCCCAGGCGCGTTCGCTCACGTACGGGCCCCAGTGTCGCCAGGGAGCGCGCCCGCGCGGGACCTCCTGAAGCCGCTGCCATTCGGCGGTGCCGGCGGCCGGATGAGGGCTCATCGCCTCGATTGTCTCAGTCCGGGTGGGACGGTCCGACGGCCCGCACCGGGGGACGGTCTCTCCGAAATTCTTTTCGTGACGAAAGATTCGTGACGAAATGTTTTGAGAATCGACACATTCACCCCTACCCCGATGGTCGCGACCCTGCTCCGCCGAGCCGCTCCATCTGGCACCATCCGTGGCGATGTCTGAGGCTGAGCGTGCGCATCTCGCGCGCAACGCGGGGGAGCTGGCGCGACTGCGCGGCCTCGGCTCCCGGCTGCTCGCCGGCGAGCTGCCCTCCGAGCTGACTGGTGGGTGGACCCCGTCCGCCGTCTTTGCCCATCTCGCCTTCTGGGATCGCCTGGTGCTCGCCCGCTGGGACCTGTACGTGCGGGACGGCGTCATCGAGAGCCTCCCCGACTCGCACATGGACCTGGTCAACGCGGCCGGGCTGCCCCTCTGGCTGGCGCTCCCTCCGGCGGCCGCGGTGGCGCAGGCGATCGAGGCCGCCGGTGAGGTCGTCGAGCGGATCGCCGCCCTCAGCCCTGCGGCGGTGGAGGCTGCGCTGACCACCGGCCGCCGGGCGATGCTCGACCGGACCTTCCACTGGACGTCCCACCTCGACGAGCTGGCCGGGCTGCCGCCTCCGCGCTGAGGCTCCTCGCCGGTCGGCCGTCAGCTGGCCGCGTCAGTCTCGACGAGCACCCCGTCGTTCGAGTCCCCGAGCGCCCAGCAGTCCGCGGAGGCGACACAGACGACGTTCTGCAGCTGGCCCGCCGAGCGCTGGCCGGACAGGGTCGGGCTGTCGACCACCGTCCACGCGCCGTCCCCGTTGGTCTCGATCAGGGGCTGAGAATTGCCGGACCGGCTACCGACGGCCCAACAGTCCCCAGTCGTGAGGCACGTCACCCCCTGCAGGAAGCTGTTTCCCCTGACAGCGGGGCCGCTCGCGAGCGTCCAGGCGCCGCCCGCGTACCGGTTGAACAGGGGCTGGAAGGGCGCGGAGGTCGAGCCCACCGCCCAGCAGTCCGAGATGCTGGCGCAGGCGACGCTCTCGAGGCTGCCGCCCGAATCGCCGGTGGGGGTGGTGACGAGCGCCCAGGCGGTGCCCGTGTAGTGCTCGATCGCCGTGCCACCCACCGCCCAGCAGTCGTCCTGGCCGGGGCAGGCGATCCCACCCAGGGCGACGACCTCGGCGGTACCCGAGACCAACGAGGGGCTGTGGACCACCGCCCACACACCTCCCGAGTAGTGCTCGACGAGTGCCTCCGGTCCGCCACCGACCGCCCAGCAATCACCGGGCGCGGGACACGCGATGTCATCCAGCCAGTAGGGGGTGCCGGCGTCCGGGGCCGCCACCGTCCGCCACGCACCGCCCGCCAAGGTCTCGATGAGCGGGCCGTACGGGCCCTCCCCGACCGCCCAGCAGACACCGTTGGCGAGGCAGGCGATGCCGTTCAGCTGGCCGGTCTCACCGCCTCCGGCCAGCGTCCAGGTGCCATTCACGTCGTGTTCGATTTCGACGCCCGCCGTCCCCTCCACCGCTCCTCCGACCGCCCAGCAGTCAGCCGCGGAGACGCAGGCGATGTCGTTCAGGGCTGTGCCGCCGCTCGGGACGCCGACCACCCGCCATGCTCCCGGCGTCTCGTCCGCCGAGGCTGACGTTCCAGACGCGCCCCCCGGGTTCGAGCCGGGCGAGCCGCCGCAGCCGATCAGAAGGACGAGCGCCGCCAGGACGATTCCTCGCCGAGCCGGCTCCCGGATCGTGCCGCTCACCAGCCCACCTCACCCGCCCAGCTTGCGGAGGAAGAGGAACACCGAGGTGTACTGCCGCCGCCGGTGCTCGAAGACGATGGCGGGGTAGTCGGTGAGGTGGCGCCGCGCCTCGATCAGTGCTTCCGAGAGCGGCTGAACCTTGCTCATGGTCGCCGGGCTGATGCCGAAGTCGATGGGCTCCACCAGCTCCAGCTCCGAGCACGAGTGCGCCAGTGCCGCGATCTCCGATGGGGTGAAGAGGGCCAGACCGCGGCCTCGATGCCCGGCGGTGCCGTTCAGGATGCATTCGGTCGCGATGGCGACGACACCACCCGGCCTGACCACCCGCGCCATCTGCTGCAGCGCCTTCTGGGCGGCATGGAAGCCCCCGAAATGCTCGATGGAGCTGAGCGAGAAGGCGACATCGAAGGTGCCGTCCTCGTAGCGGAGATCCAGGCCGTCCATCCACTGGCAGACGAGGCGGTTGCGCTGGTACGGGGCGCGGGCAAAGCGGTCGGGGGAGACGAGCATCCGGCCGTCGCCCTCCAGGGACCCGAACTGCGTGCCGCCGTAGACGTCGGTGGCGAAGACCCAGCGGACGTGGTTGGTCAGCTCATAGACGGGCTCCTCGTGGCCCGCACCGACGGAGAGCACGAGGCTGCCGGGATCGACGGCCGAGAGCTCCTCCAGGCCGCAGAGCAGCTGGGCGAACTCCCAGTGCTTGCGGTGCTCCATCTGGAGGGGGAAGTCCGGCCGCATGGCCACGAGGTAGGGGAGGCAGCGCCGGATCGCCGCGACACGACGCGGATCGTGCCAGTCCTCCAGCTCGCAGAGCTTGTTGAGGGGCAGGCGCCCGGTGAGATTCATCGGAGCGGGATTGCGCACCTTGACCGAGACACCACCGGGATCGGGCGCTGCGGCGGGGACCGGGCGCAACGCCGCGGCCCGGAGGCGCAGGGTGCCCGCCATCGTGGCCAGGTCGCGCGTCCAGGCGGGCATCGTCGGTGTCACGCGCCGGCGGTCACCCGACGTGGGTCTCTTCCGCGCTGAGCTCCCAGAGCCGGCGCGCCGCCGCCGCGTCCTGCCCCGCCGCGCTCGGCAGCTTGCGCTTGCGGTTGGTGAAGTACCCGCCCGTCTCGGAGGAGACGTCGGGCGAGTCGGCGAGCCACACCAGGGTGTCCGCGCCCTTCGTGGTGCTGCGCGCAAAGGGCCGCGCAAGCGTCATGCCGAAGGCCATCAGCGCGCCGTTGTTGCGGTTGAAACCGCTCGCCACGAATCCCGGGTGGAAGCAGTTGGCGGTGACGCCGCTTCCCTCCAGCCGTCGCGCCAGCTCGGTGGTGAAGAGGATGTTGGCCAGCTTGGACTGCCCGTAGCGGGAGAAGCCGCCCGTCCGGTATCCCCTCTCCGCGTTGACGTCGTCGAAGGGGATGTGCGCGCCGTGATGGGCCCCTGAGCTGGTGGTGATGATCCGAGCCGGTGCGCTCGCCCTGATGCGCTCGAGGAGAAGGTTGGTGAGCAGGAAGGGGGCGAGGTGGTTCACCGCCCAGGTCAGCTCGAGGCCGTCCTCGGTGAGGCGCCGCGAGCTGTTGACGCCGCCGGCGTTGTTGGCCAGCACGTCGATCGTGGGGTGCTTGGCCAGGATCTCAGCGGCAAGTTTGCGGATCGACGCCTGCGAGCTGAGATCCGCATAGAGGACCTCGACCTCCGTCGCGGGGCCACCCGCGGCCGTGATCTGGGCAACCGCGTCGGCCGCCCTCGACTCGCTACGGGCCACGATCGAGAGCCGCGCGCCGCGGCGGGCCAGCTCCCGTGCCGCTGCCAGCCCGATCCCGCCCGTCGCGCCGGTGATGATCACCCGCTTGCCGGCGACCCCACTCCATTCCTGCATCGAACGTCTCCCAGGTTTCGGATCGGCTGCCGTGAGCCTGTGCTCGCAACTTCGCCTGAGCCTACGCCCTCACTCCGGCTCCCCGATGGCGAGGGTGACCTTGACCGCCGCGTGGTCCTGGGGTCGCGCGGCGGTGCGGAACGCCTCGCGCCAGGCTGCGAGGGGGAAGCGATGGGTGAGCCAGTCACGCCAGGGGACGTCGCCGTGAGCGAGCATGGCCAGCGCCGTGTCGATGTCATCGCGGCGGTATCCGTTGGACCCCACGACGGTGACCTCCTTGAAGTAGGTGAGGGTCGCCTGGGTGCGCCGGGCGCGGCCCACCCCGACACGCACCACCCTCCCTCCGGGACGGACGATCGCCAGGGACAGCTCGGCGGTGGCGGTGCTGCCCACCGCGTCGACCACGGCCGCGGCGCCGCCGGTGATGAGCCAGGGGAGGCCACGCCACGGTCTGCTCAGCCTGCCTCCGGCAGCCTCGGCGATGCGGTGCACCACCACCTCCGGGCGGTGGGAGACGGTCCCCGCCCCGAGGGCTTCCACCAGCGCCCGCTGGTACGGCCAGGCGGCGCTGACCACCACCCGTTCCGCGCCGAGCCGCCGCAGGGAGGCGGCGACCCCCAGGCCGATGGTGCCGGCGCCGAGCACGACGACCAGGCCGGGCGGCTCGACCCGCCCCCCGCCGAGGACCTGCTCCGCCGCATGCGCGCCCACCGCCAGCGGGTCTGCGAGCACCCCCGCCTGAGGCTCCAGCCCGTCCGGCAGCCGGCGCAACTGGGAGCGGTGGGCGTGCATCCGGGTGCCCATCCCCCCCGGCAGCCCGCGAATGTTTCCCGTGTGGATACCGCTCCCCGAGACGCCCGGTAGGGGCTCTCCCTGGTGGGCGCAGAGGGGGAGCATCCCCTCCGTGCAGGCGGGGCACGGCGGCAGCCCGCGCGCCGCGCATCCGAGCCAGGGGTTGACCACCACCGTCTCCCCGCCCGAGAGGTCGGTCCCGGCGGGGTCGGCGACCCGGGCCACGATCTCGTGGCCCATGACGTGGGGGAAGGAGACCAGGCCGGAGAGCGGGTTGTCCCAGTCCGCCTGGAGGGTGGCCTGAGTGACGTCGCTGCCGCACACGCCGGTGAAGATCGGCTCGAGGGCGACCCACCCAGGCCCGGGAGACAGGGGGTCGGGCAGCCTGCGCAGACCGAGCGGTCCGGAGCCGCGCAGAGCCCAGAGCGGATCGATGCGGCTGAGCGCCCCGGCGACGGCGAGGCGCGCCGGCCGCGGATCAAAGACCAGGCCCAGCATCAGCGCGGGGTCCGGCAGCGGGGGTCGTGCACGTCGCGAACGGTACCCGGAACGGCTGCGGTGGGTGGTGGCGGAGGAGGATCGCGCTACGCGTTCACCGCGTGGGGCGCGATCTGCCGGCTCTTCTCCAGGTACCGCCTGATCTCCAGCAGGGCGGCGATCCCCTCGCCGACGGCGGACCCGAGCTGCTTGGTCGACCCCGCCCGGACGTCGCCGGCGCAGAACACCCCCGGCTGGGAGGTTGCGTAGCCGTCGGTGACGACGAACCCCCACCGGTCCAGCTCCACCGTCCCCTGGAGGAAGGCGGTGTTGGGGTCCAACCCGATGAAGACGAAGGCTCCGCGCGGATGCCAGCGCAGCTCCTCACCGCTCTGGCGGTCGCGGGCGACCACCTCCTCCAGCCTCGGGCTGCCGCGCAGCTCCGTGACCTCGGTGTTGGTGTGGACGGTGAACCTGGGGTCTGAGCGGACCTTGTCCTGGAGGAGCTGGGAGGCCTTGAGCTCGGGGTTGAACTCCACGACCCGGATGCGCTCGGCGAACTGGCTGAGGAACATCCCCTCCTCGAGGCCGGAGTTGCCGCCCCCCACCACCAGCAGCTCGTCCGCGCCCCTGTAGAAGGGGCCGTCGCAGGTGGCGCAGAAGTGGACGCCGGCGCCGATCAGCTCCGCCTCCCCGGGCACGCCGAGCCGCCGGTAGGAGGAGCCGGCCGCGACCAGCACCGCCTGGGCGCAGACCCGCTGGCCTCCGGACAGGCGCAGGACAGTGTCCGTCCCATCCGGCTCGAGCCCCTCGACCGCGACCGCCGCCAGCATCTCCACCCCGTAGCGCCGAGCCTGGGCCACGAACCTCTCGGCCAGCTCGGCGCCCCCGATCCCCTCCGGGAAGCCCGGGTAGTTGTCCACCCGCTCGGTGACGCCCGCCTGCCCGCCGAGCGCGCTGCGATCGACGACCAGGGCGCTGATCCCCTCGCGGGCCGCGTAGATGGCGGCGGCGAGTCCGGCCGGCCCCCCTCCCACGATGGCGAGGTCGTAGGCGGCACGATCCGCCTCCAGCTTGAGCCCGAGGCGCCGGGCCAGGTCCCCGTCCGACGGCTCCAGCAGGTGGTCCCCCTCGGGGAAGACGATGGTGGGGATCGTCCGGCCGCCCTTCTGCAGCTCCTCGACAAACCGGAGGCCCTCCGGGTCATCGTCGATGTCGACCCAGACGAAGGGGACCCGGTGCTCGGCGAGGAACTTCTTGGACCGCTTGCAGTCGGGGCACCACGGCGCTCCGTAAAGGGTGATCTCAGCCATCCTCGACTCCCCATCAACGTGAGATCAGATCCGGTCCTGGACAGTGTGCGCCATCGGGTCACCGCCGGCGCCTGCGGCGGCTCCCCCTCCAGCCCCGCTCGCCCGACCACAACTGCAGTTCGGACAGGCTTTCGGTGACTGTTGTCGATCAGCCCCGGTGAGGCGGTCAAATCCGCCGAAGGGGTCGGAACGGGTCCCCCTGATTGGGTCAGATGACTGAGCGCTGACTGCCAGGTCGACAGTGCCCGTGGGGGCCGCCAGCGCACCCCAGGTCAGCCATTCTCCGTCCGCCGCCCCGTCCCGCCGTCCACCCCTGTCACCGACTCTCGTCAGGCCGTGTCCATCTTTTCACAGCGCCCGTGAAATGATCCGGCCGTTCGAATGGCCCGGCCCAGCATCGGACTCGGTGACTGGGATGCGCCGCCCGGGGAAACAGTCCAGTGCACAACCCGCCCAATCCGCGGCTCACGCCACCCGGGGGGAGAGGGGCCTGAGGTGGCCGGCACGACCACGCCCGGCATAGCTTCGGGACAGCTCGCTCTGCTGATCCCGGTGGGGAGCGACACGTACGCCATCGCGCTGGAGACCGTCCGCGAGGTGGTGGTCGAGCCGCGGGTGACCCAGCTGCCCACCTCGCCTCCGGTGGTGCGTGGCGTGTTCAATGTGCGCGGGGACATCATCCCGCTCCTCGACACCGGCCTTCTGCTCGGCCTCCGTGCATGCATGGAGGAGCCCTACGCGGTGCTGGTCGAGACCGCCCACGGGACGGCCGGCCTGGTGGCCACCGACATGCCGCAGACAGTCCGACTGAACGAATCGGTGGGCCATTCCGACATGGAGGGGACCACCGAGACCTACCTGGTCGCTGACGCCCGGTTGGCCGTCGCCCTCGACGTCCCGGTGCTCCTCAGCCCTGCTCGGATCTCGCAGTGAGCCCTCAGGAGTCGCTCTCGGAGGGCGACTTCCAGCGCCTCTTCGCGACCGAGGCGGAGGGTCGCCTCGACACCCTGGTCGACGAGCTTCTCGAGCTGGAGAAGGGCGGTGCCAACCCCGAGGTGGTCGCGTCCCTCTTCCGGGAGGCTCACACCATCAAGGGCGGCGCCGCGGTGGTCGGGATGCCTCACGTCGCCCGCGTGGCGCACGCGCTGGAGGACCTTCTGGAAGAGGTGCGCCGCGAGCGGCGCGGGGTCGACACCGCCCTGATCGACGCGGTTCTCGCCGGTGTCGATGCGATCCGAACCCTGATCCCTCTCGCGGTCGCCGGCCAGGAGCACGAGGAGGTCGCCTTCGAGGCCGAGCAGCGGCTGCGCATCGCCGTCGGGGGGCCTCCGGTCGTGGAGGACAAGGCCGTCGCGGGCACCACCTCCCGGCTCGCCGAGCCGGCAGCCCCACCTGCAGGGATGGCCCCGGCCCCGAGCGCGCCGGTCACCCCCTCGCCCTCTGCGCCAGGCGGCGGCCCGGCGCCCGATCGGACGGCGCCCGCCTCCTCAGGGCCGCCCGCGCCACCTCCGGCGCCTCCCTCGGATTCTGAGCCGGTTCCACCGCCGGCACCGGCGGGCGAGCACCCTGCCGGGTACGGGGCGGCAGCGGAGATTAGCGGGGCCTCCGACGGCGCCGCGGGTCACGCCGAGCCGGCCCGGGCCACGGCGACCGAGATGCTCCAGATCCCGGTCCACCGGATCGACGACCTGGTCCGCCTGATCGGCGAGGCATCGGCCGCGACCCTCCGCCTCGGGAGTGCCCTCCTCGAGCGGCTGGAACGCGATCCCTCCGGTCTCACCGAGTACCGCGACCTGGTCCGCTCCCTCAACGAGCTGCAGGAGCTGGCCCTTCACGCCCGGATGATCCCGGTCATGTCACTCGCTCCCCGGCTCCGCCGGGCGGTGCGCGACCTGGCCCGGGAGACCGGCAAGGAGGTGCGCTTCGAGACCCGGGGCGAGGACGCCGAGATCGATCGCGGCGTCCTGGAGCGTCTCGCCGATCCCCTCCTCCATCTGGTCCGAAATGCCGTCGACCATGGCGTCGAGTCCCCTGACGAGCGACGCCTTCACGGCAAACCGGTCGAGGGGACGATCCGGCTCCACGCCATGCAGCTCGGCTCCGAGGTGGTCATCGCGGTGAGCGACGACGGCCGGGGCATCGACGTCGCCCGGGTTCGGGAGGCGGCGGGTCGCACCGACCGCACCGCCATGGAGATGGACGACGAGGCCGCCCTCTATCTCATCTTCCGATCGGGCCTCACCACCGCCACCAAGCTCACCGGCGTGTCCGGCCGCGGGGTGGGGCTGGATGCTGTCCGGGCCAGTCTCAATGCGGTGCGCGGGCGCATCGAGGTCCGATCTGACCCCGGTATGGGCACGGAGTTCCGGATCGCCGTGCCCATCACGATGGCGACGCTCCGCTGCCTGGTCATCAATGCGGGCGGGCAGGCCTACGCCATCCCGCTCCATTCGGTCCGTGCGGTGCTGCCGCCTCAGCCCTCTGCGACGGTGGGCGGGCGGGCAATGACCATGCTGGACGGCCGTCCGGTGCCGATCAGCAGCCTCGCCTCCGTGCTCGGCACGGGCAACGGCACCGAAGGTCCGGCCGTCGTCCTGGCCGGACTCACCCGGAGCCATGCCTTCAAGGTCGACGACCTCGTCGATCAGCGCGACGTCGTCGTCAAGGGCCTCGGCGAGCTGATCCCCCGGTTGCCCGCGGTGGCCGGGGCCGGCGTCCAGCCCGATGGCAGCATCCTCCTGGTGCTCGAGGCCGCGGGTCTGATCGAGCGGGCCCGCCGCATGGAGAGCGGCGACCGGTCCCAGGAGGCCGCCAGCGGAGTCGCACAGGGGGAGGCCGTCACGCAGCGTGCGGCCTCGATCCTGGTGGTCGACGACGCCCTGACCGTCCGCGAGCTGCAGCGCTCCATCTTCGAGAACGCCGGCTATCGCGTGCGGGTGGCCGTCAATGGCGAGGAGGCGCTCGTGGAGATCTCCCACGAGCGCCCCGACCTGGTCCTCACCGACGTCCAGATGCCGAGGATGGACGGCTTCGAGCTGACCGAGGCAATCCGCAAGCAGCCCGGTCTCGCCTCGCTGCCGGTGATCATCCTCACCTCCCGGGGAAGCGATGAGGACCGCCGGCGCGGCCTGGAGTGCGGCGCCGACGGCTACATCGTGAAGAGCGGCTTTGACCAGTCGGCGCTGCTGTCCGCGGTGGAGCGGCTGCTGGGGGCGGAGCGGTGACCCAGCCATCCGAGGACCGCGCCCTGAGGCGGGCCGCGATCAGCCGCGCCGTGCGCCGGGCCGCCAGGGAGCGCGAGCTGGAGCAGGCCGCCATGCGGCGGGCGCTGAAGCGGGCCTCTGGGCGCGGCACCGTAGCGACCGGTCTTTCGGCCGTCGAAGGGCCGGTGAGGTGAGCGCCGTGCCGGCGAAGGACATCCTGCGGGTGCTGATCGTCAGCGGGCAGACGGGTCCCTGGGCCACACAGCTCGCACGGGCCGTCGAGGCCGACCGTGACGCCAGCGTGGTGGCTCAGGTCCTCCCCGCCCAGGCCGTCGCCTCCATCGACCGGGATCACCCCGACCTCGTGGGCCTCGACATGTCCGGGCTTTCCAACAGTGACCAGGCCGCCGGCCTCGTCCGGGAGATCCTCGCCCTCGCCCCCGTGCCCATCCTGCTCATGGTCCCCTCCGACCACCGGCGAGACGCCTCGATGGCGGCGGTCGTCGCCGGCGCGGTGGAGGTCATGACGTACCCGGCCAGGTGGGACGTCGCCGTCGGAGCCGAGCTGCGCAAGCGCCTTCGTGCCCTGGGACACCTCTCGCAGCGCCGCCGCGAGCGGCTGCGGCGCCCGCCGGTCCGGGAGCTCCGCCCCGCCGCCGCCGGTGGGAGGCGCAGCTCCGATGGCGTGGTCGGACTGGCGGCCTCCACCGGTGGCCCCCCCGCTCTGGCACGGGTTCTTGCCGGCCTGGGCGGGCTCCAGCGCCCCGTCATCGTCGTCCAGCACCTGCAGTCCGGCTTCGTGGACGGCTTCCTCGGCTGGATGCGGCGCGAGTCCGCGCTCCCGGTCGAGCTCGCCGTCGACGGCGCCCCGCTCCGGCCCGGGATGGTGCTCGTGGCACCGCCGGGGCTGCACGCCATCGTGCGGCGCGGCCACCGGCTGTCGCTTCTCGACGAGCCAGTGACCCTCCACCGCCCATCCGCCGACGTCCTCTTCCACAGCATGGCCGACTGCGGCGACGAGCGCGGGATCGGCGTGATCCTCACCGGAATGGGGGACGACGGGGCCTCGGGGCTGCTTGCCCTCCGGCGGATCGGCGGGACGACCATCGCCCAGGATCAGGAGTCCTCGGCCGTCTACGGGATGCCCAAGGCGGCCCATGACAATGGCGGTGTCACCTGGGTGCTGCCCCTCTCCGAGATCGCCGCCGCGGTGCTCCGCGCTGCCGGCGTAGCGGTGCCCGCATGACCAGCGAGATCCTGCTCGATACCGCCAGTGAGTTCGTGGAACGGAGCGTCGGCCTGCGCCTGGACCCCGCCCAGCGGTATCGCCTCGACTACTGGCTCCACCACACCGCGGAGCAGCGGGGTGTGCCGGACTCCACGATCGTCGAGGAGATCGCCGCCGAGGGGCCGGCGCTCCAGGCCTGCCTCGACGAGCTCACCGTCCAGGAGACCTCCTTCTTCCGCGACCCCGCCCAGGTCGCCGCGTTCCGGCGCGACGTCGTGCCCACCCTCCACTCCCCGCTCACCGTCTGGAGCGCCGGCTGTGCCTGGGGACAGGAGCCCTACACCATCGCCATGATTCTGGCCGACAGCGGCATCGCGAGGTGGCAGGTGGTCGCCTCTGACATCTCCTCCCGTGCCCTCCGCCAGGCCGCCAGCGGGCGTTACGAGGAGCGGCAGCTCACCGGGCTTGACGAGAAGGAGCGCAGCCGGTACCTCCGCCGGGCCGGCGACCAGTGGGAGATCGTCCCCGAGCTACGGTCGAAGGTGACCGTCTTCCGGCACAACCTGATCCGCGACCCGGCCCCGGCGCCGGCGCGGGGCGCGGAGGTCGTCTTCTGCCGCAACGTGCTCATCTACTTCGACCGCCCCGACGTGCTGGCCGCCTTGGAGCGGATCCGCACCACCATGGACCCGCGCGGATGGGTCTTCCTCGGCTACTCGGAGTCGCTCTGGCAGGTCACCGAGCGCTTTCACCTGGTGCGGGTCGGCACCGCCTTCGCGTACCGGCAGCCCGACTCGGTGCCGGCGGACCCGGCCGCCCAGATCCTCCCCGCCCCCGACTATCCGAGCCATTCGCGCGGCCCCTCCAAGCGGACCAAGTCTCACGTCTCAGCCGTGCCGGCTCCGGACGCCGGGCGCGGCAACGGCGTCCGGGCCGCCGCGACCTACGCCGAGGCCCGGGGAGGCTCCCGGCCCTCCGTGCCCGCGGGGGCCAAGCTGGGCTCTCTCCACGCTCCCTCCGCGGTCTCCACGCCGCACGTGGCCTCCGCGCCGTCCCAGCCGCCACTCCCGGTGGCCGTGACGAACGAGTGCGGCGGCGACCCCTCGATCGCGGCCCTCCTCGCTGCGGGCGAAGCCGGTCTGCAGGCGGGCGACGCGGCCGCCGCGGTGGCCGCGCTCCGGAAGGTCGTGTACCTCGACCCCGACCATGCCATCGCCCAGTTCCAGCTGGGCCTCGCCTTCGAGCTCCAGGGCGAATCGCGCCAGGCCCGCCGGGCCTTCAGCGTCGCCAGGGCCGCTCTCGGCCGCAGCTCCGCGGCCGCCGAGGTAGCCCTCGAGGGCTACCAGATCGAGGAGCTGGTCCGCATGATCGACCACCGGCTGACGAGGACACCCGAGCCATGAGAACACTGGTCCACTTCGAGACGATGGACGGCGAGTGGGCCGTCCCCATCGAGCGGGTCCAGGAGGTGCGGCTGCCCTACGGGATCACCCCCCTGCCCGTGCCCAAGGACGGGATCGCCGGCGTGCTCCGGCGTGGGGACGAGATCCTCACCGTGCTCTCCGTGCTCGGCCACGGCGCCGGGCATGTCCTCGTCCTGGACGGCGGCGGCGAGCGCTTTGGCCTGGTGGTCGAGAGCGCCATCGGCATCCTCCGGGTGGAGGAGAGCGCGATCACCACCCCGCCCTCCGGCCAGGAGAACCCGGTGGTCTCCGGGGTGATCCGGGCCGATGAGCAGCGGATGATCCTGGTGCTCGACGCCGACCAGCTCGCCAAGGAGCTCCAGTGAACGGCACGATCCTGGTCGCCGACGACTCGATGGTGGTGCGGGCCGTGCTCCGGCGCCAGCTCGAAACCGATGGACACACCGTCGTCGAGGCGGTCAACGGAGCGGAGGCGATCGACGCCTGCCGCGAGTACCACCCGGACGTCATCCTCCTCGACGTCGAGATGCCGGTGCTCGACGGCCACGCCACCCTGGAGCGGCTCAAGGCGGATCCCCAGCTCAAGGACATCCCCGTCGTCTTCCTGACCGGGCGAGTCGACACCGCCGACGTTGTGAACGGGCTCCGGCTCGGTGCCCACGACTACCTGCGCAAGCCCTTCGAGGCCAATGAGCTGATGGCGCGGGTGAGTGCCGCACTCCGGACCAAGTGGCTGCAGGACGAGCTGCGCACCCGCAACGCCGAGCTGGACCGGGTCTCGCGCATCGACATGCTGACCAACATCTACAACCGCCGCCACCTCGACGAGCACCTGCGCTCGGTGATCAGCGCCGCGCGGCGCCACGACCGCAGCGTGGGCGTCCTGATCGTCGACATCGACCATTTCAAAGACGTCAACGACGAGCACGGTCACCTCGCCGGTGACGCCGTGCTCCGCGAGGTCGCGGCGCGCCTCCAGCAGGCGATGCGCACCGAGGACGCCCTGGGGCGCTGGGGAGGCGAGGAGTTCCTGGCGGTGCTCACCGACACTCCGCCCGACGGGGTCCGGGTCATGGCCGAACGGCTGCGGCAGGTGATCGCGGCCGCGCCCTTCACCCTCGACGACGGCAGCCAGATCCGGGTCACGGTCAGCGTCGGCCACACCAATGGGACCGAGGACGCCGAGGTCCTCGTCCACCGGGCTGACGACGCCCTCTACGTCGCCAAGGCCGAGGGCCGCAACCGGGTCGCGGCGGCCTGAGATCCGGGCGGAACCCCCTCAGCCTCGGTTCCCGACGGCCCGGCGGTAGGTTCGCTCGTGGGCGTCGAGGGTCGCCTCCAGGTCGAGGTGACGCTCGGCGTGGCTGCGGCAGGATTGGCGGCTCAATTGATCCGCCCGTCCCACTCCCGCGGCCGCCCCGGCGACGTCGCCCGCCGCGACCAGGATCCCCGTGACCCCATCGGCGACCACCTCGGAGAGGCCGCCCCTGCGGAAGCCCACCACCGGGGTCCCGCAGGCGTTGGCCTCTGCCGCCACCAGGCCGAAGGGCTCGTCCCATCCTGCCGGGCAGAGCACGGCGGCGGCAGAGGCCATCTCCGCCCAGAGCGCGGACCTCACCAGGGCGGGGCGGACCTCGAGGGTGAGGCCGTCGTCGAGCGCCTGCAGCTGGGCGCCGTACTCTGGGTCGTACGCGGGGCCGCAGAGGAGCAGGCGCCGCCCCGCCGCCCGGGCGATGACGATCGCCTCCCGGGCCCCCTTCTCCGGTGAGAGGCGGCCGGCGAAGAGGAGGCGGCCGGAGGTCGGGATCGGGGACCACGGGATCACCGTCGTCGGGATCCCGGGACGGAGCACGGCGTCGATCTCCACCAGGTCGCGCCAGGACGCCGCCTGGGCCTCCGAGACCGCGGCGACGAGCGGCGGGCGGGGGCTTCGGCGGGCGGCGGTGAGGGCAGCGCCGATACCGGGGTCGGGGGGCATGTGGAGGGTGTGGAGCACCGGGGCGGTGAGGTTCGCGGCGTGGCGGATCGCCGGGACGTCGAAGGCGTGATTGTGGACGAGGTCGAATTCGAGCTCGTCCTCTCCGATGAGCGCTGCCGTGGCGGCGAAGGCGGCCTCGGCGGCGGTCTTCCCGGCGGCTCTGGCGGCGGCACCCCGCGCATCCAGGATCGCTTCCGAGGCCTCCGGACGGAAGAGGGTGGTGCCGAGCAGCGCGGAGTCCACCCCGGTGTCGACGACCCGCACCCCCTCCACCCGGGAGCCGCGGGCGGCAAAGACGGTGACATCGTGTCCGCGCCCGGCGAGACCCCGAGCCAGGTCGACCAGGAAGGTCTGCACGCCGCCCATCTGGGGCTCGTGCAGCGGGGCGATGAGCGGGGCGATGAGGGCGATGCGCATGCTATCGGGCGTCATTGAAGCGCCATCGCGGATTCACATGGATCGGCATCACGGATTCGAAAGGTGGCCTGGGGTGGAATGGGCTCGCTACCGATCTACGACCTCCCCCCCGGGTGGTGCCGGCCGCGCATCGCGACCGGCGCCACCCCCAAGCTCCGGGGAACCGGTCGAGGTCCGAGGAGTGGTGAAGAGGTTGCTGGCGACGCGGAGGGGCACGGCGGAACGCGGGCCGGCCGCTGGCCGTTGGCGCGCGCGCGTGGCCACCGTCGCGACGCTCGCCGGCGTGGCGCTCGTGATCGCGGCCTGCGGCACGACGGGCAGCTCCTTGCCGGGCCGATACGGCGGATTCCGGGATGGCAACCTCACCGACGGGAGCGTGGTCAGCCTCAGCGGGTCGACCCTCGTGCTCAACACCTCGAGCGGCGACGTGACCGTCGACTTCAGCAGCTCGACACCCATCAGCCAGACCGGGACCGGCAGCGTCTCCGACATCGCGGTCGGGAGCTGCATCACCGCGACCGGCAGCGACGCCGCGGGTACCATCGTTGCGAACCGGGTGACGGTCTCGCCGGAGGTCAACGGCTCCTGCCCGGCGACCTCGTTTGCGGGCGGCAATCCGGGCGGCTTCCCGGGCGGCCGACCCGACTTCAGCTTCGCTCCGCGACCCTCCGGTGGTTTCAACTTCGACTTCGCGAGCGTCCGGGGGGTGGTCACCGCCGTGAGCGGCGGCGTGGTGACCGTCCAGCCCACCGGTGGCTCCAGCCAGGGCATCACGGTACCGAGCACCGCCTCGGTCTCCACGACGACCGCGGGTTCGGTCTCCGACCTGACGTCCGGCACCTGCGTCGCCGCCATCGGCCCCAAGAGCTCCTCGGGTGTGGTGACCGCCAGCTCCCTGCTCATCGAGCCCGCCGGTCCGTCCGGCTGCTTCACGGGCGGGAGCGGGTTCGGTGGCTTCGGCGGCGGCGGATTCGGCGGCTTCGGAGGTGGTGGGGGCGGGACCACCACCACGACGACCACCAGCTCCTAGTCTCCGGTGGTGAGAGGCTGCGCTCGGGGCCCGGCTGCGCGAGACTGATGCCATGCGAATCCTGGTCGCCGAGGACGATCCCGGTCTCCGTTCCGTTCTGATCCAGGGCCTCGAGGACGGCGGCTACCAGGTCGATGCCGTCGGCCGTGGCGACGACGCCATCGACCAGCTCAAGTTCTACGAGTACGACGTCGCCGTGATCGACTGGCGGATGCCCGGCGGCGCCGGCATCGACGTGGTCCGCTGGGCACGCCGCCACGAGCGGCCCACCGCGATCCTGATGCTGACCGCCCGGGACACCCCGCCCGACCGTGTGGAGGGCCTCGACGCCGGGGCCGACGACTACCTGGTCAAGCCCTTCGACTTCAGCGAGCTGCTGGCCCGGATCCGGGCTCTCCAGCGCCGCCCCCGCGGGGTGGACGCACCGGTGATCACCCGGGGCGGCCTGGCACTCGACCCGCTCCGCCGCGAGGTGACCGCCCTCGGTCGCCCGGTCAACCTCACCACCACCGAGTACAACATCCTCGAGCTGCTGATGCGGCGGTCTCCCGCGGTCGTCGACCGCAAGGCGATCGCCGAGCACGGCTGGCGGGACGAGACCGACGCCCTCGGCTCCAACGCCATCGACGTCCAGCTCAGCCGGCTCCGGGCCAAGCTCCCGAGCGCCGGCGTCCGGATCGTCACGGTGCGGGGCGCGGGATACCGGCTCGAGGAGGCGGGGTGAGCTTCGGGCCCCTCGCAGGGATCGGTCGCGCCCTCGATCGGCTCTCCGGCGGGACCGCCACCGGCACCGGCGACGCCGGACGGGACGCGCTGCGCCGGGTGCGGGTGGCGGCCACCCGGGTCGCCCTGGTCAGCACCGCCATCGTCGCCGCCGTCTACCTGGTGATCGCGGTGGTGGTGGTCCTGATCGTCAGCGCGCGGGAGGCCTCGGAGGTCGACGCCCAATTGAGCCAGGCCCTGGCCACCTCCACCGCCGGCGGTACCCCGCAATCCACCGGGACGTCGAGCTCTCCGCTCTGGTACTGGTTCGTCGCGGCCGACGGCACCGAGATAGTCTGTGACCCCCAGGCTCAGCTGCAGGCGTGCACGGTCCCGACCTCCACCGGCAACGAGCTCCCGGCGTTCGCCCTGGGCGTCGGAGCCACGCCGCAGACCGTCTCCGTCGGCGGCGACGACTTCCGGGTGATCGGCACGGACATCAGCCCGGCGGTCCACTACGACGCCCAGGTCGCCGTCGATCCCGTGACCGATCTGCCCATCTACGAGCCGGTGACGCTGGTGCGGATGGTCATCGGTCAGTCGCTGAGCGGGGTCGGCTCCGCCGAGGGCAACCTGATCCTGGCCGAGACCATCGTGGGTCCGGTCCTCCTGCTCGCCGTCTTCCTCGGTGCGCTCACCATCGGCCGCCGGGTGGCCGCCCCCATCGAGCAGGCTCGTGTTCGCCAGATGGAGTTCACCGCCGACGCCTCTCACGAGCTGCGCACCCCGCTCTCGGTGATCGAGGCCCAGACCTCCCTCGCCCTCGCCCAACCGCGCGACGTGGGCTGGTACCACGCCGCCTTCCAGCGGGTGCAGGGGGAGAGCGGCCGCATGCGCCGGCTGGTCGAGGACCTGCTCTGGCTGGCCCGCTTCGACACGACCCGTGAACGCGCGCAGGCGGAGCACGTGGACCTCGCCGTCCTCGCCCACATGGCGGCCGATCGGTTCACCGCCGTCGCCGAGGCCAAGGGCGTCCGGCTGACGGTTCGGACGGCACCCGAGCCGCTCGTGGTCCACGCCCCGCCGGACTGGCTCGACCGCCTCCTGGGCGTCCTCTTGGACAACGCCTCCAAGTACGTGCCGGAGGGCGGGAGCATCGACGTCGCGGTGTGGCCCGACGGCAACCGGATACGCACCTCGGTCGACGACTCCGGTCCCGGCATCCCCGTCGATGAGCGGGCGCACATCTTCGACCGCTTCCGGCGTGCCACCGACCAGCCTGGCGGCGCGGGGCTCGGCCTGGCCATCGCCAACTCCGTCGTCTCCGCCACCGGGGGCCGCTGGCAGATCGGGGACTCGCCGAGCGGTGGGGCGAGCATGGGGGTGAGCTGGCCGCGCTCCCTGAGCAGCGGTCGCGAAGCCGGCGTCATCCCCGAAACCTGACCGCGCGCGGGACTGGGGAGCGCTGCGCCAGTCTCGGCGCCTTGGGTCGGGGGACGTGGCAGACTGTAGGCCGTCAGATGACCACATCAGACACCGAGCCGTCGCCGTCGGGGGTCGCGCGCCTCTGGCTCACCGAGATCACCCACAGCCGGATCGTCGACCGTGCTGGGGAGACGCTCGGGCGAGTCGAGGACGTGATCGTCCGTCTCGGTGCGGGCGGCTATCCGCCCGTGACCGGGCTGATCGCGCGACTTGCCGGCCGGCGGCTCTTCGTCCCCCGCGATCGCCTCGGCGAGGTGGCGGGTGGGCGCGTGCAGCTCACCGGCGAGACGCTCAGCCTGCTCCGCTTCGAACGCCGTCAGGGTGAGGTGCTGCTCCGCGCTGACGTGCTCGGACGGCGGGTGATCAGCGTGGAGACGGGACGATTGATCACCGCCGGCGACATCCAGCTGACCGCCGGGCGCGGCGGGTGGAAGGTGGCCGGCGTCGACTCCAGCCGCCGGGGAGCGCTGCGGCGGATGCTGCCTCCTCCCTTCAACGCTCCCCGCCACCACGCCCGCTACTTCGTCGACTGGGCTCAGGTGGAGCCCTTTGTCGGCCACGTCCCCACCTCCCGGCTGCTCATGCCGATCCGCCGGCTGCGCCGCCTCCACCCCGCCGAGATCGCCGACATCGTGGAGAGCGCCTCCCATGAGGAGGGGGAGGAGATCATCACCGCCGTCCACGCCGATCCCGAGCTGGAGGCTGATGTCTTCGAGGAGCTCAACACCGAGCACCAGGTCGAGTTTCTCCACGCGCGATCCGACGCTGAGGCGGCCATGGTGCTCGCCGGCATGGGCGCCGACGACGCCGCCGACCTCATCACCGAGCTCGACCAGGCGCGGCGTGCCGCCATCCTCGCCCTCCTCCCTCCCGCCAAGCAGGCCAAGGTGCGGGCCCTGCTCAGCTACAGCCCGGAGAGCGCGGGCGGGTTGATGAGCCCCGATTTCGTCGCGGTGGCCGAGGCGGCAACCGTGACCGAGGCGCTCGCCGCTGTGAAAGTTGCGGGGCTATCGCCCCAGGTGCTCGCCGACGTCTTCGTCACGGACGCCTCGGGCCGCCTGGTCGGCGCCGTCCCCCTGGTGAGCCTGATCCAGGCCCGGGGCAACGGCGGGGTCGCCAAGCTGGTGCAGCGGGGCGACACCGCGCTGGAGGCGGGGGACGACCTCCCCGAGGTTGCCCGGCTGATGACCGACTTCAACCTGAGCGTCGTCCCGGTTGTGGACGAGGGCCGCCGCATCATCGGGGTCATCTCGGTGGACGACGTGCTGGAGGCGATGCTCCCCGACTCCTGGCGCCGCCGCTCCGAGGCCGATCACGGCTGAGACGGAGAATAAGGGTCGCTGATCCTGCCGGACCTGGGTCGGGAGCCTCACCGCCCCCTGGTAGACTGGCGCCGGCAGTCAACAGCCAGAGGTGCCCATGGAAGACGGCGATAGTAGGCGGTCCGGGGCTCCATCGACGTCAGCAGCGACGTGGTGGTGCGCCGGCGCAAAGAGGCACGTTAGCCCAGGGGTCTGACAGCGTCGTGACCTCCTGAGCGGCGGGCCCGCTCAGTTGTGCTGCCCCATCCGGCAGCGGGAGGTCCGGCTTGGTCGACGAGAGGCACCGGAGCGCAGGAGAGGCGCGGAAGAGCGCGGTCCTCGACGACGCTCACCTCGGCGACATCAAGGGGGCCTTCGGCACCATCCACGAGCAGGAGCACGGCAGCCGGCGGACCTGGCGGCGGCGGCTCCTCGCGCTGGCCGTGATCATGGGACCGGGGCTCATCGTCATGGTCGGCGACAACGACGCCGGCGGCGTCGCGACCTACGCCCAGGCGGGACAGAACTACGGCACCAGCCTGCTCTGGGTGCTGGTCCTGCTCATCCCGGTGCTGATCGTCAACCAGGAGATGGTGGTCCGCCTCGGGGCGGTCACCGGGGTCGGGCACGGGCGGCTGATCTTTGAGCGCTTCGGGAAGTTCTGGGGATGGTTCTCGGTCGGCGACCTCTTCCTCCTCAACTTCCTCACCATCACCACCGAGTTCATCGGCATCGGTCTCGGCGCCGCCTACTTCGGGGTGAGCCCGTACATCGCCGTCCCCATCGGCGCCATCTTCCTGATCGGCATCACCGTGACCGGCAAGTTCTCGACCTGGGAACGCCTGATGTTCGTCATCCTGGGGGGCAACGCGCTGGTGATCCCCCTGGTGGTGCTCGCCCATCCCACCCTCGGTCCGGTCCTGCACGGCTTCCTGATCCCGGGCATCCAGGGCGGGCTGAGCTCCAATGGCGCACTGCTCATCGTCGCCATCGTGGGCACGACGGTGGCCCCGTGGCAGCTCTTCTTCCAGCAGTCGAACGTCGTCGACAAGCGCATCACCCCGCGCTGGATCGCGTATGAGCGAACCGACACCGTGGTGGGCGCCTTCGTCGTCGTCATCGGCGCCGCGGCCATCATGATCACGACCGCAACGGCGTTTCATGGAACGCTCCTCGCCGGCCATTTCGCCGATGCGCAGACGGTGGCCGAGGGGCTGGCCAAGCACGTCAGCTCCGCGCTCGGCGCCATCTTCTCGGTGCTGCTCATCGACGCCTCGGTGATCGGCGCGAGCGCCGTCACCCTGGCGACCTCCTACGCGTTCGGCGACGTCTTCGGGATCCGCCACTCGCTGCACCGCTCCTGGCGGGAGGCCAAACCCTTCTACGCCGTGTTCACCGCCGTCGTCGTGGTGGCGGCGGGCATCGTGCTCATCCCCCACGCCCCGCTCGGTCTGATCACCACCGCGGTGCAGGCCCTGGCGGGCACGCTGCTGCCCAGTGCGAGCCTCTTCCTGCTCCTGCTCTGCAACGACTCCGCGGTGCTCGGCCCCTGGGTCAACAAGCCGTGGCTCAACGTGCTGGCGACCGTGATCCTCGCCATCCTGGTGATGCTCTCCCTGATCCTCGTCTTCTCCACCATCTTCTCTGGCGTCAGTGTCACCTTCCTGCTGATCCTCTTCGGCGGCATCCTCGTGGTCGGGCTGGCCGGGATCGGCATCTCCACCCGGGGCAGCCTGGCGCCGGCGGTGACGGCCAAGGCCAAGGAGGATCGGTTCACCTGGCGGATGCCGCCCATCGCCCTGCTCACCCGGCCGGTGCCGTCGCGCGGTCGCAGGATCGGGATGACGGCGATGGGTGCCTACATCCTCGTGGCCGTGCTGCTGCTGCTGGTCAAGGCGGTCGAGCTGGGCCTGGGCCACTGACGGGCGCGGGCCCGCTCGTCCCATTCGCAGTCCGGCGCTTGATGTGACAATGGGGCGCATGGGGACGGACAGCGCTAGAGATGGGGCGCGGCCGCGCCTCGACCCGGCCGACCTCTACGCCGTCGACCAGCTCTTGAGCGATGAGGAGCGGCTCGTCCAGCTGACGGTGCGGGGTTTTGTGCGCGAGCGCTTCCTGCCCCACGCCGGTGAGCACTTCGCGGCCGGGAGCTTCCCTCGCGAGCTGATCCCCGAGCTGGGCGAGCTGGGCCTGCTGGGCATGCACCTCGAGGGGTACGGCTGCGCCGGCGCCTCGGCGGTCGCCTACGGGGTGGCCTGTGAGGAGCTGGAGGCCGGGGACAGCGGTCTGCGCTCCTTCGTCTCGGTGCAGGGATCGCTGGCGATGTTCCCCATCCACCGCTTCGGTAGCTCCGAGCAGCGCGAGCGGTGGCTCCCGGAGATGGCGGCGGGGAGGGCGATCGGCTGCTTCGGGCTGACCGAACCCGACGCGGGCAGCGATCCCGGGGCGATGCGCACCCACGCACGCCGCGAGGGCGGGGACTGGGTTCTCTCCGGGACCAAGATGTGGATCACCAACGGCTCGCTCGCCGACATCGCCGTGGTCTGGGCGCAGACCGACGATGGCATCCGCGGCTTCCTGGTGGAGCGGGGGACGCCCGGCTTCTCGGCCCGCGACATCGAGGGCAAGCTCTCCCTCCGTGCCTCGGTGACCTCGGAGCTGATCCTCGACGAGGTGAGGGTGCCGGAGGCCTCCATGCTGCCCGAGGCCCGCGGGCTGAGCGGTGCGCTCGCCTGCCTCGACGAGGCGCGCTTCGGCATCGCCTGGGGTGTGCTCGGCGCCGCTCGCGCCTGTTTCACGGCCGCCGTCGAGTACGCCCGCAGCCGCGAGGCCTTCGGCCATCCGATCGCGCACTTTCAGCTCACCCAGGCCAAGCTCGCCGAGATGGCGACCCGGCTGGTTCAGGGACGGCTGGTGGCCCACCGGCTCGGCACCCTGAAGGACGCCGGCCGCGTCCACACCGTCCAGGTGTCGCTCGCCAAGCGGGCAAACACCCGGACCGCCATCGAGATCGCCCGCGCGGCGCGAACCATCCTGGGTGCCAACGGGCTCACCCTCGACTACCCGGTCGCCCGCCACATGGCAAACCTTGAGGCGGTGCTCACCTACGAGGGGACCGAGGAGGTCCACACCCTGATCCTGGGGAAGGCCATCACCGGCGAGGACGCTTTCGGGTAGTCGGGGGTCACCGCGAGGGCGGGGTGTCGGCGGGGCCCATCATCTCGGGGGGACCGGCGTCGGACAGCTCTGCTGTCCGCGCCTCGTGCTCGAGCTTTTCGCAAGAGCGGGCTGCCGGTGGGGCACATCGTCTCGGGGGACCGCAGTCCGACGCCTTTGGCGTCGGCTGCTCGTGCTCGGCGCGATTGCATCTCGCGCCTGCGCAAGCCCCACTCGACGACCTGCCCCGCTGGCAGCCTCTCACGGTGACCGGGCCTGGTCGGCGCAGAGTACCGGGCGCGTATCGTCTTTGGCATGCAGCAACGCACTCTCGGCCGCACTGGGATTCAGGTCAGCCCGCTCTGCCTCGGCGCCATGATGTTCGGCGCCTGGGGTAACCCGGACCACGACGACTCGATCCGCATCATCCATCGCGCCCTCGATGCGGGGATCAACTTCATCGACACCGCCGACGTCTACTCGCAGGGGGAGTCCGAGCAGATCGTCGGCAAGGCTCTCGCCGAGGGACGGCGGGACCAGGTGGTGCTGGCCACCAAGGTGCACGCCCAGATGGGCGACGACCCCAACGCCCAGGGCAACTCACGGCGCTGGATCATCCGCGAGTGCGAGGCGAGCCTGCGCCGCCTCCAGACCGACTGGATCGACCTCTACCAGATCCATCGGCCGGACCCGAGCTGCGATATCGACGAGACCCTTGGTGCGCTCACCGACCTGGAGCGTGCCGGCAAGATCCGCGCCTTCGGCAGCTCCACCTTTCCCGCGTCGCAGATCGTCGAGGCGCAGTGGGTCGCCGAGCGCCGCGGTCGGGAGCGCTTCGTCTGTGAGCAGCCGCCGTACTCGCTGCTGGTCCGCGGGGTCGAGGCCGAGGTGCTGCCCGTCTGCAAGAAGTACGGGATGGGGGTCATCCCCTGGAGCCCGCTCGCCGGTGGGTTCCTCTCCGGCGCCTACCACCGAGGAGCGGCGCCGACGAGCATGCGAGCCACCCGGCTGCCCCAGCGCTACGACCTGACCCTTCCGGTCAACCAGCGCAAGCTCGACGCCGTCGAAGGACTCACCAAGCTCGCCGGCGAGGCGGGCATCAGCCTCATCCACCTCGCCCTCGCCTTCGTCATCCGCCACCCGGCGGTGACCGCGGCGATCATCGGACCCCGCACCATGGAGCACCTGGAGAGCCAGCTCGGCGCTGCCGAGGTGACCCTCGACGAGGCCACCCTCGACCGCATCGACGAGATCGTGCCGCCGGGGACCAACCTCAACCCCGCTGACGCCGGCTGGGCCCCGCCGGAGCTCACCGACAGCAGCCTGCGCCGCCGCTGACGGCACCCCCTCGGGGAACCGCGGGGGACAGACGCATGCGGACACGTGGATACCCGACAGCGGCGCGTGCGACAATCCGCCCCCATGGGAAGGGGTTGGTGGAAAGAGGCGCTTGCATCTCTCTGCCTGGCTGTCGTCCTCGCGGGCGTGCTCACGATCAGCGTGGTACAACACCGATCGTCAGCTCCCCGGGCGAGCCAGGCGGAGGCAGCGACCACGACGTTGAGCTCGCCCGAACCGACGTCGACCCTCGCGCCGATCACCTCCACCCCGCCTTCCTCGTCTCCCGCCCCGTCCAGCCCGCCTTCCTCGCTCCCCGCGCCCTCCACCCCCACCGCCAACGGCGCGGGTATCTCCGCCCCCCCGCAGGTCGCGCCGCAGCCGGGGTCGACCTACTGCGCGTCCCCCGTGACGCACATCTACGAGCAGGCCATGCACGTGGATGACCCCAATTACGACAGCGATCCGAGTTTGCCGGACGCACAGCCCGGCAATAACATGGGGTTCACCGGCTATCTGGACCTTGCGGGCGGGTGCGCGGTGCCCGCTCTGACCGGAGAGTTCACGATCCTGGATCCCTCGGGACAGCCGGTGTCGTGGTGGTCGGGAGCGTCCCACGCGTATGCAGCCGTTCAGGTGCCGTCGGGTGGGATGGCCGAGATTCCCTGGTACGCCTTCGCGGTGTGGATGTGTCCCTTCCCATACACCACCCCGACCCAGATCCCTGTCGCGACCTTGGCACCTGGCACCCTACCGCCGGCACAGCCAACGCCGACGCCTCTGCCCAGCTCCTGTGTGACCGCTCCGCTCGGGAGTTACTCCGTGGTCTTCACCGTTACGTCGGCATCGGGCGCTGTGCTGGGCACGGCGACGACTCCCATTGAGGTGAGCTGAGTCGGTCATTCCCAGTCGCCGGATTCCACCTCCTCGACGAGATCCAGGAGTCCGGCGGCTTCCCAGGCGCGGTTCCGGGGCGAGCTGGTCAGCGATGTGAGAACACCGGCGCTCTGGAGTTCGCTGATCCCATTGGAGATTGCCGGCTTGCTCCTGCCTGTGGCCGCCACCCCAACCGCCACCGTGATGATGGGATGCGCCGGCAGGACCCTGATCAGGTCCCACGCCGCAGCGTCCGACCGCGGATTCGAGCGCGATCGGACTTGTTCACGCCAGCCCGCCTGCAGCAGCTCAACCGAAGCCACGTAGCTCGTGGCCAGTGTCGCCGCCCGAGCGGCGGCCGCCGCGAACATCTCGATCCAGCGGGAGAGAAGTCCTTCCCGGAAGTCGGTCAGGCCTCGGATGTACGTCCCCTTGTCTCTCGCCAGCGCGACGCTGATCGGTGGGACGAAGGTTGGTGCCAGTCCACGCCGGCGCAGGATGACCTGGACGAGTGCGCGGCCCGTGCGCCCGTTCCCGTCCTCGAACGGGTGAATGGTCTCGAACTGCGCGTGGGCGATTGCAGCCTGGACCAGTGGAGGCAGGCTATCGTCGTTGGCGAAACGGCAGAGATCATCCAGGAGCGGGGGCATCTCCTCGGGCGGTGGCGGGACGAAGTCTGCTCCGCATGGGTTGTAGTCGTTTCCCCCAATCCAGTTCTGGCCCTGCCGGAACCTGCCCGCCATGGCGCTGGCATTGGGAGCTCGTGCCAGGAGTCGGCGGTGGATGTCGAGGAGGTCGTCCTGCGTGATGGCATCAGCTGCCACCGCCCGCTCGATGGCCAGCTGCATGGCATCGATGTTGGCCAGGATTCCGGCAGCCTCGGCCCCGATCGACCTTCCGACCTCCTGCTTGGCCTCGGCGCGAGCCAGCGTCCGTGTCTCGACCTGCATGCCCTCGACCTTCGAGGAGGCTATGGACTCGGTCCTCAGGAGGAGACGGGCCAGCGGCTGCAGCTCCAGCCTGTCCCCGCGGTTGAGTTCGGCAATCGCCGCCTCCGCGTCGGAGACCACTCCTGCCACCGCACCGGGCAGGTCTGGCTCGAGCTCGGCGATCCGCTCAGGCACAAAGGCTTCGTACTCGCAACCCCTCCGGTGTTTGGAGGGGGCGTAGATCGATGGGTTCCACTGCCACACCCGGTGCTCGTATCTGCCTCGCACATCCTTTCCCTAGGATTGGCCTTAAGGAAAGGATAACGCTCATCCTTTCCTTGGAACAGGGCGCCTATCCTTGCTTTCTTCCGGCTAATAAGTAAAGGATATCCGATATCCTTTACTACCTGGGAGGCCAAGGAAAGACTTGGGACCAGCCCGACGGCTCTTCTCGAACGCCAATTCGGCGTGTCACGCGATAGCCCGGGAGAACCTCCGTGCGCCGATCGCGACCCCGACGATGGCCAGCGCCGCCATGATCGCCAGTCCCTTCCACACGTCGATGGAGCCGCCGTTGCCGTTGAAGACGTCACGGGCGGCGGTGACGGCGTAGGAGAGCGGGTTGATCTTGCCGATGTCCTGCAGCCACTGGGGCGCCAGCTGCAGGGGGAGCAGGACGCCGCTGAGGAGCAGCAGGGGGAGTGAGAGCGTGAAAACGAGCGGCGCGTACGAGTTCTCGTCCTTGAGGGCGAGGGCAGCCGCATAGGCGAGCGAGGACATCCCGAGCCCGATGAGGGCCACCAGGCCGAGCATCACCACCACGCCGATGAGGGTCGGCTTGAGCCCAAAGGGGATGGCCAGCAGCAGCAGGATGAGCGACTGGATGAGGAGGGTGAGCAGGTCGCGGCCGGCGCGGCCGAGCAGCAGGGCGAGGCGGCTGACCGGGGTAACCCGGAAACGCTCGATGACGCCCGAGCGCAGCTCGTCGATCAGGCCGAAGCCGACGCCGCTCGCACCGAAGAGGCCGAGCTGGATCAGCAGGCCGGGCACGAAGACGTTGTAGGCGCCGCCCGGCGGGAATCCCGGGATGTGTACCAGCGACTTGAGCAGGGGGGCGAAGAGGAGGAGGTAGAGGACGGGCTGGATGACGCCGATGATCACCCACGCCGGGTTGCCGATGAAGATGAGGAAGTAGCGGACAAACATCAGCCAGGTGTCGCGCAGCAGCTTCACGATCTGTACTCCATCTGGTGTGCAAACGTCTCGGTCATGGCGCTGTCTCGCGGAGCGAGCGTCCGGTTTTGCGGAAGAACACGTCGTCCAGCGAGGGACGGTGCAGCGAAAGGGTGGCCAGACTGATGCCCGCACCGTCGAGCAACCGGATGATCTGCGGCATGGCGGTCTCCCCGCGGTCGACGTAGAGGCGGAGATCACCCTCCTCCTCGGTCAGCTCCCGGATGAAGGCCTGCCCCTTGAGGACGTCCCGCGCCCTGTCGGTCGGGCCCTCGGGACCCACCAGCACGATGTCGCCGGCAACCTCCCGTTTGAGCTCCTCGGGCGTGCCCTCGGCGACGATCTTCCCGTGGTCGATGATGGCGATGCGGTCGCAGAGCGCGTCGGCCTCCTCCAGGTAGTGGGTGGTGAGGAAGACGGTGGTGCCTGATTCGCGCAGCCTTCGCACCTCGTCCCACATCCGGGCCCGGCTCTGGGGATCGAGACCGGTGGTCGGCTCGTCCAGGAAGAGGAGGTCGGGCAGGTGCATGAGGCCGATGCCCACGTCGAGGCGGCGCTTCTGGCCCCCGGAGTAGGTCTTGGTCTTGCGATCGCCGCAGTCGGTGAGCTCGAGGGTCTCGAGGAGCTCCGCCGCTCTCTTGTCGGCCGTCGTCCGGTTCATCCCGTAGAGGCGCCCCTGGATGACCAGCTCCCGGCGGCCGGTCACCTCGGAGTAGCTGCTGCCCTCCTGGCTCACGTAGCCGATCCGCTCGCGCACCTTGGCGGGCTCGTGGCGCAGGTTGCAGCCGGCGACCGTGGCCTCGCCGCTCGTGACCGGTAGGAGGGTGGAGAGCATCCGGAGGGTGGTCGTCTTGCCGGCCCCGTTGGGCCCCAGGAAGCCGAAGGTCTGGCCTCCCGCGACGTCCAGGTCGACGCCGGCAACCGCCTCGACCGCCCCCCTTCTGCCTTTGAAGGTACGGCGCAGGCCTCGCGTATGAATCATCGGTGGGCTCTCCCTCTGGACGTCTATGACTGCTCGGGCTCGGGGACCGGCCCGCGATGGTGTCGTCGTCGCGCCATCTCATGATCGTGCATGAGCTCAAACTGGGCGCGCAGGCTCTCCTCGTCCCAGGTGAGGCGGCCCGCGCGCATGTCCTCCACCAGCGACAGCACCCAGCGCAGCTCGGCTTCCCGCAGAGCCCGCTCGTGCTCGTCCTCGAGCAGGACGACCCGCGGGAGGTGCATCTCCTGGGTGAGGGCGGCGGACGCCTCGGCGCGGGCGGCCAGCTCGGCGCGGAGCTCCACAGCCCGGTGCTGGAGAGCATCCAGGGCGCGGTCCAGGGGGAGGTAGGCCAGGAGGCCGACACCGGCGGTGAACACCAGGTGTTCGCGGGCCGGCCGCTCCAGGACGTCCTGGAGCCAATCCTCGAGCGCCTCGTGCCCCTCCGGGGTGATCCTGTACACGGTCCGCTCGGGGCGACGTCCCTCGCGGGTCGTCTCCGCCGGCTCGATCCAGCCGGCCGCCTCGAGCTCCTCGATGGCCCGGTAGAGGGCCCGCATCTTGCCCTCGGCGTAGTCCTTGCGCCGGTCGTGCATCAGCCGCTGCATCTCGTACGGGTGGAGGGGTTGCTCGGTGAGCAGGGCGAGCGCGGTCAGGGCGATGGTCCCCTGGGGCGGCCTGTTGATGCGTGTCGACATATTGCGTAATGCACTATAGCATGTTGCCGAATCTGGTCAAGCGGTCCGTCTCCCGGCTCCGCCCGCCGTCTGGCCCGTGGCGGCTCGGCGCCGTCTGAGGTCCGCCTCATCCCGGCATCGCGAAGAGCGCCAGACATGACCATGTGGCACCTCGCGTGGGACATCGCGCGTGCGAGCTGGTTTCGAAATCACCCGTGGGGGTGATTGACACGTGGCTGGGATTCGCGCGTAATCGACGATGCCGCTGTCCCCAAGATGCGTGCGGCCAAGGTGCCCCCCGGCCGCGAAAAGCGAAGCGGGACAGCGATCCATCTGCCAACCGCATCGGCGGGAAAAGGAGGATGTATGCACGACGCTCCTGTCCTCCACGGTGCCGACTCAGACGTCTCCGGCACCGTCCACTTCCCCGGTCGGCCGAGCGCCGGCCATCCGTGCATGGAACCCTCCGCGGACGACCCCGAGCTGGTCACCCGCGTTCGGTAGCCACACCTCCTCGCTCCTCCTAATGGTGGTGGGGGGAGTGAGACGGCCGGTCGGCGCCTGGCGCCGACCGGCCACCCTGACGCGAGCGCGGAAGGCCGCCCTCGGCGGGTGATCCCGGCCGGCCCCGGTAGACTTCCCTTCCCATGGACCTCGACGCCGCCAGCCTGCAGGCCGTCGAGGCGGTGCGGCGCTGGGAGGCCGGCTGGCTCGCTGTCACCCCCCACTCCTCCGTGTCCGTCAGCTCGGAGCGCGCGCACATGGTTCTCGAGGAGCTGGGCCGGCGGCTGGGGGACAACTACCCCTTCTTCCACCCGAGCTACGCCGGCCAGATGCTCAAGCCGCCCCATCCGGCGGCGGCTGCCGCCTACCTGATGGCGATGCTCATCAATCCCAACAATCATGCCCTCGACGGGGGGCCGGCGACCGCCGCGCTGGAGCGGGAGGCGGTGGCGGCCATCGCCGCGATGTTCCACTACCCAGCCGGCTTCCTCGGCCACCTCACCTCGAGCGGGACCATCGCCAACCTGGAGGCCCTCTTCGTCGCCCGCGAGCTGAGGCCGGGGACCGCCGTCGCCTTCAGTGAGGAGGCCCACTACACCCACGAGCGGATGTGCCGGTTGCTCGGCGTCCGCGGGGTCAAGGTGCCCGCCGATGCGGGCGGGCGGATGGATCTCGGCGCCCTGGAGCACCTGCTGAAGACCGACACCATCGGCACCGTGGTGCTCACCGCCGGGACCACCGCGTTGGGGGCGGTCGATGCCATCGACGAGGCGCTCTCGATGCGCGAGCGGTACGGGGTTCGGCTTCATGTCGACGCCGCCTACGGCGGCTTCTACACGATCCTCGGCTGGGACGGGTCGGGCGGCATCCCCGCCGCACCCTTCCGGGCCATCGCGGAGTGCGATTCGGTCGTGGTCGATCCGCACAAGCACGGCCTCCAGCCCTACGGCTGCGGCTGCGTGCTCTTCCGCGATCCGTCGGTGGGCCGCTTCTACGTCCACGACTCCCCCTACACCTACTTCACCTCCTCGGAGCTGCACCTCGGCGAGATCTCGCTGGAGTGCTCCCGGGCCGGAGCCGCCGCCGCGGCGCTCTGGACGACCCTCCAGCTCTTCCCGCTCACCCCGGACGGGCTGGGGGCGATCCTCGGAGCCTGCCGCCGGGCCGCGGTGAGCTTCGCGCGCCTGATCGGGGGGTCGGAGCACCTCCGCCTCTACCAGGGGCCCGAGCTGGACATCGTCAGCTACTTCCCCTGGAGGGAGGGGATGACGGGGGCGGACGTCGACGCCGCCAGCCAGAGCCTCTTCGAGCGCGCGATGGCGGACGAGGCTCCCGTCTACGTCAGTGTGGCGCGGGTCACCGCCGCGAGCCTCCACCGCCGCCATCCGGACATCGAGACCGGGGGCAGGGACGTGCGCATCCTGCGCAGCGTGCTCATGAAGCCCGAGCACGAGGACTTCGTCGAGGTGCTCCACGACCGGCTGGTCCACTTGATGGGCTGAGGGTCGGTACCAGGATGCGGCAGGTCCTGCGCGGCTGGGTACGTTGGCTTCGCTATGGTCCGCACGCGCTCGCCGTGGACGTGGCCGTGCTCGTTCTGGGGTCGGCGATAACCTTTGCCCTACCCTGGGAGAAGAGGAGCTATGACTGCTCCACCCCTTCTCCCGGTTCCGTCTGGTGCTCGATCGGTGTGATCGTGGCCGCCGCGGTGGGTATGTACTGGGTGGTGGCGTGGGCGAGAAGCACGGAGCGAGGGCTGGAAGGTACCCAGCTTCTGCGCAGGACTGGATTGACGACGTCCGCTCTGCTCTCGATTGCGATATTCGGGGCTGCGTCGATCCTCGCAGCTGTTGACGTCCTGTTGTGGAATGGCGTTTCTTGTGGACTCTTGAACGGGTGATGCCGAGCGACGCCCACAGCTGGCTCAAGACAGGAGTGGCGGTGGGTCTTGTGGCGCCCGCTGCATGCTCCACCGCACCCTTGGCTCGGCGCTACCCGAACCTGTGCGACCTCGATCGCTGGCGCCGCAGCGCGCACGCCCTCCTGACGCCGCGTCCTGTCAGCTCCTGGTCTCCGCCTGAAGCTGCCCAGCTCCAGCAGGAAAGGCGCCCGTGACCGAGAGACCGCCCATGGACGAGGGTGAGGTGCCGGCTGCCCGAGGCCGCTGCCCGGTGCGGGCCGGCTACTGGCGACCGATCGGCCATGGCCCCTCACGGTCGCGTGCTCCGTCATGGTGCTGGAGGGCCTCTTGGGGCCGCCCACTGTGGCGGTCGTGCTCTTCTGGAACAGTGTTTGGGGCGGTTCGACCCTGAGTTGGACCCAGCTCATCCTGCTCGTCGTCGTCGCGATTGTGGCGATGGCGCTCTGGATCGGCCTAGCCGTCGCTGCGTCCCGCCGCCCTTCCGCGTACTGGGTGGTGGTGGCGCTGCAGGCAGCGCTGCTGCTGCTGGGGTGTGTCAGCCTCGCCGAGGCGATATGGGGCCCGAGCGGAGCGCTGGCCTTAGTACCGACCCATGGATGGTCGTCGCTCTCGAGCGCTCTTTCCGCGACGCTACCGGGGTCTGTCTTCATCACTCTGGTGCCCGCGGCGTGCCTTCTGGGATTGCTGGTGCCGGCCTCGCACCGGGCCGTGATCGCACGTGCGACTCCACCCAGCCCGCCCAACTGAGTACGGGACCTTATCCCGGCCAGGGACGGACCCAATGGGAGAGGTGCCTCGCCGCTGCGTCGGCGCTGTTTTGAGCCCCCGGGAGAACGCCGCTCACCGCGATCTGATGACTCCAGGTCTATCCCACCGGCGCCAGTCCGCCCACCACGGGCGCGGCGGTGGACGTCGTTGCGATGGTGAACGTGCCGCCCAAGAACGGGAGTGGCAAAGCCACCGAGGCTCGGACCGTGACGGACGCGACCACGTCATCGGTTCCCTCTGGGCTCGTGCACGTCGTCGAGCCCACGACGCCGCTGAAGGCGTCGCCGGCACCGCTGCAGACCGAGGCAAAGGACGGCAGGAGAGAGGCAACGCTGCTCTCGGCGGCGACGTAGTCGACCTGGCTCGCTCCGGCCGCCGCCGCCTGCTCCGCGGCGTCCTGTGCGCGCACGTGCGCCTCGTACAGCTGGGAGAGATCCACGGCCACGGCGATCATGCCCACGATGAGGAAGAGCATCGAGAAGGCGAACATCACCAGGATCTGGCCGTGCTCTCGGATCCGGCTCTGGCGGCGACTCAGCATTGGAAGGGACTGGTCGAGCCCGACGTGGTCTGGCACTGCCGGTACTGGGGCGGATACGCGTCCGCTGTGGCACTGAGCTGGATCGACCAGAACCAGAAGACGCTGATCGGGGTTGCGGAGAAGTTGAGCGTGGCCTGGGCGGTGCAGGTGACGGGGGCCGGGATGCCCCTGGCGCTGAGGTCGATCTCCCCCTCGAGGTAGGGGCCTGTGCAGGTGATCGGTGTGGTCACGGTCAGGTAGCCGCTCTCACTGCCGCTCGGGTTGAGAGTGTGCAAGAAGGCATAGGCGGAATCGGCCTGGCTGGCGGTCTGATCTCCGAGTGGAGGCACCAGCGCTGCCTGAGCCGAGAGATCGACCGCCGTCTGGAATTCGTTCTCCGCCCTGAGCTCGAGCATCATCCCCACGAATCCACAGACGATGACGATCATGACGGGGAGCACCAGGGCCATCTCGAGGGCGGCCTGTGCTCGCTGGCCGCGGCGCCAACTGGGCCGGGTTCTCATGGCGAATACGTGCCCACGTTGACGGAGGCCGTCTCTGAGATCGGGAGGCCCCAACCGCGCCAGTTGAAGGGCCCGAAGCCGGGCGGCACCATGGAGAGGGCATAGCCGGTGATCGCCACCGTGACGTGGCCATCGCCGTCGTCGGCGGCGCAGACGACGACGTGCCCGACTCCGTCATAGCCCGAGTGGAGATCGTTGAAGTAGTCGGCCACCTGGTCGGCGGTCGGGCATGCGTTCGGTCCGATCTCGCCGCGCAGCGCGGCGAGGTTGGACGCGTACCAGTTCTCCACGGTCGTCCCGAGCATCGGTTGCTGCAGGAGCGGAAGGACGTTCGCGTACACATCGGTGAGCGCGGGAGTGAGGCTGGTTGCGGAGCCCTGGGCCGACATCGCAACCCCGATGCCCTGTTCGACGGATGCATCCGCGGCATCGGTCTCGATGGTCCAGATCCAGGTGTCGAGGATCGCCATCAGTGCCAGGAGAAACACGCCAAAGACGAGAGCAAACTCCACAGTGGCCTGCCCACCGCGGTGGGGTTGTCGCGGTCGCCCCCCCAGCACGTCACGCCACCGGGACGGTCCGGACCTGGTAGACGGGCTTGGCCGGGAGGGCGGCGTCGACGAGCGCGTCGGGGTAGGTGATGCTGCAGGCGGTTATCGCCTGGGCCTGGGTGTTGTGGTTGATGCCGTCAACCCCGCCGTCGGGAGTGACGCATTCGTAATAGGCGGTGTTGGTGCCGTCAATCCAGCCCACGAAGGCGGTCACGGTCACGTCCTGGGCCGCCGAGACGGTCGAACCGGCGGCTGGCAGTGCCCCCTCACCGCTGATCTGCTTGTAGTAGTGGGTGATCCCAGCTTCCCCCGGTCCCGAGCTCTCCGCCTGGGACGTGCCGGTCGTGCCGTCCCCGAAGGTCCAGTTGATCGTGTCGGACGGCTCCACGGCCAGGTAGTAGCTGTAGACGATGGATTCGCCGTTGGCGTCGGGGGGACCGATGACGTTCGTGACCACGGGGGGGACGTCAGGCCCCTGGGGCTGCGGGGTGATCCAGAACGTCGTGGGCGCGAAGACGACGTAGTTGTCCGGAGCGCTGGTCTGCACCTGTCCAGCCGTCACACCGGCCACGGCCATTGCCTGCTGCACGGTCGGCACTGCCCAGGTGGTTTCGACTGGTGGCGTCTCGGAGGGCGGGGTGGCCACGTCGGGCTCCGGCTGGACGGTGAGACTGAGCCGCGGCCCGTCGCACAGCCACTCGCCGCCGGAACTCTTCTCCCATTCCCCATCGCCGCCGGGCTCGGTCGTCACTGAGGCGACGAGCGTCTGGTTCTCCAGTCCAGACATGATGAACCCCCCCGTGGCGAGCCCTGAGTCGGGTAGAGCGCTGGGTGGGGCGGGTCCGTACTGGGAGGCGGCTGCCCAATTGACCCCGAGTGCCGCCGGTGCCGTGTCGGCCACACTCCCCCAGAGGTCGCCGAAGGAGCCCGATGAAGGCACGATGTCGGCATTGATGGTCCCGGTCCAAAGAGCGAACGGGAAGACCGTCACCGCGCCGGGCAGGTACTCGGACTCCAGAAACGATTGGCCAAGCACCTGAGCGCCTTCGTAGCCGATGTTCACGCTGCAGGGCGTGCCGGCTTTGGGAGGCGGCGGGTTGGTCCCGGGGGTATAGATCCCGTCTCGCGAGTTGGTACCCGTGGTCCGGCAGTAGAGGGTGAGGCTGCCATCGGCGGCGACGCTACCAGCAGGCCCCGGCTGTGGAGGTTTTCCGATCGCCAGGCTCAGTCCCGCGGCAGGCTGACAGTTGGCGGTCACCCCATTCCCGGAGTAGGCGAGCACCGCCGTGGCCCCGGTGCTCACGACAATCGCGCTCAGCGCACAGAGTACCGCGAGTAACCTGCGGCGGCCCAATCCTTCAGATCCCAACTAGACTGAAGATCGAATCCGCAGTCGCGTCGTCGCCTTGATCCCAACTGTCATTGACAACTAGATACTGGCCGAGCGCGGCGTTGGTGTGTGTCGTCGTAACGTCAAGCTCCCGTCCCTCTTGCCCGGCAGCTAGGCCCTTGTTCGTGACGGTGCCGTCCGACGCCGTCCATGTACTTGTGCAGGGCCCGATAGCGGCTCCGACGAAGACGACGCCGGCGTTCGTCAAACGGTTCACGGTGAGATCCGACATCTGCTCAGCCGTCACCGCCACCGCGTCGTACTTCAACGCGTACTCGCAGGTCTGGCTGTCCACCACCTTGCCTCCAGCGCGAAGGAAGCTGGTAAACGTGTTGCCACTCCCCCCGTACAAGAAGTCGGTGACAAAGTCGGGTTGGTCGTGCTGGCCAGCCCACTCGGCGAGGGTCCACCACATCTCATCCTCGGTCACCCAGGTCTGGAACTCGGCGCTGCTCAGCTGACCGTTGGTCAGGTTCTGCATGGTGACCGCCGGTGGTTCGGGCACGATCTCAGAGCACGCCGGAACCATCGTGGCCTCCATATCGAACCAGGCCTCCTGGACGGCCGTGAGGTTGGTCGGCCGTGGCCCCTGATCAGAGAGAAACGCCGCGGCTCCCGGGATCGTGGTGTCCTGTTCGTCGCAGTAGGAAGTGGCAATCACGCCCGCACTCGCCGTCGCGCTGGGGTTCGCCCCGGTCGCGCGCGTGGTGCTGGAGGTGATCGGCGAGGCGGTCGACGTGCCGGCGGTTGCGTGGGCCCCAGTGCCACACCCGGCTGCCAGGCTGGCCAGCAGCGTGAGGGTCGCGAGCCATCGGCGCAAGCGAGCCAGACAGGGCCGGCTCGAAGATCCAGACGGGCAGGGGAGAGAGGTGCCCACAGTCCTTCCTTCCCAAGATGCAGGTGATGCGATCGGCAGTGTACTGAGATGACCCAGGGTCCTGCTGGGTCATCACGGACGGCCCGAGCCTACGGAGTGCAGACAGACAGCGAACGGACAGTCGAAGTGCCCTTGCGGTGTGTCCGCGCCTACGACGTGACCAGGGTCACCGGACAGCTGAGCTTCGGCGTGCCCGTCAGCCTTCGGTCTGCAGTGACGAGCTCGCATCCCAAACCTTCCGCGAGGGCTACGTACGTCGCGTCATAACCCGTGAGGTTGTGGCGCAGCTCCCATATCCGTTCGATCTGTCCTTGGACCGAGTGACGGCGGATCCCGAGGCGGCGCCACGTGTCGATCACACGTGCGGCCTCCGTCGAGCCGAGCATGCCGGCCCTCTCCTGACGGCGGATGACGTGAACCACTTCGGAGTCGACCAGCCCCGGCGCATGGAGCTCCTCGACCTGGAGACGGCGGCGAGCGTCGCCGGCGTTGACCAGGGCCAGAACTGCGGCTGACGCATCCACCACGATCACCGTGCGTCCCGGCCCGCATCGAGATCGTTGAGTACGAGGTCGGCCGAGAAGCCGAGGTCGGGCAACTCAGCGAGCAGCGCGGCGTTGTCCGACTGCCGCGCCACGGCGGCCAGCTGACGGACGGCGAACGCCGTGAGTGACAGCCCGGCTCGGTTCGCCATCCCCTGAAGCCGGCTCGCCACCTCGTCGGGGACGTTGCGCAGGTAGAGGGTCTTCATTCGGCCATGCTAGCACATTGCTTGCATCGGCCCAAGGCGCCGGGGTGCCACGCGTAGCTAGGCACCCCCATCTCCGGTGCGCTCATCCGATGAGGGCGCCGCGTGCCCCAGTTCGTCGAGCTGGGTGATTGCCTGCCGGCAATCCTCGCGCAGCTGATCCACCGTGATCCCGTACGGTCGTTGATCGAGGACATCGAGGTCGGTGTAAATGTGGTCCAGCGCCGTCTGGATGTCGTCGGGGAGCAACTCGCCCTTGTGGGTCAGCTCGGCGTTGATGCGGTCCCATTCCGCGCGATTCTCACGTATGAGGTGGTGCGCCCGGGGATGTTCCGCGTCAAGGACAGCCCAGTCGTGGTCTCGCCGCTCCTCCCACATCTTCACGTAGACACTGTCGAATTCACCGACGGCGATACGGCCATCGACGAAGTCGAGCATGGTTTGACGAAACTCGCCGATCCCCGGAGTCACGCGAACCCTCCCGTGGTGAGCAGGCTGCTGAGCTGAGTTTTGCCCAGCTGAAACCCGCTCCAGAACTGACCGTCAGGATACGTGAACATCACTTGGCCCGTGCCCGGGTCAAGGTAGATGATGGCGGGCTGTCGCTGGAAGGTGCCCACGATCTGCTCGTGGGCCGGGTCCATGATCCAGTCCCGGATGTAGTCGCTGATGGCCGCACGCCCGGCGACGGTCGGCGTCGTCTGCGGGAGGCCGAAGGCGTTGCCGTGCCTCGACGCGAAGTGGTTGAGGGATTTCGTGTCGGCCTCATACCTGCGCGGGACCTGATCTCGCGGGTTGACCTCGCTACCGCTCCCCCCACCCCCGGCGCTGAGATGCCCACCGCCACCGCCGAGCGCCTTGGCCAGCAGGGCGTCGATCGCGACGGCGCCGGCGGCAACGACCGTCCCGCTGACCGCCAGCCCGGTGCCGGCCGTGGTGGTGGTGACGGTCAGGGTGCCGCCGCCGGCAAGGGCCAATGCCATCCCGCCACCTGTTCCCGCACCTCCACCAAGCGGCAGCAGCAGCTGGGCCGCGATCCGGGCCATGGCGGCGAGCGCCTCGCCGATGGAGGCGGCGATCTCCGCCAATGCCTCGGCCAGGCTTGCGAGAAGCTCCGTGATGGTGGCGCTGGCCGACGCCAGGATCCCCGCCTCACCGGCCTCCGACAGGCCAAAGGTGAAGAGGGCCGCGCCGGTCAGGACCGCGGCCCCGGCCATCACCTCCTCGACGGCCTGGTCGTACTGCATCTGGGCGCTGCAGATCGCGAAGGAGGCCACGTGCAGGGCCCCCGCCACCGCCTGGAGCTGCTGGTGGAGCGGGGCCAGGCCGGCCGAGTACTCGTACCAGGCCGCCGTGTAGGCGCCGGCCGCCTGCCCCCGCCACCAGGGCGAGATGTCCTCGGCCTGTGGGGCGAGCTGCCGCTCGGCAGCCTGCAGGGCCGTGTCGACGGCCTCCCAGGCAGCTGCCATCCGGGTGAGCCGCTGCGGGTCGCCGCCCGGCCGGCCGGGCATCCAGCCGGGAAGGCCCATGAGTGGATTCCCCTCCCTCTCAGGGCGTCATCGACCGCGCGATGCTCTGCTCGGCGGCCACGAGCACGGCTCCGGCTTCCTCGACCCGCCGTCCCAGCGTCTGCAGGCCGTCGCCGAGGTTGTCCAGGGCGGTCAGCGTCTCCCGGAGCACCTCCCCGTAGGCGGTGTCAGACGAGGCGTGGCCAAAGGGGTCGCCGGCGGCCGAGCCGTGCGCCCCGAGGTCGGCAGCGGCGTTGACGAGCTGGCCGCGCGCCCGCTGGAACGCGTCCGAGAGGTCGTTGAAGGAGGTGATGCTGCCGACGTACAGGGTGGCGCTGCTGCCCGATGCGCCCTGTCCCGCCGCTGGTGCCACCGCATGTCCTCCGTCCCCTGAAGATCGCCCCGGTCATGGTCGGGGCGATCGCCGGACATCGGACGGACAAAGTCACCCCCGGGGAGGCAGGTGGTACTCCAGGAAGGCCGCGGTCTGCTCCCAGGCCCGGGCTGCGGCCTGGGGTCGGGAGAACATCGCCGAGTCGTGGTTGTCAAAGGCGTGGCCGGCGTGGGGGTGGAGGTGCAGCTCCACGTGGCGGCGGCCGGCGAACTCGTGGGCCACCGCCCGGCGCTGAGCGGTGTTGATGTAGGTGTCGTCCTCGCCGAAGTGGAAGAGGATCGGGCAGGTGATCTTGGGAGCCAGCTCGAGGGCGCCGGGGATGGCCGACCCGTAGTAGCAGACGGCGACCGCGGGGTCGGACGCTGCCGCCACCATGTAGGCGATGCCGCCACCCAGGCAGAATCCGATGATCCCAACCCGGTGGTCGCGGGTCTCGGGAATGCTCCGCAGATGCTCCAGGGTGGCCGCCGCGTCGTCGGCCGCCTGAGGCACGTCCAGCCGCTGCATCGCCTGGAAGGCGCGCGGCAGGCTCTCGGGGAGGTGCTCGTCGAGCACCAGGTCGGGCTCCAACCGCGAGTAGAGGTCGGGTGCCAGCGCGACGTAGCCGAGGCCGGCAAGGCGGTCGCACACGCCCTTGACATACGGGGTGAGGCCGAATATCTCCTGGACCACCACCAGTCCCGGCCCCATCCCGCCCTCCGGAAGCGAGAGCGAGGCGGAGAACCGGTGCCCATCGTGGCCCCAGATGCTCTCTTCCCTTCGCTCCATCGTCACGACAGCGTACTCGTCAGCCGGTGTTCTGCAAGCCCGCGGCGATCCCGTTGACGCTCCGCAGGATCGCCTCCAGCAGAGCTGCGCGCTGCGGGTCGGCCTCGTCCAGGGCCCGGTAACGGGCCAGCATCTGGGCCTGGAGGACGGAGAGGGGGTCGATGTAGGGGTCGCGGAGCCGGAGCGTCTCCTGGAGGAGCGGCTGGTCGGCCAGCAGGGTGCGCTTGCCGGTGATGTGGAGCACCGCCTGGAGCGTCCGCGCGTGCTCGGCGGTCACATCCACCCACATCCGCTCGCGCAGCCCGGGGTCCCGGACCAGCTCGAAGTAGCGGCTCGCCACCCCCATGTCGGTCTTGGCCAGGGTCATCTCCAGGTTGCCGATCAGGGCGCGAAAGAACGGCCAGCGCCGGTACATCTGGTGGAGCAGCTTCCAGCGCGCCGTCCCCGCCGCCGGCAGCGGTCCCTCGACATCACTGGGCGGTGGCGCGTTGCGGTCATCTTCGGCATCAACGGGCAGGTCCTCGGCGAAGGCCACCAGCGACCCACCCACCCCGTACCAGGTGGGCAGCATCAGCCGGGTCTGGTTCCACGCGAACACCCACGGGATCGCCCGCAACTCGGCGATCCGCGTGGACTCCCCGCGGCTCACCGGCCGGGAGCCGATGTTGAGCTGCCCCAGCTCGCCGATCGGCGTCACCTCGGTGAAGAAACGCTCGAATTCATCCGTGTACACGAAGGCCCGGTAGCGCCGGTAGCTGTCGGCCGCGATGCGCGCCATCGCCGTCTCCCAGACCGCCTCCTGCTCCAAGGGGAGCGGGGTCTGCAGCGAGCTCGCCTCCCAGACCGCCGCGGCAACCAGCTCCAGGTGGTTCTGGGCCACCTCCTCGCGCGAGTAGCGGTAGTGAAGGATCTCGCCCTGCTCGGTCAGCCGGACCCGGCCGCGCACCGCCCCCGGCGGTTGGGAGAGGAGCGCCTCGTGGGTGGGCCCTCCCCCGCGCGACACCGTGCCGCCCCGGCCGTGGAAGAGGCGGAGGTGCACGCCCGCCTCGTCGCAGACCCGCGCGAGCTGGCGGTGGGCGACGTACAGCGACCACTGGGCGGCGAGGTAGCCGCCGTCCTTGCTGCTGTCGCTGTATCCGAGCATCACCTCCTGGATGTTGCCGCGGGCCCGCACCTGCTCGGCGTACTCGGGCTGGGCGAGCAGGCGGCGCAGCACCCGCGGGGCGGAGCGCAGACCGGCGATCGTCTCCATCAGGGGCACGAGGTCAAATCGGCTGGTGTGCACGCTGCCGAAGGACCAGGAGACCAGCCCGACCAGGGAGGCGAGCCACATCCCTGCCATCACCTCGACCGGCGAGTGGGTCATCGAGATCACCACGCTCTCGGTCGAGTGGGGGGAGATCGAGCGCTGGGCGCGGCCCATCTCCACCAGGGTGTCGAGGAGGTCGCGGTCGTCGGCGCTGAGGGCCAAGGTGCCGATGTGCGGCCCGCGCTGCTGCATGGCGCGTGCGAGCAGCTCGACCGCGGCGTCCTCGTCGAGGTCGTCGAGGCTGCGGTCCAGCTGGCCGCACTGGCGCAGGATCGTCGAGGCGACCTCGCGCAGACGGGAGGCGTGCAGCCGGACGTCGATCGCGTACCCGTAGAAGTCGAAGGCACCCACCTGGCGTCGCAGCTCCAGCAGGCCGCCGTCGGCGAAGAGGGCGCCGCGCTGACGGCGCAGGGCGGCGTCGACCAGGTCGAGGTCGTCGAGCAGCTCCTGCGCCGTGGAGTAGGGGCGCTCGGCCGCACGGACCCCTTGCAGGTAGGCGAGGGAGGCCTCCAGGCGGTGATGGACCAGGGTCAGCTTGCGCCGGTAGGGCTCACCGAGATTGCGGTCCCCCAGGTCGTGCACCGCCTCCGGCATCCGCGCCTCGTCGTCGGCGATGGAAGCCGCCAGCTCCGCGTCGGCTCCGGTCCAGCGGGTGGACTGGCTGTACTGGACGGAGATCGCATGCACCGAGTCGCGGTAGCGGGTGAGAACCATCTGCTTCTGGGCGCGCAGGGCGTCCCGGAGCGTCCGGGCTCGGGCATGGGGGTTGCCGTCCTGGTCGCCGCCGACCCAGGAGCCGAGCCGGAGGAAGGGGTGGAAGGGCGGAGGTGGCCCGCCGAAGACCTCGGTCCAGCGCCGATCCAGCTCGGCGTGGACCGCGGGAATGACGTCCATCAGCAGGTCGAGGTGGAAGCGGATGTCCCGGGCCTCGTCGAGGACGGTGGGGCGCACGGTGCGGAGCTCCTCGGTCTGCCAGAGCAGCTCCATGTGACGCCGCATGGAGTCGATGAGTGCCGTGTGGCGAGGGGAGCCGGGCGCGGGACCGTCGAGCGCGTCCAGGGCCATGGCAACACCGTTGACGTGATCGAGGACGGAGCGGCGCACCGCCTCGGTGGGGTGGGCGGTGACCACCGGCACGACGTCCAGCTCCACGAGCGCGGTGAGCAACCGCTCCCGCCCGCCCTCGGCGTGGGCGGCGCGGGTGAAGAGGTCGTGGAACGTTCCCGGGGAGGCGACCCCTCCGGCCGGGACCGCCTGAATGCCGCGGATCACCTGCACCCGGTGCTCCAGCTCGGCCACGTTGACCAGCTGGAAGTAGAGGGAGAAGGCTCGGATCAGCCGGGTGGCCGTGCTGACGTCGATCTCGCTGAGCTGGCGGTCGAGCGCCTGGCTGACCGCCTCGTCGTGGCGGTCGCGGAGCTGCTTGGTCTTGGCCCGGACCTCCTCCTCGAGCTGGAGCAGCGGCTCACCCTCCTGCCCGGCGAGGGTCTCGCCCAGCAGGGTGCCGACCAGGCGCACATTGCGCCGGAGACGCCGCTGCGCTTCGGCCTCGACATCCGGAGGTGGGGGATCAGGCTGGTCGGCCACCTGCCAAGCATGCCGCCTCACCGGCTCTGCGTGCCCTCTGCATAGAGTTCGGGTGATGGACATCGCCGCCCGGCGCCTCGGCAATCAGCGGCTGGCCGGCAATCCACTGGGCTCAGCCGACGAGGTGGTGGGCTGGCTGTGCGCGGTGCAGGCGCAGGACTACCCGGCGGCGGCCTGGGCACTCGGCCAGCGCACGGGCAACGCCACCGTCGCCGACGTCCACCGGCTCTTCGATGCGGGGGCGATCGTGCGCACCCACGTGCTCCGGCCCACCTGGCACTTCGTCCTCCCCGCCGACATCCGGTGGCTCCTCGCGCTCACGGCCCCGCGACTCCGGACCTCCATCGCGGGTCGCTGGCGCGACCTGGGCATCGACAGCGGCGAGATGAGCCGTGCCGAGGCCGCGTTCGGGACCGCGCTCGCGGGCGGCCGCCAGCTCACCCGCCCCGAGCTCAGCGCCGTGCTGCAGGCTGCGTGCATCGCTCCCGACGGCCAGCGGCTTCCCCACCTGCTCATCGCCGCGGAGCTGGACGCGCTGATCGTCAGCGGTCCGCGCCGGGGCCACGCGTTCACCTACATGCTGATGGACGACCGTGTGCCCGCTGCTCCACCGCTTGCCCCCGAGGAGGCGCTGCGCCGGCTCGCCGAGCGGTACTTCCGCACCCGGGGCCCGGCGCAGCTCGCGGACTTCGCCTGGTGGGCCGGCACCACGCTGGCCGAGGCCCGGCGCGGCGTCGAGGCGGCCGGTGACGGCCTGGCATCCGAGGTCATCGAGGGGAAGCGGTACTGGTTCGGGGACACCGTGGCCGGCGCCGCTCCCGAGCCGCCACCTCCGCGGGAGCGAGGCGTCCCGATCGCCCACCTGCTCCCGAACTTCGACGAGTTGACCGTGGCGTACCGCGACCGCTCCGACGCCGATCATCCCGATGGCAGATTCGACCCCGGCCTCTTCGGCTTCAGCAGCATCCTCAGCAACGTGCTGGTCATCGGCGGCAGGGTCCGGGGAGCCTGGCGGCGCATCGCGGGCCCGCGGTCGCTGCGGGTGCACGTGCGTCTGCTCGACCCGCTGCGCCCCGCTGAGCGTGCCGCCGTGGTCCGAGCCGCGGAGCGGATGAGCCGGTTCCTCGAGCGCACCGTCGAGCTCGAGTGGGAAGAGCCGCGCCCGGGGTAGCGACGAGGTCCAGGCGTGAAGTGGTGCCGGCGCGGGCATCCGCGGGCACCGGACCACCTGCCGTGGGCTCTGTCCTCGGCACGGACCATCGTCCGGAGAACTGGCACCCCTCCCCCGCACCGAAGCGCGGGGGGGGATGCGGCCATCAGTATCGCACAAGCCTCCCGAGAATGCAAGGCCTCGGATGGACTGATCCTGTTTCTCTGAACAGGGTGGTGGGGAACCACCCGTGAGTGGTGGTGATCATCTCCAATGTTATTGGCGTCATCACCGAATCACTGGCATGACTATTGTGCGCAGAGTCTGAAACCACTGTCCGCAGGGACATCCATGACGCTCCCGCGCTGGCCATTCGTCGGCTCAGCCGCGCACCTGTCTCCGCTGCGGTGGTCCAGGTCAGGCGATCCGCCCACACAGCCGGGCTCTGGCGATCTTCCCGAGCCTCTGCTCCCCGCACGGACCATCGTCCGGGAGAACTGGCACCCCTCCCTCGCACCGAAGCGCGAGGGGGGATGCGCCCTCACTATCGCACCGCCGCGCGGACCGCGGAAGGGGACTGAGGTCCTCAGTTGCCCGGGACCTCAGTCCCTTCCGGGTTGCCCGGCGCTGCGCGGGACCGGCTCAGCGGTGTTGGGTCAGCTCGCGATCTTCGCCGCCTCCGGTGGGGCGACAGCGCCGGCCCCCGACACCTCCTGGGGAACGCTGCGGAACGACAGGGCCCAGTAGATGGCTCCGGCCACGACCATGCCGAGGAGCCAGCTCAGGTCGCCGCCGCCGGTGGCGTTGGAGAGCGGACCCTGATACGACGGGGTGTAAAAGAGCGCGTCGGTCCACATCAGCGCCGCGAACATGCCCACGATCAGGGCGACGAGCGCCTTCCAGTTGATGCCACCGTTGCGCCAGTACAGCCCTCCGATCTTTTGCACCAGACCCGCGCGGTCGTACTGCCCCTTGCGGAGGAAGTAATCGACCATGAGGATGGCGAACCACGCGCCCAGCCAGACCAGGATGTAGTCGAGGAAGCCGGAGAGGTCGGTGTAGAGGTTGCCCTTGAAGATGACCAGGCCGGTGACCACGCCGCTCACCACGGTGTCGATGAGGATGCAGCCCCAGCGCTTGAGCGGGATGCCGATGGCCTGCAGGGTGACGCCCGACGAGTACATGTCGATGGTGTTGATGGCGAACAGCTGCAGGATGGCGACGATCATGAAGGGCCAGAAGAACCAGTCCGCGTACGCCGTGAACGCCGACGGGATGCCGACCAGCTCCCTGCCCGACGCGACGTGGACGGTCACCATGTAGGCGCACACCCCGAGCAGCTCGAGGAGGACGGAGGGGATGGCCGCGCCCAGGCTCGCCGACCAGAAGACCCTGGCCTTGCTCGTCTCCTTGGGCAGGTACCGCGAGTAGTCGGCCGCGTTCTCGGTCCAGCCGAGCCCGCCGGTGGAGACGATCAGCACCACGGCGGTCGTCCAGAGCCACCATGTCGTGCCGGTCTGGAGGCTGGCCCAGTGCACGTGGGGAAGGACGAGGATGGCCATCACGACGAAGAGGACGATGAAGACGAAGGAGAGGTAGCGCAGCACCGTCTTGATGGTGGCGTGGCCCAGGAAGGGCATCACGAACTGCACCACGACGGCGAGGATGATGATGAGCACCTGAGCTGCGTTGCTCACGCTCGCGACGCCCGCCTTGTTGAGGATCGCGTCGACGACGAAGACCACCAGGACGAGGCCGAGGATCTCGAAGCCGACCTGGGTGATCCAGTTGAAGAGGGAGGGGAGGCGGTTGCCGTTGCGCCCGAAGGGAGCCCGGCTGACCATGAAGGCGGTGGTCCCGGCCAGCGGGCCCGGCAGGCTCGCGAAGCCGAGGAACATGTAAGCCAGGTTGCCGATCAGGATGGCCAGGATCGCCTGCGGGAAGGAGAGCCCGAAGGTGCAGATCAGGACCCCGTAGAAGAGGAACTCAACGTTCCACACGGCCCCTGACCAGAGCCAGAAGAGTCCCATCGGGCGCATCTTGCGGTCGGACTCCGGGATCAGGTCGATGCCACGCTGCTCGAGCTGGAACGCCTCGTACCCTTCCGAGGCCTCCAGCGGCTCGACTGCTGCCGCGCTCATGATCGGTTCACCGTAGCGGCGGGTGCGGCGAGTTGGATGGCCACTGGCTGAGCCTCCCCAATGAGATGTTTGACGCGTACCGTGGAGCCGTGACGACGCGCGCGGAGAGGGCCCTCCAGCCTCCTGTCCTCCCTGCTTGCGCGGAAGTGTGACGCGACCGAGTGCCCTCTCGCTAGGGGCTGTCGTCAGTACCTGTCAGGGGCTTCAGGCGACGACTGTGCGGGGTGACTCAGGTCGCCCGCTTCCCCTCCCGGACCCGGTTCCGGGACGCCAGCGGCGCAGTCGCAGGGCGTTGCCGACCACCGTCACCGAGCTGCAGGCCATGGCCAGCGCAGCCAGCGCGGGGGGGATGACGTCGAGCATCGCGAGGGGGACCAGGACCAGGTTGTAGCCGAATGCCCAGGCCAGGTTCTGCCGGATGACACGGAGGGTGGCCCGGCTGAGGGAGATGGCGTCGCCGACACGGCCGACGTCGCCGTGCACTAGCGTGATCGAGGCGGCGGCCATCGCCGCCCCGGTGCCGCTGCCGAGCGCGATGCCCACGTCGGCGGCGGCGAGCGCGGGGGCGTCGTTGACGCCGTCGCCGACCATCGCCACCGTCGCCCCGCCCTGATGCAGCTCGGCGACGAGCGCCGCCTTCTCCTCGGGACGGAGCCCCGCCCGCCACTCGCCGATGCCGGCCGCGCGGGCGATCGCCGCGGCGGTCTCCGCGCTGTCGCCGGTGGCGAGGATCACCCGCAGCCCCATCCCCTGGAGCCGCCGCACCCCCGCCGCGCTCTCCGGGCGGAGCGGATCGGCGATCCCGAGCAGGAGCCGCAGCCGTGCGTCGACCGCCACTCCGACGACGCTGCGCCCGCGGCCCGCGAGCTCCGCCGCCGGGGCGGCGCCGCTGTCGCCGGGCACCCCCTCCGCGACGAGCCAGCGCAGCGCGCCCACCAGGACCCTGTGGCCAGCGACGGTGCCGGCGATCCCCGCGCCCGGGGAGCTCACGACGTCTCCGGCGACGGCCGGCGACAGGTGCTCGAGGCGCTCACCCGCGCCGTCCACGACGGCCCGCGCGAGGGGATGCTCCGAGCCCAATTCGACCGCAGCCGCCAGAGCCAGTGCCTCGCCGGCGTCCGCATCCCCGAGAGCGACGACATCGAGCAGCACGGGCCGTCCCTCGGTGAGGGTGCCGGTCTTGTCGAGGACGATCGCGCTCAGGCGGTGGACCGTCTCCAGGGTCTCACCGCCCCGGATGAGCAGGCCCAGCTCGGCGCCGCGACCGCTCGACACCATCACCGCCACCGGGGTGGCCAGGCCGAGGGCGCAGGGGCAGGCGACCACCACCGTCGCGACCGCCGGGATCATCGCCGCGACCAACCCGTGGCCGGTGAGCATCCAGGCGCCGAAGGTGAGCGCGGCGAGGACGAGGATGGTGGGGACGAAGACTGCGGAGACCCGGTCGGCAAGGCGCTGCACCGGAGGCTTCTCGGCCTGCGCTCGCTCGACCAGGCGGACGATCTGGGCGAGCACGGTCTCGTCACCGGTCCGGTCGACGCGCATGCGGAGTGGCGAGCCCCCATTCAGCGTGCCGCCGATGAGCGCGTCTCCCTCCTCCTTGAGCACGGGGATGCTCTCTCCGGTGAGCATCGACTCGTCGACCGCTCCGTGGCCGTGGAGAACGGTGCCGTCGGTGGGGATCGGCTCGCCGGGCCGGACCAGGAGGAGGTCGCCGGCGGCCAGCCTTCGCGTCTCGACGTCGGTCACCTCGGTCGCATCCCAGGAGGCCAGGCGGTGGGCGGCGCGCGGTTGCAGCTCCGCGAGCTGCTCGATCGCCTCCCGGGCCTTCCCCCGGGCGACCACCTCCAGGTACTTGCCCACCGAGATGAAGGTGATGATCAGGGCCGCGACGTCGAAGTAGGTCGGCTGGCCGCGCAGCGCGGGGGCAAGGGTGGCCGCCGCCGAATACCCGAAGGCGACGGTCGCGCCCACCGAGACCAGCGTGTCCATGGTGGTCCCGCCGTGGCGCAGCGCGCGCAGAGCCCCGCGGTGAAACGGCGCGCCGACCCAGATGAAGATGGGCAGGACGAGGAGGAGCTGGACCGCATTGGACCAGGAGGCGGAGGCGAGGCCGTAGGCGAGGACGAGGGTGGCGGCGCTCAGCACCGCCCCGGTGGCGAGCTGGGCCCGGCGCATGCGCTGTTCGGCGCGGCGCCGGGTGCGGCGGGCCTCGGCCGGCGACCTGCCTGCGGCCATCGCGTCCAGAGCTGCCGCTGTCGCGTCGACGGACGCTGGCGGCGCATCGCGGGTCGTGGCTTCGATGGCAGGCGTGCGTGCCGTGTAGCCGGCGCTGCGGACCGCGGCCTCGAGCGCCGCGGCGGTGACCCCGGGCGCGGCGATGACCTCAGCACGTTCGGTGGCGAGGTTGACGCTCGCGCTCTGCACCCCGCGGACCCCGGCCAGCGCCTTCTCCACCCGGGCGACACAGGACGCGCAGTGCATCCCCTCGATCTCCAGAGTGCGGGGAAGGGCGGCGTGGGAGCCGGAGGTGTCTACCGCGCTCATCGCGGAGCACCCGGCGTGCGACGGGGCGGCCGCTTCGGCGCGAGCGCACCCTGTGCGCTCGCAGGTGGTGCGCTCGGCCCGGCACCGGCGGTCCCGGATGCTGTCCCGACGGCCCCCGTCGATCCTCCCGCCGCGCCCATCACGATGAAGGGGATCGGTCGCGCAGTCCTGGCCCGGTACAGGTCGTAGCGGTTGCGGTTGACCCCGTTCATGACCGCCAGGAGGCGCGCGTAGCCGGGGTCGTCCGGTCCCACGATCCGCGCCCTCGCCTCGACCTGCCGGCGGGCGACCTGCAACCTCACGCGGGAATTCGCCCGGATGTTGTCGAGCCAGGCGGGGTCGCGGTTGCCACCGTAATTCGACGCCGCCACCACGTAGAAGGTGCCGTCACGGCCGTAGACGAGTGCCGCGGTGCGCAGGAGGCCGCTGCGGCGTCCGGTGGTGTGGAGGAGCAGGGCGGGCACGCCAATGATCCCGTGCCCCAGCCGCCCGCCGGTGCGCTGGTACAGCCAGCGGTGCACCCGGGGCACAAACCTCGGGCCGTTGCTGCTCCCCATCCATCCGTTCAGCGTCCGGGCGATCCGGGGGACGCCGGGGTCTGCCACCTCTGTCACAGCCGCCTACGTTACCTGCGTCCGGGTGGCGGGCACCCCTTCGGGGGTTCGTCACCCGCCTCTTGGTGGCAGGCAGCCATGCCGGCGCTCGGGGTCGCCGCCCGTCTCCGCTGCAGCCCTGGGTGCGCCCGCGCCGTGGGCAGGGCCGAAGGTCCCGCCTGTGGCTGAGTTGATGGTCCCACCATACTTGTGCTACAATTCAACACGGTAACAACCCCCAAGGGAGGGAACAACATGACCACGAACATCTTCGGTGAGCTCCACGGGGCTCCCTGGGCAGTGAGCTCGGGGCGCAGCTGCCGTGCTTGCGGCTCGATCATCGAGGTGCGCGACGGCTTCGGCATCAACGAGGGCGTCTGCCCCGTCTGCCGTGGCGATCAGGGCGTCGAGCTGACCGGGAGCCCCATCGTCCGCGCGGTCGCCGCGCTGGGGGAGAGGGCTTCGCGCTCGATCGCGGCCATCCGCAGGGTCGCGTAGGAGTTCAATTCAGCGGTAGGGCTCGCCGGCGCTCACGCGTCGCGGGCTCGCCCGGCACTCCGTCGCGAGAGAGGGGGAGCTCCGATCAGCCTTCTGGTCGGGGCTCCCCCTCGCTCGGAGGAGTGCCGTGGCTGACCAGCCACGCCGTGGCGGCTCCCAGGTGCCGGCGGATCACCGCCTCGGCGGTGTCCAGCTCTCCGGAGATGACCGCCTGGAGCACCTTCGCGTGCTCAGCCGTCAGTTCCTCGACCGTCGCGTATTGGGTCTCCATGAGCTGGACGAGGGAGAGCCGGATCTCCGCAGCGATGTCGCGGTGGACGGCGGAGAGCCGGCCGTTGCCCGCGCCGTCGACGATGGCCCGGTGAAAGGCGAGGTCGGCCTCCACCAGGTCGCGCCGCGCGGAATCGCCGGTCAGCCGCTGCTCCGCCGCCAGCGCCCGTCGCGCCTCCTCGGGGACGGAGCGCTGCGCCGCCAGGCTGCGACCCGCCTGGATCTCGATCGCCGATCTCAGCTCGTAGACCTCGACCAGGTCGCGTGGTGTGAGCACCCTGACGAAGGCGCCGCGGTTGCGGGATTTGGTCAGCAGTCCGCGCCGGGCCAGCCCGTCGAAGGCCGCTCGCAGCGTGTTGCGGCCGACGTCGTACTGGCGTGCCAGCTCGATCTCGCGCAGGTGCTCACCCGGCTGGAACTCGCCGTCGAGCGTGCGCCGCTCCAGGTCCTCCTCGAGGGCCTGCACCGTCGACACCGTCCCCAAGCGGCGGAGAACCGAGGCCACGATGTTGTATTGTGGTACAATCATCTACCTTCCGCAAGGGTGGTGCGCCTCTTCTCTTCTCCCGGCGGCGGTGCGGCCTGCCTCGCCGCCGGGAGCTAGGCGCTCCCCGGTCCCGCACTTCGATCTCGCCGGTCTCGGACCGATCACCCGGCATCTCCTCCCGGACTGACCTAGTAGCATCGCTGCGCCGGAGCATGCCCAGGAATGCGCGGACTGAGCAGTTGATGGAGCGACCTCGCATCGCGCTGAAGGAGCGGGAGGTGGCAGCGCCGGGAAGGCGAGGCGGGTCGCCGCAGGCAGCGAGGGAGTGGGGGCGCACCGGATGAGCGGCACCGGCCAGGGTGGGCGGGCCTCGCGCCCGTCTCGGGCACCCGCCGGACGGAGACGGCCCCATGGCACTCGAACGGGTGAGCGAGACGGAGCTCCCCGGCTGCGCCTGCTTGCCCTGCTGGTGGGGATCGCCGTGGTGACCTGGCTGCTCCTGCCCGTCCCCGCACTGACCGCGGTCGTGCCTGCGGCCGGCCCCCGACCGGCGGCCCTACCGGGTCTCCCCTGGCTCTCCACGGCGGACAGCCGGATGGTCGACCAATCGGGGCGCGGCGTCCTCCTCCACGGCTTCGACGACGACGCGCTGCTCGAGTCGACGATGCACCCCGCCCCGCTCGATCCCGCCGACGCGTCGCTCATGGAGGAATCCGGCTTTGACGTGGTGCGGCTGCCGATCGCCTGGTCGCTGCTCGAACCGGAGCGTGGCCAGTTCAGCACCGCCTACCTGGACCGCATCGCGAGCACGGTCGCGATGCTCAATGCGCATCACCTCTACGTCGTGCTGGACATGCATTTCCTGGGGTGGAGCCCGGTGTACGGAGGCTCGGGTGCACCGGCGTGGGCGACGCTCTCCTGGGTGCCCGACGTCCAGTGGGGCCCGATGCCGTCGGTCACCCGCCTGCTGTCGCCTGCCATCAACGCATCGACGGCCTACTTCTGGCTCACCTCCGACTGGCAGACGCAGTACCTGCGCACCTGGCAGTTCGTCGCCGCACGCTTCCGCAACGACAGCGGCGTCGCCGGCTACGACATCATCAATGAGGGGCACGCATTCCCGCTGCCGCCGCTGCGCTTCGACAAGGATGATCTGTTCCCCTTCTATGCGCGCGCCATCACCGCCATCGGAGACGTGGATCCCAACCATCTCTTCCTGCTCGAGAACGACGCCCTCGGTGATCTGCCCACCAGCGTCGTCCCCATCGCCGCACCCGACCTCGTCTACGCGCCGCACGTGTACACCGGGGTCCTCTTCCCTCCCTCCTTCACCGGGGATCCACAGAACCTGGACACCCACGTCGACGAGCTGGCCAGGGAGGCGAGCCAGCTCCCGGCGGCGATGTGGGTCGGCGAGTTCGGTATCGACACGGATGACGCGCATGCGAGCCAGTGGATCGCCGACGCCCTGGACGCCTTCGCAGCCCACGACGCCGGCTGGGCCTGGTGGCAGTGGAGGGCGGAAGGGGCCTGGAGCGTGCGCAGCACGGACGGCAAGAGCCTCAACATGACCCTGCTCCGCGAGCTGGCCCAGCCCTACCTCGCCGCCGCCCCGATCGGGTACGCGGCGAGCCAGGCCGACGGTGTGCACGGACGGCTGGTGATCACCATCGCGGCCGGGCACGGCCTGGGCGCGGCCGAGGTCGCCTGGTCCGACTACACCCTCGGAAGTCCTCAGGTGAGCGACAGCTGCGGGGCGCTGTGGACGTGGGATCCCTCCTCCTCCCGCCTCTCCCTCACCGCCCCCGCCGGGGTGTCCTGCCAGGTCGAGCTGTCGGCGTGATGAGCCCCAAAACCTGGGCGGCAGCCGCGCTAGAGTAGGCCCATGCTGAGCGCCGCCCTGGAGGTGGGTAAGGGTGCTGCTGACCGGCGCGTCGAGGAGATGCGGCTGGCGGCGGCCCTCCGTCGCGGCTTCCGGCACGCCCAGCTGCTGATGGCCCATTCGCTCGCCGAGTACGACCTCAGCGCGCTCTCGTACCACCTTCTCCTGGAGGTCGGCGCCGCCGGGCCGGACGGGCTGGTCCAGGGCGATCTGGCCGACCTGCTCCAGTGCCCTGACGCACGCGCCTCGACGCTGGTGCGCGACACGCTCGAGCGGGGCCTGATCAGGACCGCCAGGTCGACGCCCGACCGGCGCGTGGTCCGCATCCACTCGACGCCCCGCGGCATCCGCCTAACCCAGGAGGCGCTGCACCGCCAGCGTGAGGCGCTGATGAGCCTCTCCGAGTACGCGGGCCTGCCCAGCGTCACCTCCCTGCTCCAGGCGGCGCTGCGCCTCTACCTGGGCGTCGACGTCTCGCTGGAGGGGGTGGTCGCCCGGGTCATCGCCGCTCCGGTGGTCACGGACGGGACCTGAGGGCCCCTCAAAGGGTAGGGCGCCGGCGGGACATGTCGTCTCGGGGGGACCGCAGTCCGACGCCCTTGGCGTCGGCTGCTCGTGCTCGGCGCGATTGCATCTCGCGCCTGCGCAAGCCCCCGCTTCGACGACATGCCCCACCGGCGCCCTCTCACGGTGGCCGGTACGATTCCCGGCATGAATCGAGCGGTCAAGGTCGTAGTGAGCCTTCCCGACGACCTGCTTGCGTCGGCTGATGAGGCGGCGCGCGTGTTCGGCATGAGCCGGAGCCGGCTCTTCCGCGAGGCTCTCGCCGTGTACCTCCAAGAGAGGGGATCGACCGCGGTGAAGCGCTACCTCAAGGCCTACCAGCAACTCGGGCCAACTGTCGATCACGGACTCGGCGATGCAGTGGGCTCCGAGCTCCTACTCGACGGCGCGCGAGCAGTCACGGGTGCTCATCGACCTGCAGGATCGGCCTGCCGTCATGATCCGTCGCGGCCCCGCGCTCCTCGATCTGACTCTGGTCATCAGGATGGATGGTGAGGTGAGCAGCGTCTTTCGCACCCATCGGAGTCGCGCGCTGCGCCGGGCCATGTCGATCTTCGGAGGCGGTTCAGTCGGAGGGGGACGCGGCTAATCGCCTACGCGGGCCAGTGCGGCGGCCAGGCAGCGCGCTGCGAGCCGCGAGTATCGCGGCGCTCGTGCCGCCAGCCACATCGCCTCGCGCCAGCGCCGCGGGTTGATGGCGGCGCGACCCGGCGCCACCCAGTGCTCGGACAGCTCCGCCACCGGCGCGTCGATGACGACCCGCAGGCTCGCGAGCGCCGCGCCGGTGGGGATGAGCAGCGCGGTCTCCATCTCCGCCGCCACGAAACCCCTCTCCGCCCACACCCCCCGCGCATCCCCGACCACCAGCCGGCGGGCCGTCAGCATCGGGCCGACGACCGGCTCGTGGCCGCAGGCGCGGGCCCCGGAGATGAGCGCCGCCACCCAGGCCGGATCGCAGGCCACGGGCTCACCGTCCTCCATCGCCACCGAGCTGGCCACGACCACGGTGCCGGGTGGTAGCTCGGAGCGCAGCCCACCGGCCAGCCCGCAGGTGATGAACGCCGGCATCGGCGCCGGCGGCGGCACCCACCTCTTCAGGCCGATCCCGCAGCGCACCACCTGAGCCGGGCTGCCTGAGACCGAGAGGGCGTGGCGAATCGCTCGCCACTCGATCGGCATGGCCGCCAGCACCACCACGTCTCGGCCGGGGGACTCAACCACGGGATTCCCCGGAAACGCCAGGGGCTGTCCGGGGCACCCCCCGGTTACGCGTAGCCGTTTTCGCGATACCAGCTGACCGCCCGCTCAGCTGCATCCTCCACCGACGTCGGCCGGTATCCCAGCTCCTCCTTCGCCTTGTCGATGCGGACCATCATCCGCAGCCGCCCCATCCGCACCCCCTCGAGGGGCACCCGCGGCTGCGCGTGCGGCCAGAGCCGGCAGCGCGCCTCGTCGACGAAGCCCGCCGCCAACGCCACCGGGTAGGGCATGCGCCACTCGGGTGGCCGGGTGCCGGCATGGCGGGCAAAGAGGTCCAGCACCTCCCCGAGGCTGAGGTTCACGCCTCCCACCAGGTAGCGTTCCCCAGGGCGGCCGTGCTCCAAGGCGAGCACGTGCGCCCGCCCGACATCCTCGACGGCCACCAGGTTCATCCCCCCGTCGAGGTAGGCGGGGATGCGGCTGCGCATGACGTCGACGACCATCTGGCCGGTCGGGGTCGGACGCGCGTCGCGCGGGCCGATGGGCGCGGTGGGCAGCACCGTCACCACTGGGAGGTTGGCGCGGAGGGCGGCGCGCTCCTGGCGCACCTTGGACGAGTGGTACCCGGGAGCGGCGTGGACCTCGGCCCAGTCACTCTCGGTGGCGAGCCGCCCGCCGCGGAGCGGCCCCACGGCGGCGGAGCTGGAGGTCACGACCGCCTTCTCCACCCCGGCCAGCCGTGCTGCCTCGAGCAGGCTGCGGGTGCCGGCCACGTTGACCTGCTCCAGCTCCCGCCGGTCCCGCGGTGCGAACGAATAGCCGGCCGCGACGTGCACCAGCAGACGGCACCCCCGGATCGACGGCACCAGGGCACCGCCGTCGCGGATGTCCCCGCTCACCACGGTGAGTCCGGGCCGGGGGGGGAGCCGTGACGGCGAGCCCCGCACCAGCGCCCGCACCGGGTACCCGGACGAGAGCAGCGAGTCGAGCACGTGCCCGCCCACGAAACCCGTGGCCCCGGTGAGGAAGACTTCGTCCGGCATCAGCGCGACCCCTCAGCGGCGGTGGGGCACGTCGTCGAAGGGGGGTTTGCGCAGGCGCGAGCTGCAATCGCGCCGAGCACAAGCCGCCGACGCCGGAGGCGTCGGACGAGCGTCCTCCCGAAGACGATGTGCCCCACCGCCGCCATGCCGCGACGCCCGTACGTGCTGTCTCACTGCTCGGTTTCCGTCACGCGATCTGGCGCTCCTCGCCCGCCGTCCCCGTCCCGTCGGTGTGGTGGGGCCCGGAGCCGACGCGGCCCCTCCAGCTGATGTTGGCGACCTGCCCGCGCAGGGTGTCACCGGCGGCGCGCAGACCCTCGCGGAGGGACGCGGACGTCGCCACCACCGCGGTCGGCTCGTAGCCGCAATGGGCCATGCAGTTGGCGCACCGCGGGTCGCGGCCGCGCCCGTAGCTCTCCCAGTCGGTGGTCTCGATCAGCTCCTTGTACGATCCGACGTAGCCGTCCGCCATCAGGTAGCAGGGGCGCTGCCAGCCGAAGACCGAGTAGCAGGGGATCCCCCACGCCGTGCACTGGAAGTCGACCTTCCCCTCCAGGAAGTCGAGGAAGAGCGGCGAGTGGTTGAGCC
>JBEKOU010000002.1:0-299010 GCA_049521435.1 Candidatus Dormibacteria bacterium | reverse complement strand
CCGTCCGCCATCAGGTAGCAGGGGCGCTGCCAGCCGAAGACCGAGTAGCAGGGGATCCCCCACGCCGTGCACTGGAAGTCGACCTTCCCCTCCAGGAAGTCGAGGAAGAGCGGCGAGTGGTTGAGCCTCCACCGCTGGCGCCGGCCGTCGGCAAAGGCGTCGCGGAAGAGCTTGTGGGTCTTCTCGACCTGCAGCCAGTGCTCTTGGTCGGGTGCCTTCTCGTAGGCGTACCCCGGGGAGATCTGCATCACGTCGACCTGCAGGTCGTCGTTCAGGAAGTCGAGCACCTCGCGGATGGAAGTGGCGCTGTCCATGTCGAAGAAGGTGGTGTTGGTGGTGACCCGGAAGCCGCGCCGCTTGGCCTCGCGGGCGGCCGCCACCGCCTTGTCGAAGGTGCCGCGGCGGCTCACCGACTGGTCGTGCCGCTCGCGCAACCCGTCGATGTGGATGGAGAAGGAGAAGTAGGGGGAGGGGGTGAAGAGGTCGAGCTTCTTCTCCAGCAGCAGGGCGTTGGTGCAGAGGTAGACGAAGCGCTTGCGCGCCACCAGCGCCTCGACGATCTTGTGGATCTCCTTGTGCACGAGCGGCTCGCCACCGGCGATGGAGATCATCGGGGCCCCGCACTCCTCGGCCGCCGCCACCGCCTGCTCGACGGTCAGGCGACGGGCCAGGATGTCGTCGGGGTGCTGGATCTTGCCACAGCCGGCGCAGGCGAGGTTGCACTGGTAGAGGGGCTCGAGCTGCAGCACCAGCGCGTACTTCTCGTTCTTGCGGATCCGCTGCCTGGCCACGTAGCCGCCCACCTTGACGGTCTGGCGGAGCGGTATCGCCATCTCTCAGTCCTCCCTTTCCCGGTCGGGTGCGGGGCTCTCGGAGGGCGGTCCGGTCACCGCCCTCCCCGCTGTCACGGGGGTGTCAGTCATGGATGCGCCGGAGGCCGCTGCCACGCGTGCCTTCGCTCTCACTCGCGTCCCCACCAAGGCCGACCGCCGCCCGACCAGGTCGCCCCGCGTACCAGCGAGCTGCTCGAGCCCGCCGGCCATCCCCAGGGCCATGGTGGGGAAGAGGTGCCGGTACATCCCGTAGTTGAGGTAGAAGTCGCCCGGGAAGCCGGTCCCGGTGTACTCCGGCTCCGGCCAGGTCCCCCCCTGCTGGCGCTCCCGGAGGAAGTCGAGGCCACGTCGGCAGGCCGGATGCGCGCCGTGGCCGGTGCGCTGCAGCGACATCACCGCCCACGCGGTCTGCGAGGCGGTGCTCACCCCGACCCCGGCGAAGCTCTCGTCCTCGTAGGAGTGGCAGCTCTCCCCCCAGCCGCCGTCTCGGTTCTGCACCCGGAGCAGCCAGTCCACGGCCCGGTGGGCGCTGGCGGAGCGCTCGCAGCCGAGCGGTGAGAGTGCGGAGAGCACGCACCAGGTGCCGTAGACGTGGTTCACACCCCAGCGTCCGTACCACGAGCCCGCGGCACGCTGCTCGTGGGCCAGGTAGCGGAGCCCCCCGCGGACCAAGGGGTCGCCGGTTCCCCGTCCCAGACCCGCGAGCATCTCCAGGACATGGGCGGTGACGTCCTCGCTCGGGGGGTCGAGCATCGCCCCGAAGTCCGCGAAGGGGATGCGATAGACGAGCCGGCGCGTGTTGTCCTTGTCGAACGATCCCCACGCACCGTTGCGCGAGCGCATCGCCTCCACCCAGCGCGCGCCCTTCTCCGCCGCCGCCCGCGCGCGCCGCCCCTCGCCGCCTTCCAGGAGGGCGAGCACCACGATGGCGGTGTCGTCGACGTCGGGGTAGGCGTCGTTGTCGAACTCGAAGGCCCAGCCGCCGCACTCCCGGAGGGGCACCTTCACCTGCCAGTCGCCGCCGGTCGCGATCTGCTCACCGATGATCCACTCGATCGCGGAGCGGACAGCCGGATGGCTGCGCGGAAGGCCGCAGGCCCGGAGCGCAAGCACCGCCCAGGCGGTGTCCCAGACCGGGGACATGCAGGCCTGCAGCCGCCATCCGTGGGAGTCGCTGACGGCGAAGCGCTCGCGCAGGCCGCGCAGCCCCTTGCGCATGACGGGGTGATCGGCGTCCATCCCCTCGAGGTGGAGAGCGATCAGCGAGTAGACCCAGGGCGGCTGGATCCCGCCCCAGCTCCCGTCGGCCTCCTGGTGGTCGGTGATCCACGCGGTGAGGTTGCGCCGCGCGCGGTCCCGACCCGGCTGCCGGGGGAGCCGCTCGTACACCTTCTGGAGCCGGTCCAGCCACCAGAAGACACCACTGCCGGGCACCCGGTGCAGGCGCGCCTCGCTGCCCGGCGCCACCAGCTCCTGGACGCCGAACCCCAGCGGCCGCACCGGTTTGCGGCTCAGCACGATGAGCAGCGGCGCGATGGTGCCGCGGGCCCAGCAGGCGAAGTCGTAGAGGTTCAGCGGGACGCTGGACGGCAGATGGATCAATTCGGGCGGCATCGAGGGCACCCCGTCCCACGGGTACTGGCCGAAGAGCGCCAGCCAGAGCTTGGTGAAGACGCGCGCCTCGGCGAGACCGCCCTGGTCGAGGACGAAGTGGCGGGCACGCGCGAGCGGCGCGGCGGAGGCGTCGAAGCCGAGGAGGCGGAGCGCGACGTAGGCCTCGATGGTCGTGCTGAGGTCGCCGGGGCCCTCGTGGTAGAGGGGCCAGCTGCCGTCGGCGCGCTGCTTGCCGAGGATGTGCTCCTTGGCCCCCTCCGCGATCTCGGCGTGGTCGAGGTCGAGGAAGCGGAGCAGGAGCAGGTGCTCGGCGGTCATGGTGACGTTGGTCTCCATCTCCGCCGTCCACCAGCCCGCCGCATCCTGGCGCTCCAGGAGCCAATCCACGGCGCCGCGCAGGGCCGACTCACTCATGACCCACCCCCGTCTCCGAATTGCGCGGTCAGGGCGGAGCCGCGGCCCGGGCCCGTCGCGCGCTCCCGCTGCGGCAGGGCCGCCACCAGCGTCCGAGCCGCCTCGCGTCCGCTTCGCACCGCTCCCTCCATGGTCGCCGGCCAGCCCGTGTCAGTCCAGCATCCGGCCAGGAATGTGTTGGCCAGAGCGGTCGACGGCCCGGGCCGGCGCAGCCCCGGAGCGGGGACGAAGGTGGCCTCCGGGTCGCGGACCGCGACCCCGCGGAGCAGGGTGGCGCCGTCCAGCTCCGGCAGCCGGGAGCGCAGCTCGGAGTCGGCGAGCGCGACCAGCCGCTCCTCGGGCTGGGAGACCAGGTCGTCGGCGCTGCTCAGGCTGCAGCAGAGGTACCCCGGTCCCTTGGCGAAGATCCACTGCACCGGCGAGCCGGTCATGGCGGCGAAATCGAGGTCGCCGAGCGCCTGCGGCGCGCCATACCAGAGGTGCACGTCGACGATCGGCTGGGTGGTGAAGGCCCCCAGGTCCGGGACCGCCAGCGCCTCGATGCCGGACACCCGGACGAGCCGCTCCGGGGGGACGGCGAGCACGGCGGCGTCCACGCCGATCTCCGCGCTGCCGGTCAGCAGCCCGCGGAGCTCGCCACCCTCGACGTGGAGACCGGTCACCGGGGTGCGCAGCAGCACCTCATCGCAGCGTTCCGCCGCCCGTTCCGCAAAGCGGGCGAGGGGCACTGTGGCGTAGCCGATCCGGGCCGCATCGCGGTCGCCGAGCAGGGCGGTGCGCACCACCATGAGGCCGGCGGCGGCGCTGACCCGGTCAAACGGGGCGTTGAGGGCGGGGACCAGGAAAGGCTCCCAGAAGACCCGCTGTGCCTGCGTCCCCTGGCCGTGACGCCGCAGCCAGGCGGCGAAAGTCTCTCCGTCTTCCCCGCTGCGACGGCGCCTGGCGGCGAGCAGGGCACGCGCCACCTGCAGCCGTGCACGGACACCGAGGGCCCGAAAGCGCAGGAAGGGCAGGGCCAGGTGCAGCGGCGCGGGCAGGCGGAGGGCTCGGAGCCGGGCGCGACCGGTGTCTGTGAGCACCAGGACGTCGAAGCGCTCCTGGATGTGGAGGTCACCCCCCATCCCCAGCTCCTCGACGAACGCCAGGAAGCTGGTGTAGCAGCCGAGGATCGCGTGCTGGCCGCTGTCCATCTCGATGTCGCCGAGCCGGAAGGAGGTGGTCTTGCCGCCGAGCAGGCGGCTGCGCTCCACCAGGGTCACCCTCCAGCCCTCGCGCTTCAGGGAGAGCGCGGCGGACAGCCCGGCGAGCCCCGCGCCCACGACCGCAACGTGTCGGCCGGGAACGGCGCCGCCTGCGCTCGGGGCCCAGCCGTCGGCTCGCCCTGACTGGCGAGCCGCGGCTTCTTCTCGGCGCGATTGCGTTCGCGCCTGCGAAGAGCCCGCTCGCCGAGGCGGCGCCGTCCCCGTCCTCGCGGTGTCCGTCTTCATCGGCCCAGTCCCGCGGTCGTGGCTGAGACCCAGGAGCGGAGCATCACCCCCGCCTTCTCCCCGGAGGAGAGCCGCACCCGCTGCCGGAGGGGCAGCTCGGGCTCCGCCTCGATGCGGTCGAGGATGCCGCTGTAGATCCCGGCCATGGTGCGGACGCACGCCCGGGCCGGCCCCGGAATGTGCTCGCAGACCTGGATCCCTGAGGCGTAGAGGCGGCGCGCCCGGGCTGCCTCGAACTCGACGAGCGAGGTCCAGGCGCCGTCGGGCCGGCCGGCGAGGAGCGACGTCTCGGAGACGCCGAATTGGGCCAGCTCGTCCTGGGGGAGGTAGACGCGTCCCAGTGCCGCGTCCTCGCGGACGTCCCGGAGGATGTTGATGAGCTGCAGCGCCGCGCCCAGCGAGTCGGCGCGCTCCAGGGCGTCGTCGCTGTCGAAGCCGAAGATGCGCACGCACATCCGGCCGACGACCCCCGCCACCAGCTGGCAGTAGCCGCGCAGCTCCTCCCAGGTGGCGTAGCGATTCTGGTGGAGATCCATCTCGACCCCGCTCACCAGCTCCTCCAGCTCCGAGGCGGGGATGCTGTGGCGCTGGACCGCCCGGGCCAGGACCTGCATCACCGGGTCGCCGGAGGGGTCGCCCGCCAGCGCCCGGCGCAGCCGCCCCCGCTGCATCTCGAGCTGAGCGTGCGCGGCCCCATCGACGGGAGGCCGCTCGGGGGCGTCGCGGGCGTCGCGCCCGGAGCCCATGTCGAGCCAGACCCCGGCGTCGGTCGCCCCGGGCCCGTCGGTCGCGTCGTCGATCTGCCGCGCAAAGTCGTAGAGCGCGTAGATCGAGATCCGCTGGGTGCGGGGCAGGGCGATGAACCCCCAGTAGAAGTTGCCGGCCTCTCGGCGGGCCATCCGCTGGCAGTACCGCTCGGCGGCGGCCAGCGAGCCGTCGCTCCGCGCCCGGACACCCTCCGAGACGGCGCCGGCCACCAGGCCGAGCTTGGTCGTCGTCGCGACCCGCGGCCGGCCGCGATCGGTTCGGAACCCCTCGCGGCGGATCGCCGCGATGATCGCCTCCCCTCCCCGGCGGTACAGGTTGAGCTGGAGACGGAGCCGTCCCGGCATGGGGAGCTGCTCCAGCTCACGGCCTGACCCGAGCAACCGGAGGGCGCGGTCGCACATGGCCTCCACCGCACCGGCCAGGCCGAGACGGTCCAGCTCGGATTGGATCAGATAGGTGCGACCCTTGCCCCGGTCGACGGCGACGTCCTGGGCGAAGTTGGCGAGCTGCAACCCGATGCAGACGTCGTCGGAGAGCGGCACCGCCTGCGGGTCCACGACCTCGAAGAGGCGCAGCACCATCCGACCGACCGGGGCGGCCGAGAGCATGCAGTAGTCGCGCAGCTCCTCCCAGGTGGCGTAGGCGCTGACCCGCTGGTCCTGCACGTTGGCGGCGATCAGGTCGAGGAATGGCTCCGATGGGATCTCGAAGCGGCGGATCGTGCCGGCCAGGGCGACCAGCACCGGGTGGACGGGCGGGCGCCCCTGGAACATGGCCTCGACCTCGGACTGCCAGAGCTGGAGCCGCCAGAGCGCGTCGTCCCCGCTCTCGTCGCCGAGGTCGTCGGTGGTCCGGCAGTAGGCGTAGATCCGGGCCAGGTGGAGCCGGAGGGGGCGGGGTACCACCAGTGAGGCCACCGAGAAGTTCTCGTAGTGGCGCCGGGCCATCCGGAGGCAGAGGGCGTCCGCCTCGCGCCGGCTGAGCGATGCCGAACCGTCCCGCACCTCGACGCTCACGGTGTGCCTCCGGCGACGTCGGCCTCGCGCGGTGCGGTGTGGCGTGCCCGGCGTGCTCCGGTGAGAACCGTCGCTCGGTCCGCCTCACCCCCCCGCCTCTCGATCAGCTGAGCGTCGCGGACCAGGCTGCCGACGTCGCGGGCCCCCGCGCAGAACATCGCGATCCGCAGGGTGTCGGTGATCTCGCCAACCGCCGCGTCGAGCGCCTCCTCACCCTCGTCCGCGGCCCGGAGCAACGAGCTGGCGCAGCCCGCCAGGTCGGCGCCGAGGGCGATCGCCATCGCCACGTCGACCCCGCTCCGGATGCCCCCACTCGCGATCAGGGTTCCCCGGGGGGCGGCCTCCCGAGCCAGCCTGATCGCATCGGCGGTGGGCAGCCCCCAGTCGGCGAAGGCGGCCGCCACCCGCGCCCGCGCCGGGTCGGCGATCCGGTGCCGCTCCACCTCGCTCCAGGACGTGCCCCCCGCCCCGGCGACGTCGACGGCGGCGACCCCGGCCTCGAAGAGCGCGGTCACCAGGTCTGGCGCGATCCCCCAGCCGACCTCCTTGACGATGACCGGGACCCCGAGCGACGCGCAGAGCGCCTCGATCCTGCCGAAGAGCCCGGCGAAGCGGGTGTTGCCCTCCGGCTGGAGAGCCTCCTGGAGCGGGTTGAGGTGCAGCACCAGGGCGTCGGCCTCGAGCAGGTCGACGATCCGGCGGCAGGCGGCCGTCCCCACCCCCAGGTTGAGCTGGACCGCGCCCAGGTTGGCGAGCAGGGGGACGTCGGGGCAGAGGTGGCGGACTGCGAAGGTCGCGAGCACCTCGGGATGCTCCAGCAGCACCCGGCAGGAGCCGAGCCCCATCGCCACCCGGTGGCGTTGAGCGGCCGCCGCCAGGATGCGGTTGAGGTGGCGGGCGCGCAGGGTCCCCCCGGTCATGCATGAGAAGAGGAGGGGGGCGTCCAGCCGGCGTCCCAGGAACGACGTCTCCAGGCTGACCGACTCCAGGTCGATCTCGGGGAGGGCACGGTGGACGAAGCGGTAGCGCTCGAAGCCCGTGGTCACGCCCTTGGCGGCCACGTCCTCCTCGAGATTGATCCGGATGTGCTCCGCCTTCCGGTCGACGATGCCCGGTGGATCGTCGGGGAGAGGGGACGGTCCGCTGGCCACGGCTAGGCCTCGACAGCCGGGCGCGGGGGCGTCACGCGGGCGGGCCCGTCAGCCGGTCCGGTGGGCAACGAAACGTGCGATCGCCGCGAAGTCATCGACCCACCGAGCCTCCAGTCCTGAGCTGGCGACCGCGGACATCGACGCGTTGACGGTCTGGGTCGCCGCCATCGCGGTGGCGGCCGGCTCGCCCAGGGAGCTCAGGATCTCGCGGATCTGCTCCTCGCCGTCCTCCGCCTCGGGATCGGCGTAGAGCTGGAGGAGCCGGCGCTGCTCCACGTACGACGCCCGGGAGAAGGCGCTCACCACCGGGTAGGTCAGCTTGCGCCGGGCCAGGTCCGAGCTGCGCCCCTTGCCGGTCCGATCGGGGTCGCCGAAGCTCCCCAGCCAGTCGTCTCGGATCTGGAAGGTCTCGCCGAGCAGGCGGCCGGCGTTGCGAAGCTTGGTCACCGTCCGCGGCGAGGCGCCGGCGAGGATGGCCCCCATCTCCATGCACGCCCCGAGCAGGGCCCCCGTCTTGGCGGTGATCAGCCGGACGTAGGTCGCGCGCGGGGTGTCCGGCCGGCCCTCCAGGGCGAGGTCGAGACTCTGCCCCTCGATGACCTCGAGAACCGCCTGGCTGAGACCGCGAGCGGCCCGCATCCGCCGTTCGGAGCGCGGACCCGGGGCCAGCAGGGCCATGTAGGCGGTGGCGAAGAGGCCATCGCCGGCGTTGATCCCCTGGGCCTCGCCCCAGATCGCCCACACCGTCGGCCGGTGCCGCCGGGTGGCGTCGCCGTCCTGGATGTCGTCGTGGACCAGGGTGAAGTTGTGGATCAGCTCCACGGCCGCCGCGGCCGGGATCGCCCAGTCGACCTCACCACCGCACGCCTCGCAGGACCAGAGGGTGAGCGCCGCCCGGAAGAGCTTCCCCCCGCTGCCTCCGGTCGGCGTCCCGTCGGGGGAGACCCAACCGAGGTGGTACGCGCACATCTTCCCGAGTGGAGAGGTGGTGGAGGGTAGCGCCCAGCGCAGAGCGTCCTCGACCAGCGGGAGATGGCGGCTCAGCGAAAGAGGGAGCGCGGGCTGGGCCTCGTCGGGCGCGAAGACGGCCGGCTCACCCTCCGCGATGGCGTCGGCGGCGGAGAACTCGGCGTCGGCAAGTACGGACATGCGCCTCCTCCACGTCCCCTGAAAGTTCTCTGATGGTAACTATCCGCCAACGCCTGCATCAAGTGTTCGCTAGCGAACAGACCGGAGCCTGTCAGCGTGCCTTTTGATCTGCCTGGTGCGTCAGGGCCGCAGGGCATGCGATGCCAGGGGCCGTCGGACCCCTCGACCACGCGGCGGAGCTTGCCTGACGCGGTGTGTACCATTGACCTCGTGACAATGATCGAGGGCGAGGGAGGTCTCAGCCCCCAGGTGCGCGAGGTCCTGGGAGCGTACCTGGGGGCCAGCCTGCTCGCCGACGGGTTCCAGACCGAGCTGTGGCGCGAGGCCCGGCTGACCCTCGCCCAGCTCGCCGTGCTGCGCAGCCTCCGGGACGGTGGCCCCCAGACCGCCGGGCATCTGGCCGAGACGGCCGGCCTCTCCGCCGCGTCGGCGACCCGGCTCTTTGACCGTCTCGAGGATCGGGGCCTGCTGCGCCGTCACCGCGGGCACGACGACCGCCGCTGCGTCGAGATCCACCTGACCGTCCGGGGGCGCCAGTTCGTCGGCGCCGTCCGGGTGCTGCGCGACAGCCCGCTCCGGCGTGCCGTCGAGGCCATGACCGAGGCCGAGCAGAGGACCCTGGCGGCGGGCCTGCGCCGGCTCGCGGAGCAGGCCCGCCGGCTGGAGCGGCTCTCCCCGCGGGTGGCGCTGCCATGACCCCGAGGCGCCGTCTGGTCCCCCTGATCGTCGGGCTGGCCAGCCTGGTCGGTCTGCTCCTCGTGATCCAGCCGTCGCGCGTGCTCGCGGCGCTGCACGGTACCGACCTCGGTCTGGTGGGAGCCGCGATGCTCCTGACCGTAGCCTTCTATGCCATCCAGGGGGTGCGCTGGCATCTCCTGCTGCAGGCGGCCGGGGTGCGTCTGCGCCTCCGCGAATCGGTGCTCATCAACCTCGCCGGCCAGACCGTCACCGCTGTGCTCCCCCTCGGGGATCTCACCCGTGCTCTGTTCGCGACCCAGGCGACGGGTGCCCCCTTCGGTGCCACCGCCGCGACGGTGACCGTCCAGGATCTGACCTTCACCTCCTTGCTGGTGCTCGCCGCCACTCCGGCCCTCATCGGCGTCCCCGGGGGATGGATCATCTCCGCATTCGTGCTCGGGGGCATCGCGGCGACGCTGCTCATCCTCATGGTGCCGGCCGTGTACCGGCCGATCCGGCGGCTCGTCGGGGCCGTCCCCGTGATCCGTGAGAGCGCCGAGCAGGTGGACCTGCTGCGACGGGAGAGCGTCGTCCTGCTGACCCGGCCGGTGGTCATGGCGAGCGGCATCATCGACCTGGTCCGGGTCGGTCTTGCCGCCGGCGCGCTCGAGCTCCTCCTTCGCGCCTTGAACATCCAGCGCGGGTACTGGCTGGCCCTGCTGGTGGTGGCGGTCGCCTATGTGGGAGGCGCTCTCAGCTTCCTGCCCGGAGGGATCGGCGCCAACGAGGCGAGCATGATCGGGGTGCTGGTCGGGTTCGGCGTACCCGCCGGCCAGGCCGCGGCGGTCGCGCTGCTGGAGCGGCTCCTGCTCACCGGGGTGCCGTCGGTGGTCGGGGTGCTCGCCTACATCGCCATCCACCGCCGGCTCCACCTCGGCAGCCTGGTGGCCTCGCCCCGGGCCGTCCTCACCTCCGCCTCCGCATCCACCGCAGCCGCCGCTCCCGCCACCTGTGAGGTGGCCGCCTGAGCGTGCCCCGTCCCAGCTCGCCATCGCGGCGAGGCCGGCGCACCCCACATACGGCCGGCTCCGAGGCCGACCCCGTCGCCGGCTCCCTGCCCCCCTCGAGCCCCGGGCGGCGGCGCCGCTTCGGCCCCGCCCAGTTCATCCCCATCGGGTTCGGGCTGGCGGCGATCGTGGCCCTCATCGTGGCCTGCAACCCCTTCGCGCTGGGGGGGGCCTTCGCCGGATTCGAGCTGCCGCTGATCCCGGCGATCCTGGGTCTCTCGGCCGCCTACTACATCCTGCAGGGGCTGCGCTGGTACTTCCTGCTCCGCGACATCGGCGCCCGGATCAGCATCGGCGACAGCATCCTGCTCAACATCGCCGGGCAGTCGACGACGTTCCTCCCCCTCGGCGAGCTGACCCGGGCGGTCTTCGCCAGCGAGGCGTCTGGCGACGTCGAGTTCGGTGAGGTGGTCGCCACCGTCACGGTGCAGGAGCTGATCTTCATGCTCATCCTCATCCTCATCGCCGTCCCCGGGGTGCTCTCCATCCACCGCGCCCTCCCCGTCCTGATCGTGGCCCTCTGCGGCATCGCCCTCGTCATGGTGCTGCTGCTGGTCCCGCCCTGCTTCCACGTCGTCCACCGCCTGGTCGAGCGGACCCCCGTGCTGCGCCGCTTCACCGGGCAGGTGGACCACCTCCGCCAGGAGACGGTCGTGCTGCTCCAGCGTCCCGACACCCTGGGCTGGTCGGTGCTCAGCCTCGCCGGGGCGGGGGCGTCGGTCACCCTCTTCTGGCTGGTCGTCCGCGGTGTGGGCGGCGACCTGAGCTGGCCGGTCACCTCGTTTGTGTTGGCGGCGTCCTACGTCGCCGGGGCGGTCAGCCTGATCCCGGGCGGGATCGGGGCCGCCGAGGCGAGCGTGGTGGGGCTGCTGGTCCTTTCCGGCGTCGACCCTGCGGCGGCGATCGCGGCCGCCCTCCTCCAGCGGATCGCCGACAAGGGATTCGCGACCCTGATGGGCTTCATCGCCTATGCCATCGCGCGCCGCCGCTTCCACCTGAGCAGCCTGACGGCGCTCCGACCCGGCCCGCCTGTCCCGCCCGTCCCTCCCGTGCCGGTAACCATGGAACCGGCCGGCGCCTGAGCGTCGGGCTCAGCCGGGCCCGCTCGATCGGCCCGGGGGCGCAGACCGCCACTCCGGGCGGCTGCTGCCGGAGACCGAAGCGGTCGGGTTCTCTCCAACCCATGCTGAGCACACCACCGATTCGCTCCCGACAGGGAGGAGGAAAGAGACGTTGGATGCATTCGACCCGACCTGATCGGCGTATCACCCCACTGGGCGATACCGATCGTCGTACCGAGGCGTACATTGGACGGCGCATGAGTTGGCACCGAGGTCGGCGCTTGACCGATCGGGGCGCCGTGGTTTCGAGTGGGCGGCAGCCGGTCGCGTGGAGCTCCGCTTCCTCGAGCACACGGTGTGGGCATGCGCCCGCGTGGCGCGACCAGGGCCCCCCAGACCGCTTCCCCGGGGTCACGTGCAAAGCAGCCGACACGCCGGCCTAAATGCCGGGCGGTGTCAGAAAGGAGGGAGTCATGTCCGTGGAACCGTCTCAGCGTAAAGGTCGTCGGGACTTGGGGGGCAAGCTACCCGCCCGGCTGTGGGTCGTCGTGGGCCTCGCCGCCATCGGCGCCGCCGCCTGCGGCTCGACCAGCAGCACCACCACCGGCGCCGCCGTCGCCAACATCAACCCCACCAGCTGGAACACGTCGACGGTTTCCTGGCTGGCCAATAACGTCAACGCCAAGGGCACGGCGCCCTCCACACCGACCGGGACCCTGACCCTGGCGGGCTCCACCGACGTATCAGGGAGCCTCGACCCCCAGGGTGAGTACGACACCATCGGCTACTCGGTGCTGCTGACCATGGATCGGACCCTGGTCGGCTACCCGCCCTCCAGCAACTTCACGACGGCCACCTCGGTCGCGGACGACGCGGCCAGCTCCTACACGGTGACCAACGGCGGGTCGACCTACACCTTCAAGCTCCGGTCGGGACTGAGGTGGGCGGTGACCGATCCGACCACCGGCGACCCGGTGGCTCCTGACGACGGCACCGCGGTGACCTCCCAGGACTTCGAGCTCGGCCTCGAGCGCGAGTGCGACCCGACGCTGTCCGCCTACGGCAACCCCAGCTACTACACCTCCACGATCGCGGGTTACAGCAGCTTCTGCAGCGGCTTCGAGGGCCTGCCCGCAACCGCCACGCCGGCGCAGCGGGCGGCCTACATCACGGCCAACCCGATCTCGGGCATCTCGACCCCGGACAGCTCGACCCTGGTCATCAACCTCACCAGCCCGGCGGTCGACTTCCCCAACATCATGTCGATGTTCTTCGCGGCCGCCGCACCGCCGTCATCCGTGAACTACACGCCGCTCGCGGCGGGCAACCCGGTCTGGTCCGACGGCCCCTACGAGGTCCAGACCTACACCCCGGGCCAGAAGATCGTGCTGGTGCCCAACCCCTACTGGGGCGCGACGTCGGGGTCCAACACCACGGCGACGAGTTGGAGCGAGGACCCGATCCACCACCGCTACGTCGCTGAGATCAGTATCGATGAGACTCTCGGCTCCGACGCTGCTGCGGACGAGGTCCAGCAGGAGATCCAGGCCAACACTCTCGACCTGGAGTGGAACACCACCGTCCCCGCCTCCTCGCTGCCCGACCTGGCCAACTACTCGAACTACCTCTTCGGCAGCTTCCCCTCCCCGGGGATCACCAACCCGTACCTCGTCTTCAACCTCCAGGCGAGCGGCCCGCTGCAGAACGTCAAGGTCCGCCAGGCTCTCGAGTACGCGATCAACAAGGTGGCGATGACCAAGATCTACGGCGGCTCCGACTTCAACACCGTCCTGAACCAGGTCTTCGGTCCCGGTGCCGAGGGGTACATCGCCGGCTACAACCCGTACCCCACCCCCAACAACGAGGGTGACGCGGCCACGTGCAAGTCGATGCTCAAGGCCGCCGGGTACCCGAACGGATTCACGATCACCGACTTCTATCGCACCGACGGCAACCACCCCGCCATCTTCGAGGAGGTCCAGAAGGACTTCGGGGCTTGCGGAGTGACCGTCACCGGCAAGGGGATCTCCCAGGGCTACTACACCGGCACCGGCATCCTGCAGACGTCGGCCAGTGCCCTGGCCAGCTCCGGCTGGAATATCACCGAGCCCGGATGGGTCCCCGACTGGTACGGCCCGGCCAGCGCTCGGTCGATCCTCCCCGACCTCTTCGGCAGCTCGGACTTCCCGGGCACCAACTGGGGCGACTTCAGCAACTCGAACGTCGACGGCCTGATCACCAAGGCTGAGAGCGCGACGACGCTCGCCTCTGCGACCTCCTACTGGCAGCAGGCCAACAAGGCGGTCATGGAGCAGGCGCCGTTCATCCCCTTCATGGGCCAGCTCACCAACCTGATGCACTCGTCTTCCGTCCACAACGCCATCTACAACCCCTTCTCGGCCCAGTACAACCTCGCTGACATCTGGCTGAGTTGACCTTCTCCGTTCGCTGAGGGAGCCAGCGCGGCCCCCATCGGAACGGAACCCGGGTCGGCGCCTCCGCCGCGGTCGCGGCGGAGGCGGCCGGCCCGCCGGCCGCCGGCCCGCCCGAGGCCACGACCCCGGCGGCATCGACGGATGTGACCCGATCGGATCGGCGTATCGTGAGACCTCCTTTACCAGCCCTGGGATAGAGGCAACCGCTCACTCACCCCCATGAGCCTGCTGAGCGTCCGTGACCTGACCGTCTCGTTCCCCACCTCTGACGGGGTGGTGAGGGCGGTTCGGGGTCTCTCCTTCGACGTCGAGCCGGGGCAGACGCTCGGCATCGTCGGCGAGACCGGCTCGGGCAAGAGCGTGACGGCGCTCAGCCTCCTGGGATTGAACCCCGGGGCCGACATCAGCGGCTCCGCCGTCTTCGAGGAGACGGACCTGCTGACCATGGGGCAGGATGCGATCCGCCGGGTCCGGGGCGCGAAGATCGCCATGATCTTCCAGGACCCTCTCTCCAGCCTCCACCCCTACTACCGGGTCGGCTGGCAGATCTCCGAGGCCATTCGCGCTCACACCCGGATGAGCCGCGACCAGGCGATGCGGCAGGCGGTCGAGCTGCTTCGGCTGGTCAGCATCCCGCAGCCCGAACGCAGGGTGCAGGCATTCCCCCACGAGCTCTCCGGAGGCATGCGCCAGCGGGCCATGATCGCCATGGCCCTGGCGCTCCGGCCCAAGCTGCTGATCGCCGACGAGCCGACCACGGCCCTCGACGCCACCGTCCAGGCCCAGCTCATGGAGCTCCTCGGCGGCATGCAGCGGGAGCTGGGGATGGCCATGATCGTCATCACCCACGACCTCGGCCTGGTGGCCACGGTCGCCGACAGGGTGCTGGTCATGTACGCGGGCCGCGGCGCCGAGAACGCCGACTACCGGACCATCTTCCGCAGCCCCCATCACCCCTACACTCGCGGGCTGCTCGCCTCGATCCCGGGTGCGGCCGGCAGCGGCGGGCGGCTGATCCCCATCGTGGGCCAGCCGCCGAGCCTGATCCGGATCCCGAGCGGCTGCGCCTTCCATCCCCGGTGCCCGTTCGCAATGGACGTCTGCGTCCGCGAACAGCCTCCCTCCGCCCCCGTCCGCGACGGCGAGGGGCACTGGTCGGCCTGCTGGCTCCCGCCCGAGGCGGTCGGTATCAGCCCCTCAGCCGACGCCGACCGCGAGCGCTACGTCAAGAACCGGCAGGGCCCGGCGGTGTCGCGGCTCCGCGATGCCAGGTCCTCACGGAGTGGGGGCGATGTCGTCTACACCTGACCTGGGCCAGCCCCCGCTCCCCGAAAGGATCGACCAGGTGCAGCCGGACCGGCCGCGTCCGTCGGAGACGCTGCTCAGCATCGAGAACGTCGTCAAGCACTTCCCGATCAAGCGCGGCATCTTCTTCAAGCGGCAGATCGGCAGCGTGCAGGCCGTTGAGGGTGTGAGCCTGGAGGTCCGCAGGGGCGAGACCCTCGGCGTGGTTGGTGAGACCGGCTGCGGGAAGTCGACGCTGGCCCGCTGCATCACCCGTCTCCACCCGCTCACGTCCGGCCGGGTCGTGTTCGACGGGGTCGACGTCAGCCGCCTGTCACCGCGCCAGATGCGCCCCTACCGGCGCCGGATGCAGATGATCTTCCAGGACCCCTACGGCTCGCTGAACCCACGCCGCCGGGTGGGCTCCATCATCGGGGACCCGCTCGCCATCCACGGCGTCGCGGAGGGCCCCGAGCGAAAGCGGAGGGTGCAGGAGCTGATGGAGATCGTCGGCCTCAACCCCGAGCACTACAACCGCTTTCCCTCGGAGTTCTCGGGGGGGCAGCGGCAGCGCATCGGCGTGGCCCGCGCCCTTGCACTGCGGCCGAGCCTGGTGGTCTGTGACGAACCGGTGTCGGCCCTCGACGTCTCGGTCCAGGCCCAGATCATCAACCTGCTGGAGGACCTGCAGGGGGAGTTCGGCCTCACCTACGTCTTCATCGCCCACGACCTCGCCGTGGTCGAGCACGTGAGCGACCGGGTGGCGGTGATGTATCTCGGCAAGGTGGTGGAGCTCGCCGACACGGCGGAGCTGTTCGGCTCGCCGCGCCACCCCTACACCGCCGCCCTGCTCTCGGCCTCGATGGTCGCGGACCCGGAGAGGGCGCGCTCCTCGCACCGGGTCGTCCTCTACGGCGATGTGCCCTCGCCCATCAATCCCCCGAGCGGCTGCCGCTTCCACACCCGTTGCCCCAAGGCGCAGCCGATCTGCTCGGTGGAGGAGCCACCCCTCGAGGTCAAGCCGGGGGACCCCCAAGGCCACGTCGCCGCGTGCCACTTCCCGGTCCAGCCGGGTGAGACCCTGGTGGGTGCGAACCCCACGTTTCGCGGGGCGGCCGCCGGCCTCGCCGCCACCTCGCCGGCAGCGGGGGGGGAGGGCGCGGGATGAGCCTGTCGCCCCTCGACGTACCCACCAGCGAGGTCCTCGAGGCGCCCTCGCCGGACGGCGGTCTTGGCATCCAGAACATCGAGGGACGCAGCCCGCTCCGCCTGGCCCTGACCCGGCTCCGCAGCGACCGCCTGGCCTGGATTGCCGCCGGCATGATCGTGGTGATGGCCCTGATAGCCATCGCCGCCCCTCTGATCTCGACGGCGACGGGGCACAGCCCCTACAACCCCGACCTCGTCAACGGGACCGACACGTTCGGCCAGCCGTGGGGCCCCGGGCAGGCCGGCTTCTTGCTCGGCACCGACAACCTCGGCCGCGACATCCTGGTGCGCGTCGCCTACGGGGCGCGGATCTCGCTGCTGGTCGGGGTGCTGGCCACCCTGCTCGCCACCCTCAGCGGCACCATCCTCGGCCTGATCTCCGGCTACTTCGGCGGCTGGATCGACGCCGTGCTCGCCCGCCTGATGGACGCGGTTCTCTCCTTCCCCTACGTGCTGGCGGCGATCGTCATCGCCTCCGTCTTTGGGGGGAGCCTCGGGCTCACCATCGGCGTCATCGCCTTCTTCTCGTGGGCCGCCATCGGCAGGATCGTCCGCGGCCAGACCCTCTCGCAGAAGGAGAAGGAGTACGTCGAGGCGGCGCGCTCCATCGGCGCGGGGCCCTTCCGGATCATGTTCGTCGACATCCTGCCCAACCTGATCGCTCCGGTGATCGTGCTGGGAACCCTCCTGGTCCCGGTGGCGATCGTCTTCGAAGCCACCCTGGACTACCTCGGCGTGGGCGTGGGCCCCCCCATCCCCACCTGGGGCAACATGCTGGCCGACGACCAGGGGTCGGCGGGCTTCGGCGCCTGGTGGTTCTGGGTCTTCCCCTCCGTCGCCCTGCTGATCACCACCCTCGGATTCAACCTGCTCGGGGACTCGGTCCGCGACGCCCTCGATCCGCGAACCGAGCGCATCTTCGCCATGCGCCGCAAGGGCGCGGCGGCCACCGGCGGTCCGAGCGGCGCAGCCCCCGGCGACCCCGCACCGGTCTCTGAGCCCGCGCCGTCATGATCCGATTCATCATCCGCCGCGTGGTCCAGGGGATCATCACCCTCTGGGTCATCGTCAGCCTGGTCTTCGTCCTCTTCTTCCTGACCAAGCCCAACCCGGCGCGGCTGCTCGCCGGGAAGGAGGCGACGGTGGCGCAGGTGGCGACCATCAGCAAGGCGCTCGGCCTCAACGCGCCCGTCTGGCAGCAGTACCTGAGCTTCCTGAACCGGTTGCGCCAATTCAACCTCGGCGAGTCGTACAAGCTGCACGAGCCCGTGACCACTCTCATCGGCCAGTGGGTGCAGGTCGACATCTCGCTGGCCGTGGGTGCCGGCGTCATCTGGCTCGCCATGGGCCTCAGCGTCGGCATCCTCGCCGCCCGCCGTCCCCGCAGCGTCTGGGACCGCAGCGCCACGGTGTTCGTGCTGGTCGGCCTCTCCACCCCGACCTTCATCCTCGGCCTGCTGCTCCTCTTCGTCTTCTTCTACATCCTCACCACCCACGGGATCGCCATCTTCCCCAGCGCCGGCAACTACACGCCGTTCCTGACCAATCCGGCGGAGTGGGCCCACGACCTGATCCTCCCCTGGCTGACCCTTGCCCTGATCACGGCGGCCACGTACGCCCGTCTCTCGCGCAGCTCGCTGCTGGAGGTGCTGGGCGAGGACTACATCCGCACCGCCCGTGCCAAGGGTCTCTCCGAGCGGCGTGTCGTCTACCGCCACGCCCTGCGGGCGGCGATCACCCCGATCGTCACCCAGTTCGGCATCGACCTGGCCGGGGTGTTGGGCGGAGCCATCATCACCGAGACCATCTTCGGTCTGCCCGGTCTGGGCCAGAACGTGGTCAGCGCCATCAGCCGGGAGGACCTGCCGGTGATCCAGGGGATCGTGCTGGTCGCCGCCGCCTTCATCGTGGTCGCCAACATCATCGTCGACGTCCTCTACGCGGTCATCGATCCCCGGGTCCGGCTCTCGTAGCGCGGGCGGGTTTCAACCCATCGGATGAATCGGCCCCTGCTGGGACCGTTCTGCTCAGACCGGGGGCAGGCGGAGCAGGAAGGTGCTGCCCTCCCCGGGGCGGCTCCTCTCCAGCGACAGGGCGCCACCCATCCGCCGGGCGCACTCGCGACTGAGGTAGAGGCCCAGCCCGGTCCCGGCGGCTCGCCCCGCCCCCGCTCCCCGGACGAATCGCTCGAAGATCCGCTCCCGATCCGCCTCCGGAATCCCTGGGCCGCGGTCGCTCACCCGGATGTCGACGGCGCCGGGTGCGGAGCGGACGGTCAGCACCACGGTCGCCGGCGCGTCGGAGTAGATCAGCGCGTTATTGACAAGATTGTCCATTATCCGGGACACCAGGTCGGCGTCCCCCTTCGCCCGCGCTCCGGCGGGGCAGTCGAGGCTCAGGGTCCCGCCACCCAGATCGAGGCGTGGGCCCACCCGGTCGTGGACGGCGTCGAGGAGGGCGGCGAGGGCGATCTCCTCACGGTCGATCCGCAGCTCGTTGCTCTCCAGACGGGCCACGGTGAGCAACGAGGTGGCGACCTCCTGAGCCTCGTGAGCCTTGGCGGCGATCACCCGCACCGCTTTGAGCGCCGCCTCTCCGAGCTCTCCGAGGTCGCCTCCGTCGAGCAGTGAGGCGTACCCCTGGATCACCGTGAGCGGCGACCGCAGCTCATGCACGGCGATGTCGAGCAGATCCGACCTGGTCCGCTCCATGGCCACGGCGAGCGGATCCGCAGCGCTGCCGTCCTGGCCCCCGGGCAAGCCGGGGCCACGAGCCGTCACGCGGAGTCCGACCTCCCTCGCCAGGAGCCGCCTCCGCACCGCAACGTGCCGTGAAAACTGAGTATCCACAGTCGCAACATCGCCCATTGACACTATCACCATGGGGGCACTGGCTGGAGATGGCCGCGGTTCGTGGTGCGGACGTCGCTGGAAACCGCGTAGTCTCACGGGCCGCCGCGGCACCTCGCTCACCGGGAGGGCCTTTGCCCCGCCCCCGAGGAGGCCTCCCGTGGTCAGGCCCTCGTGAAGAACACCACCACCGTACCCGACCCCGCCTCCTCGACGGTCCGCGGCGGCACCGCCCCGCACCTGATCGCGCTCTTCGTCGTCAACGCGATCTCCCAGTACGCCGGGGCCTCGCTCGCCGTGCGCGCCTTCGGGGCGATGCCGGCGGCCGGGGTCGCCTGGATCCGGGTGCTCACCGGGGCGGTCGTGCTGGGCGCCTGGCGACGCCCATGGCGGGAGGTGCGCGGCCAGACGGCGGTGACGCTGCTGCTGCTCGCGGCCTTCGGGATCGCCCTCGCCGCCATGAACCTCACCTTCTACCTCGCCATCCAGCGCCTGCCCTTGGGCACCACGGTCGCCATCGAGTTCATCGGCCCCATCCTGGTGGCGGCGATCGGGGCGCGCGGGCCACGCAACCTGGCCGCGCTGGCGATCGCCATCGCCGGAGTGGCCACGCTCAGCCGGATCAGCGTCTCCGGCAGCCCGCTGGGGGTGGTATGGGCTCTGGCCGCCGGCCTGCTCTGGGCCCTGTACATCGTCCTCGCCCATCAGGTGGCCCGCCGCGGTCTGGGCACCACCGGGCTGGCGGCCGCCATGGCCGTCGGGGTGGTGGCGATCGCGCCGCTGGCAGCCGCCCCAGCCTTGGAAAGCGCGGGCCACGGAGGGGTGATGCTCCTCGCCGTGGGTGCCGGGCTGCTCTCCAGCGCCGTCCCCTACGCCCTCGACCAGGTGCTGCTGCGGCGCCTCTCCCGTGGGGCCTTTGCGCTCCTCCTCAGCCTGCTGCCGGCCACGGCCACGGTCATGGGGCTGGTGCTGCTCCGGCAGATCCCCCAGCCTCTCGAGATCCTGGGCATCGGCCTGGTCGTCGCCGCCGTCGTCCTCCGCACTCCCGATGAGGCGCCGACCGGCTGAGCCAGCAGGGCGCCCCGAAGGCACCCTCCTAATCGGCCACCTGCGTGAAGAGGATCGAGAAGCCGCAGCTCTGGCCGGCGTCGGCGGCGTCGGTGTTGAAGCCGGCCCCCTTGGTGACCGTGAAGGTGTAGGTGTCGCTTCCCGCCGGTCCCGGCGAGGTGCCCGGCCAGTTGCTCGCCCCGGCGCTGTCGTTCAGGTTGATAGAGCCCATCTGGGTGGTGAGAACGGTGGCCGGGTAGTTGGTCACGCTGCTCGCATCGACCACCGTCAGCACCAGGTCGGCGCAGAGGTTGCCCGTCGGAGCGGCGGCCATCTGCATCGTGAAGGTGCTCTTGAGGGTCCCGGTGCTGGTGATCTTGACCCCGCCCGTCGCCAGGGTGGCCGGGGAAGCGGGGTCGACGCCGGTGACGTTGATGATCGCCGCGCAGACGTTGCCCGTCTCGTTCAGCAGGGCAGCCGAGGTCACCGAGGTGCAGGTCGCGGAACCCACGGCGTTGCTGTGGGTCACGGTCCCGGCGGCGACCGTGTTGCCGGCGTTCTCGGTGTAGCCCTGCCAGGCCGCCATGCCACCGAAGCCGACCAGGCCGGTGCCAGCGACCGTGACCGCGAGGACCAGGGCGACCCGAATGAAGCGGGTGCGCCGGGGCCTCCGCCCGTGCCGTTCCATGATCGTCCCTTTCCTGCCCTTCTGCCCGGGTAGAGCAAATGCACTAGACGTTGCTAGTGAGCCTACCGGGTGGCCTTTACAGGAACCTCAGAGGTTTGGCCACAGACGCGTAACAGCGGATCGCGGGAGCGCAAACCCGGAAGGCGCCCGGCCAGGGCTCAGCTCATCCCTCCGGCGGCTCAGATCGCCCCCCGCCGGGCCTTCTCCAGCCAATCACCCGCCGCCTGGAAGTCGGCGTCCGCGGTCCCCGGCCGGAACCGGGGTGCCTCGCCGTCGGCCCGGGCATACGAGCCGCAGAAGCGGACCTCCTCGCAGAATCGATGCAGGGCGGCCAGGGCATCGCCCACCCGGGCCTCCTCGATGTGACCCTCGCAGTCGATCGAGAAGCAGTACCGGCCGAGGCCATGGCCGGTGGGGCGGGACTCGATCCGGGTCAGGTTGACCCCCCGGACGGCAAACTCGGTCAGCAGCTCCAGGAGCGCCCCCGGGTGGTCGTCGGCGATCAGGGTGACGACCGTTGTCCGGTCGGCGCCGGTCGGCCGAGGCAGCGCACGGGGCAGGACAGCCATCACGAAGCGGGTCACCGCGTGGTGGTGGTCGCCGATGTCCGCGGCCAGCTCGACCAGCCCATAGCGCTCGGCGTTGGCGGGCGCGGCGACGGCCGCGTCGGTGCCGTCCCCTCCCCCGGCCACGGCGGCGGCGGCCTCCGCCGTCGAGGGGGTGGAGCGCACCCTCGCCTCGGGGAGGTGGGCGCGGAGCCAGTGCCGGCACTGGGCGGTCGCATGGGGATGGGAGGCGACCACCCGGATCGAGCCCAGCCCGGTGCCGGGGCGGGCCAGCAGGGAGAGCCGGACGGGGACCAGCATCTCGCGGGCGATGTGCAGCGGGCTTCCGCTCGCAAACTCGTCGAGCGTGCCGCTCACCGATCCCTCCACCGAGTTCTCGAAGGGCACCACCGCCCCTGCCACCGACCCCTCCCGGACGGCGGCGAAGGCGTCGGCGACCGTCTCCACCGGGATCAGGTCCGCGTCCCGGCTCTCCGGGAGGCTGCGGACCGCGGTCTCGGCGAAGGTGCCCTCCGGGCCGAGGTACGCGTAGCGGATGCGCACCGCCTATGGCCCTGCCGGAATGGTGGCGGGCGCGGCGCCGGAATGGCTCACGGTCGTGCCCACCACCACCGCCCCGATGATGAAGAGGGCGAGGAGGGCCAGCCCGACGTATCCGAGGACCAGCCCGGCGATGGCCAGCCCGCGGCCCCCCTGCCGGCTGTGGTGGATCTGGGAGAGGGCGATGTGGCCAAAGATGACGGCCAGGATGGACCCCACCCAGTACAGCCAGAGGATGCCCAACACGAGCGCGGCGATCGCCAGGCCGTTGGTGCCCGGGGTCGCGTACGCCGGATACGGGTACGGGGGCGGGTAGGGCGGGGGATACTGGCCGAGCGGGGGATAGGGTCCCGGCCAGGGGACCTGACCGGCTGGGGGCGGGTAGGGGTAGGCGGGCGGCGGGCCCGCCGGGGGCCACGTGTAGCCGGGCGGCGTCGGATCTCCCCCCTGCGGCGGGGGCGGTTGCCAGGCGGTCGACACGATGGCGGCTCCTCGGGCCGGGCCGGCGACGACGCCCGCTCCGGCTGGCCGGGCGTCCGATCCGGCCGGAGCCGGACCGACACAGAGGTTACCCGGATCCGGGCGACCCTGTCTCGCTCTTCTCGCCGATGGCATACTCGTCGCACACCGCACCGGCGGTGACCTTCTGACGTGAAGGGGGCTAGCGCTTGACGAAGATCTCCGCGAAGCCGTCGCCGTAGACCTGCTTCCACTGGGGGTCGACGGAGAGCGCCATGCTGAGCGCCGAGGCGGTGCGCTCGACGACGTAGTTGACGCCGTGCTCATTGAGGATGGTCTGCCAGTCCGGCTCGGCGTTCTCGACGTCGCTGACCTCCTGGAGCAGCTGATTGCCCAGCTCGGTCGCCTCTCCGTAGATGAAGACCCGGCGGTTGGCATCCCCGTAGAAGCGGTAGATGAGGTAGCCGCCCCAGTCGTACGCGTTGAACATCCGGGTCCCGACGGTCGGGTGGGCCTCCAGCCAGCTGGCCGCTCCGACCGGGAAGTTGGCGTCGGTGCTCGCCGTCTGGCCGCTCAGCGTGTTGGCCGCGATGCCGACGGCTCCCACGCCGACGATCAGTGCGCCGGCTGAGACGAGGATGAGGAGGTCAGAGGCGCGGCGTTGGATCCATCTGCCGAGCGGCTCCTGCCAGCGGCTCCGCTCCCAGGCCCCGCCGAGGGACCAGGCGACCATCGGGGTGAGCGCGGCGGCGGCGAGAGGAGCGTTGCGCACCGCCGAGAGGGCGGCGTAGATGCCGACCACGGTGAGGACGGCATCCCAGAGCCGGGGCCGGCGGAAGGCCATGGCGAAGACCACCAGAAGGAGGAGCAGCTCGAGACCCACCTCGCCGAGAGAGTGGAAGCTCGGCGAGTGCCACTCGGCGATGAAGGTCTGCTGGACGGCGCTGGTCTGGGTCTGGATGGCAGCCAGGTAGGCGCGGACGGTCAGCGGGTTGAGCAGGCCTGCGACGCCGCAGGCGACCAGCGTCAGCCAGAGCCGCAGGGACCGCCGGCGGTGGGCGCCGTCCTGCGCCGCGTAGAGCCAGAGCACCGTCTCGGTGGCCGCGGCTAGTCCCACCACGGCGAGGCCGTAGACGAACCCACCGTGGAGATTCGCCCACACCACCATCACGAGCGGCAGCAGGTAGAGGTGGCGGTTGCGGTCTCTGAGAAAGGCCTCGACCCAGAGGAGTGTCAGGCAGGTGAGGGCGAAGCTGATCATCTGCGACCGGGGGCCCCAGACCTCGACGCCGGCCGCCCCGGCCACCACCAGGCAGATGCCGGCGATCACCGCGGGAACCCGCTCCATGCCGATGCGGCGCCAGATGAGCCAGAAGCCCACCCAGGTGACCGCCGCGTAGGCGAGGCTGAAGGCGAGGAACCCCCCGGCCCGGTAGATCAGGTCGCCGAGCACCTCGCTGCCCCACTCCTGATCCGCCCAGACCCGGCTTGAGGCGGTGTAGGTGAAGAGCTCGTGTCTGGGCAGCTGGCCGTGGTTGATGATCCAGCTGCCCGTCTCCATGTGCCACCAGAAGTCGGGGTCCCCGACCCGGCGGCAGATGACAGCCAGGATCGCGGCGAGCGCAGCTCCCACCACCAGCCCCCCGAGGCTGGGACGGGGCAGGCGGACGCGGGCCCGGGGGGTATCCGAGGGCGGAGAATGCTCCGGCGCGACGGCCACGGGGTGGCACGATGACACATCGGAGCGCCCGTTAACGCTCGCGCAAGGTTGACGGCGGACGATACATTGGGGGCTCCCCGGACCCGGGGACGGAGCAGCGTGGCCGCGGCGGCCGCGGAGACGGAGGACGGCTGTGGCGGCGGTGGGTGAACGATGGCGTGCGGCGGCGGGCAGCCCGCCCACCTACCGGCTCCGGCCCCGGCTCTGGTTGACCGGACCCCTCGCGCTCTACGCGTTCCTCCGCATCCCGTCATTCCTCGAGCCCCACTGGTACACCGACGAGGCTGGCTACGTCACCACCGCCCGGGCCCTTCTCCAGGGCAGGGTCCTCTACTCCCAGATCTGGACCAATAAGCCGCCCCTTCAGCTCTGGACGGTGGCCGCCCTCATCCACTTCCTGGGCACGAGCGAGGTGGCTCTCCACGCCGTCACCTTCCTCACCGGGCTGGTAACCCTGCTCGCCATCGCCTACGCGGGGAACCGCCTCCTCGGCCGCCGCCGCACCGTGGTCGCCCTGGTCATCGCCGCGGTCATGCTGGGCACCCCGCTTCTCGACGCCGAGCTGATCCTCCCCGAGAGCTTCCTCATCGCCCCCATGGCGTGGGCGGGGGCGCTCCTGCTCACCCGGGTCGCCGCTCCCGACACCCGTCGCTGGCCGCTGTGGCCGGTGGCGGTGGGCGCGCTGGCGGCGGCCGGCATCGCCTACCAGCAGACGGCACTGGCGGACACCTTTGCCTTTGCCCTGATCCTGGCAACGGTGGGCCGGGCGAGCTGGCGCCGAGTTACGGTCTATGCGGCGACCGTTGCGGGCCTCACGGTGGCGTGGCTGGTCCCCGCCCTGGTGACCGCGGGGGCGGGCAAGGTCGCCTACGCCCTGGTCGGCTACTGGATCCAGTTCACCCAGGGCCAGGTGGCGGGTGCCGGGCAGGGGAGCCTGCAGATCCCGGTCGTCTACCGGGGGATCTTCGCGCTCGTCGTGCTCACCCTGGTCGTCTCCGGTGCCTGGCTGCGACGGCGCGACGCGAACCTCACCTGGACGCTCTGGGTGTGGGCGGCGGTGGCGCTGCTCGTCCCCGCGGTGGCGATGCAGCCCTACCCCCACTACCTCCTGCCGTCCCTGGTCCCGGTCGCGCTGGCCGTCAGCAGCGTGGGGGTGCGCTTGACGGTCGGGGCCCCGGGCTCGCGGCGCCTCGCCCGCGCCGGGCTGATCGCCGCCACCGGCATCGGCCTGGTGGGCGCCGCCCCGACCGGGCTGGACTGGCCCCCAATTCTCGCGGCTGGCAATCACAGCCTCGCCGCCTACTATGGCGGGGCCCTCTCGACGCTATCCCGCGGCCAGTCGCTCACCGCCTACCAGGACCAGTTCGACTACCGGGTCTCGGAGGACACCGAGGTCGCGGCATGGATCAAGGTGCACGGTCTGGACGGCAGCCCGGCCGTGGTCTGGTCGGCGGACGCCTGGCTCTATGACCTGAGCGACCTTCAGCTGCTCCTGCCCACCCCGCCCATCTACAACGACGAGCATCTCCTCGGCTACAACGGCCCTGTCGCCCAGAAGGTCACCGACCTCGAGCCCGCGCTCGTGATCACCGAGGGGGAGAGCCGGACCTCCTGGCCGGAGATCGACCCCGTGCTGGCCACGGAGTACACGGATGTCAACGAGTCGGGCTCAGAGATCGTCTGGCTGCGCGACGACCTGGTCGCCTCGGTGATGGCCCCCACCGGACTCGGCTGACCGCTGCACGCGCCACGTGCCATCATCCCGCCGGTGAGCATCAGCGGCGGGCGTGAGCCGGAGCAGCCCGGAGGCTCTGAGCCGGTGCCCGGGCCGCCCCCCACCCCCTTCGACCTGGCCGTCTTCGATACCCGGTTTCCCGGCATGGCGGCGCGGCTCCGCCCCTGGGCGGTGCCGCTCAGCCTCCTGGTGATCGCGGCTGCCTTCCTGTATGTCGAGCGCTACGGCGCGGCGAGGTTCGGCTGGGCCGACTTCCGGACCTTCTACCAGGCGGGCGTCGACGTCCGGTCGGGCGCCGACCCCTACCTCGGGGCGATGAGCTTCATCCACGACTACACCCCGGCCGGCAACGGCAGCTACTGGACCACCCAGGTCTACGTCTACGCGCCCTTCTTCGCCTACCTCATGGTCCCGCTCACCCTCCTCCCTCACTGGGGCGCGCTGACCACGTGGGACCTTCTCAACGTCGGCTTCCTGGTGTTCTCGGTGTACGCAGCCCTCCGCGCCGCCGGGCTCCGCCCCGGCACGGCGATGCTGCTGGTCCTGGCAGCGGCCTCCGCGATCACCCTCCCGGTCCATCGGGAATGGGACCTGGGCCAGAGCGACCTCCTGGTGATGGCCCTGATCTGCGCCGCGCTCTGGGCACGATCCGCGGGCCGCGCGGGTCTCGCCGGCGTCCTCCTCGGTGCCGGCGGCGCCGTCAAGCCGGAGCTGCTCCTGCTCGCCCTCTTCCTGCTCTGGCGGCGCGACTTCCGCTTCGCACTCGTCGCCGCGGTGTCGACCGCGGTCCTCGGCCTCGCCCCCTTTCTCCTCCTCGGCCGGCAGGCGTGGTCCGACTTCTGGACCGCCTGGGGGTTCTGGGCCAATCAGTACCTCCCCTTCCTCCACAACGAGTCTCCCAAGGGTGTGCTGGCCCGCCTCCTGACCCTCAACCCGGTGGCCCATCCGCTCACCGTCGCCCCCGGGGCGGTGACCGTCCTCTGGCTCGTGGTTGCGGTGGTCGTCCTGATCCTCACCCTCGCCGTCACGTCCACCCGGCCCCTCCGTCGCGATGCGCTCTCCCTGCTCGAGGTGGGACTCGCGATCGAGGCCGTCATGCTGGTCAGCCCGCTCACCGAGCGCCCCTACTTCCTCTTCCTGCTCATCCCGCTGATCGGCCTCTTCTGCTGGCTGCGCGAGGTCGGCGTCGCGCGGCTCTTCGAGCGCCGTGCGACCGTGGCAGCGGTGCTGCTGTGGGTGCTGCTGGCCGGTCCGGCCGAGTTCGCCGAGTACGTCTTCGACACCGGGGTCACGGTCCAGTCGCACAGGGCTCCGCTCTTCGTGCTGCTCGCGCCCGTCTACATGTGGGTCACGGTTGCCGCCTTCGTCTTCCAGCTCCTGGTCGTCGCCCACATCCGCGGCCTGCGTCTCGTCCCCGCCGTCGGCACCACCCTGCGCCGCGCCCCCGGGCTCCTCCTGGCGTGGTTCAGGGACGCGGGGTCGGCGCTGGGCGTGGTGCGGGAGGGCGGCTCACCTGCGGCGTAGCGAGAGGGTGATGAGCCTACGCCAGCCCCGCCATCAACGCGTCCCACTGCTCATGCGTTGGCCGCAGCTCCTCGAGAGTGAGCTGAGCCAGGGGTCGTGATGGCAGCCCCTCACGGGTGCAGAGGTCGTCCGTGTCGGGGTTGACGTAGAGCAGCCCGGTCGGGATCTCGCCGCTCTGCCGGGCCTCGAAGAGCAGACGCATCGCCGCCATCCGGTCGCGGGCATCGTGATCAGACCCGATCTTGCGGAGGACGATGTGAGAGCCGTCGTGCAGCTCCACGTCCTGGGCCGTGCCCGGCTCGTAGTCGACCGTGATCTCCCCCTGCGGTTCGATGTAGTCGGGGGTGTTGACCGGGGCGTCGTGATCCTTGACGTAGGCGTAGCTCTTGGTGCTGCCCTCGTGGTCGTTGAAGGTGACGCAGGGGCTGATGACGTCGAGCACGCCCGTGCCCCGGTGGGCGAGCGCTGCCTGGATGAGCGGGACCAGCTGTTTGCCGTCACCGCTGAAGCTGCGGGCGACAAAGCTCGCCCCCAGCTCGATGGCGAGGGCGGAGATGTCGATCTGCTCGTACCGGTTGGCCGGCCCCTTCTTGGGCCGCGATCCGAGGTCGGCGGTGGCCGAGAACTGGCCCTTGGTGAGCCCGTAGACGCCGTTGTTCTCGACGACGTAGGTCATGTCCACGTTGCGCCGGATCATGTGGCAGAACTGGCCCAGGCCGATGGAGGCGGTGTCGCCGTCGCCGCTGATGCCGAGCACGACCAGGTCGCGGTTGGCCAGCTTGGCGCCGGTGGCCAGCGACGGCATCCGGCCGTGCGCCCCGTTGAAGCCGTGTGAGCGCTCCACCAAGTACGCCGCAGCCTTCGAGGAGCAGCCGATGCCGCTCATCTTGGCGAGCAGGTGAGGCTCGACCGCGCTGTCGTAGAGGGCCTTGACGAGGTGGTTGGTGATGGAGTTGTGCCCGCAACCGGCGCAGAGCGTGGTGTGGGCGCCCTTGTAGTCGTCCCGGGTGAGACCGAGGCGATTCAGCTTCTCGATGGCGACTGCCATGGCGCTCTCCTCAGGCGACCGGCACGCGGTGGGTCTCGGCGGACTGGCGATCGGCGGGCTCCCGCTGGGCCCGCTCACCGGCCAGCACCGGGTCGCTGATGGCCTCGGCATCGATGGGGACGCCGTTGAAGTGGCGGACGCCGCGGAGCCGGTCGGCCAGCTCACCGGGAAGCTCCTGGCGGAGCAGGGCCTCCATCTGGCCGTCCCGGTTCTGCTCGGCCACGTAGATCCGGTCGTGGCGGGCGATGAACTCGGCCACCGCAGGGTGCAGGGGAAGTCCGCGGATCCGCAGGTAGTCTGTCGCCACCCCGTGATCGGCGAGCTGATCCCGAGCCTCGACCACCGCATGGTGGGTGGAGCCGTAAGCGCAGATGGCCACCCGGTTGCCCGCCTCCTCGATCAGCGGAGCCGGTAGCAGGGTCCGCGCCCCCTCGATCTTGCGGTGAAGACGCTCCGCGTTGGCCCGATAGACGTCGGGGTCCTCCGTGTAGAGAGCGTGCTCGTCGTGGCCCGACCCACGGGTGAAGTAGGCCGCCCGCGGGTGGTCCGTGCCCGGGAGGGTCCGGTAGGGGATGCCGTCGCCGTCGACGTCGCGGTAGCGGCCCCACTCGGTGACCTCCTCCAGGGCCTCCGCGTCGAGAACCTTGCCCCGGTCGACGCCGCGCTCCGTGTAGGGGAGCGGCTCGGTCATCCAGAGGTTCATGCCGAGGTCCAGGTCGCTCAGGACAAAGACGGGGGACTGCAGCCGGTCGGCGACGTCGAAGGCCAGCTGCGCATCCTCGTACACCTCGGTGACCGTCCCGGGCAGGAGCACCGGGTGCCGGGTGTCACCGTGGGAGAGGGTGTGGACGAAGCTCAGATCCCCCTGCATGGTCCGGGTCGGCAGACCGGTGGACGGCCCGACCCGCTGGATGTCAAAGATGACCGCGGGGATCTCGGCGTAGTAGCCGAGGCCGGTGAGCTCCGCCATCAGCGAGATCCCCGGGCCCGAGGTCGCGGTCATCGCCCGGGCGCCCGCCCACTCCGCGCCCAGCACGATCCCGATGGCGGCCAGCTCGTCCTCCGCCTGGATCGCGGCGAACCGCCGCTCGCCCGTCGCCGCATCCACCCGGTAGCGCTCCGCGTAGCTGATGAACGCCTCGCAGAGGGACGACGATGGGGTGATCGGGTACCAGGCGAGCACGGTGCATCCCGCCATCAGGCCGCCCAGTGCGGCGGCGCGGTTGCCGTCCAGCAGCACGGTTCCGCCGGTGCCGTTCATGGGCGCCACTCGGAAGGGATCGGTCTTGACCAGATTGTCCCGCGTGTAGTCCACGCCGATCTGGACGGCGGCGAGGTTGAGGTCGGCGGCCTTCGGCTTGGTCCGGAACTGGTCCCGGATCCCCTGCTCGACGGCGGCCGGGTCGAGCCCGATCAGCTCGGCCAGCACGCCGACGTAGATCATGTTCTGCAGGTACTTGCGGAGGTCGGGTTTGGCCTCCAGCTTCTCGCGGGCGAGACGGGCGAAGGGCACCGGGTACCAGGAGATGTCGTCCCGATCCGCGGCCCCGAAGCGGGGGAGGGCAGCCTCGTGGATCACGGCCCCGCCGGGCCGGACGTTGGCGGCATCGCGCTCCCAGGTCGCCGGGTTCATGGCGATCAGGATGTCGACGGTCCGCTTCCGGGCCTGGTAGCCCTGCGGGGTCACCCGGATGTCGTACCAGGTCGGCTGCCCCTCGATGTTGGAGGGGAAGACGTTCTTGGCCGCCACCGGGATACCCATGTGGAAGAGGGCTTTGGTGATGACGAGATTGGAGGACTGCGATCCCGACCCGTTGACGGTCGCGGCCTGGATGCAGAAGTCGTTAACGACGTCTCCGGTCATGGGCTCTCCGGATCTCCGTGCCGATCAGCGCAGGGGCATCCGCCGAACATGCGAACACATGTGCACCCCTCTATCATAGCCACCATAGATTCAGCGGCAACACAAACATCCGTGCCCGGCTCCCGAAGTTGCCCCCGCCCGGGTGTCATCCGCGCAGCATGGAGGGCCCCCCGGTGACCTACGTCCCCGCTCCCGACCGCTACCAATCGATGTCGTATCGCCGCTCGGGCCGTTGCGGGCTTCAGCTGCCGCTCATCTCTCTCGGCCTCTGGCAGAATTTCGGCGCCCAGCGGGCGCACAGTGAGAGCCGGGACGTCGTTCTGCGAGCCTTCGATCTCGGGGTCACCCACTTTGACCTCGCCAACAACTACGGGCCCCCCTATGGCTCCGCTGAGGAGACCTTTGGCCGCATCCTCGCCACCGATCTCCGCCCTCACCGTGACGAGCTGATCATCTCCACCAAGGCCGGCTACGACATGTGGCCCGGCCCGTATGGCGACGGGGGCTCCCGCAAGTACCTTCTGGCCAGTCTTGACCAGAGCTTGAAACGGATGGGCGTGGATTACGTCGACATCTTCTACTCGCATCGCTTCGACCCCGAAACGCCGCTCGAGGAGACGCTCGGCGCCCTCGACATCGCGGTGCGCCAGGGCAAGGCCCTCTATGCGGGCATCTCCTCGTACTCCGCCAAGACCACCGAGGCGGCCGCCGGGATCATGGCCGGGCTGGGCACGCCAGTCACCATCCACCAGCCCTCCTACTCCATGCTCAACCGCTGGATCGAGGGTGGCCTCCTCGATGTCTTGGGTGGCAGGGGGATCGGCTGCATCGTCTTCTCCCCGCTCGCCCAGGGGATGCTGAGTGCCAAGTACCTGGAGGGCATTCCCGAGGGCTCACGTGCCCGTCAGGGTGGCTCCCTCAGCCGGGAGATGCTGACCGCGGAGACGCTCGCCAAGATCCGCGGGCTCAACCAGGTGGCCGCGCAGCGCGGCCAGTCACTCGCTCAGATGGCCCTCGCCTGGGTGCTCCGCGACCCTCGGGTGACCTCCGCGCTGATCGGGGTGAGCAGTGTCCGCCAGCTCGAGGAGAATCTCGCCGCTCTGAGCCGGCTCGATTTCGCCCCCGAGGAGCTGGAGGCGATCGACCGGCTGGCGACCGAGAGCGGCATCAACCTCTGGGCCGCCTCGAGCCAGGTCTGAGACCCGACCGGCAGCACGGCCGGCCCTCTGCCGGGTGATCAGCGCTGATAGGTGACGCGGAGGGTCCCCCGGGCGATGGTGTGGAAGGCGAGGGTGAACCCGACCACGGCCGGAGACACGGTCTGGTCCAGCCCGAGGTCGTCAGTGTCAACGGCGTGCACCGCGAAGATGTAGCGGTGGGGGCGGTCGCCGGGCGGTGGCGCGGAGCCGCCGTAGTCGAGGGTGCCGTAGTCGTTGCGCACGTGAAAGGCGCCCTGAGGGAGGGGGGCGCCGGACGCTCCGGCGCCGCGTGGTAGGTCGGTCATCGATGCGGGGACGCCGACCAGGACCCAGTGCCAGAAGCCGCTGCCGGTCGGGGCGTCGGGGTCGAAGCAGGTCACCACGAATCCGCGGGTCTCCGCGGGCTGTCCGCTCCAGCGAAGCTGCGGGCTCTGATTGCCTCCGTCCGCGCTGGGATGGACATGCACCGCGCCGAGCGGTCTGCCGTCGGTGATGTCGTCGCTCGTCAGCGAGAACGAGGCGACCGGGGGCAGCAGGTCGTAGGGGTCGGGGGCAGCCGGCCGCACGAGCGTGGGCATCGTGCACTCCTCCTCTGGGGAAAGGATGGCACCCTGCTAGGCGTAGGTGTAACCCTTGGGCAGCGGTCGCGGGGCGGGGGGACCGACGTAGATCGCCGAGGGGCGGATCAGCCGGTTGTTGCTCGCCTGCTCCGCGACGGCGGAGGTCCATCCCACCGTGCGGCTGCACGCGAACGTGGGGGTGAACATGTCCCGCGAGAGGCCCACGGTGTTCATGACCACGCCGGAATAGAACTCGACGTTGGTGTAGAGGCGCCGGCCCGGCTTGAGCTCGCTGAGCACACGCAGGGCGGTCGCCTCGACGTGCTCGGCGAACTCCACCTGCGGGCCCCCCAGACCGCGCGCCACCTCGTGGAGGAGGACCGAGCGCGGGTCGTCGGTCTTGTAGACGCGGTGCCCGAAGCCCATCAGGCGCTGACCTCCCTTCACCTCGTCGCGGAGATGCTCTTCGGCGCGCTCCGGGGTGCCGATGGCGTCGAGCATGTCCAGGGCCCGCGAGGGTGCCCCGCCGTGGAGGGGGCCGGCGAGCGCGCCGATGGCCCCCGTCAGCGCCGAGCCCATGTCGCTTCCGGTGGACGTGATCACACGGGCGGTGAAGGTGCTCGAGTTGAATCCATGGTCCATGGTCAGGATCATGTACTGCTCCAGAGCGCGCGCCGCCTCGGGGTCCGGCGGCTCGCCGGTCAGCATCTGGAGGTAGGCGGCGGCGTAGCCGAGGCCGGGATCGGGGTCGATCGGCGCCAGCCCCTGGTGCACGCGGTGGAGCCTCATGAGCAGGACGGGGGTGAGCGCGACCATCCGTAGCGCGTCGGCGCGCACCTGGTCGGGGGTGAGGTCGAGCGTCGGCTGGAGGTTGAGGGCGGCCGCGCTCAGGGAGACCGCAGTGCGCAGGGCACCCAACGCGGTGAAGCCGGGGAGGCGAGCGATCTCGTCCAGGGCGGTGGAGACCCCGCCGGGAAGGGCACGTCCGGCGACGGCCTGGTCCTGGAGCCAGCGCAGCTCACGCGCGTTGGGCAGCTCGCCGATGAGCAGGAGGTGCCAGACCTGCTCGAACGAGCAGTGGCGGGCGAGCTCGGTCGCGTCGTAGCCGCGATAGTGGTAAAAGCCCTCCTCTCCTCGGACATCCCCGATCTTGGTCTCTGCGACCGCGACCCCCTCGAGGCCCCGCGGGGCGAGGGTGGGTGCCGTCGACTCGGCGGGCTTGACCTCCGGCACTTCGCTCACGTTGACCGATCCTCCATCCGCTGTTCCGGTCCAACTCTACACAGTCGCCTGCCCCCCTCTGAGTGGCGGCCTCGGCTCCCTCATCCGGGACCCGGGGAGCGGAGATCGGGGCGTGGATTAACGCGCCGAACGCTGCGAACATCAAGGGCTGCCGAAAGGCTATGACAGCAGCGTCACGACTCGATGAAAAGGCGTCGAATTGTGCTCTGAGAGCTCGGTGAGCCGCTGATAAGCTCCGCGTCCCACCTCGACCCAGGGACACGGATCTTTGCGCCGCACCACACGCCTCACCTGCAAGCTCGCCGCCTCCGTTCTCCTGATCGGAGCGTTGGCGGCTGCCATGCCCCCGCCCTCCGGGGTGGCCCTCCGGGGCATCCGGCTGACCGATTCCTACGACCAGCAGATCGACCAGCTCCAGCAGCAGTACGACAGTCTCGGCACCAAGCTGCAGGGCCTTCAGGGGAGCGAGGCTGCGGCCGACGCCCAGGCCGCCGCGGTGCAGCAGCAGATCGCGGTCACCGAAGCCCAGATAGCGACCGAACAGACTCAGATCAACCAGCTCAACCTGGCTCTGGCTCAGACCGCAGAGGCAATCCAGCTCGACACCACCCATCTCGCGGCGCAGAAGACGCAGCTCACCCAGCTCACCGTGGAGATCTACACCGAGGGGGGGACCGGCGTCGTGGCCGGGCTGGTCGACAGCCAGAGCATCGCGGACTTCATGGAACAGCTGGACTCGGCCACCACGGTGAGCAAGAAGGTCCAGCAGTTGATGGCCGAGGTGGAGGCGGACCAGAAGACGCTCGACGTTCTGCAGCAGACCCAGCAGTCCCATCTCGCCCAAGCCGCCCAGGCCGAGAGCCAGCTCGAGGCCGACCAGGCCTCGCTCCAGGGGCAGGAGTCGGAGCTGAAGCAGCAGGCGGCCGCCCTCGGCAGCCAGGCCGCCGGGCTGCTGGGCCAGCGCAACTCGCTGCTCAGCCAGATCGCCACGGTGCGGGCGCAGCAGCGGGCCGCTGAGGAGGCCGCGGCCGCGGCTGCGGCCAAGGCTGCGGCCGAGGCGGCGGCTGCGGCCGAGGCTGCCGCGGCCGCCAGGGCTGCCGCACAGAACGGCGGCGGCGCCGGATCCGGCACGTGTGGTGGAGTGCTCTGCCCCTTCGCGTTCGGGCCCATCCCCAATTCTTTCCCCTGGGGCCAGTGCACCTGGTACGTCGCCTCGCTGCGCGAGATCCCGTGGAACGGCAATGCCGATGAGTGGTTCGGGAATGCCGCGGCGATGGGGTACTCGACCGGCTCGGCCCCCAAGCCCGGGGCCATCGTGGTGTGGGGCCCGGGCAACGGCTACAGCTGGTACGGGCACGTCGCCTACGTGGTGGCGGTCGTCGGTCCCTCTGACTTCTACGTGGACGAGGCCAACTTCGACGAGATACCCGGGGACATCGACTCTCGCGAGGTGACCACCCTCAACGACGTCGAGGGCTTCATCTACTGAGGGCGACGTAGCGAGGCGCGAGAGCCGCAGGCTCTCGCGCTGAGCGGAGGACCCCCCAGTACCACGTACTGAGGGCGACGTAGCGAGGCGCGAGAGCCGCAGGCTCTCGCGCTGAGCGGAGGACCCCCCAGTACCACGCACTGATCGCGGAGACCTTCTCGCGGTGACCGGCGACCCCATCGGTCGATGACCTTCGGCTCTGGAGGTTAGCTCGCACTAAGGCGACATTGTGAGCGGGCGCCGGACCACTGCCGCCACCCCTCCGGGGCGCGGCGCAGGGAGACCTCCGACCTGTGATCCCACACCACCGCGTGACCAGCCCCGGGGCGCCGGCCCTGACGCGCTGCGTCCGCGCCGGTGGGCGATGAACGTCCGCGCCCTCGGGCTGCGGACGGCCGTGGTCGCGAAGGCTGCGGAGGCGGCAGGCGTCGACGCTGAGTTGGGATCCCTGCAGCCGCCCTCTCGCCGCCTCGGCGGGCGCTGGATGTGGCTGGCCGTGGCGGTCGGCCCCGGTCTGATGGTGATGCTCGCCGACACCGATGCCGGCAGCGTCGTCACCGCCGCCCAGTCTGGGGCCCGTTTCGGCTACCGGCTCCTTCCCCTCGAGGTCCTGCTCATCCCGGTCCTCTACCTCGTCATGGAGCTGACCGTCCGGCTCGGCCTCACCACCGGCAAGGGGCACGCGGAGCTGATCAAGGCCCGATTCGGACGCCGATGGGCGGTGTTCTCGGTGAGCATCCTGCTGGTCACCAGCGTGGGTGCCCTGGTCACCGAGTTCGCGGGCATAGCGGGCGTCGGCAGCATCGTCGGCCTGCCGCCGCAGCTGATAGTCCCCGGCGCTGCCATCTTGCTTCTCCTGGTCGTGGTCTCCGGCAGCTACCGGCGGGTGGAGCTGATCGGGATCGGCCTCGGGCTCTTCGAGCTGGCCTTCCTGGTGGCGGCCGTCCGGGCCCACCCGGATCCGGGCTCCCTGGCCGGGAGCCTGTGGTCGGGGCAACCGCTCGGGAACTCGGCCTACCTCGCGTTGGTCGCGGCCAACGTCGGGGCGGTCGTCATGCCCTGGATGGTCTTCTACCAGCAGGCCGCCATCCTCGACAAGGGGATCACCGTCCGGGATCTCCGCTTCGCGCGGATCAACACGGCAATCGGCGCGGTGGTCACCCAGGTGATCATGATCGCGGTCCTGGTGGCGACCGGGGCGAGCCTCTTTCACCACCACGCTGGATCGCTCAACACCGTGGCCCAGATCTCCACCGCGTTGACCTCGTCGCTCGGAGCGGCGGGTGGCCGTCTCGCCTTCTCCATGGGGGTGGCCGGTGCCGCCCTGGTCGCGGCCCTGGTCGTCTCCCTGGGGGCCGCATGGGCATTCGCGGAGGTCGCCGGGAAGCCGCGCAGCCTGAACCGCAGGTTCCGCCAGGAGCCCCTCTTCTACGGGGTTTTCGCAGGGGCGGTCGGCCTCTCCGCGGTGCTGGTGATGACCAGCGGTTCGCTGGTCGGCCTCGCCATCGCCGTCGAGGTCCTCAACGCCCTGCTCCTCCCGATCGTGCTGGTCTTCCTCATCGTCCTGGCCTGGACCACGCTGCCCGCTCCCTACCGCCTGCGGCTCTGGGAGAAAGGTGTTCTGCTGGTCGTGACCGCGGCCGTGATCGGCATGGGAGCCACGCTCGCCATCACCTCGCTCTGAGAACTGGCTGGGCGGGTGGGTGGCCGCATCCCTTCGCGGTTGCGAATACACCCGTTTGGCTGGGGAGGTAGGATTCGAACCTACGATTTGCTGATCCAGAGTCAGCTGCCTTACCACTTGGCCACTCCCCAGTGGCGCAGGCGAGTCTACCCGTACCGGCGGTCTGCGCTGCCGTCCGTCGCGCCCCCCAACGGCGCCGTCACCGCCTCAGGTGCGGCACCCTCGGGTGGTGGTGCGGCCGGAACAGGCTCCCGACAGCAGTCCCGCCCCAACCGCCTGTTACACCGGCGCCACGCCAGTTCGCGCAAGGTCGAATCCGCCGGCGCAAAGGTGATGGAAGTTTGACGGCTTCGTGGTGCGTCCGCCATGCCGCTGGAGGCGTGCCACCCTTCGTCCCACCTGCGCACGAGTTGCAGGTTCGCATGGCTGGGACCCGCGAGGAGGTTGGGGTGAGCACGAGCACGTGGGGCAAGGTCCCGGTGGGGGTTGCAGCCACTCAGGATCGCTGGGTTGCCGTCGGGAGCTCGAGAGACCAGCACTCTCGCGCTGCCGGGCGGAGGGCCGCTCGGGAGGCGCTGGTCCATGGTGACGCCGCCCTTCTTCTCGTCTTCTGCTCGCCGGCCCACGACCTCGCGGAGCTGATCGCGGGTGTCCGCGACGAGGGCGGCGAGCTGCCGCTGATCGGCTCGACGACGGCCGGGGAGATCGTCCTCGGAGGTCCCTCCGATGGTGGTGTGGTGGTGCTCGCGCTGGGCGGGCCCGGCTTCGCGGTCGCGACCGCCGCGGCCACGGGCATCAGCCCCCGGCTGCGGCAGGCGGGGGCTGAGGTCGCCACCTGCCTCACTGCAGTCGCCGCCAAACCCCACCGTGTCCTGCTCCTGCTCACCGACGGCCTGGCCGGCGACCACCAGGAGATCCTGCGCGGCGCCTACAGCGTCGCGGGTGCCGCCGTCCCCCTGGTCGGGGGGACTGCTGCCGACGACATGAGGATGAGCGGCACCCACCAATTCCACGGAGGCGACGTCCTGGCCAACGCGGTGGTGGCCACCGCGCTCGGCTCCGACGCTCCGATGGGTATCGGCGTCCGGCACAGCTGGAAGCCCTTCGGCGAGCCGATGCTGATCACCGGCAGCTCGGGAAGCTGGATCCACACCCTCGACGACGAGCCGGCGATGGACGTCTACCTCGGACGCCTGGAGGCGCCCGCCGAGTGCTTCCGGGACCAGGGTGCCTTCACCTCCTTCGCCATGACCCATCCGCTCGGGCTGAGCCGGCGGAGCGGCGAGCGCCTGCGCTGTGTCTTCAAGGTCGATTACGAGAACCGATCCCTCGCCTGCAACGCCCAGGTTCCGAACGGCGCGGTCACCTGGTTCATGGAGTGCAGCCCGACCTCGGTGCTCGAGTCCACCGACCACGTCTGCGCCGAGGCCCTCCGCGGCCTCGACAGCCGTCCACCGATCGGGCTGCTGGCCTTCGACTGTGCCGGCCGGAGGGCTCTCCTCGGCGCCGACGGCGCCGCCGCCGAGGTCGAGCGGATCGTCGAGCACGCCGGGGGCGCGCCGGTCGCCGGCTTCTACACCTACGGCGAGATCGCCCGGGTCCGCGGCGGCAACGGCTTCCACAACCAGACCCTCGTAGCCCTGGCACTCTCCTGAGTCCAGGATCGGTCGAATCGCATGGATCGGACCGTCGTCGGGCGCAGGGGGGCCGCTGAGGTGCGCGCCAACTGGTGGGCCACCCATCAGCTCGTCGAGTACGTCTCGACCTTGGTGCACTCCCCGGACGAGGCCACGGCGACCCGGATCGGGCTGGAGAACGCCGCGGAGACCCTGGAGGCGGAGATCGCCGTCCTGGTCCGCGACGAGGCGGCGGTCCTGGTGGTCGGGCTGCCGGGGCCTGCGCCCGCCGTGCTGCTCGCCGTCGCGGGTCGGACCCGGTCGCGGGGGATCGAGCTTCCCGGCCTCGGACGCTGCACCGCGGTCTCGGTGCCCCTCGGTCCGCGGACCGCCGGCTACGTGGTGCTTGCACGGCTGGGCGACCAGCGCTTCCTCCCCGAGGAGATCAACCTCCTGCGCGGTATGGCGGCGGCTCTCCGGATGAGTCAGGAGACGATGCGGCTTCTCGAGGCCGAGCGGGGAGCGCGCGCCCTGAGTGAGAGACGCGCTGCCGAGAACGCCGCCCTGGCGGCCTCGCTCCAGGAGCGGCAGCTGCTGCTCGAGAGGCTCTCCCGGATCCAGCGCTCGATATCCCACCGTGCCCCTCTCCCGGAGGTGCTCCACGCGGTCACTGTGGGGGCGGCCGAGCTGCTCGGCGACAGCGTCGCCGCGCTCCGCATCATCGACCCGGGGGATCCCCTCTCCACCGTCCTGATGTCGTCAGTCGGGTTGAGCGAGGCCGTCCGCATCAGCGCCCACCGCCTCCCGATCGGCGCCGGCTTCATCGGCCAGTCGATCTCCGACAACCGGTTGGTGGTCGCCGATTCCCGCGCCGGGACCCCGGAGGAGGCGACCGGGCTGGCGCGGCTCGGGCTGGCCAGCGCCATGGTGGCGCCGGTGCACGAGCAGGGCCGGCCGGTCGGCGCCCTCATGGTCGGGTCGTACAGCCTCGACCGCCGCTACCGCCCGGTCGAACGCGAGGCCTTGGAGGCCTTCGCCCAGCACGCCAGCCTGGCCCTCACCGACGCGCACACCGTGGAGGCGATGGAGCTGGCCTACCAGGACGGGCTGACCGGGCTCGCGAGCCGTGCCCTCTTCGTCCAGCGGCTGGAGCACGCCGCCGTCAGCAACCGCCGCCACGGCTGCCGGTTCGCCCTCCTCTACCTCGACGTGGACAGCTTCAAGGTCATCAACGACAGCCTCGGCCACTCCGCCGGAGACGAGCTCCTGGTGCAGATCGGGAACCGGATCCGCGCCTGCCTCCGGCGCGGCGACTTCGCCGGCCGGCTGGGCGGTGACGAGTTCGCCATCCTGATGGAGAACGCCCGGCGGCCGGCCGACGCGATCGGCCTTGCCCGGCGGCTGCTCGCCGCTCTGGAGGCCCCCTTTCTGCTGGAGGGCAAGCGGGTGGTGGCGAGCGCCAGCATCGGCGTGGCCATCTCCGGCGCCACCAACCAGGGAGCGAGTGACCTGCTCCGCAACGCCGACGTGGCCATGTACCGGGCCAAGGCGGCCGGGAAGAACCGTTTCGTGCTCTTCGAGCCGCAGATGTACGCGGCGGCGCTCGCCCGCATGGAGCTCGAATCCGATCTCCTCCACTCCCTGGAGGCGTCCGAGCTGCGGGTGCAGTTCCAGCCCATCACCGACATGGAGACCCGCCGGATCAAGGGCTTCGAGGCTCTGGTGCGCTGGCACCACCCCACCCGCGGCCTGATCTCGCCGCTCGACTTCATTCCCGTCGCCGAGGAGACCGGGATCATCTACGAGGTGGAGCGCTGGGTGCGCCGCGAGGCCCTCGCCGGGCTGCGCACCGTCCTCGACCAGCTTCCGGGGCGGGCCCGGCTCACCGTGAGCGTGAACCTCTCTCCCTTCTCGATCCACGGACGCGACCTCGTCAACGACGTCCGGGACGCTCTGGACACCGCGGGCATCCCGCCCGAGCTGCTCACCATGGAGGTGACGGAGTCGGCTCTGCTCCGGGACAACGAGAGCACCGTCAGCACCCTCACCATGCTCAAGGAGATGGGGGTCCGCCTCGCCATCGACGACTTCGGGGCGGGCTACTCGTCGCTCACCTACCTGACCATGTGCGACTTCGACGTGCTCAAGGTGGACCGGGCCTTCATCAAGGACATGGTCGGCGTGGGGGAGACGGCGCCGATCGCCCGCGCCATCCTGGCCATGGCCAAGATCCTTGATCTCGAGGTCATCGCCGAGGGCGTCGAGACCGTCCACCAGGTCGCGAGGCTCCGAGAGATGGGCTGCCGGCTGGCTCAGGGCAACTACTACTCGCCCCCCGTCGACCTCGCCGACCTCGCCGCGCTCCTCCACCGCGAATACACCCAGAACGAGCGCGGGGTCATCGTCAAGCTCCCCCGGACCGCCGTGGACCGCCTTGCGCCCGGGGGCGCCAACCTCTGGTAGGGGGACCCCCAATCTGGGGCGTGGGGGGTGATCGGCGCCTTGGTGATTCGGCGCGGCTGCCTATACTGAGGCTGTGGATCTCGTCCAGCTGCTCCGCTCCCAGGCCCGCCGGTATCGCTGCGTCCAGTGCGGCGAGAGCATGGCGGAGTGCGGCATCAGTGTCCTCGCCCAGCAGGGCAACCGAGCCCTGGTCCGGGTCACCTGCCGCTCGTGCAACGACGAGAATCTGCTCCAGATCATCTTCCAGACCGAGGGTGAGGCCCCGGAGGCGGCGGTGACAGCGCCTGGCGTGGACGAGGGCGGGGAGCGGGTCGACGCGCCGATCTCGGGCGACGAGATCCTGGAGCTCCATGAGCTCCTCGCCGGGCATGCCGGGCCACTGACGGAGCTCCTGGCCCGCCGCTGACGGTGCCCGTAGGGACGCCGAAGCCTGCCCCCGGCGCTGGCAAGCCGGCGCCTTCGGGCCCGGCTCTTCGTCGTCACGCACGTCAGTGCGCTCCTCCTCGGGCCACCCCTTCCTTGGCCTCGACGCCCCCACGGTCCCCTTGACAGATCCGGCACGGGGGGGGCGCCGTGCCGGACTGTGAGCAGGCCGTCACGCAAACCTCACCCCACCTTTACTCCAGCGGGTGCTACATCTGAGAGCCGAACCGGAATGCAACGCCGGCTGGGCGTGGCCGGGCTGGAGGCTGTCATGGTCGACCTCGGAGCAGCGATTCGGCGGATGCTGGACCGGTTCCTCGTCCGCGTTGTCGCCGGAGTCGTCACCGCCGGCATCGTCGTCGTGGTCCTCCTCCTGGTGGCCCTCGGCGCCGTCACCTCCGGCAGTGGCTGGTCCTCCGCGCAGGCGGGCCAGGTCCGCACCCTCGTGATCCTGATCGGTATCGTCGGCGTCCTCGTGCTCGGCGTGACCTCCTTCCTGGTCGCGAATCGGGAGACCAAGCACCTCCGCGCGCTCGGCCGGCTCGCCCGGCTGGTCGCAGGGGGCGACGTCGCCGCCCGGGTCGACCCCGGCGGGGCCGGCGAGGTGAAGGAGCTGGGGCAGGCCTTCAACCTCATGGTCGAGCGGCTGGGGGGGATGGTCGAGCGGGTCCGGCAGGTGAGCGGCGAGCTCGCCGCGTCCGCTGCCCGCCTCTCCGAGGCGTCCACTCAGCTGGTCTCGACCACCGCCGAGCAGACCTCCGCAGCCGTCGAGACGTCGGCGAGCATGGAGGAGCTGGCCCGGACCTCGGCCCACATCGCCGACACCGTCGAGCGGGTCGCCACCCAGGCCGCGGAGACCCGCGACAATCTGGACCGCGCTCACGAGCGGATCCTCACCTCAGGCCAGCGCACCGTGGCCCTCACCGACCGGGTCCGCGACATCGGCCGGATTCTCGGTCTCATCAACGACATCGCCGATCAGACGAACCTCCTGGCTCTCAACGCCGCGATCGAGGCCGCCCGCGCCGGCGAGGCCGGCCGCGGTTTCGCGGTGGTGGCGGACGAGGTGAGGCGGCTCGCCGACCGCTCCAAGGCGTTGGCCGCGGACATCACCACGATCACCGAGAGCGCCGAATCGGAGACCGCCGCCACCGTCATCGCGATGGAGGAGGGGGCCGCCCAGCTCCAGATCGGGCTCGGGCTCATGGAACAGGTGGCCGAGGCCAGCTCCAACGTCCGGCTCGCGACCCAGCAGCAACGCTCGGCATCGGAGCAGGTGGTGGAGGCGATGGAGCAGGTCAGTGTGGCCAGCCGCCAGGTGTCCGCCACCGCGCAGCAGATCGCCGTAGCCGCGGGCGGGCAGGCGGAGATGGCGAGCGACCTTCAGATCGTCGCCTCCGCGCGCTCGGACCAGGCCGCCCCGCCATCGCCCGCGTTCCTGCCCAGCGACGCCAACGGATCGGCCGACGCCACGGACCCCCGATTCGCCGGCATTGCCGCCGACTGACGGGGGTCGGAAGCTTCCAACCGGGGGTGGGGGTCGGCCGGTTCCTTTCGGTGCCTCAGCCCTGGTCGGCCGGCTCGCCCACCGTACGAGCGGCGGCATGCCGGGGCGGGAGCGAACGCCGGATGCGCAGGCGGAAGAGGAACAGCTCCTTGATGGCCCTGGCGATGGCACGGGGTCGGGCACCTGAGCGTCGGCCTGCCACCCTGGGGTGGTGGGGGACCGGCACCTGGGCGATCCGCCAGCCGGCGTGCCGAGCCTTGTAGTACAGCTCGGCGTTGATCAGCGCGCTCCGGGCTTCCAGGGTGAGCGAATCCAGGACCTCGCGCCGCATCAGCTTCAGGGCGCAGTCGACGTCCCGGTAGGGGAGGCGGTAGAGCACCGCGACCAGGGTGTTGAAGACCCAGCTCACCACCTCCCGGGCCCGGGCGTCGCGCCGCTCCTCCCGCCAGCCGGCAGCGAGGTCGGCATGGTCGAGGAGGGGGACGAGCAGGGCCAGGTCGGCGATCTCGAACTGACCGTCGGCATCGGTGAAGGCGACGAAGTCGCCCCGGGCGGCTCGCAGGCCGTCACCGACCGTGATCCCATAGCCGCTCTTCTGCTCGTGGCGGAGCACGCGCAGCGAGATCCCCAGCTGCTCGGCGAGAGAGGCGGCCAGCTCGCCGCTCCCGTCGGTGCTGCCGTCGTCGACGATCACCAGGTCAAAGCGGCTTGCGATCCCGGGCAGGACGTCGGCCGCGTGGGGCAGCAGCCAGGTGATGTTCTCGGCCTCGTTGTGGACCGGGAGCACGAGGCTGAGGCTGCTGAGAGGCGGGCGCGCCGCCTCCTGTCCCTGGGACGGGCCGCCGGCTTTCCGGCTAGCCACCGATGCCGGCGAGGGCGGTCAGTGCCGGCACGCTGCCTCCGGCATAGACGTGGCCACCTCTGCGCCAGTCGATGGTGGCCTCGATGGTGTTGCGCCTGACCCGGGAGACATTCGCCTCGACGGTCTGGATCACGTTCTCGATCAGGCTGTCGCTCAGCCCGTGGGGCTCGAGGCCGAGGTCGAGGAGGTGCTGGTGCTTGGCGTTGTAGTAGTGCTCCTCCTTCTCCCGGCGCGGGTTGGAGACGTGGGAGATGATGGTGGGGAGGCCGTGAGCGGCGCGGGCGTGCTCCACCTTCTCCGCCAGCCCGAGCACAGAGAACTGCTCGGTGAACTGGTTGTAGACCCGGTACTCGCCGGCGGCCGGTGCGTTGAGAGCCGCCAGCTCGATACAGCGGACGGTGTCGCGGATGTCCAGAAAGCCGCGGGTCTGGCCGCCCTTCCCGTAGACCGTGAGGGGCTCGCCGACCGCCGCCTGGACGCAGTAGCGGTTGAGCACCGTCCCCCAGATGCCGTCGTAGTCGAACCGGGTGATGAGCTCCGGGTGGAGCGCCGTCTCGTCGGTGGTGGTCCCGTAGACCACACCCTGGTTGAGGTCGGTGGCGCGCAGGTCCCAGATCCGGCAGGCGAAGTCGAGGTTGTGGCTGTCATGGACCTTGGAGAGGTGGTAGAGCGACCCCGGCTGCTTGGGGTAGAGCATCCGGTCGTGACGACCGTTGTGGTCGATCTCGATGAACCCCTCCTCGATGTCGATGTTCGGGGTCCCGTACTCGCCCATCGTCCCGAGCTTGATCAGGTGGCAGTCGGGAGCGTGGTCGCGCATCGAGAAGAGGACGTTGAGCGTGCCCACCACGTTGTTGACCTGCGTCTCCACTCCGTGGCGGGGGCTGATCATCGAGTAGGGGGCCGAGCGCTGCTCGGCGAAGTGGACGATGGCGTCGGGCTGGGTGGTGCGGATCAGCTCGTTGACGGCGGTGCCGTCGCAGAGGTCGATCTGGTGCCAGGCGATCTTGCGGCCGCTCTCAGCCTGCCAGCGGTCCAGCCGCGCGGCGATAGAGGCGATCGGCGTCAGGCTGTCCGTGCCGCACTCGTCGTCCCAGCGTCGCCGCACCAGGCTGTCGACCCCGACGACGTCATGGCCGCGTGCAGAGAGGTGAAGGGCGGTCGGCCACCCGAGGTAGCCGTCGGCCCCGAGGACCGCGATGCGCATTGCTGTCTCCCTAGGTGGCCGGGCGAACCCCGGCCGGCGATGTCCGGGCGAGCTGGGTGGCGAAGTACCGATGGGTCATGGCGAGACCCTCGGGGAGGGAAGTCTGAGCCTTCCACCCGAGCGAGCGCTCCGCACGCCCCGGGTCGATGCAGGCCCGGGCCACCTCACCCGGTTTCGCGGGCTGGAAGTCGGGGGCGATCTCGGTCCCGGAGGCCCGGATCAGCCCGTCGACCACCTCGCGGACGCTCGTCTCCCTCCCGGTCCCCACGTTCAGGGGCCCGTTGATCGAGCTGAGGAGGGCTGCTCGGGTGGCGGCGGCGACGTCCGCCACGTAGACGAAGTCACGGGTCTGGGAGCCGTCGCCGTAGATGACCGGGCGCAAGCCCTGGACCAGGCGGGTCGAGGAGATGGCGACCACCCCGGCCTCCCCGGTGCCGTCCTGGCGCGGCCCGTAGACGTTGCCGAACCGCAGCGCGACGGTGCGCACCCCGCGCTGCCGGTAGGTCCAGAGGTAGGTCTCCTCACAGAGCTTCTCCGCGCCGTACGCGGATCGGGGCGCGGGAGTGAGCTCCTCGGACGCCGGGAGTCGCTCGGCATCGCCGTACACAGCACCTCCCGACGAGGCGATGAGGAGCCCCTCGCAACCCGCCCGGGCGGCAGCCTCGAAGCAGGCCACCGAGCTGGCGAGGACTCGCCGGACGTGGTCCCCGGGGTCCCGCAGAGCTCGGTTCACCCCACCCTTGGCGGCCAGGTGGACAAGCGCCTGGGGCCGGAAGCGAGCCAGGGCATCCGCGGCCTCGGGGCCGCCGGCATCCGCCTCCAGGACCTCGACGTCCGCCGGAAGGGCGACCCCGCAGGGGTGGCTGCGATCGTCGATCACCAGCACCGACATCCGGTCGGCGGCGAGCAGCTCGACCAGGTGGCTGCCGATGAAACCGGCTCCTCCGACCACCACCACCCGGCGGAGAGGCGAGGCGGCCCCTGCCCCGCCCGGCGTGCCCGTGACCGCAGCCTCGTCGGGGTTCACGCGCTCAGCGCCGCCGGGGCGGCGTCGTCCCCCTCGGGGATGCGGGGTCGACCCAGGAGCATGATTCCGACCGCACCCGCGATGCCGAGGGGGAGGGTCATGGCCACCCGCACCAGGACCGTAACCGCCACCGCATCCACCTTGGTCAGCCCTCCAGCGACCAGCAGGGCGGCCGTGGTGACGTCGGCGGCGCCGATGCCGAACGGCAGCGTCGACAGGCTGCCGATCACCTGGGAGACGCAGTAGGCGGCGATGGCCACGCCCAGCGTGACGCCCGCCCCGAGCCCCCAGACGAGGAGCAGGATCTGGAAGCCGCTGACCGCGAAGATGACCAGGCTGTAGAAGGCGAAGACGGCGCACAGCCGGGGGGCCAGTCCGAGCTCCTCGAGCTGTACCAGCGACCGGAGTATCCCGCCCACCAGCCCGTGGCGTTCGGGTGGGATGCCGGTCGTGAAGAAGTGCCTGGTGATCACGCTGGCCCACCAGGGGGAGGCGAGGAGGACCAGGCCGGCGACCGCCAGACCCGCCGTGTCGAGCGCGGGCAGGTAGATGGCGGCGGCGAGCACCCCGCCGACGATGCCGAGTTGGACGATGGTCACCAGCCGCTCGTAGACCACGGTTGCGACCCCCGCGCTCACCGGCACGCGGTCGTGATTGCGCCAGAGGTAGGGTCGCGAGAGGTCTCCGCTCGCGGCCGGCGTCAGCCAGCTGAGGGTCTGGCCGGCCAGGTCCACCCAGTTCATCCGGACGAACGGGACATGCTGGCCGAGGCGCGTGAGGAGGATCTGGGATCTCCGGGCACGAAGCAGGGTGGTCACGAGGTTCAGGGCTATCGCCACCGCCACCAGCCTCCAGGAGACGTGCCCCGCCTTGCTGACCACCTGCCCCGGGTTGACCTTGCGGACCAGGAAGTAGATGACCGCTGCGCTGATGAGGAGGACGATCAGCTGCAACCCGGCGAGGAGCAGTCGGCGTCGGGTCGTCAGTCTTCTCGCAGTGGAACCCTGGCCCACCTGGACAGGCAGGGCGGGGGCGAGCTGGTGGACCGGGCGGTCACCGGCGGGCGCGCTGTCGCGCCCGCGCCAGGCCGCGTCCGCCGCGGACTTCGCGGACAAGGAATCTCCCCATTCGTCCGTAACGTGATCGGCAGGATGCTGATCATCCGAACCTTACAAGAGCGTTACCACTCTCGGCCTTAACCCTGCCTGAGCGGCGGCCCAGCCCGGCGCGGTCATCCGGCCGAAAGGTTCGGCGGCCCAATCTCGTCCCCATGCCGCTGGTCCCGATCGTCCTCCTGCTCCTGGCGGCGGCGCTCGCCGCCACTCAGCTCGCCGTTCAGTCGGACCAGCTCCTGCTCAGCCTCCTCCTCATCGGACCGGTCCTGCCCGCTCTGGCCCTTGCCCGCCTCCGATCGGCGCCCGGCCGGCTCGCCGTGGTTCGGGTCCGGTCCCATGCTGGCCAGGGCATCCGCTGACGTCCGGCACTGCTGTGGGCGCAGCGTGCACGGTGTATAAGAACGGGTGATGCGACTTCTGCGCCGGCCGGGCAAGCGGCCAAAGCCGCGGCCGGAGGTCCAGCTCCGGCCCATCTGCCCCATCTGCGAGCGGCCGATGGAGCGCCGCGGCTCCACCGTCTGGATGTGCCCCGACTTCCCGCGCTGCCGGGGCGCCATCGCCGCGGACTGACGGGGGCTGCCTCGGCCTCCGGCCTCAAGCTTGGGGGCGGGGAGCTGTGCCGTTCGCGGGTTCGTCGGAGCCGGCCAGGCGCTCCATGGCCTGGCGCGCCACCGCCGCCCCGGCGGCCGCAGCCGCGGTGGTGCCGGCCCGCACCGCCAGCTTCTGCCAGAGGGGCTCGCTGTCCCTGCGGCGCCGGGCCAGCTCCTTCTTGATCTCGTCGAGCTGGGCGGCGACGTCCTCGAGCGATGTCACCGTGACGGGTTCGCTCTCCTTCCCCCGGCCCCGCGATCGGAGCACCACGGACACCGTGACGAGCACTGCAATCGTGCCGATGACGGCGTATCGGAAGCCGTCCCGCCGGAGTCTCGATCTCCAGTCCAGCTCGGCCCGGACCCGGGTGCCCAGAGCGGAGACGTCGCCGGCAAGCGCCTGCTTGCTCAGCTCCCGTTCGCGTTCGGCTTCAGCAACTCCCTGACCCACTCCAGGTCCTCCTTGACGGTGGTGCCGACCCTGCGACCTTCGGCGATCGACTTCCTCAGCATGCGGTAGCCGAGCCAGCCCAGGATCGCTCCGACCACCAGGATCAGGCCCGCCATGATCAGCCATCCCAGCCAGGGGTGGTGGAGGAGCCCGCCCAGCCCCTCTGCACCGGCGCCGAGGAGAAAGACGACGACCAGCAGGAGGGCGAGGGCGGCGGCGACCAGCAGCGCCGCGGCGAACCCGGCACGCTTGGCGGTCGCGGTGCCTTGGGCCCGGACCAGCCCGATCTCGGCCCGGACGAAACGCACGACGTCGGCCACGATCCCCCGCAGCGCGTCGATCACCGAGGGGGCGGCGGCGGGCGGGGCGTCGGTTCCCTGGCGAGCCATCAGCAGAGCTTCTCAGACCCGGGCCGGCGGGTGTAGCGATCCATGTGGCTCAGATCTTCAGTGCCGACACGTCAATGTCCTTGAGCGTGTCGGGTGGCGGGATGCCGTGATCGTTCAGGGTCTTGAGCAGCGCAAGCACGTAGCGGACGCCGGTCAGGTTGACCCCGTGCTGCCGGGTCAGGCTCTGGATGGTCTGGAGCTTGTAGATGTCGCGCTGCGAGAAACGCCGGCGGTTCGTCGAGGTCCGCTGCGGGACGACCAAGCCGATGTTCTCGTACATCATCAGCGTCCGCGGGTGGGTTTCCAGGATCTCGGCGGCGACGCTGATCGTGTAGATGGGCTTGTCCAGACCGGGGGAGCCGGGCAGCGAGCCGCCCGCGGGGGTGCCCCCGGCTACTCCTTCAGCCATTCGTTGATCCCCTCTGAAAGGGCTCCCGGCGATGTCTGCGCCTTGATGAGGAACTCCAACGCCCCCAGCTTGAGCCCCCGATCGACGAGGTCCTTCTCACCGAAGTTGCTGAGCATGATCACCGGTGTCTCGGCCGTCGGACCATACCGGCGGAGCTCCTGGAGCACCTCGAAGCCGTCCTTGCGGGGCAGGCGGACGTCGAGGAAGACGATATCCGGCAGCAACTCCTTGGCCCGATCCACGCCCTCGACCCCGTCGAGCGCCACGTGAACCCTATAGCCGTCCAGCTCGAGCTTGGTCCGGTACATCTCCAGGGTGTCCGGGTCGTCCTCGATCAGGAGGACGTCGATGACTGCGTCCTCGTCTGCCATCGCCTCCGCTGTCCTCCTCAGCTGGCACCAGCTCCGGGGCGCCGCAAGCCTGCCGGGCAGTATAGCGGCGCAACCAGGCCCCCTCAGAGCGAGCGTTTGCGATGAGCAAACCCCCAATCCGATGCCGTCCGGGCGATTGCGGAAGGTCAGATCCGCACGTGGGCGATGTCAACGTCGGCCACGAAATCGGGCCGCGGGATCCGATGCCGGTCGAGGGTCTGGAGCAGCCGGATCACGTGCCGGGCCGCCTGCAGATTCAGACCGTGGGTCTTGGTGAGCCGCTGGATCGCCCGGAGGGTGATCAGATCCCGCTGGGAGTAGCGGCGCCGGTTGGTGGGGGTCCGGTGGGGAATCACCAGGCCCAGGTGCTCGTACATCATCAGGGTCCGCGGATGGACCGTCAGGATCTCGGCGGCCACACTGATCGTGTAGATGGGCTTGTCGAGGCCGAGCCGGGTGGGCTCGGGGCTTGCGGCGTGGGTCGCAGCGGGCACGCTCTGGGCACCTCTCCGCCAGGAGACGCCTGGCGGTCGTGGCCGAGGCCCCGGCGCTCCCCGCTGCCCGAATGGTAGCCGCCGAACGTCGATGGCAGGGGGTCGGCCCCGGGCTCCCCGAGGGATCGCGCCGCCGCGGGCCGGCCACGCGGGGTCGCCAAAAGCCACTGAGGGCACCCTTCGGCGTGCCACCATTACCCCTCGTGTCGCCCCTCGTTTCCGCGCGCAGCTTGCTGCAGCCCTGCCTCCGCCCGGCGAAGCCGTGCCTCTGGTGGGCAGCCAGCCCGGCTGAGGGATCGTGTGTAACCGTCCCGGCGCCGGGCCCGTTGAAGAGATGCGATGGCTGACACGCCCCACCCCTCTGCCCCGAGCGGCTTGGACGACCTCGCCGTCCGGGAGCGCTGGCTCCGCCAGCGGCGAGCCCGCGACTTCGCGGGTCGACGTTCCGGGCTCATCGCTCTCTGGGTGGTGGTGGCGGCGATCGTCGTCTGGCTCTTCATAGCCGGCTTCGCCGGCATGGGTCACTAGCGCCGCTCATTTCCGTCCAGCTCCGCGTCACCTTCGGTGCTCGCTCGGTCACGCACATCAGTGCGCTCCCTCGCTGCGCTCCTCGCTTCCTTGATCTGAACGGCCTGAGCGGCGCTTCGCGAGGCAGTGCAATCTAGCCGATCAGCTCGCGCAGGTCCTGTAGCTGGTTCCCGATCCAGCGGCTGACGTCGTTGCTCCTGACCACCTCGCGTATCTTCTCGGCTCGAGCCGCCTTCTGAGGCTCGTCCATCACCAGCCCGAGGAGCAGCGCCTCCGCCGTCTCGTCGACGTCAAAGGGGTTGACGGTGAGGGCGAAGTCACCGATCTCCTCGTGGGCGCCCGCGTTCTCGCTGAGGACCAGAACCCCATTGCGGGTATTGCAGAGCGGACCCTCCTTGGCGACCAGGTTCATCCCGTCGTAGATCGGGTTGACCAGGAGGACGTCGAAGCACTTGTAGGCGGCGATCGCCTTGTGCATGTTCTCCTCGACCTCGACGCGGATCGGGGTCCAGCCCCCGGCGGAGAAACGCCGGTTGATCCTCGCCGCGACCGAGAGGACGCTGCCCAGATAGGAGCGGTAGTCACCGATGTCCTGGCGGCTGGGCTGCAGGAACGCCCAGAACTGGACGCGACGATGGAAGTCGCTGTGGATCTCGAGCATCCTCTCGTAGGCGAGGAAGCCGCGCACGATGTTCTTGCTGAGGTCGGTGCGATCGACCCGCAGGATCAGCTTCTCGGGCCGCCAGGACTCGATCCGACGCTCCTCCTCGAGCACGCGCGGGTCGATGACCTGCTCGGCGAAGCTGGGGATGTCGATGCTGATCGGGTAGTGGCGGACCCACACGGCCCGCCCCTGGTAGTAGACGGTGCGCTCGCGAAGGTCCACGCCGAGCCCGAGGTTCTCCTCGCAGGTGAGCAGGAAGTTGCGCACATCGCGGCTGGTCTGGAAACCGATGATGTCGTTGCCCAGCAGGCCGTTGACGATCTCGTCGCGGATCGGCTTGGGCAGGATCTTCCAGTACTGCGGGGTCGGCCAGGGTATGTGGACGAAGTGCTGCAGCTTCACCTCGGGCACCCGCTCACGGACCATCCGGGCCACCAGGTAGAGCTGGTAGTCCTGGATCAGCACCAGCGGAGGACGGTCGCCCGCCTCCGCCTCCCGGACGACGCGGTCGGCGAACATCTGGTTGACCGCGACGTAGCCGTCCCGCCATGCGTGGCGGGTGGAGGCGTCCACGACGGGTTCCCGCGCCAGGTCCCAGAGGTAGTGCTGGATGAACCAGAGCAGCGGATTGCTGACCACGTTGTAGTAGAGGTCGTACGCAGCGGGATCGGGTTGGACGAAGGCCACGCGGTAGTCGGTGCCGTCGGCCGTCCGCAGCTGGGCGGGATCGCCCCGGGCGGCGAGCTTGCGGTCATGCTCGTCGCGCGCGGCCGCCACCCAGAGGGCGCCGGTCTCCGCTGCCAGCGACGAGAGGGCGGTCACCAGTCCACCGCCACCCTTGACCAGCCGCTCCGGGGTCCCGAGCAGCGGATTCGCTTCCTCCAGGACCAGCGGGGCGCGGTTGGCGACGACGATCGGTCGCACGTGACCCAGCAGCCGGCGGGTGTAGGGTTCGAGCGCTGGCAGTGTCGGCCTCCTCTATCGCGGCGGGCGATCGGATGGCGAGCGCTCCAGTCGCCGCGGGTGCGCAGAGGAGCAGCCGCCGGCCGACGCCGACCTGACGCTACCAGTGTGGGATACCGGTCCGGGGAAGCGCGCGCCCGCCCACCCCGGCTCCCTCCACCACGCGATGCGTTCCGGCCGCAACGGCCCCGCGCCCGCCTCTCCCTCCACCGGCCGGGTAGACTCGGGCAGATGACGCGTCCTGCACGTCGGTGGTGGCCCTCGGGCATCGGACGCCGGCCTGCAGCGCCCCTCGTGGACCTCTGAGGGACCCGGGCGTGTCGATCTTCGGCCGCCTCTTCGGGTCCAGGCCCCCGTCTTCCCCGCCACCCAACACGGCTGTGATCGCGGACGACCTCGTCGCCCGCCTCACCGCCGGGGGAGCGTCCCTGGACGCGGCCGTCGACGCCACTCTCCGGCGCCATCTCGAGGCGGAGAGGCGCGCCGCCGAGGCGGAGAAGCGCGGGGAGAAGATTCCCTTCTGGCTCCGGAGGGACGGGGGTGGCTCGGGGGAGATGGAGGATGCACTCCGTGACCGCATCGCCCAGCGCCGCGCCGGCGAGGAAGATCGCTGACCCGGTGGGGCTGAGCCCGCCCGAGGACACCCGGGGCCAGGTCTCGTGAGCCCTGAACCCGTCTCCGATCTGCGCGGACCGCTCCGCCGCCTGGCCTTCGCCCTGGTCGGCCTGGTGCTGCTGCTCGGCTACGGCACGGTCGGGTATGTCCTGATCGAGGGCTACAGCTTCCTGAACGCGCTCTTCATGACCGTGATAACGGTGAGCACCGTCGGCTACGAGGAGGTGCGCCCGCTGGACGCGTCCGGCAAGGTCTTCACCATCTCGGTGATCGCCCTCGGTGTGATCGGTTTCCTCTACACCTTCAGCATGCTGGTCGAGCTATTGTCGAGCGGAGAGTGGCAGCGTCACGGGAGGGCCCGTCGGGTGCAGCGCCGGCTCGACAATCTGCGGGACCACGTCATCGTCTGCGGATATGGCCGCACCGGGCGCAACGCGGTGATCGAGCTCAACCAGTCGCAGCAGCAGTTCGTCGTCATCGAGTGGAACCCGGACGGGCTGGCGAGCGTGGAGCAGGACCGGGTGCTCCACGTCCTCGGTGACGCCTCCGACGACGAGGTCCTGGAGCGGGCGGGCATCCGCCGCGCCCGGGCCCTCATCAGCGCCGTCGACTCCGATGAGCGCAACGTCTACATCGTGCTCACGGCCCGCACGCTGCGGCCCGACCTCTACATCGTCGCCCGGTCATCCCATCCCGACTCCGCCGAGAAGCTGCATCGCGCCGGGGCCGACCGGGTGGTCAGCCCGTACACGCTGAGCGGCCGGCGGATGGCGGCGCTCGCCATGCAGCCGGCGGTGGTCGACACCTTTGACCTCCTGGTCGGGGGCGCGGACAGCTCGATGCGGGTCGAGGAGCTGGTGGTGGGCGCTGCGGTGGGGCACAGCCTGACCGCCGCCGACCTGCGCCGGTCCGGGGCGGTGCTGCTCGCTCTCCGTTCCGGCGACGGCGCCCTGCGGGTGGGCCCCGCCGACGACGCGGGGCTGCTTCCGGACGACATCGTGGTGGCGATGGGCACCCGCGACCAGCTCACCGCGCTGGTCGCGACACTGGACCCGCCGCCCGCGCGCCGCTGAGGGCTCCGGTCAGGCCGCGGTCGCAGCATCCGCCTCGGCCAGCCATCGAGGCGCGCCCTCAGGGCGACGGGAACCTCGGAACCCCGGCCGGCGTCATCGGGGAGAACGCCCCCACGGAGAACTCCAATGCCCGACCCGTCTCTCCACAGCTCCTGGTACGCCCGCCCCCTGGTCACCCGGCTCGCCGCCCTCCTCGGGGTGGCCCTCATGGTCGGGGCCATCGTCCTCACCCGTTCCCCCGGCACGCCGGCGGCGACGCTGGACCTCAGCACCACCGGCACCGGCGTCGAGGCGGACACCCCCCAGATCACCGTGACCGGCGTCGGCGCCGTGTACGGCACACCCGACACCCTCAACGTCGAGATGGACGTCGACACCCAGGCGAGCCACGCCAGTGCCGCCCTGAGCCAGAACGAGAGCCAGACCAGCGGCCTGATCCAGACCCTGACCGGCAGCGGTGTCAGCCCGAGCGACATCCAGACGGCGAGCCTGTCGATCGACCCCGTCTACGCCACCGACGGCAGCTCCATCACCGGCTACGAGGTGGACGAGACGGTGGAGGTGACGCTCCACGACCTCAGCACCGCCGGAAGCATCCTGGACGCGGCGGCCCGGTCGGTGGGCGACGACATCCGCATCGATTCGATGTCCCTCTCCATCAGCGACACCAGCTCCTTGATGACGCAGGCGCGCAGCGCGGCGATAGCCGATGCGAGCACCAAGGCGACCCAGCTGGCCGCCGGCGCCGGCACCACCCTCGGACCCATCGTCTCCATCACCGACACCACCCAGCTCTCCCAGACCCAGACGCCGCTCCACGAGGCCGCATCGGGGGCGCTGGCAGGCTCGGCCGTCCCGGTCGAGGCGGGCTCCGATCAGCTCACGGTGAGCGTCTCGGTGGTCTACCAGCTGGGCGGCTGAACCCGGTCAGGCCGTGATCAGCGACTCCATCTCGGCCAGGGCCGCTGCCCGCTCGGGGTCGGCGAAGTGCTTCCGCGCCGGCTCGAGGCGGTCGATGAGCCGGTCGGCCAGGGCGGTCTTGGCGTCCATGGGGTGGAGCGCGCCGGAGACGTAGGCCGCGCGCACCTCCTGGATCGAGGAGAAGGTGACCAGACCGCCGTTCTCCGGCCTCCGCTCCACCCGCAGCTCGGGGTCCCCGAGGTCAAAGCACAGCCGCTCGATCCAGTCGATCACCGGGTTCAGCTCCACCTCACCCGGAGGGCAGAAGGCGCCGCGCAGCTTGGCCCGGATCTCGTCGGGGGAGTCATGGACGAACACCGCCGACCTGGGCTTGGACTTGCTCATCTTCATGGCCGCGAGCGCCTCGGCGCGCTCCTCGGGAGGGACCGGCCAGCGGTCCGGCTTGAGCAGCCCGGTGAGCAGCGGGTGGTGGGCCGCCAGCGGCTTGATGGCGGTGCCGGCGGCGTCGCGGAGGGTATTGATCCTGATCTTGGTGGCCACGTCGCGCGCGACCACGTGGGCCTTGCGCTGATCCATCCCGGCGTGGGCGATGTGGACCCCGAGAGCGAAGATGTCGGCCGCCTGCATGGCCGGGTAGATGAGCTTGGCGAAGTCGTGCTGCTCCCCCTCCTTGCGGCCCAGGATGGTGACGCTCCGCTGCATCCGCGCCACCGAGGTGTGCTTGGCGACCTCGATGACGGTGGCCCAGTAGTCGCGGGCGGGGTCGGCGTAGACGTCCGAGGCGAGGATGAGGCGGAGGTTCGCCGGGTCCCCGCCGACGCAGAGCAGCGAGGCCTTCATCGCCTCTCCGTAGTAGGAGAAGGCGAGCCGCCGGATGCGATCGCGATCACCACCCAGCTTGTCGTTGATCCAGGTGTGCCAGTCGGCGAGCAGGACGGTGCAGTCGACGCCGGCCTCCTGGAAGTCGCGGACCTTGGCCATCGCCACCAGGCCGCCGCCAAGGTGGACCCGGCCGGAGATCTCGTAGCCGATGTAGTGCTTGAGCCGTCCGCCGCGGGCGAGCATGGCGGGCAGCTCCTCCCGGGTCAGCAGCTCGGCGAGGTTGCGTTCGATGAGCGCCGCCCGGCGGTTGATCTCGGGAGAGGGGGAGGGGGTGCTGGTCATCGGGAGCCTGGGGGACGGGCGGGTGCCTCGGGCCCCGGGGACGGAGACGGTAACCCCGGGGGGGTGGTCCCAGGGGCTGGAATCGAACCAGCGATACACGGTTTTACAGACCGTTGCCTTCACCGCTTGGCTACCCTGGGATCGATCGGCAAGGATACTCAAGCCGGGAGCCGGGAGCCCGGATGGGGTCGGATCAGCCCTGTTCCGAGCCGGTTCGCAGCTCCAGGCCGGCGGCTGCGGCCGACGCCAGGGTGTCGCTCACCAGTACCGGGCATGCTGCGGCACCGGGTCATCCTAGCCAGCCCACTGGATGAGTGGAGATGTGAAGCCGAGGACGCTGCCCGGTCCCGAGCTTGCACATCCCGAACGTATAACGTATCCTTTATTCAAGGTATCTTTATGAAAGAATCGGTTATGCGTTCGCGGCCCCCTCGCCGGGCCGTCCCCGGGGCCATCGCCGCCGGGGTGTTCGACCTGTCGGTCCACTTCGAAGGGCTGGCCAACCCGACGCGCCTGGCCATCGTCGAGATCCTGGCCCGGCGCGGCGAGGTGCGGGTCTCCGAGCTGGCCGAGCTGTGCAAGGTCAGCCAGCCGAGGATGAGCTGGCACCTCCGGACCCTCCGCCACGCCCAGGTGGTCTCCACCCGGCGCGAGGGGCGCGAGGTCCTCTGCCGCCTCGATCGCGAGGCCATCGATCGCAATCTGCGGAGCTTTGTCCAGATTCTCGGGGCGGGCGCTGATCTCAGGGGCGCCGCCGACTCGAGCCGTACCACCGAGGCGCTGCCCGCGCCAGTCAGTGAGGGAGTCTCATGAGCAACAAGGTCCGGGTCGCCATCATCGGCGTCGGCAACTGCGCTTCGTCCCTGGTCCAGGGCGTCGAGTACTACAAGAACGCGGAGCCCGGAGACCAGGTCCCCGGCCTGATGCACGTGGATCTCGGCGGCTACCACATCTCGGACATCGAGTTCTCCGCGGCCATCGACATCGACATCGAGAAGGTGGGCAAGGACCTCTCCGAGGCCGTGTTCAGCGGGCAGAACAACACGGTGAAGTTCTCTGACGTCCCCAACAAGGGCGTCAAGGTGGTCCGGGGGATGACCCACGACGGCCTCGGCAAGTACCTGAAAGAGGTGATCACCAAGGCGCCGGGCTCCACCGCCGACATCGTGAGCGTCCTCAAGGAGAGCGGCACCGACGTGGTGGTCAACTACCTGCCGGTGGGCAGCGAGGAGGCCACCAAGTGGTACACCGAGCAGATACTCGCCGCGGGCTGCGCCATGGTCAACTGCATGCCGGTGTTCATCGCCCGTGAGGACTACTGGCAGGATCGCTTCCGCAAGGCCGGGGTGCCCGTCATCGGCGACGACATCAAGTCCCAGCTGGGCGCCACCATCGTCCACCGGGTGCTCACCCGCCTCTTCCAGGACCGCGGGGTCAGGATCGAGAACACCTACCAGCTCAACTTCGGCGGCAACACTGACTTCCTCAACATGCTGGAGCGCGAGCGCCTGGTCAGCAAGAAGATCAGCAAGACCAACAGTGTCCGCTCCCAGCTCGACCAGAAGCTGGATGACCGCAACATCCACATCGGGCCGTCCGACTACGTGCGCTGGCTGGATGACCGCAAGTGGTGCTACATCCGAATGGAGGGACGCTCCTTCGGCGACATCCCGATCAACGTGGAGCTGAAGCTCGAGGTGGTCGACTCGCCGAACAGCGCGGGCATCGTGATCGACGCGGTCCGCTGCTGCAAGCTGGGCCTCGACCGTGGCCTCTCCGGCACCCTGGAGGGCCCCTCCTCCTACTTCATGAAGTCGCCGCCCAAGCAGTTCTCGGACAACCGAGCTCGGGAGCTGACCGAGGCCTTCATCGCGGGCACCACTCCCGCGGCCGGCAACGGGCACGCCAAGCCCGCCGCCCCCGCGGCCCTGGTCACCCAGCAGGCAGTCGAGCCTCCTCACTCCTGATAGCCTGCTCACCGCAGCAGGAGCCCTCACGGGGTGGCGATGACCAGCGTCGGCAGTCAGATCGAGCGCGGCCCCGGCGGAGAGGTCCCCGCCGGGGCCGCCGCCGGTATTCCCGGCGACGGATCGATGCTGCCCTACTACGTGTACCGGGTCGCCGAGACGCTGGTCCGCGTTCTGCCGCGCCGCGCCGCCTACGGCCTGGCCGTCGGCTGCGCGGACGTCCTCCGGACGGCGAGGCCCAGGGCCGTCCGCGGTCTCCGGGCCAACCTCGCCCACGTCCTCCCCGAGCTCGATCGCCGGGCCCTCGACCGGGTGGTCCGCCGCAACCTGCGCGACCTGGGCCGTGCCTGGGTGGACGTGATGGCGATGCGCTTCGAGGGCGACGACATCAGCAACGGCCTGATCGTCGACCACTTTGAGCGCTACACGGAGGCGGCCGCCAGCGGACGGGGGGTCGCCGTCATCTCCCTCCACCTGGGCTCCTGGGAGAAGGGGCTCGCCGCGGGCAACAGTCTCGGCTTCCCGATGGCTCTGCTCGCCGAGTACCTCCGGCCTCACCAGCTCTTTGAGCGGGTGGTGGGATCCCGGCGGGCCCAGGGGGTGCGGATCGTCCCCATCGACATCGCCGCCATCCGCGGCGCGGACGAGGTCACCGCGCGCCGGCTCGGCGCCGCGGCGATGCGCGACGTGCTGCGCATCCTGAAGAGCGGCGGGGCCATCGCCCTGGCCATGGACCGCGATCTGATCGGCAACGGCGAGCTCTTTCCCTTCTTCGGCGCCGAGGCGCCCATCCCGGTCGGGGTGGTCGACGCCGCCATGCGGGCCGGGTCCGTGATCCTCCCCGTCGTCCTCCCCCGCATCCACGGGGGCGTCGGCGTCTTCGTCCACCCGGAGATCGAGTACGACCCCAGCGCGCCGCGCCATGAGGAGCTCCGCCGGGTCACCATGGAGATCCTCAAGGTCTTCGAGGAGTCGATCCGGGAGTACCCCGAGCAGTGGCACGTCCTCGACCCCGTCTGGGACGACGGGAGATGAGCCGCAGGTCGGCGGGGACCCCCCGCAGCGCAGGTGGCCGCAGCTCACACGCGGAGTGGCGGTGAAGGTCTGCCTGGTCTCTCCCTATGACTTCATCCACCCGGGCGGGGTGACCGAGCACGTCCGTCACCTGGCCGACGAGCTGCGCCGCCGCGGCCACGACGTCACCGTCCTGGCGCCTTCGTCCCGGGTGCCCGACGACCACGGCATCCCCGGTTTCGTCCGTATCGGCCGCAGCGTGCCGGTGCGGGGCAACGGCTCGGTGGCAAGGATCGCCCTCTCCTTCCACCTGGTCCGGCGTGTCCGCGCCCTGCTCGACCGCGAGGACTTCGACGTCGTCCACTACCACGAGCCGCTCGTGCCCGGTCTGCCGATCACCACGCTCCGCTTCCACCGCGGCGCCAACGTCGGCACCTTCCACGCCATGGCGCGCCGCAACCTCGGCTACTACTACGGCCGCCCCTTCCTCGGCCGCTACTTCCGGCGACTCCACGGCCTGATCGCGGTCAGCGAGCCGGCGCGCGACTTCATCAGCCGCTACTTCGAGGGCGACTACACCATCGTGCCCAACGGCATCGACGGCGCGCGGTTCCGGCCCGACCTCCCGCCTCTCCCCGAGCTCGGTGACGACGGCAAGGTGACCATCCTCTTCGTCGGCAGGATGGAGCAGCGCAAAGGGCTTCCCGTCCTCCTCCAGGCCTACGCCCAAATCCGGCAGCGCCGCGACGACTGCCGGCTGGTCATCGTCGGTGACGGGCCGATGCGCTGGGCGTACGAGCGCCAGTGCGAGGCGACCGGAGTCCCTGACGTCAGGTTCCTCGGCCACGTGTCGACCGACATCCTTCCCCGGATCTACGCGAGCTCCGATGTCTTCTGCTCGCCGGCCACCGGCGGTGAGAGCTTCGGCATCGTCCTGCTCGAGGCGATGGCCAGCGGGGTTCCGGTGGTGGCCTCGGCCATCCCCGGATTCAGCCACGTGGTCGAGGTCGGAGGCGATGGGCTGCTCGTGCCCCCCGGCAAGCCGGACGGGTTTGCCCGGGCTCTGGAGTCGCTGATCGCCGACCCCGGCCTTCGCCGGAGCATGGGCGGGCACGGGATCGAGAAGTCGAGGCGGTACGACTGGCGGGTGGTCGGCGACCAGATCCTCGACGTCTATGCGCAGGCACGCGAACGGGCGGGCGCCCTCCTCGCCGGGCGGCGCTGAGGGCCAGGAGTGTTCACGCAGAGATTCCAGGACTGGGTGCGCAGAGCGGCGCGCCGGCTGGTGACCGCGATCCATCTGCGCGGGATCACCCCCAACGTCCTCACCCTGACCGGACTGGCGGTCACCGTCGCCGCCGCCGTCCTGATCGGCCTCGGCTGGCTGATCCCGGGCGGCCTGGTGCTGCTCTTCGCGGGCCTCTTCGACATCCTGGACGGGGCCGTGGCCCGGGTCACCAACCGGGTGGGGCGCTACGGAGCCTTCCTGGACTCGACCACCGACCGCTACGCCGAGGTGGTGACCTACGCCGCCCTGCTGTACCACTTCATCTCCCGGAGCGGGGGAGAGCTCCCGGCGATGCTGGTGATCGTCGCCCTGGGAGGCTCATTGCTGGTCTCCTACGTGCGAGCCCGGGCGCAGTCGCTCGGTTTCACCTGTGACGGCGGCCTGCTCGCCCGCCCGGAGCGGGTGGTGATCATCGTCGCCGGACTGGTGGTGCCGCCGCTATTGATCCCCGCGCTCTGGGTGCTGGCCGTGCTCACCAACCTCACCGCCCTCCAGCGTATCCGGCTGGTCTGGCGGGAGGCACGCCAGGCCGTCCCGTCGGACTCCTGACCCGGGGAGCGTCACCGGCCGGCGGCCGGCGGCCGGCGGGGCGCGGTGCGATCCCGCGGCCATCTGCGCGCAGGGGTAGACTGCCCCGAGCCGTGACCGACGACGCCACCGCCGCGCCCGCGCGGAAGAATCCACTCTCGCTCATCCAGGGGCTGGACGGCACCACGCGGGCGACGATCGTCGCCGACGTCATCGCCGGGGCCACGCTCGCGGCCGTGGCCATCCCCGAGGCGATGGGCTACACCAAGATCGCCGGGATGCCGGTCATCACCGGCATCTACACCCTGGCGGTTCCGGTCATCGTCTTTGCCCTGATCGGCTCATCGCGACATCTGGTGGTGGGCGCCGACTCGGCGACCGCCGCGATCATGTTCGCGGCCCTGATCGGCATCGCCAAGCCGGAGAGCGGCGAGTACGTCGCTCTCGCCGGGGCCATCGCGCTGCTCGCCGCCGGCTACCTGCTGGTGGCGCGGGTGCTCCGGCTCGGCTTCCTCGCCGACTTCCTCTCCCGGACCGCCCTGGTCGGATTCCTGACCGGCGTCGGCGTGCAGGTGGCGCTCACCCAGCTGCCTGGCATGCTCGGCATCCACGCCAGCGGCAGCGTCGTCAACCAGATGGGGAAGGTGCTGACGTCGCTCGGCCACATCGTGATCCCCTCCGCCGTGCTGGCCATCCTGGCGGTGGCCGTGATCCTGCTCTTCGAGCGGGTGTCCAAGCGGATTCCCGCCACCCTGGTGGTGGTCGCCGTCTCGATCATCGCGGCCGCCACCCTCCGGCTCGACCAGCACGGCGTCGCCATCGTCGGGTCGGTGAAGGCCGGGTTCCCGCCCATCGGCCTCCCCCACGTCACCTGGGGTCAGGTTCCCGGGCTGGCCGGGGTCGCCGCCTCGATCTTCGTGGTGGTCCTGGCCCAGAGCGCGGCCACGGCCCGCAGCTTCGCCCAGAAGCGCGAGGAACCCCTCTCGGAGAACCGTGACCTGGTGGGTCTCGCCGTCGCCAACCTGGCCGCCGGCGTCACCGGCGCGTTCTGCGTCAACGGCAGCCCGACCAAGACGGCCGTGGTGGACGCCGCCGGGGGGCGCACCCAGCTCGCCCAGCTGGTGATGGCGGTGATCGCCGTCGTCGTGCTGGTGGCCGCCACCGCCCTGCTCCACTTCCTGCCGGAGGCGACCCTCGGCGCCGTGGTCTTCGTGATCGGCATCCGGCTCATCGACCTCGGTCACCTGCGCGAGCTCTGGAGGCTGCGCCGTGACGAGCTGGCGCTGGCCGGGATCACCGCGCTGGTGGTGGTCCTGATCGGGGTCGAGCAGGGGATCGCGCTCGCCGTCGCCCTCTCCGTGCTCGACTTCGTCCGCCGCGCCTACCGGCCCCGGGACACGGTGATGGTGCCGGTCGCGGGCGCCCCCGACAGTCTCGTCCCCGAACCGGCGCGCCCCGGCGTCGAGACCCTGCCCGGCGGCATCGCCTACCGCTTCGACGGCACCCTCTTCTTTGCCAACGCCGACCGCTTCCGGCAGCGGGTGCTGGACCTGGTCGCGGCCGCCCCGCACCCCGTCGCCTGGGTCGTCCTCGACCTCTCGCCGGTGGCGGATATCGACTACTCCGCCGGCCAGGTGCTGCTCACCCTTCTGCGTGACCTCCGGGCACGGTCGGTGACCGTCCACCTCGCCCACGTCGAGGACATCCACGACCTGCTCCAGCGGTACGGGGTCTTTGAGCTGGTCGCGCTGGCCGACGTCCACCACGGGGTCCGGGACGCCGTGGCCGCCGCCACCGCCCCCGCCCTGCCCCCGGCTGAGGTCAGAGAATCTGCAGCGTCTCCACCAGGTTGAAGATGCCGTGGACGATCGCCCCCGGGAGCAGTGAGCCCGAGTACTCATAGAGGAGTGCCAGCAGCACCCCGAGAAGGGCCAGGGGGAGGAAGAGGATCTCCTCCGTCGACGTCCCCCAGCCGACGTGGGCGGCGGCGAAGAAGCATCCCGAGAGCACCGCGGCCGCGGGGACGTTGAGGTGACCGCGCATCCAGCCGTAGACGAAGCCTCGGAAGAATGTCTCCTCGGCCAGCGGTACCTCCACCGACAGAAGCAGGAGGGCGATGCCGACCTGATGGCCGTATTCCCCCTGCACGGTCGACACCTGGGCGTTCTGGACGTGGACCAGGCCCGCCTCCAGCTTGAGGAGCCAGGTCAGCACCACCAGGGCGGCAAGGCTGGAGACGACCGCGATCGGGATCCAGCGAACGCGCGGCATCCGCCACCCGAGATCCCTCAGCGAGGCGTGCCGGCGGCCGAACACGAGGACTGCGACGACGCCGATCGCGAACGCGTAGACGGCAGTCTGCTCCGCGAAGTTGGCGAGCGCCGTCTGCACCTGCGGGCCGAGCCCGCGGGTCAGCCCGCGCGCGAATCGCTCCACACCGGGGTCGACGAAGACCTCCGAGAGCACCGAGACCCCCAGGAGGTAGGCGCCGAAGAAGATGACCACGTCGGTCCAGTCCCAGGGCACCCGCGGGGAGGCGCCGCCCGTCCCGCCGGCGGGGGTGGCGGCGAGCTGGCGCGTCGAGCCCTGGCGCATCGCGCCATTGTGGCAAGCTGGCCGCGTGGCGCTCGGTGACCTCCTCGGCAACCCCGGCGCCGTCGCCGGGCTCCGCCACGCCCTCGACTCAGGGCAGCTCGGACACGCCCTCCTCGTCACCGGGCCCGACCAGGTGGGCAAGACCACGCTGATGCTGAGCCTGGCAGCCGAGTTGCTGCCGGGCGGTTCCTGGCCGGGCGACCCCACCACCCATCCCGACCTCTGGTTGGAGGACTCATCGGACGAAAGGATCTCGATCCGGCGGGTGAGGGCCGGCGGCGAACCCGGGAGCCTCCAGGAGTTCCTCAGTCTGCGCACCTATGCCGGGGGGGCCCGCGTCGCGATCATCGCGCGCGCCGATCGGCTCACCGAGGAAGCCGCGAACTCCCTCCTCAAGACGGTCGAGGAGCCGCCCCCCCGCACTCATCTGCTGCTCACCGCCCACAGCCCGGAGCGCCTGCCCGCCACCATCGTCTCCCGCTGCGGCCGGCTGGCCCTCGGTCTCGTGGAGAGCCTCGCCACCGAGGCCTGGCTCCGCGACCGCCACGGAGTGGACTCCGCCACGGCCCTGCTCGCCGCCGAGTTGGGCGCGGGGCGCCCGGGTCGGGCGCTCCGCCTCTCCCAGGATCCCGAGGCGCTCGACGCCGAGGTCAAGGTGCTCGACCGCTTCCTCGCCATCGGCGGGGGGGGCGCGCCGGCGGCACTCGCGGCGGCCGCCGAGCTCGCCCCCGGGAGCGGAGGCGAGGGTCGGGAGCGCCTCCTCCTCGACCTCTCCATCTGGGCCTCCTTCGTCCGCGACGCCGCGGTCCACGCCGCGGGCGCACCCGAGCTGGCCCGGCTGCGCAGCCGGAGCCGGGAGGCGGAGGCGTGGGCGAGAGCGCTCTCACCGGGGCAGTCCGGCCGGATCCTGGACGCCCTGCTCCGCGCCGGTGGCCAGGTCGCCTCCTACGCCCAACCGCGGCTGCTCTTGGAAATCCTCTTCCTTGACACGTTTGCTGCGTTTCCAGCACCGCCCGCCGTAGCCTGAGCTGTCCAGCCCGGCGCTCTCCGTCAGAGGATCGGAGCGACCAATGAGCCACCGATGATTGACAGCTCGCCCCGGTGCCCCTAAAGTGTGGAAACGCTCTCACCGCCCCGGGGCCACCGGGTGCCGGAGCGCGCGGTACCTGATTCCCAGCCGGGGAGGGCTGAGCGGCAGACCAGCCCTCGTCGCAAAGCCCTCCCACCGGCGGGAAAGTGAGGTTCCTTCCCGCACCTTGGTTCGGGGCGCAGCCATGGCGGGACGGCGAGCTCCCGTGAGAAGTGGTCGCGGCGGCAGAACCCGCTGAGTCACGGGACGGCCACGTCCGTCAATCGTCGTCACCGCTCTTCGGCACGGTGCAGCGGCGCTGTCACAGGCCCCGAGAGAAGATGCGCCGGTCAGGGCCAGGCCACTGAGAGCTTGGCATGGCTTCAGCCGGAGTGCGGATACGGCGACGTGGACATGCTGAAGAGTGCGGGTTCGCGCTTCGACCGCCTGCAGGGTAGCTACTTCACCCGTTTCGTGTCCGGCGTGCTCGCCATCTGCGTGGTGGTGATGGGCTCGATGGTGCTCCTTCTCGGCAACATCGCCGAGGGAAGCCTCACCACCTCCACCTCCGACGGGGTGCAGAGCGTGGCCCAGGAGGTCGCCAGCAAAGTCGATTCGTGGGTGGAGGACCGGGAGCGCGAGCTGACCCAGCTTGCCAGCATCATGTCCGCCTCCGGCACCAGCACCGCCCAGTCCGCGATCGAGCTGATCAGCAAGGCCACCGCCGCCGACCCCTTCGTCGAGCTCGAGCTGGTCAACGAGTCGGGGGTGCCGCTCGCCAGCACCGGTAGCGGCGGCGCGGTCTCCCTCGCCGAGCAGTCGTGGGTGCAGGGCATCTACGAGAGCAACGCGCCCTTCGTCGGGGACGTCGCACTGAACTCCGCCGGTAACGACCTCCAATGGCTGATGGCGGTCCCGGCCAGCACCAGCACCCTCCAGTTCAGCGGCCTGCTGGTCGGTTTCATCGGCCTGGAGCCCTGGACCGGGCCGGGAGGAGGCAGCAACCAGGTCGCCAGTCTCCTCTCCGGCGTCACGGGCACCGGGGGCACGGGCACATCGGTTACCGCGGTGGACAGCGCGGGTCTGCTCGTGTACACGACCCAGATGGGCAGCTCGACCAAGCTCACGTCGGCCCAGATGCTCGCCAAAGGGGCGCTGCGCACGCGCATCGACAACGCGGCGGTGGTCGCCGCCCTGGAAGGGCGCTCCGGCTCGGCCCGCCTTCCCATGTATCAGAAGGACACCATAACGGGCTACGCCGAGGCGCCCGACATCCAGTGGGCAATCCTGGTGAGCGAGCCCGCCAGCCAGGCGCTCGGCGGTGTCGACGCGCTGCGCAACTCGGGGTGGGTCGTCCTCGTCGCCGGGCTGGTCCTGGCCGCGCTCTTCTCCTTCGGGATGGCGCAGCTCGAGGTGCGTCCCATCCGGGCGCTCTCCCGCGCTGCGCGCCGCGTCTCCAGCGGAGATCTCACCGCGCGGGTGTCGCCTTCGGGCGCCGAGGAGGTGGCCACGCTGGGGGAGGCCTTCAACCTGATGGTCGCCCGCCTCGAGTCCCTCATCACTCGGGTCCAGGGCACCAGCACCGACCTCTCCGATTCGGCCATCCGCCTTGCCGCAGCCTCCAACCAGCTTGCCGCCACCACCGCCCGGCAGAGCTCGAGCGCCACCGAGACCTCGGCGAGCATGGAGGAGCTGGCCCGGACTTCGGGGCAGATCGCAGAGACCGTGGAGAGGGTGGCCTCCCAGGCCGCCGAGACGCGGGACAAGCTGGAGCGCGCTCGCGAGGACATCCTCGCCTCCACCGAGCGCACGCTGAGCCTCACCGACCGGGTCCGTGACATCACCCGGATCCTCTCCATGATCAACGACCTCGCCGATCAGACCAACCTGCTCGCCCTGAACGCCGCCATCGAGGCGGCTCGCGCCGGCGAGGCGGGTCGGGGGTTCGCGGTCGTCGCCGACGAGGTGCGGCGGCTTGCCGACCGGTCAAAGACCCTCGCCTCGGACATCTCCCAGATCACCGCCAATGTCCAGGTCGAGACCAATGCAACCGTGCTGGCGATGGACAAGGGGGCGGAGCAGCTGAAAGACGGCCTCGTCCTCATGGAGCATGTCGCCGAGGCCAGCTCGGGCATCCGGCTCGCCACCCAGCAGCAGCAGTCCGCGACCGAGCAGGTCGTGGAGGCCATGGAACAGGTGCGGATCGCGAGCCAGCAGGTCTCGACCACCGCTCAGGAGCTGGCCCTCGCATCGGGCAGCCAGGCGACCATGGCCGGCGACCTGAAGCAGGTGTCGACGGTCGCCCCACCGGCACCGAGCACCACCGGCCGGCATCAGAAGGTGAGCCTGCCGTCCGGCAACGGTCAGGCCCGTGCCGCAGACGGGCGCCGTCCCGGCGCCGAGGCCCGCCGCCCTGCCCCACCCGCCGCCCCGTCGCGCAGCGGGCTCCCGCTTGCCCCGGCCACTGCCGTACGGGCGGCAGCGGCACCGTCAGGGCCCCCACCCGCTCCTGCCCCTCCGGCCGAGCGATCTCGCTGAGTGGTTGCGCAGCCTTCGGTGACCCGCCGATCACCCGGCTGGGTGATTGACAGTCGACCCCCCAGCCGCGAACACTTTCGCGGCTCCTCGGCAGGGTCGGGATGCGGCATCACCCGCTCGGGTGAGTGCCGTCGCCAATCACCCGTTGGGGTGATTGACACCCCCTCCGAGCCGTCTCTAGAGTGTGGGACCGCTCCCAATGAAGGATCTTCACGGCACTAAGGTGACCCTCGAAGAAGTGGCGCAGGCGGCGGGCGTCTCGCGGGCGACCGCGTCCCGAGTCCTTACCTCCGACCCTCGAGTGAGCCCTGACGCGCGCAGGGCTGTCGAGCGGGCCGCGAGCAAGCTCGGCTACGTTCCCAACCAGGCAGGGCGGGCGCTCGCCACCGGTCGTAGCGACGCGATCGCTCTGGTGGTCTTCGAGCCCACCACTCTCCTCTTCGGTGACCCATTCTTCCCGCGGCTCATCCGTGGTCTGGGCGACGTCCTCACCTCGCGCGACATGCAGCTCATCCTGCTCGCCCCCCAATCGGCGCCCGATGCCGACCGGGTGGAGCGCTACGTGGCCGCCGGCCACGTCGACGGAGCGCTGCTCGTCTCGCTGCCCAGCTCCCACCCGCTTCCGGGACGGCTGGCCGCCCGGGGCATCCCGCTCGTCATCGGCGGCCGCCCCACCGAGCCCGATCGGTACAGCCATGTCGATGTCGACAACGTGGCGGGTGCCGCTCACGCCGTCGCCCACCTGGTCGCCGGGGGGCGGCGGACCATCGCCACCGTCACCGGGCGCAAGGACGTGGCTGCCGGCCAGGACCGGCTCCGGGGCTACCAGGAGGGGCTCCGGACCGCGGGCATCCCCGCCGACGACGCCCTGGTCGAGGCGGGCGACTTCACGCGCGACGGCGGCGCCCGGGCGATGCGTTTCCTGCTCATCAAGCGCCCCCGGCTGGACGCGGTGTTCGTCGCCTCCGACCTGATGGCCGTGGGCGTCCTGCAGGCTCTCGCCGAGGCCGGCCGCCGCGTTCCCGAGGACGTGGCCGTCGTCGGCTACGACGACGACCCCATGGCCGCCGCCCTCCAGCCACCGCTCAGCAGCGTTCGTCAGCCCATCGAGGAGATGGGACGCGAGATGGCGCGGCTGCTCATGGACGCCGTCCACTCGCCGGACCGGCCGCCCCGCAAAGTGCTCCTGACCACACGGCTCGAGGTTCGCTTCTCCTCGGCCCCCGTCGCTCCGAAGCTCACTGGGGAGGCTGTCTGACCGTGCGATTCATCGCCCGCAGGGTTGGTTTCTACGTCATCGCCGCCTGGGTCGCGATCACCCTCAGTTTCTTTCTGCCCCGCATGGTCCCGGGCAACCCCGTGGCCGGCATCATCGCCAGGGTGGAGCTGAACGGCCAGTGCAACGCCATCTGCGTCCACGCGGCGGTCAGCCAGTTCGGTCTGCAGGGCGGCAACATCTTCGTCCAGTACCTCCAGTACTGGGGGCACCTCTTCCAGGGCAACCTCGGGATCTCGTACTTCGAGAGCAGCCAGCCGGTGACCACCCTGATCGCCGCCTACCTGCCCTGGACCATCGGGCTCCTGGGGTGCGCCACGGTGATCAGCTTCGTGCTCGGCACCACGATCGGGATCTTCCTCGGCTGGCGGCGCGGCTCGCGGATGGACTGGGTGGTGCCGGGTGCCACCTTCTTCCAGGCCATCCCCTACTTCTTCCTGGGGATGATGATCATCGAGCTCTTCGCCAGCATCCTGAAGTGGTTCCCCCCCCAGTACGGCTACGACATCACGCTGACGCCGGGGTGGAGCCTGGGCTACATCTGGAGCATCATCGACCACGCGATACTGCCGGCCGGCACCGTGGTGCTCGCCTCGGCGGCCGGCTTCATCCTGGGGATGCGCAACCAGATGCTGACCACCATGGACGAGGACTTTGTCCTGGTGGCCCGGGCCAAGGGGCTGCACTCGCGCCGGGTGGTCTGGTACGCGGCCCGCAACGCGATCCTTCCCTCCGTCTCCAACTTCTCGCTGGCCATCAGCCTGGTGGTTGCCGGCCAGCTCCTCGTCGAGGTGGTCTTCAACTACCCGGGGATCGGCTACCTCCTCTACAAGGCGGTGATCAACCACGATTACCCGCTGGTTCAGGGGGTGTTCGTGGTCATCGTCCTGGTGGTGCTGGCCGCCAACCTGATCGCCGACGTGGTGTACGCGTTCATCGACCCCCGTGCCCGGCAGGAGGCCTGACCCGATGACCACCGACCTCACCACCTTGGTCACCGGGCCTGTGCCGTCGACGCCCACGACCCGCGGCTCCCGGGCGATCCGGTTCCCACGCTCGCCCAAGATCATTGCCGGGCTGGTCATCCTGGCCGTCTTCGCGGTCCTCGCGATCATCGGCCCGCTCCTCGAGCCCTACAGCCCCAACGAGATCAATCAGAACTGGGTGAAGATCACCTGCCAGTACGGTCCTTACCAGTGCATCGGCCAGATCGATCCGGTCACCCACCTCCCCGGGACCCAGGTTCCCCTCGAGGTGCCCCTTCCCCCGTCCAGCGCCCACCCTCTGGGGACCACCCTTCTGGGCCAGGACGTCTGGTCACAGCTCCTCGACTCGACGCGTCCCACCCTGGTCGTCGCCTTCCTGGCCGGCCTGGTGGCGACCGCTCTCGCCGTTCTGGTCGGGGTCAGCGCCGGTTACCTGGGCGGCAACGCTGACGAGGGCCTGTCCCTCCTCTCCAACGTCTTCCTGGCCATCCCGGGACTGCCACTCCTCATCGTGCTCGCGAGCTACATCCCCGGAGCGGACACCAGCGTCATCGTCATCGGGTTAATCGTCGCCGTGACAGGGTGGGCCTATGGGTCGAGGGTGCTCCGCGCCCAGACGCTCTCCCTGCGCAACCGCGACTTCGTCGAGGCGGCGCGCGTCTCCGGCGAGGGACGCCTGCGGATCATCCTCGCCGAGGTCATGCCGAACCTCCTGCCGATCATCGCCTCCTCCTTCCTCTTCACCACCCTGTACGCGATCGGCGCCTACATCTCCCTCGCCTTCCTCGGCTTGGCGGGTGTTCCCACGTCCTCTCCTCCCGGCCCTTGGAACTGGGGGATCATGCTCCAGCAGGTCTTCGACAACAACGCGGTCAACACCGGCTACTGGTGGTGGTGGCTGCCTCCGGGACTCTGTATCGCCCTGGTCGGCACCTCGCTGGCCCTGCTCAACTTCGGCATCGACGAGTTCATCAACCCGCGGTTGCGGGCCGTCGGTCTCACCCGCAAGGCCGCCCGCAAAGCGGGCATCGCCTTCCGCGCCACCCTGGGATTCACCCCGGTGATGGGCGCCAAGAACGCACCAGCTCCGTCGGCGCCCAGTGGCAGCGACGGCCATGGTAGGAGCGCCCGATGAGCGAGATGTCGCACCCCGCCCCGCCATCCCGCATGCCCACCTCCACCACGACGCGCAGGGCGGAGCCGGTGCTGGAGATCCGCGGGCTCAATGTCGATTACGGCTTCGGGACCGAGGCGGTCCACGCGGTCGTGGACTGCGATCTGGTGCTGCGACGGGGCCAGGTGCTGGGCCTGGCCGGGGAGAGCGGGAGCGGCAAGTCCACGCTCGCCATGGCCGCCATCCGGCTGCTCCGGTCCCCCGGAGTGATCACCAGCGGTGAGGTTCTCTTCCACTCCCGGCCCCTTGCCGGCGAGAGCTCGGGCGCGACCATCGATCTGCTGAGGGCCGAGGAGGCGGACTTGCGCCGGGTGCGCTGGTCCGAGATCTCGGTCGTCTTCCAGAGCGCGCTCAACGCGCTCAACCCGGTCATCACGATCGGCGCCCAGTTCGACGACCTTCTCAGGATCCACCGCCCCCAACTTTCCGCGACCGAGAGATGGGACCGGGGCGTCGAGCTCCTGGAGATGGTCGGGATGACCGGGGACCGGCTGCGCAGCTACTCTCACGAGCTCTCGGGTGGGATGCGCCAGCGGGCCATGATCGCCATGGCCCTGGCCCTGGAACCCCAGGTCATGTTCCTCGACGAGCCGACGACCGCTCTCGACGTGGTGACCCAGCGCGAGATCCTCGAGGAGCTGATGGGGCTGCGGGACCGCCTCGGGTTCGCCGCGCTCTTCATCACCCACGACCTCTCCCTGCTCGTGGAGCTGGCCGACGAGATCGTCGTCATGTACGCGGGCCGGCTCATGGAGAGCGCTCCGGCGGCCTCGATGTTCCGTTCCCCGCGACTTCCTTACACCTACGGCCTGCTGCACTGCTTCCCGCCCATGCACGGCGAGCGCATGCCGATGGAGGGGATCCCGGGCTCACCACCCGACCTGCGTGCGCTCCCCTCGGGCTGCTCTTTCCACCCCCGCTGTCCGTGGGCCATGGAGCGCTGTCGAAAGGAGACGCCCGTGCTCACCTCCCTCGACGGCTCCGGCCGCGAGGTGGCGTGCTGGCTCCATGCCGGCGGCGCGACCGTCCCGACCGAGCTGGCCGTGCCCGACCCCGGCGACCGGGGTCTGTCCTCCGCAATCCGGAGGGCGACACGATGAGCCTCACCGCCCAACAGTCCGCCGCACCGCCGGTGTCCGTCCGCCCGGTGCTCGAAGGGCGCGGTCTCACCAAGTTCTTCTCGGTCAAGCATGGCCGCGGCATCTTCGCCGGCACCGCGCGGCTCTTCGCGGTCGACGACGTCACGATCGTCCTCGCACCCGGGACGGTGACCGCGCTGGTCGGCGAGAGCGGGTCGGGCAAGACCACCGTCGCCCGGATGCTGGCCAAGATCATCAACCCCGACGGCGGCGAGGTGCTGCTCGACGGGGAGCCGGTTCTCCACGGTCGGCCGCGCAGCTACGCGCGCCAGGTCCAGATGGTCTTCCAGGACCCCTTCGCCTCGCTCAACCCGATCCACCGGATCAATTACCACATCGTCCGGCCCCTCAGGATCCACGGCCTGGGCGGCGACGACGTCAACGAGACGGTCGAGGACCTGCTTCGCCGTGTCGCCCTTGAGCCCCCACAGCAGTTCACGCGGAAGTTCCCCCACGAGCTCTCCGGCGGGCAGCGCCAGAGGGTGGCCATCGCCCGCGCGCTCTCGGTCCGGCCCCGGGTGCTGCTCGCCGACGAGCCGGTCTCGATGCTGGACGTCTCGATCCGCCTCGGCATCCTCAACCTGCTCGCCGACCTGCGCGATCGGGAGCACCTGGCGATCCTCTACGTCACCCACGACATCGCCTCGGCGCGCTACCTCGCCGACACGATCGTCGTGATGTACGCCGGACAGGTGGTGGAGAGCGCCCCCAGCGCTCGCCTCACCGATCATCCGGCCCACCCCTACACCCAGCTGCTGCTCTCCGCCGCCCCGGACCCGGACCGGACGGAGCCGCCGAGCCTGGCGGGCAGCGGAGCCCCGCCGAGCCTGATCGCCCCACCCAGCGGCTGCCGGTTCCACCCGCGCTGCCCCCACGCCATGGCGATCTGCAGCACGACGGCCCCGCCGAGCGTCACCGTCGACTCCGGGCATGCCGCCAACTGCTGGCTCCACGTCGACCCGTCGCGCCGTGTCCCCACCAACCCGGAAGTGGCTGCCGCCAGCGCCGGCTCCACGTCCCTGCGGCCACCCGCCGCGCCACCCAAATAGGCACCACCCAGATGAGGAGGACTGAGGAGGATCGGAGCATGGAGTAGCTTTTCGGGCTCCGCCGGCCCCGAGGGGCGGGCGGAGGCAGAGGTCGGCTCCCCCGGTGGGGACAGCCGGCCGCAGGCGGCCTCCGTCACGCCAGACCCTGCCGGCGACATCACATCAGCAGTGCACGGCCCCATCGGGTCGTGCCTCACGGAGATCGTGTAGCTAGATGAATCTAGGAAAAATCGCAGTAGTTGCCGCGGGGGTCGCCCTGGGGGTGGCCGCATGCGGCAGCACGTCGTCGACGACGTCGTCGTCGTCTTCTTCTTCTTCGTCGTCGTCCAGCACGGCCGCGCCGGGGCCGGCCCTGTACGAAGAGGCGAACGTCGGCGTCACGTTCACCCAGGACTTCAACCCGTACGACACCAGCTCGCTGGCGCACGGGATGAACATGACCACCCTGGTGTACGAGCCGCTCTACGAGATGGACGCGCTCAACCCCGCCACCTCGGGCATGCACCCCTGGCTGGCAAGCTCGTACCAGTTCGAGAACGGTGGCGCGGAGCTGGCGATCACCGTCAAGTCGAACGTCAAGTTTAATGACGGCTCGACCATGACTGCCAACGACGTGGCCAACACCTTCGCGCTGCTCAAGGCCTTCCCGGACGCCGACTACAGCGGTGTTCCGACCCAGAGCTCTGCCCCGTCCGTGAGCGGCCAGGTCGTCACCCTGACCTTCGCGAGCCCGCAGTACACCAACCTCTGGGCGATCCTCGGCAGCACCTACATCACCCAGGCGAGCGCATTCCCGATCGGGACTGACCCGAGCAAGGGAACTGTTGCGAACCCGGTGGGCACCGGCCCGTTCATGCTGGACAGCTTCAGCACCCAGGCCGTCAAGTTCAAGCCAAACCCCGACTACTGGGGCGGCAAGCCACCCGAGTCGGAAGTTGTGGTTCCGAACGAGTCCAACAACAACGCGGCAACTGAAGCCCTCGACAGCAACACGCTGGACTGGGCCGGGAACGAGATCCCGAGCGTTGTCGCCAACTACATCAACCTGAACCCGAACACGAACCACGTCTGGTACGCCTCGGGCAACACGGTCACCCTGGACTTCAACCTGTCCCCGGGCAACGGCGGTGCGACCGGCATCGGCGATGCGGCCGTTCGTCAGGCTGTGAGCCTCGGCATCGACCGCACCGTCCTCTCCTCGATCGGAGAGTCCGGCTATGAGGCAGCAGCCACCTCGGCTGGCGGACTGAACCCCGCACAGCAGGCGGCGTACCCGAACACCACCTACACCAACGACCTGCCGGTTGACGCGGCAGCGACCCCGACCAGCGTTCCCAGCTGGACCGGCCCGACCGTCCAGAGCGTCCTCGAAGCCGACGGCTACACCGCACCGGCGAACTGGGGCACCTCGACGGAGGCCAACTGCGACGGCAGCGTCGTGGCCAACTGCTGGAACAAGGGCGGCGCCATCATCAAGTTCTCGATCTGGGACCCCGAGTCCTTCTCGGACTACTGGGCGGACGCTACGGAGATCTCGGGCCAGCTCCAGTCTGAGGGCATGGACGTGACCACCAACAACGCGTCCGGTGGTTACACCCCGTGGCAGAACGACATGAACACGGGCGATTACCAGACCGCACTCCACTGGGGCGCGGGTGGCAACATCCCGTTCGTTCAGCTTGACAACTGGCTTGACTACACCACCAACTGCACCGGCACTCCTGTTACCTGCACTGGTGACTTCAGCCAGTTCAACTCCTCGGCTGCCCAGACCGCTCTGACGCAGTACGAGGGTGCCGACCCGACCAGCACGGCCGGCCAGTCGACCATCTCCTCGGCGGTCGCCACCCTCGAGGGAATCATGGCGACCCAGGTTCCTGTCGCACCCGTTCTCTACGGTGCCGACTGGAACGTCTACAGCACGGCGCACTACACCGGTTGGCCGAGCGCCAGCAACCCGTACATGGACCCCTCCCCGGACGACCCCGAGCTTCCCTACATCCTCATGCAGCTGAAGCCGGTGGCCTCCTAACGGATCAAGGGATCCAGCTGACCCGTCGGTCAGCGATCACAACCGAATAGGTCCCACCCCCTGAGGTGGGCGGGCCGAGGCCCGGTCGGCAATGTGCCGGCCGGGTCACCGACCCGGCGACGAGACGGCCTCCTGGTTCACAGCGAGTCAGGGGGCCGTCTTTATACGCCGGGTGGCCGACAACGCGCCAATCGATGGTCAGAGTGGTAAGTTGCGTGCCGGCCACCCGCTGGCGCGCACAGGAGCTGGCATTGCAATACGGGCACTTCGACGACGACCGCCGCGAGTACGTGATCTCCCGCCCCGACACCCCCCTCCCGTGGATCAACTACCTGGGGATGGAGGAGTACTTCGGGATCATCTCCAACACGGCCGGCGGATACTCGTTCTTCCGCGACGCAAGGCTGCGCCGGATCAGCCGCTACCGGTACAACAACGCCCCCTTTGACCTTGGTGGGCGCTATATCTACCTGCGCGATGACGCCACCGGTGAGAGTTGGTCGCCGTCCTGGCAGCCGACTCAGACCGCCCTCGACGCCTACGAGTGCCGGCACGGCCTCTCCTACACCAGCATTGCCGCCACCCACGGCGGGGTACGGGCCGAGACCCTCTACTGCGTCCCGTTGGGCCAGACCCTGGAGGTCTGGCGGCTCCGCCTCGCCAATCTGACCGGCGCGCGGCGGCCTCTCTCGGTCTTTTCCTCGGTCGAGTTCTGCCTCTGGGACGCCCAGGACGACAGCACGAACTTTCAGCGGAACTTCTCCACCGGTGAGGTCGAGGTGGAGGGGAGTGTCATCTACCACAAGACCGAGTACCGCGAGCGGCGTAACCACTTCGCGTACTTCGCCTGCTCCGAGCCGCTCGCCGGCTTCGACACCGTGCGCGACGCGTTTCTCGGCCCCTATCGCGGATTCGATCGACCCATCGCGGTCGAGCGAGGGAATGCCGGCAACTCGATCGCCCATGGTTGGGCGCCCCATGGTTCCCACCACGTCCAGCTCGAGCTGGGGCCGCGCGAGGAGCGCGAGATCGTCTTCGTCCTCGGCTACTGGGAGAACCCGGTGGCCGAGAAGTTCGACCCGCCAGGGAGCCAGGTGATCAACAAGCGGACGGTCAAGCCGCTCATCGACCGCTGGCTGCGATCGGAGATGGTGGAGGCGGGACTCCGCGGGCTGCACGATCGGTGGGACGAGCTGCTCTCCAACGTGAGCGTGGTGACCCCAGACGAGCACACCAACCGGATGGTCAACGCCTGGAACGTCTACCAGTGCATGGTCACCTTCAACCTCAGCCGCTCGACCTCCTTCTACGAATCCGGGATCGGTCGTGGGATGGGCTTCCGCGATTCCAACCAGGACCTGCTCGGCTTTGTCCAGATGATCCCGGAGCGTGCACGGCAGCGGATCCTCGACATCGCCGCCACCCAGCTCGCGACCGGAGGGGCGTACCACCAGTACCAGCCGCTCACCAAGCGGGGCAACAACGACATCGGTTCGGGCTTCAACGACGACCCGCTCTGGCTGGTGTTGGGTGTCGCCGCCTACCTGCGCGAAACGGGGGACGACTCCATCCTCGACGAGCAGGTCCAGTACGACAACGCCGAGGGCTCCGAGGTGCCGCTCCTCGACCACCTGCGCCGCAGCGTCGCGTACACCCTGGACCGGCTCGGCCCTCACGGCCTCCCGCTCATCGGCCGGGCTGACTGGAACGACTGCCTCAACCTCAACTGCTTCTCCGACACCCCCGGCGAGCCCTTCCAGACCACCCAGAACAGGAGTGGTGGGGTCGCCGAGTCCGTGTTCATAGCCGGGCAGTTCGTCCTGGCCGCCCGCGAGCTGGCCGCCATCGTGGCTCTGCGCGGTGAGAGTGACGAGAGCTCACGGCTGATCGCCGGCGCCGAGAAGATGGCGGGCACCATCGCTGAGCACGGCTGGGACGGCGCCTGGTTCCGGCGCGCCTACGACTTCTTCGGCAATCCGGTCGGGTCCGCGTTGTGCGACGAGGGCCAGATCTTCGTCGAATCCCAGGGGATGTGCGTCATGGCCGGAGTCGGTATCGAGGACGGGCGGGCGCGCCAAGCCCTCGACAGCGTCCGGGCTCGGCTCCTCACCGATCACGGTGTGATGCTGCAGCAGCCTGCGTTCACCAGCTACCGCATCGAGCTGGGGGAGATCTCCTCCTACCCGCCGGGGTACAAGGAGAACGCCGGAATCTTCTGCCACACCAACCCCTGGATCATGATCGCCGAGGCGATGACCGGTGACGGCGACGGGGCTTTCGACTGCTACCGCCGCACCAACCCGTCGGCACGCGAGGCGATCAGCGAGGTGCATCGCTGCGAGCCCTACGTCTACGCGCAGATGATCGCCGGCCGCGACGCCCCCACCCACGGCGAGGCGAAGAACTCGTGGCTGACCGGCGCCGCCGCCTGGAACTATGTGGCCATCACCCAGTGGATACTCGGCATCAGGCCAGAGCACGACGGGTTGCGCGTCGACCCGGTGATCCCGGCGGACTGGCCCGGCTTCACCGTCACCCGTCGCTTTCGTGGGGCCACCTACCGGATCGCGGTCCGCAAGCCGGCAGGGACCACCGGCCGTGTCACCCATCTCGTCGTCGACGGAGCCAGGGTCGAGGGCAGTCTGGTTGCCATCGCTCCCGCCGGCGCCACCGTTGACGTCGAGGCGGTCGTCGCCGGTTAGACCCGGCTCCTCCGGACTCCCGCCATGTCCCGATACCGGCGCGCGTCCCTTGGTTCCGGGACCGGCTACGTGCCCGGCGAGCAACCGCCTGACGGGACCGACTGGATCAAGCTCAACACCAACGAGTCCCCCCTGCCCGCGTCGGCCCAGGTGGGCCCGGCGGTGGCGGAGGCGGTGGCAGACCTTCACCGCTACCCGCACCCCCAGGGCGAGCCGCTCCGCTCGGCGTTGGCCCGCCACCATGGGCTGAGCCCGGAGTCGGTTGTCCTCGGCAACGGTGCCGACCAGGTTCTGGAGAGCTGCTTCCGAGCCTTCGCCGATCCCGGCGATGCCGTGGTGCTCACCCGGCCGACGTACTCCCTGCTCGCGTTGCTCGCTCGCGTCGGCGCAGCCCGCGTTGTCACCGTCCCCCTGGGTGAGGGAGGCTCACTTCCGGAGGCCTTCGCCGCCACGCCGGGGGTGATGCGACTCCTCTGCAACCCCAACTCACCCACGGGGAGCTGGGTGCCACCCTCCGCTGTCGCCGGAGCGCTCGCCGGGGTCGATTCCGTGGTCGTCATCGACGAGGCGTACTGCGACTTCGCACCCGAGTCCTGTGTCTCGCTGCTCACCAGCCACGCGAACTGGCTGGTCGTGCGCACCTTCGCCAAGAGCTACGGGCTGGCCGGGCTCCGAGTCGGCTACGCGCTCGGCCACCCCGATCTGATCGCGGACGTCTCTGCCGTGATCGAGACCTACCCGGTCGACCGGCTCGCCCTGGCGGCCGCGGGCGCCGCTCTCGCCGACCAGGCCCACCACGCACGCATCGTCCAGATGGTGGTCAGCGAGCGCGAGCCTCTGGCCGCAGCGCTGCGCGGGGCGGGGTGGGACGTGATCCCGTCGCAGGCCAATTTCGTCCTCGGCCGGCCCCCCGGGGGCGACGCGGCGGGTGTCCTCATTGAGCTGAGGCAGCAACGCATCCTGGTCCGCCACTTCCCGGACAGTGACCACGGCGACCGGCTCCGGATCACCATCGGGACGCCCGAGCAGAACCGGGCCCTGCTTGTGGCGCTCGGCATCGGGGCCTGAGCCCGGGCGGGCGCGGGCGCTCCCCGCGAGGCGCCGGGTCTACTGCTCGGGCCGGCTCTGAGGGCGGACCACCACGACGCGTGGTCCCCGGCTGAGGAGGAGGAGGGCGACGATCCCCAGCAGGATCCCGGGCACGAGCAGGGGGCGGCGGCCGAGGAACTCCTCGATACGGGCGCGCGGCCCGTCCTGGCGGGGAAGGACGATCGGTCGCTCGGTGACCAGATCGACGGTGCCTCCCACCTCTGTCTCTCTGCGCGGCTCACTGGTGGCCGCGGACGTCGTTTCCATCGCTCTTCTCCCCAAGCGCTGCGGGCCGCGCAATCCTACGCTTCCCCACGCCGCAGGCGGCGCGGGGGCCCCTCTCCTTCTCACGGGGGCCCGCCGTACCCCACGCCGCAGGCGGCGCGGGGGCCCCTCTCCTTCTCACAGGGGCTCGCCGCCCCTCGCCGGCGCGGCAGAGCCGCTTGCTCGGCAGTCGCCGGGCTGTGGGCCCGCCGTCCCGCCAATGGAGATGGCCGCCGCTTGCGAAAACCTGATTAGAATAGTCGGGATTATGGTGAGGACCACCGTCAGAGGAGAGCCACGGTGACCGATTACGCTCATCCCGAGGTCCTGGTCAGCACCGAGTGGCTGGCGGCGCACCTCGAGGACCCCACCGTCCGCGTCCTGGAAGTGGACTGGGATGCGGCATCCGCCTACGAGATCGGGCACATCCCGGGTGCCGCACTGGTGGACTGGAAGAGGGACATCAACGACCCCCTGCGCCGAGACATCCTGTCGGGGGACCAGTTCGTGACCCTCATGGAGCGCCTCGGGGTGACGCCGCAGACCACCCTGGTGCTCTACGGCGACATGCGCAACTGGTTCGCCGCCTTCGCCTTCTGGACCTTTCGGATCTACGGGCACGCCGACATCCGTCTGCTCAACGGTGGCCGGCGCAAGTGGTTCGACGACGATCGGCCCGTCACCGAGGCCGTCCCCGCCTTTGCGACCACCTCGTACCCGGCTCCCGTGGCAGTCACCGGTATCCGGTTGTTCCTCCCTGGGGTCCGCGACATCCTCGGTCGCTCCGACCACGCCCTGGTCGACGTCCGCTCTCCCGCGGAGTTCAGCGGGGCGATCTCGGCACCTCCCGAGTATCAGAACGAGGGCGCACAGCGCAGCGGTCACATTCCGGGCGCCGTCAACATCCCCTGGGCCCAGGCGATTCAGGAGGACGACACCTTCAAGCCGGTGGAACAGCTCCGCGAGCTGTACCAGAGCAGAGGGGTGACCCCCGACAAGGGCATCGTGACCTACTGCCGGATCGGTGAGCGCTCCTCCCACACCTGGTTCGTCCTCACCAACCTGCTCGGCTATCCGCGGGTCGCCAACTACGACGGCTCGTGGAGCGAGTGGGGCAACGCGGTGGGGGTCCCGGTGGAGAAGCCCGGAGAAGAGGCACCGGCCCCAGTCGCAGCCTGACGCCGACGTAGACTCGGCTCATCATGGTGCCGTCCCACCTCGATCTCACCACCGCTGAGGAGGAGTGCGGCGACAGTGCGATGGGCCGGGTCCGGCGCGCCTACGCGACCCTCGGGCCCGGCGACCGCCTGGAGGTGGTGACGGGCGTGGCCGAGCATCTCTTCGGCATCCGGGCCTGGAGCCGGAGGGTGGGCGGCGAGATTCTCGAGGAGAGCACGGAGGGTCGATGCATCCGGCTCGTCCTTCGTCGCCCGGCGGCCTCAGCGTCCTGACCGGTGGCCCTCCCTCGCCCGAGCACTGACGGCACGACACTGTCGCCCGCTCTGCGGCGTCTCGGTCATCGCGACCTGGCCGACCGCCCACTGCGCATCCCGGAGGGCTTCCTGCTCGGCACGGCCAGTGCCGCGCACCAGGTCGAGGGCGGCCTCTGGAACGACTGGATGCGCATGGAGCGAGACGAGCCGGGGCGGGTCAAGAACGGCGACTCGGCGGCGGTCGCCATCGACCACTTCCACCGCTATCGCGAGGACCTCGCGCTGCTCGCAGCCATGGGGCACACGGCCCAGCGGTTCTCGGTGGAGTGGGCCCGGGTCGAGCCCGAGTCGGGCCACTTCGACCTCTCCGCCTTGCGCCACTACGCGGAGGTGGTCGCCGTCTGCCGCGAGCTGGGGATGGAACCGGTGGTCACACTCCACCACTTCACCCTGCCCGCCTGGCTGGCGGATCGCGGGGGCGTCCTCGACCCCGACGCTCCACGCCTCTTTGGCCGCTATGCAGCCGCCTGCGCCGAGGCGTTCGGAGACGAGGTCCGCTGGTGGGTGACGCTCAACGAGCCGAGCGTCCTCATGGCTCTCGCCTACGCGGAGGGGGAGTGGCCGCCACACCGCCGGTCGCCCGTTCTCGCCCTGCGTGCTGCGGCTGGAATGCTCCGGATGCATGCCGCGGCGGCGACGGTCCTCCACCAGGTTGGCGCCGCCCGCGGCCGGCCGACGATGGTCTCGATCGCGCACCATGAGAGGCCCTTGAGGCCAGTTCCGGGCTCTCTCGCCGCCCGCTGCGTTGCGTGGGTGCCGGACCTTCTCTTCAACCGGTGGTTCCTCCGGAGCTGCGCGCGCGGCCGGGTGCTCCCGCCCGCCGGGAGCGGCGAGGTGGTGCCCGGACTCCGGGGTTCCCTGGATTACCTGGGTCTCAACTACTACGCCGACGAGCGGGTGCGCTTCGACTGGCGCGCCTCCTCGCGCCTCTTCGTGAGCCCCGATCCGGACCCGTCGCTGCCCCGGAACAGCCTCGGGTGGAGCATCGACCCCGCGGGCCTGCGGCGGGCACTGGTCTCGTTGAGCAAGGAGTTCCGGCTGCCGGTGCTGGTCACCGAGAACGGGGTCGCCGACGAGGACGACGAGCTCCGCCCCGGGTTCCTCGTCGACCACCTGCGAGCGGTGATGGAGGCGATCGACGCCGGGGTCGACGTGCTCGGCTACCTCCACTGGACCGGATTCGACAACTTCGAGTGGCTCGAGGGGTACGGAGCCAAGTTTGGCTTGGTGGCGGTCGACCGAGCCACCCTCGAACGCCACCCCAAACCGAGCGCGGAGCTCTTTGCCGGTGTCTGCCGCACCGGGCTGATCCCCGCGCGGCACCCCCCGTCCCGCCCGCGCGCTGCGGCTGGTCGGAGGCCGGGTCTGCCTGACGGCTAGCAGGGTGCTATCTGCCCCCCCGAGGAGCGCCGGATCCTGAGCTCGAGGTCGAAGCGAGGGTGGACGGGTTGGCGGCGGGGGTCGGCGATCCGCTCGAAGAGGATGCCCACCGCCGCATCGGCCATCGTCCGCAACGGCTGAGCCAGCGTCGTGAGCGGCGGGTCGATCAGCCTCGCCCACGGTGGATCGTCGAAGGCCGCCAGGGCCACGCCGTCCGGCACTCGCACCCGACCCTCCCCCAGCACGTCCAGGGCGCCGAGCGTCATCAGGTTGTTGGCGACCAGCAGTGCGGTCACCGCAGGGGGTTCCCCGATCAGCTCGGCGGTCGCCCTCCTGCCTCCCTCGAGTGTGAAGTCGCCGTGGCGCACGACCGCTTCCAGCCCAGCCCCGCGGACCCTGTCCAGGTACCCGGCCAGCCTCTCGTCCGCGGTCTGCACCCCGGGCAGCCCGCCTACGAAGCCGATGCGGCGGTGTCCGAGGTCGATCAGGAGCTGCGTGGCCAGCTTCGCGGCACCGCGGTTGTCGACGGTCACCGAGTCCGCCCGCGGATCGGTGACCGATCGGTCGAAGGCCACGACCGGGATGCCGAGATCGAGAAGGGTCCCGATCTGCGGATCGTTCCCGTCGGAGGGAGAGAGGAGCACGCCCAACACGCGTTCGGCCGCCAGCACCTCGAGGTAGGAGGCCTCCTTCGCGGCATCCTCACTGGTGTTGCAGAGGAGGACCCGGCGACCGCGCCGGTACACCGCATCCTCGATGGCACGGACCAGCGACGCGAAGTGAGGGTTCTCGATGTCCGACACCACGACGCCCACGACATCGGTCCGGCCCTTGCGCAGATGGCGGGCGAGATGGCTGGGCTGGTAGCCGAAGCGGTTGGCCACCGCCAGCACCCGCTCCCGGGCCTCCGGCTTCACCCGCGGCGAGCCGTTCAGCACGCGGGAGACGGTCGCGTTGGACACGCCGGCGAGCCTGGCGACATCACCGATCCGAAGGCGCTCAGGCTGCTGGGGCATGAAATCATTTTCATCCTCCCATAAGCCCAATCTCGCTGTCAAATCTGGCGTGTCGCAATCGCATATTGAAACGCTCGGTACATGGTGGTAACCTCGGCTCCGCGCAAGCGTGAAAACCTTTTCACGAAGGCGTCGCGCCGAGGGTTGCCCCGCCTCGGCGGCTGCCGCCAGGGGCGGAAGTGGGAAGGAGAAGGACTTTGAACGTTCTCAGTGGCCATCTCTTGCGACGGGCGACATTCGTCGCCGGGGTCGCTCTCGTCGCGGGAGCGCTGGGCGCGATGCCGATCGTCGCGTCCGCGGCTCCGTCGATCCCCGGGAGCGGACGCACGCTGCCGGCGAATACGCGCTTTTACGTTCCGCCACCCGCGCAGGGATCGCTCCAGCAGGTGGCGCAGCTCCTGCGCAGCGGCCAGTTCAAGGACGCCGCGCTGATCGCCGACATGGAGGCCACTCCGCAGGCGGTGTGGCTGACCGGCGAGACCTCGGCAGAAGATGCCCTGCCCGGCAACCTCGGGTCTCTCGAGGCCGACTTCCAGGTGCAGCAGTCGGTCCAGCAGACGGTGTTCGGGGCCGAGCTTCAGCGCGCGGTCCCCGTCCTGGTCGCCTACAACATCCCCGGTCGCGACTGCTCGGAGTACTCGGCAGGCGGCGCACCGAGTGACGCCGCCTACGGCGCGTGGATCAACTCCCTGGCCAAGGGCTTGGGCAACGCCAAGGCGGTCGTCATCCTCGAGCCGGACGCGCTGGCCAACCTTCCGACGGACTGCAGCGCGGCCTACCAGGCGGCCAACCCGACGATCACGGACGCCACCCGTGAGGCCGACATCGCCAACGCCGTGAGCGTGCTCGAAGGGGATCCCAACGCCGCCGTGTATCTCGACGCCGGTCACAGCGCGTGGCAGAACGTCGGCAACATCTCCCAGCCACTGGTGGCGGCAGGCGTCCAGAAGGCCCAGGGATTCTTCCTGAACGTATCCAACTACCAGTACGCGAGCAACAACGTCTACTTCGGGACCTGGGTGTCCGACTGCATCGCCATGGGCGGCGGCAGCCTCACCTACGATTACAACGACGACTGCCCCAACCAATACTGGAACGGCGGTCCGTCCGGAACCGAGATCGCCACCCTCCTCGGCGCGTGGACTGGCGTGGGGCTGAGCCCGTACGGCGTGTGGAGCGACACCACGACCACGGCTGACCTCAACACGTCGGGGATCGACGCCCGCTACGCCGGCGTCGACGGCACCACCCACTTCGTCATCGACACGAGCCGCAACGGCCTGGGGCCGAACAACATGAGCCTCTACTCGGGCACGCCCTACGACCAGGACTCGGGTGTGATCAGCGCCCTCCAGGCCGGCAACTGGTGCAACCCGCCAGGCTCAGGCACGGGCACCCTGCCAACCGCCAACACGAGCAGCGTCTCGCCCCTGCTCGATGCCTACCTCTGGGTCAAGACCCCTGGCCAGTCCGACGGCCAGTGCGACGCCGCCGGTGGTGTCCGGACCTGGAGTGACACCGAGTACACACCGCCCATCTCCGGTTGGCCGGCCAGCACTGCCGCGGCCTTCACCACCTTCGACCCACTCTGGAGCCTGCAGACCAACTCGGTCTTCAGCGACCCGGCAGCGGGAGCCTGGTTCCCACAGCAAGCTCTCCAGCTCGCTGAGAACGCCAACCCCGCTCTGAGCTTCCCGTTCCCCATCTCTTAGGAGAACACCTTCCCGGAGGGGAGATCCCAGCCAGCCGCCGGGGCGCTGACCGCCAGCGCTCCGGCGGTCTCAGCGGGTGGCGGCGATCGCCCGGAGGACCGCGGGCTCCCCTTCGAGCTCGCGCGTCGGACCGGTGATGGACTCGGGCCTGCCGAAGAGGAAACCCTGAGCTCGGTTCACTCCGAGCTTCATCACCTCGGCGGCGACGCTCAACTGCTCGATGCCCTCGGCGACGACGTCGGCGCCGATCTGCTCCGCGAGCGCCAGGCACTCGAGGATGAGCGCCCTGGCCTCGACCTCCTCGCAGCGGTTGGTCACGCTGGCATCGATCTTGATGACCTCGGGGCGGGTGGCGTAGAGCAGGTCGACGCCGATTCCCGGACGGCCGGTGTCGTCGATGCCGATCTTGAATCCTGCCCGGCGGTAGACATCGACCCGAGCGGAGAGCTGACCGAGATTGCTGAAGCGGTCGGCGTCGGCGATCTCCAGGACGACGTTGGCGGGGGGCCGGCCGATCCAGCGCAGCAGGCTCCGCATCTGCTCGACGTCCTCGTCAACGTCGGCAACAGCGGCGAGGTCGATGTTGAGGTAGAGCTGCGCGTCGCTGCGGATGCCCTCGGCACCGCGGACCACGGCGCGCCGGCAGATCCAGTCCAGCTCGTTGGTCACGCCGAGCCGCTGCGCGGTGGCGAAGAACTCCTCGACGCTGTCAGCCCCATCCAGGTTGATGGGCCGCGCCAGCCCTTCGTAGGCCACGATACGAGCCTCCGGGAGGGTGACGATCGGCTGGTAGACGGGGTGGATCTGCTGCGAAGCCAGGGTGCGGCTGAGCAGGGTCGTCCATCCTCGCCCGGGGGCTGCGGCCGGGCGGCCGGTGATCGACCCGGCCACCCGGTTGCGTCCCTCGCGCTTGGCGCGGCCGAGCGCTTCGTCCGCCCGGGCCCAAACCTCGGCCAGGTCCTCGCCGGCGGCGCCCACCGCCCAGCCGACGCTGACCCGAGCCGGGAAGGCTCCACTGACGAGCTCGGACACCGCGGCACGCATGCGCTCGGCGACGCTGCCAACTACGGCGGTGGCCGCCCCGACGGTGAGGATCGTGAACTCGTCGTCGCCGGTGCGGCTGACGACGTCACGCTCTCGCGTCGATGCCTGGAGAGCCCGGGCAACGGAGCGGAGGGTGTCATCGCCCGCGTCACGCCCCAGGGAATTGTTGAGCTGGTTGAGGTGGTCGACGTCGACCGTGATGATCGCGTAGGACTCGCGAACCTCGCGGCAGCGCCGCTCGAAGGCTGCGCGGTCGATCAGGCCGGTGAGCGTGTCGGCCGGCTCCGCCCGCGCACCCGGGACCCCGCGGGCGCGCACCAGGTTGGAGACCGCCAGGGTGGCGATCCCGCTGAGCCCCTCGACCATGGTGACCTCGGAGTCGTGGAACGCCCGGTCGCGCCGCTCGACCAGCACCACCGCCCGGATCGCCGCCCCGGCGTGGATCGGGCTGGCGATCCGGTGGGGCGATGATCCCGCCTCGGCGAGGGTGTGGTCCCCGGTGACCGCAGCCAGGATGAGTGGATCGTCGCTCAGGAGACTGCTCTCCCCGACGGTGGACTCAGCTGCTGCGCCGTGCTCGCTGACCACCACCATCCTGTCGCGTTCGATCCTGTGCACCCGGGCGATCACCGGGGACGCTGTGCGGGTCTCGAGGAGTTCGACGATGGCTCCGCCTGCGGCCGCCATCACCGAGTTGACGTCCCTCTCTGCGCTGATCCGGGTCATCGCCTCCAGGATCCGGTCCAGGCGGTCGCCGCGGCGGGAACCTCGCGGGCTGGTGTTGCGACCGAGCCTCCCCAGCTGACCCACACGGCGACGGGCGGCGCGGCGTGGCGCCGTGCCACCGCCGCGCCGGACCAGCGTGCTGGCGGCGGCGACGACAGCGCCGACCGCCGCGATGGTCATGGCCAGTGCGGCGGCGCGGCTGGCCACCAGGCTATCGGCAGCGAGGGGTCCGTGGCTATGTGCGAGGAGGTATGCGGCCACGAGTCCCGCTGCGGCTACCACCAGGGGGAGGGATGCCGCCCTGGCGCGCCCTGATCTGAAGGGGCGCGCGCAGGGCGGGGAGAGTGGGGGGCTGAGGAGGGGCGGACGGTGGAGGCTCACGTCTCTTTCTTTCGTGGAGCGGTGGTGGAATGAGCCCATTTTCCGGTGCCCGTGAAAGGCTCCCAAGAGCAACGAACGTCTAAATCCCGTAGTGCACTTGCACCCGTTGGTGCGATCTGTCACAAGGCGGTGTCCGGCTGTCACCGGGTGGCTGTCGGGCCGTCGCATCGCCCTCCCCACGCCGCAGGCGGCGCGGGGTCTCTCTCCTTCTCACCGGGGCTCGCCGCCCCTCAGGGGGGCTCTTGCCCTCCTTCGGCGCGCGGACGAATGCGCGCCTACCCCCGCGGAGCCGCGCTCGGCAGTCGCCGGGCCGTGGGCCCGCTGTCCCGCCGATGGACGCACGGGGGCACGGGAACGCCTGAGCGTGGCGATGGGCGGCTCATTGCTGGCGGGTTGTGCGTCGCGTCTCACTCCACTACGTGAGCTGACGCGAGAACGAGCGAAAGGGATGGCTTACCTCTAGACACCCCACTCTCTCGTCCGATATCCTTAGGCGCAGCGTACAAATCAGGAGGATCTCTTCAGGGGCCTCCGCCATCCGAGGTGCCCATGGCCTCCCCCCGCCACCGCCCCGAGATCCCCGATGCAGTCGCAGCGGCCCAGGCGGCCGGCATCCGCCACCTCGATCTCCAGTTCACCGACGTCACCGGCTCGGTCAAGACGGTGACCATCCCCGCCGACCAGCTGGCCTCGGCGCTCGAGCACGGGGTGTGGTTCGACGGGTCGTCCGTGGAGTCGGTGGCGCGCACTGCCGAGTCGGACATGTATCTGGTGCCCGACCCGTCCACCTTCGCCGTCCTGCCGTGGCCTGAGGCGCCGACCGGCCGGATGATCTGCTGGCTCACGACCCCCGAGGGCGAGGCCTACCCAGGTGATCCGCGGCGAGCGCTGCGGCGGGCCACCGAGCGCGCGGCGGGACTCGGCTACGAGTACCGGGTGGGGCCGGAGATCGAGTTCTACCTGCTCGAGCGCGACGAGCTGGGCCGGCCGGTGCAGCCACGCCATGATCGGGGCAGCTACTTCGACTTCGCCACCGACCCGACCGTGGCGGTTCGCCAGACCATGGCCGAGCAGTTGCGGGCGATGGGGCTCGAGGTCAACACCCTCCACCACGAGGTCGGGTGCGGACAGCACGAGATCGACGTGAGCGCTCAGGAGGCGCTCAAGGCCGCGGACGACGTGGTCACCTTCCGCTACACGCTCCGGGCGATCGCCCAGCAGCACGGCCTCACCGCCACCTTCATGCCCAAGCCCTTTCAGGGGCAGCCCGGGAGCGGCATGCACGTCCACCAATCCCTGGCCCGGATGGGAGACGGCGTCAACGCCTTTGCGGGCGACGACGACTACGGGCTGAGTGACGTCGCCAAGCACTTCATTGCCGGCCAGCTCCACCACGCCGCCGGGATGTGCCTTGTGCTGGCGCCACTCATCAACTCCTACAAGCGGCTGGTGCGCGGGTTCGAGGCCCCGGTGTTCGTCTCCTGGGCCCGCACCAACCGCGGGGCCCTGGTCCGGGTGCCCCATGTGGGACGGTCGGAGGTGACGCGGGTCGAGCTCCGCTCCCCGGATCCATCCTGCAACCCCTACCTCGCCTTCGCGGTGATGCTCCGCTGCGGGCTCGACGGTATCGAGCGGCGCCTGCCGCTGCCACCTCCGGTCGAGGAGTCCCTCTACGGCTTCGACGACGTCGAGCTGGAGCGCCGCAACGTCGGCCTGCTGCCCGACAACCTCAAGGACGCCATCACTGCCCTCGAGGCGGACGAGGTGGTGCTCGACGCTCTCGGGGACACCCTCTCGGAGCGCTTCCTCGAGGTCAAGGCTTTGGAGTGGAAGGAGTACCGCACCCAGGTCACCCCATGGGAGCAGGAGCAGTACCTGGAGCGGGCCTGATGAACGATCGGGATGGCGGCCGCCCGGTGCGGAGAGCCACGTGATCACGGTGATGGACCTCTGGCGAGGCGCTCTGCCCGCCGGCACCGACCTGCTCGGGGGACGGGCCGGTCTGGAGCGGCAGGTCGACTGGGCCACCTCGCTGCGCACCCGGCCTCCCGCCTTCGAGGCCATCAAGGGCGGGGAGATAGCCTTCATTGCGGTGCGCTCGATCAAGCTGCTCGACGAGCGCCTCGATCTCACCCGGGTCCTGGAGAGCTTCGCCGAGAAGGGCGGGGTGGCCGCGGCCGTCGTCGGCGACGTGGCCGCCGCGTCGATCGAGCTCGCCGATCGCCTGATGCTCCCCCTCCTGCTGCTGCCCGAGCAGGCCCATCTCGCCGACGTGCAGCAGGCCACGACGCGGTTCATCCTGGATCAGCGGACCGCCCTCCACGACCGTGCCCAGGAGCTGCAGACCGAGCTCATGGCGCTGGCGCTCAACGGTGCCGGACCGGCTGGGATCGTCGAACGGCTCTCCGAGCTGCTGGAGCTCGCCACCGCCTGGCAGGATGAGGGGGGCGAGCTCCGCCATGAGGCCGGAGTGCGTCCTGCGGCCGTGGCGTCGGATCCCTGGACGTTTGAGATGCCGGCCGTGCGCCGCTTCGCGGACTCCTCGGTGGTCCTCGCCGGCAACCCGCCCGTTCGCGAGTTCGCGGTGGGCGCTCCGGGGTTTGCCCGGGTCGTGGCCCCCATCCCTCTCCGCGACGGCATCGGCGGCTTCATCTCGGTCCTCGGAGCGGAGGCGGACCTGGGCCAGCTTGCCCGGCTCGGTTGCGCGCGGGGGGCATCGGCCTGCGCCATCGAGCTGGACCGCGAGCGGGCCGTCCTCGCCGCCCGTGACGACCTCGAGGGGGAGTTCGCCACCGCGCTCCTCACCGGCGCGTACGGCTCCGAGGCGTCGATGCTGGAGCGGGCGCGCCGCGTCGGCGCCTCGCTGGGTGACGAGTCCGTCGTCATGGTGGTGAGGCTGTCGGCGCGTCCTGCCGCTCCCGCTCCCCAGGGTTGGCCCGAGAGCGGCGTTCGCTCGGTACAGCGCTGGGCGCAGCGGCGGGACCTACCGGTGCTCGCCGCGACTCATCAGGGCGCGGTGGCCGTGATCACCGGCGCGGGCGTCGGCGACCTCCGGCGGGCGGCTGCGGAGCTCGCCGCCGATTGCCGCTCGGCGGTCGGCGGCGTCCCGATCGCGGTGGGCATCGGTCGGTCCAAGCACGGCCTCGGCGGTATCCGCACCTCCCACCGCGAGGCCGAACAGGCACTCGGCATGGGTCTCAAGCTCGATGGCGCGACGAGCGTGGTGTCTTTCGCCGACCTCGGGCTCCACCGTCTCCTCTACTCGATGGCCCAGCACCCCGAGGTGCACGAGTTCTACCGGGACAGCATCGGTGCCCTGATGGACTATGACGAGAGGGGGGGAGGCGACCTGCTGCGCACCCTCGACGCCTTCTTCCGGTGTCACGGCTCCCCCACCGAGACCGCTCAGCGGCTCAAGCTGCATCGCAACACCGTCCTCTACCGGCTCCGGCGCATCGAGGAGGTCGGGCATCTCCGACTCAGCGACCCCGATACGCGGCTCAATCTCCAGCTCTGCCTGCGCATTCGCGAGGTTCTCCAGGCTTCGGCCTGATCGGCGCCGGCGCCGTCCCTTCCGGCAAGCGAGGGGCCGGTAGCGGTTTTTGTGCGTCAAGCCCTAAAAACCGGGCCGGCTATTGGTGCGCCGCGCACGCCGTCCTCCGCGGGTCCACTCGGCTAGTTTGGGCGCCGCAGGATCGGGTCTGGCACGGAGATCTTCCTTTGCCTCTACTTGCGCGCGTCCGCGCCGGCGTCAGCGTGGCCATCGCCGGAGCCACCTTTCCCATCGTCACCCACGCCGCCACCCAGGCCGCGGGGCAGAGCGCGGGCGTCGCCGTCGACACCGTCTGGGTGATCCTCGCCGGGATGCTGGTCCTCTTCATGCAGGCCGGCTTCGCCATGCTCGAGGTCGGCTTCTCCCGGATGAAGAACGTCGGCACGGTGGTGGCCAAGATCATCGTCAACCTCTCGATCAGCTCGATCATGTGGTGGGGAGTCGGCTTCGCCCTCGCCTTCGGCGCCGGGAGCGGATTTCTCGGCCACCTGATCGGCGGCGGCGCCGGCGCCGGTTTCTTCCCCTCGTTCACCCCGGGTTCGACGCTGGATCTGCCCGCCCTTCACGGGTCGGACGTCCCCGCGGCGGCCAAATTCTTCTTCGAGTTCGTCTTCTGCGCCATCTCTCTCGCGATCGTCTGGGGGACGATGCTGGAGCGGACCAAGTTCATCGTCTACATCCTCTTCGCCATCCCCTTTGCGGGATTCATCTACCCGCTGATCGCCCACTGGGTGTGGGGTGGGGGCTGGTTGGGGGCCGGCCTGGGCGTCCAGGACTTCGCCGGATCGGGCGTGGTCCACCTCACCGGAGCCAGTGCCGCCTTCGCCGGGCTTCTCCTCCTCGGGCCGCGCATCGGCAAGTACGGCCGCGACGGCAAGCCCAACGCCATTCCGGGGCACAACATGCCGCTCGCCCAGCTGGGCGTGCTCATCCTCTGGTTCGGGTGGATGGGCTTCAACCCCGGCTCCACCCTGCAGGCCCTCAACCTGCACTTCGCCGACGTCCTCATCGTCACCAACCTGGCCGCGGCCGCCGGGGCGCTCTCCGCCATGGCCGTCATCTACCTCCGGCAGAGGAGCCTCGACGTCGGCATGATCGGCAACGGTGCGATCGCCGGACTGGCGGCCGTGACGGCTCCCTCAGGATTCATCCAGCCGTGGGCCGCGCTCATCGTCGGCGCCGTCGCCGGGGTGATCGTCGTCTTCGGCGTCTACTTCATCGACAAGTTCATCGACGATCCCCTCGGCGCCCTCTCCGCGCACGGGCTCGCCTGCGTCTGGGGCCTCCTCTCCTGCGGCCTCTTTGCCGACCCCCTCCTCGCCAAGATCGACGGTGCCGGCCGGGGCGGGCTCTTCTACACCGGGAATTGGGCCCAGCTGGGCGCCCAGGCGGTGGCCGTGGTGTCCATCTTCGCGACCGTCTTCTGCCTCTCCTTCGGTCTCTTCTGGGCCATCAAGAAGACGGTGGGGCTCCGTGTGAGGGAGCGCGACGAGATCGAGGGCCTCGACATCAGCGAGCATGGCATGTGGGGTTACCCGGAGAGCTTCATGCCGGTGCCCGGAGGAGCCTATATTCACCCTGACGCTATTGCCGGGGCGACGCGCCAGCTGCTCGCCTCGGTCTCAGGAGAGACGACGACATGAGGAAGGTGGAGGCCATCATCCGGCCGGACCGGCTCCAGGCGGTCCAGGACGCCCTCGATGCCCTGGGAACGTCCGGACTGACGATCACCGAGGTGCTGGGTTGCGGCCGCCAGCGTGGCTACACCGAGATGTACCGGGGCACCCGCGTGCACATCTCCCTGCAGCGGAAGGTCAAGGTCGAGGCGGTCGTGGTCGATGCGAGAGTCGAGGCGGTCGTCGAGGCGATCGCCACCGCCGCCCGCACCGCCGAGATCGGTGACGGCAAGATCTTCATCCTCCCCGTCGAGGAGGCCGTGCGCATCCGGACCGGCGAGCGCGGCGACGTGACCATCCAGCACCTCGAGGCCGAGCACTGGGGTCACTGACCCGTCCAGGGTCCGGGCGCGCGCCGGAGCGGTGCGTCCCGCAACCCTTCACCTGAGCGCTCCCACCCCGCGGTGAGCACCCGGCCGTCCCCGGCCGCCGAGTGGCGGCTGGGCGAGCGCACTTGGACGCCTGCTCCTCGCCATCCCAAATCGCGCACAACCCGATTGCGTGGGCACTTGTGCGATTTGCACATACAAACCGGTCAGCTGCGCCCAATACGATGGCCCGACATAGAAGCGTCCCAGACCGGACGGCACGGGGAGGTTCTGATCTGATGCTCCTGGCACAGTACGTGGCAGATCCCAGCTGGCTCAACTCAGGGGACAACGCCTGGCAGATCACGGCGGCGACCCTGGTCGGGATCATGAGCGTCCCGGGGCTGGCGATCCTCTACGCGGGGATCATGAAGCGGAAGTGGGCCGTGAACTCGGCCATGATGGTGCTCTACGCGTTCGCCATGACCCTCATCGTGTGGACGCTCTTCGCCTACAACATGAGCTTCGGGCACCCTGCGGGCCTGGGGCACGGGCTGACCTTCGTGGGCACCCCCGGCACCGTGCTGAGCGCCAACAGCCTGGAGCAGCAGGCCCAGATACCGCTCCTCAACGGGCTGATGCCGCCGATCCGGTTCCCGCTCAGCTCCATGGTCTATTTCCAGTTCGTCTTCGCGGCCATCACCGTGATCATCCTGGGCGGCTCGCTGCTCGGCCGGATCAGCTTCAAGGCCTGGGCCCTGCTGGTCCCGCTCTGGATCACCCTGGTCTACTCGGTCGGCGCCTTCAGCATCTGGGGCGGCGGCTGGCTCTCCCAGATGGGAGCGGTGGACTTCTCCGGTGGCTACGTCATCCACGTGGCCGCGGCGGTCTCCGGCTTCACGGCGGCGGCGGTGATCGGTCCGCGGCTGCTCCGGGACCGGCAGCACACCTCGCCGAGCAACCTGATCATGGCCGTGGCCGGCGGCGGGCTGCTCTGGCTGGGCTGGGCCGGCTTCAACGGCGGTGACCCGTACTTCGCCAACATGGACGCCTCGGCGGCCATCCTCAACACCCACCTCTGCACCGCGGTGGCGCTCTGCACCTGGGTGATGTGGGACGCCCTCCGGTTCAAGAAGGTGAGCGTCGCCGGGGCCATCAACGGGATGGTGGCCGGCCTGGTGGCGATCACCCCGGCGGCCGGTTTCATCGACGGCTACGCCGCGCTGGCGCTGGGCGTCCTGGCTGGCAGCCTGCCCTGGGTGACCATCAACCTCGCGCCGAGATTCGCGCTCTTCCGGCGGGTGGACGACACCCTCGGGGTCATCCACACCCACGGTGTGGCCGGGGCGCTCGGCGGCCTCTTCACCGGCGTGATGGCCGACCCCAACATGGTCGAGTACCTGGGCGTCAAGGGCACCGCGAACTCGTCGATCACCGGGCTCTGGTACGGCAACCCGCACCAGCTCCTGGTCCAGTTCTTCGCCCTGCTCTTCATCATCGGGTACGACGCGGTCGCGACCTTCATCATCGTCAAGCTGATCGGCCTGGTGGTGCCGCTGCGGGCACCGGATGCCCACCTCGAGGTGGGGGACCAGCTGGTCCACGGTGAGGTCGCGGTCGACCTGGAGCCCTACCCCGGGGCCCCCCACCTACCGGTTCCGGCCGTGGCCGGGGCCACCTGAGAGAGACCTCAACTGAATCGACGGGGGGCGTGCGCATCGCGCGCACGCCCCCAGCCGGCCATCCCCTGAAGAGCCCCAGTGGAGGCGCCGACCATGATTGCGAGATCCGACACCCAGATCGCCGAGACCTTCACGACAACCGCCGCCGAACTGGCGGGAGACCTCTGCCACGCGAGCCGGCCCCTGCTGCCGGTGCTCCAGGGGAGCATGATCCGCATCGACGAGCTGTGTGTCACCTCTGGTCTGGAGCGCCAGAGCCCCCTCGCCGCGACGGTCATGGCGCTCGGGCCGGCGGTTGCCGCCGCCGGAGCGAGTGTCTCCGGCATGGGCCGGATGACGTCCGACCAGGCGAGCCGGCTGGCGGGAGTGGCGGAGAGCGTCATGGACGTGGCCGGCGACGCGCTGGACGCCCTGGACACCCTGGGGGATGGCGGCGAACCGACCGTCGCCTTCGCGCATCGGTTGGCGCACGCCACCCACCTCGCCACGGGCTTGGCTGTCGGGCCGGTGAGCGCGCGGGAGGGCGCCGGCCATGGCCATCCTCCCCGCGCTCCGGCGCTGTGGCCGACGCTGCTCGCGTCGCTCAGCACGCGCATCGTTGTCAAGCAGCACTGGAAGGACGGTCCGGGGCTCGCCGCCTGGACGCACCGTGTCCAGGCCGCCTCCGCGTGTCGTGACGCGGCGGTCCACGGCATGAGGGCGCACGCAGTGGTGGCTGCCACCCAGGCGGCGTCCTCCAAGGAGCGCCTGCTCCGCTGTCTGACCTTCGCCAGCCTCTACTGCGGCTTCGCCATGCTCGAGCGTCCCCCCTGGGCGACCCCCTGCACGGCCGCACCCGCCCACCGGACGGTGGCCGACCGTGGACCGGTGCCGGTGCAGCTGCGACGGAGGCTCGTCTACCCCTTCAGACCCGGCGGGCAGGGGGCGGTGGCGCTCATCTGACCGGGTCCATCCCGGGCGACCCCATGGGCCCCCTGTCCCCGTGCCGGGCAGGGGGCCTTCCCGGGCCCGGCCAAGGCGTGCGCTGGCCTTTGCTAGACTTCCACCCGGAATGACCTACATCGTCACCGAAACCTGCGTCGATCTCAAGGACAAGTCCTGCATCGAGGTCTGCCCCGTGGACTGCATCCACGAGACCGACGACGACCGGATGGTGTTCATCGACCCGGACGAGTGCATCGATTGCGGTGCATGCGTCGATCCGTGCCCCGTCGACGCGATCTTCGCCGAGGAGGACGTCCCGACGGCCCAGATCGCCTACGTCGAGATCAACAAGCTGTACTTCAAGGACAGGCCGGGCGCCCTCGCCAAGCTCGAGGGGATCAAGCCTCGCGCCTGACGGCCTGCCCGCCGTCACGCTGACACGCCCGGCCTGGAACAGCCGCACCGGGCGGTGGGCCTGACCCTCACGGCGTCTGTGCATTCATCGCAAACCGCCGGCCGTCGTTTTGTGCGTATTGCACAAGCGCTCGACCACGCCTCTCGTCCTCCGAGTCCATGGCAGATCCGCCCTCCAACTCGCTAGGCTCACTCAGTTGTGAGAGCGGAGGCTCGGCCCACAAGGCCGTGCCCGCCGGCCGGCGATTGCAAGGGGAAGTGGATGGCAGACGAGACCAAACAAGCAGGCGGGGCCACCCCGAAGGACGTGATCAAGCGGGCCAAGGACGCGGGGGTCAAGTTCGTGGACGTGCGCTTCACGGACCTGCCCGGTACGTGGCAGCACTTCAGCATCCCGGTGAGCGAGCTGAATGACGACCTCTTCGAGAACGGCATTGGCTTCGACGGCTCCTCGATCCGCGGGTTCCAGAAGATCTTCGAGAGCGACATGCTCCTCTTCCCCGACCCGGGCCGCTGCTTCATCGACCCGTGTCTGGAAGTCCCCACGCTGGCCATCGTCTGCGACGTCAAGGACCCGCTGACCAGGGCGCCGTACTCGCGCGATCCGCGCTACATCGCCAAGAAGGCTGAGGCCTACTTGGCCAAGTCCGGGGTGGCGGACCTCTCCTACTGGGGCCCGGAGCTCGAGTTCTACATCTTCAACTCGGTGCGCTTCGACCAGAATTCCCACGAGGGCTACTACCACATCGACTCCGACGAGGGCATCTGGAACAGCGGTCGCGAGGGTGCCAACCTCGGCTACCGGCCGAAGTACAAGGAGGGGTACTTCCCCGTCCCGCCGGCCGACCAGCTGCAGGACCTGCGCAGCCGCATCGTCTTGGCGATGCTCGAGTCCGGTCTGGACATCGAGGTGCACCACCACGAGGTCGGCACCGCCGGTCAGACCGAGATCGACATGCGATTCCAGTCCCTCACCTCGATGGCGGACAACGTTCTGCAGTTCAAGTACATCGTCAAGAACGTCTGCGCCAAGAACGGCTACACCGCGACCTTCATGCCCAAGCCGCTCTTCGGTGACAACGGCAGCGGGATGCACGTTCACCAGTCGCTCTGGAAGGGTGGCGTCCCGCTCTTCTACGACAAGAACGGATACGCGCTGTTCAGCGACCTCGGTCGCTGGTACATCGGCGGCCTGCTCCAGCACGCTCCCGCACTGCTCGCGCTCGCCGCGCCGACCACCAACTCCTACCGCCGTCTGGTCCCCGGCTACGAGGCGCCGATCAAGCTCGCCTACAGCGCGCGCAACCGCAGCGCCTGCATCCGGATCCCGACCTACAGCGATTCGCCCAAGGCGCGGCGCCTGGAGTTCCGCTCCCCGGACCCGACCTGCAATCCGTACCTCGCATTCAGCGCCATGTTGATGGCGGGCCTGGACGGCATCGCCAACAAGACCGAGCCGCCCAAGCCGATCGAGGCCGACCTCTACGAGCTGGAGGGCGAGGAGGCCGCCCAGGTCAAGGATCTCCCCGGCTCGCTGCCCGAGGTCCTCGACGCCCTGGAGGCTGACCACGACTTCCTGCTCAAGGGGGATGTCTTCACCCCCGACCTGATCGAGACCTACGTTGCCTACAAGCGCGAGCGCGAGGTGGACCCGGTGGCCCTTCGCCCGCACCCCTACGAGTTCTTCCTTTATTACGATGCCTAAACGGAGCGAGGCCGGGCACGCCGCCTGAGGCGTGCCCAGGCCGCCGCCCACCCGGGCGCCGCGCACAGCGCGAGCGCTCGGGTGAGGCGGAGGCCGTCAGGGGCGCGTGAGCGCCCCGGCCGAGCGAAGTGCGAGCGTCGTATCGCGCAGCGATACGACGCCTGAACCGGGTACCAGCGCGGAGCCTGGGCGCGTGAGCGCCCCGGCCGAGCGAAGTGTCCGCGTCGCATGGCGCAGCGATATGACGCCTGAACCGGGCACCAGCGCGGAGCCTGGGCGCGTGAGCGCCCCGGCCGAGCGAAGTGCCCGCGTCGCATGGCGCAGCGATATGACGCCTGAACCGTGTGCCGGTGCGGCGCCGTCAGCGGCGCGCAGCGCTCTCAGGCGATCCGGCAGGGGATGTCGGCGTCCTCGTCCAGGTGGTAGCTGGCGCAGATCCGGTGGTACCCATCGGCGACCGTCAGCGGCACGTCGGCATCGACCCGCCCCCGGACCAGCAGGATGGGCGAGAGGAGGGTCCCGGCCGAGACCTTGCCGAGGTCCTTCTTGACGTGGGCGTTGTCGGCAGGCAGGAGCTCCAGCCGGCTGGCCCTCAGCAAGTCCTTGGCCTTGAAGTGGGTGATCGGCGCCTTCCGCAGCGCCGCCACCGCGTTGGTCACCTCCCCCTTGGCCATGATCAGGCTCAGGTAATCGGCGGCTGCGGGGTAATCGTGATCGTCCGGATCGGTCTTCCAGTGCTCCTTGGCGGCCATGGGGCGTCTCTCCTGTCTTGGTGATCGATCGTGGGACTAGCCGCCGCCGCAGCTGGGGAGAAGGCCAGGATGCGGCTGCCAAGCTTCGGACGGTGGCTGCTCATGCGCCACTGTACCGCCGGGCTCGGACCACCGGGGAGGTGGCGGAGCCAAGGCCGCCGCCGAGCAGCCCGTGGTCGCCGCCCGCCGTGGACGGGAGGACCCGTGGAGTGACCGCCACCAGCTGTCGCTCGGGACCCGAGCGTGGCGGCGGTGCCGGCTCAGGCCACGCTCATCCCTTGCGTCAGGTACGCCGGCTGGTGGAGCAGGGCTCGGGTCGCGGAGATCCGGCAGCCCAGCATCTCGAGGATCTCGTCGAGCCGTTCGACCAGCTCCGCGGACAGCTCGATGGGGTGGTTGTCGATGTCCCGCAGCAGCGCAGAAAGTCTCATCGCCTTCTGATCGATCTTCGCAACGATCTCCTGCGGGGCTTCGACCGCTGCGGCTGACTGGCTCGGGTCCATACGTCGACCTCCGTGCGGATGGCGATCGGTGAACCGGCGGCTGGCCGGACTGAGGCCAAGCGTAGGGGTCTTCACCGGCCATGTCCAGGGCTCATGGTCGTGCCCGGCTGAGGGTCGACCAGCGTGAGTCGCCGGCCGGCCGGCGACCCCTCCCGGTGGCCCGGTGCGCCTGGCGCGGCCTGGCCCTCCGATCGATGCAAATGGCGGTGCTACACTCGGCCGGGCCTGCCAGAACCGGCGCGGGTGGCGGAACCGGTAGACGCGCGGGACCTAGGATCCCGTGGGGTGACCCGTCCGAGTTCGAGTCTCGGCCCGCGCACGTGGGCGGCTGGCGCCGCCGCCCGCGCCCTGCCGTCGTCCAGAATGCGGGCCTGTGACACCTGAGGAGACCACGTGACCACTGCACCGTCCGAGCTGTCCGTCTTCGTCGAGCGCAAGCCGGGCTGGATCGTCGAGCTCACCGTCGAGGCTCCGCCCCAGGAGCTGGACCGGGCACTCGGCGAGGCGGGCCGGAAGCTCGGAGCCCGGCTGCGTATCCCGGGGTTCCGGCCGGGCAAGGCGCCCGCCGGTCTGGTCGAGCGCGCCGTCGGCTGGGAGGCTCTGCGCAACGCCGCGGCCGAGGAGCTCGTCCCGCAGCTCTACGCCCGTGCCATCGACCAGGAGGACCTCGACCCCGTCGGCGACCCCTCCGTCACCCTCGGGACGGTGGAGCGCGGCCAGCCGGTGAAGTTCACCGCAGAGGTCGCTGTTCGCCCGGTGGTCGATCTCGACGACTACCACACCCTGCGCATCGAACGGCCTCACACCGAGATCGGCGACGCCGACGTGGACTCGGCTGTGGAGGAGGTCCGGCGCCGCTTCTCCGACCTGGTCGAGGTGACCCGGCCGGCTCAGGCTGGCGATGTGCTCCGCTGCACCCTGGTGATGCGGCGCGGCGAAGAGGTGCTATCCGGGGGGGAGGAGCGCGACCTGGAGCTGGACCGCGAGCGCCTCGTCCCCGGGCTGGTCGACGCCGTCATCGGGCTCGCGCCTGGCGAGGAGCGGCGGTTTCCCCTCGCCCTCCCCGCCGACTACCAGCAGGAGGAGCTGCGTGGGGTGACGGTGGAGGCGGACGTCCACATCCTCGCCATCCGCGAGCGGGCGCTCCCGCCTCTCGACGACGCCCTGGCCCAGCGCGACGGCAGTGGGGAGACCGTCGACGAGATGCGCGACCGCTACCGTGAGCGTCTCGTCGAGGCGGCCGCCCAGAACGACGAGGAACACTTCCAGTCCGATGTCCTCACGGCCCTCCGGGATCGGGTCAAGGTGGACCTTCCAGCGGCCATGGTCGAGCGCGAGCTGGACCGCGAGCTCGCCAGCATGGAGGTGCGGCTCGCCGAGCTGGGCCTTCGCTTCGACCGTTACCTCGAGTACACCGGGGGCAGCGTCGAGAAGCTTCGGGCGGAGAGGCGTTCGGCCGCGGCGGACAGCGTCCGCCTCGAGCTCGCCCTGGGCGCCCTGGCCGCCGCGGAACAGATCGAGGTCGATGAGCTGCAGGTCGAACACGAGGTCGATCGGATCGGCGCGGGACGCCGGCTCTCCGGGCCGGACCGTCGCCGCCTCCACGCTGCAGCGCACGTCGACCTGCTCCGCCGGGCGGCGGCCGAGCGCGCCTACGAGATCGCCGGTGGCGGCGCCTGAATCAGCCGAACCGCAGGGCGGCCGAGGGCCGGTAGAAGCGAACCCTGCAGTGCTCGCAGCGGAACACCAGACGGAGGCCGAGGCGGCCGATCACGCCCGAGTTGCGGTCATCGCAGAGCGGGCAGCGGGCACGCTCCTCCGCGAGGTCTACCGGGACCGTGCGAAGGGACAGCTCGACGGGCTTGTACTTGCGGGCCATGGCCGGCTCCCTCCACCATGCTCTCAGCCAGGAGTGTCAATATACTTGATACCGTCAGTATCAGCAATACCCACCGTTCAGGGGCGTTCCCGGCGGTTCGCCGAGCCTGCGTGATCGGGGGGCGCCTGATCTCCCCAGGGGGTCGGTTCGGGCCTCGACACCCCCCGGAGGGCACGGCGACGGCCCGTGGGTATACTGGCTTGGCAATGACCCTCATCCCTTACGTCATCGAGACCACCAACCGTGGTGAGCGCGGGATGGATATCTACTCCCGCCTGCTCAAGGACCGGATCATCTTCATCGGTACCCCCATCGACGATCAGGTGGCCAACGTGGTCATGGCCCAGCTGCTCTTCCTGGCCGGCGAGGACCCCGAGAAAGACGTCTGGCTCTACATCAACTCACCGGGTGGGTCGGTCTACGCCGGCCTCGCCATCTACGACACGATGCAGTATGTGGAGCCTCGGGTCGGCACCATCTGCATGGGCCTGGCCGCCTCCATGGCCGCCGTGCTGCTGGCCGGGGGCGCGCCCGGACTCCGGTACTCGCTGCCCAACACCCGCATCCTCATCCACCAGGCGAGCGGCGGATTCAGCGGCCAGGCCGCTGACATCCAGATCCACGCCCAGGAGATCCTCCGGGTCAGCCGCCGCATCGACGAGATCCTCTCCCACCACACCGGGAAGCCCATCGAGGTGGTCCATCGGGACTCGGATCGCGACTTCTTCATGAGTTCTGACGAGGCCAAGGAGTACGGCATCGTCGACGAGATCATCCAGGGCCGGCCCAAGAGCACCGGTGACGGCTCCTCCCCGCGGGGCGTGGGTGGCGTCGGTGGACGGACCGCTCGCATCGAGCCCTCGGATGGGCCCGAGGCCGGGGGCGGCGCAGCCGCCCGCTAGGGTCACGCGATGCGGGTGAGGACATGACCGACCGCGAAGATCGGCGCCGGCACACCCGCTGCTCCTTCTGCGGGAAGGGGCAGGAGCAGGTCCGCAAGCTGGTGGCGGGCCCGGGCGTCTACATCTGCGATCAGTGCATCGATCTCTGCCAGGAGGTCCTGGAGGAGGACAACCGCTCGACCTCGCAGAAGCGGGTCAAGTCGGGCATGATGCCGACGCCGCAGGTGATCATGGCCTCGCTGGATCAGCACGTGATCGGGCAGGAGCACGCCAAGAAGGTCCTCTCCGTCGCCGTTTACAACCACTTCCGGCGCATCGCAAACAGCAAGACCAACAGCGACATCGAGCTCCAGAAGTCCAACGTCCTGCTGGTGGGCCCGACCGGGTGCGGCAAGACCCTGCTCGCGCAGACGCTCGCCAAGATCATCGATGTCCCGTTCAGTATTGCCGATGCGACCAGCCTCACGGAGGCGGGCTACGTCGGCGAGGATGTCGAGAACATCCTCCTCCGGCTCATCCAGGCGGCGGACTTCGACATCGCCCGCGCGGAGCGGGGGATCATCTACATCGACGAGATCGACAAGATAGCGCGCAAGGCGGACAACCCTTCGATCACTCGCGACGTGAGCGGCGAGGGCGTTCAGCAGGCGCTGCTCAAGATCCTCGAGGGGACGGTGGCCAACGTGCCTCCGCAGGGTGGGCGCAAGCATCCGCACCAGGACTTCATCCAGATCAACACCACCAACATCCTCTTCATCTGCGGGGGTGCCTTCGACGGTCTGGAGAAGATCATCGAGCATCGCACCGGCCGCCGGGCCATCGGCTTCACCAGCGAGCCTCTCAAGAAGGGCCGCACCAAGGAGTCGACCAAGCTGCTCCGCGAGCTGCAGCCCGAGGACCTCCTCAAGTACGGGCTCATCCCCGAGTTCGTCGGCCGGTTGCCGATCGTGGTCACGCTCGACTACCTCGACGAGGAAGACGTCGTACGCATACTCACCGAGCCCAAGAACGCCTTCGTCAAGCAGTATCAGAAGTTCTTCGCCCTGGACGACGTGGAGCTCGCCTTTCACGAGGGTGCACTGCGGGCGATTGCCAAGCGAGCTCTGGCCCGCGGGACCGGGGCGCGCGGTCTGAAGTCGATCATCGAGGACGTGCTCCTCAACAGCATGTTCGAGGTCCCGAGCCGCCCCGACATCAAGCGTTGCGTCATCACCGAGCAGTCGATCCAGGACGGCGTCGAGCCCCTGTTGCTCACCGAGGAGCCGCGCCACGCCGACGCCGACGGGGGAGAGGCGGCGGTCGCCGACAAGACCGCCTAGCAGCGGCTCGCTTCCTTGATCTGAACACCCCGGGCGCCCGCCGGGGTGCCGGCCGGGCCGTGGGGCCCCGAGCGCGGCCCGTATACTTCGGGCCACCCATGGAATCGAAGTTCGAGCCGGCGGAGGTCGAGCCCCGCTGGCGCCTCCGCTGGGAGCAGCTGGAGGTGGGCCGGGCGGACGCCGCGTCGGACCGTCCCAGCTTCACCATCGCCCTGCCGCCCCCCAACATCACCGCCCCGCTGCACATGGGCCACGCCATGGGCGGCTCGATCCAGGACATCCTGGCCCGCCACTGGCGGATGCGCGGTGCCGAGGTCGAGTGGTGTCCGGGCACCGACCACGCCGCCATCGCCACCAACGCGGTGATCGAGCGCCAGCTGGTCGCCGAGGGCACCAGCCGCGAGGCGATCGGACGCGCCGCTTTCCAGGCCCGGGTGGACGCCTGGTATGACGAATGCGGCGGTCGGATCTACGACCAGATGCGCCGGCTCGGCTTCACCTGCGACTGGTCGCGCTCGAGATTCACCCTGGACGAGGCCTACGTCCGGGCCATCCGCACCGTCTTCAAGGCCCTCTTCGACGAGGGGCTGATCTATCGAGGCCCCCGCATCGTCAACTGGTGCCCCCACGATCGCAGCGCCATCAGCGATGAGGAGGTCGAGTGGATCGAGCATCACGACACCCTCACCCGCCTGCGCTACCCGGTGGAGGGCGGGGGCGAGGTGGTCGTTGCCACGGTACGTCCCGAGACCATGCTGGGGGACACCGCGGTGGCGGTGAATCCGGAAGATCCTCGCTATCGGAACCTGGTGGGCGCTCACGTCATCCTTCCCCTCACCGGCCGGCGCGTCCCGATCGTCGCCGACGCGGCGGTCGAGGTGGCCTTCGGCACCGGCGCGCTCAAGGTCACCCCCGGCCACGATCCCACCGACTACGAGATCGGCGTTCGCCATGGCCTCGCGATCGTCAACGTGATTGGGCTGGACGGGACCATGGACGTTCCCGATCTCCCCCGCTTCCACGGGCTGACGGTGGAGAACGCCCGTCGCGAGGTCACGGAGGCGCTCCGCGAGCAGGGTGCGGTGGTCGGTGAAGAGCCCTTTGTTCACGAGGTCAGCCACTGCGATCGCTGTCACCATGTGATCGAACCACTGGTCAGCGAGCAGTGGTGGGTGCGCATGCCGACCCTCGCCGCGCCCGCCATCGCCGCGGTCGAAAGCGGGGAGGTCTGCTTCCATCCGGAGCGTTACGGGGACCACTACCTGACCTGGATGCGCGGCATCCAGGACTGGTGCATCAGCCGGCAGATCTGGCTCGGCCACGCCATCCCGGTGAGCCGGTGCGGCAACGGCCATCGCTTCGCCTGGGTGGAGACGCCGCAGAGCTGTCCCAGCTGTGGCAGCGACCGGCTGGAGCACGATCCCGATGTCCTCGACACCTGGTTCTCGAGCGCCCTCTGGCCGTTCGCCATCTTCGGATGGCCGGAGGAAACCCGCGATCTGGGTCGCTTCTATCCCACCCAGGTGCTGGTGACGGCGCGCGAGATCATCAACCTCTGGGTGGCCCGGATGATCATGACCGGCCTCCGGTTCACGGGTAAGAAACCCTTCGACGACGTGATCATCACCTCGACGATCATGGCCCGCGACGGGACCAGGATGTCGAAGTCGCGGGGTAACGCGGTCGACCCACTGGACATCATCGCGCGCTACGGCGCCGACGCGATCCGTGCCTGGGCCGGGGCGGTGGGCACGAGCGGCCAGGACGTCCGCTACGACGAGGAGCGGGTCGCGAGCTACCAGCGATTCGCCAACAAGCTGTGGAACGTCACACGGCTCCTGGTCACGACCATCGGCGACGGTGATCGGATCGCGGTGCCGCCGCCCGCGGTCCCGGACACGGCACTGCTGGCCGAGGACCACTGGATCCTCGGGCGCCTCGCCGACGCGGTGGCAACTGTCGATCAGGCAATGACCCAATACCGCTTCCATGACGCCATGGACCGCCTGTATGCCGTGATCTGGCAGGATTTCTGCTCCGACTACATGGAGATCGTGAAGGTGCGGCTGCGCGACGGCGAGGATGGGCGGGGGAGGGAGGCGGCGGCCGCGACCGCGGTCACCGTGCTCGACTCCGCGTTGCGCCTTCTCCACCCGTTCATGCCCTTCGTCACCGAGGAATGCGCGCAGCGGCTGCCCGACCCTGCTCCGACCCTCCAGCACCGTTCCTGGCCCTCCATCGTGCCCGAGTGGGGCGACCCCGGCCGGGTCGGCGCCCGGGAGGGTTTCGACGAGCTGCTGCTGCTGGTCGGGCAGCTACGTGCCCGGCGCCAGGAGGCGGGCATCAGCGCGGCCGACAAGACCCTCCACCCCGTCGTCATCCGTGGCGGCAACCCGTCCCTCTCGGCGGACGACCGCCGCCGCATCCTCGAGGCCCTGGTCCGCGTCCGGGTCGTCGACGGTGACGACGGCGGCGAGGCCCAGCTGGTCATCGCCGGCAGCCTCGAGGCCGAGCTGCGCCTCGGTGGAGGAGGGGAGTCGAGGTTGGGCCGGCAGCTCGACGAGGTGGAGCGCCAGATTGCCCGGCACCGCGCCCAGCTCGCCAACACCGCGTTCCGGGAGCGTGCTCCCGAGAGCGTGGTCCAGAAGGTCACCGACCAGCTTCGCGAGGCGGAGCTGCAGGCGCAGACCCTGCGCCGTCGCTTAGGGATTTCAGAATGAAGCTCCTCGCCGACACCAGCGGCTCGCTCATCTTCCTCGGCGTCCTCCTGCTCATCCTCTACGTGGCACTGCTGCTCGTGGCGCTGGCCTACAACGTGGTGCGGGACGCCAGGCGGCGCTCCACCTCGATCCCCTTCGCGATCTTCGCCTTCCTGCTCGCGTTCGTACCTCCGTTCCTGGGTGCCCTCATCTACCTGGTGATCCGTCCTCCGAGGACGCTCGCCGAGGAGCGCTCCCTGGCTCTCGAGCAGCAGATCCTCGAGGAGCCCCCCTCGGGCACGGAGACCCGCCCGTGCCCGACCTGCGGGCGCGACATCGAGGAGGACTTCGTCATCTGCCCGTACTGCCGCACCCAATTCGCCCGCAGGTGCACCGTCTGCGAGCGGAGGCTGCGGCTGGGCTGGCCGATCTGCCCGTACTGTGCCAGCGAGGTCGGCGCCCACGCACTGCCTCCGGCTCCCCCCAGGGCGCCCGCGCCCCACTAGTGCGTGCCCTGCGGGACGCTGACGGGAGACTGCGCCGTTGCTGAGCGTGGGGAACCGGTCCGCCCTGGTCCTCGCCCTGCTCCTCGCCGGGGCGCTCATCGCGTACCTCTTGCCGGCTCCGTGGCGGCGGACGCGCCGGCTGCTCAGCGCGGGCGCCCTGATCCTGGCCGGGTGGGCAGCTCTCAGCATCGTCGCGATAACTGCGAACGGTCCGATTGTCACCACGTTTGGCCAGGCGGTATCCGGGGTCCCGCTGACCCTCCGTGCTGACCAGACCGGCCTGGCCCTGGTCCTGATCGCCCTGGTGGCCAGCTTCTTTGCCCTTGGTGCGGCGGATCGCCAGCCAGGCGAGGAGGCGGCCCTGCTGGTCACCGCCGCCGGTGCGGCGCTCGCCGCCCTGGCCGGCAATGCGGTGATGCTCTTCGCCGGCGCGGAGATCGCCAGCCTCGGCGGCCTCCTGCTGGCATCGGCGGGCCGAGAGCATGTCAGCCGAGGAGCGGCCGCCGCGTTCACGATCCAGCACGTCTTTGCGCTCGGCCTGCTGGTAGCCGCCGTCCAGCTCATCGTGGCCACCGGGACGAGCGATCCCTATGCGGTTCCCGCGAGCGCGGTCGGCCTCTCGGTGGCGCTGCCATGGGGCCTCGCCGGCGCCGGACGCCTGCTCGCCGCGGGATGGTGGCCGGGGGCCGCCGGGGGGCGGTCCACCAGGAGCTGGCTCGCCATCGGGGCGGTCCCCTGCGGCGCGGCGGTGCTCCTCCGGCTGGGAGCGGCCACCGGTGGCGCTGAGGACCCCGGTTTCACGGTTGTTCTCGCGACCTTCGGGACCGCCGCGGCGCTCTGGGGTGCCGTCGCCGCCTGGAGGTGGAAGCACGAGTCGCGGCGCGCGGGACGAGCCCTCCTCACCGCCAGCACCGGCACCCTGGTCGCGATCGCCGGGATTCCCGGCGGCTCCGGCGGGTTTGCCGCCGGGGTGGTTGCCCTCGAGCTGGCCCTTCTGGCCGCGCCCGCCTGGAGCAGGCCAACCCTGCCCAGCCGCCGCGGCCGTGCCCTTGCCGCGATCGCGCTGGCTGCCGCAGGTGGGCTGCCGATCGGATTCGGGACCACGGCGATAGTTCTCGAGCTCGGCGCGGTCGCCTCCCTGGGCCGTCCGTACGCGCCGCTCCTGCTCGCGCTGGGGATCGCCGCCGTTGTCGCGGCCGGTGGGGGGCTGGTCGCGGCACGGCAGGCCATCGGGCTTGCCGCCCTCCCCTCTCCGCAGGCCGCAGCGGCCTCCGCGCCATCCGGCGACCGCGGGCTGGCGCCGCTCCGCGAGGGTCCCCCCGGCGGCAAGGGGACGGGGCCTCCTGGGCTGCTCCGGCGCGCCGTGCTACCGCGTCCCGATGCCGCGGTGGCTCTTGCGCTGGGGGCTGCGGCGGCGCTGCTGCCGGGGGTCGTGGGCGCTCTCGTCCTGATTCCCCTGGTGGGCAGCGGCGCCCCGGTGGCCATCGACGCCGCCACCCTCCACGGGCCGGGCGGGCCGTGGCCCGGCGGCTATCTCAGCCTCGCGCTCCTGGTCGTCCTGCTCGGGGTCGTGAGCGCCGGGCTAGCCCTCGGAGTCCCCTTCCCTCACCCCGCGCACGGTGAGCGGGGGCCACGACCGCGTCCCGCCTGGGTTGCTGGCGTCAGGATCCGCCGGACCTTCGGGCCTCCCGCCCGGGGGCTCGGGCGTGGGCTGGCACGGGTCGACGCGTGGCTGGTCACCCAGCCCGGTCTCGTCTTCACCGTGGTCGCGGCGCTCGCCGCACTCATCGGCTTCCACTACCTGTGAACCAGCCACTCCTCGACCTCATCGCCTTCGCCGCCGGGGCCGTCGCGGTCATGGTCGATCGGCGGCGCGCCGTCTTCGTCACCTGCGTCGTGGTCGCTCTCGGCCTCGCTCCCGCGGCGGCGATCTATGGCGGCGGCTGGGCGGCGGTCGTCGTTCTCGGCGCCGGCGCGGCCGGCGCCGTCGCTGGCCCGATGGCCGGGTTCATCGCCGGGCGGATGGCCCCGCGTCCCGGGCTCGACCCGCTTCAGCCGGTGGCGGCAGCGCACGAAGGGCTGTTCGGGCCACGCAGCGCTCGCGTCGCAGCCGCCGTCATCGCCCTGATCGCAGCGTCGTGGGTCAGCTTCAACGTGCCCGTGGGCTCGGTCGCCGCAGTCCAGGGCGCACTCTTCCCCGTCGCCTTCATCTTCACCTGCGGGGTGCTCCGCGTCTTCCTCGCTCGCACCGTCACCGACCTCTCGGTGGGCGTGACCGCCATCGCTCTGGCGGTGGGCGTGGGCTGGCTGCTCCGGGGAGGGAGCGGCCCGCTACCAGACGTTGCCGGCGTCATCGCCATCGTCCCCGTCGCGGCGGCAGTGGAGGGCTGGTTGGCCTCCCGGCACCGGCGCCCGGCTCCCGTGACCCACCCGTGAACGCCGCCTGGCTGGCCGCAGCCTGGGCCGGGATCGGGGTCGTGGCCGGTCTCAGCCCTTCGCGCCTCCGCCGCCCGGTCGCCCTGATCGCACCGCTTCTGCTCGTCGCGCTCAGTCTGCTGACGGTGCGGAGCGGTGCGCGGCCCGACGAGCTGGGCGGTGGCGGTCTGGCACTGTCCCGCGAAGCGGCCGGTCTCCTGTCCGCGTCGGCCGGTGCCCTCTGGCTCTGCCTGCTCCTCGCCGACCACCTGGACGGCCGGGAGCTGATCGGGATCGGCACCGTCGGGGGGGCTTTGGTGCTCCTCCTCTCGACGGGGTCACCCCTTCTCTTCGGGGTCGCCGCCATGCTCGCCGTCTCCGCCCTGAGCCTTCGCTGGATCTCGGTGGCCCCGGGCCGAGCCAGCCTCGCCGCGGCCCGGGTGGCCGGCACCGGGGCGGCCGCCCTGATCGCGGTCAGCCTGCTCCTCCCGGCCGTCTCCCCGGACGGCCAGCCGGGTTTGGTGGGAGGCCTCCTGGTAGTCGGCGTGCTCGCCCTCTCCGCGGTGGTGCCACTCGGTGGATGGGCGGTCGGTGCGTTGGTCGACGTGCCCGCTCCGGAACTCGCCACCTGGCTGGTGCTGCTCGCGCCTGCGGTTCTGCTCAGCGCCTTCGCCATCCCCGGCCCGCTCCCCCTTCTCGCCAGGCTTGCCTTCCAGCACACCATCCTCACCTGCGGCTTGATCAGTGCGGTCTGGGCCGGGTTGATGAGCCTGCGTGCCGGTCCAGCCACCCGCTACGGCCGGGTCGCGCTCGGTGACCTCGGCCTCGTCGCCGCCGGTGTCGGCACCGGGGAGACGGCCGCCGTGGCCGGCGGGCTTCTGCTCATCCTCACTCACCTGGTCGTGGCCCCGATCCTCCTGCAGACACCGCGACCGGGCCTGGGTCCTCCCCGCCGGTTGGTCTGGCTGGCCATCTGCGGGCTGCCTCCCTCGCCGGCGTTCTGGGGACGGTTCCTGCTCCTCCAGGCCTGCGTCGCCTTCAGCTTCGGGGTCGCCGCCGCCTGCCTGCTCGCCGGGGGGTTGGTGACGGTGGCGGCCGTCCTCAGCGTTGCTCAGGGCGAGCCGGGCGAGGGGGCCCGGGCGCCGCACCACCGGGTGATCGCCGTCTGGGTGATCGCCGCGGTTGCGCTGGCCGTCGGCCTGCTCCCCATGGGTGCCGTTCACCTCGTCTTCGGGCCGGGCGCATGAACCCGCTTGCGGTGCTGAGTGCCGTCGTCGGCGTGGCCTTCTTTCCCGGCGTGGCCTATACGGGTCTGGTGGCGGCCCTGGTTGGCGCCGGCGGTCGCCTCCCCGCCGGGCTCCGTCCCGCCCAGCTCGACGAGTTGATGGTGGCGGTCGGCGTCAGCGCCGCCTGCGGGCTGCTGGCGTTCCCGGGCTCGCCCCTCTTCGGCCTGCCCACCGGCGTCAGCCTGGTGGTGTTTGTCACCGCCCTCGCCGCGGGCGTCGCCTGGGGCAGCGCGGAGAGGTGGCCCTGGCAGCGCCTGGCCGCAGGCGTCGCCGCGATCGCTCCGCTTCTCGGGCTTGCCTCCGTGGCGATGACCCTCGACCTGCGCACCATCGCGGCCGCCGGTGGTCCGGTGGGCGCAGCTCGACCCTGGGCCGTCGCTGCCGTGCTGATGGCCGTCCCCGCCCTGATCCGTCCCTTCGACCCGCACGCCGCCCGGCTGGGCCGTGCGGTGCTGGTTGCCGCGATCGGCCTGGCCTGCTTCTCGCTGGCCGGCTTCGCGCCCCTCGCGAGCTTCTCCGCCCTCGCGGTGGCCGGTTTCGGGGCGCTCGCCGTGCTCGCGTACGCCGGTCTGATCGGCGTGGGACGCCGCCTGCTGGTGGCCACCGGGCCGGCGGTGGGCCTGTTGGCCCTGGTGCCCGCCGCGATCTCCCTCGCGGTCGCGCTCCACTGAGCCTGCAGACGGGCGGGCGGCCATGGCAGAATTATCGATTCAATCAGCTCAATCGAGACGCTCGGGTTCGGTTCACCCCTTGAACGATGGTAGGATCGTTTGTGGGTGGGGTCGCACGCGGGGGAGAGGACCGAGACATCACGCACGTTGCTGAGGGGCGCATGACCGACTCAGACGAGCAGCTTCCCGGCGTTCGGGCGGCGTCCCCGTTCCGGCGCGTTGCCCCCCGGGTGTCGAGCGCACCGACCGCACGCATCGTCCTCGCCTCCTCCAGCCCCCGCCGGCGCGAACTGCTGGTCAGGGCCGGAATCCGCTTCGTCGTCGTCGAGCCCTCACCGGATCCGCCCCTTCCTCCCGGGATGTGTGCCGACCTCGGCTGCCAGCTCATCGCCCGCCAGAAGGCGGTGGAGATCGCGGAGCGCGTCGAGCCGGGGAGTTTCGTGGTCGCGGCGGACACCGTCGTGGTGGGGCCGCGCGGTCCCCTCGGCAAGCCGGGCACGCCGGAGGCGGCGCGGCGGATGCTCACCGAGCTGCGCGGCCGGCGCCACACCGTCCTCACCGGGGTGTGCGTCCTGAGGACCGGCACCGACGTCGTGGCGCTCGCTGTCTCGCGGTCGCTGGTCAAGATGCGCGACTTCTCCGATCAGGATCTGATCACGTACGTGGCGAGCGGCGAGCCCCTCGACAAGGCCGGCGCCTACGCGGTGCAGGGGGCCGGCGGAGACCTCGTCGAGGCGGTGAGCGGGCGGGTCGACACCGTCGTCGGGCTGGATGTCGCCCTCACCCTGCGCCTGCTCGCCGAGGCAGGTTACCCCGATCCCCTTCCCCGAGCCACCGATGTCCCCCTGACGCCGCCGCGACGCGAGCGCCGTCCGCTGGCGCCGATGCGCGCCGCCCAGAGGGTGTGACCCGCCCGGGAGTGGACCCGCGGGTCACGCACGGTCGGGTGACCTCCGAAGGGGAGCCGGCACTGGCCGGCCGGCGGCGTGACGTGGCCGGAGGGGGGCCCGCCCCGTGGCTGCGCAAGCTCTCCCGCCTGCTCGTCCTCCCCGCCATCCTCGGCACGGTGGCCGTGGCCGGCTGTGGAGCGGGGCACACCTCGCTGAGCGTCGGCCTCGCGGTGGTGGGCGCGACGTCGGCCTCCGCCGCCAACCCCATCGCCGCCAACCAGACGATCGAATTCGTCATCACGGTCACCGATGCGGGGACGGCGGGTACTGCCGGGCTCACCGTCACCGCCAACCTGCCGGCGGACTTCCGCTACACGGATACCGAGGCTCTGACCGGCAGCGCGGTGCGAACCTCGCCGCTCGACCCCCAGGGCAAGAGCCAGCAGCCGACCTGGGGGGTTTGGGAGTTGAGCGGCCACGCGACCAACGTGTCGATCAACTTCTACGCTCTCGCCCAAGGAAACCCGGGAACATACACCATGACAGCGAGCGCCTCTGCCTCGACGGCCTCGACCACTCAGAGCAATGGAGTGCTCCTCAAGCTGACACCCGCACCCTTGCTCTCGGGGCTGGTCACGGTGAGCCCCAACGTGGCAGCTCCCGGCGAGGACGTCACCTACAAGGTGACCGTCATCAACTCGGGAACCGGCCAGGCCTCCGACGTCAGCGTCCTGGTCACCCTGCCGCCTGTCTTCATCTACGACGGGTCGGTGGCGATAACCGGGAACTCCGGCCGCATCGGCGGCAACGATGCGGTGGAGGGTTCCGCGATCCCCTACTTCGACGGCTTCGTGGTCCCCGCGCAGGGCCCATCCGGCCCCGGCAAGCTGACCATCAGCTTCGACGCCCAGGTCCTCTCCTCTGCTGGAGCGGAGGGCGCCTACCCGGTCGGCGTCCAGGTGCTCGGCGACTCTGGCCTGGAGCGTGTGGACATCCCGGACAGCGCTCCCGTCCAGGTGACCTGAGGCCCGTCCCGGCGCACGGGCGCCCTCTCAGCGCGACGGCGGCTCCGCCGCCACGCTGATGTCGAGAAGGTAGCTGCAGTGAGCGTCGACGGTCATCCTGACGCCCACCCGCCGGACCGGTGTCGCGCCGGAGGCGGGACGACCTCGTGAGCTCCCTGGCCCTCCCGGAGCGGCGACGACGACGCCGATCTCGGTGAAGCTGGCGAGCGCTTCCACCGGTGCACGCGGGTCGCGATGCCAGCTCACCGCCAGGTGGAGATCGGAGACGCCGCCCTCCGCCGCGCGGTCGAAGGGCCCCGGGGCCAGGGCGCGGAGACGCTGCCGGGCCTCCGGGGCCGCGTACTCGAGGAGTGGGTTCTTCCCCGCACGGATGCGGGCGATGTCGTCGATGAGCCGCTCGGTCAGCTCGGAGATGCTCCGCCGTCGCTGGTCGGCCGTCGCCGCTGCCGGGCCACTGCCGGACGGCTCACCCGTCGCGTCGCCGGGGGCGATCATGTCGCACAGCTGCAGCTCCGACCCATCGACCACTCCCAACTCGGCGAACGTCCGCTGGGGTGCGAACGGTTCTCCGCCCGCCGGCCCGAGGGCCCAGCGGCTCCAGGGCTTGGGTTCGGGCTCGCAGCGCTCCACCAGGGCCGGGACGATCTCTCCGACCGGAGCGTCGCTGGGGAGGGAGAGGTCCCTCCGGGACTTCGGACCGGCGACGGTGACGAGCACGGCGCCCATCGGGGCCGTCGGTTCCGGTCAGGCCAGGGCGTGGGCGGGCCGCACCACGGCCAGCAGCTCACGCGCCGACCTGGCGACGCCGACCGCGTCCAGTCCCAGCTCGCTGAGCAGGAGCGCCTGGCTTCCGTGCTCGACGAAACGGTCGGGGATGCCCAGCCGGTGCAGGGGCACCGTCACCCCGGCGTCTCCCAGCAGCTCGGCGACAGCGCTCCCGAAGGCCCCCACCCGCGTCCCGTCCTCGACGGTCAGCACGGCACGGTGTGCGGCGGCGATGTCGGCGAGGTGGGGATCGATCGGCTTGACGAAGCGGGCGTCGACCACGGTGGCGCTGACACCCTCCTCGTCGAGCTGGGCGGCCGCCTCAAGGGCTACCCCGACCATCTTTCCCACGGCCATGATGGCGATGTCCGTCCCCTCGCGCCGGACCGCCGCTCGCCCGATGACGAGCGGTTCGAGGGGAGCCGTCCCGGCGGCCGGTGCCGTCCCCCGCGGGTAGCGGAAGGCGAACGGCCCGTCGTGGGCGAGCGCGGTGGCCAGCATCCGGCGCATCTCGTCGGGGCTGCTCGGCGCCGCCACCACCAGGTTGGGAATGCAGCGCAGGAAAGCCAGGTCGAGCATCCCGTGATGGGACGGTCCGTCGTCGCCGGTGATCCCGGCGCGGTCGATGACGAAGGTCACCGGGACGCGATGGAGGCAGGCGTCGCAGGCGATCTGGTCAAAGGCACGCTGCAAGAAGGACGAGTAGATGCAGACCACGGGCCGGAGCCCCTTCATCGCCAGGCCGGCGGCGAAGGTGACAGCGTGCTGCTCGGCGATGCCGACGTCGAAGAAGCGGTCCGGGAAACGCTCGGCGAAGGCGAGCAGGCCGGTGGACGACGCCATCGCCGCGGTGATGGCGACGATCCGTGAGTCCTCCTCCGCAGCCTCCAGGAGGGCCTCGCCGAAGAGGTCGGTCCAGGACGGGGCCTTGGTGGCGAAGCTCCCATCCCTGGGGTCGAAGGTGGAGACCCCGTGGTATTTGTCAATATCGTCCTGAACTGCAGGGGCGTAACCGTTGCCCTTGTTGGTCACGACGTGGATGACCACCGGTCCTCGGTAGGCGGCGGCGTCGCGGAGGGCGCGTTCGAGGGCGAGCACGTCGTGGCCGTCGATGGGGCCGCCGTACTTGAGCCCGAGAGTCTCGAAGAGCGAGGTGGTGGAGACAAGCTGCTTGAGAGATTCCTTGACCCGCTTGGCCGCCTGGTAGGCGGAGTCGCCGACCAGGGGGAGATGGCGGAGCGTGCGACCGGTGGCGTCCTTCGCCGCCTCGTAGGTGGGGGAGAGGCGGAGCTGCCCCAGGTTGGCGGCGAGCCCGCCGATGGTCGGGGCGTAGGAACGCCCGTTGTCGTTCAGGATGATGATCAGCTCGGGCTGGAGGTGGCCGATGTTGTTGAGCGCCTCGTAGGCCATCCCGCCGGTGAGCGCACCGTCACCGACCACGCAGACCACCTTGCCCGGCTCCCCGGTCAGCTGACGGGCGGTGGCCAGCGCCACGGCGTAGCTGAGGCCCGTGGAGGCGTGGGAGTTCTCGACGATGTCGTGCTCGGACTCGGCGCGGTTGGGATAGCCGGAGAGACCGCCTCGCTGGCGAAGGCGGTCAAACAAGGCCAGCCGTCCGGTCAGCATCTTGTGAACGTAGGCCTGGTGCCCGGTGTCGAAGACCAGGGCATCTCGCGGCGAGTGGAAGGTGCGGTGGAGGGCGACGGTCAGCTCCACCACCCCCAGGTTGGGCCCCAGGTGACCCCCGGTTCGGGCGACGGCGGCCACCAGGAATTCGCGGATCTCGGCGCAGAGCCGGTTCAGGTCCTGGGGGCTGAGGCCACGCAGGTCGTCGGGACAGGTGATCTCGTCAAGCAGCATCCCTAGCCCAGTGTATTCGCTCTGATCCAGCCTTCCGGGCGGTGCGAGGTGCCCGGCCGGGCATCATACCCGGCCATGGAGAGCGCAGACGCCCGCAACCTCGTCCTCGCCGCCGCGGCGGACCCCGCCTCCGACGTCGCCGCCGCCGCCCTCTGGATCGCCGTCGAGGATTCCCCCTCCGTCGACCCCGAACCCTGGCTGGACCTGCTCGACGACCTCGCCGGCCATGTCAACCGCACCGCGGCGGCTCGGCCCTCCGACGCCGTCGCCCTGCTGCTCCGCTCCCGTCTCAACCTGCGGGGGGCCGGCGGTGGTGACCCCCGAACCCACTACCTGAACTCGGTGTTGGAGCGTGGGGCGGGCACCCCCATCGCGTGCGGAGCGATCTGGATGGGGGTGGGGCGGCGGGCCGGCATACGGGTCGAGGGCATCGCCCTCCCTGGGCACTTCGCGGTGCGGGTCGAGGGACTGGTGGTCGACGCCTGCTCCGGCGAGCCGCTCGAGGATGACGATCTCCGCCAGGCCGCGGCGCGCCATCTCGGCCGGGAGCCAGAACGGGTCGAGCCACGGTGGCTGGAGCCGGCCTCACCCCGGCGCATCCTGGCCCGCATGTCCCGCAACCTGCGTGGCTGCTATGCGAGCCTGGAGGACTGGCCGCTGGCGCTCCAGGCTGCAGATCGTTGCGTCGACCTCCTCCCCGACGAGCCCGGGGAGCGCCGGGACCGGGGGCTGCTGCTCTGGCAGATGGGGCGGCCCCAGGGGGCGCTCCAGGACCTGGGCGACTACCTCGCCCGTGCGGCGCCGGACGCCCCCGACCGCGCGCACGTCAACGAGGTGGTGGGGAGGCTCCGCTCCTTCTTGAACTGACGCTCAGGCTCCCGGCCGACCCCGGGCGGGACGATCGGGCTCGTACAGTAGGTGGCACGTGCCTGCAACCCGGAGGAGTGCCGGTGGACGAGACGACCACAGAGCTGCCCGACTTCGACCTGGCCGTGAGCGGCGGAGGACGGCTCCGGCGCTCCGACCTCCTGGGCGGCCGGGCCGTCCTCTACTTCTACCCCAAGGACGACACGCCCGGCTGCACCCTGGAGGGACGGGAGTTCACCGGGCTGCTGCCCGAGTTCGAACGTGCCGGTGTGCTGGTGTACGGGGTGTCTCCCGACTCCGGTGAGAGCCACGATCGTTTCGCGGCCAAGTGCGACCTCGGCATCCCCCTGGTCAGCGATCCCGATCACCGCCTGATCGACTTCTTCCAACTCTGGGTCACGAAGACGCGGTACGGTCAGAGCTACATGGGCGTCGAGCGCTCCACGTTCCTGATCGGGCCGGACGGCGGAGTCCAGCGCGAGTGGCGGAGGGTCCAGCCCGAGGGCCACGCCAGCGAGGTCCTCGCCGCCGTCAAGGGCGCCTCGGGCCAGGACTGAGCCGTTCTGACGCCCCCCAAGCGCGCGGGCGGGCGCACCCGCCTCGATGAGCTCCTTCGCAAGCGGGTCATCTTTGTCACCGGCAAGGGGGGCGCGGGCAAGACCACCGTCTCCGCGGCCCTCGCGCTGATCGCCGCCCGCCGCGGAATCCGCGTCCTCGCCGTGGAGGTGGACGCCAAGGGCGACCTTCCCGAGGCACTCGGCCATCCCGCCGTTGGCTTCCAGCCGGTGGTCGTGCAGCGCAATCTCTCGGTCCTCGCCCTCCACCCGGAGGACTCATTCCAGGAGTACCTGGCGATCTTCTTCAAGGTCCCACGCTTCACCCGTCTCACCCCCCTCGCCGGGGTCTTCGACTTCGTGGCGACCGGGGTGCCCGGTCCGCGAGACATGCTGATGGTCGGCAAGATCGCCCACGAGGAGCGACGCCGGGAGCGTGACGGGGAGCCGATCTGGGACCTCATCGTTGTCGATGCGACGTCCAGCGGCCAGATCCTGCCCCAGCTCACCGCGGCCCGGTCGATGCGCCGGCTGGTGCGGGGGGGAATGCTCCGCTCCCAGGTGGAATTCGTCGACGCCATGGTCACCAACCACCGCAAGACCGCGCTCTGCATCTGTGCTCTCGCCGAGGAGATGCCGGTCGCCGAGACCCTCGAGCTTCACGACGAGGTGGTCAGGGACACGGGCATCGGTCTGGGTCCCTGCTTTCTCAACCGCTCCGCCATCCCGGTGTCATCGCCGGGGCAGCGCCGCCTGGTGGCGCTGCTCGCCGATCCGGCCACAGCGCGGGCCGCCGCCCCGGTCCTCGGGGAGGGGATCGCCACGCTGGTGGCGGGTGTCCGGCTTGCCGACGACCTCAGCCGGCTCGCCCAGCCCTTCGCTCGCCGCCTCTCCTCTCGCATGTCGGTCCCGGTCGTTCCCATCCCGCTGGTGAGCGCCCGGCCGGGCCTGGCCACCACGCGGGCGGTCGCGGCCGTCCTGGAGGCCAGCGGCTGATGCGAAGAGCGCCGGAGGAGCTGGCGCGCGCCGCGCGTCCGCAGCGCCTCGCCGACCTGCTCGGCGGCCTCGACGTGGTCATCTGCTGCGGGAGCGGCGGGGTGGGCAAGACCACGGTGAGCGCCGCCCTCGCGGCGGCCGTCGCCTCGGCCGCCGAAAGGCGGGTGATGGTGCTCACCATCGATCCCGCCCGGCGCCTCGCCAGTGCGCTGGGGATGACCGGGATCGGTGCCGACCCGGTGACGGTGTCCGCCTCGCGCCTGCGCCAGGCCGGTCTTCCCCTCAGCGGCGAGCTGGTCGCCGCCATGCTCGACCAGAAGTCGGTCTGGGACCGCATGGTGGAGCGTTACGCCCCCAACCGCCACGTCGCCGATCGGATCTTGGACAACCGTTTCTACCAGGGCATCAGCGACTCCTTCGTCGGCAGCCACGAGTACGCCGCCATGGAGGCTCTGTACGAGCTTCACGAGGAGGGCGAGTACGACTGCCTGGTTGTCGACACGCCGCCTTCGCGCAGCGCCCTCGACTTCCTGGAGGCACCTGAGCGGATCTCCGACTTCGTGGGGGCGCGGCTCCTCTCGTGGCTTGCCCATCCCTCGCGGGGCGGATTCCACGCCATGAACTTCGCCGCCGCGCCGCTCCTCCACATCGCGGACCGGCTGGTGGGTGGTGAGGTGCTGGGCGAGCTGGGCGACTTCGTCGGCGACCTCCAGACCCTCTACGAGGGCGTTCAGAGGCGGGCCCGGGCCGTCGGCCGGCTGCTTCGCAGCCCTCAGGTGGGCTTCGTCATCGTCACCACCCTGGAGCCGGCCGCGTTCGCTGAGGCCGAGCACTTCGCGATCAAGCTTCGTGAGCTGTCGATGCCGCTCCGGGCCGTCGTGGTCAACCGGGTGCTCCCCAGCTTCCTCACTGATGAGGCGGCGATCCGGGCCGCGGACGTGCTCGCCGGCGATCACCGCGGCGCTCAGGCGCTGAGCCGGGCCATCGGCACTCCGGTCGACGCCGCCGCGGCGGCGGCTCTGGGCCGCAGTTACCGGCTCTTCTTTGAGCTCGCCCAGCGGGAGGCACGCCAGCTCGCCCGGCTGGGCCGCATCGCCGACGTTCCCACCGTCCAGGTACCCCTCATCACCGCTCCGGTGGGCGCCCTCGAAGGCCTCGTGCAGGTGGCCGCGGCGCTCTGACAGGCACCCTGCCAACCGGGTCGGCAGGATTGGCGACGTCCGGGCTGGACTCCTCGCCTCCGGTGCCGAGGTCGATGACCGCCGTCGACCCCGGGTCGCCCAGCCCCACCAGCGTGGCGGCGATGCCCGGATCGCTGGTGGTGACCACGACCTGGTTGGTTGCTGACAACTGTGCCAAGAACTCGAGGAGTCCGCGTCCGCGACGCGGGTCCGCGGAGGCGAGGGGCTCGTCGAGGAGCAGAGGCATCGACTCTCCGGCGTCGCCCAGCACCTCGCAGAGGGCCAGCCGGAGGAGCAGGGCGACCTGGTCGCGGGTGCCGTGGGAGACCAGGTCGAGGGGCACCAGCTGGTCGCGATCCACCGACGCCAGGGCGATCGCGAAGTGGTCCATGTCGACGTTGGCCTCGGAGTAGTGGTCCCCGGTCAGCAACGCCAACCGCTCCGACACCGATGCCGCAAGGCGGGGAGCCAGCCGACCGTGAACGTCACGGCCTGCGGTCTCGATCATGACGATGGCCCGCTGCAGAGCCTCCTGCTGGTGGAGCGCTCGGTCCCGGGCGGCGGTCACGGCCAGCCGCTCGTCTTCGAGATCGGCGAGGGAGGGGAGGCTGCCGGTCAGCCCCTCGATCCGGGCTCCGAGGCTCTGGATGGCGGAAGCTGCGCTGGCCGCCCGCTCCTGCGCGGCCATGGCCTCCCGCTCGAGCCGGGCGAGCCCGGCCGCGTCGGTGGTGATGTCGGCCGCCGTCTCCTCGGGGTCGCCGCCACGCCGGCGGAGGTCGGCCCCCAGCTCGGTCCGCTGGTGGGTGAGCGTCTCGATGTCGGAGCCGCCGAGACGCTGGCGGCGGCGGGCCTCGGCCAGAGCCGAGGCCAGGCGGTCGTACTCGTGGCGGTGGCCGCAGGCGTCCCGAAACGCCGCCACCACCTCGAGTGGGGCCAGCCCGACGTCGAGACCGGCGGCCGCGGTGGCGACGCGGATCCGGCCCTCCACGGCCCTGGCGGCGGCGCGGTCCCGGCCCGCCTCCTGACCCATCTCGCTGTACTGGGCCTCCCGATCGGCCAGGCGGGCATCCTCCATCTCCAGCTCCCGGTGCCGGGCGTAGAGCCGGGCCGCCTCGTCGACGGTCGCGAGCGCGGCGGCCGCCGTCTCGAGGAGCACCTCGACCCGGCAGCCTGCGGGCGGCCGCTCGGGTGCGCTCAAACCCGCCTGCCGGGCCAGTGCCAGGCAGCTGTCGACAGCCGCCTCGAGCTCTCCACGGGCGCGCATCTGCTCGGCGCGGTGCACCTCGACCAGGGTGGCCTGCTGCCGGCTTTCCGCGTGGAGGCTGCGGGCGGCAGGGAGGCTGGCCTCCAGACGCTCCAGGCTGGCGGTGCTCAGGTCCATCCCGGGGAGGCGGCCGGCCAGCTCGAACCGCGCCCTGCTCCTCATCCGGAAGGTGAAGATGGCGAAGCTCGCCAGTGCTGCCACGACCAGCAGGCAGCCGGATCCGACCAGGGCAGCGGGCCCGTGGCGGCCGGTCGCGGCCAGGGCGCCGGTCGCCGCTCCGCCCAGCACCGCCACCGCCGCCAGCACCCCGACCGCCCCTCGGGCGCGCACCCCGGCGGTCCGCGCCCTGGTGACCAGGGGCACCACCGCCTCCAGCTCGCCCGGGTCGACACCGCCCAGCCCGGTCACCGCGATCTCGCGCCGGAGGGCCTCACCCCTGGCCGTCGCCGCCATCTCCTCGTCGCGATGGGCGATCGCCGCCGATACCTCGACCCGGCGCCGGAGGGCGCTCACCGCGGCGGTCTCCCGCTCGCCGATCGGGCTCGATGGGGGCATCGCCTGGAGGCCGGCGGCGATCTCAGCACGGCGCCGGCGGAGGGCGGCGAGGGGTTCCTGGACCGCGGTCCAGCGAGCCTCCGCCTCTGCAGCCGCGCGCGCCGCCTGGTGCAGCTCGCCCCCGAGGGCGATCACCGCAGCCTCGTTGCCCGCGGGGAAGGCGGCGTACGCCGCCTCGGCCTCCAGCGCGCGCGAAAGCTCCGCCGCCTCGCCGGTGGCCACCCGCATCTCCGCCTCCTGGGCGTCCAGCTGGGCGATCCGGCCGCGAATCCAGTCGCGCTGGGCTGCAAGCGATGTCTGCGCGGCGAGCCGCGCCTCCACCTCCAGCTCGCGGAGCAGAGCCTCCTCGCCGGCGAAGGAGGCGAGCCGGCGCTCGGCCGTCTCGATCTCCCCCTCGAGCCGGCGCGCCTGAGCGATGGCGACCCCGAGGGGGCTCGTGAGCCGCCGCTCTGATCCGACCCGCTGGAGGGCATCGGCCAGCTTCTTGGTCGCCTCGGCGGCGGTCGTGCCCTCGGCGCCGGCGTCGACCAGCCTCTCGAGTGCCTCACGCAGGTGTCCGGCCTGCTGGGGGGCCGCGTCGATCGAGGAGAGCTGCAGACCCTCCTCGCCCAGCCACGCGGCGGCGCAGAACACCGCCTCGTCGACTCCGAGGTGGAATCGGCCCGGACAGACCGTCCTCCCGACCCGGAACTGCTGGGTGACGTCACCACCGCCCAACTCCTGGACCTGGGCCTGCACCCTGTCCCGATCGAAGGTCTGAGCCACGCGGAGGCGCCGTCCGCCGTCCAGCCGGTAGGTGAGGGTCAGCCCGAAGCGCCCCGACGCCCAGGGGAGCCAGCGCGCCCAGTCGCTCCGGTCGCGGGGGTGCCCCGGCCCGCCGGCCTCCAGGCCGTAGAGGGCGGCGCGGATGGCGCGGTGCAGCGTCGACTTGCCGGATTCGTTGGGTCCCAGGACCACGGTGATCCGCTCACCGAAGTCGAAGCGCCGCTGGCGCAGCCGTCCAAACCCGGTGACCTCCAGCCGCTCCAGCCTCATCGGAGGCCCACCTCGCCGCCCGCGAAGGCTTCCAGCCCGTAGCGGAGGGCATCGCTCAGCACCGACTTCGTCCCGGGGCTGTCGGCCGCCGCCAGCTCCGCCAGCGCCACCCGCACGAAGGCACCCCGGGTGGTCCCCTCCAGGGCCAGCGTCTCGAGGTCTGTCTCGCTGGCGGTGAGATCGCGGATCCGGATGGCGGCGACGCCGATCGCGTCCCGCACCGCGCTCTCGCAATCGAAGAGATCGACCCCGAGGTTGGGGGGCACCGTCCCGACCAGGTCGACCCGCAGCGTGGTCCGTTCCAGGGGCAGTCCCGCGGTGGCGGTCAGCACCTCTGCGCTCACACGGTCGACGGTCCCGGTGAGGCTGGTGACCCCGTCCATGGGGCACTCGACGATGCGGGCATGCCACCGGTTGCTCTCCAGGGCCGCACAGCGGATCTCGCCGCGCTCGGTGATCTCGACAACCACTGGCCCCCGCGGCTCGCTCTCGTCGAAGGCGAGAGGCTCCGGGCTGCCCGGATAGATGAGCCGTGCGCCGAGGTCGATCCGGCGGGCGTGATAGTGGCCGCAGAGGGCGAGGGCATAGCCGCGCTCGCGGATCTCGGCGGCGGCGAACGGGCCGTGCACCCCCTTGCCTGCCGGGCGGCTGCCCGTCTCGGCGCCGTGGAAGAGAGCGAGGTGGACGCCATCCCTGCCTCTGGCGCGGCGTCCGCCGCCGTCGCCGCCCAGACCGCCCTCCAGCGGGTTGCCCGTCCAGGCGGGCTCGTGGTGGCCGAGCCCCCAGACGGTGAGCCCCTCGGCGAGCTCGAAGGGCTCCAGGTGGGTGCCCTCGAAGAGGTGCACGTTGGCCGGCCAGTGGGCGCGCAGATACAGGCTCCCCGGGACCAGCGGGTCGTGGTTGCCGGGAGCGAGCAGCACCCGCATCGGCTGCCAGGCGGCGAAGGTCTCGACCAGGAACTGGGCGGTGCCGGCGCCGGCACGCTCGTGCTCGAAGAGATCACCGGCGATGGTCACCGCGTCGCAGTCGTGCTCGTGGGCGGCCTCGCCGGCCCGGATAAGGGCGTCGCGCAGCCCCTGGCGGCGGCGCCTGGCCAGCTCCCCATGGCAGCCCATCTGGGCAAAGGGGCGGTCGAGGTGCAGGTCGGCCAGGTGGAGGAGCCGGTACGTCATCGTGTGGCGAACGTCAGTTCGCGATTGACCCTACCAGGGGCGGGCGCCCCGGTCAACCTGCGGGATGCCGAGCCGCCGGGGTCCCGGACCGTGGGCTCAAGCCCGGAACGCGGGCAGCCGCTCGGGACTGGCCTGCCCCAGCGCCGCCTTCACCCCCGCCGCGTCCAGGTCGGCGGTGTACACGGGCGTCCCGGGCTGCTGCCGCCAGGAATCGTCGATGCCTCCGCCGTCGACGGGGTCGAAGCCCAGCTCGTCGACGAGTCGCATGACGATGGCCTTGGCCCCTGGATCGTCACCGGCGACGGGCAGGGCGATCCGCCCCGGCGTGCCCGGCGGCTTTCCCCCCTCGAGAAGGTGCTGGGCCCGGATGTTGTTGAACGCCTTGACCACGGGACGGCCGAGCTGCTTGCTCACCCACCGGCTCTCGGTCACGCCGTCCTCGATCTCCGCGATCCGTCCGTCGCGCTGAGGGTAGTAGTTGCCCGTGTCGACGATCGGAGCGCCGGGCGCGGCGCCGTCGAGGATGCCGGCGGGCAGTGAGGTGATCGCCCGCTCCGGGATGGTCACGATCACCAGCTCCGCGCCCTCGGCCGCGACCGCTGCGAGCGCGACGGTGGCACCCGTCTCCTCCGCCAGATCCTCGAGCGTCTGGGGACCGCGCGAGTTGGCGACCACCACCTCGTGCCCGAGGGCGGCCAGCTTGCGGGTGAGATTGCCCCCGATGTTGCCGGCGCCGATGATCCCGATCCTCATGGCTGCCTCAGCACCTCCAGGGCGCGGTCGGCGTGGACCTTCATGTTGGTCCCGCTCTTGATCACCTCGATAACCCGCCCGTCGGTGCCGATCACGAAGGTCCAGCGTTTCACGGGGATGATGCCGAAGCGAGTGTTCACCCCGAACTGCCGCGCGACCGCGCCGCTCCGGTCGGAGAGGAGGGGGAAGTCGAGCGAGTTGCGCTCGGAGAACTCGTGCTGCTTGGCGACGCTGTCGTGGCTGATGCCGATCCGCTGGCCGCCCGCGGCGGCGAACTCGCCGCCAAGGTCCCGGAAGTGGCAATTCTCGCGGGTGCAGCCCGCGGTCATCGCCGCCGGGTAGAAGAAGAGCACCACCGGTCCCTTGGCGAGGAACTCGGAAAGACGGCGCGGCGTGCCGGTCTCGTCCTCCAATTCGAAGTCGCCGGCCAGATCTCCCTTCTCCATGAGGCTCAATCTAGCGCGCCAGCCCCCGGCTCCGCCCTTGCGAGTGAGGACCGGTGGCCTACAGGCGCGGCGCCGGGGCCCCTTGGCGCAGCAGCGCGAACGCCTCCGGAACCCCGGCCGCCACCGGTACCCCGGCGCTCCGGATCGTCTCCGAGTCGTGGAGGCCCGTCCCGCTGTCGAGGAGGATGCAGGCGATACCGGCGCCGCGCGCCGCCACCGCGTCATCCACGGTGTCGCCGACCATCACAGTGCGCGACGGCGACACGCCGAGATGGTCGAGGTGGGCGATCAGGTTCCTGAGCTTGGCTCCGCCCCGCTCCGCCCCGCGCAGCCCGTCGACGCGGACGAAATGGCCGGTTATACCCTGGCGCTCGACAGCGGGGAGGAGGTACTCCTCGGGCAGCATCGAGCACACCGATTGGGTCCAGCCCAGCTCCCTGATCTCGCCGAGGACCTGGCGAGCTCCCGCGGCGAGCGTGCATCGGTCCTCCAGCCGCGCGTATTCGAGATGGAAGGCGTGGTCGAGTCGCACCCACTCGTCGTGCCCGATCGGCCGGCCCAGCAGCCGTTCGTAGAAGAGCCGGATCGGGCGGGTGAAGCTGCGCCGGTAGATCTCCCCGGTCACCTCGACCTGGATGCCGGCCTGCTGGAAGGCGATCGTGGTCGCCTGGAGCACGGCCCCCACGTCGTCCAAGAGGGTGCCGTTCCAATCCCAGATGACGTGACTCGTGTGCTCTGGGAGCGCGCCGGCGCCGGTCTCCCCGTTGACGCGCGTCTCGCCCCCGTTCGCGTTCACGCCCGCGCCGCCGGTCTCCGCATTCACGCCGGCGATCCTACGGTGGCGAGCCGCTCCCGCGACCCCGGCGGCCGGATGCGCCCGGTCAGTCCCCGGCTCGACGGTATCGCTCGGACCGGCGCTGCAGCAGCACGTCGAGGGGGATCGGGCGGAGGGCGGCGAGGTGGCGGAGCAGGGCGCCCCGGAGGGCTCCTGCCACCACCTGGGGATGGGCATGGGCGCCCGGAGCGGGCTCGGGGATCAGCTCGTCGACCAGTCCGAGGCGGTAGGCGGTGCCGACCCATGGGCGCTGGGCGGCGGCGGCGCGCGCCTTCTGGGCTGCGTCTCGGTAGAGGATCGCGGCCACGGTCTCCGGCGGGGCCACGCAGTAGATGGCGTTCTCCAGGGCGAGCACGCAATCGGCGATGCCGAGCGCCAGGGCGCCGCCCGAGCCGCCCTCGGAGAGGACGCAGGAGATGACCGGGGTGCGGAGCCGCAGCAGGGTCAGCAGCGAATCGGCGATGGCCCACGCCTGCCCGCGCTCCTCGGCACCGACACCGGGCGCGGCGGCCGGGGTGTCCACCAGGCAGATGACCGGGAGCCCGAACTTCTCGGCGAGCCGCATCAGCCGGGTCGCCTTGCGGTACCCCTCGGGGTGGGGCATCCCGAAGTTGTGGATGGCCCGGGAGGTGGCGTCGTTGCCCTTCTCCTGGCCGATGACCATCACCCAGGCGTCGCTGGCGGGCGTTGGGCCCGACCCGCCGAGCTGCGCGGTCCCGCCGATCACGGCCCGGTCGTCGCCGAAGAGCCGGTCTCCGCGCAACTCGGTGAAGTCGTGAAAGAGGGTCCTCAGCAACTCGAGCGTGCGCGGGCGTCCCGGGTTGCGGGCCAGTTCGACCGCGGTGAAGGCCTGCCTCTCACGCTCGGCGGTGGAGAGGGTGTCGGCGACCGACGGCCCCGGCCCGGCGGAGACGCGCTCCCCGACGCCGGTGGCCGGCGCCTCTGTCGGGTGCTGCGCGTCGCCGCCGGTCGACGGCCGGAGGGCTCCCTCCGCCGCCGGTGTCGCGGCATCGCCGCCCGGCATCTCCGCCGCGGCTGAGGGCAGTCCGGGAAGATCGCCGCCGGTTCTCCCTGCGGTCAGCGCTCGGAGCAGGCCGGCGACCAGCTCCCGCAGCTCCCGCCGGTCGACGACCTGGTCCACCATGCCGTGGCTCAGCAGAAACTCGGCGGTCTGGAAACCCTCGGGGAGAGCCTCGAGAGCCGCCTGCTCGATGACCCGGCCCCCGGCGAAGCCGATCCGGGCGCCCGGCTCGGCGAGGATCACATCTCCCTGGGCGGCGAAGGAGGCGGTGACGCCACCGAAGCACGGGTCGGCGAGGACCGAGATGTAGGGCAGGCCGGCGCCGGCGACCGTGCTGACCCCTGCCGTGCAGCGGGCCATCTGAGCCAGCGAGGCGATCCCCTCCTGCATCCGGGCGCCGCCGCTGCTGGAGACGGCCACGAGGGCGCGCCGCTCGGCCACGGCCAGCTCGCAACCCTCGGCGAAGAGCTCACCGGCAGCAGAGCCCAGCGAACCGCCCAGGAAACCGAAGTCCATGATGGCCAGGATGGCCGGGATGCCACCGATGCTCGCCCGGGCGATCAGGAAGGCCTCGTCCAGCCCGGTCTTCTGGCGGGCCTCGGCGACCCGCGCCGGGTAGGGCCGTCCGTCGTCGAAGCCGAGCGGGTCACGGTCGGCGAGCGGGATCTCGACGGGCTGGACGCTCCCCGGGTCGGCAAGCTGGGCCGCCCGCGCGGCGGCGGGAAGCTGGCCGTGGTGACCGCACCACGGGCAGACCCGCAGCGCTCCCTCGTACCTCTCCAGGACGAAGCGACGGCCGCACCCCTTGCAGGCGACGCTCCCCGAGCGGGCGACCGGCTTGAGCCGGGGCCCGGGTGCCTCGAGCGGCCGCTCGCGGGGCGGCCCCGGAGCGGTGAAGCGTCCCAGCATCAGACCGCGCCCCACTCCCAGGCGACGGCGCCCCAGGTCGCGCCAGCGCCGAAGGCCGCCACCACCACCCTGTCGCCCCGCTTGAAGCGCCCCTGGGCGGCGGCGCCTGCCAGGGCGAGGGGGATCGAGGCGGAGCTGGTGTTGCCGGTTTCCGTGATGTTGACCACCACTCGCTCCATCGGAATGCCCATCCGTTTTGCGGCGGCCTCGATGATGCGCTGATTGGCCTGGTGGGGGACGTAGTGGTCGATGCTGGCCGGGTCCCAGCCGGCGTCGGCGCACACCCCGGTGGTGACGTCGCAGAAGGTCTCGACCGCCATTCGGAAGGTTCCCTTGCCGGCCATCCGGAGCTTGTCGGGGCTGTCGGAGCCGTCGGGCTTGGGCCCGTAGTAGATCAGGTGACCCTTGGTCCCGTCCGCACCCCAGCGCCGGGCCACGATCCCGCCCACGGAGGTGGCCCCGAGCACCGCCGCACCGGCGCCGTCGCCGAAGAGCACACAGGTGCCGCGGTCCTGCCAGTCCACCAGCGAGGTCATCGACTCCGCGGCCACCAGCAGGATGTGATCCGCGACGCCGCTGCGGATCAGCCCCTCGGAGACGATCAGCCCGTAGGTGAAGCCGCTGCAGGCAGCGTTCACGTCGAAGGCCGGGATGCCGCCCATGTCCAGCTTGCGCTGGATCAGGCAGGCGGTCGACGGGAAGAGGGTGTCCGGGGTGACCGTGGTCACCACGATGGCGTCGATCCTGGGCGAGCCTGCCATCTCCAGGGCACGGCGGGCCGCCTTGGCCCCCATCTCGGAGCTGGTCTCACCCGCCACCGCACGGTGCCGGAGCCGGATCCCGGTGCGCTCCATGATCCAGGAGTCGGAGGTGTCGACCATCTTCTCGAGGTCGGCGTTGGTCAGGATGCCGTCGGGCAGGTGGGCGGCGACCGAGAGGATGCCAGCCCGGCGCTCTCGTGCGGTGACCTCGGTCGATGCCACGGCGGCGGAGAGGGTGGACATCTCAGCCCAGAAGCGCGGGCCGTGCGGCATGGTTACGGTGGCCGCCCGCCCTGCACGGCCGGCGTTCTCTCGACGGCGCCCGCAGCCGCGCGCTGCGGGGGACGCTCGCGGCCTGTCCGCGGGTCATCGCCATCCGGCGAGGCGGCCTGGTAGCCTTGCACCTGATCCATTCCGCCTGACCCGATTGGAGCGAGCCTGCCCCCACAGGCGCTGCCGTCTCAGCCGGACTGGACAGCGGAACCGGAGCGTTGCCCGGGGTGTCCAACCGGGTGGAGGGCGTGGTGGCCAGCAGGTGGACCGAGGTCGAGGTCTACGCGACCTACATGAAGCTCACGGGCGAGGTCGAGGTGCCGGACTCCCAGCGCTTGAGCGATGTCGTGAACGGTGGCGAGCGCTACCTGACGCTCCGGGACACCCGAGCGGAGCCGCTCTCCGTCAACTACCCGGTGCTCAGCCGCGTCGAACCGCGCACGACCATCGCCAGGTCGGCGGTGATCCTCCTCTGCCCACTCGACGAGGGCGAGCGGGAGCCCATCCCCGGCGCGCACCGCGTCAAGCTCTCCCACCAGGCCGTCTTCAACAGCGTCGCCTTCTCGCTGGTCGGTGATATCCACCTGGAGCCGGGTCAGAGCCTCCAGGAGCAGCTCGAGGCCCATCCCGCTGACTTTCTCCCCCTCACCAACGTCTCGGCGCTCTGGGTGACGGCGCTCTCTGAGGAGACGAGCGCCGTCCAGCGCGTCTTCGCGCTTCTCAACCCGGTCGCCATCCTCTCCTTCTCCGAGCGCTAGCCGCTCCGAGCGGTCCCCGGGGCGCAGGGACTGAGCCGGTCGCCGCTACGGCGTCTTGGCCCAGGTGACCACGGTGGTCTGGCCGGGACGCTCGCGGCGGGCGATCACCTGCCAGCCGGCCTTGCCCAGCTGCTCCTCGTCGGCCACGCGCTCATCGTCGCTGTCGGCGCGCTCCAGGATCAGGGAACCATCCGGGAGCCGGAGGGCCTGCTCGACGTCGGCGCGGGTGACCATGCTCGGAGCGTAGGGTCGGCGCAAGCGCCGTACGGCGATGGAGCTGTCACGAAACGCCGCCATCGGGTCACAAGCGGACCCACGGATTGCATGGCTTCCTGTTCAGCCATCCTGAGCCCGGAGCAGATGCACCTCGCCGGCCACCAGCCGGACGATGCCCTCCGCGGTCTTCACGAGCAGTGCCCCGTCGTCGTCGATGCCGAGCGCCATGCCCTCCACCGTCGAGGTACCCACCCGCGCACGCACCGGCCCGCCCAGCCCCGCCGCCCGCGCGGTCCAATCCCCCCGCAGGCCCCGGATGCCGCCCGCCTCCACCTGCCGGAGCCGGCGGCCCAGCTCCGGGAGCAGCGCGCCGAGGACGGCGTCCCCGCCGTACGCCGCCGCGGCGAGCCGGTCCAGGCTCACCCCGGGGACGTCGGGGGGGAAGGCGGGAACGGTGAGGTTGACCCCCAGCCCGAGGATGATCCCGCCGCCCGCCTCGACCTCGGTGAGGATGCCCGCCAGCTTGGCCGAGCCCGCCAGCACGTCATTGGGCCACTTCAGCCGGCACGAGACGCCGGTGAGGCTCTCGACCGCGTCGGCGACGGCCAGGCCCGCCAGGAGCGGTACGCCGGCGGCCACCTCGAGCCGGCGCCGCAGCAAGATGCTCATCAGGAGCGCGGTGCCCGCCGGCGCCAGCCACTGGCGCCCGGACCGGCCGCGACCCGCCGTCTGCTCCGCCGCCACGCAGCAGAACCCCTCGTGAGCGCCGGTCCCGGCGGCCTCGCGCACCACGTCCTGGGTGCTCGGGGTGCGGGCCAGCCGGCGCAGCTGGAAGCCCGGGAAGACCGCCTCGCCCGCCCGCCGGACCGCGGCCTCGGAGTCGGTTCCGGGGGTCCGGCTCATCCCTGGCGCCTCGCGCGCCAAGGCGGGAATTCCGAGTCTTGACCACCCCGTCCTTTCATGCCTAGGATTTTGCGACCCGCCGGGGCGAAGTCAGTCCCTCGCGGAGATCCAGGTGCCCTCCGGGAGGGCGAGAAGTCAACCCATCCTTCAGGAGGGGGAGCGGTTGCTGATCCAGAGTACCTGTATGACCATCAGCGAGCTGCAGGAGCGCGCTGAGGCCGACCGGGACGTCAGATACGCGCGCCGGAAGAAGATCCGCGCCATCGACCAGCTCATCAACGACTTCGAGATGCTCAACCTGGCCGAGGAGGTTGACGTTCCCGGAGAGTTGAAACACCGCGCCAACCGGTTCATCGTCGCCGCCGCTCACCCACTGGTCAAGCGGCCCTGCGACGAGATCCCCATCGCCGACTGGATGGAGGCCCTGTACGACCTCCAGGACACGCTGATGCTCCCCAGCGAGGACGACCTCGACTGAGGCGCGGGGTCCGATCAGGTAACGATGGCCCGGTTCCGCCAGAGGTTGAGCACGCGGGGGTTCCCTTCGACGGAGAGCCCCTCGCCCGGCATCCGGCGGTTCCAGAGCAGCAGGTAGAGTTCGGAGGCCATCCCGCTGACGGTGCAGTCGGCGTCGCCCGCGCCCGCCGTCACCACCCGGCGGTCCGGCTCGATCCGGATCGTCCAGGCGTCCCCGGTGTCGGTCGCCCGCACCGCGAGGGCGACCGCCGGGTTGCAGACCAGCTTGCCGCGCGTGCGGCTGAAGAAGCCGTTGAGGAGCTCGTCGATGCCGTCGGCGCTGAACCCGGCCGAGCACGATGAGGGCATCCCGGCGGCTATCTCGGCGTCGACCCGGTGGATCGTGGTCTCGTGCGCCTGCCGTCGCGCCCAGAAGGCGAGTGGCGACGGCGCCGCCAGGAACGCCCAGCAGGCGAGGTCGGCGGGTGCGCCCGCGAGTGCTTCGACGAGGGTTGCGTGTGCGCTCCGGTATGCGGGGAGGAGCTCTTCGTCGGCGATCGCCGCGAAGTACTGCGCGTCCGCCCGTTCGCTCGACGGGCTGGGGTTGCCGGTCACGACGTAGGAGGTCGCCCAGCGATGCACGCCCCCCAGGTGGCGGACCAGGTCGCGTACCTGCCACCCCGGGCAGGTCGGCACCGCCGCGTCCGGCCCGGCGGCGGTCGCCGCCTGGGTGAACAGCTCTCCCTCCTCCCGGAGACGGGCGATGTGCTCAGCTGTCTGCACCCGCGTCGCTCCGGCTACTCCGCCGGCACGCTTCGAGAGGCGCGCGTCCCCTCCGGGCCGATGCCCCACGTGATGATCCGCCGCGGGTGGATGCGGATCACCTCGGCGCTCCAGTACCCGCTCGGCGGCGTCTGCCCGGAGAGGGCCTCCGCGCTTCCGCGGATCTCGAGGCCGCGAACCACCCAGGGGCTCACGGAGACCAGATCGTCGACCACGAAGGCCACCTGGCCGTTGGCGGCCACGTTGTGGAACTTGCGGGTGTTGCCCATGTCCCGTCCCCAGACGGCGATGACCCCGGCTTCCTCGTCGACCTGAAAGCCGACCGGGCTGTTCTGCAGCGTTCCACGTGGACTCAGGGTGGCCAGGCGACCCAGGCGTTGGGAGCGGAGATACTCGAGCTCGAAATCGGTGAACCCCACGGTGCGCGGGCCCTCCTCATCCGGATCGGCTCCCCTCGGCATCGCGGGATGCGGGGATCGGCCCCATCCTACCCGACCCTCCGATCACCGGCCGTCCGCCGGCGGTCCCGAGACGGTCCGGGCCTCCATGAAGCCGCGCCCCCCGGCACCCTGGAGGCGTTCGTATACTCGATCTCCAGATGAGCGACGCCACCCCGCCCGAGCCGGACCTCGACTCGGTCGCCGCCTCCCTCCACATGGATGCCGCGGATATCGCGGTCTTCTTCCAGGTGTTCTGCGGCAAGCTGCTCGCCACCGTGCCGGGCTCGGTCGTGGTCCAGCGTGAGGGCGGCCTCTTCAAGAAGGATCACCCGATCCGGAAGATCACCGTCCGGACGGGGGAGGACGTCTTCGACGCCGAGCTGCGCAGTGGTTCGGTGGCGTGCCGACACGCTCATGCGGTGCGGGGTATCGTTCTCCGCTCCGAGGATCTGGGCTTCGAGGCCTGGCGTCGAGCTCTGGTCGCGGTCCTGGGCACTCAGGCCCAGGTCACCTCCGAGGCCCTCGCGGGTCTGCGCTCCGAGGTCACCTGAGGCCCCCAACCGCCCGTCCATCCCCACAGGAGGCGCGCCCGTCATGACCCAGCAGGAGGATCGCCCTCAGCCGGCCGAGGCTCCACCGGCGCCCCTCGAGGGGCTCCCCAAGGACGCGCTCCGCCGCCTCGCCGAGCTGCAGGGCAAGGACGCCCTCTTCACCAGCGACCTCTCGGTCAACGAGTTCCTGCTGGTCAAGGAGGCCGGGTTCCACCCGCGCGGCCTGGTGGTGGGCAGCAGCATCTACCACATCGGCTTCCAGACCAAGGGTTGGAGCACGAGTCGCGAGGTCCAGACCCTGACCCAGGCGATGTACGCGGCCCGCGAGCTGGCCATGAGCCGGATGGAGGAGGAGGCCGACGTGCTGGGCGCCGACGGCATCGTCGGGGTCCGTCTCGATGTCGGCTTCTACGAGTGGGGCCGGGGGACGGCTGAGTTTCTCGCCCTGGGCACGGCGGTGAGCGCCGAGGACGGCGGCAACTGGAAGACGCCGGCCGGCAAGCCGTTCACCTCCGACCTCTCCGGTCAGGACTTCTGGACCCTGCTCCAGGCCGGGCACGCGCCGCTCGGGCTGGTGATGGGCACCTGCGTCTACCACGTGGCTCACCAGGGGATGTTCAAGGCGATGGGCAACATCGGGCAGAACAAGGAGATGCCCAACTTCACCCAGGCGCTCTACGAGGCCCGGGAGCTGGCCATGGAGCGGATGCAGGACGAGGCCAAGAAGGTGGGCGCCGAGGGCATCGTCGGGGTCCAGATCCAGGAGAAGTCGCACATCTGGGGCAGCCACACCATCGAGTTCTTCGCGATGGGGACCGCGGTGCGCAAGCTGCCCGACCGCGAGATCGCCACGCCGCGCATGGTCCTCTCGCTGGACCGCTGATGAGCGACGAGGCTGCCGCAACCGCGCAGCAGCGCCAGTTGGCGAGCATCGCCTCCCTGGAGCGGGGCGGGTTGCCGCTCGCCGCCCAGGAGCGCATCGAGGAGCTGCGCGCGGGCAGGTCCGCCTGGACCAGCGACCTCTCGGTCTCCGAGATGGCGGCCATCCAGCACGCCGGCTTCGAGCCGGTGGGGATGGTGATGGGCTCGAGCGTGTACCGGATCGCGGCTCAATGGGGTTACACCACCGTCTACGGCATGGGCGGGCAGGCGACCGGGGGCAGGGTGCGCACCTACCCCTGCCCGCACGGCTTCTACAGCTTCGCCGGCGGCGGGGTGGGCAGCGAGCACCGCGCCGGGTACAACTGGGAGCACCGCTACTACGAGGCGGGGATCACCGAGACCCGCAACGCCGCGCTGCGCCGGATCCTCGAGGAGGCACACGGCCTGGACGCCCACGGGGTGGTCGGGGTGCGCATCCTGCGCCGCCACCTGGAGGGCGTCGGCAACTCGCTGGAGTTCACCTGCATCGGCACGGCGGTGCGCCGCCGCGGCGGTCCCAAGCTCCGTTCGCCTTTCATGTCGCACCTGGACGGCGTCGCCTTCAGCAAGCTCCTCCACGGCGGCTACGTCCCCGTGGCCCTGGTGATGGGCATCGGGGCGATGGAGATCGACCCCGGCTGCGGCACCGAGTGGGCGCTGCGCTCGTGGTCGAATTCGCGCATCCAGCAGATCAGCGACGGCATCGAGGAGGCCCGGATGCTGGGCATCAACCATCTCGAGGCCGAGGTCGCGACCGTCGACGCCGACGGCGCGGTCGGCGTGGAGACCGATCTCTCCACCTACGAGCTGGGCGGCGAGTCGATGCTGGTCGAGCTCTTCCTGCTCGGCACCGCGGTGCGGCGCTACGCCAAGGAGCCGCTCGACGAACCCCCGCTTCCGATCATGAGGCTGCGCTGATGTCGGTCATGCCCCACCCCCGCGCCGACGCCGCCCTGGCCTGCCTGGCCGGCAAGGGCACGGAGCGCCACCAGGGTCGCACCTTCAGCAGCGATCTCTCCGTCGACGAGGCGGTGCTGCTCAAGGAGATCGGCTACGAGCCGCGCGGGCTGGTGGTGGGCAGCGCCGTCTATCACATCGGCATCCAGTACGCCAACTGGACCACCAACCAGGAGATGAGCGATCTGACCCAGGCCATGTACCAGGCTCGGACCGAGGCGCTCACCGCCATGGAGCGCCACGCCCAGCAGGTGGGCGGACAGGGGGTGGTCGGTCTCAAGCTCGAGGTCCAGGTCCACCAGGGCGGCCACCCCCTCGCCGAGTTCGTGGCCATGGGCACGGCGGTGGCCAAACCTGACGTCAAGTCGAGTGGAGTCTGGGTCAGCGATCTCTCCGGACAGGACCTCTACCTGCTGATCCGGGCCGGGTACCAGCCCATCGGCCTCGCCTTCGGCGCCTGCGTCTACCACGTGGCCCACCAGCGGCTCGGCACCTGGGTCGGCCAGCAGAGCCAGAACGTCGAGCTCGGCAACTACACCTCGGCCCTGTACGAGGCGCGCGAGCTGGCCATGACCCGCATGCAGCAGGAGGCCCAGCGGGCGCGCGCCCACGGCATCGTGGCCATGCGCATCGAGCAGAAGTCGCACATGTGGGGAAGTCATGTCATCGAGTTCCTGGCAATCGGGACCTCGGTCAAGCTGGTGGCCGCCGAGCACCGGAGGATCGCGCCCGAGCTGTCGGTGAGCCTCGACGACGAGATCGTGCCGGTCACCGACGCGGCACCCGCTGCCGGGGGTGGCTCCGAGGGCTGACCGGGGGCCGGATCCGGCCGCCGGCGCGGATTGATGGTCCCTGGTCAATCCGTGCCTTTCGTCACTGGTTGAGCGCCTGCGCGAGTTCGACCATCTGGCCACTCGGACGGCACGGCCGGGCTCACCGGCGCGCCCGAGGATGCCGGGGATGGTCGCCCCTGGGGAGGTTCCGATGAGCACGGATTCCGGCTACACGAGCAGCCTGCAGGTCGAACGCCGCTCGATCGAGTACATCCCACCGGAGGAGCGCCACGGCAAGCCGCGGAGCCTCTTCAACATCTGGTTCGCCTCCAACATGCAGGTGACCGCGGCGGTGACGGGCGCTCTGGCCGTGATCATCGGGCTCTCCCTGCCGTGGGCGCTGCTCGCCATCGTGATCGGCAACCTGGTCGGCGTCGCCTTCATGGCGGCCCACTCGGCGCAGGGCCCCAAGCTGGGCATCCCTCAGATGATCCAGAGCCGCGCGCAGTTCGGCTTCTACGGGGCCATCCTGCCGCTGATCCTCGTCCTGCTGATGTACGTAGGTTTCTTTGCGACCAGCGCGGTCCTGGGCGGCGCCGCCCTCTCCGGATGGCTCGGCCTCAACCAGACCCTCGCCACCATCATCGTCTCCGCGGTCTGCACCGTGCTCGCCGTCTACGGCTACCGAATGATCCACCAGTACGAGCGGTGGATCGCCCTGGTGTCGGGCCTCGGCTTCCTCTACCTGACCATCCGGCTGCTGACCGTGCACTCGCTGGGAGCGGTCTGGGTCAACAGCGGGCTCAGCTTCGGAACCTTCCTGCTCGCCATCACCTTCGCCGCGACCTGGCAGATCACCTACGCACCCTACGTCGCCGACTACTCGCGCTACCTGCCCGAGAAGACCAGCATGGCGGCCACCTTCTGGTGGACGGCGGCCGGGTCGGTGATCGGCACCATCTGGATGATGGCCTTCGGCGCGGTGGCGGTGGCGGTGGCGGCCAACGCGTTCAACAGCGGATCGGTCGCCTTCATCGTCGGACTCGGCAATGACAAGGCGATCGGCTGGGCGATCTCGCTGGTCATCATCCTCGGCATCGTCGCCGTGAACGTGCTGAACCTCTACGGCATGTTCATGTCGACGACCACCACGGTGACCGCCCTGGCCAAGATCCGGATGCACAGCTCGATGCGGGCCGGGTTTGTGCTGGGCGCGGCGGTGGTCGGCACGGTGCTGGCCGTGGCCGCGACCTCGAACTTCCTCAACGACTTCGAGAACTTCATCCTCTTCCTCGCCTACTTCCTGGTGCCCTGGACCGCGATCAACCTGATGGACTTCTACTTCGTCCGCCGGGAGAAGTACGACATCGCCTCGATCTTCGATCCCAAGGGCATCTACGGGCGGATCGACTGGCGGACCATGGTCGCCTACCTGGTCGCCATCGCCGTCGAGGTGCCGTTCATGAACACGACGTTCTACACCGGGCCGATGGTCAGCCACCTGGGCGGAGGGGACATCTCCTGGATCCTCGGCCTCATCGTCGCCGCCGGCCTCTACTTCCTCCTCCATCACAGCATCCGGGCCGGCGCCGAGGGGACGCTGGCGACCTCGACACCGGGCGTGGCCGCCGAGAGGGCATCCTGATGGCGGGGGCCGTGCACGGGCCCCGCGTGGTGCACGCTCCCCGCGGCACGCAGCTCTCCTGCAAGGCGTGGCCCCAGGAGGCGGCCATGCGGATGCTGATGAACAATGTCGACCCCGAGATCGCCGAGCATCCCGACCAGCTCATCGTCTACGGCGGTGGCGGCAAGGCGGCGCGCAGCTGGGCGGCCTTCGACGCCATCGTCGCCTCCCTCCGGGACCTGGAGAACGATGAGACCCTGCTGGTGCAGTCGGGCAAGCCGGTGGGCATCTTCCGCACCCACGAGTGGGCACCGCGGGTGCTGATCGCCAACGCCAACCTGGTGCCGGAGTGGGCCAACTGGCCCGAGTTCCGCCGGCTCGACGCCCTCGGACTCACCATGTACGGCCAGATGACGGCGGGGTCCTGGATCTACATCGGGACCCAGGGCATCCTCCAGGGGACCTACGAGACCTTTGCAGCGATCGCCGCCAAGCGTTTCGGGGGGACGCTGGCCGGCACCATCACCCTCACCGCCGGGCTCGGCGGCATGGGCGGCGCCCAGCCGATGGCGGTCACCATGAACGAGGGGGTGGCGATCTGTGTCGAGATCGATCCCTCGCGCATCCAGCGCCGCCTGGAGACCGGCTATCTCGACGTCGTCGCCGACTCGGTGGACGACGCCCTGGACCGGGCGCTGCAGGCCAAGCGGGATCGCACGCCGCTCTCCATCGCGGTCCTCGGCAACGCGGCGGACGTGGTGCCGGAGCTGCTCGCCAGCGGGGCCGAGATCGATGTGGTCACCGACCAGACGTCGGCGCACGACCCCCTGATGTACGTTCCCCGCGGGGCCACGGTGGAGGAGATGCCGGAGCTGCGCCTCGCGGATCCGGTGGGCCTCGCCACGCGCGCCCGCGAGTCGATGGCCGCCCACGTGGACGCCATGATCGGATTCCTCGACCGCGGTGCCGAGGTCTTCGACTACGGCAACTCCATCCGCGCCGAGGCCAAGCTCGGAGGCTGTGCTCGCGCCTTCGACTTCCCCGGTTTCGTTCCCGCCTACGTCCGCCCGCTCTTCTGCGAGGGCAAGGGCCCCTTCCGGTGGGTCGCCCTCTCGGGGGACCCGGCCGACATCGCGGCCACTGACCAGGCCGTGCTCGATGAGTTCCCGGACAACGAGCCCCTCGCGCGCTGGATCCGGATGGCCGGGAAGAAGGTCAAGTTCCAGGGCCTGCCATCCCGCATCTGCTGGTTAGGCTACGGAGAGCGCGACCGTCTCGGCCTCCGTTTCAACGAGATGGTGGCGCGCGGCGACCTCAAGGCGCCGATCGTCATTGGCAGGGACCACCTCGACACCGGCTCGGTGGCATCGCCGTACCGCGAGACCGAGGGGATGCGCGACGGGTCGGACGCCATCGCCGACTGGCCGCTCCTCAACGCCCTGCTCAACACCGCCTCCGGTGCCTCCTGGGTGTCGATCCACCATGGGGGTGGAGTCGGCATCGGGCGCTCGATCCACGCCGGCCAGGTGACCGTCGCCGATGGGTCGGCGCTGGCGGCCCAGAAGCTCGAGAGGGTGCTCACCAACGACCCCGGCAGCGGGGTGGTGCGCCATGCCGACGCCGGCTATCCGGAGGCCGAGCGGGTGGCGGCGGAGAAGGGGCTGCGCCTGCCGATGCGCGAGTTCGGGGACTGACCGTGCCCTATCCGCTGAATGACACCCAGCGGGCGATGCGACAGGTGATCCGCGACTTCTGCCGCAATGAGGTGATGCCCGGAGCGGCGGAGCGCGATCGCACGGGCGCCTTCCCCGCCGAGATCATGCGGGGCCTCGGAGAGCTGGGCGCCATGGGGATCACCGTTCCCGAGAGCTGGGGCGGGCTCGGCCTCGACACCCAGACCCAGCTCCTCGCTATCGAGGAGGTGGCCCGTGCCGACGCGGCGCTCGCCTCCATCTACACCGCTCACCTGCTTGCCCTCGAGGTGCTGGTGCCCTACATGAACGAGGCGCAGAAGCGTCGCTTCATCCCCGAGATGGCGTCGGGGACGGCGCTCGGCGCCTTCGCCCTCACCGAACCCGGTTCCGGATCGGACATCGGCAGCATGGACACGGTCGCCAGGCGCGATGGCGATACCTGGGTGGTGAGCGGCAGCAAGACCTTCATCAGCAACGCGGCCGACGCAGACACCACAGTGCTCTTCGCCAAGACGGACCCGGCCGCCGGGTTTCGGGGGATCAGCGCCTTTGTCCTCTCGCGGGGGACGCCGGGCGTCTCCTTCTCCGAGCCGCAGGACAAGCTCGGCATCCGCTCCGCGCCCACCCACACCGTCTACCTCGATGGTGCACGGATCGGCGACGACCGGGTCATCGGCGAGCTGGGCACCGGCGGCAAGATGGCGCTCTCCGCGCTCAACCGGGCGCGCATCGACATCGCGGCGATGGCCAACGGCATCGCCCAGCGCGCCCTTGAGCTGGCGGTCGAGTATTCCGCCGCGCGCGTTCAGTTCGGGCATCCCATCCGCGACTTCCAGGCCATCCAGCTCATGCTCGGCGAGATGGACGCCCAGCTGGAGACCGCCCGCCTCACAGCATGGTGGGCGGCCGCGGAGAAGGACGCGGGCGCGGACCTCCGACGGGCCGGCTCCATCGCCAAGTGGGTCGCCACCGAGAATTGCGGCTCCATCGTCGACAAGGCGGTCCAGGTGCATGGCGGCGCCGGCTACATGCGCGAGAGTGAGATCGAGCGCCTCTACCGAGACGCCCGCATCCTGCGCATCTTCGAGGGGACCTCGCAGATCCAGCTCATCGGCATCGCGGCCACCCTGGCGGCGGCCTTTGATCGCCATCGGGAGGTGGTGTGACGTGACCAAACAGGCCGACCGCGGAGCTTTCGCGCGATGACCGCGCATCCCGAGGTGCCCTCGGCCTCCGCCGCGGGGGCCGGACCTCTGAGCGGCGTCCGGGTGCTGGACCTCTCCCGGATGCTCGCCGGTCCCTACTGCGGTTCGCTGCTCGCCGACCTGGGTGCCGAGGTCATCAAGATCGAGGTGCCCGGTCACGGCGACGACGCCCGTCACATCGGACCGTTCCGCAACGGCGAGAGCATCTACTTCGACATCCTCAACCGGCGCAAGCAGAGCGTGACCCTGAACCTCAAGGATGCCGGTGCCCGGCAGCTGCTCCTCCGCCTCGCCGGCCGGTCGCAGGTCCTGCTCGAGAACTTCCGCCCGGGCGTCACCGAGCATCTGGGGATCGACTACGCGGCGGTCTCCGCCGCCAACCCCGGGATCGTCTACGCGAGCATCTCCGGCTACGGTCAGTCGGGACCAATGTCCCTCTTCCCCGCCTACGACCTGATCGTCCAGGCGGCGTCAGGGCTGATGAGCGTGACCGGCCACCCCGACGGGCCACCGACCAAGGTGGGGGAGTCCATCGGCGACATCACGGCCGGTGTCTTCGCCGCCCTCGGCATCGTGACCGCCCTCCTCGAGGCCACCCGCACCGGCCGGGGCACCCACCTCGATGTCTCGATGCTGGAGAGCCTGCTGGCGCTGGAGGTCACCGTGCAGAGCCAGTACGACGTGAGCGGGGTGGCGCCCTCCCGGGTCGGCAACCGTCACCCGGTCTCGACACCGTTTGGCGTCTACCAGGCCGCCGACGGCGAGGTCATCCTCGCGGCTGCCAATGACACCCTCTTCGCGCGTGTCGCTGAGCTCATCGAGAGGCCGGAGATGGCCACGGACCCCCGCTACGCGACCGACGCCCTCCGCACCGAGCATGAGGCGGAGGTGCGCGGCGCCATCGAGGCGTGGACGTCCGGACGTCCGGTCGCCGAGGTCGTCGCCGAAGCCGAGCGCCGGGGTGTCCCCACCTCTCCGATCCTCGACTACTCGCAGGCCGTCGCTTCGGAGCAGGTCGCGGCCCGCCACGCCCTGGTCCATTTCGATCACCCGGTTGCGGGCAGCGTCGATTACTTCGGGCAGCCGGTGCGCTTCTCCTCGCATTCTCCGATCGAGCCGGTGCCCAGCCCGCCGCTCGGCGCCGACACCGACACCGTCCTCACCGAGCTGCTGGGGGTTTCCTCCGAAGAGCTGGCAGCGCTGCACGCACGCGGCGCCCTCTGAGCTGTCCCGCCGGGCGGTCGTTCAGGCTGGGCCGGAGAGCCGCGAGGCGAACGCCGTCTCCACCGCGGCGAGTTGCGCTGCCGCCCCCCTCCGCACCCGCTGCGCATCGCTCCGCAGCATGTCGGTGCGTGACGTACCGGCCATCGCCGCGAGGTTCACGCTGACATTGGCCAGGCCGCCGGCAACCGCCGTGTGGAGCAGCTGGCCGGCCGAGTAGGCGTCGGAGATCGCATTGGCGTTGCCCGTCTCGGCCAGCTCCCGCGCGATGGGCAGGAGGGCCGCCGCGCGCTGGGCCACCTCCAGCGGCACCTCGGCCGCCCTGGTCAGCGCCGACTGCACCGACGCGGTGCGCTCCGCCCGCTCCGCGTCCGTGCGGCGGGGCTGGCGGTACGCCGCCATCACCGCGTCGAAGGCGGCCGCGTCCCGGTCGGCGAGGGCGGTCAGGGCGGCGCGCTCCGCGTCCGCCAGGGCAGCCACCTCGGCCATCCGGCCCTCGAGGCCCTCATAACCCTTCCGTCCGCTGGTGAGCCGCGCCACCATGGCGAGCAGCGCTGCGCCCGTGGCACCGGCCATGGCCGCCGCCACGCCCCCGCCGGGAGTCGGCCGCTCCGAGGCGAGGGCCTCCAGGAAGCCATCCAGGGCCATCGTCCTGATCCCGCCTCCCGCCGGCTCGGCCCCCGTCTCGCCGCCCGGGGCGCCACGCCCGTGGCCGGCCACCAGGGTCTCGATCACCTGGGCGTCGGCTTTGAAGCCGCGGAGCTGCAGGTAGTGGGCGGCGGACTCCGCGAGTGCAGCCTGAGGGATGAGCCCGACGATCTCGGTGTCGAGCACGTGCATGCCGAAGCGAGCCGCCTCCAGCCGTACCAGTTCGAGAGCTCGATATGGCGGTGTGGCCAGCGGGTCGAGCAGGTTCATCGAGACCTGGACGCAGGCGCGCTCCGGGACCGCGAATCCGATCGCGCGGACGTGCACCAGGCCGCCGGATCGCTCCCGGACCCGCTTGGCCACCTCCTTGGCGGCGTGCTCATCGGTGCCGCTCAGGTAGACGTTGAAGGCGACGAGCGGCGGTCGCGCCCCCACCGCGGTGGCTCCGGCCTTTCCGAGCCGGTGGGGGCCCAGATCCGGAAGCCGCCTTCCCTCGGCCACATCCGCCCGGAGGCCCTCGTACTCGCCGCGGCGGACGTCGGCCAGGCTGGCCCGCTCCGGGGTGAGGGCGGCGCGCTCGTACAGGTAGACGGGGAGCGAGAGGCGCTCGGCGAGCTCGCGTGCAAAGCTCCGGGCCAGCTCCACGCAGCCGTCCATCGTCACCCCCCGGATGGGGATGAAGGGGATCACGTCGACCGCTCCCATCCGGGGATGGCTGCCGTGCTGCTGCTCCATGTCGATCAGCTCGACGGCCTTGGCGGCTCCCGCCATCGCCGCGGCGCGGGCGGCCTCCGGCGAGCCGATCAGGGTGGTGTCCAGCCGGTTGTGGTCGGGATCCGACTGGCGGTTGAGCAGCGTGATGCCGGGGACGGACGTCATCGCTGCCACGATGGCGTCCATCACCTCGGCACGGCGACCCTCGCTGAAGTTGGGCACCACCAACACCAGCGGTTCCGGCATCGCCGTCGCGGCTCCGCTCATCAGCGTGACCGGGAGCTGCTAGGCGACCGAGCCTTCGGGGGTGTGGAGGATGCCGGCCACCTCGCCGAGGGGCATGTCGTCGCTCGGCAGGATGATGTCGCTCTTGGTGACATCGGCGCCGCCGAGGACGACCCCCTTCTCCTTCACGAACGTGGTGACGTCCCGGAGGATCGAGTGGTACGCGGCGTCGTCGTTGGCCTCGACCGCGGCCACCAGCCGGTGGTCGTACATGTCCAGGTCGGACTGGAGCGATGCCTCCAGGCGGTACTGGTCATCGCCGTGGATGCGGACCACGATGCCCTGCGCGCTGATGGCCGCCGGGGCCGTCGCGGCTGGAGCGGGAAGCGCCGCCTGTTGCTTCATCGCCGCCAGCTTCGCCTGCACGCTGCTGTCCACGACGGTGGCGCTGATCTGGTCCTCGAGGGTGGAGGTGCCGCCGGTGAGCAGCGGGGTGTCCAGGGTGCCGCTCTCCAGCAGGGCGTCGACGGCGTCGGCGTGCGCCTGGGTGCGGGCGATCTTGTCCTGGGCGCGCTGCATCATCATCGCCGCGTCGCTCGTGTGCTCGCCGATGCCGGCGAGGGTGTCTCCGGCCGTGCTGGTCGCCTTGGCCGCCTCGTACGAGGCCTTGAGCGACTCCCGCTGGGTGGCGAACGACTGCACCTTGGCCTCGTACTTCTGCCGCGCCACCTGCAGCTTCTGAACCTGGGCGCTGAGCGTCTCGATCTGGGGGTCCAGGGCCTGCCGCTGCTGCTGGAGCACCTCGGCCTGGGTCAATGCCTGGGTGGCCAGATCGTCCTTGCCAGCGGAGACGGCCTTCTGGGCGGCGTCGTTCAGCGAGGCGATCCGGGCGTCCATCGTCTTGGCCTGGTTCTCGACCCGCTTCTGGCCCGTGGTGGCCTCAACCAGTGCGGTGCGCAGCTTCTGCTGCTGCTCCAGGAGCTGCTGATAGGAGAGGTCGATCGCCTGGGATGGGTCCTCCATCTTGTCCAGGGCGGCGTTGGACTTCTGCTGGACGATGTTGCTGAAGCGCCGGAACACGCTCATGGGGGGTCTCCTTCGGGGTGGCAGCCGGGCTATGGGGACGCTGCGAATTCTATTCACTGGCTGACCGCCCCGCTCTGCCGCTCGGCGGGGCGGTTCGGGCTGCACCCCCTCGGCCCGCCCCGGGTGGGGCGGCTCCGCGAGCGCGAGGCGCGGCTGCGCTCAGCGGAGGTCCAGGGGCGCGGCGGCGGCCGCAGCCGCCCGGGCCCGGGTCAGCACCCCGCTCGAGACCAGGCGGTCGAGCACGTAGGCCTGGCGCTGCCGGGCAAGCGCCAGGTGCTGAAGGGGGTCGAGCAGGCTCGGCGCCTGGGGGAGCCCGGCGAGGAGCGACGCCTGCCCCCAGCTCAGCCGATCGGGGGAGAGGCCGAAATAACCCTCACTGGCCGCCAGCACCCCGTAGTCGCCGTTGCCGAAGTAGATGGCGCTCAGATACATGCTGAGGACGGCCGTCTTGGTGTAGTGGCCGTCGAGTTTGAGGGCGAGCGCGACCTGCGCGACCCGGTCCGGGACCCCGGTCCGGCCGTTGGTGTAGAGGACCTTGGCGAGCTGCTCGGTGATCGTGCTGCCGCCCTCGTCCACACCGGTGAGCCATCCCCAGAGCGCCCGGCCGAGCCCGGCCGCGTCGATGCCGTCGTTGCTGTAGAAGGTGCCGTCCTCGGCCGCCACCATCGCCTCGGACACGCGCCAGGAGGGCTCGACCGGGACCGGTGCGGAGCCGTGGGCGCGGTCGATGGCGGTGACCAGCGCGGGGGCCCCGGAGACCTCCGGGGTGGCCATTTCGGCACCTGCCAGGACCGCCGCGGGGATGAGGAGGAGCGCCAGCATGCTTCGGAACAGGTATCTCCATCGGGGCGACCGCCGCCGGCCCGGCGCCGCCGATGGGCGCGGCGGGAGCTCGGGCGCACCGCCAACGCCCTCGCGCAGGGCAACGGCGCCGCCCTCGCGCACGTCAACGGCGCCGACCTCGCGCAGGACAACGGCGGCACTCTGGGGCCGGGCAACGGCACCAATGGACCGATCGGGCGGGGGTGGGGCGTTCCGCTCCACCTGCGGGGTCTCGGGCACTCTTCTCATGAGAACGGGCGAGGTGAGGGGACGGATACGGGCCGGTGCTGCCCGTCGGCAGTTGTCTCTGCTTCCCCGCGAACGCCCCGAGACCTCGCCGCCATTGTCGCCGCCGATCCTTGCGGTTCCCTGCCGGCGCTCGACCTCATTGAGATTTCCTTCGTCACGAATATTTCGTCACGAAGAGATTTCACATGAGAGAGGCAGCTCCCCGACCGGTCGGAGCACTGATGTGCCTGCGTCCCTCGCGGCGTAGAGTGCCGCCAGGCCGTCCCGCCGCGATGTCAGGAGTCGCCCATGGAGATCACCTCGGTCGCCATCCACAAACCCGAAGACGTCAACCTCATCCTCGGCCAGAGCCACTTCATCAAGACGGTGGAGGACCTCCACGAGGCGCTGGTGGGAGCCGTGCCCGGGATCAAGTTCGGGCTCGCCTTCTGTGAGGCCTCGGGGCCGGCGCTGGTCCGGTGGAGCGGCACGGACGATGAGCTCACCGACCTGGCCCGCGGCACCATGATGCGGCTGGGCACCGGCCACGCCTTCCTCATCCTGCTCGGCAACGCCTTCCCGATCAACGTGCTCCCGGCGGTGCGGGCGGTCCAGGAGGTCTGCGGCATCTACTGCGCCACCGCCAACCCGGTCGAGGTGATCGTCGCCGACACCGACCACGGCCGGGCCATCCTCGGGGTGGCCGACGGCGTGCGCAGCCGGGGGATCGAGGGTGAGGCCGAGATCGCCGAGCGCAAGGAGATGCTCCGCCGCTTCGGGTACAAGGCCGGCTGACTCCCTGACGCAGAGCGGCGGGGCGGCCCGGCCGCACCGGACTGGCGACCTCGTCCGCCGGCCGCGGATCGACCCGGCTCAGCCGGCGGCGGGCGAAAGCCGCTCCGCGAGGTAGCGCAGCGCGATCGGGTACCGGTACTCGATCGACCCATGGCCGCCCTCGAAGAGCTCGAACCTGACGTCGGTGACCCCGATCTGCTCCAGCGCTCGCCGGAAGGCGTCGCCTCCGAGATCCAGGTACCACTCGTCGCTGCGACCGCCGTCGATGTAGATCGCGCGCAGCGAGCGCAGGGCGTCGGCGTACCTCGGGGCCATGCGGACCGGGTCCCACTGCAACCACTGCTCCCACACCTCGGGGATCAGCATCCCGGTGGCGGTGTCGAAGGGCAGCCGGACCGTGCCGTCGGAGTCGGCGGAGTAGGCGGCGGCCATCGCCCAGGCATTGGCCAGCTCACCGTCGCCGTCCCGGCTCATCGCCGGGCGGGAGCGGAAGTCCGCCCAGAAGCTGTCGTAGCTGCCCCCGTAGCGGTCGCGCAGCACCCGGGCGCACCTGCGGAAGTCGGGCAGGTAGCAGTTCTCGAAGACCGCGTCGCCGGCGTGGTCGGCCATCCCCCCGAAGAGGTCGGGTCGGAGCATGCAGGTGACCATGGCGCCGTATCCGCCGCTCGACTTGCCGGCGATGCCGCGATGGGCGGCGGCGGCGAGGGTCCGGTACCGGGCGTCCACCCAGGGCACCACCTCCTCGCAGAGGTGGGTGTGATACATGCCGATCGCCGGCGAGTCCAGGAACTGGCTGCCACCCACCGAGGTCCAGCAGTCGACGAACACCACGACCACCGGGGGCGGGGCGTCCTCGCCGCTGAAGAGGGCATCGCAGAGCTCGGGGAAGTTGGGACGGAATGCGCTGCGGCCATGCCACATGTCGAGCTGGCCGGTGTACCCCTGGATGACGTAGACCGACGGGTAGCGCTGGTCGGCGTGGTCGTCGTAGCCGGGGGGCAGGTAAACCTCGATCGGCCGTACGAAGGGGTCGCCCAGCGGATTGTTCCGCAGGGCGGCGCTCTCGATCACCGATTGCTCAAAGCGGCCCGCGTGGGCGCGCCGCCAGGGCGGGCCGACCGCCGGGGCTCCCCCCTTCCCGGACTCTGGAGCGGACATCTGGTCTCCCCCGATGGGCGTGGGCCGAGGCTGAATCAATTGATCCTACCCGCCGAGACCCGCCTTCGCGCTACCCACCGATCCAGGTCAGACGTTCAGGCGGCGCTGCGATGGGGAGCCGGGCGCCGGCGCCGGAACGACCCGATGGGGCGGCGCGGGAGGCCCGTCCGGACCGGCTGGACCGGCCGGAATGCCGGCTCCGGGCTCTCGTTCTCGGCCAGGTAGAGCCATTCGCCGCGGGCGAGGAGGGGTTCGGCGTGGAGTCGTGGCAGGTGGGGTGCGCCGCCGCGCTGCAGCTTGTGCCACTGCTCCGCGTCGGAGGTCGAGAGCAGCGTGATCGCCCTTCCCGCGGCGCCGTTGCGCGCGGTGCGGCCGATCCGGTGGGTCAGCCAGAGTGCCGTCTCGGGGAGCTCGTAGTTGACGACCAGGCCGACGTGGGGCACGTCGAGGCCGCGGGCGGCCACGTTGGTGGCCACCAGGACGTCGACGTCGCCGTCGCGGAAGCTGCCGATGGAGCGCTCGCGGGCATTCTGGGAGAGGTTGCCCTGAAGCTCGGCAACGCGTACGTGAAGCGCGTCCAGCTTGTGGGCGAGCTTCTTGGCGCCGTGCTTGGTCCGGGTGAAGACGATCGTCCCCGAGCCGGCCGGCTGCAGCTTGAGCAGCGTCACCAGCGAGTCCATGCGCTGCTCGTCGTCGACGTGGAGCACACCGTGCTCGAGGGTGGGCTCGGCATCGGCGTTGACCCGTACGCGCTGCGGCGCGCGGAGATGGCGGTCGATCATCCGCTGCACCCAGTCGGGCATGGTCGCCGAGGCGAGCACGGTCTGGCGGGCGGATCCGGCCGCGCAGAGGCTCATGATCCGCTCCACGTCGCGGGCGAAGCCGGCGTCGAGCATCTCATCCGCCTCGTCCAGCACCAGGTACTCGACCGCGGAGAAGTTGACCCGACCCTGCCCGACGAGATCGAGGATCCGGCCGGGGCATCCGACCACGATGTCGGGACCGCCCGCCAGGGCCTGGTATTGCGCTCCGTAGCCGACGCCCCCATAGAGGACGGCGACCCGCAGCGCGCGGTCGAGGCTCGCGATCACCGAGGCGACCTGCAGGGAGAGCTCCCGGGTGGGACCGACCACCAGGGCGCGCGGTCCCCGGGGCTGGTGGCCACGCAGCCGTTCGATCATCGGGACGGCGAAGGCGAGGGTCTTTCCCGAGCCCGTGGGCGCCTCGACGACGGTGTCGTGGCCGGCCAGGAGGTGGGGGAGTGCCTCGCGCTGCACCTCGTTGGGGGCGTCAATGCCCTGCCGGGTGAGCGATTCGAGGGTGCGCGAGCGCACTCCGAGTTCTGCAAACGATGTCATGGGTTCTCCGGGCGCACACCAGCCTGGCCGGGTCGTGGCGGCTGGACCGCGCTGGCCCCTCTCAGGGGTGGGAAGCGTTCTTGAGGACCCCGCCGGAAGCGGGGGAGAGGGTTCGCCAAGATGCCGTCGACGTGGTCGACTGGCCATGACGGTAACAGAAGCCCGCCGTCCGGGGGGTTTCGTCACCGATCCAGCGCTGGACGGGGACCCTCCCGGATCGGCCGCCCGCAGGTCACCTCGGGGGTCTGACGGCGGCCTCCTCGGCGACCGGCGGGGACCCGCCCGGCTGGCAGGCGGTGGGGGGCACGGCGGTGGCGGCCAGCGGGGCTCGGGCAAGCTCTGGGCCGGCATGCCCGGCATGCGGGGCTCCGCCGGTGCCATGACGGCCGCCGTGGCCCGGGACCCCCAGGTGAGGCGACTGGTGGGGGTCGATCTTGATCCGCGGCACCCAGGCGTCGCGCAGCGCCGTCTGGCTGGTCACCACCGGGGGGAGGTCGCCGCGGACCACCTGGGCGAGGCTGACCTCGTCGAGCACATCCCGGATGTAGGACCTGACCGCGATCCACACGTCCCGGAGGGCCTCCGTGTGCCCGGTGTAGGCCAGCTGGTCCGGGCGGTAGTCGCCCACCCGGGCCAGCGGCCCGTCGATCACCCGGATGACGTCGCCCAGGGTGATGGTGCCGGGATCCCGCGCCAGCTCAAACCCGCCGCCCACTCCCCGGTGGCTGATCACCAGCCCCTCCTCCTTGAGTTCGGCAAGGATGTTCTGGAGGAATTTGAGCGGGATGTTCTGGAACTCACCGATGTGCTCCGCGCTGACCGTGCCCGGCCCGTGGGCCGCCAGCTCGATCGCCGCCCGGACCGCATAGTCGGCCTTCACCGAGACGCGCATGGCGCACATTGTGACCGCAGGGCCGGCACCCGCACTCTATTGGTAGACATTAGGCCCTCCCGTCCCCATACCATGTGGGTGCGTCACTCTCGCGGGGCCCACGCGACGAGTGAGTGGCCGGGTACGACCATTCTGATCGGAGATGCCATGTCGAGTGCCACCGGCTCGGGGACACGGGACGACCCCTGGATGCTGAAGACCGCACCGGGGACGTCCGACTACCAGATGTATGAGGACAGGTCGGCCGAACCTGCCGAACTGGTATGCCAGGTCGGAGGAACGCAGCTGCGCTACCTGCTCTCCGCCGTCGATGACCTCCATGCGATGCTGAAGGCGCACGGGGATTGGATGCCCCTGGGGGGCACCGACGAGCAGAAGCCCGCACCGGATGGCACAGTGGAGGCCTGGGGCCGATCGCCGTCCAATCCTGTAGGCGGCTGGTACGGGCTCAAGAAGGGGCTGCGCGGGCGTTTCGGCGTGTACCTGCCGCCCTTGCTGGAAGCCCTGGGGCTGGCCGAGCTGGAGCACAACCCTCGCAGCAACCGGATGCGCGCGCGGTAGGCATCATCTGGTCGAAGACGACTGCACCGGATGCGTTGGCTGCACCCCCACGCGGGGCCCGGGGGCCTGTGCGGAGTGGAGCCGGCACGGTCTCGAGAACGGCTGACAGGCATATCTGGGGAATGGTGCGGTCCGATATGATCTCGGTGCCCACACTCGCGCGCGTCGTGCGCGACCCAATCTCGCCATGGAGTGATGTCACATGTACGGAAGCGTTTCGCGCTGGCGGGTCAAGGACGGCCGGCAGCAGGAGCTCGAGCAGCTCTTCACGGAGATGATGAGCGACATCCCGCCGGGTTCGCTGGGAGTGATCGCCTACCGGTCGGACGCCGATCCCCAGGAGTACTGGGTCGCCGGCCGTTGGGACAGCAAGGAGATCTACAGGGCCAACGCCAACAGGCCGGAGACGGATGCGAACTACCGGCGCTTTCGGGCACTCCTGGAGAGCGATCCCGAGTGGCATGACGGCGAGATCGTCTTCACCCAACCCTGAGCTCTCTGGCGGAGGCGGCGACGCCGCCTTCGCCCGTGCGCGGCGACGGGAACTCTGAAGCTCACCCTTGGAGCCCTTGGAGCCGACGGGGAGATTCGAACTCCCGGCCAGCGGTTTACGAAACCGCTGCTCTACCACTGAGCTACGTCGGCTGGGTGAGACGGGCGCGCGGCGGACCAGCCCGAGTGGGCCATTATCCCAGTTGCGTGACTACCCGCCGCCCCCGGCCCTTCGCCGCCCCTCCGGGATGACCGCCGAGGCCCTGGCCCGCTTTGCCCAGGCCGACGGGTTCGAGGTCGCCCTCGAGGATGAGGGCCCGCCGCCGGACGACCCGCTCCTTCGCCTCTACGCCGGTCCCCTTCGGGTGCGTCGCGACAGTCCCCGCCTGATCGCAAACTTCGTGGCCACCGCCGACGGGGTCACCGCCTTCGGCGATGGCAGCGGGGAGGGCGCCATGGCGGTCAGCCTCCACAGCCCCGCCGATCGCTTCCTGATGGCCCTGCTCCGCTGCGCCGCCGACTGCGTTCTGATCGGGGCCGGCACCCTCCGCGACGATCCCCACCACCAATGGACCCCGAGCACCCCGATGCGGGACCTCGCGGAGGAGCTGGCCACCCACCGGCGGCGGCTCACCGGCGCCGATGGCCCGCCGCCGCTTGCCGTGGTGACTGGGAGCGGCGCCCTGCCGGCCGCCCACCCCGCGCTCCGCCGTCCCGAAGGCGAGGTCCTGGTCATCACCACCGAAGGGGGCGCGACGCGCCTCCCTCGGATGCACCCCCGGGTGAGAGTCGCCGTCGCCGGCGGCGCGGACAAGATCCCCGCCGGTGCCATCGTCGAGGCGGTGCGCACCCACCTCGCCGCCGTCACCATCCTCTGTGAGGGCGGCCCCCTGCTCTTCGGGCAGCTCCTCGCCGGCGGTTGGGTGGACGAGCTCTTCCTGACCGTGGCCCCCCAGCTCGCCGGCCGTTCCGGGCAGGCTCCCCGGCCCGGGCTGGTCGCCGGCACCGCCTTTGCCCCCGGCGAGGCGCCGCGGCTCCGCCTGCGCTCGCTGCGCCGGTCGGGCGACCACCTCTTCCTCCGGTACGAAGTGACACGCCGGGCTTGACGGCAACCTCGATCACGGACCCGCCATCCCCTCCGCCGTGCGGAGCTCACACGCTCATCCAGACGCTGCGCGCGCTCGCCGGCTGAGCGCCCCGGCGCGGCCTCAGGGTGAGTGCGGGCCCCCGTGGCCCGCCGGATGGGCGACCAGCACGTCCGGCCTGGCCGAGAGCGCCGCCACCACCGGTCTGGTCAGTGCCGCCACCGCCCCGATGGGCGCGGCCACCGGCGCGGTGGCCTGCGTCGACGGTGGAATCCGCGGTGGGGCGGGCGGGTGAGCCGCGGCGGCGACCGGCACCGGCACTGCCACGGGGATCGAGACTGTTCGCGGAGCGGGAGCCGCACTCTCACCGGTGCCGAGCAGGAGACCGCGGCGGACCCGGATGTGCCGTTGCACCCAGAACCAGGCGGCAAAGCCCGCGAGGGTGATCACGCCCTTGTCGGCGGCGCGCTGGAGGAGGGCGGCCGCCACCGCGGCCGGACCGAGCACCCCCTGGGTGTGGAGCAGGGCGATCGCGGTGCTCTCGAAGCCACCCACCCCGCCGCCCGGGCTGGTTGCGGCTCCGGCCAGATAGGCGGCGCCGTAGATGAAGGTGGTGGTCACCCAGGGGACCGCCACGCCGCTCGTTCCCCGCACCATCAGCCAGAAGAGGGTCAGCTCAAAGAGGGCGCCCAGCACGCTGAGGATGAGCCAGAGCCAGGTCTCGGGGCGCCGCATCAGCCGTACCACGTGCTCGTGGAGGACCTCGAGCTGGCGGGTGGCCCGCCGCGCCCCCGGGATGTGCGCAACCACGCGGAGGACGGCGCTGAAGACCGGGTCGATGGTGAGGATGCCGACGATCGCGAGGATCCCGGCGAGGGAGACGGCGATCCCGGAGATCCCGGCGGCATAGGCGAGCGCGCCGGGGATGGCCACGGCCACGATCACCGTCGTATAGAGCAGCTCCTGGACGGTCACCGCGGCCATCGTGGTGCCGATCGGGGCACCGGTTGCCTCGCTGGCCAGCTCGGCCCGGGCCAGCTCGCCGAAGGGCAGCAGACCGAAGGCCTCGCCGCCCACGGTGAAGAGCACCGAGGCCCGCGGCGTGACGGCTATCGACTCGCTGCGGAGCAGCTGGTGATAGCGGAGTCCCTTGGTGAGGTAGAAGCAGGCGGTGAGCCCGATCGCAGCGGGCACCATGATGATCGGGAAGCGCGCGATGTCCTGACCGAGCTGACCCGGATTGAGGATGAGGATCAGGGCGACCAGGATGCCGATGGTCACCCCTGCCTGAATGATCAGGCGCACGCGGTGGGCGCGGCTCATCGGAAAAGCGTGGCTCGGGACGCTGACCGGAGGATGGGGCGCGGACAGTTCGTCACTGATCCGCTTCCACGCTCTCGCCGCTGTCGCGGCGGTCATCGATCTCGTTCGGCAGGAGGGGAAGGGCGGCGTACCCGACCGCCCCCGGACCGGTGTGGGTTCCGATGATCGGGTCCAGAGCGATGATCTCGCAGTGGGCGACGTCGCAGACCTGGCGGAGACGTGCCTCCAGCTCGGTGGCGAGCGGCTCGGCGTCGGCGTGGAAGACGAGGATGCGGAGCCGGCCGGGGAGGTCACGCGCCGTCTTCTCCAGTGCGGAGAGCACCCCTGAGGGGGTGCGGGTCAGAGCCACCCTGCCGGTCTGGCCGTTGCTCAGCCGGAAGACCGGGCGCACGTGGAGGCTGTCCGAGATCCCGGCCAGAAGGGCGTTGATCCGGCCGCTCCGCGCCACGAACTCAAGGGCCTCCAGCGCGCCGAACATCCTCACCTCGCGGATCGCGCGCTCGGTCCGTTGCAGGACCTCGGGAAACTCGGCACCGTCCATGCAGAGATGGGCGGCGACCCGGGTGATCAGTCCCAGGCCGGCGGCGGCGGTCCCCGTGTCGACGACCGTGACGCGCTCTCGCCCCTCCTCCTCGGCCAGCGTCCGGGCAGCGAGCCGTGCGCTGTCGTCCATGCCGCTCCAGCGCGCCGGGATGGTCAGGCAGAGGATCCTCTCGGCCTGGCAGCGGCGGAACGTCTCCAGGAACTCACCGGGCGGCGAGGTCGAGGTCTCGGGGGTCTCGCCGTTGCGCAGCCGCGCATAGAACTGGTGCAGCTCCTCGTCGTTGCGGACGTCGATCTGCTGATCGCCGATCCGGACTGGGAGGTCGACGACGCCGACCGTGCAGGCCAACTCGTGCGGCACCAGCGCGCCGCTTCCCGTCACCAGCGCGCACGCCTGGGTTGGAGCGCCCCAGGCGGCACCGGCCGGTCGCGTGCGAGCGGCGGGGGAGCCCTCCACGGCTACCGCGGGCCTGCTAGTCCCACTGGCCGCGTGCACGATGATCCACGTCACTCCCTGAGCTGGTCGTGAGGGGTCCCCCAGACTGCCCGGTGTGCCGGTCGGAGGCCATGCCCCACGGGGAAGCCACTTCCTAAGATGATAGCCGTGGCCTGAGGCTGCGGACTGTCCCCGGCCGTACGGCCGCGGGATCGGCGGAGGAGACATGAGCGCCGACTGGACCCTGGTCACGTTCTGTGCCGCCGCCTACCTCATCGGCAGCCTCCCGGTGGGGTACTGGGTGACCCGCTGGCGCCGGCTCGGCCTCGACATCCGGGGGTACGGCTCTGGCAACGTCGGGACCGCCAACATCTACCGTCACGCCGGGTTTGCCCTGGCGGCGGTGGTCGGACCTATCCAGTTCGTCCAGGGACTGCTCCCTGTCCTGCTCGGCCGCTACGTGGGGAGCATCACCGGCACCGGCCTGGTGCTGATCGGCATCGTCGCCGTCGTCGGCAACGGCTGGTCACTCTTCCTCCGCTTCGACGGCGGACGCGGGGTGGCGGTGTCGACGGGCGCGGTCGCCGGCCTCAACCTGATCGCCCTCGCTGTGCTCCTCGCTTGCTTCGCGGCCGGCGCTCTCCGGGGCAGGATCGCCGAGGGCGTGCTGGCAGGGTTCATCGTGCTGCCGCTCGCGGGGGTGGTCCTGGCCCTCACGCCGCTCCGGGCCGGCTGGGCGCTCCCGGTGGGGTTGGCCGTGCTTCTGCTGCTGATCCTCGCCCGGCGGCTGGATGGGGTGGTCGGTGACGTCAACCACTTCGGGCGGGGCCAGCACGTCGTCCTCGACCGGATCCTCCACGACCGCCGCCCCGGACGGCCGCTGGTCGGGCACCGCACCGATCCCTGAGGCCCTCTCGGCCGGCCGCCGGCCGGCCACCGGCCGCATCTGGCCGTCGAGTGCCGCTACACCTCGTCGGTCCAGACGGGGTTGAAGGGGTACCACTGCTCCGGGGCGACCGCCATGAGCACGTCGAGCCGGTCGGCCAGGGTCTGGGTCATCTCGGCGATCGTGCCGGTCGGTACCGGCGGGTCGACCAGGATCCGGTAGTGGCGGTCGACCCGGTAGCAGATGGCCGGGAGCAGCGGTGACCCGGTGTGCAGCGCCATGGACGCCGGGCCGGTGCTGAAGAGGACGGGGCCGCCTCGGAACTGCACCTCGACGGTCGGTCCCCCCTCCGGGATGTCGGCGAGGAGGGCGAGGAAGCGGCCGTGCCGGAGAGCATGCAGCAGGCCCCGGGCGGCGCGGCCGGGGGTGAAGACCTCCAGACCGCGGCGTTCGCGAGCCCAGACGATCACCTGATTCAGGAACGCCGGGCTGAAGTCGCGCATCACCGTGGTCAGGGCCAGTCCCCGAGAGAGCGCCATGGTCGCCGCCATATCCCAGTTGCCGAAATGAGCCAGGCAGAAGATGCCCGACCCGTGCTCCTCCTGGGCCCGCTGGATGTGCTCCCACCCGTCGATGGGGTGGAGCCGGCGCACCGTCTCCATCGTCAAGGCGTCGGCCCACATCAGGTCGAGACAGGTGCGGAAGTACTCGCGGTAGGAGGCCCGCGCCCGGGCCCGGGAGGCTCGCCGCCCGAGGCTCGGATCCGCCCGCCGGTGACGGGCGGCGCACGCCTCGACCCTGCCGGGTCTTGCCAGGGAGGCCGCGGCGGCGATGGCGTCGACGGCGAGGTAGCGCTGCCAGCCGAGCGCCTGAGCCGACTTCGCCACCCCACCCCAGATCACACGCAGGAGGGGAGAGGGCGGGGACGTGCTCTGGATCGGAGCGCCCACTGTGCGAGCGACCGGGGCGCCCAGCGGCTGCCCCCAGGGCTCCCCGCCGTGATGATCCGTCACCCGGGCGGCCTCGCCCGATCTCGTCTCGATGGCATCTCCGCCGTGAAGTCTCAGAGGAGTGGATCATAGATGGGAGTGCCGGCCGAACCTGCGCCGGCCGGCGTAGGCTACCCGGCGCAGCTCACTTCCGCGGGCCGGCTCGCGAGACGAGGAGGGTTCGGGCGTGGCGATGCGGGTGGCCTGGTTCGGGCACGCCGGAGGACGCCGGGCCGACGGGCTCACCGCCTACAGCGATCAGACGGTCACCGCCCTGGCAGCCGCCGGCTGCGAGATCCGCTTCTTCCACCACGACCTGGACGGCGACAGCACTCCCGTGGCGGACGTCGTGCCGCTCGAGGGGGTTCGCTTCAAGACGGTCACGCTGCCGGCCCCGCGCAGCCTCGCCCGGATCGAGCGTGCCCTCGCCGACTTCCGCCCCGACGTCGTCCACTGCTCGGTGAGCGTCTCCCTCCTCGACGGGGCGGTCGCCCGGATGGGGCGCGGCCTGGGCGCGGCGACGGTGGCGACCTGCCACCTCCCTTACGCTCCGGCCCAGAGCGCCCGGGGCCGGGTGATGCGCCGCCTGTACCACTACCACGCCGCCCACCTCCAGGAGTACGACCGCTGCATCGCCCTCTCCCATGACCAGCGCGACCTCCTGGTGCGGGTCGGGGTCACGCCGGACCGCATCGTGGTGATGCCCAACGCCGTCGACACGGAGCGGATCTGCCCGGGGCCCTCTGCGCTGAAGCGGGCCCTGGGGGCTGCGATGGTGGTGTCCTTCCTCGGCCGGCTGGACCCGGAGAAGCGGGTGGAGGAGCTGATCCACTCCTTCCTCGCCCGCCGCTGGCCGGCCGACCACCTGCTGGTCATCGCCGGCAACGGGAGCCAGGATCGCCGGCTCCGCGCCATCGCCGGGCCCGAGGGGCCGGTGCGCTTCCTGGGGATGGTGACGCGCATGGAGGACCGCCTGGAGCTGCTCCGGGCGACCGACCTCTTCGTCCTCCCCTCAACAGCGGAGGGACTGTCCTTGGCGCTTCTGGAGGCGATGGCCGCGGGTTGCGCGATCGTCGCCACCGATGCCGGGGAGCACGGGGCAGTGCTGGACGGCGCCGGCCTGGTCATCCCCGTCTACCCCCTGGAACCCGCGCTGGGAGACGCCATGGAACGGCTGCGCGCCGACCCCGAGGCCCGGCGGAGGCTCGGCGAGGCGGCCCGCAGCCGGGCCGTCGCCCATCACGGCCTCACTGCGTACGTCGCGGACCTCCTGGGCGTCTACACGTCAGCCATCGCCGGTCGCGAGGTCGGCAGCGCGCTCCCCTAGGAACAGGAGACCGTCGCGGTCAGGGCTGCGACGCCGTGTGTTCGGCGCTGAGGGAGGCACCGACCTCGTCCGCCGGGAGCTGGGCGTGGAGGGTGGTGCCGGCATCGGGCACCGAGTGGATCTGCAGGTCCCCCCCCGCCTCGCGCGCGAGGTCGTGGATCAGGCTGAGGCCGAGGTGCCCGGCTTCCACCTGCTGGTGGCGCCTCTCGGCGGTGAAGCCGACGCCGTCGTCGACGATCCGGAGGTCGAGCCTTCCGTCATCCTGGGTGACCGCCACCTCGACGTGGTGGGCATGAGCGTGCTGGTCGACGTTGCGGAGCGCCTCCTGAGTGATCCGGAACGTGGCGGTGAGCGCGGACCCTCGGACCTCGCCAGCCGACCTGGCGACCTCGATCGTCACCTCGACCCCGGCGTCGCGCAAGGGGTCGGCGAGCTCGCTGAGGGCGGCGGCGAGGCCGATCTCCTCGAGGTCTGGAGGGGCGATCTCGCGGAGCAGGGTGCGCAGCTCGTCGATCACCTCGGCGGTGGCATCGGCGGCGTGAAGCATCGCCTCGCCCTTCTCCTCCTGCCCGGCGCGTGCGCGGAGGCCGAGGGTGACGGCGGCCAGGTCCTGAACCACACCATCGTGGAGGTTGCGTGCGATCCGGTGGCGCTCTGCGTCCGAGGCCTCCAGCGCCCGCCGGAGCAGCAGCTCCTTCTCGCGGGCGTGGGCCTCCCGCTGCAGCTGAGCGGCATGGGTGCGCGACGAGAGCACCAGAAGCGACATCTGGAGCAGCAGCACCGGGACGAGGAGGAGGAGAAAGCCATCGGCCCCCTCCCGGTCGACCAGCACGACTCCCCCGAACGCGGTCAGGCCGGCGCCCAGGAAGTAGGGGAGGACGGAGGCCGCGTTCCGCCCCACATAAGCCAGCACATGCATCCCCGGTTGAGTGAGCCACTGGACCCCGGCGAGCAGCCAGATGTTGACCACCCAGGAGACGAGGCCGGCCACCAGACCCGCGACCAGGCCCGGACCCAGGACCGTGCCACCGCCCGTGATGGCGTGGAACACTGCCCAGGCGGCGAGCGTGCTCAGAAACTGATTGGCGGCGTTGAAGAGGCTCTTGAACCAGTTCGTGCGCAAGCGCGCGGTGGTGCCGGCGCATTCGCTGACGGCGGCGACCAGCGCCCCGATCGGTCCGGCGGCGAGCGTCAGCCCGAGATGGGCAAAGATCGACGCCGACCAGTAGCTGTCCGCCCCGGAGAGGACCCGGACCGCGGTGGCGGCGAGCAGGAAGGTCGCGCACGCCCCCATCGCGAGCAGCGCCGAGTCCGCCGGGAGCCGGACGGTGGCCCCCGCCGCGGCCACGGCTCCGGCCGCCAGCAGTCCCACATAGGCGACGAGCGCCGGGGTGTAGGTGACCGGAGAACCGGGTGTCTCCTCCGGGAGCCGGGGCACCCGACGGGCCAGCCGGCGCAGCCGCCCCCCGCCCAGGTCGGGCTCGTCCGCTGTCGGCATCACCGGTCGACCGGGCTGTGGTCCGTTCGGCGTCAGACCGGCGGTCTCGGGACCGCTGCGACCCGGGGCTCCGGGGAGCCCTCCTCACGCTCGAGCTGGACCAGTCCCAGACGCAGCGCCTTGGTCACCGCCTCCAGCTTGGAGTGGGTCGCCAGCTTGGAGTTGATCCGGGAGAGCTTGTTGCGCAGGGTCGCGTGGCTCATGAACAGCTGCTGCTCGATGGACGCGTTGTCCCACCCCTGGACGAGGAGCTGGAGAACCTCCAGCTCCCGCGGGCTGAGATCGTCGCCATAGCCCTGGCGGGCCGCGGCGGTGGGCGCGATGAGCTTGGCGATCATCGCCGGCGAGATCGCGACGTTGCCCACCATCGCCCCGCGAATGGCGCTCGGTAGGTGGTCGAGGCTCTCCGACTTGCTGATGAATCCGCTGCAGCCGGCGACCAGGGCCTCGTCCAGGACCTGGCGATCCTCGACGGCGCTGACCACGATGACCCGCGTCCGCGGGTGCTCGTCGCGGATGTAGCGGGCCGCCACGATGCCGTCGCCGTCGGGCAGGTGGTAGTCCATCAGAACCACGTCGACGTGTTTGCGCCGGAGGAACTCACGGGCGTCGTCGAGGCGCTGGGAGATGCCGTCCACCCGCATGTCGGGCTCGTCCCGGAGCGCCCGGGCGAGGGCCTCGGCAAACATCTGGTGGTCCTCGACGATCAGGACCCGGATCAGCGGGGTGGCCGAGAGCGCGAGCTCGGGAGCCGTATCGAATTCGGGCATAACAGCAAGCAGAGGATATGACTCATCGGAGTGAAAGAGGCGAGCGGCGGCCCACATCGTGCGTCGCGCCGATGCCTCGCCATCGGTGCGGGCCCTCACCCCGATCAGATGTTGCACGGCTCAGCTGCCCTGCCGGGCTGCGTTGCTGGCTCGCACGCCCTCCGATTCCGGACGCCGGCTGCGTCTTTGGGTGCGGCCGATGAGGACGGCCAGGGTGCTGCGCCGCGGTCGGAGCCAGCCGGCGACCAGCACCGCGCTTCCCCCCGCCCAGGCCAGCAGGAGAGTTGGCATCCAGCCGAGCCGTGGCGCGGCGGCGACGGCGAGCAGGCCGCCCGCCAGCATCCCGGCGTAGCCGAAGAGCCAGATAGCGCCACTCGCGTGGCCGAGCCGGTGCGACGAGACGATGCGGGCCACCTCGGTCATCGCCAGGATCTCGTAAGGGGCCGACGCCAGACCGCTCAGCCACGCCAGCCCGATGTCGGCCCACGCCGAGCCGACCAGGGCGAAGGCTCCGAGCGGAAGCAGCTCGCCGAGCGTCAGCAGGGCCATGCTCCGCGCTCCCAGCCCCCGACGCCGGGTCACAAGCAGCAACAGGGCGCCAACCACGTTGCCGGCGCCGATCGCGGCGTACACCCAGCCCGCTGACGCCGCACTGCCGAAGCGCTGCTGCGCCGCCGCGGGGAGGACCGCCTGGAGGCACGTGATGGTGGCGAAGATGCCGAGCTGGGCGAGGGCGAGCTGGCGCAGGAAGGGTCGCTGCAACACCAGCCCGATCCCCGCCCAGGGGCCCGCCCCACCCTCCTCCTCTTCCGCTACGGCGGCTCGGCCGAGGCGGGGCAGGCCCGCGAGGAGGGCGGCCAGGGCCAGGAAGCTGAGGGCGTCGGCGGCCACCAGCCAGGCGGCCGAGCCAGTCCCGAGGAGGCCGAGGAGTCCGGCGGCGATCCCGGGGCCGACGACGAGGGCGGCTGAGTCCACGGTGCTGACCGCGGCGTAGAGCCGAGCCACTCTGGCCGCCGGCACGAGCCGCGGGATCGCCGCCTGGCCGGCGGGCTGAGCGGCCCCGCCGGCGGCCTGGGTCACTGCCAGAAGCGCCAGCACCAGCGGGATCGCGTCGGCGCGAAGTGCCACCGCCAGTGCGCCGGTGATGCAGGCCCTGAAGACGTTGAGGACGGCCAGCGTCGGCACGGGGCCGAATCGGTCTGCGAGATGACCGCCGGCCAGCGTCCCCACCGGCCGCGGCGCCACCCGGAAGAGGATCGCCAGGGCGGGGGCGGTGAGACTATGGGTGAGGGTGTAGAGGGCGACGGCGACCGCAACCGTGGTGAGCCAGTCGCCGCAGTCGGAGATCGCACGGCCGGCCACGAAACGGGTGGCCGGTCCGGGCCGCATCAGGGGCCTGCCGGCCGGGCGTTCCGGCCGAACGGCGGGCACAGTCGACATCTGCATCTCGGTCCGTGTCGCTACCGGTCACCCGTTCCGGGTCCGACCCCATCGGTCGAGGCCCGGGCTCCCCGGCGCCGGCAAGGGGAAGATGGGCGGGCGCCGATGTAGGTCGCCCTGCGGCGCCCGCCCGAAGGGGATGAGGAATTTCTGTGGTCTAGCTCCAGCCGTTGTACATGTCGCATACCTCCGCTCTTCGTGAGCACGCGACGGCCGGGTCCCTGTCGTGAGCCCGCCGTTGGCGCGTGAGGCCTCTTCGGTCTGCGCTGCTCATGGTCATTCCCGAGCGCCACACGGCATAGACGCCGATGTCCCCGATGGGGTGCGCGAATGGACCCGAAATAGCTGCCGACCGTCAGTGCGCAGACTGCGGTCAGCGCGGGGGGATGCATCTGCACCGCCGCGACGGACGCAGATGCACTACGACCGGGCTGTGGTCCCTGACAGGACCGGGTGGCGCGGGTCGATCATCCGGCTGGACGCGGGGCGGAGCCCCGACGACCGGCGGGGAGCCCTCAGCTCGACCTGGGCTCCGGGAGGCGCCGTCCCACCGACCGGGTGCCGGTCACCTCCAGCACGCCGGCCTCCGTGGGCCGGGCGAGCCACCACCCCTGACCCAGATCGGCTCCCAGGTCCCGGGTCTGGCGGGACGCCAGCTCGTTCTCGATGCCCTCGGCGATGACGGCCGCTCCGCTCGCCAGCGCAAAGGAGACCACCGCCTTGATCGCGGCCCGCGACCCGGCGTGCGATGCGGTCATGGTCAGGCTCCTCGCGATCTTGATGAACTCAGGATTCGCGGCGCTGAGCAGCTCCAGGGTCGAGTGTCCGTCGCCGACGTCGTCGAGGGCAAAGCGCACCCCGTGGTTGCGGTAGGTTGTGAGGACCTGGCGCACCCGGGCGAGATCGCTGATGATCTCCCGCTCGGTGATCTCCAGCACCAGCTGCTCGGGGCGACCCCCCGCCGCCTCCAGCATGAGGAGCAGCTGATCGGCGGCGTGGACGGGGTCGAGCAGGGTCACGGCGCTGACGTTGAGGAAGAGCGACCAGTGCGGGAGCACGCCCCACGGGGCACCGGCGATGGCGAGCCTCCTGCACAGCCAATCCAGGTCGCGCATGCGCCCGCTCCGCTGGGCCTCCGCGAAGAGGTCCTCGACGCTCTCTCCGGCCTTCATCTCGGGAGGACGGGCCAGGGCCTCGTGACCGATCACCGTCCCGTCGTCCAGCCGGCAGATCGGCTGGTAGACGATCCGCAGGTCGCCATGGGTGATGGCCCGGTCGACCCGGGCTCCCCACTCGGAGCGGCGGGAGAGCCCTGGCACGAGCTCGATGGTGCCGCCCGAGACCCGGTCCCGCCCCGCCTCCTTGGCCCGGTAGAGGTGGGAGTCGGCGAGACGCGCCACCCCGCGGGGGTCGGCTCCGGGTTCGCCGACCGCCCAGCCGATGCTGACGCGTGCCTGCCCGTGGGGGACAGAGATGGCATGCACGGCGTTGCGCATCCGTTCCGCAGCCGCGGCGATCTCGTCGGGGCCGATGCCGACCATGAGCGCGGCGAACTCGTCCCCCCCGACGCGCGCCACCACGTCCCAGCCGCGAAGGATCGAGCTGAGCGTCTGGCCGACGGCCTGGAGCATGACGTCTCCCGCTTCATGGCCGAATTCATCGTTGACGTGCTTGAGGCCGTCGACGTCGATGGCGCAGATCGCGAAGCGCTGCCGGGGGATGGTCGCCAGCAGCCGGTCGAACTCGCGCCGGTTGCGCAGCCCGGTCAGGGGGTCGGTCGCGGCGACGTCGGCCAGCCGCGCCATGCTCTCGCGGAGCGCTGTCTCGGTGCGCCGCCGCTCCACCACGTGCCCGAGCTGGCGGCCAAAGTCGACCATCACCTCGACCATCGCGGGCCTGAGCAATCCCGCGCCGGGGCCGAGGAGGACGATGACCCCGACTCCGGAGTCGTCGAGCAGAACGGGGAAGCCGGCGGCGGCGGTGAGGCCCCGGGCCGCCGGAGCGTCGCGAAAGCCGGGGTCGGCCGCGAGGTCAGGGATGATCACCGGCGCCGCCGCTGCCCAGACGCGCCCGGGCAGGAGGCTGCCCAGCCCCAGCTCGAGCTCCCAGCGCTCATGGTGGAAGTCGCCCATGTCCAGCGCCGGAGTCCACCAGGCGGCGTGCCGGACGAGCACTCCGCGATCTCGATCGAGCAGCCAGGCCTCTCCGCCCCACATCCCGAGGGCCCGCGCCATGGTCTCGAGGATCCGCGGCGCACCCGACTCGAAGGTCGGTGAGCTGTTGAGGATCCGGGTGATCGCGACCTGCATGGTCCGCAGCTCGCCGGAGAGCCGTCGGGCGGTCACGTCGCGGACCAGGAGGACCGTGCGCGTTCCCCTCCTCAGGTGCACGGTCCGGGCCGCGATCTCGAGCGAGAGTGGGCGGCCGTCCTTGGCGACCACGCGCAGGGTGAGGTTATGCCCGCCGGCGACACCGATGACCGAGATCAGGCGCGCCACTCCCGCTTCACGCTCCTCGGGCGGGAGCAGGGGAGCGAGCGAGTCCATGGCGAGCAGCTCGTCGGGCTCGTACCCCGTGATGGCGGCCCAGGTGGCGTTGATCTTCACCGGGCGTTCCCCCTCCAGGACCAGCAAGCCCTGCCCGAGGTCGCCCATGGCCTCAGTCAGCAACTCCCAGAATCGCGCCTCGTGGCTCAGCCGCGCCACGGATCGGCTCCACCATCGGACCCGGTTCAGCACAGTGGTCAACAGGCGCGTGGGCAGGTACCGCTCTGCGGTCGCGACCCGACCAGCCAAAAGTCATACCTCCGGCCACACCAGCTCGAGCCCAGCCTCTCCGCCGCCTGTGACCAGTCCTTGCATCGATCGTATTGACGCGAAGGGCGCGCGGGATGACGTCGCGGTCGAAGCCCTGTAACGGCCAAAGGACCCTACGTCACCAGGGTCACTCGCCCTGGCTCGCCCTTCCTCCCGTCACGATCACCCAGGGCCGCGGGTCACCTCCTGGATCGCCTCGGCCACCGTGGAGACGAGGATCTCGGCTTCGGCGTCGGTCATGGTGAGGGGCGGGTTGAGCACCACTGTGTCGCCGAGAGGACGGACGACCACTCCGCGCCGGCGCGCCGCCAGGATCACCCGGCGACCCGTCCGGAGTGCTGGGTCGAGGGGCATCACTCCGTCCCGCAGCTCGATACCCGTCATCACGCCCGTCCTCCGGATCTCGAAGACGCCCGGCAGGTCGGCCACCCGCTCCGTGAGCAGGCCAGCGAGCGTGGCCGCGAGACGGCGCGCCGATCCCAGGGTGTCCTCCTCCTCGAAGAGCCGGAGCGAGGCTCGGGCGACGGCGCAGGCCACCGGGTTGCCGGTGTAGGTGTGACCGTAGTAGAGGGTGCGGTGCTCGGCGTCGGGAGCCGTGAAGCGGTCAAACAGCTCGTCGGTGGTGAGCACCGCCGAGAGGGGGAGGTAGCCGCCGGTCAGTCCCTTGCCCAGGCAGAGGATGTCGGGCGTCACCCCGGCGCCGCCCGAGGCGAAGAGGTCGCCGGTCCTGCCGAACCCGGTCGCCACCTCGTCGGCGATGAGCAGGGCGCCGTGCCCCCGGGCCAGGCTGGCCGCCTGCGCCAGCCAGCCGTCCGAGTGGGTGAGCATCCCGGCCGCGGCCTGCACGCGCGGCTCGACGATCAGCGCGGCCGCCTGGTCGCCCTCACGGTCCAGGAGGTCGGAGAGCGCCCGGAGCGATGCCCCCTCGTCGAGGTATGGGCTGGGCACGGTGCGGGCCGGGAAGAGGATGGGGTCGAGCCCGGTGTGGAAGGGCTCGCTGCGGCCCACGCTCACAGCCCCGGCGGTGTCGCCGTGGTACGCGTCGCCGAGGGCGACGAAGCGGCAGCGCTCCGGGTGACCGGCGTGGCGCTGTGCCAGCAGGGCGATGCGCAGAGCCGCCTCGACCGCGGCCGCACCCGCCTCGCAGTAGAAGACGCGGGTGAGCCCGGGAGGCGTGACCGCGGCGAGCTCCTCGGCGAGCAGGGCGCCCGGGGCGTGGGTCTGGCCCAGGAAGGTGCTGTGCGCGATCCGCCCCAGCTGCTCGCGCGCGGCGCGATCCAGGGCGGGGTGCGCGTGGCCATGGACCGTGCACCAGAGGCTGCTGATCCCGTCGAGGTAGCGGCGGCCGGCCTCATCGCGGAGCCAGGAGCCGTCCCCGGAGCGGATGACCAGGGGCCTCTCCTCCAGCCAGTCGCTGGTCTGGGTGAAAGGGTGCCAGACGTGGCGGCGATCGGCGGCGACCACCGCCTCCGTCGTGTCGTCCCGGGGCGCGGTGAGGGCCGAGAGGTCGAGCGCGCCGGCGGCATCTGCCAGCGCGCCGATGTCGCTGGGGTCGCCGATGTGGGGCAGCACCCCGAGCACGGGGACCCCGCACTGGTCAGCGATCTGGGCGGCATTCTCGGCGACGAAGGCCGGATCGTCCCCGCCCATCGCCTCGACCAGCACCACCCCGAGCACCCGGAGTCCGGCGCCGAATGCCGCCTCGACGGTGAGAGCGGTGTGGTTGATGGTTCCGAGCCCGGCGAGCGCCGCCACCACCACACCGGCATCGAGGCGGCGGAAGAGGTCGCGCACCGTCCTTCGGGAGGAGAGCGGCACCAGCAGGCCGCCCACTCCCTCCACCAGGAGGAGGTCACAACCGGCGGCCATCGCCTCGATCGACTGGGCGAGGGCCTCGACGTCCAGCTCCCGCCCCTCCGCGGCGGCCGCGGCGAGGGGGGAGCGGGGCAGCGCGAAGGTGGCGAGCACCGCCTCGGACGGCGGGGCCCCCGTCGCCGCCCCCAGCAGGACCGCGTCCTCCGCGTCGGTTCCCGCCTGGACCCCGGTGGCCACCGCCTTGACCGCCCGGCAATCCATACCGCGCCGCCGCAGAACGGCGCAGAGGGCCGCGGTCAGCACCGTCTTGCCCACGCCGGTCCCCGTGCCGGTCACCGCCACGATCCGGCCCATCACGTGCTGAGAAGCTCCGTCAGCGCGGCGGCGACACCCTCGATCTCCGCCTCGGTATGGACGGCGCCGGCGACCAGCCGCAGCCGGCTCGTCCCCGGCTCCACGGTCGGTGGGCGGATCCCCTGGACGAGATAGCCGCGCTCCCACAGCGCCTGGTCCAGCTCCATCGTCCGGATCGGGTCGCCGACCATGACCGCGACGATGGGGGAGGAGGGGTGGGCCCCCGGCAGCGCCAGCCCGCCCAGTCGCCGGCGGAGCAGCCCGGCCCGCTCGTGGAGAAGGAGGACCAGCTCCGGCTCCGCCATCAGCACCCCGAGCGCCGCTCGGGCGGCCGCGACGGTGGGGTGGGGCAGCGCGGTCGAGAAGATGAGCGCCCGGCCGCGCTGGAGGAGCAGCCGGCGGACCGGCTCCGACCCGCAGACGGCCGCCCCAGCCGCGCCCAGGGCCTTGGAGAAGGTGACCACCCGGACCACGTGGTCGCCGGCCACCCCCAGCTCCGCGGCCAGCCCGCGCCCTCCCGGACCGGTCGTCCCCAGCGCGTGGGCCTCGTCGACGACCAGCCAGGCACCGTGGCGCCGGGCCAGCCGGTCGAGGGCGACCAGGTCGGCGGCGGCCCCGTCCATCGAGAAGACGGAATCGGTGACGATGATCGGGCGCCCCTCGGCGCCGGCCAGCCGTGCCCCCAGGTCCGCGCTGTCGAGATGACGGTAGACGGCCACCCGCGAGCGCGACGCCCGGCAGCCGTCGATCAGGGAGGCGTGGTTGCCCGCGTCACTCAGGATCGTCGCATCGGGACCGCCGAGCGCCTCCAGGATCGCGATGTTGGCCGCGTAGCCGCTCGGCGCCACCGTGGCGGTGCGAGCACCCAGGAATCCGGCGAGGGCCTCCTCCAGGTCGGCGATGGCCCGGTGGCCACCCGAGAGGTGGCGCGAGCCGGTGGCCCCCACTCCCAGCTCCAGCGCGGCCAGCGAGGCCGCCTCGCGCACCGCGGGGTGAACGGAGAGCCCGAGGTAATCATTGGAGCTGAAGACGACGACGGCCCTGCCGTCGACCTCGCCGCGGGACCAGCTGCCCCCCTCGCGCTCGCGCAGGCGGCGGAGCAGCCCCCCGCGTTGGTCGGCGAGCAGGGTCTCCGCGGCCCAGTCGAGGGGTGCGCTAGGCGGCATGTTGCACCCACCTCCCCCAGCTGGAGGTGGAGATCCCGAGCCCCACGCGCACCCGGGGAAGCTGCCAGAGCGCGGTGCTGTCGTCGTCGGCCGAGTCGTTGACCAGGTCCTGCAGGCCGCCCACGTAGCCGTAGCCCTGCAGGGTCGAGAAGAGGGGCTGCTCCGTGGCGCTGTCGGAGAACTGGGTCGGCCCCGGCCAGACCCCGCTGTAGGCGATGAACTGGATCGGCTGCCCGCCGACGAGGCTCTCCAGGGTGGTCTTGCTCTGGTCGGTAACGATCTCAAGCTGCCCGGTGGTGGCTTCTCCCGCCCAGAGCGCGACGTTGTCCTTGAGAGTGTGGTCACCGAACGAGAAGCCGGTGCCCGCCAGCTCCCGCAGCTCAGCCGCGGTCACGTACTGCTGGGGGCCGTAGACGCCGCCGACCAGGGCCGTGCAGGGGAAGAAGACGGCGGTGAAGCCGTACTGGCGGAGGATCGGCACCGCGTTGGTCCACTGGCTCAACCGGCCGTCGTCGAAGGTGACCACGAAGGAGTGCGGCGGCAGCGGCAGACCGTAGAGGAGCGCGTCGGCCAGGTGCGGCAGCGAGATGCTGGTCGCGTCGATCGAGTGCGCGTACGCCATCTGGGCCTGGAACTGGCTGGTCAGGGTGGTCAGCCCCACGTCGAGCTGCCAGCCGCGGGTGTTGCCGCCGTAGGCGCTCTCCTGGGGCACCTGGTTCTCCACCAGGTGGTACATGAAGATGGGGACGTCCACCTGGCGGGCGGTGACGCTCGCCGGCACGACCACCGGCGCGTCCATCGAGGCAGGGCCCTCGCCCACGACCGACGCCGCCCCCGTGGCGGCGTCGTATTCGACCGAGATCTGGGTCATCGAGAAGAGCGCGGCCACCCCTGTCGGGGAGAGCGAAGCCGGGTTCGCGAAGCTCACCCTGACCGGGAACCGCCAGGTGTCGAGCACCGAGACCGCGGGGCTCTCCGGGTCGTACCAGGTGACCCCGGCGGTGGGCGGTCCCAGGCTGATGGAGGCGATCGGGGCGCCCGAGAACTTGGCCTGCAGCATGGCGGTGCGGTCGCTCTGGCTCGGCCACAGCGCCTGGGCCTCCGGCGCCAGCTCATCCCACTGGGCGTCCCAGGCGCCACTCGCTGTCTGGTCGGCGAACTCTTGAGCCAGGACGCTGACGATCTGGGTTGACGAGGTGGGCGTCGGGGTCGCGCTGGGCGGGGCGGTGGCGGTCGAGGGGGTCGGCGATGGCGGGCGCGTGGCCGACGTCGCAGCCGGTGCCCCGCTGCAGCCGGCGAGGACCAGCGCCAGTGCCACCACGCGGCCCCTCCGCCGGGCCCGGCAGCTCAGACGGATCACGCACGCACGCTAGCAGGACGCCCGGCGGGCCCGCCCGGGCGTGCCCGAGGACCGCCGCGGGGCGGTCCCCCGCTCGCCCGTTGGCCCTGCCGTGACGCGGTAACCTGTGGCCCCCATGGAGAGCCAAGCCTCCGTCCCCTCCGGCGACCGTCTCGAACGCCTCGACCTCCCTGCCCTCGATGCCAAGTGGCAGCGAACCTGGGCTGAGCGCGAGACCTACCGCACCGACATGCGCGGGCCACGCCCCTTCTACTGCCTGATGATGTTCCCCTACCCCTCGGCGGAGAAGCTGCACATCGGCAACGCCTACGCCTTCACCGGGGCGGACATCTACGGCCGCTACCGCCGCCAGAAGGGGGACGACGTCTTCGAGCCGCTCGGCTTCGACGCCTTCGGCATCCACTCCGAGAACTACGCGCTCAAGGTCGGCGAGCATCCCGCCAGCCTCACCGCCCGCAACGTCGAGTACTTCCGCGAGCAGCAGCTCAAGAAGCTCGGCCTGGGCGTCGACTGGTCGCACGAGATCGACACGACGAGCCCCGACTACTACCGGTGGACCCAATGGGTGTTTCTCCAGCTCTTCAAGGCCGGGCTCGCCGAGCACCGCGAGGGCCCGGTCAACTGGTGCCCGTCGTGCCTCACCGTCCTCGCCGACGAGCAGGTCGTGAGCGGCGCCTGCGAGCGCTGCGGCACCGCGGTCGAGACCCGATTCCTCAAGCAGTGGTTCATCAAGACCACCCGCTACGCGCAGGAGATGCTCGATGCCCTGGACGGCCTCGACTGGAGTGAGCGGACAAAGACCGCGCAGCGCAATTGGATCGGGCGCAGCGAGGGCGCTCTCATCGACTTCAGGCTGAATGGCTGTTCCCGCCCCCAGCTGACGGTCTTCACGACCCGTCCCGACACCCTCTACGGCGCCACCTTCCTGGTCATCGGCGCGGATCATCCGCAGCTCGCCGACTTCGTCCGGGAGGACCGCCGGGCCGCCGTGGAGGAGTGGCGCGCGGCGCTGCCTCCGGCCGACGCCGAGCCGGACTTCTCCGTGGGTGTCGACCTCGGCACCTCCGCTGTGCATCCGCTCACCGGCGAGGAGGTCCCGGTCTGGGCCGCGCCCTACGTCCTCGGCGGCTACGGCACCGGGGCGATCATGGCGGTGCCCGGTCACGATCAGCGGGACTGGCAGTTTGCCCGCGCCCACGGCCTGCGCATCGTCGAGGTCATCGGCGGCGGCGACGTCGCGGTGGAGGCGTGGAGCGGCGAGGGGCCGATGCTCAACTCCGGTTCGCTCGACGGCACGCCCTCGCTCGAGGGCAAGCAGCGCGTCGTGGAGATGCTCGAGGGGCGCGGCGCCGGCCGTGCCCACGTGCAGTTCCGGCTGCGGGACTGGATCATCTCGCGCCAGCGCTACTGGGGACCGCCGCTGCCCATCATCCACTGCCCCGTGCACGGCCCCGTCGGTGTCCCCGAGTCCGAGCTGCCCGTGCTGCTCCCGGAGGTCAGGGACTTCCGCCCCCTCGGCACCGGTGTCTCACCGCTCGCCCAGGTCGAGGAGTGGGTCAACGTGCCCTGCCCGGTGTGCGGCGAGCCGTCCCGGCGAGAGACCGACGTCAATGACAACTTCCTCGACTCGGGCTGGTACTTCATGCGCTATCCGTCGACGGACTTCGGCGACCGTGCGCTCGACCCCGAGCGGACCCGCCACTGGCTGCCCGTCGACATGTACATCGGCGGCAACGAGCACGCCGTGCTCCACCTCATGTACGCGCGTTTCCTGATGCGCGCGCTGCACGCGCTGGGGCACGTGCCGTCGCCCGAGCCTTTCACCCGCTTCCGGGCCAACGGCATGCTCACCTTCGGCGGCAAGGGCAAGATGTCCAAGAGCAAGGGCAACGTCGTCAACCCCGACCTGTTCATGGCCCAGTACGGGGCCGACACCCTGCGCCTCCACGTGATGTTCCTCGGCCCCTTCCTGGAGGGCGGGGAGTGGAACGAACGGGGCATGCTGGGGCAGAGCCGCTTCCTTGAGCGGGTGTGGCGATGCGTCCTGCTGGCGGGCTCCGACGACCTCGCCGACGCCTCCCGCGAGCGGCGCCGCCACCGGACCATCGCGGCGGTCGAGGTGGCGATCGAGTCCCTCCACTACAACACCGCCATCGCGGCGCTCCACGAGCTGGCCAGGGGGATCGACGAGGAGGCACGCGAGGGCAGGGCGCGGCGGATCGATGCCCGCACCCTGGTGCAGCTGGTCGCACCCTTTGCGCCCCACATTGCCGAGGAGCTCTGGGAGCGGCTCGGGGAGAGCGGCTCCGTGCACCGGGCGCTGTGGCCGGAGCACGACCCGGCGCTCGCCGAGGAGCCGCGCGTCACCATCGCCGTGCAGGTCAACGGCAAGCTGCGGGCCACCTTCGAGTGCGAGGCGGGGACCGCCGCCGCAGAGCTGGAGCGCCTCGCCCTGGCTCAGCCGCGAGTGGTCGAGCTGCTCGCCGGCCGGCCGCTCCGGAAGGTGGTCGCCGTGCCCGACCGGATCGTCAACCTGGTGGTGTGAGGGTTCCGGGTCAGCAGTTGCCGTAGGCAGCGCAGCTGGCGGCGTTGGCCGCGGAGATCGCCAGGGGAAGGAAGATGACCGCCAGCACCAGCCCGACCACGCCCAGGATCACCCCGATCTTCGCCAGGCCCCGTCTGCTCCCGCTCGCGCTCCCGCCGCGGGCCAGGCAGACGGCGCCGAAGACGATCGCCAGGGTGGCGACCACGAAATCGGCGCCCATCAGCGTGTTGACCCCGGAGACACCGGAATACGTCTGGGCGTCGATCACCGTCAGCTTGTAGAAGAACCAGTAGACGGTCGGGATCAGCGACATCGCCAGGCCGACGATCCCGAGCACCCCGGACGCGGTCGCCATGGTGCCGCCCGGGGTGGAGGGGGCGGCGGGGCCGGGGGCACCCCAGTACGGCTGCGCGTACGGGTAGGGCGCCGGGTAGGAGGCGCTCCACGGGTACTGCGCTCCGGGTTGCGTGCTGGGCGGCTGCGGCGCCGGGCTCTCCTGCGGCGACGTGGGGGCCGGTTCCGGAGGGAATCCGGCCGGCTCCGGGGTCGCGGGGTCGGTCGAGGGCATGAGCGGGCCTCCTAGCAGCCGGGGCACGGGACGAAGCTGGCGTAGATCACGGCCCAGAAGATGATCCCGAGCACGACGGTGATCACTCCGAGCACCAGGCCCGCGATGGCCATACCCCTGCCGGCACCACCCCTCCGGGAGGCGGTGGAGATCCCGACTGCACCGAAGATGATCGCCACCGCCGCGAGCACCCAGTCGACGCCGGGGAACCACGACAGGATGAGGCTGACGAGGCCCAGCACCAGCGCGGTGATGGCGTACCCGTTGCCCGTCGCCGCCAGCGCGTAGGGATACGGCGCCCCGTAGGGCGGCGGCGGGTACCCGCCCGGCGGTACGGGGTATGAGCCCGCCTCAGGGGGGTAGGGGCCCGCCCCGGGCGGGTACGGGCCGGCACCGCTCATCGAATCGGCGTCACCAGGGTTGGCGGGCGGCGCGTATCCGCCTCCGCTCGGGTCGGGGCCTGGGGGTACGTCAAGTCCGGACATGCTCTCTCCCGGGCGCGCCGTGGAGCCGGGGCGGCACCCCGGGTGCGCGGATTATGCGCTGATCTCGAAGCGGCGTCCAAGGCTTCGAGCGGGTCTGGTATCCTGCCCGAGCGCACGGGCCGCCGTGCTCATTGGCCTGTCCGCCGATGGGCCTCTTCCGCGTCGAGGGCGCGGAGGACCAGTCACCCATTCAGCTGTTTGTCACCGAGCGATGAAGCCACCACAGACATCCGACGCCCCCCGCTCTGAGGTCGCCACCCCGGCCACCTTCGCCGTCGTCCGGCATGGCGGTCACCAGTACCGGGTCACCCCCGGTGACCGTCTCGTCGTCGACCGCCTCGCCTCTGCCGTCGGCGATGTGATCGGGCTGGAGCCGGTGCTCCTCCTCTCCGATGGGAACGGGGTCCAGGTCGACGCGGCCAGCCTCGAGGGGATCCGGGTTGCGGCCACCGTGGCCGGGCACCGGCGCGGGCGCAAGATCCGGGTCTTCACCTTCAAGCCAAAGAAGCGCCATCGCCGCACCCTCGGCTTCCGGGCCGAGCAGACCGAGCTGGTGGTGGATCGGGTGCTCGCCAAGGGCGAGCCGCTCCCCGAGCCGGTCGCGGTCGAGGAGCTCGAGGCGCCGGGGATCGAGGTGGAGGTGGTCACCGTCGAGGAGACCGCCTCCGAGCCCGAGACCCCCGAGCCGCCGCGTACCCGGCGCCGCAGCGCTCGGGCCGCCGCAGATGCGGGCACCGAGGCTCCGGTTGGGGCTGAGCCCACCGAATCCGCCACCGAGGCGGCCGCGCCGTCGCGCCCGGCGCGACGCACCCGGAAGGTGGCGGAGCCCGCATCCGCGCCCGAGGCCGCAGCCGCGCCCGAGGCCACTCCCGCGGCGCCACGGCGCCGCGCCGCCCGCAAGACCCCTCCGCCGGAGGCTGGTGAATAGAGATGGCCCACAAGAAAGGCGGGGGCAGCTCCCGCAACGGACGCGATTCCAACTCGAAGCGGCTCGGCGTCAAGCGCGGCGATGGTTCGCTGGTGCTCGCCGGGACCATCCTGGTCCGGCAGCGCGGCACCAAGATCCTGCCCGGTGGCAATGTCGGGGTTGGCCGTGACCACACCCTCTACGCCCTGGCCAGTGGCCTGGTGGCCTTCGACCAGAAGGGCGGCGATCGGACGCGGGCCAGCGTGCTCGCGCTTCCGATGCTCGATCTGGCCATGGAGGGGGGAACGTTCCCCGATGAGGACGGCACCATCTCGCCCCCCGGCGACGGCTCTCGGCGGGTCACCGAGGCCGCAGACGCGGCCGTCTGACCTTGGGGCGCCGCGCCTGCGGCGCGCGCCGGGTCGGAGCTGAGGCCTCATCCGTGTTCATCGACGAGGTCAGTCTCGATGTCGCCGCCGGCTCCGGTGGGCGTGGCGCGGTCGGCTTCCGTCGCGAGAAGTACGTTCCACGGGGCGGCCCCGACGGCGGTGACGGGGGGTGGGGCGGGAGCGTCGTCCTGGTCGTGGAGCCGGGCGACAGCAGCCTGAGCCGTTACCGCGAGCGGCGCCGGTTCCATGCCCCGGACGGCCGGCCCGGCGGCGGCTCGCTGCGCAGCGGCCGCGACGGCCCGGACCTCGTCCTGCCCGTCCCACCCGGGACGGTCGTGACGGATGCGGAGAGCGGCGAGCTGATCGGCGACCTCGCCAGCCCGGGCCAGCGCCTGGTGGTCGCCGAGGGGGGGCGCGGGGGCCGGGGCAACGCCCACTTCGCGGGCGCGGTTCGCCAGGCCCCCAGGATCGCCGATCTGGGGGAACCGGGGGCGGAGCGCCGCATCCACCTGGAGCTCAAGCTGATCGCCGACATCGGCTTGGTCGGGCTCCCCAACGCCGGCAAGTCCACCCTGCTCGCGGCCCTGACGGGTGCGCGGCCAAAGGTCGCCGCCTATCCCTTCACCACGCTTCACCCCAACCTGGGCGTGGCCGAGATGAGCGGTGGGCACACCCTGGTCCTCGCCGACGTTCCCGGGCTCATCGCGGGGGCGCACGAGGGGGCCGGGCTGGGCATCGAGTTCCTCCGTCACCTCGAGCGGACCCGCGTGCTCATCCACGTCGTCGATTGCGCCGCCGGTGCCGCGGATGCGAGGCTGGCGATCGAGCAGGTGGCGGCGGAGCTGGCAGCCTTCAGCCCCCAGCTCGCCGAGCGGCCCACGCTGGTGGCCCTCAACAAGGTCGACCTGCCCGATGCGGGGGCGGCGGCTGGCGAGCTCGAGCCGGAGTTCCCCGGCTCTCACCGGATCAGCGCGGCAGGCGGCACGGGCACTCGTGAGCTCCTCGAGGCGGCCGCCCTGCTGGTCGCCGCAGCCCGCAACTCCGCCACCCGTCCTGCCCCTTTCTCGCCCGGCGGGGCGGCGGGCGTTCAGGCGGCCGGCGAGGGCGATGGCGCCGAGGGCGGCCACCGGGTCTACCGGCACGTCTCACGAGCGCCCGGGCAGCCCCGTGTGGATCGGGAGCCGGACGGGGCCTACCGGGTCACGGACGCCGCCGTCCTGCGGATCGTGGAGCGCACCGATCTCGACGAGGAGGAGGCGGTGGAGGTCCTGCATCGGAGGCTGGCGGCGGCGGGTGTCGATGCCGCTCTGGCGGCGGCCGGCTGCCAGGACGGCGACACCGTCCGCATCGGCTCCGCGGAGTTCACCTACGCGGCGGACGCGATCGGCTCCCTCCCCCGACCTGGCCGCCGGTCCCGCGGATGAGTCTCACCCGGGTCGCGGTCTTCGGCGGCACCTTCGACCCCTTCCACCTCGGCCACCTCGCCGTCGCCGAGCAGGCGAGAGAGGGCGTCCTCGCCGACCTGGTCTGGGTGGTGCCGGCCGGCGTGCCGCCCCACCGTGGCCCGGTGACGGCCGGCGCCGCCGATCGCCTGGCGATGTGCCGGGCCGCCATCGAGGGACGCCCGCGCATCGCCGCCCTCGAGCTCGAGCTGCACCGCCCCGGCCCTTCCTACACCATCGACACCATGCGCGACCTGGGAGCAGGGCATCCGGGTACACAGCTCTGGGTGGTCCTCGGGGCCGATGCCGCCCGGCAGACGTCGGGCTGGCACGGGGCCGCCGAGCTCCTCGGCAACTACCACTTCGCCCTGGTCAACCGCGCCGGGGAGGCCCCGATTCGCCACGCTGAGGCGATCGCCCTCGGCTTCCTGCCCGAGCTCACCCGGGTGGTGGGCATCGACTCCCCGGACATCTCCGGCACCGAGATCCGCCGGCGGGTCGCGGCCGGGGAGCCGCTGGACGGCCTGGTCAGCCCCGCCGTCGCCGCCATCATCGAGGAGCGGGGGCTCTATCGCTGAGTTCGCCAGATGCCCGGCGCCCTCCGTCCGCTCCGGCCCGGTCCGAGCCCGGCCGGTCCGCACGGGCACCGATGTCATAATCGCTGACGGATGACGTCCGAAGAGTTGGTGGAGGCGATCAGCTCCGCCGCCGCCGACAAGAAGGCGCGCGACGTCGTGAGCATCGACCTCCGGGGCAAGACCACCATCGCGGACTTCTTCGTGGTCTGCGAGGGGGACACAGACCGGCAGGTTAGAGCCATTGTTGACAATATCGAGGAGTCCTGCCGGGCCCTGGGAGCCCGACCGCTGCACGTCGCCGGGATGCGCGACGCCTCCTGGGCGTGTGTCGACTTCGACTCGGTGATCGCCCACGTCTTCCTCCCGGGCGAGCGGGTCTTCTACGACCTGGAGGGGTTGTGGAGCGCTCCCCGGGCCGCGGTCGGCTGAGGTGGCTGCCGCTCCTTGATCTGGTCGGTCGGGGCGGGGTCCGGACGCCGCCCGGGCTCAGCGGATCGGCGCGATGGTCGGTAGCGGGAGCGGGTTTGAGGCCAGGAACTGGCCGAAGTTGATGACCGCCAGCAGCATCGCCGCGGCGCCGAGGGCGATGACACCGATGAGCACAGCCTTCTGCCAGAGCGCCAGGTCCCGGCCCCCGACCGAGCGCACCGGCGGGATGACCAGGCCGATCAGGGCTCCGGTCGCGAAGCCCCCCAGGTGGGCGTAGTTGTCGATGTAGCCGGAGAAGGTGAAGCCCAGGACCACGGTCATGATCAGCGAGAGCATCACCCCTCGGCGCAGGGCGTGAGCGAGCCCCGCCGGGACCTCGCGTCCCTGGACGCGGCCGAGGCTGAAGAGGAGCCCCAGCAGTCCCATCAGGCCCCCCGAGGCGCCCACGAAGATGGAGTCGGAGAAGGGGAGGCCGAGGGTGCTGGCCAGCACGCTCACCGCGCTCGCCGCAAAGGCGGTGGCGATGAAGGTGGCGATCATGGTGATGCGCCCGTACATCGGCTCGACGATGCGCCCCAGCACGACGGTGGAGTAGCAGTTGACCAGGAGGTGTATGGACAGGTAGGAGCTGGCCCCGCCGCCGGAGCTGAAGAAGCCGGGGACGTGGAGGAATGCGGTGCTGAGGAACCGCCACCAGTCGCCGCCCCCGGGGTACCCGAAGGCGATGCCTCCGACCGCCAGATAGCCGGAGCCGCTGATGTCCCCGGGCCCACCGTACCGCTGCCACATCGTGTTCTCGATCAGGAAGATCACGATGAAGGTCGCCACCATGCCGTAGGTCAGCCGCGGGGTGGAGATGAGTGCGCGCCGGGCGGGGGCCACGTAGCCGCTGTGAACCGTCTCGCGCTCGGCGAGGTCGACGGCCGCGAGCGTGGGTGGTTCGGCCCCGTCGCGGAGCGCTCGTGCCGCAGCCCGGATCTCGCCCACGCCCGGCATCCCGCTTGGCGGCGGGAGCAGGGCGCCGCCATCGCCGGACCCGGGGTCGGCCCACACCACGCCGAGGTGGACCGCGGGGTGGGCCGGTGGGGGGAGCTGGGCGGTGAGTGGGGCGAGGGCGACCAGCAGGATGTCGCAGCGTGCCGCCGGCTGAGTCCGCAGGCGGGCGTCGCCCCACCGTAGCGCGGCCCCGATACGGCGGTGAAGGTCGGCCAGCTGGGCGGCGGGGTCGTCCGGCGGCTGGAAGAAGCCGACCAGCGCCGAGCGCGCCCCGGTCCAGGCCACCGCCACCAGTGCGTAATCCGAGCCCAACTCACCGAGCCGGCTGTCCCGAGGATCGGCCAGACGCAGACGGTAGCGGGTCACCAGTCCCAGGCCGACCAGCCGGGCGAGCGCCGGCGGTTGGTGGGGCAGGCCTCCCTCGTCGGACCAGCTGTTCTCCGTCACCGGGCCAGTCTATCGGCGCGGGAGGGGGAGGCCCCGCCGGCAGAGGCGGGACGGACCGCCTCGCAGCCCCCGAGCTCCGTTCGCGCTATTGTCCACCGGCGATGCGTCGCTGTCCCTCGCCGCCGCCGGTTCTACCGTGAGCTCGGACCAGCGCCTCACCCTCGGTGCCCTCTACTCCGAGATGCGTGCCGGCCTCGGCGACGCCGGGCGGGTGCGGGTGACCGTCGAGTTTCAGGAGCGGACGCTCGCGGCGGCCGGCGGGCCGAGTGCCGGCGAGCCCGCCAGTCTCATCCTCGAGACCTTTGTCGAGTACGAGGATCGGGTCCTCGATCGGGCCCAGGTCGCCCTGCACGGAGCCGGCCCGGCTCAGCGTTTCCTGGTCGCGCGCCACGGTTCCGCCTACGCCTACAGCCTCGACGGTGGGGCGCGCTGGGGGCGCCTGGCCGCCCACCCCCGGATCTTCGACCTCGAGGAGTTCGAGGCCGAGCTGGGGCAGATACACGTCGAGGACGCGACCTACGACGTGCTCGACGGCAGCAGCGATCTGCAGGGACCGGCAGGCTCGGGGGCGGTGCCCGGCGCCGGCTACGCGCCGGCGCCGGATCGGTTCGTCGATGCGCTTGACGTCAGCATGGACCGCGAATCCTTCCTGGGCTTGCTGCGGATCTTCTCGGCCGACGTCGACGATGATCGCGACGCGCCGGCGCTCAACGCCTTCTCAGTGAGCCTGCAGGCCGCGGACGACGTCTGGCTGCGGTATTGGTGGTCGTTGAGCGACAGCCTCTCCGAGTCCGAGGACAGTCCACTCAAGATCCGCTGCAGCGTCTCGATCCGGGTCGCCGCCCTTGGCGCGGTGGAGGCCGGTGCCGTCCACCTCGATCAGGCTCTGCCGGATGTCGCCGACCTCGATGGGGTGTGGGCGATCCTCCGCCACGGCCCGCCCGGCGCGGCAGGGTTGGACCGGGGACCGGAGGCGCGCTAGCAGGGTGCCTGCTAGGTCCCGACGGACGGCGGCGAGGGGCTGGGCGAGGCGGACGGTGACGGGGTCGGTTGCGGCTGGGAGAAGGGGGTGTCCGACGCTATCGGCTCCCCGATGCAACCTGGGTCGCAGATCGGGCCGCCGTCTCCGAGCGCGCTGTCCGGACCGGTGCCGGGGAGATACCAGGCACCCCCCGCCTGATACACGTCGGAGGGCTGCTGATACCAGACCACGGGGGTGTTCGCGGTCACGCCGATCATGAACGTCTGCCAGATCGGCGCCGCCCCGGTCACACCGCTCGTCACCCCGGGGGTGAGCCCGTACTTGGCGCTCTCGCCCTGCGGGTCGCCCACCCACACCGCGGTGAGGACGGTCGGGGTCCAGCCCACCGTCCAGTTGTCGTAGTTGTCGTATCCGGCGCCGCTGGTCCCGGTCTTGGCGCTGGCCGGGCGACCCGGGAGGCTGAGCTTCTGGTAGTCGCCGAACGCCGGCTGGCGGTAGGCGGAGACGCTCAGCGTCTCATCCATGATGTAGGCGACGTTCTCCGGGACCACGCGCTGGGCGTTGGCCGCGGCGTTGTAGGTCCAGACCGTCGCGCCGTTCGCCGCATCGGTGATCTTCAAGACCGGTGCTGGCGAGTGGTGGACGCCGAGATCGGCGATGGTGGCGGCGCCGTCGGCGAGGTCCAGAGGGCTGACCGGGAACGTCCCCAGCGTGAAGGAGTACTCGGCGGGCTCGGGGAAGTTGTCGCCCTGGATCAGGCTCACCCCGGCGTCGACGGCGAGGTTGGCGATGGGGAGCACGCCCAGAGCGTATTCGGTCCTGACCGCCGGCAGGTTCAGCGAGTTGCCGAGGCACCACTCCATCTCACAGAAGCCCTCGCCCGCCGAGGCGCCCTCATAGTCCTTGGGCGTCCAGCCGTTGATGGTCATCGGCTCATCCGAGATCTGCGTCGTCATCGTGTACTGGCGCGAGGCGATGGCGTACGTGTAGGTGAACAGCTTCATGGTGGAGCCCGGCTGGCGCTTCCCGATCGCCAGGTTGTCCTGGCCGTAGACCGTGCTGCTGTAGTTGGCGCTGCCGGTCATGGCCAGGATCTCTCCGTTCTGCGGGTCCAGGCTCACCAGGGCGCCGTCACCACCTGCCGCCCCCTGCACGAACCAGCCGGGGCTGGAGGTGATCACGTTGTGCACCGTCGCATCGCCGAGTGCCTGGTCCTTCAGGTTGAGCGTCGTGTAGATGTCGTAGCCGCCGGGGTCCTCGAACCCGTCTCCGTTGAAGAGGCTGGGGAGGTAGTAGCCGGTGAGGTAGTTGAGGAAGCTGGAGGTGTTGGCCCCGTCGATGGTGGTCGGCGGGAGGTACTGCTCCCAGGGGAGGGGCGCGAGCTGCTCGGCTGCGGCCGCGTTCGCCTGGGCCTGGGTGATGCTCCCCATCGTCACCATCGCCTGCAGCACGGCGCCCTGCCGCTGCTTGGCACCCCCCGGGTTGAGGTTGGGGTTGTACTCCGACGGTGCCTGGGGCAGGCCGGCGAGCATCGCCGATTGGGCCAGGTCCAAGGCGCTCGCGGGCTCGTGAAAGTACAGCTCCGCCGCGGTCTGGATGCCGATCGCCTGGTTTCCGTAGGGGATGCGGTTCAGGTACATCTCCAGGATCTGGTCCTTGGAGAAGTCGTTGACCAGCTCGGCCCCGAGGATGATCTCCTTGATCTTGTAGGCGAGGCTGCCGTTGTCCTGAAGGAAGCTGATCTTGGCGAGCTGCTCCGGGATGGTGGAGGCGCCGCCGGCGTTGGTGTGGCGCAGATAGCCCACCCCGGCCTCCGCGATCCGGCCCAGGTCCAGGGAGCTCTCCGTCCAGAAGTGGCGGTCCTCGACGTCGACCGTCGCCTCCTGGAGGTACTCGGAGATCTCGTTGAGGGAGGCGTGGAGGTGGAAGTAGCCGGAGGGGTGGATGACGTCGATGAGGGTGCCGTTCGACGCGTAGACGTTGGTGTCGACGGGGTCCTCCATCGAGGCCACGGTGGCCGCGTCAGGGATCTGCCCCAGGTAGATGTTGTAGCCGGCGTCGACGGTGATCGCGGCGCCCGCCGCGATGCTGGAGAAGAGGGCCAGGAAGAGCAGCGAGGTGCGCAGAAGCGGCCGCCGCCGCCCCGGTGCCTTCCGCTTCCTGCCCAGCAGGAGGTCGCGCCGGTTGCGGCGCCGCGCCGATGGCGGGAGCGCTTCGGCTCCGTTCCGAGCGGCGCCACCGCCGGCCCCCGCGCCGTTCGAGCCGCCGCGAGGCCGGACGGTGCCGGCCCGCACCCTGCGGGGGCGGGGGTTGTCGGGAGGGGGGGTGGGCACGGTGCTGATGAAGCTCCGATGAGTGCGCGGGCGGGGCTGCGGGCGTGCCCAGGGGGAACGGCCCCGAGGCCGGAAAGGTTACGCCCCGTTGAGGATGACGGCGACGCTGTAGAGCCCGAGGACCGCGGCGACGATGGCGGCGGCCAACCAGAGAGGGCCGTTGCCCTCCTCGATCCAGAAGGGGCCGGCACGCCGCCGGTCTCGGGTACCCTCGTCCAGGGGGATGCTGGGCATGGCCGCACCCTATCACGACGGTCCCGTCACGGACCCGTCACCTGCCCCAGCCCCCCGGCTGCCCCGGCGGCGTCCCAGGTCGCGGAACGCGAGATCTCGGACGCAGATGTGTGGCAGGTCGATGACAAGTCCACGGCCGGGATGGGGCTCTCGAATCTGGCGATGGCACAATCGGCCGAGACATGGCTGTCCAAGCGCTCCCCGTCGCCCCGGCGCCGATCGCCCTCCCTCCGATGCCGCGCAGCGCGGAGGAGACCGGCCTCCCGTTCAGCTTCGTCTGCGACCTGGTCCTGAAGGTCCTCTACTTCAACGGCAGCATGCTGGGCGGTGACGTGGCCCGGCACGTCTGCATGCCCTTCCCCTTTGTCGAGACCACGCTCAAGTTTCTGGCTGACGAGGGCTACTGCGCCTCGGGTGGGGTCAGGGCGGCGGTGCTGGCCGAGGACGAATCGATCAACGCGGGCATGCAGTTCACGATCACGACCACCGGCCGCCAGCGCGCCCGAGAGCTACTCGAGATCAACCAGTACGCCGGCCCGGCTCCGGTGCCGATCGCCGACTACAACGCGATGGCCGCTCGCCAGGCCGAAGTGGGGATCGCCGTCAACAGAGCACGCCTCCACGAGGTCTTCTCCCACCTCGTCCTCAACCAGCGGGTGCTCGACCACCTCGGTCCCGCCCTCTCGGCCCGTCACGCCTGCTTCCTCTACGGCCCATCGGGCAACGGCAAGACGAGCATCGCCGACGCCAGCGCCCGGGTGATGGGCCCGCCCGTCTTCATCCCCCGTGCCCTCTACGTCCATGGCGAGGTCATCCGCTTCTACGACCCCATCTATCACACCCCCATCGATCGCCCGCTGCCCCCCCATGACACGCGCTGGCAGCTTGCCGAGAGGCCTGCGGTGAAGGCGGGCGGCGAGCTCACCCCGCGCATGCTGGAGCTGGGTTTCGACGCCGCCCTCGGCTTCTACGAGGCCTCGCTTCAGCTCAAGGCCAACGGTGGGCTGCTCCTCGTCGACGACTTCGGCCGCCAGCAGAAGATGTCGCCCCGCGACCTCCTCAACCGGCTGATCGTCCCCCTGGAGAACGGCGTCGACTACGTCAACATCGCCCGGGCCGGCACCAGCGTGGCGGTGCCCTTCACCTGCCTGCTGATGCTCAGCACCAACCTCGAACCGCACAACCTCATGGACGAGGCCTTCCTGCGCCGGGTCCGCTACAAGGTGCACGTCCCCGACCCCACCGCCGAGGAGTTCATCGAGATCTGGCGGCGGGTCTGCGCCTCCCAGGAGATCGCCTACCGCGAGGCGGTCATCGCCGATCTGATGCGGCGCCACTACATCGAGAAGGGACGCGACTTCCACGGCTCGCATCCTCGGGACCTGCTGGAGCACGTCATCCACCTCTGCCGCTACCTGGGTCGCGAGCCCGAGCTGACCACCAAGCTGCTCGACGAGGCCTGCGAGACCTATTTCGTCGACGATGCGGTCGAGGAAGACTGACCCTCCCGTTAGGTAGGGAGGGGGCTGGGGGCATGCGGCCCCCGGGTAGACTGTGGTCCTCCTGGGGCCGGTAGCTCAGCTGGGAGAGCGCTGCCCTCGCACGGCAGAGGTCCGGGGTTCGAGTCCCCGCCGGTCCAGGGCCCCACGCGGCAGGCCGCGTGGGGGGCCCCTTTCAATCTCACCGGGGCTCGCCGCCCCTCGCCGGCCCGGCGGAGCCGGACTCGGCTCACCCCGCCATGCGGGCGATCCGCGGGGAATCCTCGCTGGGTGCCGGTTGTGGGCGGAGGCTCGACGCCGCCGGTCCACCAACGCCCTACTTCGCCCGGCTGCAATTCGGAGACGCCCCCCTTCGCTGGGGTGGCGCCCGGGTGCCGCTCGACAAAGGATTCTGGTGCTTCCGGGCGATCGGCGCGGAAAGCCGTGGTCGAAGAAGGGATATCGGGGGTGCGCGGGTCTACCGTCCGATGGCAGACCTGCAACTCAGAAGTGTTCGGGCCGCCAAGGCCGACTGGTCGGCGGAGCCAGCCGGCGGTTGCCACCTGCCATACCTGGGGAACGCGAGCATCTCGGCCCTGCACCCTTCTGACGGTACGGGCCGGGGGGCTTCCAGGGTGCTGGGCGCCCCGCTTCCTGTCGTCGGTCGCCAACCGGGGGTCGTCCCCGCCCAAAGGAGGCGGGGGCGCCCTCCCAGCGACGCGGTACCGTCCCCGGGGATGCCCCCACCGCCAGTCGTCCCCTGGGGAGACCGTCCGGGCCTGGGCAGGCTTCGTGGGGTGGTGACGGCCCATAGAGGCTCCCACGTCCAACTCAAGCACCCGGGCTGCGGGATCGGGTCACCGTGCCCCTCTATTGCGGGAAGACGATCGGCTCGGGGCCGCTCCGCCCCTGGGCCACCCCGGATCGACCCTCGATGAGCCCTGGGCTGCCTGTGGCCGGCTGAGGCGCACGCGTGCTTGCACCCAGCGCGGTGCAGGCTGAGGAGACGGGCTGCTGTTCACTACCGCGGTGGCTCTCCAAAGGCACTTTGTGTCCCAGTACTCTTGACTTGGCTGATGCGTTTCGGTTAGGCTCCCGCCCCGTGTGACGGTGCCGGTGGTCGCCCGGCAGCCGGTCAGAGATTCCCCCTGCAAGGGAGGAGCCATGACGCCCGGGCGACAGCACCACCGGCCCGCTGGCCCGATGGGCACACGTTTCAGCCCCAGGCTCGGGAGCGAGACGGCTCCGACGGCCTGGCCTGCGGCATTTTCGCCGTCCCTCCCTGCGAGCGACGGCACATATTCGGGTCCGGCAACCCAAGAGGGGGCATACAGGTGAAGTCTCAGAGCGATCAGCGCGCCTTGGGAGAGTCCACGCATCCAACCGATGCTCCGTCGAGCCGGGGAGTCCGAGCCGGTGGTCTTCGGCGGGCCAGAGACCTTCTCGTGGCGGTTGTCGTGGTGGGCCTGGTCCTCACCTTTGGTCCCGGAATGCGAACCGCGAGTGCGGCGGCCATCAGCGGGACAGTCGCTGGCTCGACATCGCAGGCCGCGGTCACCGATGCTGCGAACGTCGGCCAACTCTCAATCCTCGCCGGTACCGGGCAGGCAGGGCTGCCAACTGTCGGACCCGCCACAAGCTCCGACCTCTACTACCCGGCGGGGGCGGCGGTTGACACCTCGGGCAACGTCTACATCGCCGACCGGTACAACTACACGGTCGACAAGGTCGATCCCTCTGGCAACCTGACCATCGTGGCAGGGGTTCCCGGCGAGACCGGCGCACCCACGCCGGGCCCCGCGGTACTGTCGGAGCTGGGACCGCTGGTGTCGGTCGGGGTGGACGGCCAGGGTGACGTGCTCATCGCTGACCCGCAGAACGACGTGGTGGAGGAGGTGACGCCTGCGGGAGTCCTCTCCATCGTCGCTGGGATCGTCGGCCAGCAGGGCACCCCTGCACCTGGGCCTGCCATTGACTCCGACCTCTACGCACCGAACGGGGTGGCGGCAGACGCGTCAGGCGACATCTACATCTCGGACACCTTCAACTACGACGTCGTGAAGGTGACCCCTGATGGGACGCTCTCGATCGTGGCCGGCATTCCCGGTCAATCCGGGAATCCCACGCCGGGACCGGCGACCGCCTCCGAGCTAACCGCCCCCGCCGGTGTCGCGGTGGACGGCGCCGGCAACCTTTACATCGCCGACTACTTCAGCAGCGTGGTCGCGAAGGTGACTCCCGGCGGCACCCTCTCCATCGTCGCCGGCGCGCCCGGTCAGACCGGGCGGCCAACACCAGGACCGGCCACCGGCTCCGACCTGGCCAACCCGTGGGGCGTGGCCGTGGACGGGGCGGGCGACCTCTTCATCGCCGACGAGAGCAACCAGGTGGTGGAGGAGGTCGATACCTCGGGCACGCTGTCGGTCGTCGCCGGCATCCCCGGCGAGAGCGGCGCCCCGACGCCGGGTCCGGCGACCTCGTCGGAACTGAACGCACCCACCGGAGTGGCGGTCGACGCGGCGGGCAACCTGATCATCGCCGACCAGGTGGCCAACTACGTTCTCGAGGTGGCGGGAGTCGGCGCCAGCGCGAGCTCGGGAACTCCGGTGCTCAGCGAGTCCCAGCAGGGGGGTGGGGGCAACGCCACCGTGAACGGCACGACAGCGTGTGCCGGAGACCCCGTGAACTGCGCGTCGGGCGAGCTGTTCGAGTCGTACGACGACCTCTCCGTTCCGGGACGGGGACTGCCGCTGGACTTCACCAGGTCGTACACGTCGGGGTTCGCGTCCACTGATGGCCAGCTCGGCTATGGCTGGACGGACAGCTACGCCATGAGCTTGAGCACTGACAGCTCGGGGAATGTGACCGTCCATCAGGAGGACGGATCGACGGTGACATTCAGCCCCAACGGCTCGGGAGGGTACACGGCGCCCTCTTGGGTGCTGGGGACGCTGAGCCAGCGCTCAGGCGGGACGCACACCTTCACGCGAGACCAGACCCAGGACCGCTACGTCTTCTCGCAATCAGGCGAGCTCCTCTCGGAGTCGGATCGCAACGGGTACACCACCACGCTCACGTACAACAGCGGCGGGGAGCTCACGGCGGTCACCGACCCCGAGGGGCGGAGCCTGAGCTTCGCGTACACCAGCGCCGGTCAGATCGCCAGCGTCACCGACCCGGCGGGGCGGACGGAGAGCTTCACCTACGACGCGGCGGGTGACCTGGTGTCGGCGACCGACCCGGCGGGGGGGACGTGGACCTTCACCTACAACCCCGACCACCTGATGCTCACCATGACCGACCCCAACGGGGGGACGACAACCAACACGTACAACTCCTCCGGCCAGGTGGTGGAGCAGGTCGACCCGATGGGCCGTGTGACCACCTGGGCGTATTCGGGGGACAACGCCTCGGCGGCTGGCGGGACCACGACCATGACCAGCCCGAATGGCAACGTCACCGTCTTCGACTACCAGAACCTGGAGCTCCAGTCGGAGAAGGCGGGGGCGGGGACGGCGCAGGCGGCAACCACCAGCTACACATACGACCCGGTCACCTTGGGGGTCGCTTCGGTCACCGACGCGGACGGCGGCACCACCACGTCGACCTACGACGCCCAGGGCAGCCTGCTCACCCAGACCGATCCGCTGGGGCGGACCACCACGTACGCGTACAGCAGCTTCAACGAGCCGACCTCGGTGATCGACCCCTCGGGGGGCACCTCCACCTACAGCTATGACGCGAATGGGAACTTGCTGAGCATTTCCCGTCCGCTGACCTCGACCGGCCAGGTGGCCAAGGTCACCCTCACCTATGGGGACAGCGCCCATCCCGGGGATGTCACGGCCATCAGCGACGCGGACGGCAACACCTGGAAGATGGCGTACGACGCTGACGGCGATCAGGTCTCAGTGACCGACCGTGACGGGGACACCACCACCTCCAGCTACAGCTCCATCGGGGAACTGCTCAGCCAGGTGAGCCCGGATGGCAACGTCGCCGGGGCGAGTCCCTCCGCCTACACCACCACGTATGCGTACAACCCGCTCGAGGAGCTGACCTCGACCACCAACCCGCTGGGTGCCGCCTCCACGACCGCCTACGACGCCGACGGCAACGTGGTCAAGACGGTGGACGCCGACGGCAACGCGACCACCTACAGCTACGACCTGGACAATGAGCTGACCGCGACCACCGAGCCCAACGGGACAGTGGAGAAGACGGGGTACGACCAGGACGGGAACGTGGTGAGCCAGACCGACGGGGCCGGCGACGTGACGACGTACGCGTACAACGCCCTGGATCGAGGGGTCTCGACGACGGATCCGCTGGGCCACAGCACGACCTACAGCTACGACCCGGAAGGAAACCTGATTACCGAGGGCGACCCATCGGGCCAGACCACCACCAACGGCTACGACGCCGACAACGAGCTGACCTCGATCCACTACTCGGACTCGACGCCGTCGGTCAGCTACAGCTATGACTCGCTGGGGCAGCGGACCCAGATGGTGGACGGCACGGGGACGACGGCGTACAGCTACGACTCGCTGGGCCGGCTCACCCAGGTGACCGACGGGGCGGGGTCCACGGTCGGGTACGGGTACAACCTGGCGGGTAACCTGACCTCACTCATCTATCCCAACGGCAAGGCGGTGACCCAGGCGTACAACGCCGCCGGGCAGCTCAGCTCGGTGACCGACTGGCTGGGCAACGCGATCAGCTTCAGCTACGACGCGGACGGAAACCTGGTCGCGGAGGCCGACCCGAGCGGGGTCAAGCAGATCTCCAGCTACAACGCCGCCAGCCAGCTGACCGGGATCACCGACACCCTGGGGTCGACCTCGCTGGCGAACTTCAGCTACGGACGGGACCCGCTCGGCCAGCAGACCTCGGCGACCACCACCGGGGCGGTGAGCGGGTCGGAGAAGTACTCGTACACGTCGCTCAACCAGCTGGCCTCTGCCAACGGGCAGGCGTACGCGTACAACGCGGCCAGTGACCTGATCAAGACCCCGACCGCGACGCTCACGTACAACGCCGGCGACGAGCTGACCCAGGTGACCGCGGGGAGCGGGACGACCAGCCTCAGCTACGACGCGAACGGGGACCGGACCTCTGAGACCGGCCCCGGTACCGCCGCCCAGAGCTGTGATGTCTGTGTGCTCGACCCCAGCGCCAGCGGAGCCCTGACCCTCTCGGGCGCGGCCACGGTGAAGGCGGCCGGGATCGTCACCGTCGACTCCTCGTCGTCCTCGGCGGTCGAGTTGTCGGGCAGCGCCACGGTGGCGGGCACCGAGGTGCTGGTGGCGGGAGGAGTGACCAAGAGCGGGACCGCGGGGAGCAGCCCGGCGGCGGTGACCGGGGCAGCGATCGCCCCCGACCCGCTGGCGGCCCTCCCGGCGCCTGCACTGACCGGCAGCGCGACCGCTCTGACCGTCTCTGGCTCCAAGAGCCAGACGGCGAGCCCGGGCATCTATTCCACGATCACGGTGTCGGGCGCCGGCTCGCTGACCCTGAACCCCGGGACCTACGTGGTCACGGGCGGGGTGACCGTGAGCGGCTCCGGGAGCATGACCGGATCGGGGGTCACCCTCTACCTGGCCTGCTCGAGCTACCCGACCCCCTGCGCCGCGGGCACGGACGGAGCCGCCCTCTCCGTCACCGGCAACGGCGTCGTCCACCTGACCGGCGGAGCCGTGGGGTCGGGTAAGGGAGTCGCAATCTTCGCTGACCGCGCCAACGCCGCGACACTCACCGTCTCGGGCAGCGGCGCGCTGACCCTGACCGGCTCCCTCTACGCCGCCTCGGGCAGCCTCACCCTGACTGGGAGCTCCCCGCTCAAGGTGACCGACGGGGTCGTGGACGTGGACCGGGCCCAGCTCACCGGGAGCGCTGGCCTTTCGGTGGCCAACGACTCGTCCGCGGTGTCGGCGGACACCTACACCTATGACGCTGCCCAGCGGTTGATCGGCCTGCAGAGCCCGACCGCGACGGCCACCTACGCCTACGACGGCGACGGCCTGCGGATGAGCGAGACGGTGGACGGGGTCACCAGCCAATTCACCTGGAACCAGAGCGGCAGCCTGCCCCTGTTGCTCAGCGACGGGACCAATGACTACCTCTACGGACCGGGTGGGATGCCGATCGAGCAGATCACCGGCGCCACCGCGGTCGACCTTCATCAGGACGGTCAGGGGAGTACGCGGCTGCTCACCAGCTCCACCGGAGCAGTGGTGGGGACCTACTCGTACGACCCCTACGGCAACGTCACCAGTCACACCGGGGCGAGCACTCCGCTGGAGTATGGCGGGCAGTACACCGATGCGGCCACGGGGCTCCAGTACCTGCAGGCCCGCTATTACGACCCCTCCACGGGTCAGTTCCTGACGGTCGATCCCCTGGTGGCGATGACGGCCACACCTTACGGGTATGCGAGCGACAACCCCCTCAACCGCATGGATCGATCCGGACTCGACAGCGGTTGCGGCGGCGAAACAACCTCCGCGGCGACCGAGAGTACATTGGCGAACTACAGCATGTTGGCCCCAGTCTCGATCGGCAGCATCTATGACTACATCATGGCTTCGCTCAACTCTGACATCGGCCAATTTGCTGGTGGCCTTAAAGTCATTGCGGACGCCGGTTCCTTGTACTACGGTGTCATGGCGGGGCTGTTGGCGGGCGAAGAAGGCACCGCCGCCTCGACTCTTGCGGTGATAACAGCCGGGTCGGTACTTCTCGGCCTGGTGGGCACCATATCAGGCATCTTGGCGGTGGAAAACTCGCACACGGCCGTGGGTCAAGACTTGGGCTGGGCGGCTATCGCGCTGGGTGTCGCCAGCGTGGCGTCCGGCCTTCTAGGAATCGCTTTCGGGGGACCTGGATTCATGATCGCCTCGGTGTTCCTCGGGGTTGCCTCCATCATTACCGGAACTATCGCCACGGTTTACGGATGAGCGTTTCGTCTTCCTACGACGCGGCTCCGACGATTACGCTGCGGCCCTCGTGGTCCAGGATGCGGTGGACGCTCCTCGCAGCCTTGGGCTTCGGACTGTTGACGGGGGGCATCGCGCTGCTGATAACCCTTGTACCCCCCAAGCATCCTTCGCCGCCAGGTCCCATCGTTGGCTTGAGCTTCTTCGCAATCGTCTCCCCATCGACAGCAATCGCTGCGGTCCTCGTGGCGTGGCGACGATGCGAGGTGGTGATCTCGGGCGATCACATCATGTGGCGCGATCTGCGGAAGTGGCATTCTGCACAACTAGAGCGAGGGGCCTCGATCCGCGTCGCGGTGAAGACTCCGTGGGAGCTCTGGAACTGGGCCTGGGTGGCGCTCACCGACAGCGACGGACGCACGCGTTGGCTGGACCTCACGACGTTCGCCCTTCCTGATGTGCGGAGGTGGATCGCTACGACCTTCAATGTGGAGCCGGGGAGTTTGGAGATCGTCACGTCACCGTCGCCATCCACTCGCACCGCGCCGCGAACGTTGGCCGCTCTCTGGCGATTCAGCCTTTTGAACGGCGGCGTCTGCGTCGTCGCAATCCTTCTAGCATTGATCGTCTCGCTGATCCACTGAGATCCAGCGCGGCGCCAAACGCGCATCAGAAACTCGGCGAGGCACCGAGTCAGCAGCGTTCTGCAGCCCGGGTGGCGATCCCGTTGGGGCTGCGACGGGATCGCCTCTCCAAGCGCCGGAGCGCTGGGGATCGGACTCGTCCCGGACCCGGCGGCGGGGGAGGGGGCTGGAACCGACGACATGATGGCTGGCGCGACGCGCCCGCGTTGCCGTCCGCCCGCGAGTGCTGCCAGACCCAGGTCATGGCCCTGACGCTCACGGTCGGGCCGAGAGGCGGACCGGGGCAAAGCCTTGATGCGTTGCCTGATGCGTTTCCTGCACCCTAGCCCCATCGCAGCCCCACTCTGGGTGCACCTCGCATAGGAAACAGGTGGATCGGGCCCTTGACGGCTCTCCCGAATTCAAAATTGCACCACTGCCCTCGCACGGCAGAGGTCCGGGGTTCGAGTCCCCGCCGGTCCACCACCTTGCTCGACGCCCGGCCGGCTGGCGTATTCGCGTCGGCGTCCGATGTCACCCTTCGCCGTCCCGCGTTGACGATGAGCCCCGGCCCCGCTTACCCTGGCCGTGATGTTTGTCTCGGGCAGAATCGTCCAAGACGAAGCAACGGCCCTGCGGTTATCGCTCACAGCCGGCAGCGCAGGCGCCGGCAGCGTCGCCGGCGGGCGGGCGTCTCGGGGAGCCGCCCCGCGTGCCTCCTAGGAACCTGGCAGGGAGCTCTGCCCCACGCGTGATTGGCACCCCGCCCTCTCCGCTGGACCGGTGGCGCCCCGCCCCTGCCAAGGGCTCCGCTCCTGGCCGGGTCGAGCACCTGCTCGCCGACGAGAGATTCCGGGCCATCGTCTCGATGGGCTCGCCGGGGGATGATTCCGACGCCATCCTTCTCCGGCAGGACTACGCGGCCGCCAAGGCGGGCCGGCCGCTCCCCTTCGCATCCCTGATCCACACCCTCAATCTGGGCGTCCGCAACCTCCAACCCGACGATCCCGAAGCCTATCCGCTGGCGTCCGAGGCGGTGCTCACGGTCTCCGGCATGGATGCGGAGATCATCCTGTCGCCGATCCCGCTCGCGCCGGGCTTCGCGGCCGCAGTGACCCAGGCGGCCGACGCCGAGCGGCTCGCGCTGGCGCGCCGGCTCGGGCCCGAGCACAGCGTAGCCGGGGTCTCCACCCGCTTCGGCCTTCCGGCACATACCCCCGCGGTGGACAGGGTGGCGACCGAGTTCATCAGCCGCTTCGCAGCGCCCTTGATGCTGCTTCTCGACCAGGCCGACTCTCCGGGCCTGCTGGTCCGCCCCGATCCTGGACTGATCGAGCTGAGCACCGCCTACGCCAGCGGCAGCCAGCTCGCCGCCGCCCTGATCTTCGCCGCCGCGGCGGTGCGCCGCTGCGTCGCAATGACCCACGACAGAGCCCCCGACTCGGAGAGCGATGGCGGCGATGACGACTACGGCAGCATCATGGCCCCGCCCCTGCAATCGGAGGTGGTGCCGTCGTCGGCCGGATCGGGGTGGTTCGTCACCCCCACCGCCTTCGGTCACGACCTCCGTGCCGCGGGACGCCATGTGGCGCTGCGCACCCTGGACTCGATGCCGCTGAGCGGTCAGGAGGTGCTCGAGAAAGCCTGGACCTATGCCCGTCCGATGGCCGTCGCCTACACCACGCTGGAGGAGCTAAAGCTCGTCGACTCCCTGGTCGCGGGTGACCTTCCTCTTCCTCTCGAAGGTGCCATCGACGAGTCGAGGATGACCTGGGCCAACGGTGCCATCACCCTCGACGGGCGACCCGCCGTCCGCGGCATGCGGACGGGCGGGGAGGCCCGCCACGGTGACTGGCGACGCCCACGCCGCAGTGAGGCCGCCAAGTTGGAGCTGGCCCCGGTGATGGTCACCTGGGACACGGTGGTCTACATCGTCGTTGACGACGCTCGCCGCAAGCGGGCCTTCGCCGTCGTGCCTCGGCGGCTGCTGGGGACCTGGCTGCGGCTCCTGGCGGGCGGCGAGCTGGACGGACCGCTCTCGCGATACCTGCACTTCTCCCGCGGCGACCGCGTGCTGTCGAGCGACGCGCAAACACTCACCCCCGGCCTGTACGACAGCCTCCCCTCGCGCCGCGCCCTCCTCTTCCGGGAGCGCTACGGACCCGAGCCGGTCGAGTTCCCGGCGGTGTAAGGGAGATGGCCAAGCGCCGCTCCATCGAGCAGATCGTTGACGACTTCATCTCCGGGGACGGCCCTCAGGCGCACTTCCCGGTCACCGGTGGCGCCTCCTATTCAGACGGGTCGGGGTCTGGCGGCGGCTGGCGCTCCCGCTTCTCGCTGTTCGGCGGCATCGGCCCGCTCTGGTATGTCGGTGGCGGCGTGGTGCTGGCGCTCATCGCGGTGGTGATCGCGATGAGCGCGGCGGGCGGTGGGGACCATCACACCGCGGCGACGCTACCGGGGGTGACGACGCCGACCCCGGTGGTGGCCGTGAACACGCCCACCCCGTCGCCGGCGGTCACCCCGAGCGTCACGGTCTCCGCGACGGTCACGCCGACACCCACGTCAAGCCCCACGGCGACGGCCACGCGGAGCTCGAACCCGACGTCGACACCGAAGCCGACCCAGAGCTCGCGGCCCACGTCGACGTCGGCCCCCACGCCAACGCCAACTCACGCGCCCACGCCGACGCCAACGCCGACGCCGACGCCAGCACCAACGCCCCCGCCGCCACCCCCGTGCACTCCATCCATATCCGGAGTGACCGATGAAGGAGGAGGAACGCTATACCTGACCGGCTCTTGCTTCACCGACGTCTCTTTCGCGGACGTCTATGACACCGACGCAGCGTCGAACGGAGGCACCCCCATGGACGTGAGCAACGGCTACTCCCACATCGACGACGAGGACATGGACGTTTACTACGTGGATGCCGAGGTCACCGCCGGCGATGAGTGCCAGGTCTACGTGGTCGGAGCGGGCGGCGAAAGCAACACCGTCTCTTACACTGCCTCGCCCTGAGACGCGCCCGCGGGCTCGCGGACAGTGCTTTGTGGCAGCCGGACCAGACCGGGTCCTCAGGGACCGATCGAGTTCGCCCGGCACGCTCAGCATAGGAAATAGGTCGATCGGCCCCTTGACGGCTCCTCTGAGTTCGGATTTGCACCACTGCCCTCGCACGGCAGAGGTCCGGGGTTCGAGTCCCCGCCGGTCCAGTTTCCCCGCGCAGCAGGCTGCGCGGGGGGCCCCCTTCCATCTCATTGGGGGCTCGCCGCCCCTCGCCGGTCGGGCCAAGCCCGACTCGGCTCACCCCGCCACGTGGTCGGACGGCTGGGGAAATCTCGCTGGGTGCCGATTGCGGACGGAGGGGCGACACCGCCGGTCCACCACGTTGTGCTGTCAACGATTCCTCGCCGAGAGAACTCTACCCTCGACGCGGAACGCCCCTTACCTTCGCATTCTGGGATAGGCAGCCCGGCCCCGGATCCAGTTGCGCCCTCACGGTTCACCCCCCTGACGGCTGCGTGCCTTCTGGGCTCGGCATTCACCAGACGTTACGTGGCCGACGGCTTCCAGGGTGTGAGAGTGTCAGACTGGTCGATCGCCCGCACCCATGCAGTCAGTTCCATACTTGGCCGCGTGAGCGCCGCCTTGATATTCGCGACCATAACCGTGCCCTGGTACATCGGGGAGCCCCTCCCGACGTTCGTGATCGGGCACGCCCCGCGGCTCGCCGCGGAACCCCCCGAGGGCACGGCGGTGCAGCGCGTCACCGCGGTGCTCGGCGTGCTCGCAGCCTGGGTCGCCGACCACGTCCCGGCCCTGATCCAGGCCCCGGACTGTATGGCTCCGATAGGAGTCGTCGCCGGCCTGCAGCGCGCCGGCATCGAGCCGGACCTCCTATGGATCGACGCCCACGGGGACTTCAACACCTGGGAGACGACTCCCTGGGGCTACCTCGGCGGGATGCCGCTGGCCATGCTGGTCGGCCGAGGGGACCAGGCCAGCATCGACGGCCTGGGAATCGGCCCGATCCCGGAGGAGCGAGTGGTCCTCGCCGGGGCTCGCGACCTCGATCCCGGAGAGGAGGAGGCGCTCAAAGGATCAGCCATCCGCCGGGTCGCCCTGGCCGAGCTGAGCCGGGTGGTGCAGCCCCGCCGGCCCCTATACGTTCACCTCGACGTCGACGTCGTCGCGCCGACGGAGATGCCAGGGTTGCTCTACCCAGCGCCCGGCGGTCCCGGTCTGGTGAGCAGGTCCAAGCGGGCCTCTCGCCTCAGCCTTTGAGGATGTTGGCATCGTCTGGTGTTGAGACCTTCGCGAAGGTCACGCCGGAGTGGTGATCACTCGCGTACGGTGGCCGCGCTCGGTCAGAGCTCGAGCACTTGGCGCAGTCCCTCGTCGATCTCGCGAACGAGCCGGAGTGGCAGCCGACCCACGCGGGTGTCGAGGTCGTCCTTGTCGAGGGTCATTAGTTGGGTGAGGTTCGCCACGGAGTCGCGGTCGAGTCCAGCCGTGCCCTTGCGTATCTGCACATTGCCCGGGATGCCTGCCCATCTCAGGTTCGATGTCAGGGCCACGACCGATACGGTCCGGATGTCGGATGCGTTCAGATGATCAGCGGAGACCACGACCACAGGTCTTCGCAGTGCGGGGGCGGAGCCGCGTGGAGGTCCGAGATCGGCCCACCAGATCTCAGCGCGCCGGATCACCATTCAACGCGCGCCAGGGCCTGGTGAGCCGCCTCCCGGATGAAGCCGTCAGGTGCGGTGTCGACCCCTGCGACTACCAGGTTGATCTGCGCGAGGAGGTCCTCATCGGACCTTTCGGCGCCGACCAGGCGTTCCAAGGCTTCTGCGTACAGCTGGCTTCGGCGGAGGCCGCGCCGCCGCGCCAGGCGCTCGGCAGCCCGGAAGAGGGGATCGGGAATCGAAACCGCCGTCTTCATGGCCATAGTATAACTCTTTCCTACCAAGTTCCCATCTCGGCCCCATCGATGGGGCTCGCCGCCCCTCAGGGGGGCTCTGCCCTCTTCGGCGCGCAGACGATGCGCGCCTACCCCCGAGGAGCCGGGCTCGGCTCACCCCGCCATGTGGGCGGTCCGCCGGGAATTCTCGCTGGGCACCGGTTGTGGATACGGCGTCGACGCCGCCGGTCCACCAACGCCAGCTTAGAGCCGGTCTCCCCTCGGCACCACCCTCTGTGGTGTGGCGGCGAGTTGATCGGCTCTCCCGTGTCTCTGCCGTGTCACGGCTCGTTGCCAAGGCCGGTGGCGCACGTCTTCTCACTTCCGGGGGGGTGACCATGAAGCATGGAGCAATTGAATCCGGCCCCAGCGAGGTGCGGTCCGTGAGCGGTAAGGGGCAGGGTGACCATCTGAAGATCGGGGTGCTGTCGGCACTCGCCTCCGGCAGCTACATGTCCCGGGTGACCGCCGGGGTCGTGGCCGCAGCCGAGGCGGAGGGTGCCCGGGTGGTCATCATCCAGACTCTCGATCTGCGCTTCTTCGGAGCAGGCTCCGAGGCCGGTCAGCAGGCCGATGAGACCGGCGCGGCGTATCTCGGCGTCCGTGCCCCCCCGGGGCCCGACGCGGTCGTCCCGACGTTCATGCTGCGGGTCGGCTGGGAGCACCTCTCGGGCTTCCTCGTCGTCACCAACGCCGTCGACCTCCGGTACCTTCAGGCCCTTCGCGAGGCGGGCAAGCCGGTCGTGATGCTCAGCAACGCGGTGGAAGGCTTCTCCTGCCCGGTGGTGGGGACGGACAACCGCGCCGGGATTTCTCAGGCCGTCGCCCATCTCGTCAGACACGGGCACCGCCGTATCGCCTTCGCCGGCTGCTTGATCCAATCCGACATCCGAGAGCGGCTCGACGCCTACCTCGAGGCGCTCGCCGAGCACGGCCTCGAGGCCGACGAGAGACTCGTCTTCGAGGCCACCGACAACCTGGAGAGCGGCGGAGAGGTGGCAGGGCGCCTGATGCTGGCGGCGCGTATGCCCTCCACCGCGGTCGTGGCGGCAACCGACCTCAATGCGATCGGGATCATGCGGTCGCTGCGAGCCGCCGGGATGATCCTCCCCGGCGACCAGGCGATCACCGGTTTCGATGACGTGGAGGCCGCCTCATCGGTGTGGCCGACCCTTTCCACGGTGGCCCAGCCGTTCGAACGGCCCGCGCAGTTCGCCACCACCCTGCTCATCAGCATGATCCGAGGGAAGCCGCAGCCGGATGGGACGCGGCTGATTGCCGGCGATTTCGTCGTCCGGGAGTCGTGCGGCTGCAGCGCCGGCGGGGCGGTCGCCGAACTGGACGCGCCCGACCCGGAACTCCATCCGGCGCCACGCGACCGGCTCCGCTTCCGGCTGGGGCAGGCGCTGCTGGGGAATGAGCCGCCGACCGCTCAGCAGGCAGCGGCTCTCGACCGAGCCGTCGAGCTGGTGGTGGGGATCCTCGGGCATCGGACGACGCGGGGTCAGCTGGGGGCGGACGGCCTGCACGCTGCCGCCCAGACCCTCTACTCCGTCAGCCCCAGGTGGACCACTGTCGCAGCCACCGTCGCCTGCTTGCGGCGCTACCGAGACGAGGTGATGGCGAGCCCCACTGCCGCCGAGCGCGACGTCTTCGACTCCAGCCTCATCGACTTGGTGGTGGAGCTGTCCCGAGCGGTAGTCCAGCAGGAGGTCGACGCCCGCACCACGCTAAACCTGGCCATGATGCGGGACCACCAGCTCGCGATGGACCTGCTCCTGTCCAGCCCGGAGAAGCTGGGATCTTCGGAGTTACTGTCCCACACGACAGCCCGAGCCGGCTGCATCGGGTTGTGGTCGAAGGCGGCTCCAGGGCACGGGGAACCCCAGAAGCTGTTGGACATCGTCAGCGTTCACCTCCCGGATGTGGCGGGGCTGCACCTCCCCAGCCAGCTCCGCCCCGAGGAGTTCCCCCCGGCGGCAATGCTCGACCAGGTGCGGTGGGAGCCAGGCGAGATCGCCGTGGTCCTCCCCGCCAAGACCGCCACCGCCGACCTCGGCCTCGTGGCCATGATCGCCACCCCCGACTCCACCCAGATCCCCGGTCGCGATCGACTCCTGGAGACCGCGACCCAGCTCAGCGCTGCTATCGAGCGGGAGGCGATCACCGAACGGCTGCGGCGGACCAACGCCGACCTCGCCACCTTCAGCCACGCGATGGCCCACGATCTGCGCAACCCCGTGGCGACCATCTCGATGTGGGCATCGGTGGCGCGGTCACGGGCCGGCCCCCACGACGAGGCCGAGCCGGTCCTGAAGATCGTCGACCAGATCAAGGAGGTGGCGACCTACTCCAACGAGCTGATCTCCGACCTGCTGCGGTACGCGGAGCTGGACCGTAGGGCGGCGCCGGCCGAGCCGGTCGACCTCAACCTGGCGACCGGCCGAGCCCTCGCCTCTCTGGAGGCGCTGGTGGCTGCGAGCCAGGCGGTCGTCGAGACCACCGACCTGCCCACCGTGCAGGGCAGCTTCGCCGAGCTCGAGATGGTTCTCCAGAACCTGATCGCCAACGCCATCAAGTACCGTGCCACCCCGCCCCCGCGGGTCCGGATCGACGCCATCCGCAACGGCTCGGCATGGATCGTGCGCTGCCACGACAACGGCATCGGCATCCCCGAGGGCATGTGGGAGACGGTTTTCGAGCCGTTCGTACGCGGTCAGAGCTCGGCACCGGGGAGCGGGCTGGGACTGGCAACCTGCCGGCGCATCGTCGAGGGGTTGGGCGGCTGGATCCGCGTCGAAGCGAGCGGAGACAATGGGACAACCATCGCCGTCGGGCTTCCCCTGAGCCGCTGAGGCCGGTATGTCTGACGGTCGCGGTGGGGAGCTTGACCCGCTGCGACGGGCGTCTGGTCCGGAGCTGGACCAGAGCCTGGCCGGCACGCGAAGCCGAAGCTGAGGTGCCCGGAAGGGCCCCTGTCGGGTTGACCGGACCGATTACCGGCGCTCTGTGTGCGATGCTCAGCACACGCCGATCCTGTGCTCTTCCCCGTTGTGACCCCATCGGCGTTGCACTTCGCATAGGAATCAGATCGATCGGCCTGGCCCTGGATCAGCCCCCCGTGGCAACTGTCAACCGTGTCGATGGCGCCAGTCGCCAGATCAGCCGCAGCGCCGCAGCGATCGCCAGTTCTAGCATTCGAGCAGGCCCGGGAAGGTCAATCGGAGGTGTTGAGGTGCGCAAGGTCGTCGTGTACGAGCTCTTGTCCCTCGACGGCGTCGCGGAGAGACCCGATGGGTTCTTCGGCGACTGGGACGACGCGATGGTTGCCAACCTCGGGGCCGTCATCGCGGCGCAGGACTCAGTCATCCTCGGCCGGCGCAGCTACGAGGAGTGGGCCGAGTTCTGGCCGGGCAGCAACATCGAGCCGTTCGCGACGTTCATCAACGGGGTCGCGAAATACGTCGCCACCTCCACGCCGCTCGAGCGGAAGTGGGCCAATACGACTGTGGTCAACCGTGAACTGGTCGAGTTCGTGCGGGATCTGAGCAACCAACCCGGAGCCGATATCGGCGTACATGCAAGCATCTCGGTCGCCCAGGCACTGCTTGCCGCGGGCGTCGTCGACGAGCTCAGGCTGGTGATCGCACCGACGATCGTAGGCCGCGGGCGGAGGCTCCTCGACGGCTTGCCGGCGATTCGGCTTGAGTCGATCCGAAGTACGACCTCACCGACTGGCTATCTGCTCGTCGATTACTCCGTCATCGGGTAGGCGAGCAACCCGTCGCGGACAACCGAGCAGCCCTGCACGGTGGTGCGCTCTTGGTAGGTGATGGCCAGACGGTATGCACCCTCGTTGCTAGGGCTGGGTCCCTGGAGTTGCTGTACCAATCCCGCGACCCAACTTTCGGAGGCGTCAGCTCCGATCGCGAACGGTGCCGGGCGTGTGGCCCGGCCGCCGAACAGCTAGTGCCATAGGTGGTACCATATATTCATGACCAAGACCACCGTGTACCTGCCGGATGAGCTCAAGCGGGCTGTCAAGAGGATCGCGGCTGCATCGGACCGTTCTGAGGCCGAGGTGATACGCGAGGCCATCGGGGCGCTGGCCCGATCGGCGGAGCGTCCGCGTCCCCGCGGAGGCCTGTTCGACGGATCGGGCGAAGGACTCGCCCGGCACGTCGACGAGGCTCTGACCGGCTTCGGTGAGCGCTGACCGGTGCTGATCTGCGACACGAGTGGTCTCCTCGCCTACTTCGATCGTCAGGAGCCGGACCACCGCCAGGTGCGCCTCGCCGTCGATGGTGATATGGGCCCCTTCGTTGTGTCGCCTTACGTGCTCGCCGAGCTGGATCACCTGCTGGCGACCCGCCGGGGGATCAAGGCCGAACTGGCCGCCTTGACCGAGCTCTCCGGCGGCGCCTGGGAGCTGCCAGCGCTGGAGGCGGCCGACCTCCGCCGCGCCGGCGATCTGATAGACGCCTATGCGGACCAGCAAGTAGGACTGACCGACGCGTCGCTGGTGGTCCTGGCCGGCCGCTACCGGACCGACCGCGTCCTCACCCTTGATCGCCGTCATTTCTCGGTGCTCCGCACCGTAGGCGGCGGCGCGTTCTCGATCCTACCCGACTAGCTGGCCTTCATCCTCCTGGTGGTCGCCGCCACCGCCACCTTCAGCGCGATGCTGCTGACCGTCCGGGAGCGACGCCACGATCTCGCCACCCTCAAGGCGCTGGGGATGACGCCCCGCCAGCTGGTGGCCATGGTCGCTACGACCGCCGCCCTTCTCGGTCTGATCGGCGGCGTGATCGGCATCCCCGCGGGGCTGGCCATGACCCGCGCGCTGGGCAGCGCCATGGCGTCGCAGGCCGGCAATGACCTGCCGCCGGCCGCCACCAACGCGGTCAGCGCTTGGATGATGCCGCTCTTCCTGCTCAGCGGGATGGCGGTCGCCATCCTGGGCAGCCTGCTCGCGGCACGCTCCGCGGCACGCACCTCCGTCGCCACCGTGCTCCACGGCGAGTGATCCCGATGGAGAGGCTCCGCCGACAAACCAAGGTCTCTCGCGGGAACAAAGGCGCGAGGATCGAACCTGGAGGACTCGATCATGATCGACACGAACTCACCCCTTGACTCGGCGAATGTCCGGGCGGCGGCGGTCAAACGGCTGTCCGCAGTGCACGATTTCCGGGCACATGCCGTCACCTTCGTCGTCGTCATCGCCGGCCTCCTGGCCATCTGGTTCGTCACGGGGCACGGGTACTTCTGGCCAGGCTGGATCCTGGGTGGTTGGGGCATCAGCCTCGTGCTGCACGCGTGGGAGGTCTACGGGCACCGGCCGATCTCCGAGGAGGAAATCGTCCGGGAGATGCGCCGCCGCGGCGGCGCTCGCGCGTAGGCCTTCGAGAGCGGGAGCTCCGACAGAGCTCGCCCCGCGCCGGGCACTTGGTGGGTGCCCTTAACGCGAAGAGGGCGCCCCGAGGGGCGCCCTCTCCATCGGCGCGACGGCCGCGCCTAGGTGGCCCGCCGCTGCCAGCGGGTCTTCTTGAGCATCTTCTTGTGCTTGTGCTTGCGCATCTTCTTGCGCCGCTTCTTGATGACCGAGCCCACGAGAGCCTCTCCATGCGGGCGGCAACTCTACCGCCCAACCGGCAATGATTGATCCTATGTCAGCGGGGGCCGACTATACGCGCTCCTCGGGATCGCCCGCTTCACGGCTCCCCGCGCACGGGCCTCGCGGCCCGGCCGCAGCTCAGGCCGGAGGGTCCCCCGCGGCGCTCCCTGAGGCGAGCGCCTCACGCAGGCGGCCGGCGCTCACCTCCAGGTGCTCGGGCAGGACCTTGACGTCCGCCAGCACCGGCATGAAGTTGGTGTCGCTCTCCCACCGGGGCACCACGTGGAGGTGGAGGTGGTCGACGCTGGCGCCGGCCGCCGCGCCGAGGTTGAATCCGACGTTGAACCCGCCGGGCTCCATCACCCGGGAGATGGCGTCGAGGGCCCGCTGGGTCGCCGCCATGAGTGCCAGGCACTCCTCCGAGGTCAGGTTGCGCAGATCGGAGGTATGGCGCCGCGGCGCCACCATCACGTGCCCGCTGCTGTACGGGAAGCGGTTCATCAGCGTGAGGGTCAGGTCCGCTCGCTCGACCACCAGGCCGCCGTCCGCCCCCGAGCCGGCGGCGGCGCAGATGAAGCAGCCCTCCGGTGCCGGGTCGGTGCCCGTCACATAGGCCATTCGCCAGGGTGCCCACAGCTGTCGCACCCCGCGGACGTTACCCGATGGCACCGGGCAGCCGGATGGCGTGCCGGCCGGCCGGGCCCGCCCTCCTCACACGGGCCGGTGACGGCGCCGCAGGAACGGCTCGAAGAGATCAGACAGAGCGTTCGCATTCACAGTCTCACCGGAACCCCGTTACGAGCCTGTGGCCGGAAGCTCCGCCTCCCCGTGCCATCGACCCCCCTAGCCTTCAGGGAGCCGTCTAGTGCATTTGAACTACTTGTAGGCGAGACGCGAGGCGGCGGAGGAACTCAGCTCATGGGCAGTCGCAGGAAGAGCCGGCGATCCCTTCGGATCGCTCTGGTGATGGGCGCCATGGTCGCCGGCACCGCCGTGATCGGCTGGGGCGGGTTGGCGGCGTGGAGTGCCTACACCGAGAACGCCGGCAACAGCGCGGCCGCCGGCACCCTCTCCCACGCCAACGGACTGACTTGCGTGTCCAGCCTGGGAGTGGTCCCCACCAGCGGCACCGGCTTCTGCGCCGCGACGATCACCATCGCCGGGGTCGACCCCGCCAACTGGACGAACACCGTCAACACCATCAAGATCGCCAACACCGGCTCCCTGAAGAGCACCTTCACCCTCAGCATGGGGACGGCGCTCCAGGCCCCGACCGGCAGCCTCTGCGCTGACGTGACCCTGGGGGTGACCGACCTGAACTCGGGCAGCCCGGACAACGGCACCGTCTGGGCCCCCACCGCCCTGACCGGCACCTTCACGGCCACCAGCCTGTACAACAACGCTGGCGCGCCCGTCCTCAGCTGGACCGGGGGCGGGACCGCCGGCACGTGGACGGGGGCGACCGCCAACACCTTCACTGTGACCGCGGCTCCGGGCGCGGGTTTCGCCAGCCACTATGCCGACGCCGGCACCAGCTGCACCTTCGGACTCCTCTTCAGCCAGACGGCTGCCTGATAGCGGCGACGCCCTGAGGGGCGGGGGATGCCCGGCCCGGGGACGCTCCGAGAGGGTGGGGCGCCTACCTTGCAGCGCGCGGCCGGCACGGACCTCTATGAGACGCTCGGGCCCCGGCGGGTGGCCCGGATCGCATTTCGCAACGCCGTGTAACTCCTGACGCCGGTGGCACGTTGACCAGGCGATGCAGCCATCTCGCACCCGCAGGGAAGCGATGTCCGTCAGGTCTCCCGCCAGCCAGATGCGTCACCAAGGTCGGGCACCCGCCCGACGCCTGGCCGTCTTCGGTGTCGTGGTCGCCCTCCTGGGCACCGGTTGCGGCACGGCGGCAATCCGGCCGAGCGGCTCACCAAGGTCGACAAGCCAGCTCACTGCCTCCCCGAGTCAGCCGAGTGCCTCCCCCAGCCAGCTGAGTGCCTCCCCAAGCCCGAGTGCCCCCCCAAGCCCGAGTGCCTCCCCAAGCCCGCTGAGCGCCTGTCCAACCCAGCCGAGTGCCTCCCCGGCACCGCCGGCCTCCGACCTGCTGGCGGGCATCACCGCCACTGCAGCCGATGTCCAGGCCTCCGCCGACGCCGGCAACGCGCTCGCGGTCAGCCTGCTGCAGCAGATCGCCTCCGGCCAGCCCGATGCCAACTTCGTCGATTCCGCCTACAGCCTCGCGACCGCCCTGGCCATGCTGGAGCTCGGTGCCGAAGGCGACACCCAGACGCAGATCGGAACGGTGCTCCAGAGCGCCGGGATCAGCCCGGACCAGCAGGCGGCTGCCTGGAAGCAGCTGGACGCCTCGCTGCTTGCCACGGCTCAGACCGACGGGATCTCGCTCGACGACGCCAACGCGATCTGGCTGCAGCAGGGCCTGCCCTTCAATGCGACATTCCTGAGCACCCTGGTCCAGAACTTCTCAGCGCCGTCAAGCCAGGTCGACTTCAACGGCGACCCGCAGGGCGCCGCGAACCTCATCAATAAATGGGTCTGCAACGCCACCGACGGGATGATCCCCGCCGTGGTCTCCGCCGCCGACGTCCAGTCGCTGAACCTGGTGCTCGCCGATGCCATCTACTTCGACGCGGATTGGAAGTATCAGTTCGATCCGGGGGCGACGGCCCCTGGACCCTTCTACCTGCCCGACGGCAGCCAGGTCTCGGCCCAGATGATGAACAACACCGACGACCTGTTGTGGACGTTGCCGACCTACGTCGGAAACGGGGTGACCGCCGTCGAGATGCCCTACGTGGGCGGCCACTTTGTCGCCGACGTGATCATGCCAACCTCTCAGACCATCGGAGACTTCATTGCCGGCATGACACCGGCCACCCTGACCGGGATCGAGCAGGACATGACTTCGACCCCCTATGTGAACCTCACCCTGCCGAGGTTCGACATCTCGTCGCAGGAGTCGCTGATACCCATCCTCCAGGCCCTGGGGATGCAGGACGCGTTCTCCGAAGGTGCGGCGGACTTCAGCGGCATCGATGGCGGGCGGGACCTCTATGTCGGCCTCCTGGAGCAGCGGGCGGTCATGCAGGTGGACGAGGTGGGCACCACCGCATCGGCCACCACCGACATCGGTGGACTCGGCGGTGGCGGACCTCTGCCCCCGATCACCTACGTGACGATCGATCACCCCTTCCTGTTCGTCATCCGTGACACCGTGACCGGTGCCATCGTCTTCACCGCGCAGGTGGTCGATCCCACGGCATCCTGACGCCGGTGCCGAGCGCGATCGGCACCATCGGGTCCGAGGCGGCCTCGGAGCCGGGGACAGCTCGGTCCCGGAGACGCCCCGAGGGGGTGGGACACCCGACCCGCTGCGCGGTCCGCTCGCCGGAGCGGCCGTGGCTCGGCGCGGCACCCCTGGTGGAGACGGGGAGGCTCGAACTCCCGACCTCTTGCATGCCATGCAAGCGCTCTCCCAGCTGAGCTACGTCCCCTGGGGAGCCACATGGTACCGCGCTGTCGCGATCGGTTGGCCTCGGCGGACCGCCGCACGACCGCCCCCGCATCCGTCCCCGCCTTGGCCGGATTGCAGTCCCACCGGAATGCGCGGGGCGACTATGATCGACGCGAGCGCAACGGCCGGGCCGGATGGCGAGTCCAGACGACCCGGCCGAGGGCGTCAGACGGGATGAGGTATGTGCAATGGCGACTTCCTCTGAGGAGGACGCGAGCCAGTCGATGGCTGGCGACCGTCGGGAGCCGGCCCCGGGCTGGCGGCGGGGAGGGCTCGCGCCCCGCGTCGAGACCGAATCGCCGGTGGTGCGCGCCGGGGAGCGACTGGTCCGCCGCATCGAGGCGCTGGTCGAGGAGATCGCCCACCTGCGCGCCGACAACGAGGAGCTCCGGCAGCAGATCCGCGACGCCGTCGCGATGTTTGACCGCGCGTCGACCGCCGTCGGTGACTCCCGTCCGCGACGCAGACGGCGGACGATCGAGGGTGCGATTGCCCCGGCTGTGCCGGCGAAGCGGCGGCGGGCTCGCGGCCGCGCCGTGAAGGGGCGGGCGACGCCGCCCGAGGTCACCGCTGAGGTGGTGCGCGCGGTCATCGCCAAGCTCGGCCAGGGGACGGCCGCCGAGATCGCCGCCGAGATCACCCGGGCTGGGGTGAAGGTCTCCGGCCGCGCCGTCCGGTTCCTCGCCGAGCGGGCTGGCGCCGAGACCTTCCGGGGCGACGACGGCCAGCGCCGTTACCGCCTCTGAAGACGCCGTTGATCCCGGACCCGGAGCCGTGACGCTCGGCGACCAACGGATCGCCGGGCGCGCGCGGCCGGGCGCCCCGTCTGCCGACCTGCTGCTCGTCCATGGCGACGATCGCCACCGGATCGATGAGGCGGTCGGGCAGTGGCGCCGGCGGGCCGTGGACGCCGAGCTGGGCGTCGAGGTGATCGAGGCGCCGGCACCCCTCGACCGGGTCCGTTCCTCTCTCGCCGAGATCCCGCTGATCGACGAACGCCGCTACCTGCTCCTCCGCGACCCGCCGCAGCTCACGGGTGGCCGGCGTTCCGGGGAGGGCGGGCGAGCCCTGGCCGAGGCGCTCGAGCTACGGGCGCCGAGCACCTCCCTCTGTCTGGTGAGCCACCAACCGGTGCCGGCGAGCCATCCCGTGGTGGCTGCGGTGGGGCGGCTCGGTGGTGAGATCCGCGCCTTCCCTTCCCTGCGCGGTCGCGACGTACGGGAGTGGGCGGAGCGAGCTGCCACGGACCGCGGGCTGCGGCTCCGCCCCGGCGCTCTCGACCACGTGCTCCGGGTGGCCGGTTCGGACCTCGGCGTCATCGCCGCCGAGCTGGACAAGTTGAGCGCCTTCTCCGGCGGCGAGCCGGTTGAGCTGGAGACGGTCCGACGTCTGGTCGGCGGGGCCGAGGCGGTCGAGGTCTGGAACGTCCTGGAGAGGCTCCTCGGGGCGCAGCCGGGTCGGGGAGCGGCCGCCGCCACGGAGCTGGTGGAGGAGGGCCATTCCACCCAGCACCTCATCGCCACTCTCGCCGGCCAGCTCTCCGAACTGCGGCGTGCCCAGTCCCTGCTCGGGGGCGGCGGGTCAGGCGGGCGCCTGGCGACCGAGCTGCACATACCCGAGTGGCGAGCCGACCGGCTGGCCCGGCAAGCCCGCGCTGTGGCGCCCGAGGTCGTGGAGGACTGGCTGCACCAGCTCCAGGCCATCGACGCCGCCATCAAGTCGGGGGAGACCGACGATCGCCAGGCGATGGGGCGCTTCGCCCTCAGTGCCGCCCGAACCATGACCCGAGGTCACGTTCGCTGAGGCAGCCAGCCCTCCGGTGTGGTTACTGGTCGTTGCCAGGGCGGCGGGTCGACCCGGCCCGCTTGACAGCGCCGGCCGGCTTGGCCGCGGTGCCTGGCTTGGCCGCGGTGCCAGGCTTGGCCGCCGGTACCTTGGCCGCCGGAGCCTTGGCCGTGCTCCCGGCCGCCTTGGTCGTGGATGCCTTCTTGGCCTCGGCGCCCTTGGCGGCCGCGGTGGCCTTGGCGGCCGCAGTAGCGGCAGCCTTGGCCGACCTGCCCTTGGCTCCACCGGTGGCGGCGGCCCGCGTGACCGCCTGCTCCGCCTCGCTCCCGGCCATGAGCGTGAGCTTGGCCGCCATCGCCATGATCCGGGACTTGCGCCGCGCCGCGTTGTTGCGGTGAAGGATGCCCTTCTCGGCGGCCTTGTCCAGAGCTTTGATCGCCGCGCGCAGCTCGTCCTCGATGCCGGCGACCTGGCCGCTCACGAGCGAGCGGCGGACCCTGCCGATCCTGGTCCGGACTGCCGAGCGGACGATGCGGTTGCGGACGCGCTTGCGCTCATTGGAGCGGATGCGCTTCCGGGCGGAGCGAGAGTTGGCCAAGATGACACCTGTTGACTAATGTCGGAAACTGGGCGCGTCCCCCCGACCAACGCCCGGGAGCCTGGAGTATAGCAATCGCCCTCCGGCACAGCCGGGTCACGCGCCCAGAATCGCTCTTCCCATGATCTTCATCCCCGCCTACGCCAAGCTCAACCTCGCCCTGAGCGTGGTCGGAAGGCTCCCCGACGGCCGTCACGATCTCCGCTCGGTGGTCGTGCGCCTCGATTGGCACGATCTCGTGGGGATCGAGGTCGCCGGGGAGGGCACGGAGATCAGGGTGATCGTCTCCGGCCCGGCTGCGGCCGAGGTGCCCGTTGAGGACAACCTCGTGCTCCGGGCTGCCCGCTCCGTCCTCCCCGGCCGTCCCGAGGGTGGCATCCGGCTCTGGCTGGAGAAGCGGCTGCCCGCTGCGGCCGGCCTCGGGGGTGGTTCCGCGGACGCAGCGGCCGTGCTCCGGCTCCTGGGCGGCGCCGCCGGCTCTGCATGGGAACCCGGCATGCTCCGGCTCGCCGACACGCTGGGGAGCGACGTGCCGGCGTGCCTGGCCGGCGGCAGCCTCCTGGTCGGGGGGGCTGGCGAGAGCCTGGAGCCGATCCTCCACCCCCCGCTCGACCTCGCCGTCGCCGTCGCCGGGCACAGCAGCACCGCGGCCACCTTCGCCGCCCTGACGCCGGACGAATGGCGCGGTCCCGAGCGGCCCGAGACGCTGGCGGTGCTGCTGGCTGAGGGGCGGCCGCTCGCGTCGGAGCTGTGCGGCTCCGACCTGGAGGCGGCCGCCTGCCGCGCCCATCCTGACCTTGCCGCCGGGCTTCTCCGGCTGCGGGGGGCGCTGCCGGGGACCGCCTGGCACCTCACCGGCAGCGGAGGTGCCGTCTTTGCTCTTGCCGCGGGGCCAAGCGAGGCGGAAGCGGTCGCCGCCCGCGCTCGGGACCTGGGATTTGCCGCGCGCGCGTGCCGGACCGTCGCCGCCTGACCGATCCAGGTCTGAGCGAATCAGGCCGCGAGGGCACGTCCCGGTGCCCCGGGTGCCACCGGCGCAGCCGCCTCTACTCGGGAGCGGGGGCCAGTGCAGGCTCCGGGTCGGGCTCCGACTCCGACTCCGACTCCGACTCCGACTCCCACTCGTCCTCGTCGCCGGCGGGCAGCTCCGACGACTGCGCCCAGAGGCGAACCGTCCAGGCGAGCCCGATGCCGGCGAGCAGCAGGGCGGCGGCCACCACACCGAGGGTCTCGGCCTCCGACGACCAGACCGGGTTGCCCCCCAGCTCGCCCTGGGTCATCAGCAGGAGGCTGCTCACCAGGGCCCCGATCGCAGCGCAGGCGATCACGACGAGCGCCACGCCAGCGGCCACGATCACGACCCGGGCTCGGGAGACGTGGGCCAGGCTGAGGTCGGTGGTGGTCTCCGCACCCACCGCTCCACCGGCCTGCGCAAGCTTCGCCGGAGAGAGGGCACGGCGGCGCAACGACCACCCGGCGAGGGCGAGCGCCGCGAGCGGGAAGAGGGCGACATACGGGGAGACCCACTCGGTCGCGTAGAGGAGGGTGGCCTCCATCTGGTTTGGCCCGGGTGAGGCTCCCGCCTCCATGATCCCGGCGGCCACGTACGCTGTTGCGAGGAGGGCGATCGCCACGACGAGGCCGATCCCCAGGACCTCTTCGAGATCCCATGCTGCTCTGCGACGGCGCGCGACCGCCAGCTCCGGTTCGGTCCGGTCGTAGTCCACGGCTGGCGCTCCTCTCATGACCCGGGCGACGGGTGGCGCCGCATTTCTCAGGTGGAGCGGCAGGCCGCCACAGTGTGCGCCGTCGCGCCCCCGGGGAGTGCGCTCAGCTTCGCGACCGGCGTTCTCCCCGGGGCCGCGCCACGGCTCCACTACAATCCGACCTCGTGCCTGCGGCTGACACCGCCCTCTCCCGTCGACCTGGCATCGTTCGCACCGCCCGACAAGGATGCGATGGGTGGTCGCCGGCGGTCCCCGCTGAGCCCTCCCCATGACCCTGAGCCGTCCCGCCGACCAGGATGTCGTCGTGATCGGGGCGACCGGCGACCTCGCGGCCCGGAAGCTCCTGCCCGCGCTCTACAACCTCGAGCTCGAAGGGCTGCTCCCCGAGCACGGCGACGTCATCGGGGTGGCCCCGATGGACTGGAGCGACGAGCGATTCCGGAGCCACGCGGAGGAGGCGATCCGCAGCTTCTCCCGGACCCGCTTCGAAGCCCGCCGATTCGCCGCCTTCGCCGCTCGCCTCCACTTCGTCCCGGTCGGCCCCGACGGCGACCTCCGTCCCCTCCGGGCTGCCGCCGGGCGGCCGGAGCGGCTCCTCTATCTCGCCGTGCCCTCCTCGGCGTTCACCACCCTGGCCCAGAGCATCGGCACAGCCGGGCTGGCGGCCGGGACCAAGCTCGTGATCGAGAAGCCGTTCGGCCACGACGTCACCTCAGCGACCCGGCTCAACGCCGTCCTCCATGAGGTTCTCCCCGAGGACCGGATCTACCGGATCGACCACTATCTCGGCAAGGAGACCGTCCAGAACCTCCTCGTCTTCCGCTTCGGCAACTCCGTCTTCGAGAGGGTGTGGAACCGCGACGCGATCGCCCGCGTCGAGATCACCGTCGCCGAGTCCCTGGGCGTGGAGCAACGTGGCGCCTTCTACGAGGAGACCGGCGCCATCCGGGACATCGTCCAGAACCACATGTTCCAGCTGCTGAGCGTGACCGCGATGGAGCCGCCCATCTCCTTCGCGGCCGAGGCCATTCGCAACGAGAAGGTCAAGGTCCTGGACGCACTCCATCCGCTGGACCCGGGCGACGTCGTCCGCGGCCAGTACGCGTCGGGGAGCATCGACGGAGAGAAGGTGCCCGGGTATCGGGAGGAGGAGGGGGTCGCGCCCGGCTCCGAGGTCGAGACCTTCGCGGCGATGCGGCTCCACATCGACTCCTGGCGCTGGGCCGGCGTGCCCTTCCTGCTCCGCACCGGCAAGCGACTTGCGGTCCGCGACACCCGCGTCGTCCTCAGCTTCCGGGATGCTCCGCTCCACCTCTTCCGGGCGGTCGGTCTTCACGCCCTGGACAGCAACCGGCTGGTGATCCGCGTCCAGCCCGACGAGGGGATCTCGATCACCTTCGTCGCCAAGCGGCCCGGGCCCGAGGTGACCACCCAGCCGGTGGAGATGGACTTCAGCTACGAGGGATCGTTCAAAGCGAGCACGCCCGAGGCCTACGAACGCCTCCTTCACGATGCGCTGAGCGGCGACCACACCCTCTTCATCCGGGAGGACGAGGTCGAGCGGGGCTGGCAGGTGGTCCAGCCCGTCCTTGACCGGCCGCCGCCCGTCAAGATGTACCCCGCCGGGAGTTGGGGCCCGGCGGCCGCCGACCGCATCGCTCGCCCCGGGCATTGGCACGATGGTCCCTCCGGGGAGCCCCGCACCGCTTTTCGGCAGCGGTCATGACGACCCAAGGAGACGCGTGATGCCCCGGCTTGTGGGGATCGATCTTGGCGGCACCAGCATCCGGGCGGCCCTCGCCACCGGGCCCACCACCTACGCCGAGCGCGTGGTGCGCCGGCGAACGCCGGCCTCGGACGGCCCCGAGGCGGTGATCGCAGCGTGTGCCGCGGCTGCCCGCGACGCTGCCGGGGGCACCCCGGACGGCATCGCCATCGGGATCCCCGGCCCTCTCGACCCCGAGCGCGGAGTGGTCTTCGCCGCCCCCCACCTCCCCGGCTTCGACAACCTCCCGGCCCGGGAGATGCTCTCCTCCGCCGCCGGATGCCCGGTGGCCATACACAACGACTCGAATCTCGCCGGCTACGCGGAATGGGCCGCTGGCATGGGCCGCGGCGCCCGGACCTTCGTCTTCGTGATCATCGGCACCGGCATCGGCGGTGCGGTGATCATCGACGGCGCTCTCCTGGTCGGCAGCGCCGGTACCGCGGCCGAGGTCGGGCACGTGCCCTGCAACACCGACGGCCCGCTCTGCGGGCAGGGCCACCGGGGGTGTCTGGAGGGGATCGCGTCGGGTACGGGCATCGCCCGGTGCGCCGCGGCGGCCCTGGCGGCCGGCGAGGAGTCGCAGCTGCGCGGCATCACCCCTCTCGACGCCTCGGCCATCGCCGCCGCGGCCAGGGCCGGTGACCCGCTTGCGCACCGAGTCTTCGCCGACGCGGCACGGGCCCTGGGGCGTTCCTTCGGCGCCCTGGTCAACATCCTTGGCCCCGACGCCATCGCCGTGGGTGGAGGGGTTGGCAGCCACGTCGATCTTCTCGAAGCCCCGATCCGCGCCGCCATGGCCGAGATCGCCTTCGACGCCCCGCTGCGCCGCTGCCGCCTCGGACAGGCCGAGCTGGGGAGCGACGCCGGCCTGGTGGGCGCGGTCGCCTGGGCCGGTCGCACCTTCGATCGCCACTGAGGGGCGGCACCGACCCCGGGTCGCGCGCTCCGCGAGGCTCGCCGCCTCAGGCGGCGGGGGGAAGGTGGCGCCGATCGATCTGCTTGCTGGCGGCCTGAGGGTTGCCCCAGGTCACGCTGCCATTCGGCCACACCATCGCCGTGGTCCGCGGGGGCCTCTCGGCGTGGATCTCTCCGCCCGCGATGTACACGGGCCGGTGCAGCCGGCGTGCTTCCGCCTTGGCGCACTGGAACAGCTCAATGTCGACGCGACTCGAAGTCTGTTTCACCGCTGTGGTCAACCTGGGACTCTCCGTTCGGGCATCCTCGGCCCGGTTGCTCCGTCAACTATATCACGTCGGCAAAGCTAGTTCAGGGGAGGTCGAGGCCCCTGATCCGGCCCCGCGGGGTGCCGCCGTCGCGCCGGTTTGCGCGCCAGTATCCCGGCCAGTTCCCGGGCCATGGGGAGCTCCTGCAGACGCTCGCGGGGTAGAGGCAGGGCCAGGGACCAATTCGGACTCTCACCCGTGCTCCCCGGCTGATTGGGTCGCTCCTGTACTTCGGCCACGTCTTCGAGGGTGGCGGCGAGCAGGGTGCACCGGGAGCTGGCCAGCCGCCGGTGGGCATGCACCACCGCGGCGGAGCTCTCCGCGTCGCGGGCTGGACCCCCATCCTGCCGGAGGCGCTCCACCAGCTCCTCGGTGGCGGAGGCGTCGCCGGGCAGCCCGATCCGGCCCCTCGCCCGCAGGTCGCTGCCGTCCCAGAGCCCGGTGACGGTGGGCAGGTCGTGGGTGGTCACCGTCGCCAGCGCCTGGCGCGGCCACCGGGCCGGGGGGCGGTCCTCGAAGAGGAGCACCACATAGCTGAGGAGGCCTCGCCGGCGCAGCCGCATGCGAAACCCGGTGGGGACGGTTCCCAGGTCCTCGCCGATCACCGTCGCCCGGTGGCGGACCGACTCGAGGGCGACGATGCCGAGCAGGTCGTCGGCGGGGTACCCGACGTAGCAGCCGTCGCCCGGCCCTCGCCCCGCCGGGATGCACCAGAGCCGCTGCAGCCCCATGACGTGGTCGATGCGCAGGCCCGCTCCCTCATGGAGGTTGGCCCGAAGTGTCTCGATGAAGGGGGCGTACCCGGCGGCGCGCAGCTTCCAGGGATCGAAGGCCGGGATACCCCAATCCTGCCCGCGCGAGTTGAAGGTGTCGGGAGGGGCTCCCACCGTCACCCCGGGGATGACCAGCTCCTGCCAGAGCCAGGCGTCGGCGCCCCCCGGATGGAAGCCGACGGCGAGATCGCGGATCAGCGGCAGCGCAGCGCCAGCCTCTTCCAGTTGACGGTCCAATTGCAGCTGCACCCAGGCGTGGAACCGCACCCGCCCCGCCAGCTCTGCCGCCGCGGCTCGGATCGCCGCGGAGTCGCGCCGCGCCAGCGGGCGCGGCCAATTGCGCCAGTCCTTCCCGTGGCGTTCCGCCAGGGCGCAGAAGAGGCCGAAGTCGTGGAGGCGGGGCCGCGCCGCCAGCGCCGCCTCGGCCTCGCCCCGGTGGGCGGTGCCGGCGAACTTCCTCTCGAGCGCGGACGTCTTGAGCAGGGCGATCTGGTCGCGATCGATCCGGCGCTCGCGGTTCAGGAGGCGGGCGGCGGCCGCCAGCTCGCTGACGTCGGTTTCGCCGTCCGCGCGCTCCGGGCGCAGATAGAGGGCGTCGAGGAAGAGCCGGCTGGTGGGGAAGTACGGGCTGGGCTCGATGGGAAGGAGGGGAAGCCCGGCGTGGAGCGGGTTGACCAGCAGCATCGTGGCTCCGAGCCCGGCCGCCCAGCCGGCGAGCCCACCGAGGTCGGTGAGGTCCCCGATGCCCCAGCTCGCCCCCGAGCGGGTCGCATAGAGCTGGACGGCGAAGCCGAAGCCCCGCCGGGTGGGGAGATGGCAGCGGGGCGGGGTCACCACCAGGAGGCGGCTCCGGTCCCCGACGTGGAGGCGGTGGTACCCGAGCGGAAGGTCTGCGGGCAGCCGCTCACCGCAGGCCCGCGTGGAGCCGTCCTCGAGCTCGACCTCCCGAGGCGCCGCCGTCCCCTCCCCCTCGCGGCCGGCCTGCGGGCTCTCCCCCTGGACGACGACCATCGGCCGGTCAGCGTCCGGATCGGGACGGCGGCCATCGGCGCCGAGGGCGCCGAGCAGGGCGCCGATGGTCTCCTCGGACGCGCTGCGGCGGCTGCCGTCGGTGCTGACGTGATGGGGCAGCAGGCCCCAGGCTTTCGGACTCGGCGCGGTCATGGGCCCGTATCATCGCCTCGGATCGGTACGAGGAGACGGTATCGTTGGCCGCCGGAGGCGGTTGCGATCTGGCGCCGTCCCGAGGGGAGCCGATCCCCAGCTGGAGTCGCCCGCGTGGAACCGCGTCCCCGGCAGTCCTCGCCGCCGGCCGTCCCCGATGAGGGGCCGGCAACGGCCGCCACCCCGCATCGCTCGGCCGCCAGGCCGGGTCGGCCGGCCGCGGCGCCGATCGCGAGCCACCCGTGGCCGGGCCAGCATTTCCCGCTCGGCGCCCACTGGGACGGCAACGGCACCAACTTCGCGCTCTTCAGCGCCAACGCGGAGCGCGTGGAGCTGGTGCTGGTCAACCCCGACGGGAGCACGCGGGAGATCTACGAGCTGACCGATCGGACCGACCTGACCTGGCACGGCTATCTGATCGGGGTCGGTCCCGGGACCAGGTACGGCTACCGGGTCCACGGACCCTACGAACCGGCCGCCGGCCGCCGCTTCAACCCCCGGAAGCTGCTCATCGACCCCTACGCGCGGGCTCTCACCGGCGCCGTCGATTGGACGCCCGAGGTCTACGGCTACGACTGGAACCGGCGGATGACCGACGACGCCCGGAGCGAGCTCGACTCCGCCGGTCACGTCCCCCTCTCGGTGGTGGTTGACGACCGCTTCGACTGGGCGGGGACCCCCCCTCCCCGGATCTCGTGGGCCGACACCGTCGTCTACGAGACCCACGTTCGCGGCTTCACCATGCGCCATCCCAACGTGCCGGAGCACCTGCGGGGAACCTACGCAGGTCTGGGTCACCCCGCCGCGATCGGCCACCTGAAGGCCCTCGGCGTCACCGCCGTCGAGCTGATGCCGGTGCACGCCTTCCTCGATTCCGCCCGACTGCGCCAGCTCGGCCTGCGCAACTACTGGGGCTATGACACCATCGGCTACTTCGCTCCCGAGGGCCGCTACTCGTCGGCCGGCGACCAGGGCGGCCAGGTCGTCGAGTTCAAGCGGATGGTGCGTTCCCTCCACACCTCGGGCCTCGAGGTCTTCCTCGACGTCGTCTACAACCACACCGGCGAGGCCAACCACCTCGGCCCGACGCTCTCCTTCCGGGGCATCGACAACCAGGCGTACTACTACCTCGACCCTCACGACCGCCGCCACTACTGGGATGTGACCGGGACCGGCAACACCCTCAACGCGGGTGCACCTCAGACCCTGCGTCTGATCATGGACTCGCTGCGCTACTGGGTCACCGAGATGCACGTCGACGGCTTCCGCTTCGACCTCGCCTCGGTTCTCGCCCGCCAGTTCTACGAGGTCAACAAGCTCGCCGCCTTCTTCGACATCATCCATCAGGATCCCGTGCTCGCCGAGGTGAAGCTGATCGCCGAGCCGTGGGACATCGGGCCGGGCGGCTACCAGGTGGGCAACTTCCCGGTGGGATGGGCGGAGTGGAACGGCAAGTACCGCGACACGGTTCGCGACTACTGGCGGGGCGCGCCTATAGGCGTCGCCGACCTCGCCTACCGGCTCACCGGGAGCAGCGACCTCTATGCGGACGACGGCCGTGGACCGAGCGCCAGCATGAATTTCGTGACCGCCCATGATGGCTTCACGCTGCGCGACCTGGTCTCCTACGAACACAAGCGCAACCAGGCCAACGGCGAGGAGAACCGGGACGGCACCGATGACAACCGTTCCTGGAACTGCGGTGTCGAGGGCGAGACCGACGATGCCGCGGTGAACGAGGTGCGGCGGCGCCAGCAGCGCAACTTCCTGGCCACCCTCCTGCTCTCCCAGGGCTGTCCGATGATCCTCGCGGGGGACGATGTGGGCCGCACCCAGCAGGGCAACAACAACGCGTACTGCCAGGACTCTGCGCTCTCCTGGATCGACTGGCAGCACGACGACCCGATGCTGTTCAACTTCACCCGCCGGCTGATCGCCCTGCGTGGCGAGCACCCCGCTCTCCGCCGCCAGCACTTCTTCACCGGCCGGGTCGTGGGTGGAGGTCTCAAGGATGTTCGCTGGCTGCGGCGCAACGGCGTGGAGATGACCGACGAGGATTGGGGCAGCCACGAACGGCAGTCGCTCGCGATGATCCTCGACGGGGGTCTGATCTCCGACCGGACGGCGACCGGGGAGCGGATCGTCGACGACACGCTGGCGGTGCTACTCCACTCGTCGGAGGATGCCTGCGCCTGGGACCTGCCACCCGGGACCTGGGACGTGATTCTCGACACCGCCCATCCGGACGAGAGGCCCGCCACCCGCGTGGTCCGCAGCCCGGACCGTCTCCATGTGGAGGGGCGGTCGCTGGTCGTCCTGCGGCTCGGCGAGCCGCCGGTCGCGGCCGTCGAAGAGGCCGCCTCGAAACCATAGCCGGGCGGATCCCCCCCGCCTCGGGCCGGCCCACGCATCATTGTCCGGCTGTGCTATTGGCCTCGCTGACCGGCTTCGCGTCTGGATTCGTCCAGCATTGGGGGTACCTGGCCGTATTCCTCCTCACCGGGATCGAGAGCCTCTGCGTGCCATTCCTTCCCGGCGAGACGGCGCTGCTCACGGCCGCAGCCCTCGCGGCGAAGCTGCACCTGGCCATCGGCGGGGTCATCGCGGCCGCCGCCGCCGGTCCCATCGTGGGAGGCAGCCTCGGTTACGCCATCGGGTGGTGGGGTGGATACCGCCTCCTGGTTCGTTACGGCGCCCGCGTCGGCCTCGGCCAACCCCAGGTCAAGGTGACCCACTACCTCTTCCAGCGCCATGGGGGCAGGGTCGTCTTCCTGGGACGGTTCGTCCTCGTCCTGCGCAGCTTCGCGGGGCTGCTGGCCGGCGCCGGCCGGATGCCGCCGCTCTCCTTCCTCCTCTTCAACGCGGCCGGTAGCGTGGTCTGGGCCACTGCCTACGGGCTCGCCGCGTACGCGGCCGGGAACGCGCTCCTCAGACTCAGCGGATGGGTTGCCCTCGGCTTCGGCCTCGCCGCTGCCGCGTTGGTGGTGGCCGGCCTGCTCCTGCTGCGCCGGCACTCGGCCCGTCTGGAGGCGCGTGCCGAGGAGGCGTTGCCCGGTCCGCTCGCGGGCTACCCCGGCGGTCCCCCGATCTGAAGCTCTGACCCACGTTGCCGGGGCGATCGCTCCATTGACAGCGAGGCTCAACGATCCTAGGTTGTGCGGGTTGGGCCGGCGGCTTGGCCGGCCGATGAGAGGAGGAGAGCAGATGGCCGGCGTCGTGGCCTTCACCAGCAACATCGAGGACCTCTCCACCCAGGAGGGGTACCAATTCGAATTCCGCTGCATGCGGTGCAACAACGGGTATCGCTCCTCCTTCCACCGCTCCCTCTTCGGGTTCGGAGGCCGGGTGGCCGCCATCGGCGGCGGCCTCCTGGGCGGCACCATCGGCGGCGACGTCGAGAGCGCCGGGTGGAACTCGAGCATGCTGATGTCAGGGACGGGGAGCCCGGCCAAGGACAAGGAGCTGGCGAAGGCGGCACAGGAGGTCCACGACCGCTTCTACCAGTGCAACCGCTGCGGCAAGTGGGTCTGCCGGGACGTCTGCTGGAACAATGACCGAGGTCTCTGTGTCGAGTGCGCCCCCAAGCTGGGCGAGGAGACCGCATTCATGCAGGCCCAGGCCCAGAGGGGCCAGCTGGAGGAGAAGATCCAGGCCCAGGACCTCACCCAGGGGGTCAACTACACCGACCAGGCGACCGGGCTCTGTCCGTCGTGTCACCAGGAGTCGGGTGGCGGGAAGTTCTGCCAGCATTGCGGCGCGCCGCTCGCCGCAGCGCCTGCGGCGACCAAGCGCTTCTGCGGCAACTGCGGAAGCGAGCTCACCGGCGGCATCAAGTTCTGCGGCGAGTGCGGCACCCCGGCGCCGTGATCGTCCCCGGCTGAGCTCCGCTGTGCACTTCCGGCTCACCGCCGCGAGCGGAGAGGTGGTGGACGAGGGGAACGGCATGGTGGCCGTCGAGGGGGGCGCCGTCACCGTCTCGCCCCAGCTCGGTCAGCCGCTGCGCATCGCCCCCGAGCAGATCACCGAGGTCAGCGAGCCGGCTCCCTACACCGTGGGCATCCGCCTCAGCGATGGCACCCTGGTGGAGCTCTCGCAGCTCGGCCCACTGCGCACCCAGCTCCTGGCCCAGATCGGGGATGTGCGCGTCGCCGACGCCCGGCAGGGCCTGGTGACCATCGGTTTCGGGGAGCGCCAGCGCTTCCACGGCGCGGTGAACGACGTCGATGCCGACATCAGCCTCTACGACGACGGGATCGTCGCCATCCCGGTGAGCGGGCTGCCCGTCCAGGTCCCCTACGCCCTCATCGCGGACGTCAGCACCGACCCCTCCGGCTACCGGATCAGCATCGGGATGGGCGACGCGGGAACCGTTGTGGTCCAGCGCCTCGCCCAGGTGACCTCCCAGTTCCTCACCCTGCTCCGGCAGCGCGCGACCGACGCCCGCGGGCGCACCGGCGCCTTCCTCCAGGCGCTGCTTCCCGGACTGGGCCCGCTGGCCCAGCGCCAGCTCGCCGGGGACCTTCGTGACGGAGTGGCCGTCCCCCGGGCGAGCCTCGACGGCATCGACCCCCAGGTGTGGCCGGCACTCGTCGGAGCTGCGGCGCTTCCCGAGCGGGCGGCGGGCGCGACGCTCATCCAGTCGCTCGGCGAGCCGGCCCTGGGATTCCACCAGATCTCCTCGGTGGAGGTGGCGGCTCAGGGGACCACGCACTTCGCCGAGGCGGGGCCGGTTCAGAGCAGCGGGCCGGGCCGCGGGCAGGGCACCAACTTCGGCCAGATCGAGCAGGGGATGGGGATGTTGATGGCGGAGCGCTTCATGGGCGTCCCCACGCCGGGATCAGGCGGGGGCGGCGCCCTCCTCGGAGGGCCTCCCGGAGGCACCTCCGGCATGGGGATGGGCATGCCCGGGATGGGGATGGGGTTCGGCGCCCCCTACGGCGCCATGGGCGGCATGCTCGCGATGCGGATGATGCGGGGCGGCGGCGCGTGGTCGCGGGGGGGGCAGGCGCAGGCTCAGTCGATGTTCCGTGTTCCCGAGGCGCCGGCCGACCCGAAGGGCCAGACCGCGGCGCACACCGACCTCGACAGCCTCACCGTTGGCGGCGACCAGCCCACCATCGTGGCGTTCCTGCTCGCGCGCACCGGGGCGGGTGCGTTCGTCTACGAGTCCCTCAACGTCGACGAACACGCCACCTACGTCTTCCGCGACCCGTCCCTGTCCCTCTCCCAGCTCGACCTCGCCCTGATGCTGATCGGCTTCCACATCGAAGTCCTCGCCGGCGACTTCTCGGGCTTGGGTTCACGCTACGCGGTGGCGGTCCAGCAGCTCCCTCACCTGTCCCGCCTGGCCGCCGCCTTCCGCGGCCGCGCGATCCATGGGGACGGGTGGGAGACCCAGCTCCGCCAGCTCCTCGCCTGAAGCGTGCCCCCATGCCCCTCTGGCGCCCTGATCACGAGGGGCGGCCAGGCCGGGAACCCGTGCATCCTGTTCAGGTTCTGAACCCCGCGATCCGGCGCTCTGATCGCAGCGGACGGGGTGCGCGTGATCGTGCCCGTCTCTATGATGGGTCGGCCTGGAGTGATGCCGTCCCGGAGGTGAGAGCTTGAAGATCATCGACGCCAAGGTGATCATCACCTGCCCGGGGCGCAACTTCGTGACCCTCAAGCTCACCACGGACGACGGGGTCACCGGGGTCGGCGACGCCACTCTCAACGGCCGCGAGCTCGCCGTCGCCAGCTACCTCACGGATCACGTCTGCCCTCTGCTCCTGGGCCGGGACGCCTCCCGCATCGAGGACACCTGGCAGTACCTCTACAAGGGCGGCTACTGGCGCCGCGGCCCCGTCACCATGACCGCGATCGCGGCCGTCGACACCGCACTCTGGGACATCAAGGGCAAGGTCGCCGGCCTGCCCGTGTATCAGTTGCTGGGCGGCCGGAGCCGCGACGGTGTCACCGTCTACGGGCACGCCAACGGCGAGACCGTCCCCGAGGTGCTCGACGAGGTCGCCCGCTTCCTGGACCTCGGCTACCGCGCGGTCCGCGTGCAGGTGGGCATCCAGGGGATCAGCTCGATCTACGGGGTCAGCACCGACACGGCCCATCACGAGTCCGGGTACGTGCCCGCGGCGGCGACCACGGCCGAGGGGTCGGATTGGTCGACCGCTCGCTACCTGCACCAGATACCGGCGCTCTTCGAGGCGGTCCGGGCGCGGTTCGGCTTCGACTTTGCGCTCCTCCACGACGCCCACCACCGGCTGACCCCGATCGAGGCCGCCCGGCTTGCTCGGCGGGTCGAGGAGTACCAGCTGTTCTGGCTCGAGGACCTGGTACCGGCGGAGCTGCAGGAGGGATTCCGGATCATCCGGCAGCACACCACCACGCCCCTTGCGGTGGGGGAGGTCTTCAACTCCATCTGGGACTGCCAGCAGCTCATCACCGAGCAGCTCATCGACTACATCCGGGCCGACGTCGTCCACGCCGGTGGGATCACCCACCTCCGGCGCATCTTCCAGCTCGCCGAGCTGTACCACGTCCGCAGCGGCTCCCACGGAGCCAACGATCTCTCCCCCGTCTGCCTCGCCGCCGCGCTCCACATCGACATCTCCATCCCCAACTTCGGCATCCAGGAGTACATGCGGCACTCGGCGCAGACCGACGAGGTCTTCCCGCACTCCTACCACTTCGCGGACGGCTACCTGCATCCCGGCGAGGAGCCCGGCCTCGGGGTCGACATCGACGAGGAGCTGGCCGCGCGCTACCCGTACCAGCGCGCCTACCTGCCGACCAACCGCCTGGTCGACGGGACGGTGCACAGCTGGTGACGTCCCACCTCGAGATTCCGCAGTCCGGAGCGCTGGACTTCCTGTCGCTGGGGGCCCTGGTGATCCGTCTCGATCCCGGCGACGTCCCCTTCCAGAAGGCGACCGAGTGCCGCATCCACGTGAGCGGAGCGGAGTACAACGTGGCCGCCAACCTGGCCAGCTGCTTCGGCCTGAAGACGGCGGTCGCCTCCGCCTGCGTCGACTATCCGATCGGCCAGCTCGTCGCTGAAAGGGTCCGGGCGATGGGCGTCAGGGGCATCTACCGCTGGTCAGCGCACGATGGGGTCCGGGGTCCCAACATCGCCACCGTCTACAGCGATCGCGGCTTTGGGATCCGTCCACCCGTCGTCTTCTACAACCGGGCGGGTGAGGCCGCGGCCCTGCTCGGTCCCGGAGACTTCGACTGGGACGAGATCTTCGGAGAGGGTGTCCGCTGGTTTCACTCCGGCGGGCTCTTCGCCGCGCTCTCCGAGTCGACGAGCGACCTGATCATCGAGGGGATGCGCGCCGCCAGGGCGGCCGGCGCCGTGGTCTCGTTCGACCTCAACTACCGGGAGAAGCTCTGGGCCACTCGCGGAGGCCAGCAACAGGCGCAGGCGGTGATCGGCCGGATCGTGGAGAGCGTGGACGTGCTGCTGGGTAACGAGGAGGACGTCCAGCAGGCGCTCGGCATCTCCGGCCCCGATCCCGGCCCCGGGGGCAGCCTGGAGGCGAAGGGCTTCGTGGGCCTGATGGAGCGGGTGCGCGAGCGCTACCCGAACCTGGCCGTCATGGCGACCACTCTGCGCGATGTCCGCTCCGCGAATCACCACATCTGGAGCGCCGTGGCCATGATCGGAGACGAGACCTTCGCGGCTCCGAGACGCGACCTGGACGTCTATGACCGCGTGGGCGGCGGCGACGGTTTCGCGGCGGGGTTCGTCTACGGTCTGCTCGCCGGGGAGCGGCCTGAGCAGGCGCTGCGCCTCGGATGGGCGCACGGCGCCCTCGTCACCGGATACCCGGGCGACACCACCATGGCGACGCTTGCCCAGGTGCGCGCGGTTGCGGCGGGGGGCGCCGCGCGGATCCAGCGATAGGGGGCGGGAACCTCCGCCATCCAGAGAGGAGCTTCTGTGGCCAGGATCGATCTCCACCCGGATCGCCTGCTCCCGGCGGAACCGGCGCAACGAGAGGTTGCCCGGCGGCTCTACGAGCAGGTGTGCGGGCTGCCGATCATCTCGCCCCACGGGCACGTGGACCCGGTCCTCCTCCGGCAGAACCTACCCTTCGACAATCCGGCGGCGCTGTTCATCACCCCGGACCACTATGTCACCCGCATGCTCCACGCCCACGGCGTGCCCCTCCCCGAGCTGGGCATCCGCAGGCGCGATGGCGAGGGCGTCGTGGCCGACCCCCGCGAGACCTGGAGACGGCTGTGCGAACGGTGGGACGCCTTCCGCGGCACTCCGTCCCGCGCCTGGCTCGAGGCGGAGCTGGTCCAGGTCTTCGACGTACCGATCCGCCCCTCCGCGGCTGATGCGGACCTCATCTACGACCGCCTCATGGAGCGCTTCCCACTCCCGGAGTACCGGCCGCGGGCCCTCTTCGACCGCTTCGGAGTGGAGGTGCTGGCGACCACCGACGACCCCTGCAGCGACCTCTCGGCCCACCGCAGCCTGCGTGAGGATCCCTCCTGGAAGGGGAGGGTGGTGCCGACCTTCCGGGCCGACGCCTACCTCGACCCGTCCATCCCGGGGTGGGCCGGTCGGGTCGAGCAGCTGGGCAGCGTCGCCGCCCTCGACACCTCCGCATACCGCGGCTACATCGATGCCCTGGAGTCCCGGCGGGCGTTCTTCAAGGCCCAGGGGGCCACCGCGACCGATCAGGGCCCGCCTGACCCCGGCTCCCTGATCCTGGCGCCGTCCGAAGCGGCGCAGCTCTTCGCCAAGGCCCTGCAGGGCAGGGCCGCCCCCGAGGAGCAGACGGCCTTCCGGCACCACATGCTCTGCGAGATGGCCCGCATGTCCTGTGACGACGGCCTGGTGATGCAGCTGCACCCCGGTGTCTGTCGCAGTCACCACCTGCCGACCTGGCGCGACTTCGGCACCGACATCGGGGCCGACATCCCGGTCGCCATCGAGTTCACCCGCGCCCTTCAGCCCCTGCTCGAGCTGTACGGGACGCACCCCAACTTCCGGATCGTCCTCTTCACCCTCGATGAGACCACCTGGTCGCGCGAGCTGGCGCCGCTCGCCGGCTTCTACCCGTCCGTCTACCTCGGGGCTCCGTGGTGGTTCCTCGACACGCCGGACGCGATGCTCCGCTTCCGGGCGGCGGTCACCGACACGGCCGGTTTCGCCAAGACGAGCGGCTTCGTCGACGACACCCGGGCCTTCTGCTCCATCCCGGTGCGCCACGACACGGCACGCCGCATCGACTGCGCACATCTGAGCCGGCTCGTGGTCGAGCATAGGCTGGACGAGGACGAGGCGGTGGAGACGGCCAGGGACCTCGCCCACCGGCTCCCGCGCGAGGTCTTCCGCCTTTGACCCGTCTCAGCCGCCGGAGCTGGCCGCAGGCCGGGCCGCCGCGGACGGTCCGCACCGTCCACCTCGGGCTGGGCGCCTTCCATCGTTCGCATCAGGCCTGGTACACCGAGCACGCCGCCGGCGCCGAGCCCTGGGGGATCGCCGCGTTCACCGGTCGGAGCCCTGAGGCGGCGGCCCTGCTCAGCGCTCAGGACGGCCTCTTCACGCTCGTCGAGCGGGGTCCGGAGCTGGACCGCACCGAAGTCGTGGCCAGCATCAGCGCCGCGCATGACGGCGACGACAGGCGGACGTGGTCGGCGTACTTCGCGTCGCCACGGGTGGCGGTGGTGACCCTGACGGTCACCGAGGCCGGATATCACCTGGACGGCGGCGGGCACCTCGACCTCGGTCACCCCGAGATTGCCGGCGACGTGGAGCGCCTCCGCGAGGCCCGCTCCGAGTCGAAGCCCCTGCGGATGGCGCGGGTCATCGCGCCTCCCGTCCGGACCATGCCGGGGCGCCTCGTTGCGGGCCTCGCGGCGCGCCGCCGCGCCGAGGGCGGGCCGATCACGGTCGTTCCCTGCGACAACCTCATGGGCAACGGCGCCGCGACCCGCACCGTGGTCCTCGAGATGTCCGAGGTGGTCGACGACGGACTGGCGGGATGGATCTCGGAGACCGTCTCGTTCGCCTCCACGGTCGTGGATCGGATAACCCCGGCCACGACGGCCGGCGACCTGGCGTCGGTGGAGCGGGCCACCGGCCGTGAGGACCGCTGCGCCGTGGTCACCGAGCCCTTCAGCGAGTGGGTGCTCTCCGGGGAGTTCCCGGCCGGCCGGCCCGCCTGGGAGAGCGCGGGCGCGCGCTTCGTGAGCGACGTCAGGCCCTTCGCGGAGCGGAAGTTGTGCCTCCTGAACGGGGGTCACTCCCTGCTCGCCTATGCCGGCTCCGCGCTCGGCCATTCCACGGTCGCCGATGCCGTCGCCGACCCGCGCTGCCGGGCATGGCTGGAAGGGTGGTGGGACGGCGTCACCCCCATCCTCGGGCTCCCCGGCGACGAGATTGCCGGGTATTGCGCGGCACTCCTCGCTCGCTGGAGCAACCCGCGGATCGGTCATACCCTGAACCTCATCGCCCGCGACGGATCGCAGAAGTTGCTCCAGCGGGTGCTCCCCGTGATCCACCGCTACCGGGCGGTCGGAGACCCCCCCCCACCGGGCGCCGCCCGTCTCCTCGGCGCCTGGCTGGCCCACCTTCGCGGCTCCGGCGCCGAGATCGACGACCCCCGCGCCCCGGAGCTGGTCCCCCTCGCTGCCGGCGAGCCTGCAGAGGCGGCGCGAAACGTGCTCGAGGCCCTGGAGCCCGGTCTGGGTGCGGACGGCGCCTTCGTCCGGCAGGTCGCCGCGACCTGTCAGGAGCTCGAGAGCATGGGTGGGTAGAAGCCGCCGGGGGCACAGCATGGACGTCAGAGCACTTGGGCGTGGTCATCGTGTTCAAGTCATGAATGACATTTTTTGCAAGTCCGCAGTGAGCACCGGCGAGTTCCCGGGCATCGTGCATCCGGGTATCGCGGATGCGCGATGATGGGGTGCCGGCGCGGCCTACTCGCAGCTGGAGGTCGGCCGCGTGGTCCATCGCAGCCCCAACCTCAAGCTTCAGGAGGTGGAGCTGGGGACTCCTCCAGGACCGTCTGAGGCTGCCCGTCTACCTCGTCCGGGACGCCGCTGCCGGCGCCCTCGCCGAGTACGCTCTCGGAGCGGGCCGTGGCGTGTCGGACATGCTGCTCGTGGTGATGGGGGTGGGAGTGGGGAGCGCCGTCATCAGCGGCGGCCAGGTCCTGCGGGGGGCCCATGGGGCCGCTGGGGAGATCGGGCACATATCGATCGACCCCGCCGGGACGATCTGCGGATGCGGTGGTCGCGGCTGTGTCGAGACCTTCGCCTCCGAGACCTCCATTGCCCGTCGCTACACCCTGGCCGCCAAGGAGGCGATCCTCGCGGAGGAGGTGATCGCCAGGGCAACAGCCGGAAACCCCGCCGCGGTGCGCGTCTGGAACGAGGCCCTGGGTGCCCTCGCAACGGTGATCGCCACCGCTGTGGCGCTCATCGACTGTGAGCTCGTCGTCCTCTGTGGAACCATGGGAATCCCGTCGGAAGCCCTCGCACCACTCGGCACCCTGCTCGCCGCCAGGATCAATCTGGTCCAGCTACCCCGCGTCGACGTGGGCGGGTTGGGCGGCGACGCCGGCCTTCTGGGAGCCGCGGCCATCGCCTTCGAGCGAAGCGGCGCAGGCAACGTCATCCGCGTGTGGCGGGGGTCCGGTCGGTAGCTGGCGAGCTCTGCCGGAGGGCGTGACGAACTCGGCGTGGCCGAACGGGGGACCACGCCAGCGCATCCCCCGCGACGTGATGCAGTGGTCGCATCCACGTTCGGGGTCATGCCCCGAACCGTGGAGGCAGCTTGTGGCACAGCCCAGAGGAACCGTGAGACACACGACGCGTGCAGCCGCGGCGCCGCCCAGCGCATGCGCACTGGTCATCTCTCGGCTCACCGGTGCGCGACGAGAGCGCGGACGCGTGCCTTCTGATTCCGGCCTGAGCCGTGTATAATTGTATGTAGCGCAAACGAACGACCACTGGTTGTTCACACCTTTGACAACCGGCCGGATGCTGGGGACATCTAGAGGGAGATGACTGATGTTTGAGCCGAGCCGCGAAGACCTTTTCACGTTCGGGCTCTGGACGGTCGGATGGCAGGGTGTCGACGTGTTCGGCGGTGCGGTGCGCGAACCCCTGGATCCGGTGGTGACCGTGACCCGGCTGGCCGAGTTGGGAGCCTACGGGGTCTGCTTCCACGATAACGACGTCTTTCCATTCGGCGCCTCGCCGGTCGAGAAGGGCCATGCGATCGGGCGTTTGCGCCAGGCGGTGGAACGCGCCGGGTTGGTGATCCCCATGGTCACCACCAACCTCTTCTCGCACCCGGTCTTTCGCGATGGTGGGTTCACAGCCAATGACCGTGAGGTGCGCCGCTTTGCGCTCCGCAAGGTGCTGGACAACCTCGATCTCGCCGCTGAGCTGGGCGCGGAAACAGTGGTCTTCTGGGGAGGCCGCGATGGCGCTGAATCCGGGGCTGCGAAGGATGTTCGCGCCGCGCTTGACCGCTACAAGGAGGCGTTCGACCTCCTCACCGGGTACGTCATCGAGAAGGGCTACCAGCTCCGATTTGCCGTCGAGCCGAAGCCCAACGAGCCGCGCGGGGACATGCTCCTCCCCACCATCGGGCACGCGCTGGCCTTCATCAACGAGCTCGAGCATTCAGAGATGGTCGGGCTCAACCCCGAGGTCGGTCACGAGGAGATGTCGGGGCTCAACTTCGCTCATGGGCTGGCTCAGGCGCTCTGGCATGGGAAGCTCTTCCACGTCGACCTCAACGGTCAGAACGGGCCGCGCTACGACCAGGACCTTCGATTCGGTGCCGGGAACGCCCGGGGCGCCTTCTGGACCGTCGACATCCTCGAGTCGGGCGGCTACAAGGGACCTCGCCACTTCGACTTCAAGCCACCCCGTACGGAGGACCTCGACGGGGTGTGGGAGTCGGCGGCCGGGTGCATGCGCAACTACCTGATCCTGCGCGAGCGTGCCCGCGCCTTCCGCGCCGACCCCGAGGTGGTCGCGGCCAGCAAGGCGGCCCGCCTCGACGAGCTGGCCGAAGCCACCCTTGCCCCCGGCGAGACGCTCAGCTCGATGCGCGCCGAGGCCTTCGACCCGGACGCAGCCGCGGCCCGGGGCTGTGGTTTCGAGAAGCTGGACCAGCTCGCCCTGGACTACCTCTATGGGATTCGCTCCTAGCCTCGCAACCCAGCCCCCGTCGATCTGGACAGCTCGATGAGTTCGAGCGCGCTCGTCGGCATCGATATCGGGACATCGTCGGCCAAGGGGGTGGCCGTCGATCCGGCCTCCGGAAGGGTGCTGGCCAGTGCGGAGTCCACGTATCCCGTGAGCTCACCTCAGCCCGGCTGGATGGAGCAGCCGCCCCAGCAGTGGGTGGCGGCAGCCCGCGAGGTGCTCGACGGCCTCAAGAACGACGTGACTGAGATCCTCGGAATCGGCTTCTCCGGTCAGATGCATGGGCTCGTCTGTCTCGACGCTGCCGGTGAGGTCATCCGCCCGGCGATTCTCTGGAACGACCAGCGCTCTGCGCCACAGTGCGCCGCACTCGAGGAGGGCGGCGGCCGCGACCGCCTCGTGAAGCTGACCGGCAACCGGGCCCTGCCCGGATTCACCGCCCCCAAGCTGCTCTGGATGCGGGAGCAGGAGCCGGCGGCCTACGCCCGCATCCGGCAGATCTCCCTGCCCAAGGACTATGTGCGTGACCGCCTCATCGGGGGGCATCGAAGCGATGTCGCTGATGCCTCGGGCACACTCCTCCTCGACGTGGCCCGTCGCCGTTGGAGCGCCGAGCTGATCGCGGAGTTGCAGCTCTCGCGCGACTGGCTGCCCGACCTCGCCGAGAGCTGCGATGCGGTGGGGATGCTCGACGGTGTCCCTGTCGCGGCAGGTGCCGGCGACCAGGCCGCGGCGGCCGTGGGCGCCGGGATCACCGGGCCCGGCCCTCTGTCCGTCGTCCTCGGCACCTCCGGGGTGGTGCTCGCCGGGACGGATCGCTTTCTGGATGACGGCGAGGGTCGGGTCCATGCCTTCTGCCATGCCGCGCCGGAGCGCTGGCTGGTGATGGGAGTGATGCTGGCGGCGGCGGGGTCGCTGGCCTGGTTCCACGACACCCTCCTTCCCGGGGTCGACTACGACGCGATGCTCGAGGAAGCGGAGACCGTGCTGCCCGGGTGTGATGGCCTGGTCTTCCTGCCCTACCTGGCCGGCGAGCGGACGCCGCACTTCGACCCGGACGTGCGCGGCGCGTTCTGCGGACTGACTCTCGGCCACCGGCGGGGGGCGCTGACGCGGGCGGTCTTGGAGGGGGTCGCCTTCGCACTCGGCGACTGCCTCGACGTCGTCACTGACGTCGGGGTCACCGCCGACCGCGCCCGCGTTTCGGGAGGTGGCTCGAGAAGCCGCCTCTGGCTGCAGATCGTCGCCAGCGTGCTGCAGCTGCCCATCGAGATCATGGCCACCGATCAGGGTTCAGCCTTCGGGGCGGCGCTGCTCGGCGGCGTCGCAGCGGGCGTCTACGGTGATGCTGACCAGGCCGCCGCCGCCTGCGTGCACGTGACCGATGTCGTTGATCCCGTATCCGCGTGGGTCGAACCCTATCGGGAAGCGCGCCGTCGTTTCCGCGAGTACTACCCCGCCCTCCGCACCATGAGCCGTCGACCCACCCCTTCGATCTGAAACGGGTCGCGGGCCCGGGCCCACGGATTCACGCCGGCGGCTGGCCCCCCCGGGTCACGTGGACGCCGTCTCGGCAACCCGTACCGGCACCAGGGTGGGATCGTCCAGGACCCGCGCCAGCGCCAGCTCCGCGGCCCCGAGCAACGGGGCCTCGGCCCCGAGCCGTGCCGACCGGATCTGCACCACCTCGAGAGCCGGGGCCATGACCCGCACCTGCAACTCGGCCCGCACGGTCTCCTCCACCAGGGGCCACATGTTGCCGAGAAACCCGCCGAGTATCACTCGCTGCGGGTTGAAGGAGTTGATGAGCGCGGCCAGGCCCGCGCCAAGCCACCGGCCAACCTCGTGCACCGCGGCGAGGGCCACCGCATCTCCGAGCGCCGCGTCGCTCAGGAGCCGGACGACCGCTTCCGGCCGGTACACCTTCTCGGCGCTGCCGGCCCGCCGCAACAGGGCGGGACCCCCAATCTCGGTCTCCCAGCATCCGACGGCTCCACATCGGCAGCGCACGCCCTGGGGGTTGACCTGGATGTGCCCGACCTCTCCGGCACATCCAGCCGCTCCGACCAGGGGCCGGCCGTCGATGACCAGACCGCCCCCCACCCCCACGTCGTTGGACAGGTAGATGAGGTGGTCCACCCCCATGCCGACCCCCCACTTGTGCTCCGCCACGGCGCCGAGATCCGCCTCGTTGGCGATGACAACCGGCAGGTTGGACCCGACTCGCTCTGAGATGAGGAGACCCAACGGCACGTCGCGCCATCCCAGGTTGGGAGCGAAGTGCACCAGTCCGTCGGCGCGGCGGACCACGCCAGGAATCGCGATCCCCAGTCCGGCGATCCAGCAGCTCGGGGGGATCGAGGAGCGAGCGGACTGAATCAGCTTGGCGACGTCCTCGACCGTCTGCTCGGCGGCCAGGCGGCGTGGCCGGTGGGTGACCCGTTCCAAGTGGAGGATCTTGCCTCCCAGCCCGACAACGGCGGCGGATAGCGAGTTGACCTCGATGTCGGCGGTGATGGCCACCGCGCCCTCTGGGTTGGGACGGGCCACCAGCGACGGGCGCCCCGGGGAGCCGAGGCGGGCGGGGTCTCCCACCTCGACCAGGCCCCGCGCGCAGAGATCGGCGAGCAGCTCCCCGATCGTGCTCCGGGTCATCCCCAGGGCGCCGCCGATCTCGGACCGCGACAGCGCTCCTGACTCATGGAGGTGGCGGAGCACCAGGCTCAGATTGTGCCGCCGGACCGATTCGGGAGAGGCCACGGGAGTCATGGGGCGGAAATATGAGGGAAGGGCATGGGGATTCGCGTCATGCGCAGCCGAGGCCGCGCGGACATGGGATGGCGGGGCGCTGGTCGGGAGGGCGCGTTGATCGGATCACCCCCACGCCGGTCAGGACGCTTGCCTCGACAGGCTCCATCCCGCCGCGAGCAGCTCGGGGGCAGGTGGACCCACGGTGGTGCGCTCGCGGGCGGCGTCCAGGGCGAGCCAGATGGCGCCCACCATCTGACCGCTCCTCTCCAGCTGGCTGTGCACGATCTCCGCGGCGCGCGCCGCAGCGGGCACTGCCCGGTGCCCCACGGTCTCGCGCAGTGGCCCCAGGATCACATCGCCGGCGTTGAAGAGCGGACCCGCGACGATGACGCGTTGGGGACTCAGGAGATTGCAGAGGTCGGCGACCACCAGCCCGATGGCGCGCCCCGCGTCGGCGAGTGCCCGGTGGCAGCGCATGTCACCCTGCGCGGCGAGCTCGATCACCCCGGAGACGTCGAGCTGATCGCCATACCCGTCGCGCAGCGGGTCGAGGAAATGCGGCGCTCCCACCACCACGTCGAGGCAGCCGCGGTTGCCGCAGGGGCAGGTCTGGCCGTGCGGATCCACGGTCACATGGCCGATCTCGCCGGCGGTTCCGGCCGCGCCCCGGTGCAGCCGTCCGTTCAGAATGACACCAGCTCCGGCGCGCTCGTCCACGTGGACGTAGATGAGGTCGGTGAGACCCCGCCCGGCGCCCTGGCGCAGCTCGCCGAGGGCGCCGAGGTTGCAGTCATTGTCGATCACGACCGGCAGCTCGAACACTCCTTCCAAGACGGCGCGCGGATCGAGCGCCGCCCAAGGATGGGAGTTCGCTTGCCCCCCGAACCGTCCCGAGGCCCTGTCGATGGGGTAGGGGAGTCCCACCCCGATCTGACGCACGTCCGCCGCCGGCACGGCGGTGCGCTTCAGCAGTCGGATCATCATCGCCTTCGCCTCCGCGCAGCCCTCCTCTGCGCCGAAGTCGAGGGGGAGCCGATGCTCCTCGTCCGCAAGCACGCGTCCGCCCAGATCGGCGACCCCCACCCGGACGTGACTGTGTCCGTAGTCGACCCCGACGACGGCTCCGGACCTCGCGACGGTGATCTCCAGGCTTCCGCGGCCACCGAGGCCCGCAACGTCGCCGCGGACCAGCCCCTGACGCCGCAGCTCAGCCACCAGATTGGAGACCGTCGCGCGTGAGAGCCCGGTACGGCGAGCCACCTCGGCCTGGGTCAGGCCGCCCTCGGTGCTGATGATCTCGATGACCCGGCGTAGGTTGGCCTCTCGCAGGGCGTGGAGTGCGCCCCCCGGCCACCGGCTCGGCGATGCCGACGTTGCGTCGCCATCATCGACGGGGATCATGCCCGGGATCGCGCGCCCCCGCGGGAGAGGACGTCGATGGTTCCCGCCGCCAGCAGCACGACGGCGATGAGAACGTCGACCCACTCGGATGTCACTCCCAGGAGGTAGAGGCCATTGTAGATGCCCCCGATGACCACGCCCCCCAGGACCCCGTGGATGGTCTTGCCCCGACCCCCGAACAGGCTCGTGCCGCCGATGACGGCGGCGGCCACCGCCAGCAGCACGTAGCTGTTGGCGGACTTGATGATGTTGGTGGTGAGGAACACCTGCCAGGAGGCGAAGAGGATGCCGGCGATCCCGGCGGTCAGGGCGGCTAGGACAAAGCACCAGGTCCGGACCGAGGGAAGGCTGACCCCGGCACGGCGCGCCGCCTCCGGGTTGCCGCCGATGGCGTACACGTAGCGGCCGAACCGGGTTCGCTGGAGCAGCATGGTCCAGATGAAGAGCACGGCGAGGACGATCGGGATGAGGTAGGGCACCCCCTCGATGACCCCGAAGTGCGCCCGGTTCTCGTTGCAGAGCACGACAACCACGACCCCCGCCACGGCGAGGCCGGCGATTTTGATCGCGGTGAAGCTGGCGGGCGGCGCCACCAGGCCGCGGCGCCTCCGGCTGGCGTCTCCGAACCACCACGCCGCGGCGACCGCCACCACCGTCACCACCAGGAGGATCCAGCCGACCAGCGTGCTGAAGTGCCCCCAGAAGATGTCGTAGAGCTGCAGGTTCCCGAGGCGGACCGGGTTGCCGTTGAGGACGATGAGCGCCACTCCCTCGAGAATCAACAGTCCACCCAGGGTGACGATGAAGGACGGCATCTTGAAGCGGGCCACCATCGTCCCCTGGACGGCGCCGACGCCCATGCAGATCAGCAGGGTGGTGATGATCGCCAGCCACCACGGGAAGTCAAGGCCATGCGGGCAGAGGGCGCAGCTGGCCGCCCCCGAAGGTTGGACGAGCTCGGCCACGGTGACGGCGGCCAGACCCATGACCAGGCCGACGGAGAGGTCGATCTCGCCGAGCAGCAGGGCAAAGATCTCGGCCATCGCCAGCAGCATGTAGATGCTGCACTGCTCGAGTAGGTTGACCACGTTCTGGGCGCCCAGGAACCGGGAATCAGCGATCTGGAAGGCGGCGTAGACCACGATGATCCCGACGACCACGGGCAGGACCCCACTGTCACCGCCCCTCACCCTCTGCCAATAGACGCGCAGGTACTCGCCCATCGACTGGGCCACCAGCGCGGGCGGGACCTCTACGACCCCGGCGGCGGCGGTCAGATCGACCATCGCCTCTGGGGAGTCGCTCTGGGTATCGGCCGCCCCAGGGACGGTCAGCGGGTCACTGTCGATCCGGGCCATCGCGCACCTTGAGATGTTCAGACGGATGCAGTTGTTCAGACACGGGCCACGCTCCCCGTCCTCGCCCCCCGCCGCGAGACGACATCCACGAGCACGGCGAGGAGCAGGACTGCTCCGGGCAGGATGTACTCGAGCGGGATCGACAGCGAACCGAGTTGCAACAGCGAGACCCCGTAGGCGATGGCGCCGATGAGGAGCCCGCCCAGGACACCGTGGATCGGCTTGCCCCGGCCCCCGAAGAGGCTGGTGCCGCCGATGACGGCCGCGGCCACCGAGTAGAGCACGAGCTGGCCCGGGTCCCCGACGTTGCTGCTGTACTGACCGTAGTAGAAGGAGCCCAGCAGGATGCCCGCGAATCCGGCGGTTGCCGAGCAGAGCACAAAGGACCAGGTGCGAATCCCCGGCAGGCTGACGCCCGCCCGGCGCGCCGCCTCGGGGTTGCCCCCGATGGCGTAGACGTAACGGCCGTAGCGGGTCCCCTGGAGAAGCACGGTCCAGAAGCCCAGTATCCCCAACACCACCGGGATCACCCAGGGAAGACCCTGGATGGTCGCGAAGAGGCCACCCCGATTGACGGTGCAGATGGCCAGCACCGCCACCGCGGCAGCAGCCATGAGGGCGATCCGGATGGCGGCGAGGCTCGCCGGCGGAGCGACCAGGCCGGAACGGCGGCGCGACGCCGCGCGCAGCCACATCATCGCGCCGAAGGCCACGACCACCACGGCCATCCCGACCCAGCTGACCACCACATTGATGTTTCCCTGTTCCAGGTTGTAGAGGACGCTCTGGTTGGGATTCGTGGGGTCGAGCCCGAGAGACGTGTCGGCTCCTCCCAGGATGATGACGATCATCCCCGAGAAGAGCAGGAAGCCGCCCAGGGTCACGACGAACGCGGGGATCTTGACCCGCGCCACCAGGATGCCCTGGAGCCCGCCGATCACACCGCAGCAGACCAGGCTGGCGAGGATCGCCGCCCACCACGGAAAGTTGGGGCCTGGCGTCTGGACCAGCTTGTAGGCGATCACCCCCCCCATGAGCGCCACGGCGCCGATGGAGAGGTCCAGCTCGCCCAGCAGCAGGACCACGATCTCCCCCATCGAAAGCACCATGTAGACGGTGCTCAACTCGAAGATGTAGACCAGGTTGCTGGGCCGCAGAAAGGCGTTCTCGGGGGTGATGAGCTCAAAGACGACCGCCACGATCACCATCGCGACGAGCACGGGAAGCAACCCGCTGTCGCCACCCTTGAGCTTCTGCCACCAGCCCCGGAAGTACTCGCCCAGTGACTGGGCCAGGATCTCTGGCGGCACATCAACCGCGCCGGCGGCGGCGGTCAGGTCGACGTCAGCAACCGTCGCGCCCGAGGTGCCGGGCTCGAGTTGGCCCTGGGTCAGGGTCATGCCTCAAGCCCCCGTCCCGGCGGCGGCTCCGGCCGGCTGCTCCAGTGGCCGGCCGCTCGAGCTCCCGGTGGTCATGTACTCCACCACGCTCTGACGGTCGAAGCCGGAGGCCGGTCCCTGGGCCACCATCCGCCCGAGGTGAAGGATCGCCAGCCGGTCCGCCACCTCGAAGCAGTCGTTGAGGTTGTGGGTGATCACCATCACCGCCAGGCCCCGGTCCCGCAGCCGGCGGACCAGATCCAGGACCATCCGTGTCTGGACCACGCCGAGAGCCGCGGTGGGCTCGTCCAGGAGCACCAGCTTGGAGTTCCACATCACCGCCTTGGCCACCGCCACCGACTGCCGCTGACCTCCGGAGAGCGAACCCACCGGCTGCCGGATCGACCGCACCGAGGTCACCCGCAGACCAGCGAGGGTCTCGCCCGCGGACCGCTCCATGCTGTCCTCGTCGAGCATCTGCCGGTGCGTCCGCTCCCGGCCCAGGAACATGTTCTGGACGATATCCAGGTTGTCGGCCAGAGCAAGGTCCTGGTAGACCGTCTCGATCCCGAGCGAGGCGGCGTCACGGGCATGACGGATGTGCACGGGCCGGCCCTCGAAGTAGATCTGCCCGTGGTCGGGCTGATGGACCCCGGCGATGCAGCGGGTGAGCACCGACTTGCCCGCCCCGTTGTCGCCGCAGAGACCGGTCACCTGCCCCGCCGGCAGGTCGAGGTCCACGCCGTACAGCGCCTGTACCGGACCGAAGTGCTTGTCGATCCCCCGCAGCTTGAGAAGGGGCTCGACCGCACTCGACACGGGGGGGCCGTCGGCAGCCTGTAACTGTTCACTCATCTCATTGACCTAGATCTGCGTCCATCGGGATGCGGCGGTCGGTGTGTGCGCCGCCCAAGGCGGCGGACGGTGAGATCCGGGCCGCCCGATCGGGCGGCCCGGATGCGTCACCGAGGAGGATCCTTGTGAGAACGCTCCGTCAGCCGATTACGAGATTCCGTCGGTGGTGCAAAGCGATGCCAGGTTCGTGTACGACGGGTAAGCCGGGGTTCCGGAGCAGATGGCGGCGGCGGTGTCGAATTGGTCCTTGACCACCGTTGCCTCCATGTTGGCCTTGTTGACCCAGATCGGGGTCAGCAGCGAAGCCGGCTCACTGATGGCCGAGTTGGCCGGGTCGGTGGTGGTGCTGTTCAGGATGGCCGAGGGGATGGTGGCACCCGAGAGCAGGACGGTGGCCATGACCACCGCGTCCTGGGCCTCAAGGTAGATCGGCTTGTAGACCGAACCGCACTGATACCCCTCGAGGATGCTCTGCATGCCGTCGACGGTGGCGTCCTGGCCAGTGGTCGGGAAGGTCCCGCCCTTCACGCCGTCACTGATCAGGTCCCCGATCACCGCGTTGGCGAGGCCGTCATTGGCCTCGATCGAGGCTGTGGTCGTCGGGTTGGCGGTGTACCACTGCTGGAAGATCGTGCCGCCCTGGGTGTTGCTCCAGCCGGGGGCGTAGTTCTGCCCGATCAGCGTGGCGCCACCCGCGGTGCTGGTCGCCGGGAGTGTGGCGACTGTCTTGCTCGCCGAGCCCCACACGACCTTGTTGTAGCCGTCCGCGAAGGAGATGGCGTTGGGGTCGGTGTCCTCACCGCCGTCCAGCTCGAACACCTTGGCGCTGGTGAGGCCTTCGGAGGTCAGGCAGCTCAGGAAGCCGTTGCCGATGAGCTCACCGACCTTCTCGTTGTCGAAGCTCACGTAGTAGGTCTTGCCCGACGTCGGGAAGATCGCCCGGTCGTAGTCGATCAGGAGGACGTTGTGAGCGGCCGCGAGCGCCGCCACGGACAGCCCGGTCGGGCCGTCCAGCGGACACACCACGAGGACCTTGGCCCCCAGGTTGATATCCGCCGTCGCGTCGTCGATCATGGTCGGGTCGCTGCCCTGGGCGTTCTGGATGTTGAACTGGGCCGCGGTGTACCCGGCGTCGGCGAAGGCGTCGGTCAGGTACGGCTGGTCGTACTGCACCCAGCGAACCGACGACGTGGTGTCCGGCAGGATCACCCCGACCAGCAGGCTGTTGGCGCCCTTGGTCGCATAGGCGGTCAGCGGCTTCAGCAGGCTCATCGTCGCGTTGAGATCGGGGGTGAACGAGCTGAGCGTGACGCTCGATGACAACCCAGGGTTGGATGCGGCTGCCGTGGACGATGATTTGGCGGTCGAGGCGGCGGAGGTGCTGCCGCAGGCCGCTGCCACGATGGCCCCTGCGGCCACCAGGCTCAGCCGGCTCATCCTCCGCAACTTGTGGGACCCGTGGCCCCCGACGATCTGTTGCATGCGCATTTGAACCTTGCCCTCCACAGGTTGAACAACTTCGTTCGCGTCACCAGCCGGGGGCGGCAGAAGACCGCGCCCACCCCATCACGCTGCGAACGTCTCGTGATGCAGCGGTCGGATTGTGGAAGGAAGTTTCGGGGTTTGTCAACAGCCCGAACTAAAAATCACCCTAACGGGCGATGCGTCGCCCGCCATGCCCGGCGGAAACGCAACTTCCGTGCCGACCGGTCTCCCCGCCGGGGCCCTTCTCTCGTACATCTGTACCTCCGGTCCGGGTCCCCGGGCGGTGCCAGACCGGCGGAACCCTGCCTGGCCGCCCGCTGGGCCGCTTGCTCCCCGGCCTGAGCCCGCCGCGCCCCAACACGGCAGCCGGCCACGACCCGAGGACGGAGCGAGGCGGGGGGAATCAAACGCGCTGGGGAGGAAGGACTCGAACCTTCGAATGGCGGATCCAAAGTCCGCTGCCTTACCACTTGGCTACTCCCCAGTGGCGCTACCGATCGTAGCCAGCCCTCGCCCGCCGTGGGGCGCCTACCGCCGTCCTAGCGTCCTCGGGTAGCGGCCCCGTGCCGGGCGCCCGGCCTTCCCGCGGCTCCGGCCGCGCTCCCCGGGCTCAGACTTGGATGTGGACCCGGGGGATGCGCAGCCGCATGCAGCCGGGCCGGCCAGCCGCCGGGCGGCGGCAGCCGCAACTCCGGCGGATCGCGGTGAGCCGGTCCAGGCGCGCCAACCGGCTCGCCCGGGGCCGGCGGTCGGGGCCTGGCTCCGACGCGCTCTGATCGGCCACGGGCCGGATCATACCGTGGCCGCGGTCTCCCGGCCGGCGTTCAGACGGTGGACGAGCGCACCCGCGGCGGACGGCCCCGCGCGAGCCCTCTGCCCGGGGAAGGCCGCGGAGCCGAACGGTCCAGGAGCGGAACGGCTCCCGGAGCTCCCGACGCCCCCGAAGCCCGATGGGGCACCCCGTATACTCGGGCGCAGATGGCAGATGCACCCCGCGCGGTGATCCTCGCCGCAGGGCAGGGCACCAGGATGAGGAGCGCCCGGCCCAAGGTCCTCCATCCCCTCGTCGGCAGGGCGATGCTCCTTCACATCGTCGAGGCGGCGACGGCTGCCACCGGCGCGCCCCCCGTGGTCGTGCTCGGCCCCGACCAGCCGGCCGTCCAGGAGGCGGTCAGGGGGCTCGCGCGGGTGGCTGTCCAGGCCGAACCGCGCGGGACCGGTGACGCCCTCCGGAGCCTCCCCGCGGAGTTCCGGGACGCGGGACCGGTCGTCGTCCTCTACGGCGACCTCCCCCTGATCCGTCCCGCGACGATCGTGGGCCTGCTCCGGGCCAGGGAGGCGGCCGGCGCCTCCTGCGCGCTCCTGAGCGTCGTCTTGGCCGATGCCCGCGGGTTCGGCCGGGTGGTCCGCGGCAGCGACGGCCGGGTCCTGCGCATCGTCGAGGAGCGCGACCTCCCCGGCCTCGGAGCACCCGTCCCCGAGGAGTGCAACGCGGGCGTGTACGTCTTCTCGGGCCGGCATCTCTGGCCGGCCCTGGAGCGCCTCTCCACCGACAACGCCCAGGGGGAGTACTACCTGACCGACGTGGTGGCTCTGCTCGCCCCGGCGGTGGAGGCGGTGCTCGCCAGCGATCCGGAGGAGGCCATGGGAGTCAACGACCGGCGCCAGCTCGCCGCCGCCGAGGCCGCGCTGCGCCGCCGTCTCCTGGACGCGATGATGCTGGACGGAGTGACCGTCGAGGATCCGGCGACCACCTATGTGGACGCCGCCGTCCGGGTCGGCGCCGACACCGTTCTGCGGCCGATGACGGTGCTCCGCGGCGCGACCGTGATCGGTCGGGACTGCGAGATCGGTCCGATGGCCCAGATTCGCGACGCGCGCATCGGCGACGGGGTCCGGATCGGCGCCTCGGTGATCGACGGCGCGGAGATCGGTGACGGCGTGGAGATTGGCCAGTTCAATCGGGTGAGGCCCGGCACCACGCTGGAATCGGGGGTATCTTTGGGAACGCATGCCGAGGTCAAGAACAGCCGGGTCGGTGCGGGGAGCCGCGTCAATCACTTCTCGTGCGTCCTCGACAGCGATGTCGGCGCCGACGTGAACATCGGCGCCGGGACGGTCACCTGCAACTACGACGGACGCCAGAAGCACGGGACCTCCATCGAGGACGGCGCCTTCGTCGGCACCAACAGCAGCCTGGTGGCCCCGCTCAGAATCGGCCGGGGCGCCTATGTCGCCGCCGGCAGCACCGTCACCCGGGACGTTCCGGCTGGCGGCCTGGCCGTCGGCCGGGCGCGCCAGCGCAACATCGAGGGCTGGCGAGACCGGACCCCCCGTCATGAGTGACCCCAATCCGTATGGGGAGCTGATGCTCCTCTCCGGCACCGGCAATCCGGAGTTGAGCGAGCGGATCGCGCACGAGATCGATCTTCCGCTCGCCCCCATGGACATCACGCGCTTCGCCGACGGGGAGTTCGACGTCAAGATCCACGAGTCCGTCCGCGGTCACGACGTGTTCCTGATCCAGCCCACCTGCTCGCCGGTCAGCGACAACCTGATCCAGCTGTTCATCACCCTGGACGCCCTGCGGCGCGCCTCCGCCTCGCGGATCACGGCCGTCATCCCCTACTACGGATATCAGCGCAAGGAGAAGAAGTCCGCCCCTCGCGATCCCATCTCGGCCAAGCTGATGGCCAACATCATCGAGCTGGCCGGGGCCAGCCGGGTGGTTGCCGTGGACCTCCACGCCGAGGCCATCCAGGGCTTCTTCGACATCCCGGTGGACGCCCTCACGGCCACCAAGATCCTGGCCCGGCGCGTTCGGGAACGTCATGGCAACAACGTGGTGGTGGTGTCGCCCGACACCGGGGGGGCGCTGCGCGCCAGGCGGCTGGGCCGGCTCCTGGACGCCCCCATCGCCATCATCGACAAGCGCCGGCCGCGCGACGACGCGGTCGAGGTCGTCCACGTGGTCGGCGACGTGGCCGGCATGCACGCGGTCATCGTGGACGACCTGATCTCGACGGGTGGGACCTTGGTCAGCGCCAGCGCGGCGCTGATGAGCAAGGGCGCGACCGGGGTCGACGTGGTGGCGACGCATGGGTTGCTGACCGAGGGCGCTCTGCAGCGTCTGCATGACGCCCCCATCGACGAGATCTGCATCACCGACACCATCCCCCTCACCGCGGAGGCGCGCGCCCTGGACAACCACCCCAAGCTCCGGGTGCTCTCGGTGGCCCCCCTGATCGCGGAGGCGATCGTGCGCGTCCACGAGGGGAGGAGCGTCAGCGAGCTGTTCCGATGAGTAGCTCAGACTGGACCGGCGCCCACGCCTCTCCCGGCCGTTCGCGCGACCGGGGTCCCTCACCCGGGGCCGCGGGTCCGGCTGACCCGTCACCGAGCGGGCCATGACCTGGCTCGCAGTCCTCCTCGCCGTCAGCCTGGTGCTCGCCGCGTTCGCCGCCGGCGCCGAGACGGCGCTCACCTCGGTCTCCCGGCTCCGGATGCGCACCCTGGCCGAGGACGGCGACCACCGGGCCGGTCGGGTCGTCCGCCTCCACGCCAACCCCAACGGCTACCTCTCGACCATCCTCTCGATCAACACCGTCGCCGTCATCGTGGCCTCGACGGCCACCGCCCTGATCGTCGCCGGCCACACCCACGGCCTCGCCGAGGCGCTGACCACGGTCGCCCTCGCCGTCTTCGTCCTGGTCTTCTGCGAGATCGCCCCCAAGTCCCTGGCTCTCCGCTTCAACGAGCGGGTGGCGCTCCGCCTGGCGGCGCCGGTCCAGGTCCTGACCCGGCTGCTCCGGCCCGTCATCGGGGCGCTGACCCTTGTCTCCCGCCTCCTTCTCCGTCTCTTCACCCACGGCCGCGCCGCCCCCGGCCCGTTCGTCACCGAGGACGAGCTCAAGCTCATCCTCGCCATGGGCGAGCGGGAAGGCGTGGTGGAGCAGGAGGAGCGGCAGATGATCGATGGCATCCTGGAGATGACCGACAAGGCCGTCCACGAGGTCATGGTGCCGCGGGTCGACGTCGTCGGCATCGAGGCCTCGCGCAGCCTGGGTGACCTCATCTCCCTGATCGTCGACCATGGCCACTCCCGGATCCCCCTCTACGAGACGACCATCGACAACGTTGTGGGGGTGGTCTACGCCAAGGACCTGCTCCGTCACGGGGTGCGCAGCGGCGACCCCCGGCCGCTCGCGGCGCTCGCCCGCGAGCCCTACTTCACCCCCGAGAGCAAGCACGTCGGCGAGCTGCTCCGGGAGATGCAGGAGCGCAAGGTGCACATCGCCGTGGTCGTCGACGAGCACGGCGGGACTGCCGGGATCGTCACCTTCGAGGACCTGATCGAGGAGATCGTGGGCCCGATTCGGGACGAGTACGACGTCGCCGAGCGGGAGGACGTCCAGTTCGTGAGCGACCGCGAGGTGGTGATCAGCGCCCGCTTCCCGGTCGACGACGTCGCCGAGCTGCTGCACCTCGACGTCGGCGAGACTGAGGCCGACTCCATCGGCGGGCTGGTCTACGAGCGTCTGGGTGAGATCCCCAAGGCCGGAGCGGCACTGCCTCTCGGTTCGGCCATCCTGACCGTCGACCAGGTGCGCCGCCAGAGCATCCAGACGGTGCGGATCGTGAGCTCCGAACCGTTTCCCACCGATCGCGACGGCGCCAAACGGTCGGCGGCCGAGGGCCCGGGGGCGGTCGACGATCAGCCGGCCTGACGGCGCGGCGGTGCCCATCCCCGTCACGCCGGTGCCGGCGCTCCGCCGCCCCCCCGACGCACCCGAGGCCTGAGATGCCCGGCAGCTTCACGGATGAAGGGATCGTCCTTCGCCGCGTCAACTACGGCGAGGCCGACCGCATCCTGACCGTGCTCACCCGGGGCCACGGCAAGGTGGGGGTCATCGCCCGAGGCGTCCGCAAGGCGGGCAGTCGCATGGCGGCGCAGACGGATCTCTTTGAGCGCAGTCGGATGCAGCTGGCCGAGGGGCGGGGCGAGCTGCTGGTGCTCGCCCAGGCCCAGCGGGCGTCAGGGCCGCCGGCCGGTCTCGCCACCGACGCTCGACGCTCCGCCTGCGCCGCGGTCGTCGCCGAGCTGACCGACCGGGTGCTCGAGGGGCATCACCCGGACGGGGACGTCTTTGTCCTGGTCGCGGAGTCCCTCGACGAGCTGGGCGATCCCGAACGCGACCCGCGCCGGGCGCTGGTCTGGTTTGCGCGGCAGATGATCGGCCGGCTCGGCTACGCACCCGAGCTGCAGCACTGTGTCTCCTGCTCCCGACGGCTGGCCGAGGAGCCGGCGGCCTTCAGCGCGGCCGGTGGCGGGCTCCTCTGCCCCGAGTGCCGGCGCGGTGACCCCGGGGCGATCGACTGTCCGGTGCGTGTCATCAAGGTGCTGCGCGTGGCCGCCGCCGCCGATGCCGTCACCTGGGCCCGACTCCGCCTCGATCACGACTCGCTGGCGACCCTGGAGGCGATCATCGAGAGGGAGCTGGAGCACCACCTGGACCGGCGACTCCGCTCCTGGGAGGTGCTCCGAGCCCTCGAAAGGTGATGGCGGATACACTTGCCGCCCATGCCTGCCGACTCAAACGCCAGCGACTCCGCGCCCTCGACCGGGACGCCTCCGGCGAATCTGCTGGAGCGGCTCGTCTCGCTGGGAAAGCAGCGCGGGTTCTTCTTCCCGTCCAGCGAGATCTATGGCGGGATCAACGCCCTCTACGACTACGGCCCGCTGGGCACGCGGCTGCGGCGCAACATCCGCAACCGCTGGTGGCGCTCGATCGTCGAGCTGCGCGACGACATCGAGGGCATCGAGTCGTCGGTGATCATGAATCCCCAGGTCTGGGTCGCCAGTGGCCACGTGGCCGGCTTCAGCGACCCCCTGGTCGATTGCACCGGAAGCTGTCGCAAGCGCTGGCGCGCCGACCACCTGCCCGCCGAGCGCGCCGCTCGAGGCAAGCAACCGGACGCACCCGGTTGCCCGGAGTGCGGCGGGCCGCTGACCGCGCCCCGCCAATTCAACCTGATGTTCCGCACCTTCCTCGGTCCGGTGGAGGACAGCTCCGCGCAGGTCTACCTCCGCCCGGAGACCGCCCAGGGGATGTTCGTCGACTTCAAGTCCGTGCTGAACAGCAGCCGCCAGCGGATCCCCTTCGGCATCGCGCAGAACGGGAAGTCGTTCCGCAATGAGATCTCCCCTGGCAACTCGATCTTTCGCACGCGCGAGTTCGAGCAGATGGAGATGGAGTTCTTCTGCGAGCCGGGCACCGACGAGCACTGGTTTGAGCACTGGCGTGGCGAGCGCTTCCGCTGGTACGTCGAGGATCTGGGGGTGCGCCGCTCACGCCTCCGTCTGCGCGATCACGAGAAGGACGAGCTGGCCCACTACGCCAAGGCCGCCACCGACGTCGAGTACCTCTATCCCTTCGGGTGGGGCGAGCTGGAGGGCATCGCGAACCGCACCGACTTCGATCTCTCCGCGCACCAGAAGGCCAGCGGGGTGGACCTCAGCTACCTCGACCCGGTGAGCGGGAGCCGCTACATCCCCTACGTGATCGAGCCGGCCGCAGGGGTCGACCGCATCATGCTCACCATCCTCATGGACGCCTTCGACGAGGAGATCGTGCGCGGTGAGACCCGCACGGTTCTGCGGATGCATCCCGACATCGCCCCCGTCCAGGTGGCGGTCCTGCCCCTCTCCAAGAAGGAGGAGTTGACCGTCCCCGCGCGCGCTCTCGAGCACCGGCTGCGTCCCCATTTCGCCACCGACTACGACGAGACCCAGGCCATCGGCCGCCGCTATCGGCGCCAGGACGAGATCGGGACGCCGCTGGCGGTGACCTTCGACTTCGACAGCGTCCAGGACGACGCCGTGACCATCCGCGAGCGTGACGGCATGAGCCAGGTGAGGGTGCCCATCGCCGGCGTGGAGGACGCCCTGCGCGACCAGTTGATCGCCTTCCGGCGGCGAACCGCGGAGCGCGCCGGGTCCTGAGCCGCCTCCTGCTCCGGGACCTGGTCGCCGCCGTGCTGCCCGTCCGCTAGTGTTGTGAGCGCCATGGACGACACCCGCTCCGAGTACCTCGCCGCCGCCGCCACGGCGCGAGAGATCATCGCCCTGCCCGTGGTCGCGCTCCGGTGGAAGGAGCCGAGCGCCCTGGCCGAGATGACCGTGGGGGCCCTGGTGGCGCACGCCGTCCGGTCGGTGACCCGCGTCGAGCGGGCCCTCGAGGAGGCGGAACCCGCCGACGCGGCGATCATCTCGGCCGCCGCCTACTTCGCCCCGGTCGGCCCGAACCTCGACTCGGGGATCAACGTCCGGGTCCGTGCGACCTCCGCCGAGGAGGCGCTGGTCGGCCACCGGGCGGTGCTCGGCGGGCTGGACCGCGGTTTGGAGCGTCTCCGCGCCCGGCTGGAGGACGAGCCCGAGGGCCGTCTGGTGACGGTGCGCGACGGGGAGGTGCTGCGCCTCGACGACTACCTGGTGACCCGGATCATCGAGCTGGCACTCCACACCGACGACCTCTGCGTCAGCGTGGGTCGTGAGACGCCGGAGCTGCCCGGGATCGGGGTGGCCATCCAGGCGCTTGTCGACATCGCCGCTCATCGCCACGGCCGGCTGGCGGTGCTCCGCGCCCTGGCCCGGCGCGAGCGGGACCCCGATCAGGTGCTCCGGGTCATCTGACCGTCGGCGGGTGCCGCCCGGCAGCGTCCGTAGGGGTACCCGGCGTGACGCCTACGCGCGCATCCAGCTCCCGCTCATCGGCAGGTGGCAGGCACCGCCGCCCTGCTTCTCAAAGTACTGCTGGTGGTACTCCTCGGCCTCCCAGAAGCGGGGGGCGTCGGTGACCTCGGTCACGATCGGGCGGCGGGAGCGGCTCTGCTCGGCGAGGCGGCTGAGGATGCGCTCGGCCGTCGCCCGCTGCTCCTGGTCGCGGACGAAGATCGCGGAGCGGTACTGGTCGCCGACGTCCGGGCCCTGGCGGTTGAGCTGGGTGGGGTCGTGGATGTCGAAGAGGAAGGCGGTGACCAGCTCCTCGTAGCTGACCACAGTCGGGTCGTACACCACCTCCACCGCCTCGGCGTGGCCGGTGGTGTGGGAGCAGACCTCGCGGTAGGTCGGGTGGTCGGTGCGCCCACCGGCGTAGCCGACCCGGGTCGCGATCACGCCGGGGAGGTGCCGGAAGGCGTCCTCGACGCCCCAGAAGCACCCCCCAGCGAAGACCGCCACCTCCTGGGTCGTCGCGCCTGATGGCTCGGCGGTCGGGACCAAAGGGGTAAGAGTGTCAGGGCTTGGGGATGTGGTGTCCATGACCCGATTGTCCTACGGCGGGGCGTTCCCGCGGGTCCCCGGCCGCTGCGGGGCGGTCGGCCCCCGCGCCGGTGCTACCCTCGGTCCGCCCAGCCTCCACCTACGACCAGAGGATCCATCATGCCCGTGACAACGAAGCCCCGAGCCACCAGGAAGACCAGGACGACCACGACGTCGGCGCCGGTCGGCCGGACCACCTCGACCCGTGGCGCACGCTCGTCGACCAAAGCGGCTCCCGCTCGGCGTCGCGCAACCAAGTGGGTGTACCTCTTCGAGGAGGGCAACGCCCAGATGCGCGACCTGCTCGGCGGCAAGGGTGCGGGTGTTGCCGAGATGACCCGCGCCGGACTGCCCGTGCCTCCCGGCTTCACCATCACCACCCAGGCTTGCAACGCCTTCTACGAGCGCGGTGAGCAGTTCCCCGACGGCATGTGGGAGCAGGTCCTCGCGGCTCTCAAGACGCTGGAGCGCCAGACCCGCAAGGGCTTCGGCGACCCGGACCACCCCCTGCTCGTCTCGGTGCGCAGCGGCGCCAAGTTCTCGATGCCGGGAATGATGGACACCGTCCTCAATCTCGGCCTCAACGAGACCACCCTCAAGGGCCTCACCCGCCTCACCGGTGACGAGCGGTTTGCCCTCGACACCCACCGCCGCTTCATCCAGCTCTTCAGCAAGATCGTGCTCGGGATCTCGGGCGATCTCTTCGAGCACGCTCTGGGTGCGGCCAAGACCAAGCACGGCGCCGCCAGCGACGCCGAGCTGAGCGTTGCGGCCCTGCAGGAGGTGATCGCGGCCTACCGCGAGATCGTCCGCAAGGAGAGCAAGGGCCAGGAGTTTCCCGACGAGCCGCTGGACCAGTTGAAAGCCGCCATCGGGGCGGTGTTCAGCTCGTGGAACGGCAAGCGCGCGGTCGACTACCGCAACTACAACAAGATCGCCCACGATCTGGGCACCGCGGTCAACGTCCAGTCGATGGTCTTCGGCAACATGGGCGACGACTCCGGTACCGGTGTGGCCTTCACCCGCGACCCGGCCACCGGTGAGAAGGTGCTCTTCGGTGAGTACCTCACCAACGCCCAGGGCGAGGACGTCGTCGCCGGCATCCGCACTCCCAAGCCGATCGCAGCGATGGCCGACGAGCTGCCGATCGTGTACCGGCAGTTCGAGCGCATCGCCAAGCGGCTCGAGAAGCACTATCGCGACGTCCAGGACATGGAGTTCACCATCGAGCGCGGCAAGCTCTACATGCTCCAGACTCGCGCCGGCAAGCGCACCGCCGAAGCGGCGGTGAAGATCGCCGTCGCGATGGTCCATGAGCGGCTCATATCGCGCGAGGAGGCGATCCTCCGGGTGGAGCCCGCACAGGTCGACCAGCTGCTCCACACCCGCATCGACCCGAGCGCCAAGGTGGTGGTGCTCGCCACCGGTCTGGCGGCGTCTCCGGGCGCGGCCTACGGCAAGGCGGTCTTCGACGCCGATCGCGCCGAGGCCATGGCCAAGGCCGGCGAGAAGGTGATCATGGTCCGGATCGAGACCAACCCGGACGACGTCCACGGGATGATCGCCGCCGAGGGCGTGCTCACCTCGCGCGGTGGCCGCACCTCGCACGCGGCCGTGGTCGCCCGGGGCATGGGGAAGCCGTGTGTCGCCGGTGCCGAGACGGTGCTCGTCGACCTCCACAACCGCCGCTTCACCGCGGGTGGCAGGACGGTGTACGAGGGTGAGGAGTTCACCATCGACGGCTCGACCGGCCGGGTCATCGCCGGCAAGGTGCCGACCATCCAGCCCGAGTTGAGCGGGGACCTCGAGCAGATCCTGGCCTGGGCCGACGGGGTCCGCCGCCTCCAGGTCTGGGCCAATGGCGACTACCCCCGTGACGCGGAGCTGGCCCGCCGCTTCGGAGCCCAGGGCATAGGCCTCTGCCGGACCGAGCACATGTTCATGGAGCAGTCGCGGCTGCCGATCGTCCAGGCGATGATCCTCGCCAGCTCGACCGAGGAGCGCAAGCGCCAGCTTGACAAGCTCCTTCCCTTCCAGCGCGGCGACTTCTACGGGATCCTCAAGGCGATGGCCGGGCTCCCGGTGGTCATCCGGCTCATCGACCCGCCCCTCCACGAGTTCCTGCCGTCGTTCGAGGATCTGCTCGTCGAGGTGACCCAGGCCGAGACCAGGGGAGACCCCGAGGGCAGCTTCGCGGACAAGCGGACCATGCTCGCCGCGGTGCGCTCACTCCGCGAGCAGAACCCGATGCTGGGCCTGCGGGGCTGCCGGCTCGGCCTCCTCTTCCCCGAGATCATCGAGATGCAGGTGCGGGCGATCATGGAAGCCGCGGTGCAGTTGACCAAGGAGGGGGTCGACGTCCACCCCGAGATCATGATCCCGCTGGTCGGGGCCATCGAGGAGTTGCGGCGGACCAAGGGCTATCTTCAGAAGACGGTCGACGCCGTCCTCCAAGAGGCCGGGATCAAGGTTCCCTACAAGTTCGGCACCATGATCGAGCTGCCCCGGGCGGCCCTCATCGCCGGTGAGATCGCGACCGAGGCCGAGTTCTTCTCCTTCGGCACCAACGACCTCACCCAGACCACCTTCGGCTTCTCCCGCGATGACGCCGAGGGCAAGATCATCATCCCCTACGTCGAGCAGAAGATCCTCCCCAGCAACCCGTTCGAGACCCTCGATCGCGGTGGGGTGGGCCGGCTCATGAACATCGCGGTCATCGAGGGTCGCCAGACCCGTCCCGACCTCACCGTGGGCATCTGCGGTGAGCACGGCGGTGACCCGGCATCGATCGCCATCTGCGAGAAGCTCAACCTCAACTACGTCTCGTGCTCGCCCTACAGGGTGCCCGTGGCACGGCTCGCCGCCGCCCATGCCAGGCTGGCAGCCCGGGATGCGGATCGCTGAGGCTGTCGGGCACGGCAGCTAGGTGACGGTGGCTCGGGGGCGCTCGGCGCCCCCGGGCCTCCACCCGCGGTGGGGGGCGTGCCCACCCTCCCGCGCTATCCTCGCTGGGCATGACCGAGCGCGTCCGTATCCAGAAGGTCGCCACCCGCGACGGCCGTCCCGTGAATCTCGACGATGGCCACGTCGTGGAGGGGGACGAGCTCGCCGGGCCGACTCCCGGACAGCCGTACGCGATCCGGCGATCCGTCGTCGAGCATCGTGACGCCCCCGACGTCTTCGCCACCTCGCCGGTGCGGGCGGTGATCACCGAGAAGAGCGGTGCGATCGTGGTGCTCACCGACAACTCGCGCTACCGGGTCGAGGTTGTCGGCCGCTGACGCGGTGAGCACTGACGCCGTCGCCGAGATCAAGGCCCGTCTCGACATCCTCGATGTGATCGGGGGTTACGTCTCCCTGCACCGCTCCGGCACCCAGCACGTCGGCCTCTGTCCCTTCCACGCGGAGAAGACCCCGAGCTTCTCGGTCAGCCAGCCGCGGCAGGTCTTCCACTGCCACGGCTGCAATGAGGGGGGCGATATCTTCAGCTTCGTCCAGAGGATCGAGGGGGTCGATTTTCCCCGCGCGCTGGAGATCCTCGCCGAGCGCGCGGGGGTCGAGCTGGAGAAGAGCCCTCGAGCAGCCGCCCGAGGCGCCGGCCGGCGCCGTTCGCTGGAGCTGAGCGACCGCGCCGCCAAGTTCTACGAGTACGTGCTCTGGAACCTCCCGGCGGGAGCGCCCGGACGCCGCCTCCTCGCCGAGCGGGCCGTCGACGAGGCCCTGGCGCGGCGTTTCCGGGTCGGCTTCGCCCCGTCCGGTGGTGCGGCGGGGACCGCCCTGGTGCGCTACCTGGTCGGCAAGGGGGGAGCCACCGTTGCCGAGCTCGTGGAGGCGGGTCTGGCTGGCCGCAACGGTCGGGACACCTTCCGCAACCGCCCCGTGTTCCCGATCTCGGATGAGCGGGGGCAGGTGCTCGGCTTCGGTGGCCGGGCTCTCGGTGATGCCGTTCCCAAGTATCTCAACACCCCCGAGACCGGCATCTACCACAAGTCCACGGCCCTCTTCGGGCTCGACCAGGCCCGCCAGGCGCTCCGCGAGCGCCGCGTGGCCGTCGTCGTGGAGGGCTACTTCGACGTGCTCGCCGCCCACACCGCGGGGGTCCCCAACGTGGTCGCCTCGAGTGGCACGGCGCTGACCCGGGAGCAGGTGAGGATCATTGCCCGGCACGCCGACGAGGTGGTGCTCTGTTTCGATGGCGACGATGCCGGCCGGCGGGCTGCCCAGGCGGCCGTCGAGATCTGCACGGCTGAGCGGCTGAAGGCCCGGATCGCGGTCATGCCCGTCCAGTACAAAGACCCCGACGAGATGGTCCGCGTGGACGCCGCCGGCTTCGGCACACTGATCGACGCGGCCCGCCCCGAATGGCAGGTGTTGATGGACTGGACGATGGGGGAGGTCGGCAGCCGGCCCGAGGAGCGTCGCGCCGCCGGTGAGCGCGCGGCGGCGCTGCTCTCACGGATCCCCGATCCCGAGGTGCGCGAACCATGGGTCAAGGAGGCGATGCGCCGGCTCGAGCTCTTCGAGGGCTCTGAGTTCCCCAAGCGCGTGGCCGAGATGGCGGCTGAGGTGAGCCGCGCCCGTGCCGCTGGTGGTCGGAGCCCGGCCTGGCTCAGCCCGCTCCCGCCGACTCCCCCCGTGGCCGCCGACGCATCGGAGTCAGGTTTGGCGGACGAGGATCCGGGGCATCCTCCGGCATCGTGGGAGGAGTTCCTTGCCACCTATGCCGTCCAGCGGCCCGCGCTGGCGCGGCTGCTCGTCAACGAGATGGGGCTGGATCTCGATGACCTGGCGAGCCCGGCGGTGCGCCGCATCCTCGAGTCGGCGATGGTGGCCCCGCCCGGTGCCGGGCTGCCTCTCCACACCCTCGGAGCGAGCGATCGCCGCTTTGCCGCACGCCTCTCCGTGCACGATCTCCCCGAGCTCGGTGCCGACGCCGACCCGGTGGCTCTGGAGCGGGCCATGGCCGACTGCGTCCGGGCCGTCCGGCGAGCCGCGAGCCGGGATCGGGGCCGCCGTGACATCGACGAGCTCCTGGCCACCCCCGGCCCGGCGGACCCCGAGCGCGACGAGCACGTTGCGGCCCGGCTCCGCCAGCTGCTCGCCGAGGAGCGCGATCCGCTCCGTTGATCGCCGGTGCGGGTGGGGCTCCTCCACCGGGCCTGGCATCGGGGCGACCCCCGGCCGTTGCTACCCTGGAGGGCGCAACGGCGCCCTGACCGGGTCAGGGGGCCGGTCCCGAGCCCGGGGTGCGAGGGAGGCATGATGCCGACGAAGACGAAGGGAGCCAGGAAGAAGGGGTCGCGCGTGGACGCGGCGCCGCGCAGAACTCCGCCCGGAGCCCCCTCCAACTCCAGGCCGGTGGGCACCAACCGGCCGGGACCGCCGCGGCGGACGGTGGCCGACAAGGCTGCCACCCCCCGGTCCCCGAGCGGACCCTCGCGGAAACCGCCAGGCTCGGTTGCGCGGACGCTCTCGCCGGTCTCGAAGACGTCGGCGGCAGCGGGATCCCGCTCCGCCCCGCCCGCCGATGTGCGCTCGCGGGCCTCCCGCCCGGCCGCCAAGCAGGTCAGGGGCGGTGGCGCGGGCGTTCGGCCCGTCGGCTCCCGGGCATCCACTCCCAAGGCCGCAACCGCCGGGCCGGCGCGCTCTCGCGCGGCCGGCGTTCGCGGCACGGGCAGGGCGTCCGTCTCCCGGCCGTCCGGTTCCACCGAGCGCAAGCCCACCTCCGGCACCAAGCCCGCCTCCGCTGACCGGAAGCGCGGATCGCGGCCCTCCCTCTCCACCTCGCGCAAGCCCTCCTCTCGGGCCCCCGCCCCCGCCACCCGCGGGCCTGGTTCCCGGGCTACCGCCTCGCCCGCGGGGAAGCCAGGCTCGCGGCCCCCCGTCCCCACGGTCCGGAAGCCCGGCTCGCGACCTTCCGCCTCCACCACCCGCAAGCCCGGCTCGCGACCTTCCGCCTCCACCACCCGCAAGCCCGGCTCCCGGGCGCCGGCCCCCACCACCCGCAAGCCCGGCTCCCGGGCGACCGCCCCCATCACCCGCAAGCCCGGCTCCCGGACGCCGGCCCCCATCACCCGCAAGCCCGGCTCCCGGACGCCGGCCTCCATCACCCGCAAGCCCGACTCCCGGGCGACCACCCCCACCACCCGCAAGCCTGGCTCCCGGGCGCCGGCCCCCATCACCCGCAAACCCGGCCCTCGGGCGGCCGCTCCCACCACCCGCAAGCCCGGCTCCCGGGCGACCGCCCCCGCCGCCCGGAAGCCGGGCTTGGGGCCATCCTCCGCGACCGGTGGGAACCCGGTCTCCCGAGCGCCAGTCGCCGTCGCCAGGCCCACTCCCGGCTCTCGCAAGCCCTCGCGGGAGCCCTCTGCCCCCCGCTCTGCCGAGCCCTGGCCCCGGACGGCATCCACGCCGACCCCACCTGCTCGAGCCGCCGCGCGGCCACCTGCGATCTCCGACGGGCATGCTCCACGTCCCTTATCCGGCGAACCCCTTCGTCCTCCGCCGGTCACATCCGTGCACCGCACGTCTGAGAAGACATCGAAACAGGCACAATCAGGGATGGCGCCCGTGGCCTTGCGCCTCGTGGCACCTGCTGACGCGGATCCGCCCGCGGTGAAGGCAGGGGTCCGGGCCATCCCCCCGGTGCGTCCGGGGGGTGACAACCATCCTCCTCCAATCCCTGACACGGCGGCACCACGAGACCGGGCAGGTGCCGCCATGAGCCCAATCCCCACCGCCGTCGCCGACCCCGCGGCGACACCGTCCGACGATCAATCCGCCCCAATGCCATCGGTGAAGAAGACCTCAGCAGTGACTACTTCCGCGACACCTTCCGACAACCCCGTCGACCCGGCTCCCGCCCTGGCGGGCGTGCTGCCGCAGCCGAGCGCACCCCGCGCCGGAGCCAGCGCGTCGTCGCCCGCGGGGGTACTCGCTCCCGATCCGCTGGTGGTGGCTGCCGAGCAGCTCATCGTGCGCGGCAAGGAGGCCGGCTACCTCACCCCGGATGACGTGCTCGCCGCCTTCCCCGAGATCGATGTCGAGCCCGATCACCTGGAGCGCATCTTCCACGCCTTCCGCGAGATGGGGATCGAGGTCACCGACGGTGACAAGGATTTCGAGGTGGTGGAGGACGACGAAGAGCTGGTGGCCACCGCCGAGGCCATCGACTCGGTGTCGCTGGACGATCCGGTGCGGATGTACCTCAAGGAGATCGGCCGGGTGGCACTCCTCCGCGCCGAGCAGGAGGTCGCCTACGCGAAGCTCATCGAGCAGGGTGATGAGGATGCCAAGAACGCCCTCACCGAGGCCAACCTGCGACTTGTGGTCAGCATTGCCAAGAAGTACATCGGCCGGGGCATGTCATTCCTGGATCTGATCCAGGAGGGCAACATGGGCCTGATCCGGGCCGTCGAGAAGTTCGACTACCACAAGGGTTTCAAGTTCTCGACCTACGCCACCTGGTGGATCCGCCAGGCCATCACCCGGGCCATCGCCGACCAGGCGCGCACCATTCGGATTCCGGTGCACATGGTGGAGACCATCAACAAGCTGGTGAGGGTTTCTCGCCGGCTTCTCCAGGAGCTGGGCAGGGAACCCGCCGACGAGGAGATCGCCGAGGAGATGGGCATCACCCCGGAGAAGGTCCGCGAGATCACCAAGGTCTCCCAGGATCCCGTCTCACTGGAGACCCCCATCGGTGAGGAGGAGGACTCGCACCTCGGGGACTTCGTCGAGGACAAGGAGGCAACCGCCCCCAGCGATGCCGCCTCGCTGACCATGCTCCGCACCGAAGTCGAGGACATCCTCGACACCCTGACGCCTCGCGAGCGTCGCGTGCTCCAGCTGCGCTTCGGCCTCATCGACGGTCATCAGCGGACGCTGGAAGAGGTGGGCAAGCGCTTTGGCGTCACCCGCGAGCGCATCCGCCAGATCGAGGCCAAGGCGCTGCGCAAGCTCCGCCACCCCTCGCGCAGCAAGAAGCTCAAGGACTACCTGGAGTAGCGGCGGCACCGTCCCTCGTCGCCTCGGTGGGCTCCGCGTGGCTCGCGGCTGGCGCTTCGGGAACGGGGCCGATCGAGCCGCGGGCCCAATTCGACCCTATAATCCCGATTCGATCCGTTCCGGGTTAGCTCAGCGGTAGAGCAGGCGGCTGTTAACCGCAAGGTCACTGGTTCGAATCCAGTACCCGGAGCCACCGCGACCAACGTCACACCAAGGATCCAGGAGAACGCCCATGGCTGAGGCCGAGCAGGTGGAGGCCGGGCTGGCCGGCTCCGCCCCTTCTGACGACAGGGTGGAGCCGGCGAGCGTGGCAACCGTGCACGTTGCGCCCCCTCCCCCGGAGCCTGCAGCCGCGACCGCACCGCCGGCTGCCCCCGGGGCTGCGGCCCTCGACCACGAGCCGTCGGCGTCGGTTCGCGGGGTGCCCACCTGGACCTTCGCACTGCCGTCGGTTCCCGCACCTCCGGCGCCTCCCGCGATCGGCTCACCGGCCGTCGCGGCCGGGGGCCCGGCCGCCGCGATGCCGCCCCCGCCCCCGCCGCCGCCCCCGACGACGGGTGTCGCGGCCCCGCGCACCTCGACCTCTCCCGCGGTTCAGCTTCTCGCCGTGCCGTCTCTCGGACCGGCGGGGAGGCGGCGCCACCCCCTGGCCGTGGCCCTCCTCTCGGTGATCACCCTCGGTGCCTACACGGTTGGCTGGCATGCCCGGGTGAATCGCGAGATGTCCGACTTCGACGCTCGCCTCGAGGTTCGTTCCGGAGCGTCGGTCTTCGGTGTGGCCCTCGCCTGGCTCGCGGGTCTGCTCTGCACGCTGGCCGGGGCCGCCATCATCGTCGCCCACGCTCTCGGGGTCGGTCCGGCCCTGGCTCGCCTGGCCTCCGGCCCCGTCATCCTCGGAGTGACCGTTCCCTGGCACGACCTGATGCTCGGCGGACTCCTCGCCGTCCCCTACCTGACCCTTCTCCTGCCCCTCTCGGTCGTCGCCCTGGTGATGACTCTCGAGCGGGCCCGGCTGGTCCAGGAGCGGGTCGGCGTCCGCCCCGATCGGCAGCTTCGCCCGGCCGCCCGCGCCTGCCTTCTTCTCCTCCCCGTCGTCGGAGGCCTCTGCTACGTGGCCTCGCTCCAGTCCGCCCTCAATCGCGTCTGGCAGGCGACGCCGTCGCTCGCGCCGCCGGCCGGTCCGCGCCGGCGGTGAGCTGCCCCTCGTGCCCATCTCCATCGCGTGCGTGTCGGGGAAGGGGGGCGTCGGAAAGACGACCACCTGCGCCGCCCTGGCCGGCGCGTTCGGCGAGATGGGCCGCAGGGTGCTCGCCGTCGACGTCGACCCTCAGTCAAACCTGACCTCTGGGCTCGGGTTCAATCCCTACCAGCTCAAGAGCACGATCGCCGACCTCCTTGTCGACCCCAGCGTGCCTCCCGAGGCGGTGACCCTCGCCACCGAGTGGGACGGGGTCTCCCTGATCCCCGCCTCTCCCGATCTGAGCGCGGTGGAGGCGGAGATGGCGACGACCGTCCGGCGCGAGCTGCGTCTCCGCGATGCCCTCAACCGGGGTGCCGGCCTCCGCGCCTACGACGTGGTGCTGTTCGACACGCCGCCGAACTTCGGCTTTCACACCATCAGCGCGCTCGGTGCCGCGGCCTGGATCCTGGTCCCCCTCCAGATGTCGGGCTACGCCATGAAGGGGCTCAAGGAGGTGCTGCGCACCTTTCAGGCAGCCCGGGAGCAGCTCAACCCCGACCTGCACATCCTCGGGCTGCTGCCCACCTTCGTGAATCTCCGCACCCGGTTCAGCCAGCAGATGCTCGAGGGCCTCCGGGAGATCCCCAGCCTCCATGTCTTCGATACCGTGATCCGCGTGACCGTGAAACTGCAGGAGACCGCGATGGCGGGAGCGCCGATCACCGCCTACGCGCGGAATTCGGACGCGGCACAGGCGTACCGGAAGCTGGCCCTCGAGATCCTCGAGCGGATCGAGGCGCTCGCGTCCGCGGGCCAGGCATGACCGGTCGGGCGTCGATCGAGGCCGGCCCACGTGAGGAAGCCGAACCCGGGGAGCCGCCCGCGGATCACGAACCCGTGGCCGGCGGCGAGCCCGTGGTGGCCGCCGAGGAGCAGCCCGCCGCCGTCAGCGAGCCCGAGGAGGCAACCGAGCTCGGCGAGGAAGTCGAGCCGGACGAGGCTGTCACGGTCACGGCGCCGGACGAGTCGGAGACCGATGCCGGGATGGACATCCCCGCTGTCGCCCCCGCCTCCGCGCCCGGGATCCACGTCCCCGCCTCGTCGATGGACTCCCTCACTCTCCCCGAACGCTCCCGCCACGATGCGGACGCCCGGCGGCAACGCCGGCGCCGGAGTGTGGCGCAGCTTCCCGCCCTCGTGTCGCCCGTCGACATCCCCGAAGACGCCGAGGGTCGCATCGAGTTCGTCGTCGTTCGCGGGGGCGCCGACCGCGACGAGCCGCCGCCGGGCGAGAGCTCGCCTGCAGACGAATCCGAGGACCGTGTCCGCCGCCTCCTGACGCTCAGGTCCGGCTGGGTGGTGGTCGCCGTCCTCGCTGCCGGGCTGGCGGCCGTGTTCGTCGTCGTCTCCCTTCTCTACCGGTGAGCCGGCCGGCCCTGCTCGGCCGCACCCTGGCCGCCGGAGCGGCCGGCTGGGCGGCGGCCTGCGGCCTGGTCTACTGGCGGACCTTTCGCCAGCTTCCCAACACCCACCGGGACCTTCGCCGGCTGACTCCCGCCGATTTCGAACTTGCGTACGAGGAGCTCGAGGTCCGGACCGACGACCGGTTGCGCCTTCTGACCTGGCTCCTGCCCGGCACCCGTGACGCCGTGGTGGTCGTGAGCGGGGGCTATCGCGGCCGTATCAGCGACGTCCTCGGGATCGGCGCCGCCCTGCGACGGGCCGGCTTCTCCGTGGTCGCCTACGGCTGGCGTGGAACGCCCGGCAGTGACGCCGCACCGCACACCCTGGGCGCCAACGAGCGTCGCGACCTGATGGCGGTTCTCGACGCCGTCCGCGCCCGCCTGGGCCCACTCCCGATCGGGCTCCTCGGTTACTCGATGGGAGGGGCGGTCTCCATCAGCGTCGGCGCGGGCGACCCCGGAGTGTGCGCCGTCTGCTCCGACAGCGCCTTCGCCGACCCGGTGGGCCTGCTGGAGGAGCGCATCCGCCATCATCTCCACCTGCCCGCAGCGGTGCTGGCCGACCCGGTCATGAATCTGATGGCCCGGCGCACGGGGGCACGGCTCGGCGACTTCCGTCCGATCACCGCGGTGGCCCGGCTGGCACCCCGGCCCCTCCTTCTCATCCACGGCGACGCCGACGCGTCGGTGCCGGTGGAGCACGCGCACCGCCTCTACGCGGCGGCCGGCGATCCCAGGGACCTCTGGGTGATCCCGGGCGTGGGGCACGTCGGCGGCTATTTCGCCGACCGCAGCGCCTATGTGGAACGGGTGATCGACTTCTTCGACCGCTCCCTCGGGAAGGCGGCGGGCCCGGTTAGCTAGTTGCACGCAAATACACTCATATGTTACACTCCCGGCCGTGGACACCTCCGGGAGCACCCAGGCCCTCCTCCGTCACCTCGACGCCAGCCTCGCCAGCCGTCCTGAGGACGAGCTGATCGCCCAGGTTCTCGGCGGGGCCGAACCGCCAGCCGCCCTTCTCGCCACCGCCGGCCGGCTGGCGCGGCTCCCCTTCTGGGAGCGACGCGCGCTGGGGGCCATTGGGCTGGTGCGTGACCATCGGGTCCCGCCACGAGAGGCGGTTCGGCTGGCCGCTCTCTGGGAACTGGCCGAGCGCTGGTATCCGGACGAGCGCCCGGCCGTCACCACGCCGGGAGCGGCTCTCCACCTCCTCCAGGGTCTCCGGACCCTGAACCGGGAGGAGGTCTGGGCGCTCCTTCTCGATGCCCGGCACCGGCTGATCTCGGTCGAGCCGGTGGTCGCCGGCTCGCTCAACAGCGCGCGTCTCCTCCCCCGTGACGTCCTGGCCCCGGCTCTCCGTGCGAGTGCGGCGGCCCTGATCGTGGCCCACAACCACCCGAGCGGGGAGGTCACGCCCAGCCGGGCGGACCGGCTGGTCACCGTGGCCCTGCGCGACGCGGCGCGCCTGCTGGGACTGCCCCTCCTGGACCACATCATCCTCACCGCCCGGTCGCACTTCTCCTTCCGGGAGGTCGAGGCCTGGGAGACGGAGGCGGCGATCGCGGCGGCCTGAGCCATCCCGAGCCGGGTGCGGGTCGCCAGCCGTGGGGGATGTCGTGAGCACGACGGACGCGCGTCGCTCGCCCGGCTATGCTGCGGCGTGACGTATGGAGGTCCGGAGGGCGAGGTGCGGCTCATGGGAGCGTGGCCGGTGGCGGCACTGCCGCAGGCCGTCGGGGCGGATCCGGCGCGAGGCGCGCGCCGGCACCGTGGTGACGCGCGATGAGCCTCGATTCTCGAGATCTCCGTGTTGGTGCCGCCTACGAGCGCGCACGTGCGGAAGCCCGCTCCGATGCCATCGAGCTGCGCCGCCGCCGGCGGGTCGATCTGGGTGATCTCATCAGCGTCGTCTTCGAGAGCCGGGCGACCCTCGCCGCCGCCGCCGAGGAGGCGCTCCGCTCGGAGCGGATCGAGGACCTTGAGAGGGTGGACGAGGAGGCCGGCCGCTTCGGCGTGCTGCTTCCGGCCGCGGGCGGGCTCGCCGCCACCCTCTTCGTCGAGGTTTCCGACGCCGCCGAGATGGCCTCCGTGCTGACCGAGCTGGAGGGCGTCGCTGAGAGCGTCCAGCTGGAGATCGACGGCAGCCGCGCCTCGGCAACGGTCTTCCCCTTCAGCGGCGCGCCCGGGGGTGCCGCGCCCGTCGCCTATCTTCGCTTCGACCTGACCGCCAGTCAGCGCGAGGCCTGGATCGAGGGTGCTCGGGTGCTTCTCCGAGTGGCCCACCCGGGTTATGTGGCAAGCACCGAGTTGAGCGACGAGCAGCGCGCCGCCATCGCGGCCGACCTGCTCGCGGCGCCGGCGGCAGGGCGCGCGTGACCTCGTCGCCCGGGTGCCGGCCGTCGCCCGCCCCCATCGGCGGGGACGGGTGGCGGCGGTGGCGCTTCGCCGTCCTCACCTGTGCGAGCGTGCTCGTCGTGGTCCTGATGGCCGGTTGCGGCAGCACCGGGCCGCCGCCCCCGTGGCGCTCGGGGCATCCCGACCCGAGCAGCCTGAGCCTCCTCGACTCCGCGCAGGCCGGGAGTTGCGCCTCCACGGCTCCCGCGCCCGATCAGGCGCCGGCGGCGATCAGCTTCAACAGCCACGAGTACGTCCAGTCCAGCAGCCAGCCCGCCACGGCGTCGGTTGCCAACGCTGTGGAGATCGACCACACCGGCAATTGGGCCTTCTGGGACGACGATGACGGCAACCTGATCATGACCACGCCCCAGGCCGACTACCTGTATCAGCTCGGGAGCTGTTAGCCGGCGGAGCCGCCGCCCTCCGTCCTTGCCACAATCGGCGGATGGCGATTCCTGAGGTCCTCCCGTTCACCGCGCTGGTGGGCCAGGAGCCGATGAAGACCGCGCTCGTCCTCAACGCCGTCAACCCGGCCATTGGCGGCGTGCTCATCCGCGGTGAGCGGGGCACCGCCAAGTCCACCGCGGTGCGAGCCCTCGCCGGCCTGCTGCCGGAGATCGAGGTGGTCGAGGGCTGCCGTTTCTCCTGCAGCCCGGGGAGTGGCGACCTGCTCTGCGACGAGTGCCGCGCCCGCCAGCTCGCCGGGGAGCACCTCCTCCGGGTCAGCCGTCCGATGCGGGTGGTCGAACTTCCCATCAACGCGTCCGAGGACCGGGTCGTCGGCACCCTCGACATCGAGCGTGCCATCAAGGCCGGGGAGCGCAGCTTCGAGCCGGGGGTTCTCGGGGACGCCAACCGCAACATCCTCTACGTCGACGAGGTCAACCTCCTCGACGACCATCTGGTGGACGTCCTTCTCGATGCCGCCGCGATGGGGGTCAACATCGTCGAGCGCGAGGGGATGTCGGTGGTCCATCCCTCCCGATTCATCCTGGTCGGGACCATGAATCCCGATGAGGGAGAGCTCCGCCCCCAGCTCCTCGATCGCTTCGGTCTCTGCGTCGACGTCGTCGGGCTCCGTACCGTCGCCGATCGCGTCGCCGTGATGGAGCGGGACATCGCCCAGCAGGCGGACCCCGGCACCCAGCGAGGCTCCAGCCATCAGGACGAGGCGCGGCTGCGCGCGATCATCGTCAAGGCCCAGGAGTTGCTGCCGCTGGTCGAGGTGCCCACCGAGATGCGCTGGCTCATCGCCCTCGCCTGCATCGACGCCGGTGCGATGGGCCACCGCGCCGACATCGTCGTGAACCGCACCGCACAGACGCTCTGCGCCCTCCGCGAGGCCGAGGCGGTGGTCGAGCACGGGACGAGCGCCGAGCCAGGGGTGCCGCCCACGGAGTCCCTCTCCGTGACCGTCGAGGACGTCACGGTCGCAGCCGATCTCGCCCTTCGGCACCGGCGCCGCGACCGTCCCGGCCAGGCGAGCGGCAGCTCCTCCAAGGTGGCCGAGCAGCAGCGCGAGCGGATGCAGGAGCTGGCCGAGCAGGCCAGAGAGGAGACCGCGGCAGCAGACGGCGAACCGCAGAGCTCCGAGGAGTCGTCGTCGGACGCGGATGAGGAGACCGGGGAGAGGTCGGCGGGCCAGCGCGGCGCGGAGACGGCCGGGGACGACACCACGCGGGTCGGGGTCGGCCAGCTCTACGAGGGAGAGCTCTTCCCGGTGCGGTCGATCAAGCTGCCGCGAGATCGCAAGTCGCGCATTGCCACCGGCAAGCGCTCCAGCTCCGAGTCCCGGGACAAGCGCGGCCGCTACGTCCGCGCCGTGCTGACCGAGCGCACCACCGACGTCGCCTTCGACGCGACCCTGCGTGCGGCCGCGCCGCACCAGTCGAGAAGGCGCGCCGAGGCACCCGTGGTCGGTGGGCCCGCGCTGCGCCTCGAGCGCCAGGACCTCCGCCAGAAGGTCCGGCGGCGCCGGACCGGGACGCTCATCGTCTTCGTGGTGGACGCGAGCGCCTCGATGGATGCCGAGCAGCGGATGCAGGCCACCAAGGGCGCGGTGCTCTCCCTGCTGCGCGATGCGTACATCCGGCGCGACAAGGTGGCTCTGGTCGTCTTCTCCGGGCGTACGGCGCGGGTCGCGCTCTCCCCGACCAACAGCGTCGACCTCGCCGAGGCGCGGCTGCAGCGGCTCACCGTCGGCGGCACCACCCCGCTCACCCACGGGCTGGTGGCCGGCCTCAAGCTGGTCCGGACCGAGCGGCTTCGGGACTCCAACGTCTACCCGCTCATCGTTCTCATCTCGGACGGTCGGGGGAACATCTCGCTCTTCGGCGAGGAGCCGCTGGTCGAGGCACAACGCATCGCCGAGCAGATCGGCCACGAGCACATACGGGCGCTCATCATCGACTCCGCGAGGGACACCACCGGGACCCAGCTTCCCAGTGTCGGCATCCTCGGCGGGCACGCCCTCCTCGGCGGCTTCGGCTTCAACGCCTGCCTCGACCTGGCCGAGCGCAGCGGCGGCGAGTACCTCGGCCTCTACGATCTCTCTCAGGGCGCGATCGTCGCCGGTGTGGAGAGGAGCCTGCGCAGCCGATGACGGAGAAGGAGTGGCCGGGAGGTGGCCGCGCGCTGGCCTCGAGGAGGTTCGGATGACCAGCGTCTTGGTGACCGGCTCGGCGGATGGCATCGGCCGCGAGACCGCCCGGACCCTGATCCGGATGGGCCACCGCGTGGTCGTCCACGCCCGCAGTGCCGCGCGCGCCGCCGACGTGCGCACGGCGATCCCCGACGCCGCGGCGGTCGTTGTCGGCGAGCTGACATCGCTGGCCGAGACCCGAGATCTGGCCGCCGCTGCCGGTCGTCACGGACCGTATGACGCGATCATCCACAACGCCGGGGTTGGCGGTGGCGTCCTCCGCCGCGAGCTGAGCGCCGACGGCCTGGAGTGCATCTTCCAGGTGAACGTGCTGGCCCCGTACGTGCTCACCGCTCTGATGGAGCGGCCCGCCCGCCTCGTCTACCTGACCTCGGGGCTGGAGGCGAACGGGGTCGTCGACCCAGGCGACCTCCAGCACGAGCGGGGCCCCTGGGACGGCATGCAGGCCTACTCGGACTCCAAGCTCTGCGATGTCCTCCTCGCTTTCGCGGTGGCGAGGCGTTGGCCGGAGGTCCGCTCCAACGCCGTCGATCCCGGCTGGATCAGGACCAGGATGGGCGGGCCGGGAGCCACCGACTCGCTGCCTCTGGGAGCCGAGACCCAGGTGTGGCTGGCGAGCAGTGACGACCCGGAGGCAGCCGTCTCCGGCCGCTACTTCAAGCGCCGCCGGCAGCTGCGGGCCAACCCTGTCGCGTATGACGAGGCGTTCCAGGAAGCTCTCCTCGCCCGTTGCGCGGCGCTCACCGGGGTGACGCTCTCACCCTGAGCCCGCCCGAGCCCCACGGTGCCGGCCGCGGCCGCCGATCGCGGATCACTGGGCGCAGCGAACGCGCCAGGTAAAATCTGACTCGATGACGCGCCATCTCTCGCGACTGCGCGCTGCCCGCCGGTGACTGCAGCGTCTGCGGCCACCGCCGAGGATGCGGCCCCCTCCCCCGACCGGGGGCGGGGGCCGCTTCTTGCCGCCTCCGGGATCGTCAAGCGCTTCGGCGCCAAGCACGTCCTTGACGGCGTCGATCTGACGGTTCACCCCGGTGAGGTGGTCGCCCTGGTGGGGGAGAACGGGTGCGGCAAGACCACCCTCCTCCGGATCTGCGCCGGGATCACCCGTCCCGACGCCGGAAGGGTGGACGAGCGCGGGCGCATCGGGTACTGCCCCCAGGAGCCCGGGCTGCTCGAGCTGCTGAACGCCGACGAGCACCTGGCGCTGTTCGGAGCCGCGTTTGGGCTGAGCCGGAAGGACTCGGTGGCCGCGGGGCGGCAGCTGCTCGGGGAGCTCGACTTCCCGGTCGGCGACAGCTCCGTCTCCAGGGACCTCTCGGGCGGGACCCGGCAGAAGCTCAACCTCGCCCTCGCCCTCCTCGGCGACCCGGAGGTGCTCCTTCTCGACGAGCCCTACCAGGGGTTCGACACCGGCTCCTACATCAACTTCTGGGAACACGTCACCGGTTGGCGCGCCGCCGGCAGGGCGACGGTGGTGGTCACCCACATGCTGAGTGAGCTCTCCCGGGTCGACCGCGTCGTGGACCTGTCCCATCCGTCGCGCCGCTTGACGGCCTCCCCGGAGGACGCAAGGTGACCGGGATCAGGGCCTTCCTGCAGCGCACCCTCATCGCCGCCGAGATGCAGGGCCGCCAGCTGCTCCGCCGCCGGCTCGCCCTCGCCATCCTGGTCGCGCTCCCGGTCGCCCTCTACCTCGCGATGCTGAGCCAGAGCAAGGAGAATGCGATCGAGTTCGGTGCCCTGGGCATGAGCTGGTCAGTGGCCTGCGCTGCTCTCTTCGCGGTGCTGGCGGCGCGGGAGGCCGAGCCGCGGCTGGTGCTCATCGGTTTCCGTCCGGCCGAGCTGATGCTCGGACGGTTCCTGCTCCTGCTCGTGGGCGGCACCGCCTTCGCGGCACTGGTCGGGGTGGCGATGACGCTGGCGTCGTCTCCGGTGTCGGTGGCCGCCCTCTTCGGCGCATGCCTGCTGGTCCCCCCGATCGCGGTTTCCCTCGGCCTCGCGGTTGCCGCGGTCCTCCCCCACGACCTGGAGGGGACGCTGGTCATCATCGGCCTGGTCGGCATCCAGCTGGCGCTCAGTGGCGGGGCGTGGGTCAACGGCATCCTCCCCATGAACGGCCCCATCCAGCTCGCCTACCTGGCGGGCGGCTTCCCCGCCGACCCGGTCAGCCTGATGCTCGTGCACAGCCTGGTGTACGTGGTCGCGCTGCTCGCCATCGCCGCCGCCGGCTGGTCGCTCCGGGTCGGGGTCCGGCGCGGACGGCCCGCGCCGCCGGCTCAGTGAGTGGCGGGATTCCGGAGCGCGAGCACCTCCCTGGCAAGCCGTTCCTCGCCCGCGGCGCCCACCATCACGGTGTCGAGCAGGTGGGGGCGCATCCGCAACCGGGCGACGGCGTCGGACAGCTCGCGGTCGTCGGCGTCCAGGACAAACCCGGAGGCCAGCCCCGCGTAGTGGCGCGCCACCCCAAGGGCGGTGGGCTCCTCGCCGAGCTGCTCCATCAGGCCGGCTGTCGGGCCTTTCAAGGCGCGACCTCCGACGATGGGGGAGATGGCGATCACGCGGTCCCTCTGCAGGTGAGGGCCAATCAGGGCGGTGATGGGATCGACGCTGAGAAGGGGGTTGGACGGGCCGATCACCACCAGGTCCGCCTCGGCGACCGCACGCACCGCCGCCGGCGCCGGCACCGCCGCTTCGAGACCCTCGAACCGCAGCCCACGGACCGGCGGCTCGCAGCGCTGGCCGACGAACCACTCCTGGAAGCTCAGCTCGCCGCCGGCGGTGGCGACCCGGGTGCGCACCGGGTCGTCGCTCATGGGGATCACGGCCGCGTTCACTCCCAGACGCCGGCCGATCTCGGCCACCGCCTCGGTGAGGGTCATCCCCCGCCGCCGCAGGGTGGCCCGCAGGAGGTGGAGGCCGAGGTCGCGATCGCCCAGCCCAAACCAGACCGGCTCACCGAGCAGACCGAGCATCTCCAGGGCGTGAAAGCTCTCGTCGCGGACCCCGAACCCCGCGTCGGCGTTGAAGAGGCCGGCGAGCCGGTAGAGGACCGCATCGGTATCAGGACAGACCAGCAACCCCCACATCTCCTCGTCGTCGGCGGTGTTGGTGATCACGCTGAGCTCGCCGGGAGCCAGGGCCCCCGCCAGCCCGCAGGCGAGCCGGGCCGCGCCGGTCCCTCCGGCCAGGACCGCAACCCTCACGGGATCACCGGAAGAGGTCCAGCTCGGCGGTGCGGACCAGCTCCCGCCCACTGCCGCCGGGGCCCTCGAGCGCAAGCCCGCGGACGACGACCGCGGGGATCCGCTGGGTCTTGCCCATGACCATCTCGGCGGCCGCGGCGATCTCGTCGGCGACAGCCACCACCGTGGCGTGGAGGGGCATGCCGAAGTCGTCGGAGCTTCCCCGGTAGTCGACGGTGGCCGGTATTCCGGCCACCCCCAGCGCGACGTTGCAGAGCCCGAGCCGCCAGGGGCGGCCGAAGGTGTCGCTGATCACCACCCCGACATCCACCCCCGCCACCTCGGCGATGCGCCGGCGCAGCCCCGCGGCGCTCTGGTCGCAGTCCACGGGCAGGAGGCAGGCCACGTCGTCCCCGGGCACGTTGGACCGGTCCACGCCGGCGTTGGCGCAGACGAAACCGTGCCGGGTCTCGACGATCAGGACGCGATCGGCACGTACCACGCGGACGCTCTCGTCGAGGACGACCTGGACCATGCGCGGGTCGGCCTCCAGCTGCTCGGCCAGCTCTCGTGCCCGCGGGCCCGGAGCGACGGCGCTCAGGCTCCGCAGCATCCCCTCCGCCTTGGACACCACCTTCTGGGCCACCACCACGATGTCGCCGGCGAATAGCGGAGCGCCGCGCTCGGCGATGAGCCGGCCCAGGTCGTCGCCGCTCGCGATCTCGGGCAGTCCCTCGATGCCGTGGAGCTCGACCCCGCCGCGGGGCCCCTCGGTCACCCGCCGTCCCCCGACGCGGCCCGCCAGCGGTCGAGGGTGGCCAGGTCGTCCGGCTCGTCGAGGTCCAGGGCCAGCGCCGGCTCATGGTGGACGATCAGCTCCCGGCCACGCCGCCTTGCCTCGGCGGCGAAGCGGGGGAGGGAGGCGTCACCGAACTGCAGGTCGAATCCGCCGATCGGGCGCAGGTAGAGGGCGTTGGTCCCCTCGCGACCGAGCGCGGGAACCACCACTGCGACCGGCCCCTCGACCCTATCCGCATGCTCGAGGAGGCGGCGCAGACTGCCCGCCTCGACGAGGGGGAGATCTGAGCTGAGCACCAGACAGCCGGATCCTCCCCGGGCGAGCACCTCGGCCAGGCCGCGTTCGGCGGCGCGGTTCTGACCCGAGGGGTGCTCCTCGACGAGGGCCTCTGCCCCGCACCGCCGGGCCAGCTCGGCCGCTCCCGGCCCGCCGCAGACCGCGATGGTGACAGCCACCTCCTGTGCGGCCGTCAGCGCTCGGAGCGCGCACTCCTCGGCGAGGCGCAGGCGTTCGGGAGCAGAGAGGGCCGCCGCGAGCCGGGTCTTCGCCGTGCCGGGCTCCTTGATCAGCACCACGATCTGCGCCGCTTCTCCCATCCACCGGACTCTAGTTGGGGCGGGGGATGGGGCGGATGCACGCACCGAATACGTCCGGTCGCTCCAGGGCTTTGCAACAATGGGGCGATGCAGCGCGGCCGCAGCATCTTCCCTTTCACGGCCATCGTCGGCCAGGAGCCGATGAAGCAGGCCCTCGTGCTCAATGCGATCAACCCGGCCATCGGCGGGGTGCTGATCCGCGGCGAGAAGGGGACGGCCAAGTCGACGGCGGTGCGCGCCCTGGCCCGCCTCCTCCCCGAGCTCGAGGTGGTCGCCGACTGCCGCTTCGGCTGCCCTCCCGATGGCGCCACCCGCTGTGACGAGTGCGCCGAGCGCATCCAGCGGGGTGAGACGCTGCCCCGGGCCACCCGCCAGATGCGGGTGGTCGAGCTGCCCATCAACGCCTCCGAGGACCGGGTCGTCGGCTCGATCGACATCGAGGCCGCCATCAAGAAGGGCGAGAAGGAGTTCGAGCCAGGGGTGCTCGCCGAGGCCAACCGCAACATCCTCTACGTCGACGAGGTCAACCTCCTCGACGACCACATCGTCGACGTCCTCCTCGACGCCGCCGCGATGGGCACCAACACGGTCGAGCGCGAGGGCGTCTCGGTCTCCCATCCAGCCCGCTTCATCCTGGTCGGGACCATGAACCCCGAGGAGGGCGAGCTGCGACCCCAGCTCCTCGACCGCTTCGGGCTCTGCGTGGACGTCGAGGGCATCCGGGACGTCCGTCAGAGGGTCGAGATCGTCGAGCGCCGCGAGGAGTTCGAGGACGACCCGGAGGCGTTCGCGTCCACCTGGGAGCCGGAGGAACATGCCGAGGCGGAGCGGATCCGGAAGGCCATCCTCACCCTCGGAGACGTTGCCGTGGACCGGGAGATCCTGGTCGCCATCGCCCATCTCGGCATCGAGCTGGAGGTGGACGGCCACCGCTCGGATCTGGTCACCCGCAAGGCGGCCCAGGCGGTCGCCGCCCACCAGGGACGAGACCGGGTCACCCTCGAGGACGTCGAGGGGGTGGCCCCCATGGTGCTGGCCCACCGGACCAAGCCCACCGCCGGCTCCCGGCGCGGCCTCGCCGACATCGGCGAGATCCTCCGCAGCGCCGGCGACGGCTCTGCGGGGCGTGGCCGGTAGGGTGAGCGCAGGCGTCCCGCCCGCTCACCTCGCGTCGGCGGCTGTCGAGCCGCCGTCGGGACTCCAGCACCGCCTCGTCCACGGCGACCAGGAGGCGGTGGTAACCGAGGTCGGGGCGACGCTTCGCGCCTACACCGTGGGCGGGCGTCCGGCGATCCTCGGCTTTGATGTGACCGAGCATGCGACCCATGCCCGGGGTCAGCTGCTGCTGCCCTGGCCCGGGCGCGTCGGCAACGGCCGGTACCGGTGGCAGGGCGTCGACCACCAGCTCCCCCTCGACGAGGAGGAGCTCACCAACGCCATCCACGGGCTGGTCCGCTGGTCGAACTGGACGGCCGAGACCCCTTCCGCCAACCGCGTGGTGATGCGCTACCGTCTCCATCCCCGGGACGGCTACCCCTTCTGCCTGGACCTGGTCGCGTCCTTCGAGCTCGCCGACGCCGGCCTCCGTGCCACCCTCTCGGGGACCAACCTCTCCGGTGTCCCCGCCCCCTTCGGCGCCGGCGTCCACCCCTACCTGGCGGTGGACGGTGAGAGGGTCGACGGCTGGCGCCTCGCAGTTCCAGCGGAGACCCGGCTGCGGACTGATTCGCGGATGCTGCCGATCGGCAGGGCGCCGGTGGCGGGCACGGAGTTCGACTTCCGGGAACCACGCGTGATCGGATCGACGCAGCTCGACACCGCCTACACCGACCTGGTCTGCGACCCCGACGGTCTCACCCGGGTCTCGCTGGAGGCTCCCGACGGGCGGCGGCTCGTCCTCTGGACCGACAGTGGCTGCCCCTGGCTGGTGCTCTTCAGCGCGGACCCCCTGCCGTCCGACGAGCGGCGGCGCGGGCTCGCCGTGGAGCCGATGACCTGCCCACCCGACGCCTTCCGGAGCGGCGAGGACCTGATCGCGCTGCAGCCCGGCGAGACCGCCACCCTCTCCTGGGGGATCGACGTCACCGGCTTCCGCCCCTGACCGGCCCCGCTTCTGCGGGACGCGGGACGACCCCTACTTGAAGCCGTACAGCCCCTCGTGGAAGTCGCCGGTCGTGATCCAGCGCTCGATCACCAGGTCGACCATGGCGTCGTCCACCTCGGTCGCCCCCAGGCTGCGAGCGTTGCCCTCGATGGCCTCCAGCACCTGACCGCGGACGAACTCGGGGATCCGCGAGAAGCGGTCCACCGCCTGGTCGGTCCAGGGCAGCCCCTCCCTCTCCCGCTCCTGGATGGCGTGGGAGACACGGCCCCACAGCTCGTACTTCACCTCCATCTCGTGGGGGGTGATGGTGGTGCCGAGACCGAGCTTGTGTGCCGTCCATTCCACCCGCCAGCGGGTCAGCTCCCGGCAGAACTCGGGGACGTCGGCGAGGCGGGCCTCCGCCTCCGGAGTCCAGGTGAAACGGAGCTCCTCACCCTTCTCACTGAGAGGGTGACCGTAGCCGAGCTTCTTGCCGAGGGTGCGGAGGAAGAGGGCGGTGATCTCCGCCTGACGCCCGGCGGCGCGCTCCTCCGCGACGCCGCGCGCCAGCTCCTCACCCCGGGTGGGGTCACCGTGTGACCACATCTCCGCCCGCTCCCTGACCACCGCCTCGGCGTCGGGGGTCCATGCCGGGGCGATCGCCGCCGGCACCCGGCTCCCCGGATCCGTCGCCGCCGCGGCTGCCGGCAGCTCGGTGGCGACGCCGGCGACGGGACAGGCTGCCGCACTCAGACCGGTGAGCGCCGGGTGCGCTCCCGCGTCCTGCCCCTTCAGGGGCGGATGGGCGCCTGTGGGGTGGGATGCAGCGCCCTCGCCATGAGGAAATGGGCATGTCGCGGATTCGACCGAGGCCGGGGTGGCCACCATCTGAGGCGCCGCAGGGGAACCTTGACCATGGTTACTTACGGTTGCAGGGTTCGACACGTTTAGGTCCTCCGGCCCATCAACAACGCACCCATGTGGCTTATGTTCCTACAATAGCCTCACGCACCGCCACGGGGCGCAGAGGGAGGCGCGAGCGGCGCCGGGGACCGACATCGAGGATGCGATGGACAGGATCGGTGGCTACTCCAACGTATACGTCCCGCTGGACAATTCGGAGCACTCGGACGCCGCGGCGGGGCTGGCGATCGACCTGGCGTCCGCCTGGGGCGCCCGCTGCGTCGGGATGCACGCCTACGCGGCCCGGATGCACGACTTCCGCTTCAAGCAGATGGAGTACACCCTCCCCGAGGAGTACCAGGACGAGGCGGAGCTGCTCCGCCAGCGGCGCATCCACGACTCCCTGATCACCACCGGCCTCGAGCTGATCAGCGACAGCTACACCGACGTCATGCGCTACCGCTGCTTGGAGCGCGGCGTCCCGTTCGAGGCGCGGAGGCGGGACGGGCGCAACTGGGAGGAGATCGTCGCCGACGTCGCCGAGGTCAAGCCGGACCTGGTGGTGATGGGGGCGCTGGGCACCGGAGCGGTGCGCGAGTCGACCCTGGGCTCGGTGGCCGAGCGGGTGCTCCGCCGCATCCGGACCGATGTCCTCCTGGTCCGCGACCTCGACTGGCAGCGGGAGGGCGACATCGTCGTCGCCGTCGACGGCTCGCCCCAGAGTTTCGCGGGGCTGCGCGCGGCGCTCGAGCTGGGCAAGCGCTTCCAGCGCCGGGTGGAGGCGGTGGCCGTCTACGACCCCTACCTCCATTACGCCGTGTTCAACGGGATCGTCGATGTCCTCAGTGAGAAGGCGAGCAAGGTCTTCCGCTTCAAGGAGCAGGAGGCCCTCCACGAGGAGATCATCGACACCGGCCTCGCCAAGATCTACGAATCGCACCTGCGGGTGGCCGAGGCGACCGCCAAGGAGGCGGGGATGGAGCTGCCCATCACCCTTCTGGACGGCAAGGCCTTCGACCGGCTGCTCCGCCACTGCCGTGAGCGGAAGCCGTGGCTGCTGGTGATGGGTCGGATCGGCATCCACTCCGACGCCGCCATGGACCTGGGTGGCGCCACTGAGCAATTGATCCGTTTTGCCCCCTGCAACCTGCTGGTGATGAGCGGCACCTACCTGCCGCCGCTGGACCTCCGGGCGGAGGCCTCGGTGGTCTGGACCCCCGAGGCGGAGGAGCGGATGGGGCGGGTGCCGGGGGGTGTTCGCGGACTGGCCCGCACCGCCGTGCTGCGCTGGGCAACCGAGCGCGGCCACAGCGTGGTGGCGAGCGGCGACGTCGACGAGGCCCTCGACGAGCTGATGCCCTTCCAGAAGAAGATGCGGGTGATCGCCGAGGCGCGCACCTCCCTGGAGAGCGCGGAGCGGGCGATGGTCGAGGAGCCGGCCGCCGAGGAGACCCGGGCCATCTGCCGGGTGTGTGGTTACGCGGCCCGCGTGGAGCACCCGTCGCAGTGCCCGGTCTGCGGGGCCGGTGCGGCCGAGTTCGAACCTTTCGACGTGACCGCGCTGCGCGCTGCCGCCGACCAGGAGGGCGACGCGGCCGAGACCGGATTCGACGGGCACAAGCTGGGCTGGACCCTGGAGGCGCGTCGGGTCCTCCAGCAGCTCCCCGCCGGTTATCTCCGGCGCCGGGTCAAGGCGATGGTGGAGAAGCAGGCGCGGACCCGGAGGCTGCCCGCGATCACCGCCGAGGTGGTAGAGCCGTTCGTCCGCCCCGAGCTGGAGTCGCTCGACCAGGGAGCGGGACCCCATCGAGCCCCCCTCGGCCTCGAGGCGCACACCGGCCCGCACGTCTCGCCCCGCCGGCTCCCCTGGAGCGCCGAGGCCGAGGAACGGCTCGCCCGGATCTCCGCCGGCTTTCTCCGCAACCTCGCCTCCGAGCAGATCGAGCGGCTGGCGATCGCCCTCCACGCCCCCGAGGTCGAGATCCTCCACGCCGAGGCGGGCATCGCCGAGGCGCGGTCGCTGATGCGGGAACGCCTGGAGGGCCAGGCCGCCGCCGCGCCGGGCTGTCCGGTCGGGGCCGGCGCCGATGCCACGGCCATCGCCCAGGACGCGCCGGGCTGCCCCGCCCATGCCGGGGCCCCGCCCGCCGAGGGCGGCCACCACCAGGCGCACGGTGAGCACCTCGCCGGAGCGGTTCGGCCGGCCAGCGCGCGGACCGACTACGACCACGGGCTCAATGAGGTGAGCGCCCCCATGGTGGACATGCTCGGCCGCCGCATGACCTCTGCCGAGGCCGCCAGCCTCGGGAGCGCGGACGCCGGCGAATGACCGAGGGGGGGAGCTTGGGGTGATGGTCGCAGCGTCGCCGTCCGCCCACGCCCTGGCCGCGGCCGCGGCCGGGCACGCGCTCGGCTTCACTGTCACCATTCCCAACTTCCCGGGGATCCCCGACGCCTGGATCGTGGGGGGGCTCTTCCTGGCCCACATCGCCCTCGCCGAGTTCTCGGTGGGCGCCGTCACCCTGGCGGCCGCGATGGAGGGCTACGCGCTGCGCAGCGGGAGCCCCTACGCCCGCCGCTACTCCCGGGCCGCGGCCAACAGCTACTACCTCGTCTTCAGCCTGGGGGCGACCTTCGCGATCTTCGCGGTGGTGGCCATGGTCGGGTTCTTCGGCAACGGGATCGGCACCCTGGTCAACCTCTTCCTCCCCCTGGTCGCGCTCGCCATGGGTCTGTTCATCGTGCTCGCCCCGCTGCTCGTCTGGTACCGCAACAGCTTCGGACGGATGCGCGATCGCAACCACTTCCTGCTGGGCTGTGTCGTCGCCGCGCTGCAGACCCTCTTCGTGGTGCTGATCGTCGGTCTCGACGGCTTCCTCATCACCCCCGGCAACGACGGCTTCGCCTCGGTGCTCAACGCCGCGTACGTGCCCCTGCTGGTGCACCGGCTGATCGGCAACGTCGGCTGGACGGCACTGCTGCTGGCCGGTCTGGCCACCCTCCTGGCGTGGCGCAGCCGTGACGACGCCGAGCACAGGTTCCAGTTCTGGGCGGCCCGGGTCAACCTTCGCATCGGCCTGGTCGCCACCCTGCTCATGCCGGTCGACGGGTTCATCCTGGTGCTCGTCCTGCACAACGTGCAGTTCGGCTACTTCGACAGCCTGGTGGGCACCTTCGGCAATTACATGATCGCCCAGGAGGCGCTGGTGGGCGCCATCCTGGTGGGCGGCAACGTCGCTCTCGCCGGGGAGCGGGGCGGCTTCCGCAGCTCGCGCTCCGCCCAGATCGCGACGCTGCTGACCGCGGCCGGGATGGTGGTCGCGTGCCTGCCCGCGTCGGTGATCACGCCCAACATCCTCGCGCTGCGCTACGTCGGACTGACCCTTGCCGTGGTGGTCACCGCGGCCCACCTCGTGCTGCGCTGGAATCCGCGCGGCCTGGTCATCCAGGCGGTGCGGGGAGTGACGCTCCGGCGCAGCCTGGTCCTGGTCGGCGTGGTCTCCATGGCGACGGCGCTCTTCATGGGCTTCATCAAGGAGCAGGCACGGGGCGACTACGTCGTCTACGGCGTGCTCACCCAGGCGAGCGCCCATGGCCGTTTCCTGCCTCCGGAGAGCAACTACCCGTGAACCCGCTGACCGTGTTGAGCCTGCTCGCCGATGCGCCGCTGACGCCGGGGCGCGAGGCCGACTTCGAGGCCTTCTGGTACTACACCATCCTCGGCGCGGGCATGACCGTCCTGCTCGTCATGGCCGCGTGGTGGGTGTTCCGCTCCATCCGTCCGATGTGGCGTGACGGCAACTACCTGGCGGCCGTGCTCGTCTCCGGCGCAGCCGGCTTCTTCTGCCTCCTCTTCCTCGCCATGGCCCTGACCGCGCTGGTCGGGGCGACCAACCACCCGATGACTCCTCCGTCCTTCCAGGTGGGGTCAGCGGGATGAGCGCCCCAGGAGCTCGGTTCGCCTCCGGCGCCCGGCCGTCCCTGCCCGCGGAGGTGCTCGGCGCATGAGCATGGGTCGCATCAGCCGTCGCCAGTTCCTGGTCAGGGGCACCGGTGCCATGGCCGGCCTGATCACCGCCATGCTCTCCGTCCCGGCGGTGGGTCTTCTGCTCAGCCCGCTCTGGGCCTCGACGAAGGAGATCTGGGTCACCGTCCAGGGCGGACCCATCGACGACATCCCGGAGGGTCTCCCCACCCCCCGGATCGCCGCGGTGCCACTCGGCTTCGGCCCACCGGCACCGGCCGTCAACCGGATCGTCTACGTGACCAAGTACCAGGGACAGCTGTACGCCTTCTCCAACATCTGCAGCCACATGCAGTGCGACGTGCACTGGGAAGCCTCGCTCTCCCTCTTCGAGTGCCCCTGCCACGGCGGGCTGTACGCCATCACCGGGCGCAACGTCGGCGGCCCGCCGCCCCAGCCGCTGTCCCAGTGGGTGCATCGGGTCTTTGTCGACGCGCAGGGCAAGCACCACCTCCAGATCGCCAACCGGCTCCAGGAGCAGATCTGATGGACGGGGGGTGGAGCGCCGCGATGCCGGCGCCGGCGTGCCGGGCGCCGAGCCGCACCGGGTGGCGGCTGCGGGAGCGCTCCCGATGAGCGACCGCACTGCGGGATCCGAGGTGCCCGCGTCCGCCGAGCCCGAGGAGCGGGGCGATTTCATCGGTCTGGTGCCGGCGCCGATCGCCGGACCCTTCCGACGCAGCTGGGCCTGGTTCGACGATCGCACCGGCATCACCGGGCTGCTCTACAAGGGGCTGTACGAGGCGGTCCCCAAGCGCGGCGGCTGGGCCTACACGCTGGGCAGCGCGACCCTGGTCGTGATCATCGTCCAATTCTTCACCGGCATCTTCCTGCTCCTCGACTACGTCCCCTCGGTCACCGACGCCTACGACAGCCTTCTCTACCTCCGAACCAACGACCTGTTCGGCGACTGGATTCGCGGGATACACCTCTGGGGCGCCTACACCCTGATGCTGTTGATCGGCATCCACGCACTGCGCACCTTCATCTCGGCCAGCTACAAGAAGCCGCGTGAGCTCAACTGGATCAGCGGCGTGATGCTCTTCTTCCTGGTGCTGGCCATGGCCATCACGGGAGCGATGCTGCCCTGGGACCAGGCCTCGTACTGGACCGCTGTGGTGGTCACCAACATCCCCCACTATCTGCCGGTCATCGGCAACGGCGTGAGGACGCTCTGGCGGGGCGGGGATTTCGTGGGGCCGATCACCCTGACCCGGACCTTCGCCCTCCACATCTGGGTGCTTCCCGCCATCCTCCTGGGGCTGATCGGCGGGCACCTCTATCTGCTCCGGCGCCATGGCGAGTTCGGCTCCTGGGTCAACTACCGGACCACCACCGACGACCCCGCCAAGGAGATCGCGGAGCGCATTCGCCACGCCGAGCCGCCCTATCCCACTCGCGGCTCGGACCCCATCTACTCGGTGCCCAGCGAGACCGTCGACTTCTTCCCCGATCAGCTCTTCAAGGACACCGCGGTGTCGCTGGTGCTGGTCGCATTCATCTTCGTCATGGGGCTGATCTCGGGAGCGCCGCTCGACGGTCCCGCCAACCCCGCCACGCTGACCTACGTCCCCACGCCGGAGTGGTTCTACCTTCCCCTCGACCAGCTGCTCGTCTTCTTCCCCACCCAGCTGGTCGGCGTCGGTGTCTTCGTCATCGTCGGAATCGGCGCCACTCTCATGCTGGCGCTGCCCTTCCTCGACCGCAACCCGGACCGCCATCCCATCCGGCGCCCGGACGTGCTGGTCCCCGCCTTCTTCTTCATCGGCACGGTCATCTACCTGGCGATGCTCGGCGTGAACCGCCTCTACAACCTATGAACGCCGAGTCATGCAGCAGCTGATCCTCTCGCTCAGCCCGACATCGGTCCCGGGCACGGTGCTGACCAACACCGTCCTGGTCGGGGTCGTCGCCCTGCTCCACGTCCTCTTCGCCACCTTCCTGATCGGCTCCTGCACCCTGGTGGCACTCAGCGAGGGGATCTCGATGGCGACCAAGGACGAGCGCCACGAGCGGCTCGCCCGCAGCCTGGTCCACGCCTGGGGTTATGTCTTCAGCACCGGGGCGGCGATCGCCATCTTCTTCGTGGTCTTTGTCCTGGTCGGGATGTGGGGCCGCTTCTTCGTCACCTTCCAGCAGTTCACCTTCTGGGTCTGGTTCTTCGAGGCGCTGCTCTTCGTCGGCGAGATCGTCCTTCTCTACACCCTCTATGCCAACTGGGAGAGGCTGCGCGGCTACCGGCTCGCCCGTCTGGGCATGGTCATCCTGCTCAACATCGACCAGTGGTTCCAGATGTTCCTCATCGATGTCATCGCGTCCCAGATGCTGACCCCGACGGTCCAGGGTGCCACCGACAACATCAGTTACCTGCTCCAGTTCCTGAATCCCACGAACCTTCCGCTCACCGTTCACCGCACCATCGGCAACATCGCCTGGGCGGGGGCGCTGGTCGCCGTGGTCTCCGCCTTCCAATACCTGCGCGTCACCCGGCGCGAGGAGGCGCCGGCGCTGGCGGCCGGCCGGCGGTCGCCGGTGCGGGCGCTGGGCGCCATGCCCGAGGGTGAGCTGGTGCGTGAGCGCAACCGCGAGGCCGCCTACTGGGACTGGGCCGGGCAGTGGGGGATGCTCTTCGCCTTTGGCCTGACCATCGTCCAGATCTGGGTCGGTTACAGCTACGCCAAGGAGATCCAGCTCCACTCCCTGGACAGCTGGTACCAGATGATGTACGGCTGGATCTCCAATATCTTCCTGGCGCAGTTCGCCGGGCTGGGGCTGATCTTCATCCTCGGGGTCGCCTACTTCTGGCAGCGGCTCAAGGCGGCGGGCCAGCACGCCGTCGCCCGGCGTCACCAGATCCTGCTGGGGCTGCTCATCCTGCTCTGGCTGTTCGGGATCCAGCCGGCCTGGTTGGCCGGCTCCTATCCCGACATCGTGGCCGCGCACCTCGCCAAGCCCTTCTGGCAGGGCGGGCTCGAGGACCCCTTTGGCTTCTTCTTCCCCTGGAAGGTGATGGTGCTGATCGCGGACATGCTGATCGCGCTCTACGCGCTGTGGTCCTACATCCGGTCCCGTGTGCGGACTCCCATGACGATGGGCCAGGCGACCCGCTCCAGCCAGCGACTGCTGATCGGGATGGCGGTCGTGGTCGGGCTGATGATGCTGATCATGGGGATCATCCGCGAGAGCTCGCGCAGCCCTTACCTGGTCAACCAGAACATCACCATCAACCATCAGGTGATCCTCCAGCAGCCGGCGTCCAACATCCCCCTCAGCCAGCGTCCGATCGGGCCATGAGCACGGTCCCGCCCCAGCTGCCCGCGGGCAGCGTCGCTCTCCGGATGCGTCTCTTCGGTTCCGCCGACGAGGAGCTCGCCGCCACCCTGGCGCCCCCGTGGCCGGTCTGGATGCGCCATCTCTACGAGCTGCACGCGTTGCAGAGCTCGCACGTCGACGTGGTCACCGGGGAGGTGCCCGTCTCGGCGGCGCTCGCGGCCCTGCAGGCCCATCTCGCCCACCGCTTGGGGATGATCGCCTTCGTCTGCTCCCACCTCGAGGAGATGGGCTGGGAGATCTCGCTCACCGGTTCTGACCTGATCGTCCACCGGGTGACCGTTCTGGGGATGGCCCGGGAGGCGCTGGCGGCCACCCACCTGGAGAGCGCTCTCCTGGCGGTGGGCGATGTCGACGAGCGCGGCCTGATCCGGTTCTACGAGCCGTGGGAGCTTGGCCTCGCCACCGGGGAGGCCGCCGCGGGCGGGCCGGCCGCGGCAAGCAGCAGGGGGGAGAAGAGGGAATGAGCGAGCTGCTGATCCTCGAGGGCGAGCCGATGGTCGGCCGCATCCTCGAGCACAAGCTCCGCCGCGAGGGGTACGAGGTGACCTGGCTGAGGAACACCGGCTCGCCCACCCCGCCGACCGACGTCGCTTTGGTGGAGGTCGACCTCGGCGGGGACTCCCGGGCGTGGATCTCGGATGGCGCCGGCCCCCGTGTGGGCTGGTTCGCCATCTGCGACCATGACGACGAGGCGGGGGCGCAGCGCGCCGTGCGTGCCGGGGCCGCGGGGGTCATCCGCAAGCCATTCAAACCGACCGTGGTGGCCGCCCAGGTGCGGACCCTGCTGGAGGTGGCGGGGTGAGGCGAGTGCGGCTTTGCCGCGCCGCCGAGGGGCGGCGAACCCCCGTGAAGGGGGGGGTGGGCAGGTGACCGCGCTGGTCGCCTCTCGGCGCGCCCCGGCCGCGGGGTCCGCCGCTCAACCCCCGAGTGTCGTGGTGAGCGGCGCGATCCGACGCTACCCCGGCGGACGGAGCGTGGGGCCCATCGACATCGACGTCCGTGCCGGCGAGGTGCTGGCTCTGATGGGGTCCAACGGTGCCGGCAAGAGCACCCTCCTCCGCCTCCTCGCCAGCGCCGATCGGTGCGACGGCGGGCGGGTCATCTGGTGGGGGGATCCCGCTCCGCGACGAGCCCGCCGCCAGATGGGATACGCGGCCGACGAGCCGGTCGAGGAGACGACTCTCTCGTCCCGGCAGGCGACCTACTTCTGGTGCCGCCAATGGGTCCGCGATCCCCACGTGGCCAGGCGGCTCACCTCTGAGACGCTGGACAGCCTCGGTCTCGGCGACCGCGCCGACGAGCCGGTGGGCACGCTCTCCTACGGCCTGCGGCGACGCCTGGCGCTGGCTCAGGCGCTCGCTCACCGGCCGGCGCTGGCCCTCTTCGACGAGCCCAGTGCCGGGCTGGACCCGGACGGCGCGGCGGTGATCACCGCCGCGCTCCGGGCGCGCGCGGCAGCGGGGCTCACCACCGTGGTGGCGAGCAACGACCCCGAGTTCGTGGCGGGCGTGGCCGACCGGGTGGCCATGCTCCACCAGGGCCGCTGCCTACGGGTGGCCCCTCTCCCGGAGCTGCTCGCCGAGGTGCCACGGCGCCGGATCGTGGAGCTGCGGGTCGGCGAGGTCGCTCAGGGTCGGAGCCGTGCCCCGGCCACGCCGGGCATCGGGTCGATCACGGCCGGAGGGGTATCCGATGACCGTGGGCCCGGGTGGGCGCAGAAGGCGCTGGCCCTGGCGGTGACCGAGCGCCTGGCCACCCTCTCCGGTGTCGTGCTGCTCTCGGCCGACGATGGCCTGGTGGTCGCCGAGCTGGAGGAGGATGCCGCCCTCGCCCCGCTGGTGGCGGCTGCTGACTCCGTCGGCTCGGGGGTGCGCAGCCTCGAGGTGCGCCGTCCCGATCTTCGCGAATGCTTCCACGCCCTGGTGCGGAGGGAGGGCGACCGGGGCGAGGTGGACGCACCGGCCACGCTCCCCGCCCGAGATTCCCGATGAACGCGACCATGCCGATCCGCCGCAGGGCCGCGCGCGGACCACTCCCCGGTGCGACCCCCCGCCGGGCGGTCCTGGCGCGACTGCTGCCCCGGGGAACCCTCGGCCGCGAGCTGCTGGTGGTCGCCGCCCGGCGCCGGGCCCTCGCCCTCAAGGTGGGCATCCCGCTGGTCCTGGCGCTGCCGCTCGTCATCGGCGGCGCCCCGACCTTCTGGGCCGGGATGCTCCTCACCGTGCTGGTCGCGATGATGGGTGCCGTCGGCACCGCGGTCAACCTCGCCCGGGCCCGGCAATCCGGTCTCCTTGTCCGGCTCGCCCTGGTGCCCCGCCCCGGGTGGCGGGTGGTCGGGGGCGTGGTCGGAGCGGGAGCCATCGTCGACCTGCTCCAGCTGCTCCCCGTGATCGTGCTGGTGGCCGTCGCCGGAGGTGCCGCCCCCGACCAGTGGGCCGGCCTGCTGCTGGCGGTCATGGCCGGGCTGCTCACCGGAAGCCTGCTCGGATGCGTCGTCGCCTGCCTCGCCGGAGGGGTGGGGGAGGTGCTCCTCGACGTCTGCGTCCTGCTCGCACCGCTGCTCTTCTTCGGTGGGCTGTTCACCGGCGTCCCCCGCCTGGGGTGGGGCTGGACCGTCGCCACCATCGACCCGTTCGGCCAGCTGGGCAGCGCCTTCATCGGCGCCCTGGGCGGCACCCCCGCGTTCTCCCCGGCGACCGTCCTGCTGGTCAGCACCGCCGCCATCGTGGTCGTCCTGGCCGCGGTCGGCCTGCTCAGCCGGCCGCTGCTGGAGCGGCGCTGAGAGCCTCGACGCCGTGACCCGGCACACCCCTTCCCCCGCACCCTCCTCTCGGCACGCCCGGCGCCGGCCGTTTCCGCGCCTGGCCCTGGCTCTGGTGAGCGTCGTCGCCATCGTCTCGGGCTGTGGCGGCCAGCCGAGCCTCTCCGCCTCTCAGCTGGGGCTGCCCCAGGCAGGGCATCCGCACACCCTCGCCTCGGCCACCTACGACACCAGCCCCGACGGCGGGATCTACGTCAACCCCGACCCGATCCGCGTGACCCTGGTCGGGCGCATTCCCATGGAGCCCCTCGCCCAGACGGTCGGCGCGGGGAGTCAGTGGGCGGCGCTCCGCGGTCTCGGCGACCTCACCGCGGTGGGGTTCCAGCTCACCAACTCCGGCCTGGCGGGCAGCAACCCCGAGCTCGACTCGCTGCAGATCGCCTCCTCGTCGTGGGCCACCTGTCAGGCCGGCACCAGCGAGGCACTCTGCCCCGCGGGCCTCAGCAAGTCCGCCTTCAACAAGTTCTATTACCCCGCCTACCCGCTGGCCGGCCTCAGCTCGGTGGCCATCGACGGCAGCTGCTCGGTCAACATCGACCCGGGGCAGACCATCACCGTGATCCTCATCTACCCACCGATCCGGGCCACCAGTTACGTGACCTGGGGGGAGTACGGGACCTTCGCGGTCGCCCTGCCCCTCGGAGGCGGGCTGCCCGCCACTGCCGGCGCGCTGCGTGCCAACATCTGCGTGCCTCCCGATACCACCCAGGGCTCATGATCCGGCTCCCAGCCTCCGAACGGTTCCCGGCCCCCGAACAGCCCCCCGACCGCGGAGGCGACGCGCGTACGGGGTGGGACGTTGCCGCGGCGGCACCCACGCTCTCCGCCGCCCTGCTCTGGAGGGTGCACATCCCGACCGTCGATGAGAGCTGCATCCGGGTGCGCTGCCGGCAGCCCGCGGGCAGCGGTCCCTGGCCGCTCACGACCGCGCTGGTCGAGCTGGCACGGCTGGGGGTGCGGCCCACCGAGCGGTTCCGCAGCCTGGGCACCGGAAGGGGGAGGCCACTCATCCATTCGCAGGAGGCCGCGTGGCGCGGGCTCCCGGTCCACCTCGAGTCGGTCGTCACCTCGGGAGGCGAGGTGGTCGAGGCTGCTCTCGCCCTCCCGGGCATGGACGAGGTCGTCCTCTGCGTGGACGAGGACCCGTGGTGGGAGCTGGTCGACACCTTCGCGGCCGCCGTCGACGCCACCCACGGCGCCCTGGTGGACGGGGAGCCGGTTGACCTGACGCCTGCCGGCACGGAGCTCGGCTGGCGCCGCCGCATCGGTGATCACCTCGGACTCCTGCTCCCCGATGGGACGAAGGTGGAGTGGGGCTTCACGGCCACCGTCTACGCGACCCTCCCCGCGAGCGGGCTCGCGGTGATCCTACGGTGAGCGCGGGGTTCGCCCTGGGAGCGGCGGGTCCATCGGGGGCGGCCGGCGTGCTGGTCACCGTCCACGAGCGGCTGGGGTACGCCCTCCTGGTCGTCCTCGCCGCCGGGCTCCTCCTCGCCCTCCTGACCGTCCGGGACACTCGGCGGCTGCCCACCGTGCGGGCCTACCTCTGGCTCTCCGTGGTGGGCCTGGTGCTGCAGGGGATCGCCGGCATCAGCCTGCTCTTCGCCGGCGAGCGGCCCGCCGAGGGGCTCCATCTCATGTACGGCCCGCTGGCCCTGGCCTCCCTCCCCCTCACCGTCCTCTTTGCCCGTGGGTGGGCCCCGACGCGGGAGGCCTGGACCTTCGCCGCCGGCTTTCTCATAGCCCTGCTCCTCGCCATCCGGGCCTTGATGACCGGCTGACCTCGCCCGCGGACCGGGGCCATTGCGACCCGGACGCGCCGGATGTTTGCGAGACCGTCACGGATGGGCAGCAGCCATGTCGTATGGCGGGCCTAGTGTCAGGGTGCCATGTCCGTATCCGCGCGCCGCCGGCGGCTCCAACCCTGGCAGGCACTGACCGCCTGTCTGGTCGCCATCCTGCTCGCCCTCGGCGTGGTCGGCGGGGGCGTGCTCGGCGTCTGGCAGGGACTGAGCGAGAACGCCACCAACATGGTGACCGCGGCCGCCGCCAGCGCGGTGGCCGTCCACTCCGTGCACTGCAGCGGCCTCACGCCCGCCTACCCCACCACCTGCACCGACGCACAGGGGACGGTGACCATCTCCTGGACCGCGGTGACGGGCAGCACCGGCATCACCGTCCAGCGAGCGACGTCGCCCACCGGCCCGTACACGACCATCGCGACCCTCCCCGGGACGGCCATCACCTACACCGACCCCAGCACCAGCGCCGCCTACAACACCCAGTACTACTACGAGGTCTACTCGGGCACCGCGAGCTGGATGCCCGCCGCCGACGTGGACATGGCGCTGTCGCTGGACCCGACGAGCGGGATCGACGACACCATCGGTACCGGCGGCACGAGTTTCAGCGGCGCCAGCCTGACCGCCATGCAGACCGCGGGTGGCGCCACCTACGCCGCCACCAACACCTGGGGGGCTGCGGCGACGCTGCTCGGCGGCCAGACGCCCGACTGGATGGGCTGCGCCAACACCAGCCAATGCTGGGCGTACACCTACCAGGGACACATCTGGGCCAGCACCAACGGCGGCGCCACCTGGACCGAGCAGACCACGCCGTCCAACCCGATCTGGTTCGGGGGCTGGTTCGAGAACGCCAGCGACGGCTGGGCGACCGGGGCCAACGGCACCATCGTGGCCACCACCAACGGGGGCACCACCTGGACGGCGCAGACCTCGGGCAGCACCCAGGAGCTCACCGCCGTCGACTGCGTCTCCACCACCCAGTGCTGGGTCTCGGGCTTCGGCGGGGTGATGCTGGTGAGCTCCAACGGCGGCAGCACCTGGACCGCCCAGACCTCCACCACCACCAGCAACCTCGACGAGATCAGCTGCGTCTCGGCCAGCGACTGCTGGGCCTCGGGCGCGGGCGGCACCATCATCGCCACCACCAACGGCGGCACCACCTGGGCCGCCCAGGCCTCCGGCACCACGGAGGAGCTCTTCGGGATCAGCTGCGTCTCCACCACGCAGTGCTGGGCGGCCGGCGCCGGCGGGGTGATCCTGGCCACGACCAACGGCACCACCTGGACCGCCCAGACCTCCGGTACCACCGACACCTTCTACGCGGTCGAGTGCTACTCGGCCACCGCCTGCTGGGCGGGTGGGCAGGACGGCGTCATCTATGCCAGCACCAACGGCACCAGCTGGACCGCCCAGGTCTCGGGGACCGCCGACTACATCTGGGGCTTCGAGTGCCTCTCCTCGCTCAACTGCTACGCGGCCGGCTCCAACCAGGGGGAGACCGCGGGCGTCCTCCTGGAGACGACCAACGGCGGCTCCAGCTGGTTTGCGCCGGTTGCCGCCCAGTACCTGCAGTGGAACTTCAGCCCCACCGTGGCCGCCGGGGCCCCGGTGACCTCGGCGGTGGTGACCCTGGTCGACGACGCCAGTGCCACCCCGGGCGCGGGGACCACCACCTACGTGGAGGTCTCCGCCAACAGCGGCGCCACCTGGACCGCCTTCCAGCTCCCCAACGAGACCACCACCATGGCCATCCAGACCGTCTCGGTGGTCTCGGTCATCAACAGCGCGGCCGCCGTCTCCGGCCTGGAGCTCCGTTACGTGGTGAGCAACGGCAGCGCCTACAAGAGCACCTTCGACCTGGTCCACGTCGACATCAACTGACAGTACCGTTGCGCGTACTGAGGGCGCCGGCAGCCGGTTCGAATACGATGCCGCGGTGCCCTCGGTCCTTCGCGACGACATCCGCAACTTCTCGATCATCGCCCACATCGACCACGGGAAGTCGACGCTGGCCGATCGCCTGCTGGAGGTGACCGGGACGGTCGCCCTGCGGGACATGCAGGACCAGGTCCTCGACACTCTCGACCTGGAGCGGGAGCGGGGCATCACCATCAAGGCCCAGGCGGTGCGGATGGAGTACACGGCTCGGGACGGCCGCCCCTACGAGCTCAACCTCATCGACACGCCCGGTCACGTGGACTTCACCTACGAGGTGTCCCGCGCCCTGGCCGCCTGCGAGGGAGCCGTCCTGGTGGTCGACGCGTCCCAGGGGATCGAGGCTCAGACCCTGGCCAACGTCGACCTCGCCCTCGAGCACGACCTCGAGATCATCCCGGTCATCAACAAGATCGATCTCCCCGCCGCCGACCCCGAGCTGGTGCGCCGGGAGATCCAGGAGGTGATCGGTCTCCCCGGCTCCGGTGCCATCCTCGCCTCGGCCCGCCTGGGGACCGGGATCCAGGAGATCCTGGAGGCGGTGGTGGCCCGGGTCCCGCCCCCCCACGGCGACCCGGCCGCGCCCCTCACGGCCCTGATCTTTGACGCCAAGTACGACGCCTACCGGGGGGTGGTCGTCTACGTCCGGATCATGGACGGCTCCATCAGCCCCGGTGAGCGGATCCGGATGATGGCGACCGAGAAGGAGTTCGTGGTCGACGAGGTGGGGGTTTTCCGGCCGATGATGACCCCCACCGACGGGTTGACCACCGGCGAGGTCGGGTATCTGATCGCCTCGATCAAAAACGTCCGGGACTCCAAGGTCGGGGACACCGTGACCCTGGCCGACCGCCCGGCCGCCACGGCGCTTCCGGGCTACCGGAGCGTCACCCCGATGGTCTACGCGGGCATCTTCCCGATCGATTCAGACGACGTCCAGGAGCTGAAGGAGGCGCTGGAGAGGCTCAACCTCAACGACGCCTCGCTGGTCTGGGAGCCGGAGGCCTCCGCGGCCCTCGGCTTCGGCTTCCGCTGTGGCTTCCTCGGGCTCCTCCACATGGAGATCGTCCAGGAGCGGTTGGAGCGCGAGTTCAACCTCTCGCTGATCACCACCGCCCCGACCGTCGAGTATCGGGTCAGGCTGCGCACCGGCGAGGTCATCCCCGTGGACAACCCGGAGAAGCTGCCCGATCCGTCGGCCATCGACGAGATCCTCGAGCCCCGCTGCACCGCGACCATCCTGGTGCCGAGCGCCCAGGTCGGCACGATCATGGAGCTCTGCCAGGAGAAGCGTGGCGAGTTTCGCAACCTCGTCCACCAGGCCGGCGACCGGGTGGCGCTGACCTACGACCTCCCCCTCGGCGAGATCATCCACGACTTCTACGACCAGCTCAAATCGAGGAGCCGGGGCTACGCATCCCTCAACTACGAGCTGACCGGGTTTCGGGCCGAGCGCCTGGTCAAGCTCGACATCATGGTGGGAGGGCAGCGGGTCGACGCCCTCTCGATGATCGTCCACCGCGACCGGGCAAACCTCCACGGGCGCAAGCTTGCCGAGCGGCTCCGCAAGCTGATCCCCCGCCAGCTCTTCGAGGTGCCGATCCAGGCGGCGGTGGGCGGTAAGATCATCGCCCGCGAGACGGTGTCGGCGATGCGCAAGGACGTCCTGGCCAAATGCTACGGTGGGGACATCACGCGCAAGCGAAAGCTGCTGGAGAAGCAGAAGGAGGGGAAGCGGCGGATGAAGCGGGTGGGCAGCGTGGAGATCCCCCAGGAGGCCTTCATGGCCGTCCTGCAGCTGGACGAGGACTGATGACGAGACCATCGGCAGCAACGTTGACGATCCCGCCGGCTGGCCCCGGCCGAGCCGGCTGACCGTGGCTCCGCCCCGTCATCGCCGCAAGCGCCGGCCCTCCCGGGTCGTCTCCACCCCGCCCCCCGTCTCCGAGCCCGAGCCCGCCCCCTGGCCGCCCCCCCGGCGGGGTTTCATCTCGTCCCTGCTGGGGCCCCCGCGGACACCCTCTCCGTCTCCGCGTCCGATGCGGCCGATGATGGGCCCCAGTCCCGCGGCCAACCTGGGGCCGATGTGGACCCGGCTCGACTACTACGCGCTCTCGGCCTTCACCGCGTTGGTGGTCCTGGTCATCGGCCTCGTCATCGGCCTGACCGACACCACCAGCGCCACGGTGCAGGCCAAACCGGCTCCGACCGCCACCAGCTTCTCGGTGGCGAGCGGTGACGGTAAGACGCTCGTCTGCGGCGCGAACGCCCCCATCCAGATCGGCGGTACGGAGGCGCATATCGCGGCGATCAACGGCGATCGGGTCACTCTCAGCGCACCGCTTGGCTCGGCGCCCAATACCGGCGCGGCGATCACCCAGAGCACGCTGGGTCCCGCAAACATCGACACCTGCGCGGCCGTGGCGGCCAGCCCGGCACCCACCACCACCCAGTTCACCCTCGCCGGCGGGGCCGGGGTGGACTTCGTCGCCTCCAGCATCCTCATCGACGGCCAGCCGGCGACCGTCAAGTCCGTCAACTCCACCACCTACCGGATCACCCTCTCGAGCCCCCTCGCGTCACCTCCGGCCACCGGCACCCCGGTCATGCAGGCGCTGTACACGACCGGCAGCCTCATCGGGGGCATCGTCGGGCTGGCGATCTCTGAGATCGCCATCGTGCTGCTGGCGGTGGCCGCGCTGGTGGCGCGCCCGATGGCTGCCAGGCTCCGTAGGAAGGACCGTCCGCGGGTCGTGGAGGTGCTCGTCTTCGGTGCCCTGGTGGCGGTGGTCGACACCCTGGTCTACTACCTGGAGGTGAGCACGCTCGGCTCCACGACCGGTACCGGCGTGGCGGTCGCCGAGCTGACCGCCGCGGCCTCCGGCTTCGTGCTGGTCCCGCTCATCTTCCCGCCCGTCGCGCGCTGGTTCCGCAGGCCTCCGCGGCAACCCCGGGGCTCCCGCGGGCCGGTCGGTCGGTGAGCGCCGGCGAGCCCCTGTGAGATGACGGATGCTCGCGCGGCCGGCCGCGCGGGCCTCCGCTCGCTCTACCTCCACATCCCCTTCTGCGAGCGTCGCTGCGAGTACTGCGACTTCGTCTCCCTCGCCGGTCGCGGTCGGGAAGCCGAGTACGTCGAGGCACTCCGGGCTGAGGTCCGTGAGCTGGCCGAGCGGTTCGGCCGCCTCGAACTTGACACCGTCTTCGTCGGCGGTGGGACGCCGAGCTTCGTCGAACCCGACCGGCTCGGAGGGCTCCTCGACGAGGTGAGGGCGGGCTTTGCCCTCGCCCCCGGGTGCGAGGTGACGCTCGAGGCCAATCCCTCGAGCACCTCCGAGCCGCGTGCCGCGGCGTGGCTCGAGGCCGGCTTCAACCGGGTGAGCCTCGGCATCCAGAGCCTGGAACCGGACATCCTCGCCTTTCTCGGTCGCGTCCACGATCGGGAGCGGGCCCTTGCCGCCGTCGGCGAGGTCCGCCGTGCCGGCTTCTCCCGGATCAGCTGCGATCTGATCTACGCCGTTCCCGGCCTCGATGACGCCCGCTGGCGCTCGACCCTGGAGGGGGTCGTGGCTCTCGGTCCCGGCCACGTCTCCGCCTACGAGCTGACCGTCGAGGCGGGGACGCCCCTGCACGCGAGCGTGCGGCGGGGCGAAAAACCGGCGGTGGATCCCGACGCGGCTCTCCGCCAGCATCGGATCGCGATCTCGGTGCTCGGCGCGGCCGGTCTCGGTCAGTACGAGGTCAGCAACTACGCGCAGGCGGGCGAGGAGTGCCGCCACAACCTCGTCTACTGGCGCCGCGGCCACTACCTCGGGGTGGGGCTCGGTGCCCACGGCCACCTCCCGGCCGGGCTCGGTACCCTCGTCGACATCCCCGTGCTACCCGGCGCGGTCGGGCTTCGCTACTGGCACGGGCGCAGCCTTCCCGCCTACGTAGAGGCTTCTCGCGCTGGCGCCCTCCCCATCGAGGGCTCCGAGGCGGTCACGCCGCCCGATGCGGAGGTGGAGCGCATCCTTCTCGGCCTGCGCCTCGCCGAAGGGATCACCTTCTCCGGACCGCTCGGTGAGCGCGCCGATGCGCTGGTGGCGGGGGACCTGCTCTGGCGCCGGCAGGGCCGGGTCGGGGCGACCCCCCGCGGTCAGGAGGTTCTGGACGAGGTCATCCGCCAGCTCCTGGCCTGACGCTGCGGACGTGCCAGGTGGCGCCCGGCACGTCCAGGCCTCGGACATTCGGCTCCTGCGCCCCCGCACCGCTGCCGGGGAGATGCGACCCGGGGCTCGCCGCGTGCTCGTGCTGCCAGGAGGCGACGCCGTCGAGGAGCACGGCGAGGAGGCGCCCCCGAAAGTTGGCGACGGCGGCCTCCGCCTGCTCCGGTGATCCGGGCCGCTCGCCGAGATCGTGGTTCTCGTGCCAGGGGATGGGAAGCCGGAGCACCGTCTTCGACTGGATGCGGGCCTCGGCGACGCCCGGCTCCGCCTCCTCGATCACCACCGCGAGCCGCAGCGTCGGCCCCAACTCGTCGCAGACCTTCCACGCCCGCTCCCAGGTGCGCACACGCTGCACGCCCACGAGGGTGAAGCGCACCGGGTCGATCACCAACGCCTGGTGCCACCACGCGGCCATCTCGGTCATCTCCGCGGCCACCTCGACGTCGACCTCCTGGACGATCCAGGCCAGCACCATGGGGACGACGTTGCCGATGTCCACGTGGACGGTCTTGCGGAACTCGTCGTGGGTGCCGTCGAGGAACCGCCCGTGGGTGGGGCAGAAGACGTCATCGTTCGAAATGTAGCGGTGCTGCGGGCACCAGGCCGTGGGGCAGGCACGTTCGTGGCGGTCCACGTAGGCGCAGGCGAGCCCCGTCTTCTGCCCGCATCCCCGGAAGGAGCACCACTGGTCCCCGAAGTCCGTGGCCAGGGTGCTGGCAGGCGGCGGCGGGGCGGGCGGCAGCACCGGCTCCTCAGCCGGGACCGGCCGTTTCCAGAGGTTCACCACTGTGCTCCACGGGCTCTTCCGACGCTCGGGCAGGCCTCCAGTGTCAGGCGTCGGCATCGAGATCGCGTGGCAGAGCGGTGACGGAGCTGCGCCGCCCCAGCGCGTCACCAGGAGGCGTGTTGCCCCCGTCCAGCGCCGGCAGTCCCCCCGCAGGAAGGCGTCCCCTCGTCACCTGGCTGCCCCGGCTGTGGCCGCCTGTAACGTCGAGGTAAGGCCGGAAGCCTGCGCTCGACAGACCGGTCACAGTGTCGCCGCAGGGCTTTCGGACGGGCATGCCGTTCCCCCACGATTGCATCAATCATGCGCCGTACTCCTGGCTCTCCAGGCCATCAGCCCGTGCCCGAAACAGTTGTCACGGAGCTTATCCGTGCCGGGCTCTCCCGGAGCACCGTGTTGGCCATGGATGGCTGGAAGGCGCAGGAGGTGCTCGACCTCCTCCACTCCGCTCACCTCGGTGACGGCCACCGCTGGAGCCCCGACTTCCGCTCTCGGGGCCACGGTCTCGGCTCGCTGGGCGGCCCGGCGAGCTCGCCGGCGGGACCGGTGCTAGGATTTAGCACTCAGGACTAGCGAGTGCTAAGGTGGCTTCGGGTGGAGCCGCCGGTCCGGGAGAGCCATGGAGAGCTGGATCCCTCTCGATACGCGCAAAGAGCAGATCCTCAAGGCGGTGGTCGCGGACTACACCGCCACCGGGGTGCCGGTGGGGTCGCACGCCCTCGCCTTGCATCTCGCCAGCTGGTCTGCCGCCACCATCCGCAACGAGCTGGCGACCCTGGTCGAGGTCGGCTACCTCCTCCAGCCACACACCTCCGCGGGCCGGGTGCCGAGCGATCGCGGCTACCGGTACTACGTCGACTTCTTGATGCAGGAGGAGGGGCTTCCCGGCGGGGTGCGCCGCCAGCTCGAGCCCCGCCTGGCGGTCATGCCCGCCGACATCGAGGGAGTCCTGGAGCTTGCCGCCCAGGTGCTCGCCGTGGCCGTCGACGCTCTGAGCATCGTCACCGGCCCCCGGGCCCGCAGTGTCGCCGTCAAGCACCTGGACCTGGTCTCCCTCGACCCTGCGCACGCGCTCCTGATCCTGGTGCTGGACGGCAACGTTATCCGCCAGCACCCGATGGCCCTCAGCCGTGAGGCTGACCAGGAGGAGCTGAGCCGGCTCGCCGGCGGGCTCAACACCGAGATCGTCGGTCTCGACGGCGCTCAGATCGAGACCCGCCAGGAGATGGATCCAGTGCATCCGCTCCGCTCCGAGGTCGTGGCCGACATCGCCGCGTTCCTCCACTCGGTGGAGTCTCGTCAGGACACCCTGATCGTCCACGACGGAGTGCGCAACCTCCTCCATCAGCCCGAGTTCGGCGACGTCCAGCGGCTCGGCCAGGTGCTGGAGCTGGTCGAGGAGGAGCGGGTCCTCGGCGAGTTGCTCGCAGCGGCGTTCGAGGAGGCCGGCTCATCCCCGGAGGCGAGCGGGGCCGGTGGCGCCGCGACTTCCGGGCGTCCCGTCACCGTGGTCATCGGCACCGAGTCCGGGATCTCCCAGCTGAACGGCTGCAGCCTGGTGTTGACCACGTACCGGGCGGGAGAGGGGAGGGGTGGCACCGTCGGGGTGCTGGGGCCGACCCGGATGCCCTACTCGCAGGTGGCCCCGCGGGTGCGCTTCGTCGCCGATCGGGTTGGCGAAGCGGTGACGCGGGTACTGAGTTGACCATGTCCGCTGATCGAGGAGACCGAGGATGAGCGACCACCCCAGGCGGAGCGTGGACGGGAGAGCCGCCCGTGCCTCCCATGGCGAGTCGCCGTCCCGTCCTGGCGTCACCGCCCCCGGGGTCTCTGGCCCGGGTGCGCCGGGAGCCGGCAGGGTGCGCCACGCCGCCCCGGCCGGTGAGGCTCCTCCCGAAGCCGCCCTGGTGCCGGCCAACGTCCCCGAAGCCGTCACGGCGGCGGACGTCGAAGGCCTGCGGGCTGAGCTCGCCGAACGGAATGACCAGCTGCTGCGCCTCGCCGCCGACTTCGAGAACTTCCGCCGGCGCAAGGCCCAGGAGCTCGCTGACCGCGGTCGTTACGCGTCTGAGGACGCCGCTCAGGCGCTCATCCCCGTGCTCGACAACCTCCGTCGCGCCGTTGGCCACTCTGCTGGGGATAGCGGTGGCCAGCAGCTTCTGGATGGGCTTCGGATGGTGGTGATCCAGTTCGAGCAGGCGCTGAGCGCCATCGGGGTCGAGCCCGTCGAGACAGTCGGCGCGCGTTTTGACCCGTCAGTGCACCAGGCGATCGGCGGCGAGGAGTCCGACGAGGTCACCGAGGATACCGTGGTCGCCGAGATGCAGCCCGGCTATCGGCTCCACGACCGTCTCCTTCGTCCCGCATTGGTGCGGGTTGTGCATCCGCGTCCCGGCCCTGGCGCAACCGCGGGACCCGAGGTCTGATGGCCACCGTCAAGCGCGACTACTACGAGGTCCTCGGTGTCAAGCGCGACGCCAAACCCGAGGAGCTGAAGCGCGCGTACCGCAAGCTGGCCATGGAGTTTCACCCCGACCGCAACCAGGGTGACAAGGCGGCCGAGGAGAAGTTCAAGGAGGTCGGTGAGGCCTATTCCGTCCTCAGCGACCCTCAGAAACGGCAGCGATACGACACGTACGGCCACAGCGGCCAGCAGATGCCCGACTTCGGGCAGTTCTCCTTCGACTCGGCCTTCGATCTCTTCGACATGTTCTTCGGAGGTGGGCGGCGTTCCGCGCGCGGGTCGGGACCGCAGCGTGGCTCCGACCTGAGAATGTCCGTCGACATCACCTTCGAGGAGTCGATCTTCGGCGCCAAGCGGACCGTGGAGGTGCCGCGTGCCGACACCTGCCCCGACTGCGCGGGGAGTGGAGCGGCCCCGGGGACGACGCCGCACACCTGCCCCGACTGCGGTGGCAGTGGCCAGGTTCGCCGGGCGATGCAATCCATCTTCGGCCAGGTGATGAATGTGACCGCCTGCCCGCGTTGCCGTGGCTCCGGCAAGCTGGTGGACAACCCCTGCCCGCGCTGCCGCGGCAGGGGTCTGGTGGAGGCGCGCAAGACCATCGAGGTATCCATCCCCGCCGGCGTCGATGGCGACGTCCAGGTTCGGGTCTCGGGCGAGGGCGAGGCCGGACCGCAGGGCGGGCCGCACGGCGACCTCTACCTGAGCTTCCGGGTCGCGCCCCATCCCCAGCTGATCCGCCGGGGTCAGGACCTCGTCTACGAGCTGCCGGTCTCAGTCACCCAGGCGGTGCTCGGAGACCGGATAACGGTACCCACGGTGAGCGGCGAGACGGCCCTGGATCTGCCCGCCGGCACTCAGCCCGGCCGTGTCATCAAGATCGCCGGGCAGGGGGTCCCCCATCTCCGCACCGGGCGTCGCGGCGACCAGATCTGCGTCGTCCGGGTCGTGGTGCCCGCTCACGTCTCCGCCAAGGACCGCAAGCTCTACGAGGAGTTGGGGGGGCGCGACGGGAAGCCGGTCGAGGTGAGGCGCGGCTTCTTCGACCACCTGCGCGACTTCTTCGCACCGGCCGAGTGACACACCCGCCGCATGTTGAGCGGCCCCGCCGCGCTTGATACAGATCATCCAGGTTCCCACCCAGGGAGCCGCCTCCGGCCGTGCTCCTCAGACGGAGGCGGTTTCTCGTTCAGCCGGAGATGACTTTGCGTGCCCGCTTGTCCCGATACATGTTGGTGTCGGCGCGACGGAGCAGTTGCGCCGGCTCGCCGCCGTCCTCGGGGAAGGCTGCCAGACCGATGCTGAGCCCGACCGGGACCTTCCGATCGTCGACGGTTATCGGTTCCTCCATCCGTTGACGGACCTTGGCGCTGATCAGCTCGGCCTGAGCGGGATCGGCGTCGACGGCGACGATCACAAATTCGTCGCCGCCGAGCCGGGCGACCGTGTCCGACACGCGAACCGACGCCTGGATGCGAGCCGCCGTCTCCCTGAGGACGGTGTCGCCGGCGCTGTGCCCCAGGGCGTCGTTGAGGTTCTTGAGCCCGTCGATGTCCAGGAGGAAGAGGGCCAGCGGCCGGCCGGAACGGCGGGCGTTGGAGATGCCGTGCTGGAGCCGGTCGTTGAAGAGGTTGCGATTGGGCAGACCGGTGAGGGGGTCGTGCATGGCCGCGTGCTCCATCGCCGCCGATTGGAAGAGCAGCGCCGCCTCGGTCTGGTCTCTGCCTCGAAGAGCCCGGTTGACCATGACGACCGCCGCCACGAAGAGGAGCGCCAGGGTCGCGCAGATGCTGAACACCACCACCTTGAGACTGGCCACCGCTGCCAGGGCCGAGCTCGGCAGCCACGCACCCACCACCCACGCGGCTCCGCTCACCGGGCTGTACGCCGCGGGCCCGCTCGTTCCGTTGTCATTCAGCCCGACCACGCCGCTCGTGAGGGCCTGGTCCGCGGCCGCGGTGATGGATGCCTCCGGCACCCAGCTGGTCACGACCCTCGCCGCACTCGAACCCGCTGCCTCCACGCCGAGCACCAGGCCGCCGGCCCGGTCCAGCACCAGCAGCTTCATCCCCTGGGCCGCGGCGAGCGACTGGAGGGAGGTGAGGGTTGCCCCGAGCCCGTACTGCTCGACCAGGAAGCCGCCGGCGGCCCCGCCCCCCTTGCGGACCGGGACGGCCACGACGATGGCAGGAGCGGCGAGCGACGATGGCACCGCCACCACCAGGGACCCGGCGCGTGCGCTGCTGGCGCCCCACCCGGAGGGAAGAGCGTCCAGCGGGTCCTGGTTGCCAATGGCTGGGAGGACCGGCGATCCCGCGGCGTTGGTCAGGACCAGACCCTGGCTCCCCGTCTCGGCCCTGGAGAGGGCGATGAGGTCAGCGGTGGCCGCCGGGTTCGCCGTGGTGCTGTCCTCCGCCAGTGCCAGGATGGGGAGCTCGTTGGCGGCACTGTCGAGAGCGGCGACACGGCCGGAGATCACCTGCACCAGGTAGCCGGCGGCCTGCTTGCCTGCACCGGTGAGACGGGCGTTGACCTGCTCGGTGATGGCCGCCCCGCCCAGGGAGGTGCTGAGCAAGGCAACTGCGACCAGGCAGGCCAGCCCGATGGCCGCGACCAGGGCCGCGGTGCGACGCCGGCCGATCCCCCGTCCGCGGTCCGCGCCGGGGTCGGGGAGGGCAGCGGCAGGAGGCGGGTAGGCGGCCGGCGCGCGCGATGCCGCCGCCGACTGGTCCGCGGGGAGCGGGCCGTCGGCTCTCGAGCCGTGCCCGATCAGGTCTCGGGAGTTCACGGCGACGGCTACCAGACCCTGGCGAGGCTGCGGCTCGAGGCGCTGCCCGCCGGGACGCGCAAGCAAACCGTCCCCCGACCCCACCGCCTTGAGCATGAGGCCCCGCCGGCAAGCCACGGCTTGCGCCAACCGATCGCGTTCAGGTCGGCCCCTCCCCCGCGGGCCCGGTAGGCCCAGCTGGTTGTAGCAAGTGTGCCACCGTTGCAAGCCCGTCTGCAGAGTGCGGCGCGTCAGACGGTTCAGAAGTTCCTCGAACCCGGTCTCCACGCTGGGGCGCGTCAGACGGTTCAGAAGTTCCCAACCAGCCCGCCGCGCTCAGTCGGGAAGGGCGTCGACCCCCTCGATCTCCACCTGCTTGTGAGTGCCGCGGTGGCCGGCGACCAGACGGACGCGCGAGGGTGCCACGCCGGCCCAGCCGGCAACCAGCCGGAGCACCGCGGCGTTGGCGGCGCCGTCGATCGGTGGCTGGGTGACCCGCAGCCGCAGCTCCCGGCCGTCCCAGCTGAGCTCCTCCCTTCCAGCCCTCGGGTGGACCACCACCGCGACGCGCATCAGGGCTCGTCCGTTCCGAGTTCCGGAAGGATCGCCCCGCGCAGCCGGTCGCCCTCGACGCTGGTCGCTAGGACCGTCTGGATGCCGCCGGTCCGCGTCCCCGGGACGGGGTCGGCCACCATCTCGTGGTATCCGCCGGTGAGGCCGTGAGCCTCCCCCGGTGTCACCCGGTCCCAGACCACCCGGTGCTTGTGGCCGACCGCTCGCTGACGCCGGCTGCGGGCGCTCGCCGCCGCGACGCGGCGGACTTCGGCGCTGCGCGATCGGAGGGTGGCGTCGCCGGCCTGCTGGGGGAGCCGGGCCGCCTCCGTGTGGGGCCGCGGCGAGTAGCGGAAGACATGGCAGCCGAGGAACTCGACCTCGTCGATCAGGCGCAGCGTCGCCTCGTGGTCCTCCTGGCTCTCCCCCGGGAAGCCCACCATCACGTCGGTGGTCAGCTCGGTGTCGGGATCCTGACGGCGCAGCCCCTCGACGACACGAAGGTATCGGTCCCGCCGATGGCCGCGGTGCATGGCCCGGAGCACCTGGTCGCTGCCGCTCTGGAGTGGGATGTGCCAGTGGCTGCACAGCCGCGGGTCGCCGTTCAGTTCGACGAGTCGCTCCGGGATGTCGTTGGCGTTGATGCTGCTGAGGCGGAGGCGCACGGTCCCGTCGAGGCCCTCGAGGAGGCGGTGCACCAGGCCCGTCAGGTCGGAGCCCCGGTCTTGCCCGTAGCTGCCGAGGTCGACGCCGGTCAGGATCACCTCGGCGTGGCCGGCCGCCACCGCGGCCTGTGCTCGGGCCATCACCACCTCCTCGGGAACGCTCGCCGACGCGCCCCGGGTCCGCCACACCACGCAGTAGGTACAGCGGTGGTCGCAGCCGTCCTGGACCTTGAGAAAGGCTCGGCTGCGCAGCCCGGCCGGCGGGAGGTGGCGGAACGGGTCGCCGCGTCCGGCCGCGAGGGCGGCGACGTGGTCGGCGATGCGCAGCTTCTCGGTGTTGGCGAAGACCGCATCCAGCCCCGGGACGGCCGGGTTGCCGTCGATCCCAGCCGCCAGGTACCAATCGGGGTTGGCGTCCACGGAGCAGCCGGTGAGGATGAGGTGGCAGCCGGGATCGCGGCGACGCAGCCGGCGGAGCCGCTGCCGTGTGGTGGCGTCGGCCTGGTACGTCACCGCGCACGAGTTGAGCACACGGACGTCGGCGGGCTCGTCCTCGGGGACCACGTCGCAGCCGATACCTGCCAGCCTCCCGGCCAGCTCGGCCATCTCCGCGTAGTTGACCTTGCAGCCGAGGGTGGTGAGGGCAACCCGCAGGGGTCCGGCGATGGCCCCCCCGCGCGCCGTCCGCGGCTCAGCGCCCATGGTCGAGGTCCCCGGCCCGGGCGAGGAGAAGACCGGCTGCGACGATGGCCGCTCGGCGTGCCGGCAGCACCCGGGGCCCCAGGTGGACCATCTCGGAACCAGCCTCTCGGAGGCGATCGACCTCGCCGGGCTCCAATCCGCCCTCCGGGCCGATCACCAGGGCCGCCGGGCGGGCCGCGTCGACATCCAGCCGGGCCAGCGGGACGGCGCCGTCCACCGTGCAGACGAGGATACGCGCGCCCTCCGGCAGCTCGGCCAGCGCTCCCGCGAGGTTGGTCAGCGCTGCCACCCGTGGAACGGCGCCACGATGGGCCAGCTCGGCGGCCTCTCGGGCGATCTCGCCCCACCTGCGGAGCCGGGCCGCGGCCCGCTCCGAATCGGGCCGCGTGACGCTGCGCACGGCGACGACCGGGTGGATCGCGGCGGCCCCGACCTCGGCCAGGCCGGCCACCACCTCGTCGATCTCCCGGACCAGCCCCTGGATGACGTCGAGGCGGAGACGGGGTTCCCCCGAGGCTGGCCGGGACCAGAGGATCGAGCCGGTCACCCGAGCCCTCTCCACCGAGCTGACCCGGACCGCGTGCTCCTCGCCTGCGTCGTCGACGACCTGGATCACCTCTCCGGGCTGCACACGGAGGGGCCCGGCGAGATGGTGAGCGGCGTCACCCTCGACCACGAGCATGCCGCCGCCGATCTGGTCCCGGGTGACGAAGAGTCGTGGCACGGGGCAATGGTGGCGCGTCCCCCGCCAGATGCGACCTGGCGCGGGGTATCGGTCGCCCGACCCGTCCGGCGTCGGCCAGCGGGGTCCGGGCCCGTCCGGCCCCGGTCGCGCCGCGACGTGCCCTACGATCCGGAGCCGTGGCTCCGCCTGCTCCCGACCGGCACGTGGTCATGAGCGACGGCGTCCGGCTCGCCGTCAGCGTCCACGGGGATGGCGAACCTCTCGTGATGATCCCGGGGTTGGGGGCGACCCGGCGGGTCTACGCACCGATCGTCCCCGCGCTGGCGCGGCACCGCCGCGTGATCGTCTACGACCCCCGTGGGGTGGGCGACTCCGACGTCCCTGCCGGGCCCTATCCGATGCCCCGCCTGGCGGCGGACTGCGTCGAGGTGGCCGCCGGCTGCGGGGCGGAGACCTTCCAGCTCTTCGGCGCCTCAATGGGGGGCCTCACCGCCCAGCATCTCGCCGTCCTCCATCCCGAGCGACTGACCCGGCTGATCCTGGCCGCCACGGGCCCCGGGCGGCATGCGTCCGTACCCGCGGAGCCGGAGGCGACCGCCGCGCTTCTCGGACGGGGTGCGAGGACGCCGGCCGAGGCCTACCGGATGGCCTGCATCGTCCTCTACGCGCCGCGCTTCCAGCGCGAGCATCCCGAGTTCATCGACGAGGAGGTGGCCTACCGGGCCGCCCACCCGATCCCGGGCCGCGCTTTCACCGCCCAGTTCCGCGCTGCGCGAGACGCCGACATCGGCGATCGTCTCGGCGAGATCGCGGTGCCGACCCTCGTCCTTCACGGCACCGAGGACGTCCTGGTCCCTCTCGCCAACGCAGAGGCACTCACCCAGCTGATCCCCGGAGCGCGCCGCTACTGGTTCGACGGTCGCGGCCACCTCTTCTTCCACGAGGATCCCGACTCCACCGCGCAGGTCATCGCCTCCTTCCTGCGCGGTGGCTGAGGCCGTCGCCGGCTGGGGCTATTCGCTGCCCGCGGGTTCCGTCTCGCCCGCGGATACGCCCGCCTCGCCCTCGCCCTTGCGCCTCTTGCGCCGCCGCCGCCGCTTGGTCGCCGCCCCCGCCAGCACCGGTTCCAGCGGCTCCGCGCTGCGCCCGACCTGCACCGGGGCGGTGGCGATGGCCTGCGTCTCGCGGATCAGGGTCACCTTGATGACCCCCGGGTACTGCATCTCGCTCTCGATCTCGCGGGCGATCTCGCCGGTGAGGGCGGGCATCTCCAGGTCCGCCACCTTGCCGGCCTTGACGAAGATCCGGACCTCGCGCCCCGCCTGGAGGGGGAAGGCCCGCTCCACCTGGGGATGCCGGGTGGCGATGCCCTGGAGCTGCTCGAGACGGGCCAAGTAGGCGGCCAGGGTGTCCCGCCGGGCACCGGGCCGGGAGGCCGAGATGGCGTCGGCGCAGATCGTGAGCATGGCCAGGTCGGTCGACGGCTCCACATCGAAGTGGTGGGCCTTGACCGCGTGGACGATGGTGGGGTCGATGCCGAGGATGAGCAGCAGCTCGCCCCCGATGATGGCGTGGGAACCCTCGACGTCGTGGTCCACCGCCTTGCCGATGTCGTGCAGGGTGCCCGCCTCCCGGGCGGCGCCCTGGGAGAGGCCCAACTCGGCCGCCAGGACCCCGCAGAGGTAGCCGGTCTCCTTGCAGTGCAGGAGGGCGTTCTGGCCGTACGAGAAGCGGTAGTGGAGGACACCCAGCAGCTCGGCCAGCTCCGGGCGTCCCTCCATCGCCATCTCCCACATGGCGCGTTCGCCGAGGTCCTCGATCGCTGCTGAGAGGCGGCGGCGGGTGCGGAGCAGGAGGGGTGGGACATCCGCCGCCTGCATGCCGCGGTCGAGTACCTCGATCGAAGCCTGTCGCGCGACCTCCCGTCCAACCGGGTCCAGGCCGCGGAGCGTCGCCTGCTCCCGCTCGTTGTCGACGCCCAGGTCGGTCCCGGTAGACTCCGCGACAACCTGCAGGGCGGTGAGGAGCCGCTCGCGGCGGGTCTCATCGAGTCCCTCGAGGTTGATGGGGGAGAGCCGAGGCGCGGTGTCGACGTGGCTCTCGGACTGACGCTCGATCGCTCCCACCAGGAGGGATCGGACCGCAACCTCGGGCTCGCCCGTCTCCTCGGCGATGAGCTGAGCCACGCGTTCCGCCCGCTCCGCCTCCAGCTCGGTCTCCAGGTTCTCCAGCACCAGCCGCTCGGCCGTCTCACGGTCTGCAGCCGCCCGCTCGGCGATCGTCCGGCGCACCTCCTCTCGAGCCGCCCCGACCTCGGCGACCCGTTCGTCGATCTCCTCCCGGCGCTTGCGGTGAGCGAAGCGCCGCTCGTCGAAGATGGCCCGCCGGTCCCTCCAGGTGCGTTCCCGCTCGGCGAGGGCAGCCTCGCGGGCCTCCAGGGCGGCGCTGCGGACGGCGACCTCCTCGGTGGTCGCCTCTCGGATGGCGAGGGCCTCCGTCCTCGCGGCGGCGACGATGGCCGCGGCCTCGGTGCGGACCTGGGTCGGGCTCGGAGGCGCCGCCGTTGCGGGCGGCGCTGCGACCCGACTCCGGGCGACGAGCACGATCACGACCGTGGCAACGACCAGGACGGCGGCAGCGGCGAAGAGGATTGCGGCCATGACTGGTGGCTCAGTCTACGGTGGAGACGCCCGCTCAGCCCGCCCCGCTCGCGCGGGCCCGACAGTTCCCCAAGTTACTCGCCCCCGGTAGAATCGGCCCGGCCACTCGTGGAGGAAGCCGCCAGCAGGAGCCGGAGTCCCATCCAGTGATCTCTCAACTGACCGACCGCATCTGGACCGACGATCTGAGCGACCGTGCCGGCGAGAGGGTGCAGCTCAAGGGCTGGCTCCACCGGCTCCGCCGGCTCGCGGGGGTCAGCTTCCTCATCCTCCGCGACGCCCGCGGCACCGCTCAGGTGGTCGTTCAGGACCCTGAGCTGGTCGAGCGGCTGGCACGGCTGCAGAACGAGTCGGTGATCGGCGTCGCCGGCGTGGTGGTGGCCGAGCCGCAGGCTCCCGGGGGGGTCGAGATCCACGACCCGGCGGTGACCGTGATCTCGGAGGCCGACGAGGCTCCTCCCTTCGACCTGTACCGGCCCGTGATCAAGGCGCAGCTGCCGACCATCCTCGACAACGCCCCGGTGGCTCTCCGGCATCCCCGCCGCCGCGCCTACTTCGCCATCCAGGCCGCCTCCATGGCCGGCTTCCGCAGCAGCCTGCACGATCTCGGCTTCACCGAGATCCAGACCCCGAAGATCGTCGGCTCGGCCACCGAGTCGGGGGCCACCACCTTCGCCCTCGACTACTTCGGCAAGACCGCGTACCTGGCTCAGAGCCCGCAGTTCTACAAGCAGGTGATGGTTGGCGTCTTTGAGCGTGTCTACGAGGTCGGCCCCGTCTTCCGGGCCGAGCCGCACGACACCGCCCGCCACATCAATGAGTACGTCTCGCTCGACGCCGAGGTCGGATTCATCGAGAACGAGTACACCGTCATGGCCGTGCTCACCCACACCATCGCCGGCATGCTGTCGGGCATCGAGCGGGATGCGCCCGGGGCCGTGGCCCTGCTCGGACTGGAGCTGCCCAAGGTCCCGCAGCCCATTCCCGACGTCCACTTCCTGGACGCTCAGGCCATGATCACGGCCGCCACCGGCGAGGATCTGAGCAACGAACCGGACCTCTCGCCGGCCAACGAGCGCTGGCTCGGGGAATGGGCAAAGCGCGAGCACGGCTCGGACTTCCTCTTCGTCCGCGGCTTCCCGATGAGCAAGCGCCCCTTCTACACCCACCCGGACCCGGAACGGCCGGGTTTCGCGGCCGGTTTCGACCTCCTCTTCCGGGGGATGGAGCTGGTCACCGGCGGTCAGCGGCTCCACCGCTACCAGGACTACGTGGATGCGCTGGTCGCGAGGGGTGAGGATCCCGAGAACTACGCGGAGTACTTGATGGCCTTCAAGCACGGGATGCCTCCGCACGGCGGTTTCGCCATCGGGTTGGAGCGCTGGGTCGCCCAGCTGGTCGACGCCGCCAACGTGCGCGAGACCACCCTCTTTCCCCGGGATCTCAACCGCCTCGCTCCCTGAGAGGCGGTCGAGGCTCGGCCCGTCCCGGGTGGCAGTTCGTTGATTCGGCTCGTGCCGCCGAGGAGATAACGCATCACGATGTGATGCTATGATGCTGTGATGCGAACCACCCTAAACCTCGATGCCGACGTGATCGAGGCGGCTCGGGCCGTGGCCGACGCCGAGGGCAGGTCGTTGGGCACGGTGGTTTCCGATCTCGCCCGGCGCGGGCTGATGCCCCGGGAGTCTGCGCTGGACGAGGAGGACGGATTCCCGGTCTTCCGGGTGAGCCCCCGAGCCTCGACTATCACCCAGGAGATGGTTGGGGCGGCCCTGGAGGAGGGGTGACCGACCTCTTCGACGTCAACCTGCTGGTCAGCCTGGCCTGGCCCAACCACGTCCACCACGAGCTAGCGCGGCGGTGGTTCCGCAGCCGGGCGGCCGAGCCGTGGGCCACCACCCCGGTGACGGAGAGCGGCTTCGTCCGGGTCTCCTCGAATCGTGCCGCGATCCCCACGGCGGTCGCCCCGTCCGAGGCCATGCTTCTGCTCGGCCGCATCCGGCGCGTGCCCGGGCACGTCTTCCTTGCCGACGACGTCGAGGAACTCTTGGGGGGACAGATCGATCCTGCCCGGGTGGTGACCCACTCCCTGGTCACGGACGCTCACCTGCTGGCTGTGGCGAGGCGTCACGGGGCGCGACTGGCGACGCTGGATCGCGGCATGGCGGCTCTCGCGGGCGACGCCGCCCGCGACGTCGTGGTGGTGCGCGCGCCCGCGAGCTGACCCGCTCGGCCACCTCATGGGCGGCCGGCCCCGGGTGCCCCGGCTGGCGGATGAGGGAGGGCGTGCGGAGGCGCCCCCCCGGAGGAGCCATGGCCGCCATGGCGGTGTCAGGCGGCGACGCCCATGAGCAACGGAAAGTTGGTGGCCGCAGGCACCGGACCCTGGATGACCGTGGTCGAGCCGCTCTCGGAAATGTGCAGTACCTCCTCCTGGAACTCGTCACCTCCCACCTGCCTCGTCGCCTCGACTGCGAACCCACCGCCGGGCAGTGCCCCTCCGCCTTCACCGAAGACGCCCAATGTCCAGCCCGACGGCGGAACCACGGGGTAGAGCCGGCCCTGGCTGACGACGTCAGTCGTGAAGGACGTCTGGAACATCAGAGACCCGTCGTCGGCGACCTCGATCCCCAGGGTCCCGGTCATCGCCGCCGCCGGGAGTGTGTATACGGTGTTGAGGGTGCCGCCGGTCGGCCCGGCACCGATGGTGGCCGTCCCACCGGGTCGGGCAGTTGTCGTCTCCCGCGACAGACGTGCTTCCTCGGTCCCATCGGGGCTTCCGTAGTCCTCGACGGACGTGGTGGTGACGGAGGTCGGGCTCGACTCCACCAAGGTGTGGACCGCGCCGGTCAACGGGTTGATGAGGTAGTCGCACGAGGCGGCCACGTTGCCAACGCATTGCATCGTGGTGTGGATGCCGTCACTCAACCAGGCTGAAGCACTGGCACCGCCCAGGTTCATGACGCGTCCATCCACCTCAGGCTCGAGCTGCCGTAGCAGCGCACTGGTGGCCACGTCGAACACATCGAGAGCCGGCAGCTGATTGGCTCCGGCCACGATCGGCACAGCCAGATCGATGCCGCCTGGGGACGGGAATACCGCGCCGTCCACGTCCTCCAGGGGAATGGCCCGCTGGGTCCCGGTGACCAGATCGGTGAGCTCGAACCCGGCACCGGGGGCGTCAGGCGCGCTGGTGACGGCACTTACCAGGTGATCTCCCACGATGACCGGCTGCCCGTAGACACCGCATTTGCTGACCGTTCCGATGCGCCGCAGTGGGTCCCCGATGACGGGCTCGGTCTCGAGTGTGAACAGGCAGGACGTGCTGCCCGGAGACGTCCCCATCGTGAACACCAGCAGAGCCCCCGACGTCCCCGCCCCGGTGGGGCTTCCGGAGTGGGTGAGATACAACGGGATCGCGATGGCGGCCGCCAGCGCCGCGGCCAGGATCCCCTCGAGGATCCGGCGGCGGTGCGATGGAGGTGGAGGGGGCGGGAGCTGCGCCGCCGCGGCCAGCTGAGCGCGCGCGATCAGGCCTGGGGGGAGCGGTGCGTGCAGGCTACGGAGCCTCTCGTGCAGATCGTCGGTGCTCACTGTGCTGCCTCCTGGAGGGCGCCGCGGAGGGTGGCGAGGGCGCGGTGGCAGGCCATGACCGCGGCCCCTCGTGAGGTCCCGAGTGCCCGGGCCACCTCGGTGAACTCGAGGTCGGCGCCGTAACGGAGCGCGATCACCGAGCGCTGCAGACGGGTGAGACCCCGGATCCCGGCGAGCAGCCGCTCGTCGGAGATCCCGGCCGGGATGTCGTCAGAGGTGTCTCGGGGGCGGTCCAGCGCGACCAGCCGCTGCACGAGCAGCTCGCGCCGCCGCGCCGCCCGGCCGGCATCGCGCGCGGTGTTGACCACGATCCGCCACAGCCAGGGCGCCGGCTCGCCCCGCCGGGGGTCGTAGCGGGGGAGGGCGACCAGCGCCTTCTCCAGGGCTGTCTGGGCCAGGTCCTCGGCCTCCAGGGTGCTCCCCGCGACCATGGTGGCGAAGCGGAAGACGAGCGGGGCATAGCGGTCACAGAGCTCGCTGGGGGAGAGCATCCCCGCCACGTCGCGCGAGCCGGCCAGCTCACTCATGGCCACGGCGGTCGGTGAGGGCCGGGGGGCACGTCATGCCTCCACTACGCAGGAGCCTCACGGCGGATAACGCGAGGGCTCCATCAGGAGCGGCGCAAATGTGAACCCTCCTCCACCGGGTCGGTGAACCGGTCCCGGACCGTCCGCTACCCGGTGGCGGTGCGACCGGCGGGTCCGGCCACCCCCTCGACGATCCGGCGGCAGAAGAGCTGGGCTGCCGGCGGCAGGGTGCGGCGCCGGTCCCAGGCGATCGCCATCGTGCGCGCGATCGGGGGGTCGCGGAGTGGGATCACGACCACCCGGCTGGAGGGGGTCGGCAGGGGCATGGGCAGGAGGGTGATTCCCAGTCCCGCCTCGGCCAGCCCCTGCACGATCGCGAAGTCATCCCCCTCGTAGGCGACGTGCTCGCTCAGCCCCTGGCGGGCAAAGGCATCGTCGATGACCCGCCGGAGACCGGTGCGCGACCGGGGGAGGATCAGCGGTTCGCTGGCGATGTCCCGGAGGGTGACCGAGGATCGACCCACCAGATGATGCTCGAGGGGGACCACGACCGCGATGCGCTCGCGGAAGAGCGGGACCAGCTCCAGCTCCGGGGTGTTGGCCGGCGGGGGGCCCAGGATGCCCAGGTCGTATCTGCCGTCCAGCACCCCGGCGACGACCTCGCCCGTCGTTCCCTCCTCGAGGATGAACCGCACCCCCGGGTACTGGTCGAGGAAGCGGGCAAGCCGCTCGGGCAGCCAGCGGGCCCCGACGGTGTGGAGGAATCCGAGGTGGACCTCCCCGGTCTCGGCGGACACGGTGCCGGCGGCCTCCGCGACGGCGTCGCGCATCTCGCTGAGGATCCGCTCCGCCCGGCCGACGAAGCGTCGCCCGGCTTTGGTCAGCCGGATCGAACGGCCGATCCGCTCGAAGAGGGGCACTCCCACCTCGTGCTCCAGACGTGCGATCTTCCGGCTCACGGTGGACTGGTCATTCTGGAGCGCTTCGGCCGCTCGTCCCAGATGCTCCAGGCGCGCCACTTCGATGAAAGTACGCAAGAGATCGGCATTGATGCGATCCATGCATCAATCTGACACCACCGCGGCTGTTGATGTCAACGACCCATCGGGCTAGCCTATGGGGCGGAACCGCGACGCGGCGGGTGTCGCGGGTCACAGGAGAGTCGCATTGCTCATTGAGAACGCTACCCAGGAGGTCCACCGCGCCCGGCGACGCCACCATCTCGAGGTGGTGGAGCGGACGCGGCTTCGCCGGCTCGTGGAGCGGGTGGACTCCGCCATCGAGCTCTGCGAGGAGACGCACCTCCAGGGGATGAAGGAGGTTCCGCCGGACGTTGCCGTGCGCGCCCAGCGGGTCTTCACGTTCGCGCGCAAGGCGGTTCGCCTGACCGGCGACGAGACCGCGTGCCGTCAGGTCGACGAGACCCTGGCCCGTCGCCACGTCAAGATCACCGAGATCATGGACATGCTCTGGACGATCCAGGAGATCGTCTTTGACCTCATGCTCCCCTGGCGCACCGAGCTCCCCGAGGACGTCGAGATGGACGACGACGAGCCGGGGGCGGGGGAGTGGCGCCACTTCAACCCCGCCGCCTGATCGCGGCGTCCATTTCCGCCCA
>JBEKOU010000001.1:0-627579 GCA_049521435.1 Candidatus Dormibacteria bacterium | reverse complement strand
CTTACGCCTTTACTCACCATCGGATGCCCGACAGTGACCACATCCGGTATTAATCCTGATTTCTCAGGGCTATCCCGAACTCGAAGGTAGGTTGCTCACGTGTTACTCACCCGTTCGCCGCTAGATGTGTGAACCGAAGCCCACACACCGCGCTCGACTTGCATGTTTGATGCACGCCGCCAGCGTTAATCCTGAGCCAGGATCAAACTCTCCGAAAAAACGTTCTTGTTCCCGCTTGCGCGGGTCAGATTCGAACGTTAACGAGGCCTGCGTGGGAATCCGGCGCAGAACGCCGGCCCCAGGGCCTTCGCGGATAGTCGTCTCCACTCTTCAATTGTCAAGGAACGAGCCGCGCGCCGAACCGGTCGGAGAGTGAACGCGGCGATCCGGCCGGGTCCCGCCCCGTCCGGGGTAACTGACGAATGATACCGCCGGGGGACCTCTCCGTCAATGAGAGGGTCGGCGACAGCCGACGGCACCCTTACCGCCGCGCCCGCGGATGATACCCGATCCGGGGTCGCTCAGGCTCAGATCGCCCGATCGGCGTCCAGGCTGCGACGTCCGGCCAGCGCCCGGGCGATGGTCAGCTCGTCCGCATACTGCAGGTCGGCCCCCGCTGGCAGGCCGTGGGCGAGCCGGGTGAGCCTCAATCCGGGGCCAGCCAGCCGCTCCCCCAGATAGTGTGCGGTCGCCTCCCCCTCCACGTCCGGATCGGTGGCGAGGACCACCTCGGTGACCTGGCCACCCTGCAACCGGGCCTCCAGCTCGGCGATCCGGAGCTGGTCCGGACCCACCCCCTCGATGGGAGAGAGAGCGCCGCCCAGGACGTGATAGAGGCCCCGGAAGCCCCCGCTCCGCTCCACCGCGAGGACATCCAGGGCGTCCTCGACGACACAGATGACGGAAGGATCGCGGCTCGGGTTCCGGCAGATGGCACAGAGCTCGGCGTCGGCGATGAAGAAGCAGCGCGAGCAGGCGCGGATCGCCGACCTCAGGGCCGAGAGGGCCGCGGCCAGCTGGGCGACCTGGCTCGGATCGCTGCGCAGGCAGAAGAAGGTGAGGCGTTGGGCGGTCTTGGGGCCGATGCCGGGCAGCCTCCCGAACTCCGCCGCCAGGCGCTCGATCGGCTCAGGGATCAGCGACACGCGTCACACGCGTCAGAGGAGACCGGGGGGAAGGTTGAGACCGGCGGTGAGCTGCCCCATCTGCTGGGTCGCGAGGTCGCGCGACTGGTCGAGAGCGGCGTTGACGGCAGCCAGCACCAGATCGCTGACCATCTCCGCCCCCTCCTCGAGGACGTCCGGCTGGATGGCGATGCTCTGGATCTGCTGATGGCCATTGGCGACCACCGTGACCACCCCGCCGCCGGCGGTCCCGGTCACGGTCATGCCGCCCAGCTCCTCCTGCATCCGCGCCATCCGGGTCTGCATCTGCTGGATCTGCTTGAGCATGTTGGGGTTGTTCACGCGGCTCCCCCGGGAGGTGGATAACCGCCGCAGTCTACGACGGGTGGCGCCGTGCGGGCCGCCGGCGGCTCACCAGGCGGCACCGCCCGCGCGACCGGTCCCTCTCTCCGGCGGCAGGGACAATCGGCGGGTCCGGGACTCCGTATCCTGGCGACGCCTGGCCGCGTTGACCCGGTGACGCCTTGCCCGGGGGCGGCTCGAGGAAGGGTGACGATGCGCGGACGTGAAGCGGAGACGAGAGGCCGTCGCGGCACCGCGCCGGCCCGTCCCGGGCGTCGCCGGCCACTCGCCGCCGTGGTCGGCATGCTCCTGGTGGCAGCGGGCAGCGGCTGCGCCGCGTCACCGGGCGCCACCGCCGTCACCTCGCATCCGGCGACGGCCAGCCCGGCACCCGCCGGGACCCCGGCCGTCGGGTTCACTGCGACTCCCACCGCGGCGGTCAGCCCCACGCCGGCGCCCACCGCCTGGAGCCTCGTCTCCAGCCCCAATCCCCCGGGAGACGCTCGGCAGGCCGCGCTGCAGGGGGTGAGCTGCCTCAGTGCCACCGACTGCTGGGCGGTCGGGTGGTGGTCGGGGGACCCTCTCAGCGGTTCCTCGGAGCCGTTGATCGCGCACGAGTCGGGGGGCGGCTGGACGCTGGTCACGAGCCCCAGCCCCAACCACGGAAGCGCGCTGAACGGCGTCGCCTGCACGAGCGACAGCGCCTGCTGGGCCGTCGGCGGCAGCACCGGAGGTGATGGATGGGGCGGGTTCATCGAGCAGTACGCGGGAGGTGAGTGGACGATCATCTCCAGCCCGGCCTTCGCTGACAGCTTCCTGTCGGGTGTCACCTGCGTCAGCGCCACCGACTGCTGGGCCGTCGGGAGCGTGATGGAGAGCTCCGGGCCTCTCATCGAGCAGTACACGGGCAGCGGCTGGAGCGTCGTCCCGAGCCCGACGCCGGCGGGGAGCACCGGCGCCTCGCTGCGCGCGCTGACCTGCGTGAGCGCGGATGGCTGCTGGGCCGTCGGCAACTACACGGATGGCGCCGGAGACAACGGCCTCGGCCTCGAAGAGCCCCTCGTGGAACAGTACCAGGGGGGTGGTTGGGCCCCGGTCACGGTCCCCAGTCCCTCGGGAGGCGCCGCCGGCTTCGGCAGCGAGCTCGACGCGGTGACGTGCGTGAGCGCCGGCGACTGCTGGGCGGTCGGCCAGGGCGCTGGCGAGGGCCTGATCGAGCACTACTCGCCGGACGGCTGGGCCATCGCCCTCGACAGTGACCGAGTGCTGAATCTCGACGCCGTGGCCTGCACCGCCGGCGACGCCTGCGCGGCCGCGGGGTTCGCCGACGCCGGGCCCAACAGTCTCGAGCCCGAGCTGGCCAGCGTCGAGGACTACCAGGACGGCACCTGGAGCTTCGCCTACCCCCCCTTTCCTTCGGGCTCGACGACCAGCGAGCTCGACGGCATGACCTGTGTCAGCGCCACAGATTGCCTGGCGGTGGGCGGCATGCCCCTTCCGGGTGGTTCCGCGGTGTCCGGACCGCTGCTCATCGAGCAGTACCAGCCGCCGGCCTGAACGCGGCCAGCCTCCCACCCGAACGCTGAGCGGCCTCCGGCCTGATCCCGCGCTCCCGGTCCCGACCCTACCCCTCGGGGATCGGGTCGTTGGCGTGGTCCACCAGACGGGTCGAGGTGATCCGGCTGCCGGCGAAGGTGGCGACCACGGCGTCGGTCAGATTGGCGCCCACGTCCTCGCCCCCCGCCCCGCCGCCGGCCGGCTCGCCACAGAACTCGATGGCCAGATCGCGGTGGCCGCCGGCGACCTCGGTCACCGCACTCACCAGGATCGGCCGCTTGACGGGGTTGCCGAGCTGCTTGAGGTGGAAGTCGTAGGGTGCCCCGATCACCAGCCGGCCGGCACCTGCGTCCAGCGGGCGGCAACCGCGCAGGACACCGGCGAACACCTTGTCGCGCCGGTTGACCGCCTCGATCAACGCCGGCCACGCCTGTTGCCAGCCCTCCAGGGAGACGACCGCCCCGGTGAGCCCGCCAGGGTCAGCCGGGCCCGGGGGCGGCACGGTCACCCCTTCGGAGTCGGATCCGGCGGCGGCCTCCCCGGGGGCCGCCGTGACGGAGGCCGCGGGCTGCACCGGTGCCGCCGGGTGCGACGAGGCCGCCGGCGCGACGGGCGCGGGTTGGGAGGGGGTCGGCGCGGCCTGCACGGGTCGCGGGTGGACGCTCCTCGGAACGCTCGGCGCGGTGCCCGCCGCCGGTGCGGCATCGCTGCGCCGCGCCACGGGCCGGGCAGCCCCGGGGTCCGGGCTCGCCCCGCCTGCGCCGAGCCGCCGCTCGACGGTACCGAGCCTCTCCTCCACCCCGGCCAGGCGCTCCGCCTCCGCGCCCGCCACACCCCCGCGGCAGAGGCGGAGCAGGCAGGCCTCGACCTGGAGGCGGGCGTCGACGGGCTGGCGCAGCTCGAGCTCGGCCGCGCCCATCTCCTCCAGCGCCCGCAGCCAGAAGCCATCCGGCTCCCGCGCGGCCAGCTGGCGGCAGAGGCTCTCCTCGTCCGCGTCGAGGCGCGCACCCTCGGCGAAGCCGACCGCGACCATCTCGGCGGCGCGCGCCAGGCGCGAGCACTCGCGGAGGAGCTGGCGGGGATCCGCTCCCGCGTCGAAGGCGGCCGCGGCGGCCCGGAGCGCCGCCGCGGCATCCCTCGCGGCCAGCCCCTCGAGCAGCCGGCGCACCACCTCTGGGTGCGCCAGCCCGAGGGCGCGGCGGCAGGTGTCGGTGGTCACCGGGCGGTCGCCGGTGGCGAAGCATTGATCCAGGAGTGAGAGCCCGTCGCGGACGCTGCCCTGGGCGGCGCGAGCGATCAGCCGGGCAGCCGCGGGCTCCAGCTCGACGCCCTCGCTCGCGGCGATGGACTGCAGGTGCTCGTCGATGCTGGCGCTGGGCACCCGCCCGAAGTCGAAGCGCTGGACCCGGGAGCGCACCGTGTCCGGCACCTTGTGCGGCTCGGTCGTGCAGAGGATGAAGAGCACGTGCGCGGGCGGCTCCTCGAGCGTCTTGAGGAAGGCGTTCCACGCCTCCGAGGTCAGCATGTGCGCCTCGTCGATGATGTAGACCTTCGACCGGAGCCGGGCGGGCAGGTAGCGGACCCGCTCCCGGAGCTCGCGCATCTCGTCGATGCCCCGGTTGCTGGCGGCGTCGATCTCGAGGACGTCCACGGCCGACCCGTCGAGGATCTCGCTGCAGGCGCTGCAGTGGTTGCACGGCTCGCCGTCGACCGGCTCCAGGCAGTTGACGGCCCGAGCCAGGATCCGCGCGGTCGACGTCTTTCCCGTCCCCCGGATGCCCGCAAAGAGATAGGCGTGGGCCACGTGCCCGGCCCGCAGCTCGTTGCTCAGGGTGCGAACGATGTGGTCCTGCCCGATGAGGTCGGCGAGGACGGCGGAGCGGTACTTGCGGTAGAGGGCGGTCACGTCCCGCCGACGATAGCCGACCCGCAATGCCCCACGCGGCCTGCCGCGTGGGAGAGATAGTCGTGCACCCCACGTCGTTGGTGATCCCGCCCTGACGAGACCACCCACGGCTGAGGTCCCTCGAGGAGTGGGAGCGGGCGGCGTGTAGACTCTGAGCCCTTGGCACGCGAGGTTCCGGAGCGGGCGTTGAGCGCTGCTGAGTCTGAGTTACTCGCCGAGCTCCTCTCGATGGAGTTTGCGGGCGCCCAGAGCTCCGGCTCCAGCTGCCGCACGCCACGGTAGTCGGTCGGTGCGAGTGCGGCTGCGCGACGGTCGACCTCCACGTGGACCCCCGTTCGGCACCGCCGTCTCCGTCCTCCACATCACCCATCCCCGCCGAGGCCAGGGTGACCGACGACCGCGACAACGACGTGGGCGGCATCCTCGTCTTCATCAGCCGCGACGGCTACCTGGACTCCCTGGAGATCTACTCCTCGGCTGACCCCATCGGCGCCTGGCCAGATGCTGCTCACCGCCACCCCCTTCTCCGGTCTCGGCACGCCGGTTCGGGTTAGGAGACCGCCGGCAGCCGCCTTCTGCCTATCGGCCCCTCACGACATGGTGGCCTTGGGTAGTCGCGCACCCCACGTCGTTGACGCGCCGCCGGCGCTCACCCGATCCAACAGCTCAGGCCAGGTTGGCTGCGGCACCCCCGGGGGACCGCTTAGCGCTGCTTCCTTCCGGACCTGACGCGATTCACGGGCCCGGGCTGCGCAGGACCCAGCCATCAACGCCGCTGAGATCGGAGCGGACCCGGCTGCGCGCCCCCTCGGTGGGGAATTCGACCCCGCTATAGCGGATTGCGGGTACAGGGCACCGCTGGCTCCCCGTCTAGCGCGACCGCCACCCATTGTAACGGCCGGCGGACCTCACCGCCGGCCGGGTGCGACGCAGACCGGCGCAGAGGTCGCCCCCACCACGGCAGCGTTCGTGCCATCGGCGTGCCGTTTGCCGGCAAGGGCGCGGCCCGCCGTCAGCGAAGGACGGACGCGGCTCCGTCGGCGGCGTACAGGAGGGGGCCGGCGAGGATCAGGGCCAGGACGCCGAAGACGGCACACGCAAACCCGACGGCGCTCGCCAGCCGCGGCGCGCTGGGGACCACCACCGCCAGCTCGTCGTCCTCGACGAAGGCCACCGCGATCCAGCGCAGGACCGTGACCGCGTAGATGGCGGAGGCGGCCGCGCTGGCCACCGCCACCCATGCATAACCCCCGGCGACCGCGGAGGACGCGATGAGTATCCGGGCGAGGAACCCTGCCAGCGGCGGCAGGCCGGCGAGGCCGGCCAGGCCCAGGCAGAGGAGAACCGCGGTCCATGGAGAACGCCGGGCGAGACCGCGCACGCCGGCCAGACCGCCGCCGATACCGTCCACCTCGAGTCGTGCCACCGCCTGGAAGCTCGCCTGGATCGCGAGAACGAACACGACCAGGCTGAAGAGAAGGGCGATCACCCCGCCGGCCGGCTTGAAATCGCCGCCCAGGCCGCTCCCGACCAGGGCGCTGAGCACCAGTCCGCCCTGAAGGCAGGCCCCGAGACCTATCAGACGGCGCACGCTCCCCGCGACCACGCTGAGCAGTGCCGGATAGAGGCAGCCGGCCGCCCCCAGCACCCCGGCCACGACGACCCAGGGGTGCATGGTCGTGCTGAAGCCACTCACCGCCACCCGGACCAGGGCGATGCCGCCGGCTGCGACGGCGAGGCTGACCACGGCGCCCGCCACGGCCCCGCCACTGGCCGAAGCCACCTGCAGCATCCAGTGGTGCAGGGGGGGTGCCCCCACCAGGTAGGCGAGCCCCAGCAGCGTGAGGGCGAGGCCCAGCCCCTCCAGGGGCGCGGCATGGACGAAGTGGCCGCGCACCGCGGCGAGGTCGGTGCTGCCGGTCGCCCCGTAGACGATGGCCAGGCCGTAGAGCATCAGGGCCAGCGCCACGCCGGCCGAGACCAGGGAGCGGAAAGCCGCGACGCCGGGGGCCTCGGCGGTCTTCTCCACCGCCACGACGCCGACCAGGCTGATCACCACAAGGCCCAGCCCGACGACGAGCATCCCCATCTCGACCTGGACCGCGAGGATGGTCCCGCCGGCGGTTGCGGTCAGGATCAGGGCGTTGTACGCGGGCAACCGGGAGCCGAGACGCTCTTGCGCTGTCTCGCTCGTGAGGATCGCCAGCAGCCCGGTCCCGCACAGCAGAAGCACCGCGAAGGTGCTGAAGCGGTCGGCGACCACGCCTCCCGCGTAGGCGGCGAGGCCAACCCCGTTGGTCAGCGCCACACCGTGAAACGCGACCACTGCGGCCGCAGCGGCCCCGGCCAGCGCGAGCACGCCGAGCCAGCGATGAAAAGAGGCCGGAAGCCCGGGACGAAGCCAGCCGAGCAGCCCTCCGACCGCCGCCAGCGCGACCAGCAGGGTCGTCGGCAGCATGGTGGCGAAGACAGCCATGCCGTTGGGAGTGGGCATCACGTGGTCCCCGGGAAGAGGATGTACCCGGCTCCGTTCTGGAAGAGCTCGGCGAAGTGGCCGGGCACCACCCCGATGAGGACGACCAGCCCGGCCAGGATGCCGAGGTAGGTCAACTCGAGGGGCCCGAGGTCGCGGACTCGCGCGAACATGTCGCGCGAGGCTCCGAAGAAGACGCGCTGGGCCGTCCAGACCAGCACGCCCGAGGCCAGGAGGGTTCCCGCCAGCACCACGGCGCTGGCCCATCGATGGGCCGGGAAGGACCCGGTGAAGATGAAGAAGTCCCCGGCGAATCCGGCGAGGAGGGGGACGCCCGCCGCCGCAAGGGTGGCGAGCAGCCAGAACGCGGAGAGGATCGGCGCCTGCCAGGCAAGGCCACCGAGCTGAGAGATGCGCACCCGCCGGGTCTTCTCCTGGATCTGGGAGACGAGCAGCATGAGCACGGCGATCACCAGGCCGCGGCCGAGCAGCAGGAACATGATCCCGGTGATGGCGATCGAGGTGTGGCCGGCGACTCCGAGCAGCACGAGCCCCATCAGGACCGTTCCGATGTGCCCGACGAGGCGCTTCAGGTCGTCGGTGCGGAGCGCGGCCAGGCCTCCCCAGACCACGGTCACGACGGCGAGGGCGGCGAAGAAGAGGGAGAAGCTGCCCGATGTCGAGGGGAAGAAGCCCACAGCGACGTGGACGAGGGTGTATGCGCCCAGGCTGGGCAGGACCGCGGCGAAGATCGCCGAGAGCAGCCCGGTGCTGTCCTCCTCGAGGTCAAGGAGCACCCCGTGCAAGGGCACGACGGCCATGGTCATCAGCGAGGCGGCGGTGATCAGCCAGAAGGCGACCGCCTCACCGTCGCCCGGCAGGGTCGTGGGAGTGCTGCCCATGTCGAAGGAGTGCAAACCGGACTGGAAGGTGATGAGCACCGCGGCGAGCAGCAGGAAGGCCGCTGAGACGAGGCCGGTGGCCGCATAGCGGGTGGCCGCTCGGGCCCCGTGACCGTTTCCGAAGGCCCGGACCAGCACGTACACCGGGGCGATGGCGAGGGTCCAGAAGAGGAGGAAGAGGACCCAGTCATAGGAGGCGAGGATGCCGAGGGAGGCGGTCTCCAGGGTGAGCAGGCAGACCGTCAGGAGCTTGACGTGACGCTGGTTGCGCCAGGCGGCGAGCGCGGCGCAGAAGAACACGACGGATACCACCAGGATCACCGCGAGCCCCACCGCGTCGGCATCGAGGTGGTAGGTGGAGTTGATCGGGAAGGACGAGATCCACACGTGCCGCTCGTAGAGGTCGCCACCGGGGATGCCCCCGGTCCCCGCCGCCGCGTCGGACACCTGGGTCTCCACAGCCCAGACCGCGAAGAAGAGCGCGGCGCCCGCACCGGTGGATGCCAGCGACTTGATCCGGCGCAACTGATCCTGGGTCTCATCGGGCATGAAGAGCGCCACCAGGGCGAACACGATGGCGCTCCAGACCATGGCGGTGAGCACCAGGGTGGGAAACGTGACCCCGCTGGCCGTGGTGGTGCTCGTCGTCTGGGCCAGGAAGTTCATGTGGTGTGCACGGGGAAATACCCGCCCGCCGCCAGCACGCTGGCACCGACGAGCAGGAGGAGCACCGCAAGCGTCACGCCCAGCCCGATGCGAAGCCTGCGCACCCGAGCTCGCTCCAGCGACCAGGAGACCGCCTCGATCCCCTCACCGGCCGAATCGAAGAGCGGCTCGACCAGCTCGTGGTCGAACGCCACCACCTCGCCTGCCAAAGCGTCGCCGGCCCGAGTGCCGATCGCGATGGCCGCGCGCACGGCCGCGGGACCGGTGGCGGCGAGGGTCGGTATGCGGAGCCAGAGCCCGAGCCGAGCAACCCGCCGGGTCAGCCCGGCACGTGAGACCAGCACCCCCCCGGCCACCCCCACCAGCAGGGCGGCGGCCGCCGCGACGAGCGCCCACCACTCGACGGGCAGGTTCTGGTGGCGTGTGCCGTAGTAGATCCAATGGCTGAAGGTGAGAGCGGGGACACGCCCCTTGCCGTGACCGATGGCGGCGATCCCCGGGAGACCGACGACGACGGCCGCCACGGTGCCGGCGGCGCACCAGGCCTGGAGCCTCCGAAGCCGCGGCTCCGCTTCGGTCAGCTTCTCCACGACGAAGCCGCGCCGCACCGCCGGCGTGCCACGGCAGACGGTGACCATCAGGCGCGCTGCGTAGAGGGCGGTCAGGACCACCGCTGCGATGGCCATCACCGCCACCAGGTCGCGCACCCAGCCGGTCAGCTGACCGCCGTCGGGGAAGCGGTTGAGGAAGACGGAGGACACCACGTCGTAGCCGACCAGGTCGAGGCCCGCCGCGGCGAGGGTCCAGAACCCGAGGCTCAGGCTGGTGCGCCGCATCCGGCGCCAGGCGCCGCCCATCTCGGTGATGTCGCGGGTGCGGTAGGCGCGGGCGAGGCTGCCGGCCGTGACCAGGAGCAGGAGGCTGAGCGGCGCGCTCACGAAGGTGATCAGCAGTCCGGCGCTGTAACCGCCCGCGCCCATGGCGGTGATGGCGAGGGCGAGCTGGGCCGCCGCTGAGAGGAGTGCCAGGCGGTAGATGTCGCGCGATGCCAAGCAGGCGGCGCTCAGCCAGACGGCGCCCACCGCGCCGATCACCGCCAGGAAGCTGAGGACCCGCGGGGTGACCATCAGCAGGGTGTAGATCCGGGCCAGCACCACGACCCCGGCGAGCAGCGACATGGTGATCGCGCCGAGCACCGGCAGGGGTGCCTCGCGCAGGCCGGTGAGCCAACCCGTGAACGGCGCCTGGGCGGCGTGGACCAAGGCGGCGACGGCCAGGAGCACGCTCAGGATGACCAGGCTCCGGTACCCGACATGGTTGACGGCACCCTGGGCAGCGGCCTGCCAGGAGGGGTCCAGCAGCCGGAAGTCGAAGATGTCGAGCGCTCCGCTGGCCGGCTGCGGCCGGAGACCGAGGTACGGGCCCAGCTTGTCGATGACGTAGGCCATACCGAGCAGCAGGCTGGCGTCAGCCCCGAGCAGCACCGCAAAGGCACGCCGGGCGGGTGCGGTCGTCTCGCGCCGATGCCAGTAGTGGAGGGCCAGGACGAGGGTGGTCGCACTCATCGCGCCGAGGGTCACCCAGACCTGGAAGAGGCCGGGGCTCAGCACCAGGCCGAGCACCAGCGTCGCGAGCAGGGAGCTCGCCCAGAAGAAGCGCCGGTAGCCGGCGTCGTGCTGGAGCATCGCGGTGCCGAGGCCCTGGACGACCAGGAAGAGGAACGAGATCAGGACCATGAAGCTGGCGCTCAGGTTGTCGACGCTGACCCCCAGCGCGACCTGGAAGGTGGACGGGAAGGTCACCGTCTCGCTCGGATCCAGGGTGAGCGAGAGGTAGTTGAGCGTCGAGACGTCGGGGAAGACGCTGGTCGTCTCGTGGGCCAGCCGATAGCCGAGCACGAAGAGGGCCAGGATCAGGGAGATGCCCAGGAACGTCATGCACACCTGGGCCGCTCGCCGCGGGGTCTCGGCGACGAACGAGGCGCCGCAGCCCGCCAGCGGCGCCAGCATGATGATCCAGGCGAAGCTTCCCATCAGTGCTGCTCCCCCTCGGCGTCGCCGTAGGCGTCGGTGTCCAGGCTCTCGTGGCGGCGGTGCAGCAGCGCCACCAGCGCGGCACCGACCAGGCTCAGCGCCGCGCACACCACCACCGCGGCGAGCGCCACCACCTCCCCCTGCCCAGGCCCGAGGCTACCGCCGTCGATGGCCGTGAAGCCCGCGAAGGCGATGACCGGGGCGAGCAGGAGGATGGCCACGCTGACCAGGAGGCCGAACGCATCCCGCCGGCTCAGGACCCCGAAGACGCCGATGGCGAAGACGATGCCGCTCAGCAGGGCGACCTGCTCCGGCCCGATGCTCATTCGCCCCCCCCAGCCCGCGAAGCCTGGCGGCGGCGACGCGCGGCCACCCGGTCCTCGCGCCGGCGTCTCATCTTCTCCTCTCTCTCTCGCCGAGCCCTGGTCCGCTGGTGGTGCTCGGCCTCGTCGGCGCTGGTGCGTCCGATGACCACCGCCACCACGACGGCCACCGCGGCGAGCACCACGAGAAGGCCCGCGGTGACCGGAGCCTGGTGCTGGAGGACGCTGCTCAGCCCCGCCTTGACCCCCGACCCGAACCAGCCCCCCCGCGGCGAGGCGAGCACCGCCCCGTCGAGGACGACCACGGCGAGCACGGCAAGGGCAAGGCCGTAGACCCACCGGCTGACCTTCAGCGGCTGGGCCAGGGGACCGAAGCCACCCCGGCGGGCGTTCTCGACCACCGCAGCGAGGGTGGCGAGGAGAAGGACGACCTCCAGGAGGGTCAGGAGGTACTCGCCGCTCACCAGCAGGAAGATTCCGATCGAGACGGCCACCGCCGCCGCCGCGACCGCGGACGGCACGGCGCCCCGAAGGAGAACCGCGGCCGCACAGCTCAGGACCACGAGCACTCCCGCCACGTAGAAGCCGAAAACGCTCACGAGCGACCGGTACCGAGGGACTCGCGAGCGAGCGGAGGGGCGGGGCGGTTGCTGGGCCGGGACATCGCCGCGAGATTGTACCGGTGGGGGCAGCCCCCCCACGGTTCAGACGGAATCGTCCTCGTCGAGGCCACGCGGAGGCGGGGGCTTCCAGCGCTGCTCGGGCGGCACCACCCGCTCCACGAAGAGGATCAGGCTGAGCCCCAGGAGCCCGAGGATCAGCCCGGCGACGGTCACCGTATCCAGGTAGAGCGGGAGCAGGGGAACCTTGATCGAGAGGTCCCAGACGCTGGCGGGCCTGCCGGTCGACGCGACCACGTTCCGCTCGCCGATCACGCCGATCACGACCAACGCCGCCCCCACCCCGGGGAGGTGGAAGAGCGAGTTGTGGTGGCGGACCGCGAACCAGAAGCAGTAGGCGGAGACCGTGCAGGCAACCAGCACTGCGGTCGACGCCAGGACGATCTGATACCAGGGAGGACTCACCGGCCCGCCTCCTCCACGACCCCGCCGCCCACCACCTCGTCGCCCCGGTAGAGGACGACCGCCTGACCGGGGGACACCTGGTCGGCCGGCTCCACGAAGCGCACCTCCGCCGCACGGGAGGAGGCCGCGACCACCAGCGCCGCGTGGGGCCGTCCGTGAGCCCGCAGCTGCGCCTCGACCTCAGTGCCCGTTTCCGGGGGGTCACCGCTCACCCAGCGGCAGTCGCTCGCCCGGAGCCGGCCGCGCCGGAGTGCCTCGACGGGACCCACCACCACCCGGTTGAGCGCCGCGTCGAGCTCGAGGACGTACAGCGGGCTGGCGTCGGACCGGTCAGGGCGAATATCCAGCCGGCTTCGCTGCCCCACGGTGTAGAAGGGAAGGCCGCGATGCCGGCCCAGGATGCGCCCCTCCGCGTCCGTGATCGGGCCTGGTCGGAACCGCCCGGCGAGCCGCCGGCTCAACTCCGAGGTGATGTCACCGTCGACGAAGCAGAGCTCCTGGGAGTCTGGCTTGGCCGCCGAGACGAGCTCCAGACCCGCGGCCTCAGCACGGACGTCCGCCTTGCTCTCCACCCCACCGAGGGGGAAGAGCGCAGCGCCGAGCTGCGCCTGGTCGAGGCGGTGGAGCGTGTAGGCCTGGTCCTTGCCGGCCTCCCTCGCCCGGTGGAGCGTCCAGCGCTCCTCCCGCCGGCCGATGCGGGCGTAGTGCCCGGTGGCGACGTGGGTCGCGCCGATGGCGCGGGCCCGGGAGAGGAGGACGCCGAACTTGACCCGCTGATTGCAACGGACGCAGGGGTTGGGCGTCCGGCCGGCCGCGTAGTCGGCCTCGAAGCCGGCGATGACCTCGGCGGAGAACTCGTGCTCGAGGTTCCAGGTGAGGTGACGGATGCCGAGGCGGTTGGCCACCCGGCGGGCGTCCTCGACCGCGTCGACGGAGCAGCAGCCGCGGTCTCGAACCTGCTCGCGATCGCCCGGCCACAGAGCCAGGGTGATGCCGAAGGTCTCGACGCCCCGGGCCACGCAGCGGGCCGCGGCCACGCTGCTGTCGACGCCTCCGGACATGGCGACAGCGACCACGGCGCCCCGGGGCAGCAGGGCGAAGGGATCGGCCGGCACGACCGCGGGGGCGGCCTCGAGGGTGACGACGGTCATCCGTGAAAGCCTACGCGACTTGGGGCATGCCCTCCGCCTGGGGTACCGGGCGCCCGTCAGTCGACGCTGCCCCGGGGCACCACCCACTGGCCCGGCTGACCGGTGACGCCACAGATGGCGTCGAAGTCGGCGTCGTAGTGGAGCAGGACCAGGCCGGCGCGCTCGGCACAGGCGGCGATCAGCAGGTCGGGAAGGCCGGCGATGCGGTGCTGGCCCTTGAGCGCCAGCGCAAGCAGCGCCTCCTCCGCCCGGCGGAAGTCACGCTCCTCGACGGCGACGCGCTCAAACGCCGCGTCCCGGTGGCGACGGATGCGCACCGCGTCTGCATGGCTGCGCGCGCTGTAGAGGAACTCCAGCTCCACCACGCCGCAGGTCGCCACCCACCCGTCCAGGATGGCCGGCTCCAACACCTCACGCACCGCGGGCAGGTAGAGCCGGCTCAGGGCACTCGTGTCCACCAGGTACCGCGCGGTCACCGCCAGGCGCCGGCCATGACCTCGGGATTGTCGACGTCGAGACCGTCGCGCAGCACCAGCTCGTCGACGGCGGCCCGGCGCGCCGCCTGCCTGGTCACTTCCCGGAGGGCGGCGTCAACCGTGGCGGTGATGCCCTTCGTTCCCAGGACGGCCTCGGCCTGAAGGATCAGCTCGTCATCAACCGCGACTGTGGTCTTCCTCACGATGTGAGGATACCCGATCCCCCCACGTCCGGCTATCCTCCGACGACCTCAGCGGCTATCCTGCACAGCGGCCAGAACGATACGCGGACCGCTCGAGTCGGGGCGAGCCCCGCTCAGCCGCCGGCGACGGCGGGGACGATGGAGATGTCGTCACCCGCGGCGACCGCGGTCTCGAGCCCTGCGCCGAAGCGGATGTCGGAGTCGTTCACATAGATGTTGATGAACTGGCGAAGCTTGCCCTCGCCGTCGTAGAGGCGCTCCCGGAACCCGGGGTGTCGGACCTCGAGGTCGGTGAGAGCCTCGCCGACGGTGCCACCCTCGACCTCGACCTGGGAGCTGCCGGCGGTCAGCCGGCGCAGGGGGCCGGGAATTCGAACGTTCACGGACATGGGCTGGAGTATACGGGCGCCCCCCCGATGCTCGCGGTGGCTCCGCACCGCGGATCAGGGTGCGGGCGGCAGCTCCACCACCAACGGGCTCCGCGCAGCGCGGGCCGGAGCTCCCGCCATCAGGTCGTCGTAGCAGAGCTGGGACCACGACTCCATGCTCAGGTAGTGGCGGCGCATCGCCTCCAGGGTCATGATCTCGCCCTCCAGCTTGTCGGTCTCACGGACCGACACCGGACCGTATGCGGGCTCGACGAGGAAGACGAGGCCGAGATGGACCCGCCCCACCGGGGTGGAGTCCTCGTTGAGGAGGGCGACCAGGCTGGCGGTCGCCCCGGAGGGACAGACGATCTCCTCACTCCACTCGCGGATCAGCCCCCCCACGACCGGGTCGAACCGCTCACCGTCGCCGGGGTTGACGTGGCCCCCGACGCCCAGCGAGTAGAGGTTGTGCAGGCGCCGCTCGCTGGAGCGGCGGAGCCGCCGGGTCAGCAGGTAGGTGTCATCCTCGGGGTGGTGGACGATGCAGTAGGGGATGACCTGCTGCTGGGAGGGATCGTCCTCGACCAGGTGCCGCGGCCGGTACTCGCTGCACGCCCGGATGGTGCGGAGCACCCGCTCGAGCCCGCGCGTCACCAACCCGTTCCAGACAGCACCCGGGAAGATCGTCGTGCGGGGGATGCAGAGGACATCCTCCTCGGCATGGGTGTGCACGGCGCCTAGCGTGGTGGCAGGCGACGAGACGCTCATGCCCTCCTCCGTGACCTGGGCCTGCGGTCATCGCAACGGTACACCGTTGGCCTTCCCGGGGATAGCCGACAGATCGACGCCCCTCACCGCTGCCCCCGGACCGGGTTGCGGAGCACGCCGATCCCCTCGATCTCCACCTCGACGACGTCGCCGTCGCGGAGGGGACCCACGCCTGCCGGTGTCCCCGTGAACACGGCGTCGCCGGGCTCCAAGGTCATGCAGCCGCTGATGTAGGCGAGCAGCTCGCCCACACCCACGACCATCTCGCGAGTGCGGCCATGCTGGCGAACCTCGCCATTGACCCGGGTGGTGATCCCGAGGTCCGCGGGGTCGAGGGTGGCGACCTGGGGCCCGAGGGCGCAGAAGGTGTCGAACCCCTTGGCCCGCGTCCACTGCTCCTCGGCCGCCTGGATGTCCCGGGCGGTCACGTCGTTGCCGCAGGTGTAGCCCCGGACCCCCTCCAGGGCGGCCTCGGGCGAGGCGTTGCGCAGGGGCCGACCGATGATGGCGACCAATTCGCCCTCGTAGTCGACCCGGGAGAGGGCGGCGGGCAGGCGGGGCAGGACGATGGCGTCGCCATGCCCGATCACCGCCGACGGCGGCTTGAGGAAGAGGAGCGGTTCCGGGGTCAGGGTGTGGCCGAGCTCGTCCACGTGCTCGCGGTAGTTCCGCCCCACGCAGACGATCTTGCCGGGGCGTTCGAGCCCACCCATCCGCCAGCCACCTCCGCGACCTGCCACGCGAGGGAGGATTGTTCCATCCGGACGCTCGCGGACGGGGCCGCGAGAGCCGCAATGCCCGACCATTGGCGGGATGCCCGAACCCCCAGCCCCGGCCGCGCCCGCACCGCACACCGGCCGGGGCCGCCGCCGTGCCTGAGCTGCCCGAGGTCCAGGCGCTCGCCGAGAGCCTCGACCGCCGCCTCCGCGGCCGCCGGATCGCGGCGTTCACGGTGTCCTCGATCGCGGCGCTCAAGACGTACGACCCGCCCACCGCTGCCCTCGCCGGGCGGGAGGTCGCGGGCGTCCAGCGTCATGGGAAGTTCCTCGACATCGAGGCGGCCGGGGCCGGCGCGGAAGGCCCATCCCTCCACCTCGTCGCGCACCTCGGCCGGGCCGGGTGGATGCGCTGGCGGGAGAGGTCGTCCGACGCCCGGCTGGCCCAGCGCGGACCGCTGGCGGCCCGGCTGCGGTTCGACGACGGCGCCGCCCTCGACATCACCGAGATGGGCACCGAGAAGCGGCTCGCCCTCCACGTGGTCCGCGATCCCGCCGAGGTGGCCGGGGTGAGCCGGCTGGGGGTGGATGCCCTGGACCAGCGATTGGACCTGGAGCGGTTCCGGGAGCTGTTGCGGCGGCGCCCGGGCACCCTGAAGGCGGCGCTGGGCGACCAGAGCCTCATCGCGGGAGTGGGCAACGCCTACTCCGACGAGATCCTCCACGCGGCCCGCCTCTCCCCGTTCGCCCGCGGCGACCACCTCGACGATGCCGCGCTGGGCCGGCTGCTGCAGGCGTTGCGCGAGACGCTCGGCTCCGCGCTGGAGCACGCGCGCGCGCTCGACATCGACGGGCTCAAGGAGGGCAAGCGGTCGGGGATGCGCGTCCACGGCCGGACCGGGGAGCCGTGCCCCGTCTGCGGCGACACGGTGCGCGAGGTGTCGCTCGCGTCGCGCTCCTTCCAGTACTGCCCGGGGTGTCAGACCGGAGGCCGCGTCTACGCCGACCGGAGGCTCTCTCGCCTGCTGCGCTGATCCCAGACGCTGACGGGGTCCGCAGCCGTCCTGAGTGGCCGCAGACCCCGCGTCGCGCAGGATACGCCCCCGCGCGCCGGACAGCGCCGTTGATCACGCCGCGGGGTCACGCCACCCGGCGTTCCGGGCGGCGGGCTACCCTCCCGAGAGCACGGCCAGGTCCGCGAAGAAGCCCGGGTAGGAGATGGACACCGACTCCGCGCCCGCGATGTGGGTGAGACCCGGCCCCGTCGCGAGGCATCCCGCCACCGCGAACGCCATGGCCAGCCGGTGGTCGCCGGCGGCATCCACTGCGGCCGAGACCAGCCGGGTGGGCCCCTCGATGACCAGCCCGTCGGGGAGCGTGTCGCAGACCGCACCCATCCGTCTCAATCCCTCGGCCAGGTGGGCGATCCGATCGGACTCCTTGGCCCTGAGCTCGGCGGCATCGCGGATCTCCGTCACACCCTCCGCCTGGGTGGCGAGCACCGCGATCACGGGCAGCTCGTCGATGAGCCGGGGGACCAGCGCGCCGCCGATGCGGATCCCATGCAGCTGCCCGCCGAGGACCTCCAGGTCGCCGACCGGCTCCACGCCGCCGGCGGGCTCGCGCTCCAGGACGTCGACCGATGCGCCCATGGCGCGGAGCACCTCGATGACCCCGTCGCGCCCGGGATTGAGCCCCACCTCCGGACAGCGGACCCGCCAGCCCTCACGCGCCGCGGCCAGGCAGAGGAAGAAAGCGGCCGAGCTGATGTCGCCGGGGATGCGCAGGCCGAACGGCTGCAGGGCGCCGGGTGTCACCGTGACCCGGCCCTCGCCGCTGACCACGCCGATGCCGCAGAGCTCGAGGAGACGCTCAGTGTGGTCGCGGGTCGGTGCCGGCTCGAGGACCGTCGTGGGGCCATCGGCGAAGAGCCCGGCGAGCAGCACGGCCGTCTTGACCTGGGCGCTGGCCACCGGGGGTTCGAAGGTGATCGCCCGGAGGGGACGGCGTCCTTCGATGGTCATCGGAGCGGTGCCCTCGGGCCCCAGGCGGACCGCGGCCCCCATCTGCTGGAGCGGGGCGGCGATACGGCGCATCGGGCGCCGCATCAGGGATGCGTCCCCCTCCAGGCACGCGGTGATGCGATGTCCGGCGATCGCTCCGGCCAGCATCCGCATCGTGCTCCCCGAGTTGCCACAGTCGAGCCGGTCGCTCGGGGCGCTCAGGGCGAGGTCCGGTCCATTGCCCTCGACCATGGCGCGACCGTCGTCGTGGATCCGGACGAAGACGCCGCAGCCCTCCAGGCACGACGCCGTGTGGGCAACGTCCTCGCCCGGAGCCAGGCCGCCGAGGTAGGTGCGGCCACGCGCCAGCGCCCCGAGGATGAGGGCGCGGTGGCTGATGCTCTTGTCACCGGGCACCCTCACCTCCCCGTCCAGCCGGAAGATCGGCGCCAGGTTGATGGGGGGGCTCATCGGAGAGCAGCCGGAGAGGACATCGGGGCGCTCATCCGACCGCGCCCACCCCGCGGAGCCCGCGGATGAAGCGCTCCGCGGTCGCTCCCGGGTCGCCGCCACCCCTGCCGATGGCGTCGAGCAGCGCCGAAGCGACCACCACCGCCTCGCAGTGACCGGCGAGCGCCTCCACGTGCTCGGGACGGGAGATGCCGAAGCCGAGAGCCCGAGGCAGCGCGGTCACGGAGCGCACCCGCTCCAGCAGGTCGAGGGCGGCGGGACTCACGCTCTCGCGAGCGCCGGTGGTGCCGATCACGCCGACGCAGTAGACGAAGCCGGCCGCGGTGGCGGCGACCCTCGCGACCCGGGAGGTAGGCGTGGTGGGGGCCACCAGGGGGATGTGGGCCAGCCCGTGGGCCCCGAGCGACGCGGCCAGGCCGGCCGCCTCCTCGATCGGCAGGTCGGGGACGATCACCCCGTCGATCCCGGCCGCCGCGCAGGCGGTGGCGAAGGCCTCGACACCCATGGCGAGCACCGGGTTGATGTAGGTCATGGCCGCGACCGGGACGGTCAGGCCGGCCGCCCGCGCCTCGCTCACCTGGGCGATCGCGCGAGCCGGTGTCATCCCCTGCTCCAGGGCTCGCCAGCCGGCGCTCTGGATGGTGGGACCGTCCGCCAGCGGGTCGCTGAACGGGATGCCCACCTCGGCGGCCAGGCTGCCCGCCCGCTGATAGGCGAGCAGGAGCGGAGCGGTGTCGCCGGGCCCGGGAGAGCCGGCCATGACGTACGGGATGATCCCCGGCCTCCCGGCTGCGCCCCGCGCCGCGAAGGCGGCCTCGAACCTGCCCGGCGCGGCGCTCACGAAGCCCCCTCCCCCGTGCCGCCCACGGCCCGGACCGTGTCGATGTCCTTGTCCCCCCGGCCGCTCAGGCAGACCAGCACCCGGTGGCCCGGACCGAGCTCGCGGGCCCGCCGCTCGGCGACCGCCAGGGCGTGGCTGGACTCCAGTGCCGGGATGATCCCCTCCATCCGGCAGAGGCGGTGGAAGGCGCGCAGCGCCTCGCCGTCGGTGCAGGCCACGTAGCGGGCGCGCTCGGCGTCGCGCAGAGCGGAGTGCTCGGGACCCACCCCGGGGTAATCGAGCCCCGCCGAGATCGAGTGGGTCTCGATGACCTGACCGTGGGCATCCTGGAGGAGGTAGCTGTAGGCGCCATGGAGGACGCCCGGCCTGCCCGCCTCCAGCGATGCCGCGTGCTCACCGGTCTCGATGCCGCGACCGGCGGCCTCGACCCCGAGCAGCTCCACCTCCTCGTCGTCGAGGAACGCGGTGAAGATGCCGATGGCGTTGCTGCCCCCGCCCACGCAGGCGACCACCGAGTCGGGGAGCGCCCCCCAGCGCTCCAGCGCCTGCCGGCGGGCCTCGTCGCCGATGACCCGCTGGAACCGCTTGACCAGGGTGGGATAGGGGTGGGGACCGACCACCGACCCGATCACGTAATGAGTGTTCTGGACATTGGTGACCCAATCTCGGATGGCCTCGTTGGTGGCGTCCTTGAGGGTCCTGGATCCGCTGTCGACCGGCCTCACCTCGGCCCCGAGCAGGCCCATCTTGTAGACATTCACCGCCTGGCGGTGGGTGTCCTCGCGACCCATGTAGACGACGCACTCGAGGCCAAAGCAGGCGCACACGGTCGCGGTGGCGACGCCGTGCTGCCCGGCCCCGGTCTCGGCGATGATCCGGGTCTTGCCCATCCGCCGGGCGAGCAGCACCTGGCCGAGCGCGTTGTTGAGCTTGTGGGCGCCGGTGTGGACGAGGTCCTCACGCTTGAGCCAGATCTGGGCGCCCCCACCGGCCTCGGTCAGCCGGCGGGCCAGCGTCAGCGGGGTGGGACGCCCGGCGTAGTCGTGGAGCCAGCCGTCGAGCTCGGCGACGAAGACGGGATCGGCGAGGGCGGCGTTCATCGCCGCCTCCAGCTCCTCCAGCGCGGGGACGAGGGTTTCGGGTACGAAGGCGCCGCCGTAGACGCCGAACCGTCCGGCGGTGGTCATCGTGTGCCTCCCTGGGGGCCGGCCGCATAGACTGCCAGCTTCCGGCACGCCTCGATGGTGGCGAATGCCTCCCGAGCCGCGACCACGAAGTCTCGCACTCGGCCCGGGTCCTTGACGCCCGGGCTCGACTCCAGGGCGCTGCTCGCGTCGACCCCGTGGGGACGGACCCGCTCGATGGCCGCCGCGACGGTGTCGGGGGTCAGGCCACCGGCCAGGATGATCGGGCGGTGGGCGGCCACCTCCGCCGCGGTCTCGAGGTCGATCGGAACACCCGTCCCGCCGGGGAGCGCTCCGCCTCTCCGCGGCGGGCTGTCGAGCAGCAGCAGGCAGTCCGGCCACCAGTCGGTGGTGAAGGCGTCGCCCGGGCCGGCGGGGTTGACCCCGCGGATCACGGTGACGTCGAGATCGACCACCACCCCCGGGTCCACCCGGCCGTGGAGCTGCACGGCGTCCAGCCGGTGGCGCCGGGTCAGCTCCCGGCATCGCTCGGCGGACGGCTCGACCATCACGCCGACCAGGTCGGCGCGTCCGGCCAGCGCCCGCCGGACCGCCTCCACCTCGGCGTCGCCCGCATACCGCGGGCTGCGGGGCTCGAGGACGACCCCCACCCAGTCGGCACCGGCATCGACGGCGCACTCGGCGATCGCCGCGCTGCGCACGCCGCAGACCTTGACGATCACCGCACCACTCCGGCCGCGGCGGCGGCGGCGACCACCATCTCGGCGCAGAGGGCACCAGGGTTGCGGTGGCGCATCAGCGCCTCCCCGACCAGCACCGCGTCGGCCCCCTCCCCCACCAGGCGGGCGACGTCGGCGGCGCCGCGCACCCCGGACTCGGCGATGCACACCACGGGCTCGGGGAGCAGCCGGCGCAGCCGGGAGAACGTGGCCAGGTCGGTCCGCAGGGTGCGCAGGTCGCGGTTGTTGATGCCCACACAGACCGCGCCCGCGGCCACGGCGCGCTCCAGCTGGGCCTCGTCGTGGATCTCGACCAGCGCGTGGGCACCGGCCCGCCGCGCCGCCTCCATGCACTCCTCCAGGGAGCCCCCTTCGAGCACGGCGACGATGAGCAGGACCCAGTCGGCGCCGAGGACGCGGGACTCCGCGATCTGCACCGGATCCACCGTGAAGTCCTTGCGCAGCACCGGCACCGAGACGGCGGCGCGCACCGCCTCCAGGTCGGCCGGGGAGCCGCCGAAGTCGGGACCGTCGGTGAGCACCGAGATCGCGGCGGCTCCGGCCCCCGCATATGCGGCAGCGACCGCCGCGACGTCCAGGTCCGCACGCAACGCACCGCCACTCGGCGAGCGGCGCTTCAGCTCAGCGATGACCCGACCGCCGCGGAGCGCCTCGATGCCGGGGGCGGGCGGGAGGTGCTCGGCCTTGGCCCAGATGGCACCGCGACCGCAGTTGATCTCCTCGACCTCGCGCCGCTTGCGCTCCACGATGGGTCCGAGCGCTCCGAGGTCTGTGGTCATGCGGGCGCCACGCTGTCGGAGACGGGGGTGGGGCACGTCGTCGAAGGTGGGGCTTGCGCAGGCGGCAGCGCAATGCCGCCGAGCACGAGGCGCGGACAGCGGAGCTGTCCGACGCCGGTCCCCCCGGAGACGATGTGTCCCATCCCCGTCGCCCCCCCTAAGACGATGTGCCCCGTCGCCGTCACCCCCCCTGCGAGGGCGTGCCCCATCGGCCTCATCGCCGCGCTCCAAGGGGCGCCGACGTCATCTCCAGGAAGTTCTCCAGGATGCGGTAGCCCGCGATGGTGCCGATGGACTCGGGGTGGAACTGGACCCCCACCACCGGGTGCTCGCGGTGGCGGAGCGCCATGATCACGCCGTCCTCGGTCCAGGCGGTCACCTCCAGGGACGCCGGCAGGGTCGAGGGCTCGACCACCAGCGAGTGATATCGGGTCGCCGCGAAGGGGTCGGGCACCCCGGCGAAGAGGCCCGCGCCGTCGTGGTGAACCTGGCTCAGCTTGCCGTGCATGATCGACGGCGCCCGCACCACGCGGCCACCGTAGGCCTCGCCGAGCGCCTGGTGCCCGAGGCAGACCCCGAGAATGGGGATGGCCGCCCCGAGGGTGCGGATCAGCTCCTCCGAGATCCCCGCCTCGGCGGGTGTCTTCGGGCCCGGCGAGACCACCACCGCAGCCGGCCCGCGCTCGCCGATGGCGGCCACCGTGGTGGTGTCGTTGCGCACCACCACGCAGCGGGCCCCCAGCTCGCCGAGCCGCTGGACCAGGTTGAAGGTGAAGGAATCGTAGTTGTCGACAACGACGACTGAATCTCCAAGATCCCGCTCGGGCAGGAGGAACTCCTCGTTCACGACCGGCGGCCCTCCGCCCCGCTGACCGCCGGACGCACCGCCTCGGCGGCCCGGACCAGGGCGCGCAGCTTATTGTCGATCTCCAGCGCCTCCTCGGCGGGGTTGGAGTCGGCGACGATGCCGGCGGCGGCCTGGAGGTGGAGCCGGCCCTGGCACACCACCGCGGTGCGCAGCGCGATCGCCGTGTCCAGACTGCCCCGGAAGTCCAGGTAGCCCACCGCCCCGGCGTAGACACCGCGGACCTCCGGTTCCAGCTCGGCGATGATCTCCATGGCCCTCACCTTGGGAGCGCCGGTCACCGTGCCGGCCGGGAAGCAGGCGCGCAGCGCGTCGACCGCCGAGAGCCCGGAGCGGAGCTTCCCCTGGATCGAGGTCTCCAGGTGCATCACGTTCGCGTACCGGCACACCGCGCCGTAGTCGTCGACCTCGACGCTGCCGATCTCGCAGACCCTGCCGACGTCGTTGCGCCCGAGGTCGACCAGCATCAGGTGCTCGGCCTGCTCCTTGGTGCTCTCCTCCAGCTCCCGCTCCATGGCGGCGTCCTCCGCCGGGGTCCGCCCGCGCCTGCGGGTGCCCGCGATCGGGTGGTAGTCGACACGCCCTTCGGCGGAGACGCGGACCAGCATCTCGGGCGAGGTGCCGACCAGCGCGCAGTCGTCGGTGCGGAGATAGAACATGTATGGGCTCGGGTTCGCCTCCCGCAGCGCAGCGTAGAGGGTGATCGGCGAGACCTCGAACTCCAGGCTGAAGCGTCGCGAGATCTGCACCTGGAAGATGTCACCTGCGGCGATGTACTCCAGGCACCGCTCCACCGCGGCGACGAACGCGTCGCGGCTCACGTTGGCCGCGCTGTCGGCGAGAGGCGAGGACGCGGAGGGCGCGACCGCCACGGCGGGCGCCACCGCGGCCGCCAGGCTCGCGGCCATCGCATCCAACCGGCGCACCCCCCGGGCGTGGGCCGCAGCCAGGTCGGAGTCCGTGGGGATGTGGGTGATGAGGTGGACCAGTCCCTTCTCCCGGTCGAGGACGCTGCAGGAGAGGCACCGACCCCACCAGGCGTCCGGGAGGTCGAGCGGGTCACTCGCGGGCCGGGTGACCTTCTCGAAGCTGGTCACCGCCTCATAGGAGAGGTGCCCGACCGAACCGCCGGTGAAGGGCACGTCGAGGTCGTCGGGGAGCGCGACCCGCGGGCCGGTGGTGAACTCCTGGAGGGCTCGGAGCGGGTCGGGGCACGGTATCGGGGCGGCCGGCTCCCCCTCGCCGAGGCGGGTGAGGCGCCCGCGGCGAACGCGGAAACGCTCGGGCCCGGCCAGGCCCGCGAAGGTGAAGCGGGCAAACTCCCCCTCCCCGGTGGCCGACTCGAAGAGGAAGGCTCCGGTACGATCCCCCACGGCGGCCAGAAGCCGCGGCCCGGTCATCTCGCGGCCCGGGATGGTCCGCACCAGAGCGACCAGCTCGTGTTCCCGCGCCAGACGTCGGGTCTCGTCGAGGCCCGGACGGACGTCGGATTGCGATCCCTCGCTCAGCTCGGCACCGCCGCGGGCGAGCGGGACCGCTCCGGATTGGTCCCGGCCAGAAAGTTGCCGATCCGCTGGATGGCCTTCTCCAGATTGGCAACGCTGTTGGCGTAACTGAGCCGCAGGTATCCCCGGCCGTACGCCCCGAAGGCGGTCCCGGCCAGCACGGCCACCCCCGCCTGGTCGAGGAGCGCCTGCTGCAGGGCTCGCTCATCCCAGCCGGTGCCCTCGATGTTGGGGAAGACGTAGAAGGCCCCGGCGGGCTTGTGGCAGCGGATTCCGGGAATCGCATTGAGGCCGTCGACGACGACGTCGCGGCGCTCGGTGAACTCCGCCATCATCGCCGAGACCGCGGCGTCGGATGCCGCGCCCTCGAAGGCCTCGACCGCCGCCCACTGGGTGAAGGCGGCGGCGCACGACGAGGTGTTGATCATCAGCGTGTCCATCCGCTGCGCCAGCTCGACCGGCATGGCCCCGAACCCGAGCCGCCAGCCGCACATGGCCCACGCCTTGGAGAGCCCGTCCATCAGGACGCACCTCTCCGCCATCCCGTCGATCGAGTAGAGCGAGACGTGCCGGCCGTCGTAGATGAGCCGCGAGTAGATCTCGTCGCTCACCACGAAGAGGTCGTGCTCGATGGCGACCGCGGCGATCGCCTCGCAGTCCTCCCGGGTCAGCACCCCGCCGGTGGGGTTGGCCGGGCTGTTGACGATGAGCGCCCGGGTGCGGGGAGTGACCAGCGAGCGCAGCTCCTGGACATCCAGACGGAAGTCGTTCTGCTCGCGGATCGGCACCGACACCGGGGTGGCGCCGACGAAGTTGATCAACGAGCTGTAGATGGGGTAGCCGGGATCCGGGAGCAGCACCTCGTCGCCCGGCTCGATCAGGGAGAGGAGGGCGAAATAGAGCAGGTTCTTGCTGCCGGGCACGAGCACGATCTGCTCGGCGCCGGTTGGCACCCCGCTCTGGCGGGTGACGTAACGGGCGGTGGCCTCGCGAACCTCCCAGATCCCGCTCGCCGGCGTGTAGTGGGTGGCTCCCTCCCGGAGGGCCCGGATCGCGGCCTCGCTGATGTTGGGCGGGGTGGCGAAGTCCGGCTCCCCGATCTCCATGTGGACGACGTCCCGTCCCTGCGCCTCGAGCCGCTTGGCCTGGGCCAGGGTCTCGAAGGCGGACTCGGTGCCGAGCCGCGACATCCGGTCGGCGATGCGCAACCCGCTCACGCCATCATCCTCGGAGAGGGAAGGTCACCCCGGACCGGCTGCTCCACCACGTCGACGGAGTCCACGCGCGCCGAACGGGGGCCCTCATGGAGTGATTGAATCAAGAGCTCCATCTGGGTGCGCGTCCCCTCGGACACACACTCGACGGTCCCGTCAGGCCGGTTGGCCACGGTGCAGTGGACCCCGAGCTCGGAAGCCCGGAAGAGGACGAAGGCGCGGAAGCCGACATTCTGGACACGCCCGCTCACCGTCGCGTGGATGCGCAACTCATCCGCCATCGACCGATTATCCAAGAAGCGACGAGGCCCGAGCCCGCGGCCGGCGGGAGAACGTGCGCTTGCGAGTGCCGGACCGGGCGAACCGGGCCTGGGCGGGCCGCGATCGGTGCGCTCGGTGCGCCAGACCGGGATCGTCAGACGGCTACGGCCGCCTCCCCCTCCACCACCCGGATGTGGCTGAGCAGGTCACGGACGGTGGAGAGCTTGGTGCCGGAGAGCTCGGACATGAGGGCCAGGATGCGCCGCTGCACCGGCGCCTCGTGGTCGCGGCCGGGGAGGTACATGTTGAGCATGCGGCGGATGTAGTGGGGGTCCTCGAGCAGGGACACCACCGAGGGCTCGGTGATGGTGGTGGGGTGCTTCGGGTTGTCGTTGGTGGTGCGGATCATCCAGAGCGCCATCCGCAGGATCGCGGGGAGCACCTCCGGCTTGTTGCGCACCGCCTTGCGCAGGTACTTGGCGTAGGCGGCGCCGTGGCGCAGCTCGTCGGCCGCCAGGACTTTGAAGATCTGGCGGAGAACCGGCTCCGGGGCATTGGCGCTGAAGGCGGTGTACCAGTGGGCGAGGCGCTGCTCGCCGCAGTAGTGCATGGTCAGGGTCTCGATGGCGGGGCCCTCGTCGAAGCTGAGCCGGAGCCGGGGAAGCTCGGCCTCCTCGATCACCTCACCCACCCGTTCCAGATACTTGCGGAGCACCAGGTGGTGCTTCATCTCCTCGTAGAACCAGACCGAGATGAAGCTGCAGAAATCGATGTCGGCATAGAAGTCGCGCAGGAACATCTCCGTCGCGTAGAGCGCCGAGAGCTCGGTGAGGCAGACCTCGCGCACGTCGAAGATCCATGCGGCGGTCAGCTTGTCGGGCTCGATGGCGTCCCAGTCGATGTCGCGGCTCAGGTTCCAGCGGGCGCGTTCCAGATTCACGAAGAGGTCGTCGTATAGCACGTTTTCATGCTCCTGGTGCAGAATGGCCAAAACAACCGCCGTCAGGGCGGTTCCCCACCACGGCTTTTTGTGTGAGGTGGCTAATTTGGCCATGACATCCAAACCGCGCACCGCGGTCTTGGTCGAGTCGGCCAACCTTCCCTCCGCTGTCACCGCCCGGCTGCTCGCCGACGCCGACGCCATCGCCGGCCGGATGGCCCGGCGGATCTCCTCGGAGATCGTCTTCCCCGGCCGGCTCAACACCGTCGCCTACTTGCGCTCCATCGTCTCCGCCTGCCGCGACGCCCTGCGCGTGCTGGTCCGGCGCCTCCATGACGGGCGCGGGCCCCGGCTTGGCGATCTCGACCGGCTGGCCCAGATGGGGGCCGACCAGGCCGACCTCGAGGTCCCCCTCGACGTCCTCCTCTCCGCGTACCGGGTGGCCGCCAAGGTGGTCTGGGAGGAGGTCGTCGGCACCGTCGCCCGCGAGCACGAGATGCCCCAGACGACCCTCATCGCCCTCGCCGCCCAGGTCATCGACTATCTCGACGAGATCTCCGCGGCCGTCGGGGCCGCCTACCTCGAGCGGCGCGAGCGCCTGCTGCGGCGGCGCGACCAAGAGCGCGACCGCGTCCTGCACCGGCTCCTGGCCGGCGACGTCTCCCCCGAGCTGCGCCGCGCCGCGGCGGCCTGCGAGCTCGACCTCACCCCTCCGTACCGGGTCATCACCTGCGTCTGGCCCGGCGACCAGGACCAGCTGGCCGAACAGGTGGTGCGCCCCCTGCGTGCCCTGACGGTCTCGGCATCCGAGGACACCTGGATGCTGCTCGTCGACCCTCGCATCGATCACCTCCCGACCTGCACGGCGGCCACCGAGAGCAACCCGGGTGCCGTCTTTGGCATCGGCCCGGTGGCGGACCGGCTGGCCGACGTCGGCGACGCGTCACACCGGGCCCAGCGGGCCCTCGACGTCGGCCAGAGGCTGATGCCGGAGCGGAAGATCCACGACGACGGCGAGCTGGGTGTCTTCGCCGTCCTCGACACCGACCCGGAGGCGATGCGACGCTTCGTCGCCAGTGTCCTCGGCCCTCTGACCGCCCCGGGGGTGGACCGGCACGGCGAGCTGCACGAGACCCTGGAAGCGGTGCTGTCGACCTCCGGCCTGGGCGAGGCGGCCGCCAAGCTCGGCATTCACCGTCACACGGTCGTGTACCGCCTCCAGCGCATCCGGGAGCGCGGGCTCCCGATCGACGACCCGGCCCGGCGTCACCTGCTCTGGCTGGCCCTCAGAGCACGCCGGCTGCTGCCGGCCTGAGGGCGGGAAGCTCCTCCTCCGCGACGAAGGGGGAGTCGGGTGCGAGCAGGCGGCGAAGCCCCTGCATCCGGCGGATGAAGTGGGGATCCTCGCGGGGCGGCACCGGCGCCCTGCCGGAGCCCGCGGCTGCAGCCGCAGCCGAGGCCGGCTCGCCGGCGGTGCGCAGCGTCCAGAGGCCGAGGCGGAGCACACCGGGAAGCGCTGCCGGCTGTCTCGCGACCGCGCGGCGCAGGTAGGTGGCGTAGGCGGCGGCGTGACGCGCCTCGCCCGCGGCCAGGATGGTGAAGATCCGCCCCAGCACCGGCTCGGGGGCGATGGCGGCGAGGGCCGCGTAATGCTGCGCCAGCCGCTGCTCATCGAACAAGCGCAGGGTCAGGGCGTCGATCGCCGGCGCGTCACCGGGGCTGACCTGACGCCGGGGCAGCGTCACCTCCTCCACCGCCTCACCCAGATGCTCCAGGTACTTGCGCAGGACGAGGTGGTGCTCCATCTCCTCATAGAGCCAGACCGAGACGAAGCTGCAGAAATCGATGTCGGTGCGGAAGCCGTCGAGGAACATCTGGGTGGCGCCCAGCGCCGCGAGCTGGGTCAGGCAGACCTCGCGCACGTCGAGGATCCATTGGCGGGTGAGCTTGGCCGGCTCGATGGCGTCGAAGTCGATATCCCGGCTAAGGTTCCAGCGCGCCCGCTCCATGCTGACGAAGAGTTGGTCGTAGAGCATGTCCCGATCATCGTGGTGCAAAGCGGCCAAAGCATCCGCCGCTGAGACGAGATGGTCCCCGGGTATTTGTCTGGAATGGACAACATGGCCACCGCGAACAGTCGCGACCCGCGCCCTTGGTCGGAACGGCCAGCCCGGCTCAGCCGTCCGCGGGATGGCGCGGGACGGTCGCGCCCTGCTCCGCCTCCCGGGCGATCATGAAGAGCAGGTCGCTCAGGCGATTGAGATAGCGGAGGACCTCGGCGTTCTCCAGTAGACCGGCGCGCCGCAGGCTGACGGCGCGGCGCTCCGCTTTGCGCACCAGGGTGCGGGCCACGTCGATGGCCGCCGCGAGCGCCGTGCCGCCGGGGACGACGAAGCCGGGCGGCAGGGGCACCTTTGCCTCCAGCTCGGCGAGCTGGGCATCGAGCCCGTCGATCATGGCGGCCGTCACCGTGGCGAAGTGACGTTCGAGATGGGTTCGCTCTCCGACCCCCGTCGCCAGCTCGGCTCCGACGGTGAAGAGATCGCGCTGGATGGCGAGCAGCCGCGCCGCCCGCTCACCGTCGCCCTCCTGGGCACGGGCGACACCGAGCGCCGACACCGCCTCGTCGACGGCCCCGCATGCTTCGGCATGGGGATCGTCCTTGGCCACGCGCCCCCCGTAGAGGAGGCTCGTCTCGCCCCCGTCACCCTTGCGGGTGGCGATGCTGGTGACCCGCCGAGGCCGGTCCCGGAACTCCGTCACCGGCCTCCGACGCTCTCGGCCCTGAGCCGCCGGGCGCGCTCCTCCACCCACTTGGTGGCGGCGATGGTGGCGGTGGTCGCGTCGCCGACCGCGGTCGTGACCTGGCGGGTCAGCTGGCTGCGGACATCCCCAGCCGCGAAGATGCCGGGAACGCTCGTCTCCATGGTCTGAGGATTGGTCAGGTAGTACCCGGCCGCGTCGTGGTCGACGTGGGTGTCCACCAGCCCGGTGTTGGGCAGGAAGCCGACGAAGATGAAGACGCCCCCCACGTCGAGGCTCGACTGCTCGCCGGTGGCGACATTGCGAAGCCGCAGCCGGTTCACCTTCGAGGAGCCCTCGATGGCCTCGACCACCGTGTCGAAGAGGAACTCGACCTTGGGATTCTCCCGGGCCTCCTCCACCAAGATGGGCTGGGCGCGGAACTCGCCGCGGCGGTGGATGATGGTGACCCGGCTCGCGTAGCGGGTCAGGAAGAGGCCCTCCTCCACGGCGGCATCGCCTCCGCCCACCACCGCCAGGTGGACACCCTGGAAGAAGGCGCCGTCGCAGACGGCGCAGTACGAGACGCCCACACCGGCCAGCTCGGCCTCTCCAGGGATGCCCAGCTTGCGGGGGTTGCCCCCGGCGGTGATGATCACCGCAGGCGCGCGCAGCTCGCCCTGGTCGGTCTCCACCACCTTGGTCCCGTCCGGCTCCACCCGGATCCGCTCGACCGAGGCGGCGATCATCTCGGTGCCGAACTGGGCCGCCTGGTCGGTCATGATCTGAGCCAGGTCCGGCCCGAGGATCGACCTCACGCCCGGGTAGTCCTCGATCAGCTCGGTGTTGAGCAGCTGCCCGCCCGCGCCCATGAGCGCCCCGTCGACGACGGCGCCCTTGCCCTCCAGGAGGACGGCCCGCACCTTGTTGCGGCCCGCGTAGAGGGCGGCGGTGAGGCCCGCCGGGCCACCGCCGACGATGACGATGTCGTACTCACGCTCGGCTTGGCGATCAGCCACGGTTCAGCTCTCCGGATGCACGAGCGCTCTGGGCCGCGGGCGTCATGCGGATATGGATGGAAACGCTCGGAGCATACCCGGCCACACGGCCGACGACACTCGGGGCCCCAAGCGGCCGGCCGAGGGGGTTCATCCTAAACAGTCCACACCTTCCGAAGTGATCGTACGCGGCCCCGGAACGCCATCTGCATCCCCGTACCCCCCTTAAGGACAAAGCTGTCCTTAAGGGGGTGTCAGATGGAGTCCTGCTTCTGGCAAGGCGGTCGCCTCCCCGTGGCCTTTCCAAGAACGGACCTGGGACCGCTACTGGCAGGCCCGCCGCTGGATCAGGGGCGCCAGGGGTCCAGCTCCAGCGCGGCCACCAGAGCAGCCAGGGCCCTGGCCCGATGGCTGACCCCGTCCTTGGCCTCGGCGGTCGCCTCACCGAAGGTGATGCCGAGGTCGTCGCTCAGGAACGAGGGGTCGTAGCCGAAGCCGCCAGATCCGCTGGGGGCGACCAGGACGCCGGCGGTCTCGCCCCGTGCGGAGACCGCCTTCATCCCCGGCCGCGCCAGGGTCACGACGCAGACGTAGCGAGCCCGTCGATCGTCCGGGCAGCGGCGCTCCACCTCGGCGAGCAGGCCGTGGAGGCGGTCGACGTCGCTGGCCGCGTCGCCCATCCAGCGCGCCGAGGCCGGCCCCGGCCAGCCGCCGAGGGCAGGCACCTCGATGCCGGAGTCGTCGGCGAGGGCGGGGAGCCCGGTGGCGGAGCAGACGGTCTGCGCCTTCAGCACCGAGTTCTCGCCGTAGGTGGCGCCGGGCTCCTCCAGCTCCCCCGAGAAACCGGCACCGTCCAGGTCGACCAGCTCCCAGGGATGTCCGGCCAGAAGCCGCCGCAGCTCGGCGAGCTTGCCCGGGTTGCGGCTCGCCACCGCCACCCTCACCCGGTCTGGACCGCGGTCCCCAGTGCCTCCGCCTGAGCAGCGAAGAGCCGGGTCATGCCAACGTCGGCGAGGGCCATCAGGCGGTCGAGCTCCTGGCGGCTGAAGGGTGCGCCCTCCGCGGTCCCCTGGATCTCGATGAAGCGCCCGTCATCGGCTCCCACGCAGTTGAGATCGGTGTCGGCGGCGGAGTCCTCGAGGTAGCAGAGGTCGAGACGAGGCTCGCCACCCACGATCCCCGCCGAGACCGCGGCCACTCGGCGGCGCAGCACCTTGGACCCGATCACCTGCGCCTCCTCGAGCGCGCGGATGGCAAGGGCGAGGGCCACGTACCCGCCGGTGATCGCCGCGGTGCGCGTGCCGCCGTCCGCGATGATGACGTCGCAGTCGATGAGGATCGAGCGCTCCCCGAGCGCCTTGAAATCGACCGCGGCGCGAAGGCTGCGCCCGATGAGCCGCTGGATCTCCTGAGACCGGCCGTCGATCCGCCCCTTGCGGCCGTCCCGTTCGGTCCTCGTCTGAGTGCTGCGCGGCAGCATCGCGTACTCGGCGGTCACCCATCCCAGCCCGGCGCCCTTGCGGAAGGGGGGGACGCGCTCCTCGACGGTGGCGGAGCAGAGCACCTTGGTCAGTCCCGTCGAGATCATGCAGCTCCCCTCGGGATAGGGCAGGACGCCGACCTCGATCAGGGTGGGGCGAAGCTCGTCGGGGGCGCGGCCGTCAGGGCGCATGGCCGGGGCAGTGTACGGGACTTCAGCGCCGAAGCGGTTTGGCCAGGACGAGGATCGAGAGCTCGAAGAGCCCGACCAGCGGGAGGGCCAGGAAGAGGGGCGTGAAGGGGTCGACACCCGGGGTGACCAGCTCGGCGCCGAGGACGATGACCCCCCAGGCCCACTTGCGCCGGCGCCGGAGCCAGCCCGACGAGATGACCCCGAGGAGGCCGAGCAGGACGATGACCACGGGCAGCTCGAAGGTCACACCGAAGGCGACGATGAGCAGGGTCAGGAAGGAGAGGTACTGGTTGAGGTCGGGGAAGAAGATCGCGTTGCTGCCCACGATGCTGGTCAGCAGGTTGAGCCAGAGAGGCATCAGGAAGTAGGCGAGGCACGCGCCGGCTCCGAAGAGGAGGAGCGCGGAGGCGACGAAGGGAAGGGCGAATCGCCGCTCCACCCGCCGCAGCCCCGGAGAGACGAACGTCCAGAGCTGCCAGAGGATGACCGGCAGGGCGAGAACCAGTCCTCCGACCAGAGCGACCTCGATAGGAATGGTGATCAGCTCGGTGGGGCTGGTGATGATCGGCTTGGAGATGAGGTGGTTGTGCTTCGCCAGCAGGTTGGTGAGCGGGTATTCGAGGACCTGGAGGAGGTAGTGGTTGAAGACCGCGGCCACCACCGTGGCCGCGCCCCACGCGCAGATGGAGACGATCAGCACCCGACGGAGGTCCTGCAGGTGCTCGACCACGGTCAGCCGGCGCTCGTCCCCTTCGGCGCGCCGGGTGGCCATCCGCGGCCCCCCGCGCCGGAGTATCCCCAGGGCCACCTCAGCTCTCCCTCATCGCGAGCCGATCAACCGGGCGGCGCCAGGCGCCGGCCGCCGCCCAGCTCAGGGCCGGAGCGTGTCGTCGGGGACCGTCGCGGCGGGCCGGTCGCCCGGCATGCTCCACTGGCCGGCCTGCGACCAGCCGGCCGGCTGGCTCGCGGGTGGCGCCGTCGTGCCCGGCGCCCCGGGGTCCTGCCCGGAGACGGCGCTGCGGAACTCGCGGATCGCCCGGCCCGAGGCCGCCCCGAGCGCCGGGAGCTTGGAGATGCCCCCGAAGAGCAGGACGATCACCAGGACGATCGGTATCAGGTAGAAGAGACGATCCATGTGCCGTACCCCTCAGTCGTGCAGCGCGGGTGAGGAAGCACCCGGCTGAGGGTCAGTCTAACACCGGGTCCTTCGGCCCCCACCATCTGGGGTCAGAGGTCCTGACTGTGGCACCCGCGACACTGGAGGAGAGGGTGCCCTGCACCCTCTCCGGGCCCCATGCAGGTGCGCCCTCAGCACTCCCCGGCGAGGCCGCCGCCGCGGATGGCACCGGCAAAGGCCGAGACCGCCCGGTCGATGTCGGCGGCCTCGTGGGCGGTGCTCAGGAAGGCTGTCTCGAACTGGGACGGTGGCCAGAGCACGCCGGCATCCCGCCAGGCGCGATGGACCCGGGCGAAGGCCCCGAGGTCGCTGCGCCGGGCGTCGTCATAGCCGTCGACCCGCTCCACCCCGAGGAAGACGGTCAGCATGCTGCCCACCCGATTGACCGCGCAGGGGACCGCCGCGGCCACGGCGGCGGTGCGCAGGCCATCGCCCAGCCGGCCGCCGAGGGCCTCCAGCCGGGTGTAAGCGTCGCCGGTGCGGAGCCGGTCGAGGACCGCGATCCCCGCCGCCATGGCGAGGGGGTTGCCCGAGAGCGTCCCGGCCTGGTAGACCGGGCCGAGCGGTGCGACCCGCTCCATCAGCGCCCGGGCTCCCCCATAGGCGCCGACCGGAAGGCCACCCCCGATCACCTTGCCGAGGCAGGTCAGGTCGGGCTCGACGGCGTAGAGGAGCTGGGCGCCGCCATAGGCCACCCGGAACCCGGTCATCACCTCGTCGAAGACGAGCAGGGCGCCCCACTCGCGGGTCAGGCGGCGCAGCTCCTCGAGGTAACCGGGCAGCGGCGGGACGCAGCCCATGTTGCCCGCCACCGGCTCGACGATCACGGCGGCGATCCGCTCGCCATGGGCTGTGAAGGCCTCGATGACGGCGCCTGCCGAGTTGTAGGGAAGCACCAGGGTGTCGGCCACCGCGCCGGCCGGCACCCCGGCGGACCCGGGAAGCGCCAGGGTCGCCACCCCGCTCCCCGCCTCGGCGAGCAGCGCGTCGGCATGGCCGTGGTACCCGCCCGCGAACTTGACCACCAGGTCGCGGCCGGTCGCAGCCCGCGCCAGACGGAGCGCGGACATGGTGGCCTCGGTCCCGGAGTTGACGAAGCGGACCATCTCCACGCTCGGGAGGGCGGTGCAGATCCGTTCCGCCAGCTCGACCTCGAGCTCGGCGGTGTGGCCGTAGGCGACGCCTCGGTCCAATTGACGGTGCAGCGCCTCGACCACCTCGCGTGGGTTGTGGCCGAGGATGTGCGGACCGTAGGCGAGCACGAAGTCGACGTACCGCCCGCCGTCGGCGTCAAGGAGGTGGGCCCCCTCCGCCGACGCGATCACCGGGGGCTCGCCGCCCACCGCCGCGTAGGAGCGGACCGGGCTGGAGACCCCTCCCGGCATCACCCGGGCAGCACGCTCGCGGAGCCGGGCCGAGGCGGGATCGCTCATCCGGTCAGCCTGTCTGCTCGGCGACGGTGACCGTCTCCATCACGTCGCCCTGGACGATGCTGTTGGCCACGCTCTGCCCGCTCACGACCTGGCCGAAGAGGTTGTAGCTGAGGGCCAGGTCCGCGGTGTCGTCGGCGGTGCAGATGAAGAACTGTGAACCGTTCGAGTTCGGCCCGCTGTTGGCCATGGCCACAGCCCCCTCGACGTACTTCTCATGCACCGGCTCGTCGTCGAACGTGTAACCGGGGCCGCCCTTGCCGCAGGAGCCGCTGGGCGTGGCCGGCGCCGACGGCACGTTGCCGATGCAGTCGGGGTCGCCGCCCTGGAGGACGGCGATGCCATCGGCGGCGATGGTGGTCACCCGGTGGAAGGGGATGCCGTTGTAGAACCCATTGCGGGCGAGGGTCACGAAGTTGTTGACCGTCTCCGGCGCCAGGTCGGGCTGGAGGCAGAGGACGATGCTGCCCTTGGCGGTCACGATGGTCGCCTCGTAGAGCTCGCTCGTGTCGATGGTCATCGCCGGTTCCGCAGAGTAGTCGTGGATGTTGGAGGGCGCGTTGAGCGCCGCGAGAGCGGGACCGAAGGTGGCCGTCGAGCAGTCGGCGTAGGCGATGATGGCCGGCGTCGGGGTTGCGCTCGGGGTGGCGGTGGGGGTCGCGGTCGCAGTGGGTGTCGGGGTCGGCGCCGCGCCGGTCGGTGTGCTGCTATCGGCCTGGTCGAGCGCCACCGCTCCGGCGACGGCGGCGGCCACGAGGGTCACCGTCGCGGCGATGATGAACGGAAGTCGGCGCGGGGTGGTGGGGGGCTTCATCCTGGTCCTCGGTCACTCCTCACGAAGCCACCGCGCTGCCTGGAGCGCGTGGTAGCTGATGATGATGTCCGCGCCGGCGCGGTGGATGGCGGTGAGGGCCTCGAGGGCCGCGGCTCGCTCATCGAAGGCGCCGGCTCGTGCAGCGTGGGCGATCATCGCGTACTCGCCACTCACGCTGTAGGCGGCGAGGGGGACGTCGACGGCCGCCCGCACCCGTCCGATCACGTCGAGGCAGGTCAGAGCCGGCTTGACCATCACCATGTCGGCCCCCTCGGCGACGTCAAGTCGCGCCTCGCGCACCGCCTCCCGGGAGTTGCCCACGTCCATCTGGTAGCCACGCCGGTCGCCGCTCCGCGGAGCGCAGTCCGCCGCATCGCGGAAGGGCCCGTACATCACCGACGCGTACTTGGCGCTGTAGGCGAGGATCGAGGTCTCGGCGAACCCCTCGGCGTCGAGGGCGGCCCGGATCGCCGCGACCTGGCCGTCCATCATCCCGCTCGGGGCGATGACGTCGGCCCCGGCTCTGGCCTGGGAAACAGCCGCCTTCGCGTAGAGCAGGAGGGTGGCGTCGTTGTCCACCGACCCGTCCTCGCGGAGCACCCCGCAGTGCCCGTGGTCGGTGTACTCGTCGAGGCAGCAGTCGGCGATGAGGACGCAGTCGTCTCCGAAGCGGCTCCGGAGCGATCGCAGGGCGGACTGGACGATCCCCTCGCCGTTCCACGCCTCCGAGCCGACCGCGTCCTTGCGCTCCGGGACCCCGAAGAGGAGCGCCGCGCCCACTCCGACCGCCAGCGCCTGCTCCACGGCGGATCCGATGCTGTCGACCGTCTCCTGCCGGTGTCCGGGGAGGCTCGGGAGGGCGACCGGAGCCGTGATGCCCTCGCGCACGAAGAGCGGGAGGACCAGCGAGGAGACGCTCAGCCGGGTCTCGCGGGAGAGCCGGCGCAGGGCCGGGGTGCGCCGCAGGCGCCGGGGTCGCTCCGCAGGGAAGGGCATGGCCGCCCCAGGTTACTCACCCGCGGAGGGCGCCCGCCACGGCCGCGGCCACCCCCTCGGCGTCGCCGCGGGTCGCGACCACCGCCGTGAGCCCGTGGCGCCCCAGCGCGGCCGCCGTGGTGCTGCCGACGCAGACCACGCTCAGACCGCAGAGGGCACCCGCCCCGACGGCGTCGATCACGGCCTCGACCGCGCTGGGACTGAGGAGCGTCACCGCATCGACGCGCTCCGCGAGGACCGGGATCAGAAGGCGGCGCAGCCCGGCCACCGGGACCGTCCGGTAGCAGACGGTAACCGCGACCGCGGCTCCCGCCTGGCGCAGCCGATCGCCCAGCTCGACCCGGGCGGCCTCTCCCTGGGGGAGCCAGATGGCACCGTCGCCGGCCCCCGCCCCGATGAGCCGGTCGGCCAGGGCTCCGGCGCCCGTTCCCGGCGCCACCAGCTCGACGTTGACCCCGATGTCGCGCAGGGCTCGGGCCGTCGGCTCCCCCACCGCTGCGACGCGGATGCCGGCGAGATCCTCGGGCAGGCTGAGAGCGCGGAGCGACTCCGCCGCATTGGAGCTGGTCACCGCCATCCATCGGGGTGGGCGATGCCCGCGCAGGGATCGGGCCGCGTCCCGCAGCTCGTCCGGCGAGGCGACCGGCTGGATGGTGATGGCGGGGACCTCGATCACCGTGGCTCCCAGCTGGCGCAGCTCCTGGGTGAGCTGCGCGGCCTGGTCTGCGGCCCGGGTGACCAGCACCCGGCGGCCGGTGAGGGGGCGGCTCGGCGTCGCGGTCATCGCAGCCTCGCGGCGACCCGCTCCCCGAGCTCCTCCGGAGCGGCGGCATCGCCCGCCAGCTCGACCCGGCGGAGCGCTCCACCGATATCCAGGGCGGCGGTGAGGACAAGCCGCCCGTCCTCGATGCGCGCCCACGCGCCGAGCGGCAGCAGGCAACCCCCGCCGAGGGCGGAGAGCACGGCGCGTTCGGCGGCGGCGGCCACCCGCGTCGGCGGATGGTCCACCGGGAGGCAGGCGGCGGCCGCGTCTCCTCCGCTACGGGTCTCGATGGCGATCGCACCCTGGCAGGGGGCGGGGACGAAGATCCGTGCGTCGAGCCGCTCACTGATGCGCCCGCCCGCACCGATGCGATCGAGACCGGCGCAGGCGAGGATCAGACCATCGACCACCCCGTCCTCGAGCCTGCGCAGCCGGGTGTCCACGTTGCCGCGGAGCGGCACAACCATCAGCTCGGGGTGCAGCACCTTGAGGAAGGCGGCCCGCCGTGCGCTGCTCGTGCCGATGGAGGAGCCGCTCTCGAGCGTCCCCAGACCCCGTCCATCGCGGGTGACCAGGGCGTCGCGGCAGTCCGCCCGTTCCAGGAAGGCGGCCACCCCCAGGCCGGCGGCGAGGTTGCCCGGCAGATCCTTGGCAGAGTGGACCGCGGCGTCGGCGCGGCCCTCGGAGATTGCCAGCTCGAGCGCCGCGCTGAACCACCCCTCGCCCTCCAGCCCCTCCACCGGGGTGCCCGGCCGCTCGTCGCCCTGGGTCCGGATGACGACCGTCTGGAGGGCTTCGACCCCCGCGGCACGGAGCGTCTCAGCCGCCAGGGCGGCCTGCGCCAGGGCCAGGCGGCTGCCGCGGGTGGCGAGCCGGAGCGCCCCAGACGTCACCGTTGCCCGGCGGCGGGCTCGTCGAGGCCGAAGGCCTCGCGGAGCGTCAGCACCACCCCGGGATCCTCGGCGGCTGCCCGCAGGTGGGTGATGGGAGAGTGGAGGAGCTTGCGGACCAGGCTCCTGCTCAGCTTGTCGATCCGTTCCGCCAGCTCGGCATCGCCGGCCGGAAGGCGGGCCAGCGTCCGCTCCACCTCGAGGCGGCGGATCGTCTCAGCACGAGCCAGCAGGGCCCGGATGGTGGGATCGGAAGCGTCGCGTTGGCTGAGCACCTCGAGGGTCCGCTCGACCTCCTCGCTCACCAGCGCCTCGGCGGCGGCGATCGCCGCCCGGTGGTCGTGCACGCCGTCACCGACCCGGCGCCCGAGCTCGTCGATGTCGATCAGGGTCACCCCCGGGACCTCGGCCACATCGGGAGCGATGTCCCGGGGCACGGCCATATCGATCAGGCAGAGAGGGCGGCCACCCCGCTCCACCTGGACCGCGACGCAGAGGGCCCGGTCGACCACCGGCTGGGCGCTGGTGGTGGCGGTGACCACCAGGTCGCACGCGACCATCGCCTCCCGCAACTCGTCGGCACCCACCACGGTGGCCCCCAGCTCGGTCGCCAGGGCGAGCGCGGACTCCCCGCCCCGCGAGCTGACCCGGAGCCGGGCGCCCTGACGCTGGAGGCGCCGGGCGGCCAGAGCGTTCATCTTGCCCGCACCGATGAGGAGGGCGGTGCGACCCTCCAGCCCCCCCAGCACCTGGGCGGCGACCGCCATGCCCGCCTCGCTGATGCTGCCGGCGCTCCGGCCGATCCCGGTGCGGGTGCGCGCCAGCTTGGCCGCGCCGATGGCCCGCCGGAAGACGAAGTCGAGCTGCGCGTCGAGGCTGCCCGTCTCCAGGGCGAGGCGGTGCGCGGACTTGACCTGGCCGAGGACCTGGGTCTCCCCCACCACCATCGAGTCGAGGCCGGCGGCCACCCGGAAGAGGTGCACGACCGCCGCGCCGCCGCGAAAGACGGTGACGTGGCCCGGCACCGGGGGGTCCGTGGCGGGATCGAGGTACCGGCGCAGCCGGGGGACGACCTCCTCCGGGTCCGATCCCTCGTGGACGCTGATGTAGTACTCGGTCCGGTTGCAGGTCGAGAGCGCGGCGGCGGCGCTCAGGCCCGCGTGGCCGAGCAGGAATCGGAGGTGATGGCGAGCCTCGGAGTCCGAGAGGGCGGCACGCTCCCGCACCTCCACGGGGGCCGTTCGGAAGCTGATCCCGGCGGCGATCAGAGGCATCGCTCCCGAGTATAGGTACGGTCCGGCAGCGCACAGCCCGCCCGAGCGCCTTGGCGCGACTGCGCCCAGACAGCCGCCCGGCCCCCGTGGGACCCCGAAGCGGCTAGGATGACCCCAGATTCGCTCATGTCCCTCACTGATCCACTGCCGGCGCCGTCGGCGCCCGATTCCTTCCAGGGGGGATCCGAGCCACCCTCCCGCGAGGGACCCGAACCGGTGTCTCCGATCGCCGCGCCACGGGGGCGCGGCGGAGCCGACTCCAACGTCCAGGGACGCCGCCATTACGGCAGGCGGCGCGGTTCGGTCCCGATCGGCGACACCTTCGTGCCCCGACTGGGCCCGGTCACGGACGAGCCCTTCGCGGCCATCGACGATCCGGCTGAGCCAGTGCTCACCCGCCCAGGGCCGGAGACACCGATCGACGCGCTCCGCTTCGTGGCCGTGGACTGCGAGACCACCGGCCAGTCGCCCCACCGGATGGTCGAGCTGGGCGCCGTGGCATTCACCCTGACCGGGCACGTGATGTCCTTCGAGACCCTGGTGCACAGCAATGACCGCATCAATCCCTTTGCCCGGCGCATCCACGGCATCTCCAGCGAGACCCTCGGGGGCGCGCCCCCGGTGCGACCCGTCCTGGAGCGCTTTCAGCGCTTCTGCCGCGGGGCGGTGCTGGTCGAGCACAGCGCCGATGCCTTCGACAGCCGGCTGATCGCGGCGACCCTGGGCGAGAGCCTCGACGCGGACAACCTCGACACCTCACGTCTCGCCGCCAAGCTGTTCGACCTCCGTGACACGATCGGTCTCGAACGGCTCTGCGTGGAGCTGTCGGTCCCTCACCGCCGCCCGCATCACGCGCTGGCCGACGCGGAAGCGACCTGGGGCTGCTTTCTGGAGCTGATCCGGCGCGGGCGTGAGGCCTTCGGTTGGAGGACGCTCGGGGATCTCCTTGCCGACGGCCAGCCCCCACCACCACGTTGGGTGGATGGCGAAGCGGGTGCCCAGCACAGGGGCGACCCGGCGCGCCGACGCCGCGGCGGCCGGCGGCACCGTCGCGTCGGACCCGCCGGCCCCAGCGCCGGCGACGGCGGCGACGGCGGCGACGCCGGCGACCCCGGCACCACCTGATCTGGAGGCGTCCATGCCCACCCCGATGACGGACAACCCCATCGTCCACCCGTTCTTCGCGCAGAGGCCACCGTTCGACTGGGCTCTCCCCGCCAGGGCCCTCGCGCGGGTGCTGATGATCATCGGGACCCTGGCCGCCCTCGTCTCCCTCCTCTTCGTCACCGGCGTGGCGGGCCTCTGCAGCAACCTCAGCCTGTGCAGCTTCCCGACCGTCGACGTGCTGGGCACCGCGATGATGATGGTCGGCTGGGTGGTGGCCACGGCCGGCTTTGCGCTGATGTTTCTGCTCCACCCGCATGGGAGGGCCTGGGCGGTGTACGGGCTGATGCTCGCCGCCCTCGGTGACGTCCTCTCCTTCGTGGGGGACGTCATCTTCGTGGGCGCCAACCCGCTCTACTACGCGCTCGGCAAGGGCGCCATCGTCATCTTCATCTTCTGGCTGGTCATCTGCGCCGTCTTCTACTACCTGGTGGTGACCAGCCGCCCCGAGGCACCGCCGCCCGCTCCGTAGGGGCGGCTCGCTCAGACGCTCAGGTCGGCGACGAGCGGGAAGTGGTCCGAGGCGGTCGCCGTCTCGCGCTGGGCACGCCCACGTCCGACGACGACGTCGCACGCGACCAGCCGGGGGAGCGCCTCCGGGCTCGCGAAGACATAGTCGATGCGCGCCGCCGGCATCCAGGTCGCACAGGTGTAGCCGTGGGCACGGGGGTGGAGATGACGGAAGCAGTCGGTGTACCCCGCCTCCAGCATGCGGGGCACCGCCCAGCGCTCGATCGCCCGGCCGAGCAGGCGATCCAGCCCGCGCCGCTCCGGCATGAGCGCGGTGAGCGGTCCGACCACCCAGGGCAGCACCGGCACGCCACCCTGGAGATGCGGGTCGATGCCGTGCTCCAGCCACAGCGCCTCGGTCGACTCCCCCTCGGCCCCGGCGGGCGGGCCCATCCAGCCGCCGCCCTGGCGGACGAGCAGCCCGGCCTTGCGCAGCGCATTCATGCGCCGGAAGAAGGCGGTCGCCTCGAGGTGGTCGCCGGGAGAGAGCGAGTTGAAGTCGCCCACGACCAGGTGGGGCATCGGCGGCTCTCTCCGGATGTCGGCAAGAACGTGCTCCAGCTCCTCCATCCGCCGCGTCTCTCCCTTTGCCCGCTCCCCGAAGCGGGCGGCCAGGTGGACGACATGGAGACGCAAAGGGTCACCGCGACCGGGTGCCACGGTCACCTCGAGATGGCTGCGGAGCATCCCGGCGTGGCGGCGGTTGCGGTGGCTGGCGATCGGCAGCCGGGTCAGCACCGCCAACCCCAGCGGACCACCATCGCTCGGCGATCCGGAGACCGCGGTCATGCCGAGCTGGCCGGCCAGCCTCGCGACCATGCCGTTGTCCTGCACCTCCTGGAGGGCGATGAGGTCGGCTCCGCTGCGCGCCAGCACGCCGGTGATCCGCTCCTCGCGGCGCTCGCCCCCGAGCAGGATGTTGTAGGTGAGAACGCGGAGCGTCGACCCCGCTCCCGTCTCAGGCGGCATGCGCACGCTGCCCAACCTCCCGGGCGCGAGCCCTAGACTTGCCACCGATGCGGGACCGCGACAGTGCCGGGGCTCCCGCTCGGCTGGCCCTGACGACGGAGCTGCTGCTCCTCGACGGCCTCGCCCAGGCCGGGCGAATCGCGGCGCTGGTGCTCGCCGCGGCCGTGGCCGCCGGTTGGGGGTTCGCCGCCCTCGCCCTCCACCAGCAGGCGCTCAGCGCCCGCGCCGGCGGGGCCTCGCTCAGCCCGCTTGCGGCACTGTTCGCGGACGCATCGTCCCCGCTCACCGTCTGGCCTGGGTGGCTGGCAGCCGCGATCCTCGGGGGGAGCGCGGCACGGATCCGGAGGGGGCCGGTGGAGCCGCCTGCCGGCCGCAGCACCGCGGGGGAGCTGAGCGCGGCGGAGATCCGTTCGGGGCTGCGCCGGGAGTACGTGGGCGCCAGATTGATCCTGATCGTGGTCAGCGAGCTGACGCTCGCCGACCTGGCGCGGCTCGCAGTCAGCGGCATCGCCGCCCTGCTCGGCGTCAGCGGCGCCGGCGACGGGCTCCCCTGGATGGGGGCTGAGGTCGCGGGGCTGGGGGCCGCCACCGTCGCACTCACCGCGTGGATGCTGAGCTTCCGCCGGCAGCTGGAGCGGGTCGGAGCGTTGGAGCTTCCGCGCGCGCCCGGCGGAGTGCGCGGCTCTCCGTCCTGAACGCACGCCCCGAAGGAGTGGAGAGCTCCTGGGGCCGGGCCCGATCCCGCGATGCCGTCGCCGGCACCGTGGTTAGCCCACCCCACGAAGCAGGCTTCGTGGGGGCCCCGGTCAGATGCGACGCCCGACGACGTAATCGCAGGCCGCCTCCAGCGTGGTCCGAGCCGGCGAGGGCGGGAAGACCGCCAGCTCACCACGCGCATCGCGGGCAAACTCCTGGGCCGCCCTCTCGGTGGCGGCGATCGCGCCGCTCCGCCGGACCAGGCTCACGACCTGCTCGTAATCGTGGTCGCCCCGGGGCCGGCGCTCCAGAACACGGGCCAGCTCCGGACCGACCACCGGGTCCCGGAAGGCGAGCATGAAGGGCAAGGTCACCGTCCCCTGGCGGAGATCGGCCCCGACCGGCTTGCCCAGCTCCTCCTCGGTGGCGACGTAGTCGAGGAGGTCGTCCGCGATCTGGAAGGCCATGCCGAGCTTGTGCCCATACCGCTGCAGCGCGTCACGCCGGTCCCGGTCGAGACCGCCCACGACTCCGCCGCAGAAGCAGCAGGTGGCAACCAGTGCGGCCGTCTTGCGCGCGATCTTGCGGTGGTAGTCCTCCAGCGACTGGTGATAGTCGTCCTTGCTGGTCATCTGGAGCAGCTCGCCCATGCAGATGGTCATCACCGTGTTGCTGATGGCCACGTCGATCTCGGGCATCCCGATGGCGGAGGTGAGGTTGGCGCCCTTCGCGAAGTAGTAGTCGCCGATGATGATCGCCGGCGCCGCACCCATCGTCTCGTGGAGCGTGGACATCCCGCGCCGGGTCGGCGAGCGGTCGATCAGGTCGTCGTGGACGAGCGTCGCGGTGTGGATGAACTCGAGGCCCATGGCCAGGTTGTAAACGTGGTCCATCAGGGGATCGCCCAGGCGGGAGGTGAGGAGAACCAGCGCGGGGCGGATCCGCTTGCCCCCGGCTCGCACGATGTGGCGCATCGCCTCGGCCATCGGCCCCAGGTCGGCGGCGACCGAGGCCTCCAGGCGCTCCTCGAACTCGGCGAGCTCGCCGAGGATCGGGCCAAAAAGCGCCTGCGCATCGCTCGCAAGTGGAGCCGCCGCGCCCGCCGTCAGGGGCCGGCCCTCGGCGGGCACCTCCATCGCCTGCCGGAGAGCTCCGCTCGCGTCCATCTGTGGGGGGAGGATATCAGTCACCGGTAGGACCCGCTTCGGCCCGTCGGCGAGGGCGTGTCGCACATCCCCTTCACGCCGGCGCGGCGGGCTCCCCGTCCACCACCAGCGCCCGAAAAGCGTCTCCCCGCGCCTCGAAGTCGCGAAACGCGCCGTAGCTGGGAGCACCGGGCGAGAGGAGCATCACCGACCCCGGTATGGCGTGAGCTCGGGCGAGCCGCACCGCCTCGTCGAGGTCGTCCGCCGACAGGACCGGGGGTGCACCCGGCAGCGCCGCCAGCTCCCCGGCCAGGCGGTTGCCGCTCGGCGGCAGGGTGACGACCGCGAGGACGCCCCGGTCCCGGCGGAGGCGCCGTGCCAGAGACGCGTAGTCCTGTCCGCGGTCGAATCCCCCCGCTATCAGCACCACTGGCCGCCCCTCCAGGGCGTCGAGCGCAGCCACCGTCGCCTCCGGGATGGTCGCGATGCTGTCGTTGACGAAGGTGACCCCGCCGGCGTCGCCCACGGGTTCGAGGCGGTGGCGCAAAGGCCGGAAGCCGGAGAGCGCGGGGACCAGGGAGCGCACCTCGGCGCCGGCCTCCTCCAGCGCGATGAGGGCCGCGCAGGCGTTGAGCAGGTTGTGCCGGCCGCGGAGCTTGAGCCGGTCTCCGTCGACGAGCCGCTCATCCCGCCAGAGGATGGCGCTGCCGTCGGTGTGATATCCGGCCGGGTCGCCGAACCAGACGTGCCGGCCGGGGAGTGCCGGCGCGAGCGCTCGGGTGCGCGCGTCCTCGCGGTTGAGGACGGCCACCATGCCGGGTCGATGGGCAAAGAGGTTGAGCTTGTCCGCGAAGTACCGCTCCTCGGTGCCGTGCCAATCGAGGTGCTCGCGGTAGAGGTTGAGGAGCACGCCGATCCGCGGCGACCAGTCCAGGTCGCTGATCTGATGGCTGGACAGCTCGAGCACCCAGAGGTCGGGCGCGGGCTCCGGATGGAGATGCGCGAGCAGAGGGATGCCGATGTTGCCCGCCAGCACGGTCCGCATGCCGGCGGCGCGAGCGAGGTGGTCGATCAGGGAACTGGTCGTGCTCTTGCCCTTGGAGCCGGTGACCGCGATGACCGTTTCATCCTCATGCTCGGCCCCCCAGAGATTGGTCGCCGTCGTGACCCGGGTGGCGGCTGCGACCCGCAGGGCATCGTCACGGTAGCGGCTGATGCCGGGGGAGCGGACCACCACGTCGGAGGCACAGAGCCAGGTGATCCCCTCCTCGCCGTGGAGCCAGGGGAGGGCCGCGGCGGGGGCGCGCTCCGCATCCGTGGGCGCCCCGTCGGTGACGACGGCGATGCCGGCGGGCGGGTTCGCCATCGCGGTCAGCACGGCGAGTGTCGCCCGGCCCTCGCGGCCGAAGCCCCAGAGCGCGACCCGCCGGCCTCCGAGCTCATCCAAGCGCATCGGCGAACCTCCCGTAGGCGGCGGGCAGCGCGTGCTCCGGCGACGGCGCCAGCACGGCGTCGACGGTCGACGGGGGGAGCTCCGCGATCCGCGGGTCGGCGCCCAGAACTCTCACCACCGCGGCATCGCGCCACTCCGCGGAGGTGCTGAGCAGCCGCATCGCCACCCTCGACTCCTCCACCTCGCCGACGCACTCCAGGGGCTTGTCGGCCTCGATCCCGAGCAGAGCGGCGAAGCCCGGAAGCTGGGCGGGGTCCCCCAGCAGGTCCTTTCCCTGGATAAGGACAATTCTGTCTCTATCCAGGAAGGGAGCGAGCGCCAGCGCCACGAAGCGGCATTTGGGGCAGTCACCGCACCAGCTGGGAGTGCGCCGGTCGCGGTCGAGCAGGAAGGCGCGGTTGCAGCTGACGAAGGCGCCGTGATACTCGGGGAAGGCGGCGAAGCGCCGGGCGATGGCCAGCTCCGACCACGGCCGGAGCAGGGAGAAGTAGCCGAGGTCCTCGGCGACATGACCCGCGACGATGGCGGCGAAGCGCCGCTCGAAATCCCAGCTCTTGCTGTACTGGTGGTTGACCTCGATGCCGTCCCAGGTGAGGCTGCCCGCCGACGCGGAGCGCTCGTCGGCCATCACCACGGCGCCCGCGCCGTGGACCAGAGCGGCGATGACGGCCAGGCAGGAGACGACGGCGGTCACCGGGACGTGGCCGTTGAGAGCGCCGCGGCGGTTCAGCTCCAGGAGACAGGGGTCGAGGACCCGGGTGACCGAGACGTGGGGCAGTCCGGCCACGGCGACCGTGCGGTCCACCGCGGGCGCCCTTCCCACACTGAAGAGGAGGGGTTCCCGACCGGCAAGGCGGACGGCCTCCAGGGTCACGATCGAGTCCTTGCCGCCCCCGATCGGCACCAGCGGCCGGTCGCCGAGCCCCGCGGGCCCCGCATTCGGGGCGTCGCTCCCCGTGCTCGGGAAGGGCGGGATCTCGCGCCCCCGGAGATCGTTCACGAACCGGCATTCGGCCAGTCCGTGGGTGTAGAGGTGGTGAACGAAGGCGGCCAGATCGGCATCGGGCGGGTCCGTCTCGACCGAGATCTCGGGGGCGAAACAGGTCTTGTAGTAGCTGACCCCGGCGACGAGGTGGAGCAGGGCGACGGCACGCTCGAGCGCCGCCGTCCGAGCCGCGTCGAGGCCGGCGATGGGACCGCCGAGCTCGACTCGCTCGTGCAGCTCGCAACCGTCGAGCGCGTAACCGAGGTCGATCAGCCCGGTGGCGAGGTCCAGCCGCCATCCCAGGAATCGGAACCGCCGGACAGAGGCTGGGATGAAGGGGGGAGCCGCCGCCGATTGCGCTTCAGGGACGGGCATTGGCTCAGTATGCGAGGAGAGATCAGGTGGCGGCCTGGATCCCGGGAGCCCTCACGGCCGCGGCGCCATGCCCGGCGATTCCCTGCAGGCCGGCATGCGGCGTGACCAGCCAGTCGCACACCCGGGCGGCCAGACCGGGGGCGTTGAGCACCGAGACGTGCCCCTGCGGGTAGCTCCACAGCTCCGCCCCCCACACCTCGGCCAGCTCTGCCATCGGCGCGTCACCGACGACCCCGTCGAGGGTCGGGCGGACGATGGCGATCCGCTCGCCGGGGGTGGCCGGGGGGCTGAAGGTGCGGGCCACGATGGGGGCGAGAGCCGCTTCCACCACCCGTCGCGCCTGGTCACGGTCGGAGCCCCACACCCCTCCCCCACCGCCGTCCAGTCCGACCACCCGCCGGGTGCGCCGCGGCAGGTTGTGGAGGACGGTCGACGCGGGGTCGCAGAAGGGGGCGAGGGCCACCACCCGGTCGAGCTCCAACTGGGCGGCGAGCAGGACGGCGACGAGACCGCCGAGGGAGGTCCCGCAGACCGCCACCCGATCGCTCACCTCGCGGCGCGCCCAGGCCAGCACCGCCGCGCAGTCCTCCACCGACTGGCGAACGATCTCGCGGGTCCACGTCAGGTCCGCCTGGATGAATCCCTCACCACTCCGGCTGCCCGGACGGCGCCGGCGGAGATGCAGGGGAAGGTCGATCCGGGCCGCGTGGGCGCCGGCCGCCGTGAGGGCCCGGCAACGGCGCTCCTCGTACCAGGGACTGGGCGCGGCCAGCCCATGGATGACGAGCACGAAGGGGAGGTCGCGCCGGCCCGGTCGGAGGTGCGCGGTGGCCTCCAAGCGGCTGCTTCCCGGGTCGGTCCCGGGCCCACGGCTCGGCCCGCTCAGATCGCGGACCTCCACCCCGCCGGCGTCGCGACGCAACACCGGACCGGCGGCGATCGCGGCGAGGTCGTGGAGGCGGCTGGCCGCCCAGAACTCCTGGGGATCGGCCGGTGCCCAGCTTCCCGGGGCGGGCGTCTCCACCGGGAGACGGGCGAGCTGCCAGCGAACCCCGGCGTCCATCGCCCGGGCGACCAGACTGCTGACCCGATCGATCATCGCGGTGCCTCGAGTGGGAGACGTTCCCGAGGTCAATGTACCCCAGCGTCCCCAACTCCAGTCACCGCCAGGCCGCATGGCGGGAGCAGGGGGAGCCGCACCCGTCAGTGAGGGTCGTGAAGAGGCGTACCGGGCCCGGGGATCGAACCCGGATGGGGCAGCGCCCCCGCGGTGTTTAGGACCGCTGCGTCTACCGATTCCGCCAGCCCGGTGCGGGCCTCCCAGTCTAGCCCGAGCACCTATACTGCGGACGGATGTTCGCCAGGCGGTTCTCCGAGTCCAGCTACCGTCGCAGCCAGGCCGCCACCGGTGTGCCGGTACGTCCGACCCCGATCGCCCGGGGCCTGACCCTCCGGGTCCTCGGCGTCGGCGACGACGCCGGCGAGCGGGAGCGCATCGGTCAACACCTCATTGACGAGCTGAGCCGGGAGGCCGGGCTCCCCCCCTGCCAGGTCGTTGTCCCCGACCGCCCACAGGTGCACCGCCACGACGGGCAGCGCCTCCAATCCAAGACGTACGGCTACTACACCTACCGGCTCGACCCCCGGGGCGAGGTCGCCTGGGCGCGCATCCGCATCTACCACCGCACGGCGGTCCAGCAGCGCGTCATCGCCCCCAAGGTCTTCCTCAACACGCTGCTCCACGAATGGACACACCATTACGACTTCCACGGGCTGCGCCTGCCCCGCTCGTACCACACGGCGGGCTTCTTCGCCCGGCTACGGGCGCTCGCCGATGCCCTCGAGGTCGGTTTCGTGCTGCCTCCGGAGGCCGATTCCCCGTCCCAGCCTGCCGGTGGAGCGGCTCCCGCTGAGTAGCCGCCTGGCGGTGACCACAGCGATGACGCGGGGCCCGGCCCTCGCCGGCTCGGGTATCCTCGCTGGTGCGGCGACGTAGCCAAGTGGTAAGGCACGGGTCTGCAAAACCCTGATCGTGGGTTCGATTCCCACCGTCGCCTCCAAGCGCTCCCACTCCTCTTGTGAAAGTCCGGTAGGCCTGTCCCACCGTGGCTTGGGCCGGGTCGTCGCGTGGCTGACCCTACGGAGACGGTGCTGGGGGCGGCGGGGGTACGGGTAGGCCCATGCGCCGGCGGAAGGCGGGGGACGGAGGAAGGCGGCGGTCGTCCCGCTGGCGAAGCCCAGCAGGTAGATGAGTGCGAGGTTGGCGAGAAGGGTGGTCGCGCCGAGGAGGACGACGGGGATACGGGGCGGAGCCCAGACGGCCTCAATGGCAGCCAGCCAATCGCGACTGCTCGCTGCCGGTGGGACGTATCTCACCAAGGAGATGTCGACCAGAGCGCCCAGCGAGGCGATCACGATCGCGATGACCCTTGCAGCTCGGACCCGCCTGGCCAGCGCCATGCCGCAACCAAGGCCGACGTTGGCCACCACGGCGGACAAGACACCCACCACCAACATGGCCCCGAGGAAGATGTCTGCCATGCCGATCGGAACCAGGGCAAGCGCCGCCATGCCTCCGCAGTGCTGTTGCTGGCACTGGCTGAAGAACGAGTTCACGCTGCCCAGCCCGGTTGCAGACCTCCAGACTGTCCATGCCGCGGCCCCCAGCCAGAGCACGCCCTCAGCGAGCAAAAGGACCTGCCCTGCCCTCAGGCTCCCGGGTACAGAAGGGCCATCTCCATCGCTGGCCTGAGGAGCCCAGGGCACCTCCCCGGGAGCGATCGCCACCATTCCTCCCTTATAGGGCGCGCATCGCGGTGCCATGTGGCGGCCTTTCGGATCGAAACTCTCCCGTGCTCGAAACGCCATCGGCGCGACACCCCGGCCGACTGGTCCGGGACAGTCGGAGGAGCGTCGGATGGACTGCTGTCCGCCACCCGAGCGGTCGTCGCGGTCAGCTGCCGACGGTCGACTGAGCGGTGAGGGCGGTCTCGATGCCTTGGATCGACGCCGAGGAGCAGACGGCGGCCGGCTGATTGCTGTCAGCGAGGCAGATCGCCGCGCTCAGGTAGTTGGCGTTTCCGACGATGGCGAGCGTCACGGGGCTGGTCAGGTTGCTGAGGTCTGACGCGATCCGCGTCCAGGTCAAGCCCTGGAGGATGGAGGGTGAGTAACTGGTCTGGAAGAGCACGTAGTCCCCACCGATGTCGAGGAAGGGCAGACCGGGATCGCCGGCCGCTGACGCCGTGTACGGCTCCTGGTCGTAGGTGGTGACGATCTGCTCGATGGTCGAGCTCGGGGTCTGCAGCGGATTGTCATTCTGGTCGTACTCCTCGACCGGAATGAAATGGATCCACTGGCTCGTGTAGCCGCTGTCCTGGAAGGTGAAGGTGCTGGTGTCGGGATAGATGTCCGTGCCGCTCGAGGACATCTCCTTCAGACCCGTGAAGGTCCCGAAGCGGGAGAGGGCCATGATCATGCTCCAGCGCTCAGCCCCGCAGTAAGGACAGTAGTCGCCCCCGACGTAGACGACCTCAGGCCTGCCGGCGGAGTCGGTGAGCGGCTTGGTTCCGGTCAGCCGGCTGAGATTCCCCGACTGGCCGCCCTCGCCGACGGTGGCGAAGGCGTGATCGCCCGGGTTCGTGACCGCCGTCAGGACGGCCGCAGGGACCTTGGTCGGGGTGGACACCGCGAAGCTCGGGGGCAGGAGGAGCAGTACCAGCACCACCACGACCAGCGCAAAGACCAGGGTTCCCCCCGCCCAGTAGATGGGCTTCTGCCACCACGCGCGGACTACCGGCTGCGACGGCTGGTTCGCCATCCGCCGGCGCTGCTTCTTGGTCGGGGGACGCCGGCCGGCGGCGGCATGCACCTGCCCGCGCGACTTGGACGGCGGTTGGGCCGCGGGCCGGGGCCGCGGAGAGCCTGAGGAGGGGGGGCGCTGGGACATGACTCGTCGATTCCTAGTGGCTGTCAGGGGGTAGGGGGCCGCTCCCGGGGGAGGGAGCAGAGGCCGGGCCATCGTAGCGGACGCCGTCCCCCCTTACCCGTCCACAACTCGCGGAGCGGCTTTTCCGCGGGTATGGGTCGACCCGACCGCAGCTACTCGCCGCGCAGTCGCCGGCGGATCTCCGCCAGCCGCACCGCGATGGCGGCCTCGGCGCCCCGCTCCCCTGGCTCGTAGTAGGTCCGTCCGGCCAGCCGATCCGGCAGGTGCTGCTGCTCCGCCACCCCGCCGACCTCGTCGTGCGCGTACCGGTAGCCGGCACCGAAACCCATCGCCTTGCCCAGGCCGGTGACCGCGTTGCGCAGGTGGAGGGGCACGGGCTCGTGCAGGGTGTCGAGCACGTCCTGGCGTGCGGCGCCGTAGGCGCGGATCGTGGAGTTGCTCTTCGGAGCCATGGCGAGGTAGAGGGTCGCCTCGGCGAGGGGCAGGTAGCCCTCGGGCATGCCCACGAAGTGAGCCGCCTGCTGGGCGGCCACCGCCACCGTGAGCGCTCGGGGGTCCGCCAGACCGATGTCCTCGGCGGCGAGGATCACCAGGCGGCGGGCGACGAAGAGCGGATCCTCCCCCGCCTCCAGCATCCGGGCCATCCAGTAGATGGCGGCGTCGGGATCAGAGCCCCGGACCGACTTGATGAAAGCGGAGATCAGCCAGTAGTGCTGATCGCCTGCCTTGTCATAGAGGAGAGCCGGCGACTGGAGGGCCCCCTCGATGTCGGTGATCTCCACGGTCGTCCCACCCCGGCGCGAGACGGCGACGACGGCCAGCTCCAATGCATCCAGGGCGACGCGCGCATCCCCACCCGCGAGCCCGACCAGGCGCGTCTCCGCCGCCGCGGCGAGGCCCACACCCCGGCCCGCCAGACCTCGCTCAGTATCGGCCAGCGCCCGGCGGACGACGGTGCGGAGGGCCTCGGCGTCGAGCGCTTCGAGGCGGACCACACGGGTCCGGGAGAGGAGCGCCGCGTTGACCTCGAAGCTCGGGTTCTCGGTGGTCGCCCCGAGCAGCTGGACCAGACCGCTCTCCACGTAGGGGAGCACCGCATCCTGCTGCCCCTTGTTGAACCGATGGATCTCGTCGATGAAGAGCACGGTCCGGCGTCCGAGGCGCCGGCGCTCGCCGGCCCGGGCGACGATCTGCCGCAGGTCGGCGACCCCGGCGGAGACCGCGCTGACGTGCTCGAAGCTGGCCTGGGTCCGGGCGGCGAGCAGCATGGCGAGGGTCGTCTTGCCACTGCCGGGGGGGCCCCAGAGGATCAGGGACGGCAGCTGATCGGCCTCCACCGCCTCCCGGAGGACGCTGCCCGGCCCGATCACGGCGTCCTGCCCGACCAGCTCGTCGAGGCTGCGGGGCCGCATCCGGGCTGCGAGAGGCGCGGACGGCTCCACGTGCCGACCGCCCTCCTCCTGAACGGCTCCGAAGAGGTCGTCCTGGGAGGAGGGTCGGTCGGTCATGGTGGCGGCAACGCTACGCCGCCGCAGTCTGGCCTCGCCGTGCCGGCGAGACGATCACTTCGCCGGAGGCGGCGCCGGGAGGCGGACGGGCGGCGGCGTACCCTCACCTGAGGGGACAGCCCCGAGGACACCGCGGAGCGCCTGTGCCGCGCCCATCAGCGCGGCGGACTCAGCGGGCACCACGATGGTGGTGTTGTCGCTGTCGGCGAACTTGCTCAGGGTGTCCAGCTGGAGGATGGCGACCAGGGTCGGATCGGGTTCCGCCTTCTTGATCGACTCGTAGACGTTGGCGATGGCCAGGGCACGCCCCTCGGCCTCGAGGATGGCCGCCTGCCGCGAACCCTCAGCGCGGAGGATGGTCGCCTGCCGCTCGCCTTCCGCCTGCTTGATCGCCGCTTGCCGGTTGCCCTCGGCGATGTTGATCGCCTGCTGCTGCTGTCCCTCGGACTGGAGGATGCGGGCCCGCTTCTCCTGGTCGGCCTGCTTCTGCAGCGCCATAGCCTGGAGGATCTGGCCGGGAGGGCTGATATCGACGATCTCGATCCGGTTGATCCGGATGCCCCACTTGTCAGTGACCTGTTCCATCTGCTGCTGCATCGCCGCGTTGATCTGTTCGCGCGAGGAGAGGGCCTCGTCCAGGCTTACGTTACCGAAGGCGTTACGGAGGGTGGTGCGGGCCTGCTGATCGATGGCGATGAAGTAATTGGAGACGTTGAACAGTGCAGCCTTGGCGTCGATCACCTGGCTGAAGATGGTGGCGTTGACCGCGACGGCGACGTTGTCACGGGTGATGACGTCCTGCCGGTCCCCCGTGCGGGGGGTCTCACGCATGTCGACCCGCACCAGCCGGTCGAAGAAGGGCCAGATGAGGCAGATCCCGGAGCCGACCTCCTTGTGGTACCGGCCAAAGCGCGTGATGACTCCATTGAACCCCTGCTGGACCAGGTTCACGGCGGTGCCGAGAACGACCAGCACGAGAAGGACGACGACGCCGAGAGCGATAAACAGGCCCATCCGGTCAGCTCCTCACGTGTTGCCCGGGATCATCAGCGGAACCCGGGCCTATTGCAGACGAGGCGCGCCGCTGGCGCGCACCAGGAGGGTCGTGCCGCGCACCGCGGCCACGACCACCGCGGTATCGGTGGGAAGCGGCTCGGGCGCATCGGTGATGGCAAGCCACCGCTCGTTGCCGAGCATGGCGTGGCCGGGGTGGTGCTCATCGCCCACGGTGTCCACGGTGACGGCGCGGGCACCGACCAGCCCGCCGGCCAGGCCGGGGAACCGGTAGGGGGCGGACATGCGGCCCTCCATCGCCTGCTTGAGCGCGGGCCGGATCGCGAACACGCCGCCGAACGCGGCGGCAGCTCCGACCAGCACCTGCAGCCAGATGGTCACGCCGAAGGCGCCGAGCACGGCGGCGACCGCCGCACCCACCGCCGCAAACAGCAGGTAAAAGGCCTGCGTGTGGACCTCTCCTGCGGCCAGAAGGACCGCCGCCACCACCCAAAAGATCCACCACTCCACGGCGGTCGCAGTGTAGACCACCGGGACCCCACCCCAGAGCCGCCGGGATCTCCCGCCGCCGAACTCCCCCGATTGCGCCTGGCGCAGCGCCCTGAGCGTCATCAGAGTACGATCCCGTCCATGAAGGGTGACCGGGTCGAGATCGTCATCGACACCGGCGGGTCGGCACAGACTTACGAGATAACCGCCACCCGTGCCGGCCGCAAGGTCGAGGTCAGCACCGCCCGCGGCGTCGTGGAGGTCAGCGAGGTGACCCGTGGCGGGCAGGCGGTGCGCACCGGGCGGTTCATGGCGACCCGGGTCATCGCGCTGGTCGAGCACCCCGCGAGCGACGAACCCGACGCTTCCGAGAGCGCCTCCCGGTCGCGGCCGCCGAGGGCGGAACAGATCGAGACGCTACTCTGAGACGGGTCGGAACCCAGAGGCGAGAGCCGCCCGACGCAGGAGGATGCCGTCCGTGACCACCGTCAACGAGATCTTCGATGAAGTCAACCGCCGGCTGGCCGACCCGACCAAGGTCGGCACGACCAACGCTGCATACCAATTTGACCTGAGCGGCGACGACGGCGGCCCGTACCACATCGTGCTCAAAGACGGAGCCGGCGAGGCGGGGCCCGGGGCCCCCGACAACCCCAACACCACCATCTCCATGTCCGGGGGCGACTTCGTCGGGCTCGCCACGGGCAAGCTCGACCCGACCATGGCCTTCATGACCGGCAAGCTCAAGGTGCGCGGCGACATGGCCCTGGCCATGAAGTTGCAGAACCTGCTCCGCTAGCCGCCGACGCCGCCGGCACCCCACCGCACGAGACGCCCCACCCCGCCCATGCCGATCCCCGCGCCCGACCGCACCCGGCCGCTTCGCTTCGACTACGACGAGGCCAAACACGCCCTCCTCATCGAATGGGGCGACGCGACGACCCACCGGATCCCCTTCGCGGTCCTGCGGCGAGCCTGCCCCTGCGCGGTCTGCGCCGGCGAGATGGGCCTTCCCGGGCGATTCTCGGCCCAGCCAGAGCTGACCGCGGGTGAGGACGAGCTGGCCGACATCGGCCTGGTCGGCGCCTACGGGCTCAACGCGGTGTGGGCCGACGGCCATTCCACGGGCATCTACACCTTCGAGCGCCTGCGTGAGCTCGGAGAGCGGGTCAGCGTCGCCTGACCCCGCCAGCGCGATCCCCATTCCCTCCTCGCGACGTCGCTGATGCCGCGCGGGCGGGTGGGGGCGGGTGCAGGGCCCGTGCCGCAAGGGGCCTCCTCGAGGTCGGCGGAGGGGTGCAGGATCGGGGACCCGCGCTATACTCCCCCCTCGCGCGCGGGAGTAGCTCAGTGGTAGAGCACTACCTTGCCAAGGTAGGGGTCGCGAGTTCGAGCCTCGTCTCCCGCTCCAGTTGGCTCGGAGAGGCGCCCGGTACTGTAAGTTCCTCTTCCAAGGGGTCAGTGCCGGACAGGACTGACAGAGGCGGCGGTCGTGACGCCTCGGTGGCGGGCCGCACGAGCGACTGCTGGGGTGATAGTCGCTACCCGCCAAAGGTCAGGTCAGCGAAGTCGTCACAGTACGTGGGTCGCAGTTCCGTCGTGGCCGCCGGTGAAACGCTGGTCACCCACAAGCTTGATTAGATCCTCACTCCTGACCAGGTCGCTGTGGCGCAGCGCGGCGCGCGTGACCAAGTCGCGAAGGTCGGCGCCGGTTGCGCCCTCAGTCACATCCACGATCCGATCCAGGTCACCGACGAAATGGACGGAGCGCAGGTACACCTGAAGAATGCGGCTGCGTGCGACGGCGTCGGGCAGCGGGAAGTCGACGATGCGATCGAAGCGAGAACTGCGTTGTGCAGCTCGGTCGATCGGAGCGGGGTCGTTCGTGGTCGCTATCGTCACCACTCCGCTGTGCTCAGTCATGAGGCCGTCGAGAACCGTTAGGAATTCCCCAAGCGCGGAGATGTTCGTGCTAGGCAAATCTCGATCGCCGATGATGAGGTCTAGGTCTTCAAGGAGCACCAGGGCAGGGGTGAGATGACCCACCTCCCGATACAACAGATGTAGCCAGTGCTGGGCGACGCTGGCTCTACATACGACGACCGTGACCTGACCGGAGAGCTCGGCCGCCAGAACCCGGCAGAGCGCTGTCTTGCCTACCCCCGGTGGCCCAGCAAGAAGCACTCCCCTATTGGCGGTTAGATTCGAGCCCTCTAGGCGATCTACCTTGGCGAAGAAACCGCCGACGTTCTCATCAATGTCGTCCCAGATGGTGGGAGGAAGTATCAGGTCAGTCCGGGACGCCCTGAAGTCGTTGACTACTTCGAAGTCGAGAGTGCGGTAGAACTTTGCCGAGAGGGTGGTCCCCCGGAAGGGATTCTCGACGTCGTAGGCCTTCTCAACGAGCTCGAAGCGATACCGCTCGGCTTCAGCGGCGGATGTAGCTGGGGACCAAACGGAAAGGTGTGTCGGGCCGCCCGGTTGATTCGCGAATCGGAACACGCGCACAATCAGAGGCCCAGCTGCGAGGGTGCCTGAACCGAAGTAGTAGGCAGCGGAGGTTGGGAGCGCGACCTCTGTCCGGCCAAACCTCGTTGGCAGGAACTCGGGCGCGGAGCCGGGGTTGGCACCTCCCGCCTTCGCCCCAAATCGTTCCGCGTCAAGAGCCACACGACGCAAGGCCAGCTTGCTCCGCATCGGTTCGTCCGTCGGGAGAGGACCACCGAAGACAGCCATATCACGTCGACTGACGCCGAGATGTTCTTCGGCTGCCCGCTCCAGGCTCCGATCGTCCTTCTCCTCCAGGCTGGCCAGGTTGCGGCGAGCTACATCAATCTGGACCCTGAGAAGCTCGCTTCTCAGACTGCGATCGTCTCTCCACTCGCCGAAAGTCGGGGGTCCAGGCATAGTCAGCACAGGGTAGTGCTTGAGTGACCTGAGGAGTTTGGAGCTTACGTCCTCCGTCACCATCTCGACACGCTGGTCCGGACGCTTCGTTACCAGCCCCGCCACGCGAGCGGCTTGATAATTGCCGGCGCACAACAGCCAGAACTATCAAGCACCTCAAGCCAATCTATCGCCGCAGCTCAAGTGGCTTCATTCGTCTCCCGCTCCAGTTGGCTCCGAGGCTAAATCCCAATTCAGGCAAGGCCTCGTCGAGCCCAAGCAGCCCCGGCGAGGGGTAGCGGGTCAATTGCCCATTACCCGCCGAGGGTGGCGGGTCAGTTCAACCCACTACCGCCGACTCCTCCGGCGGGACAGGCCCTGACTGTTCCAGTTAAGCTCCGGCGGTGAGCACCGCCGCCCTTGAATCGTCCGTTTACCGGACCGGCCCGCGGCAGGCCGGGCTTCGGGTCATGACCATCGTGACGGGGGGCATCGGGGCGCTGCTCTTCACCGCCTCAGGCATCCTGCATGGCGGAACGGGGTGGGGCTGGGGCTCCGTCCTGGGTGTGGCGGTTTCGCTCACCACCGCCGTCCTAGGGCTTCTGCAGGGTTATCGGGTGGCCTACGAAGTCGAATTCAGCGACGGCCGGCTCACATGGCGGGCTCCGTTCGCCACCATCGAAGTTCCCCTGACTCACGTGACGGAGCTTGGCCGCCGCCGCTTTCCCTCGCGGAATGCGGTGCTGGTTGCCGGCGGGAGGCGCCTTCTGGTACCGAGGCGCGCCGACGATGTTCAGTTTGCCGACGCGCTGGGGCGAGCGCTCCCACACCTGGACGCCTGGGCTCTGAGCCGTCCACCACACTGACCCGCTACCCGGCGAGGTCAGGTTGGCGGCGAGGCCCAATCCCTGCAAAGTGGCGGTCGACCGCGGGTTACGAAATCTCAAATGAGAGCTGGATACCAGGCCATCGGCGGTCGCGTATTCGGATCTGACCGGAAACGCCCGCCTTTATTGCTAAGCAGGGGTCGCGATTTCGAGCCTCGTCTCCCGCACCGGTTGGCTCCGAGGATGGATTACAGCAGATCACTGCTTGAGCGACACATCCCCCGTGTACCTCAACGGCGGTACCCTTGCGAGATGCGACCCCTTCGGTACTCCATCAACGTCACGTTGGACGGGTGCTGCGATCATCGTGCAATCCCCGCGGACGAAGACTTGCATCGTCACGCGGTCGAGAACCTCGAGCAGGCCGATGCCCTTCTCTTTGGCCGGGTGACGTACGACATGATGGAATCAGCGTGGCGGCCGCCGGCTCCGACGGGAGCGAGACCTGATTGGATGGAACGCTTCGCCCAGACGATCAACGCGGCAAGGAAGTACGTCGTGTCGAGCACCCTGGCGCAGGTCGATTGGAACGCGGAACTCGTGCGCGGGGATCTGGGCAAGGCCGTTCAGCAACTCAAGCGGGAGCCGGGCAAGGGACTGTTCGTGGGAGGTGTGAAGCTCCCACTGGCGTTGACGGAGCTGGGATTGATCGATGAGTACGAGTTCGTGGTGCATCCCAGGCTCGCGGGCCACGGGCCAACGTTGTTCGCGGGGCTATCGAAGCAGGTCGACTTGAAGCTCGTGAGCCGGCTGGAGTTCGGCTCCGGCGCAGTGGCGTTGCGGTACGAGCCGAGAAGGTAGCCATCCCACCACCACGCTTCTATCCAGCCACCACTCGACCTTGTCAAGCCCGAGCGCGTCGAGGGGCCCCCACCTTTCATAGGTCAGAGTCCTCAATCGCCTTGCTGCGGATTACCGGCCGCCCCCGGGGAACGCAACCACTGAATCAGCCGCGCGTGGTGCGAATGAACCGTTCGGGGGGTACATACGCCGCCGCGGCAAAGCGGATGAGTGACAGGCTTCGGATCAGTCGTCGAAGACGTCCCAGCAGATGGCGCTCCGGCGTCGTTGATCATCGAGAACAAGTTCACGGATGGCGGTAGGGAGATGCTCCCGCTGCCACTCCCGTTCCTTGGCCCGAGCTCGCGCAGCGTCGTCGCCCGGAACGCATGCGCCGGCCGCCCTGATGGCGTACGCAGCAGCGCCCAGCTCATGGGCGGCGACGTGAGCCACCGCCACCGCCTGACCCGCCGACAATGCAGCGAACTTCGCTGGATCAGCCATTCCGCGCGCCCCGGCATTCGCCTGGAAAGCGGCTCGGTGTGCGTCACCCATCCGCACCTCGCCGCGGATCCAGGCCCGACCGACCTCGATGGCGTCGCGGGGCCGGCTGTCACCAGGTTGGTGCTCCTCGAACAGATGCAGCACGTGCTCGGCGCACAATAGGGCCCAATCCGCCAGCAGTCGGTGCTGTTCGTCGGTCAGAGTGCCCCCGCGACGGATGGTGATCAGCCGAGGATCACGCTCCTTGGGGAGGATCGGCACACTCCCTTCCTACCATCCAGCGCGGAACTTTTCAAGGGCGTTCACGGGATCGGCACGTCGTGGTGCTGCCCAGCGAGCCTGCGGACCTCATCTTCCGTCACCTCGGAGTAGCGAGCGCGGCGCACCAGGGTCCAGTGCTTGCCGACAGGGCAGCGCTGGAACCTCAGCGGCCCCAAGCGGATCGCCTTGAGCGACCCGCCCCACACCCACATTGTGGTGAACAGGTGCCCCTGGCGGCAGCGCACAACCGGCCTGGGGCCGAGGTAGAACAGCGCCACCCGGCGCGTCCGATGATCCAGGTAGTCTCGAGTCATTTGCTTCACCTCCTCATCGAGGTTTCCGGGGTCAGACATCGATGAGCTCCCTCCTCAGCTTGCTCAGGGCACGACCGAGGTGGCTCCTGGCCGTCCCCGGCCGGATGCCGAGCTGGCCGGCGCAGCTCTCCACCGTGAGCCCTTCCTGGAGATGCAGGTAGAGCACCGCCCGTTGCGAGGGCGAGAGATGCAGGTAGGCGCGATGGACGTCAAAGAGGCGCCCATCCAGCTCGGACACCTGCGCCTTCGCCGCAGCCCACTGGTCGGGAGACCAAAACACCCAGCGCTCGAGCAGACGCCGGCGGTGCACGCACTGGTGGACGCAGACGCGCGTCAACCACGCCGACGGGTTGGTCAACCTCGCCCACGATGGCCAATGCCGCCAGGCGACCAGCAAGGTCTCTTGAACCGCGTCCTGAGCCTCCCCGGGATCGTCGACCACCGCGAGGGCGAGCCGGAGGAGGCGCTCGGCATGTGGAGCGACGACGGCACTCTCGAAGGCGGCTTCCTCGGAGCCCTGGACGGCCACAGGAGAGATGTTGAGCCCCACAGAAGAGAGAGGCAGCGTGGTGGCTTTCTTCTTACCTGGCGACGGGGCAGGATCTCCTGGCGGGGCACCGGATGGGCCAAGACGGCGCCCCTCGAGGCGTTGCCTGATCGTCACTACGCTGTCTTGCTGGCACAGTCCGCCTCCGATACCATCGCCGGGGCTGCGTTGCCCGAACGCTACCTGAGGAGACCCATTGGCGATTCCCGACAATGTGGTGGTCGTTGGCGCTGGCGTGGGCGGGCTGGCCCGACCGGCCAGCGTCAGCGTCGTGCTCCCAGCGTACAACGAGGAGGCCGTGATCGCGACGACTGTGAGGCGGAGCTGCGCAGCCGTGCGTGAGGCCGGCTTCAGCGACTTCGAGGTCATCGTGGTCAACGATGGGAGCTCGGACGGGACCGAGGAGGCCTGCCGGCTGATCACCAGCGAGCTCGGCGCTGTCCGCGTGGTCTCACACGCGAACAACCAAGGCTATGGGGCCGCGCTCCGCAGTGGTTTCGAATCGGCCGTCGGCGAGGCGGTTCTGCTGATGGACAGCGACGGTCAGTTCGACCCGCGCGACCTCCGACTCCTCTTGGAGCACTGGGATGGCGCGACCGTGGTCTGTGGCTACCGGACGAGACGTGCTGATCCCATGATCCGCCGCCTCAACCACTTCGCCTTCTTCACGCTGGTCAACGCTCTGTTCGGGACCACCGCCCGGGACGTGAACTGCGGGTTCAAGCTCTTCCCCCGGGAGGTGGGCCAGGGGTTGACATCCGAGGGCGCGCTGGTCAGCACGGAGCTGCTGCTCAGAGCGCGCCAACGCCACTTTCGCGTCGTCGATGTCGGCGTGTCTCACTACCCGCGCCTGACCGGAGTGCCGACCGGAGCACGGCTCCGGGTCATCGCCAGGGCCGCCGCCGAACTCTGGCGGCTCCGTGCGACGCTTCGCAGGTCGCGCGCCGTGGCGGGTCAGGTGAGCGGGCAGATCCCGGCCGGCCCCCGGAGCGGGCCGTAGGGAGCTTGGCGGCACCCGGTCGTGGCGACGGCAGCCACCCGTGGCGGCGACTAATAAGTTGCACGGCGCCCCATTCAGGACTAGCGTTACCCACGCGATGTCGGCGAGCCTGCCACGACGGGTCACGGATCCCGTCCCTGAGGTCGAACGCCGGTTGGAGCTGACGCCGTCGGTGCGGCAGATACTCGCCCTCGCCTCGTTCCAGCAGGAGATCCTCGATCTGGGTTCCGACGTCGGCGCCATCGCCCACCGAGCTGCTGCGCGGGCTCGAGCTCTCAGCTGGGCCGACGGAGCCGTCGTCGAGATCCTCAAGGCCGACTTCTCGGTCCACCGGGCGGTGGTGGGGACCGGTGCCGCCAGCCGCTCGCGGCCCGCCCTCTCGGCGCCGGACGACCCCTGGCGCGGCCTGGAGGGCAGCACCCTGGAGGTCTGCCAGGACGCGGAGGACGACCCACGGGTGGATCCCGAGGTGTGCCGCCGCCTCAGGACGCGGTCTGTGGTCAGAATCCCCCTTCACCGCGGCGACATGCGCCTGGGTGCGCTCACCGTGACCTCATCCCGTCCCAACGCGTTCGACAATGCCCAAGCGGCTGTCCTTCAGCTCCTGGCCGGCCTGGTCGCATCGGCGGCGGTCGGGTCGCGGCTGATCAGTGAGCTGCGCCAGAAGGGTCAGCGAGGCGAGGGAGCCCCCGCCGCCAGCGAGGCCGGGTTTCGCCGCCTGTTCTTCCAGAGCCCCCAATCGATGTGGGTGGTCGACGCGGAGACGCAGGGCTTCCTCGCCGTCAACGATGCCGCGATCGCAACGTACGGCTACTCCGCCGAGGAGTTCGCCGACCTCACCATCGCCGCCGTCCGCCCCGATGTGGCCCGCCTCGCCGTGGACTTCGCCCGGTCGCGGAGAGGGAAGGGGGCGTTCAGCGCCCGTCACCACCTGCGGGACGGGCGAGTTATCGATGTCGAGGTCACCACCGTGGCCCTGCGGTTCGCCGGGCGTCCTGGGATCCTCTCCCTCGTCAACGACGTGACCGAGCGCAACCGGCTGGACCGGCAGCTACGCCAGGGTGCCTTCCGCGACCCCCTGACCGGTGGCGTCAACCGACCCCTGTTCGCTGAGCGGGTCGCGCATGCGCTGATCCGGATGCGCCGGCGCAGCGCAACCGTCGCGATCCTGGTCATCGACCTGGATCACTTCAAGACGGTTAACGACAGCATGGGGTACCCAGCCGGAGACTCCCTCCTCCAGGCGGCGGCGGCGCGGATATCGGCAGCGCTCCGCCCCGGCGATACCGTCGCCAGGCTCGGTTCCGACGAGTTCGCCGTACTCCTCGAGGAGGTCGGCGGCGCCGGCGACTCGCTCGAGGCCGCGGAGCGCCTCCACGAGGCGTTCCAGTTCCCCCTCGAATTCGCGGGCGGTAGCCTGGTGATCAGCCTGAGCATTGGTGTCACCACGGCGTCGAGAGCGAATGTGGGTGCCGGTGAGCTGCTGCGCAATGCCGAGCTCGCCATGTACGCGGCCAAGACAGCGGGCAGGTCCCGAGTTGAGGTCTTCGTGCCCAGCATGCTGGCGCCGGCGACGGAGCGCCTGGACCTGGACCAGGACCTCCGCCATGCCGTGGAGCGGGGAGAGCTGGCCCTGCTGTTCCAACCGATCGTCGCGGTGGAGAGCGGCGCCATCGTCGGCTGCGAAGCCCTGGTGCGGTGGCACCACCCAACCCGAGGTCTCGTCCTCCCCGACGCCTTCATCCCGCTCGCGGAGGAGATCGGGGTGATCAGCGAGATCGACACCTGGGTGCTCCGCATGGCGTGCTCGCAGGTGGCTGAGTGGCGAGCCGCGGGCCTCCGAGATCTCCTCCTCGCCGTCAACACGTCAGGGCGCGAGCTGGGTCAGGGCGAGCTCGTCGACAGGGTGTCAGCCGCGCTTCTCGAGACCGGTCTTCCCCGGGATCGCCTCGAGATCGAGATCACCGAGACCTCCGCGGTGGCACAGCCGGCGGCGGCCCTCAACGAGCTGCGCCAGCTGCGCCGCGCCGGCATCACCGTCGCCATCGACGACTTCGGCACGGGGTATTCGAGCCTCAGCAAGCTGGCGACCTTCCCCGTCGATCGCCTCAAGATCGACCGGTCATTCCTCCGCGACATCAACCACGCGGAGGACGAGTCACCGCTGGTGGCGGCGATGATCGCCCTCGCCCACAGGCTGGGTCTGCGGGTGACCGCGGAGGGCGTCGAGACCGAGTATCAGCTGGCCTTCCTCCGGCGCAACGGCTGCGACGTCTTCCAGGGGTATCTCTTCAGCCCGCCGATCCCCCCCGACCGCTTCGAGGAGCTGATGCGGGCTCGGCCGGAGGGCCGGGCCGGGCGGTGAGCGCAGTGCGAGGGAGGGTCACGGCTTCGAGCACCCCTCTCGCTCCAGCCTCCTCCCCCACCACCGATCACCTGGCGGCAGAGCCGTCATCAGAAGATCTGGCTGCCCGGCTCGGCGCGGGCGTCCAAGTAGAGCGGTGTTGCCTGGCCCTGACCCTCCGGGTTGTCGGGATGGGGTGCCCCGAGGACCAGGGCGTCGGAGACGTACCGGCCGATCCTGCGCGGGCCCAGGTTGATGCAGACGGCCACGTTCCGCCCGACCAGCTCGGCCTCCGGCACCAGGGCGAGCTGAGCGACCGACTGGATCGTCCCGAGCGCCCCGAGATCGACCCTCACGATCCGAGACGGCGCCCGTGTCCCGACGGCCATCTCGGCGCTCAGCACCCGCCCCACCCGCATGTCGACGTCCTCGAATTCGGCAAACGACACCGGCAGCCGGCGCGGCGGAACGGCAGTTCCTGACATCTGCCACCCGACGCTAGCACGAGCGCCCTGGTCCGCTCCGGCTGACGCCGCGCGCTCACTCTCCACGAACTGCTGGACCGGGCCCCGCCGGCGGCACCGGCGGTGAACCCTCCGCTCAGTTCACGTGGCTGCGCCCCGGTCGCCACTCCACATCACCGCCCCCAGCACGCCCCAGAAGCAGGACCCGACCACCAGGCCCAGCGTGTCGAAGTTGAAGGCGAAGCGGTAATCGACGGCGAGAAAAATCACCACACCGGCGGCGAGCTGAATGCTTGCCGATATCGAGCTCGCCAGTCGGGGCCGGCTCCACATCCTGATCATGGGATGGGCGGCGGTCTCCTCGAAACGGAAGAAATGGAGGACGCACATGTGCAGGAACACGCCCGCGCAGAAGCAACCGAATACCTGGAGACCGCCGGTCACGCGGCGATTGTGGCAGCCGGCGGCGCGCTTCACCCGGGCATGCACGCGGCCAGGACGAACCTCGCGGAGGACCCCCTCCGTCTGCTCAGGTCAGCTGCCGACCTCGCGGACGCGCATCGCCGCCGTGGCCCCGCCGAAACCCAGGACGACGATCGCCAGCATCACCCACAGCCCGGTCCAGTACACCCCGGTGGTGAGTGGCGCCCCGTAGAGGTGGAAGAGGGAGAGGTTCAGGACCCAGCTCGGCCAGGTGAAGAGGGGTGCGAAAAGGGGGATGTAGAAGCCCGCCACGGCGACCACCGCCAGCACGGGAACGGCGACACGGGGAAGACGTGAGATGACCAGCGCCCCCACGGCGCCGAAGGTGAGCGCGAGCAGGGCCAGCAGCGCCGTCGCGGTGACGAGCCCTCCCGTGTCGAGGTGCACACCCTGGCTGGGCGCGATCGCGGCGGTCACCACGGATCCAACCGCGGCCATGACCACGGCCGCGACCACGAGGGCGACGGCTCGCTCGGCGACGACCCGCCAGCGCGCGATGGGTTGGGCGATCTCCATCTCCAATCGCCCTCCGGCATCCTCGCTCGCCCAGTGCGAGGTCTGGGTGATCGCGTAGGCGGCGACGATCACCGCGGCGATGCTGAGCCAGACGGAGGTGACCACAGCCGTCGCCGCGGAGCTGGTCCCGGCCGCGGCGACGTAGTTCTTGAAGCCGCCGGCCGATTTGAGGAGCTTGCCGGTGCCGCGGGCGATGGAGACGATGAAGGCCGCCCCCGCGACGCTCCCGATGACCCATCCAGCGAGCCCGATCCGCTGCTGCCAGAGGCTCCGCAGCACGGGAATCCGCAGCAGGGGGACGGTGGAGGCCGACCGCACCACCCGCGCCTCACCCGTCCGGCGGCGAAGCAGCGAGGCCAGCAGATCCCGGCGCTGGAAGCCGAGCGCGGAGAGCGCGATCAGCACCACCGCGATGCCGTACAGGGCGAGCGTCGCCGCCCCGGCGAAGTGGCCGCCGGGTACGACCGCGGTGGTGAGGTCCGCCAGGTGGAACGGCGAGATCGCCGCCCAACCGTCCAGGCCCGGATTGACGCGGGCGAGCGCGTCCAGGGCATAGAGGGCGAGCATCACCACCCCGCCGAGGGCCAGCGCGCTCCGGCGGGTGGAGGCCAGCTGGGCGGCCGCCAGCCCGATCCCGAGGCAGGCGAGTGCCATCCCGAGCACGGACACGCCCTGCTCGACCAGCGCGGGAAAGGTGACGGTGGCCTTGCCGGCGGCGATCCCCGCGGCGGTCCCGATGGCGGTGATCACGACCGCTCCGAGAACGGCGATGGCGAATGCGCCCACGCGGGAGAGGAGCAACCGCACCCGGCTGAACGGGGTCGCCAGCCAGGTCTCCATGAGACCGCGCTCCTCCTCGTTGCGGATCAGCCCGGTCGCGGCGGCGAGCCCCCATACGGCAACGACCAGGGGCATCCAGGTCAGACCCTTCCACCAGAGGTACCCGGCAACCGTGTCCGGACGGAGCGGCAGGGGAACCAGGTAGGCGAGCTGCGGGCCGAGGGCCGTGGTCTGGCGCCCGAACGAAGCCCGCGCCGCCGCGGTCGCCGCGAGCTTTGCGTACGACGCGCCCGTCGAGTACGGCCCGACGAAGCCGATGAAGGCGACCGCGGCGAAGGCCCAGCGATGGGTGCGCAGCGCGTAACGGACCATCGTTCTGACGCCGCCCCGCTCGCCGCCGGCGGCCATGAGCGGGACGGAGGTATCCGACGCCGGCGCCGTGGCCGTCATGAGGCAGCTCCGGGAGCCACGGGCGCCTTCTCCTGCTCGTCGCGGAAGTAGGCCAGGAAGACCTCCTCCAGGGTGGGTTCGTGGGTGACCAGGTTGAGCACCTGGCCCTTCCCCAGGACCTGGAGGAGGGGACCGAAGCCGCCGCGGACGGCGCAGCTCAGGTGGTGGTCCTCGACGGTCACCTGCTCCACCCCGGGCAGGGCGCGCACGGCGTCCACCGGGACCTCCCCGACGAAGTCAGCCTCCAGGCGGTGATAGCGGAGGTGGTGGAGCTCGTCGAGGCGTGCCACCTGGACCAGCCGGCCCCGCCGCAGGATGCCCACCCGCTCGCAGACCCGCTCCACCTCGGAGAGGACGTGTGAGGAGAGGAAGACGGTGGTGCCCTCCCCCCGGGCCTCCTCGACCAGGCGGTAGAACTCCTGCTGCATGAGAGGGTCGAGGCCGCTGGTCGGCTCGTCGAGCACCAGCAGGCGGGAGGGGTGCATGAAGGCGAGCAGCAGGCCGAGCTTGCGCTTGTTGCCCGACGAGTACTCGCGGTAGCGACGCCCGAGGTCGAGGTCGAGTCGCTCGGCCAGCCCGGACACCCGCCCAGGATCAATGTGACCGCGCAGACCGCCGACGTAGGCGACGACATCACGGCCGCGCAGCCCGCCCCACTGGGGCATCTCCCCGGGCAGGTAGCCGACCAGGCGCTTGACCTCGACCGGGTGGGACTGGCAGTCCACCCCGAAGACCTCGGCGCGTCCGCCACTGGGACGGATCATGTCCATGAGCAGCCGGATGGTCGTGGTCTTGCCGGCGCCGTTGGGCCCCAGGTAGCCGAAGATCTCGCCGGCGCCGACCTCGAGACCGAGGTCGAAGAGGCCCCGCGATTCGCCGTAGTCCTTGGTCAGTCCCTCGGTCCGGATCGCGTCGGCCATGCTCAGCTGCCTCCTGGTCGCGCCATCCCGGCGCGGGATCTTCCTGTTCACGTCACGCGTCACGCCGGCCATCTCCGCTCACCCGTCAGCCGAACCAGAGCCGCAGCGTGGCGGCATCGATCAGCGACATCGACCCGGCCGGAGCCCCCAGCACCCGGGTGAGGGCCTCCGCCAGTCCCTCAAACCGGGCCGCCACGACCTCGAAGGGGATCTCACCCGCCTGGCGCGCGAAGAAGAGCTCGACGGCCATGTCCTGGGCGCCCAGGATCAGCGTCACCACAGCCTGGGCGGCGCCGTCCGGCGAGCTCGCCGAGAACACACCCTCGACCCTCCCCTGCTCGACGATCACGGAGAGCAGGGGAACGAGGCCGACGAGGGTGCTCCGCCGCACCTTGTCGCGGACGATCGCGTTGTCGTCCGAGTACCAGACCTCGAGGAGCGCGAGCATGAGCTCCCTCCGCTCAGCCTTCCATCCGGCGATTCCGGAGAAGAGGCGCTCCAGCTTCTGCGGGGCGGACAGCATGGGGTCGGCGACGATCGGGGACACGGCCTCCAGGGCGGCCGCGACGATGTGGTCGACGGCGGCCTCGAGCAGGGCGAGCTTCGAATCGAAGTAGTGGTAGAAGGCGCCTCTCGAGGCGTCGAGCTGGTCCAGGACGTCCTGGACGCTCATCTGCTCGTAGCCCTTGGACTGGATCAGGCGCAGCGCCACGTCGACGAAGGCCTCACGCCGAACCGCACGGGCTTCTGCGTTCACCGTGCGGGGCAAGGCGGTGTCTCCCGAATAACAGACCGACTGTCGGTCGGACAATACACGGATCCACTCGGGAGATCAAGAGGTGGCTCGCGCCGCGCCGAGCGTCACGGCGGGGGCCGGGGCCTTGGTAAGTCACCTTGACCCGCGACCATCGGTAAGGTAACTTGACAATCGTGGCAGGAAGGACACCGCCGGTCACCCCAAGCCCGCCTCGCGCACATCGGAACCGGGCGGGCCGGACGGGCGCCGCTTCCACCCCTCCGGAGGGGGCTTCCACGGCGACGTCGGCGATCAACGTCGACCGCCAGGTGATGGCCCGGATGGCGCAGGCCAACGCGGAGCTGATGGTCCGGGTGCTCCGGGGCGACGAGCCCGTGGAGGGCGACCCGGTCATGGTCGCGCTGGCCGCCGCCCGCAGCCTGGGGGTGGTGGTCGAGGACATCCTGCGCGGTCTGGTCGTCCGCGCCCGCCGCGACGGGCGAACCTGGGCGGAGATCGGCGACGTGCTGCACGTGACCCGCCAGGCGGTGCTGCAGCGCTACGGGGGTGCCTCCGCGGAGAGCGTCGCCCCCGCGGTGACGGCCAAACCGATGCGTGACGCCGGCCCCAGGGCGGTGGAGCTCCTCGAGCTGTTCTTCAGCCGCAGGTGGGACGAGCTGCGCGCCCACTTCAACCAGCGGATGCTCGACGGCTGCTCGGTCGAGCTGCTCGCCTCGGTCCGGGGGCAGATCCCGGGGAAGGCATTGGAGGCGATCGACATCGGGGCACCGCGTGTGGTCGGACCCGGCGAACACACCATGGTCGAGGTGCCCCTCACCTTCCACGCCACGCTCGCCTTCCGGCGTGGCGTCCGCCTGCGTCACGCAACTGGACGGGTGGTCTTCGATGACGCGGGCAAGGTGGCGGGTTTCTTCATCCTCCCCGACGCCACGCCCGGCCGGTGACCGAGGAACGGAGGTGATGACCCTGGCCCACCCGGCGCCCCCGGGCTCCGCCGCCGGCCCGCCCGCGCTCCAGATCGACCACCTCACCAAGCGGTTCGGCGAACGCCTCGCCTTCGAGGACGTCTCGTTCACCATCGCCCCGGGTGAGGTGTTCGGATTCCTGGGGCCCAACGGCGCCGGCAAGACGACCACCGTGCGCACCCTGGGGACGCTGATCGCGCCGACCTCGGGAACCGCCGTGGTCGCCGGTGTCCCCCTGACCCCCGACAACGGAACCGAGATCCGCCAGAGGATCTCGATCATGCCGGAGAACCCCGGTCTCTACCTCCGCCTCACCGTCATCGAGAACCTGGAGCTCTTCGCGGGCCTGTACGGCCTGCGCAACCCCCGGCCGCGCATCGATCAAGTGGTGGATGCGGTCAACCTCGGAGCGCGCGGCCGCGACCTCTGCGGCAGCCTCTCCAAGGGGCTGCGACAGCGCGTCGGCCTGGCTCGGGCGCTGCTCAGCGAGCCGGAGATCATGTTCCTCGACGAGCCGACCTCCGGGCTCGACCCCGTGGCCGCCCGCGAAGTGCACGACCTGATCAACGGTCTGCGGGAGCGCGGGGTCACCGTCTTCCTCACCACCCATCGCCTTGACGAGGCGGAGCGCCTCTGCGACCGGGTCGCCATCCTCAACACCCGCCTGCGCTCGGCGGGCCGGACCGAGGAGCTCCGCGAGACCCTCTTCAGCCGGTCACTGGTGGTCGAGACCGCGATGCCGCTCGACGCGCCCGACGGAGCCTTCAACCAGGGCGCGGGGGTCGACGGCTGGCACTCCGACGATCCCACCCATTACGTGCTGAACGTCAGCGATCCGCGGGTCGCGGCGCCGGCGGTCACTCGGGCGCTGGTCGGCGCCGGTGCGGACGTGATCTCGATCGCCGAGGCGCGCCACTCCCTCGAGGATGTTTACCTCGAGCTCATCGACGAAGACCCCGAGGCGGCTCGGCCATGAAGCTGGACGCCGGGCGTCTGCTCGCCGTGGTCCGCAAGGAGTTTCGCGTACTTGTCCGGAACCGCTTCATCATCGGGACCATGGCGGTGCTGCCGCTGGTCTTCCTAGCTACTCCGATGATCGAGATCTTCCGGCTCAGCCCCGGTGTCCCCGCCATTGTCGTGCAGCGATTGGCGGGGAGCACCTTCCTCCTGCTCCTCGTCATCCCAGTGATCGTCCCGGCCGCCATCGCCGCTTACTCGGTTGTCGGGGAGCGCGAGCAGGGCACCCTGGAGCCGCTGCTGACCACCCCGCTGCGCCGCGAGGAGCTCCTCCTCGGCAAGGCGGTGGCGGCGTTCGTGCCCTCGGTCGCCATCTCCTACCTCCTCTTCGCTCTCGTCATCGTCGGTTCCCAGCTCTTCGCGTCCAACCCCGCGGTGGCGTCGGCGCTGGTGCAGAGCTCGCAGCTCGTCGGCGAGTTCCTCTTCGCTCCGCTGCTGGCGGGTTGGTCGATCTGGGTGGGCATCGCCGTGTCGTCGCGGGCGAGCGACGTCCGGGTGGCCCAGCAGCTGGGCACCCTGGCCAGTCTTCCGCCGCTCGTGGTCGTCGCGCTGATCGACCTCCAGGTCCTCACCCCGAGCGTCGCGCTGGCGCTGGTGTTCGGGGTGATCCTCCTCTTCGCCGATGTCGCCATGTACAGGGTGGTCTCGGCGATGTTTGACCGCGAACGGCTGCTGACCGGTTCCCGGTCAGGGGCGGCCCGCGCGAGCCGGGCCTCCGGCTGACCATGTCCCGCTGCGCCATCCTCCTGCGCGGTATCAACATCGGGCCCAACAACCGGATCCCGATGGCCGAGCTCCGCTCGCTGCTCACCCAGGACGGCTTCGCCGATGTCGCCACCTACCTCCAGAGCGGCAATGTCGTGCTCTCCTCCACCGGCTCGCCCGACGCGGCGGCGCGAAGATGCGAGAGCCTGATCGCGCAGCATTTCGGGCTCCAGATCGGCTCGGTGGTGCGCACCCACGGCGAGCTGGAGGCGGTCATGCGTGCGGACCCGCTGCCGGAGGCGGCGGCCAACCCCAAGGGATACCAGGTGACCTTCCTGGCGTCGGCCCCCGACCCGAGCCTCACGTCCCGTCTCGCCGCGGTCGCCACCCCGGCGGAGCGGTTCGCCGTCATCGGCCGCGAGATCTACGCCTGGCACCCGGAGGGCATCGCGCGCTCCCGGCTCGCCACCCTTCTCGCGGGGCGCGCACTCACGGGCACCGCCACCGCGCGCAACTGGATCACGGTCACCGCCCTCCTGTCCCTGACAGCGGATTGATACCGCCTGCGCCTGGCGGCGTCCGCCCCGACGCCAGCGCGGCGCCCAAGAACCCGGAGGCTAAGCGGTCTCGATGAGCGTCTGCGCGTTGCTGGACGACACAGCGTCTCCGTAGCCGACCGCCACACAGTGACCGGTGTTCATGCAGGTCATCCCCGACAGCACCTCGCCGCCCGCATTGCCGGTGGGCAAGACGTCGGAGACGATGGTCCACCCCGCTCCGGTGTCCTGCTCGATCAGGGCCGCGGTGTCGAAGCTCTCATCACCCGAGAACCCCACCGCCCAGCAGTCGCTGGCGCTGGCACAGCTCACCCCGCTGAGCACGCTCTGCGTGCTGCCCGGCGGTACAGGGCTCGGCACGATGCTCCACCCGCTCCCGGTGTCCTGCTCGATCAGCGTGGGCCCGCCGAAATTGACGTCACCCCACCCGCCCACCGCCCAGCAATCGTCGGCGCCGGAGCAGGTGATGCTGCTCAGCGAGCTCTCGACGCTGCCGGGGGGGAGGGGACTCGCAACGACGTTCCAGCCGTGGCCCGTGTACTGCTCGACAAGCCCCTGGTTGTCGCTGCCGCCCGCGACCAAGTAGGCGCCCACGGCCCAGCAGTCGGAGGCGCTCACGCAGGTCACGGCGGCCAGTTCGTCGGTCCCGCCACTGGAGGCGCTCGGGCTCGGGACGATTGACCAGCCACTGCCCGTGTACTCCTCGATCACCGTGCCAACGCCAGATGATCCCGAGGCGGTCAGGGCGCCTCCGCCCACCGCCCAACACTCGTCGGCAGTGACGCAGGTCACGCCTTCGAGATTGATTGCCCCGTCCCCCGCGGGATTGGGGCTGGAGACCACCGTCCAGCTGCCGCCCGTGTAGTGCTCGATCAGCCCGCGTTGGTCCCCGCTCGCGTCGCTATAGACGCCGACCGCCCAGCAGTCCGCCGCGCCGGCGCAGGCCATCGCCTGGAGCCGACTGGACGTGCTGCCGGGGATGGCGGGGCTGTCCACGATGCTCCAGCCGCTCCCGGTGTCGTGCTCGAAGAGGGGCTGATCATCACTCTCGCTGCCGGTGGAGTTCCAGTAGCCCGCGGCCCAGCAATTGGTGGCGGTGACACAGGTCAGACCGCCGAGCCAGGCACCGGTGCTCCCCGCGGGATCCGGGCTGGAGACGGTGCTCCAGGAGACCGGTCCGATCGCCGGCGGCGGGCTCGCCGCGACCGTTGGAGTCGCGCTGGCTGTGACGGGGTGCGACGAACCGCCTGTAACAGCCGGCACCTGACCGCAGGCGGCGCCGATGGCCGCAAGCACGACAGCCGCCGCCACTCGGCGGCGCGACTCCCTCGAGCCTCCCGTCACGTCTGGCACCCCCGTGTCCGGCCGCCCGGGTCAGGTCCTGGCCGTCAGGTCCCGGCAATGAATATACGGACGCGGACCGCCCCGACGATCCGGTGGTACCCGGACATCGAGGGGCCGGGCGCCGTCAGCCCTCTGCCGGAGTCCCGACCAGCTCGGCCAGCAGCTCCTGCACACGAGCGTCGATCTCGTCACGGATGCGGCGGACCGTGGCGAGCGGCCTGCCGGCGGGATCCTCCAGCTCCCAGTCCAGGTAGCGCTTGCCGGGGAAGAAGGGGCAGGCATCGCCGCAGCCCATGGTGATCACCACGTCCGCGGCGTGCACGGCCTCATCGGTGAGCGGCCTGGGGAACTCACGGGAGATGTCCAGCCCCACCTCGGCCATCGCCGCCACCACCGCCGGGTTGAGCTGGGACGCGGGTTGCGAGCCCGCCGACCGCACCCGGACGCGGCCACGCGCCCGGTGGTCGAGAAGGCCCGCCGCCATCTGGGAGCGGCCCGCGTTGTGGACGCAGACGAAGAGCACCTCCGGCACCCGCGCCGTGCCCGTCCCGCTCATGGTCGTACCTCGCTCATCCCGCTCGCCTCACTGCGCGGGTGGCTTGCGAGCGCGGATGAAGGCGCTGACCACCCGCCCGCCGCCGTCGTGCACGGCGCCCAGGGCGAGCTCACCCTCCGCACCGGCCACCTGACCCGCATCCTCCGCCGTGTAGTCGCGCGTCACCTGCAACGTGACGTCCTCGAAGCCGGCGCTCTCGAGCAGTCCGCGGTAGACGTCGTCCTCGAGCGCACCGGCGAGGCAGCCCACCCACAGCTCGGTGCGGCGTCGGATCTCCTCAGGGAGCTGGCCCTGGACGACGACGTCGGAGACGGCGAAGCGCCCACCAGGCCGCAGGACGCGGAACGCCTCGCGCAGGACACTGCCCTTGTCGGCGCTCAGGTTGATGACGCAGTTGGAGATGACGACGTCGACCGACTCCCCGGGGAGTGGGACGCTCTCGATCGTCCCCTTGACGAACTTCACGTTGGTGGCCTCGGCCTGCGCCGCATTCCGCTCGGCCAGCTCCAGCATCTCGTCCGTCATGTCGACCCCATAGGCGAAGCCCGTCGGACCGACCCGCCGCGCCGAGAGCAGCACGTCGATGCCGCCGCCGGAGCCGAGGTCGAGGACGACCTCTCCCGGCTTCAACTCGGCGAGGGCCGTGGGGTTGCCGCACCCCAGGGAGGCCAGGACGGCGTCGGGCGGCAGTGCGGACACCTCATCGATCGAGTACAGGTCACGGCTCACGTCCGCCGGGGCAGCGGGGCTGCAGCACGAATCCGTGCACGAGGCCGCCCCCTCGCAGCACGACGTGCCGGCAGCGGTCGTCGGCAGGACCGACTCGGCCGCCACGCCACGGCTCGTCACGGCGGTGGCCGCCGATGCGTAGCGCTCCCGCACCGCCTCCCGGACACTGTCCCCGTCTGTGGTGTCGAGCACGTCGGTCATGATCCAACCTCGCATCGATGGCTGTCGATCTATTGCCGGGAGGATACCTGTTCCCATCGATGCTTGTCTGGATTATGCACTTGACACGGAAACCCTTATCTGTCATCATCTTCCTATGGACGAGAACGCGGAGATCGGGACCGAGCCGGGGGCTTCGGAGCCTTCGGTGGCTCCGGAGGATTCGCAGCCTCCCGCAAGAACTCGTGGACCTCGGGCGGGAACACGTGGCGGGCAATCTCGTCGGACGTCATCTGGTGTGCCGGCTTCCGTTCGTCGGTCATCGGAGATGGACCTCCTGAGCCTCATGGACGCCTACGGCAGCGAGGATCGCTGCCGGACCATCCTGGAAGAGCTTCGCTGGCCCGAAGGCCCGCATTGCCCCCGCTGCCAGGGGACCAAGCTCTCCCGCATCTCGACCCGTGAGCAGTTCGACTGCGACGGGTGCGGCTACCAGTTCTCGGTCAAGGCCGGGACCATCTTCCACGACTCCCACCTTCCGCTCCGCAAGTGGTTCGTGGCGGTCTACCTGATGACCGAATCCCGCAAGGGGATCAGCGCCAACCAGCTTCAGCGGATGCTCGGGCTGGGCAGTTACCGGACGGCTTGGTACCTCTGCCACCGTATCCGGGCCGCCATGGTCGAGGCCGACCCCACGCCGCTGCTGGGCACCGTCGAGACCGACGAGACCTATCTCGGCGGCAAGCCCCGACACCCCGCCAAGAGCAAGCAGGAAGCCGCTCAGCGGTGGATGCAGCACAAGGTCATCGTCCTGGGCGCGGTCGAGCGCGGTGGGAAGGTTCGGCTCCAGATGGCCCCCCGCAACCGCAAGGGCAACGTGACCGAGTTCCTGATGCGGACTGTGGATGACCACGCCGAGGCCATCTACAGCGACGAATTCCGTTCCTACGACGACATTGGTGACGAGGACACCCGGCACGAGGCCGTCAACCACCGCGCCCGCGAGTGGGTGCGTGGGGACGTTCACACCAACACCATCGAATCCGTCTGGTCCCTGCTCGACCGGGCGATCATTGGCAGCTACCACAAGCTGAGCGCCAAGCATCTCCCGGCCTACCTCTCCGAGTTCGAGTGGCGGTTCAACAACCGCGAGAACCCGTACCTGTTCCGGGACACGCTGACCCGGCTGGTTGCTGCTGAAGCGCTGCCATACAAGGCACTCACGGCCTAGCTTCTCGCCGCGATGGTGAGTTTCCCGTCAGAGCACGTAACTAGGAACTCAGCCTTCTCTCGGCAGCCAGCCCCCTGCGCGACAACGACTACGCGCGTTGGAGAAACCAAGGGGCGGAATCTCAAATCGTGGTTCTTGGCCCGAAAGCGGGTCTCCTCGTTGAAGGCGTAGAACGCATCTTCGTGGTAGTACTGCCAGGCGATGTCCACGGGGTGCTTACTTCCGTTGGCCGCCAGGGTTCTTTCCTCACCCACCAACGTTCGCTCGGGATCGGGGTGTTGGACCACCGCGGACCACCGCCCGTCGATCTGGTAAAGCTGTCGCCCATCAGGCCCAAAGAAAGTCAGCGTAGTGTGGACATGCTCTGCATCGCGGTTGCCCACGTGAGGTTGATTGCTGACCTTCACGTAAGCGCCATAGCCGTTTTCATCCTTGCCATATCCGACATGCGTAGTGGAAAAGGTGGAGGTGATGGAGATCGACGTCGCCGTGCTGGTCATACCTATGAGTTCTCCCGTCCTCGGGTTCGTCTCATGGACCACCCCGCGCAGCTCGGTGTACGGGTCGTCGATGACCAATCTCGGCCGTGCCCGGTACTCGCGCCTCGCAAGCCACGCGGCGGCGGCTATGAGAGCAATGCCGATTGCCAGAAGCGCGTGGACGTACCAGGCACCCCATTGGTTGGGTGTCGGCGAAACGGCAAGCGTCGCGGCGGCAATCAACGCGACCATGCCGCCCAGCGCGACCTGTATTGGCCTATCCATTGCCAGGACCGATACGCCTGCCGCTCGGTTGTTCTTGTGTGGCCGACGCCCCGTCGGTTACGTGCGTCAGGCCCCCAAGGTACTCGGCGGCGGCTACAGTTTGCCCTAACTCTCCGATCTTCTGAAGCACCGCGAGAGTAGCGGGATTGATGGGTCTGGGCGGCGGTTGCCTGCCTGGCCTTCGTCGGTTCAGAACTGGCACCAACCAGCAAATCGCCAACACCAGAGCAAGCACCAGGCAAATGATCCCCACCCAGAAGAGAACCACGAAGCCCCAGTGCGGAAGATGTATCCCAACGGACGCACCACCGTAGGCGACGAACTCCACGCCTAGCGCGACCAGGCATGAGACTGCGCTCCAAACGCCCGCGGCCCTGTGCCCAACGACGACATGGCGGCCCATCGCATCGGACGATACCGCGCGGCACTACCCTGCGTCAAGTGCATCATCCCGATGCTTGTCAATCCGTACAATGGAGCCATGCCCACCACGATCGACTCCACCGGGACGGACGTGGCCGCGGAGATCCCGCTGCGTGTCCGGGGCTGCTGCCAGCCGGTGGCGCCCCGCATCCCCGGACCCGACGCCGAGGAGTGCGCCGCGATCTTCCGAGCCCTGGGGGACACGACGCGGCTGCAGATGATCCACATGCTCGCCGAGGCCCGCGAGCCGGTCTGCGTCTGCGACTTCACGGCGGCCTTCGACCTGGGGCAGCCGACGATCAGCCATCACCTGGCGAAGCTCCGCGAGGCGGGGCTGATCGTCTCCACGCGGCGCGGCATCTGGACCTTCCACCAGCTGAACCCGGAGATGTCCTCGGCGGCCGCTGAGGTGGTGGCACTCCTCCACTGAGCGGGGCCCCCGACGCTTCGCCTCAGGCCGGAACGGACACCCCCACCCCGCCCCGCGTGGCGCCGCCGAAGCGGGCCTTCTCGGCGGCAATGTCGAGCGGCGCCATCCTGCCCTGGGAGTCGGCCGTGATCAGCGCAGCGGGCACCAGCCAGGACACCTCGAACTCCAGGCCGTCGGGGTCGTGCGCGTAGAGCGCCTTGGTGGTGCCGTGGTCGGTCGCCCCCACCAGGGCGCCGCGCTCGGCGAGGAGTGCCTGGATGCGATCCAGCTCGTCCAGGGTGTCGACCTCCCACGCGATGTGGTACAGCCCGACCGTGGTGCGGCCGGCGCCGGAGGCGGCGGCCCCCTCCCCGACCGTGAAGAGTCCCAGATCGTGATCGTTGGTGCTGGCCGGGGCCTGGAGGAAGATCGCCTTTCCCCCCGCCATCTCCATGACCACCCGGAAGTCGAGCACCTCCCGGTAGAAGGCGGCCGTCCGGGTGGCATCCCGGACGTAGAGGACAGCGTGGTTCATGCGCGTGACGGGCATCGGCTCTATCCCCTCCAATCGGCAGCTCGGGGTGGGACCCGGGTCGACCCAGCATAGCCGCCCGTACTCGCAACCGCGGTGGGCCGTGCCCGCTCGATGGCGGTCCAGCGAGCTCTGGCGCGGCGCTCGTCCAGCCGTCGGTCTCGCGCCGCCCGGTGTCAACCGCCCATGGCGGCGGCCGCGGCTGCCGCGTAATCCTCCTCGCTGACGTGCTCCTCCCAGGTGGTTCCCGGCTGCTGGATCGCCAGGTGGGTGAGCGCGTGCTGCGCGGTGGCCCCATGCCAGTGGCACTCGCCCGGCCCCGCCCACACGGTGTCACCGCTCCCGATCCCCTCGGCCGGACCACCCACGCTCTGGACCAATCCAAAACCTGCGGTGACGTGGAGCAGCTGTCCCGCCGGGTGGCTGTGCCACGCGGTCCGGGCGCCGGGTTCGAAGTGGACCTTCATCAACTGGACCCCTCCCGACTCGCGTGCCGGTGCCAGCTCCTCCATCTCGACGTGGCCGGCGAACCAGTTCTCCGGCCCGGGTTCCGCCCCCCCATGATCGGCACGGGTGATGTCCATCTCGCGGTCTCCTCGGTGCGGGCCGACTGGTCCGTTCATGGTGGCCGAATGCCGCGAGGAAGTGGGGCCCGCGGGAAGATCCGCCGCCGCCCGGCGGTAGCCTCCGCGGCTTTCGGGTACCATCCTTGACTGTGTATCTGTTGACACCATGATGGTGCTGGCACCGCCTCCCCCCTCCGGCCCGGAGCCGGCGGTCCGCCCCTGCAGGGTGTGCGAAAGGTCACTCCCCGGAGGAGGTGCCCGCTGCCCCAACCCCCTCTGCGCCAGCGCCGCGCGCTGGTTCGGCTGGAACATCGCGGCAGCGGAGAGGTCCGGCCCCCTGGAGGTCGCCCTCAACGCCTTCAAATACCGAGGGTCGCGGGAGTGGGCTCCCATCTTCGGCGGGATGCTTGTCGAGCTCATGGAGAGGCGGCGCCGCCTCCTCCAGCCCTTTGACCTCATCACCGCCAGCCCGACCTTCCTGGGCACAGGCGGTCGTGACGTCGACCACACCCGATTGATGCTGGTCGAGGCCGCCCGTCAGGTCCCGCGCGAGCACGCATGGCCCTTCGACCTCGGCAGGGTCCCCGCCATCGTCAAGACGCGACCGACCCCGCGACTCGCCTGGCTCGACCATCGGGAGCGCCGCCGGGTCGCCGAGGAGCAGCTCCGCCCCGCCCTCCACGTCCCAGATCGGACGCGGACCGCCGGCAGGCGGATCCTGGTTGTCGACGACGTCTTCACCGACGGCCGCACCCTGGACGAGGTGGCGCGGGCGCTGCGTCTGCGGGGCGGCGCCCGACAGGTGTGCGGGCTCGCCCTCTGCCGGCAGCCCTGGCGCGGTCATGCAGCCACCATCGCCGCAGCGCTACCGTCTCCCGCCGTGTCTGCTGACTTCGCACGGCCGCTCGACGGGCCGGGTCCCCACCCGCCGTCGTGACTCGGGGTCGCTCCTCCCACCAGATGGCGTGCGCCCACTCCGCACTGCGAATACTCAGGGTCTGACCGGTGCGGCTCACACCGCGCGACGTCGAGGTCCTGAGCTTCACCGCGCACCACGGCATGGTCACCCCCGACCAGCTCACCACGCGTTTCTTCGCCTCCACCCCGGCGGCGCTCCGCCGCCTCGGCGCGCTCGAGACCGCCGGACTGCTGGTGAGGGACCGCGTGCTGGTGGCAGCCCCGCCGGTGGTGCGCACCACGCGCGCGGGCATACGCCGCGCGGGCTGCGACCTGGCGCCGGCGTCGCTCGACCTGGCCCGCGTGCGCCACAACCTTGCCCTCGTCGACCTCTCGGAGGAATTGCTGGCCTCCCACCCCGGCAGTGTCTGGACCACCGAGCGCGAGCTGCGGCGGGATCGGATGCGAGCCGCCCGCTCTGGCGGACGCTGGGATCGGCAGCGCCGGGTGCCCGACGGACTGCTCCGGCTGGCCGACGGCACCCGGGTCGCCGTCGAGCTGGACCTGACCCCGAAGCGATCGGCGCGGCTCGACCTCCTCGCCGGTGCCTACGCGGTCGATCGCGACGTCGACATCGTCTGGTGGTACCTCCCCAGCGAGGTCGCGGTGTCGCGCATGCGCGCGCTGGGGGCGGAGCGGGGACTGGAGCGGCTGATCGAGCCCCGCTTGCGGCGCATTCCATAGCCGTGCGCCAGGACGCGGACGTTCCTCGCGGGCCGGACAGCACTCCCGTCGCGCCCAACGCCCCTTGCGCGCGCACGCGCCGCTCCACCGCGGCGATTGATCCTCTTTCGAGGCGATCGGCCACCGTGAGACGATCCCCCGCCGAATGCCACCCTTCCGCCGTGCCCCGCTCCCTCCGGAGCCACCACCTCCACCGCCGTCGTCCGACCCTTCCGCGCATCCTGCCGGTCACATCCGGCTGGGGGTGGAGAGCGTCAACCGGCGGCCCTTCGACATCGCCATCCCCGAGGGGGTGGTCCAGCACGTCACCCTGCTCGGGTTGACCGGCTCCGGCAAGACGACCACCGCCGAGCGGCTCGCGGAGGGGGCGGTGGCCTCCGGGGTGGCCTTGCTGGTGATCGACGCCAAGGGGGCGAGCCTGCGCGGGGCGGCCCGGCGGCTGGCCGCCGCCGGCGGGCTCGACTACCGCGAGGTCGTCCCGAACATCCCGGGCACGCTCGGCTACAACCCCTGCGCGGTGGGCAGCCGGGCCCAGGTCGCGGACAAGCTGGTCTCCGCCTTCACCCACGGGCCGGCCGGCCAGGTGTACCGGGTGATCGCCATGGAGACGATCTCCATCCTGGTCGGCATCCTCCAGGGACTGGGCGAGCCGGTCACCATCCGGCGGCTTCGCCGCGAGCTGGACCGCACCCGGATGCCGGGCCTCGCCCACCGCGCCCGCGACGTCACCCCCGATCTGGCCGACGACCTGGCCGACCTGGCCCGGCGGGGCGGCGTCACCGCCGACGCGTTCGAAGGGATGCGGAGCCGCCTCGGCGCCCTCCTCCACGGTGAGTACGGGGCCGTCTTCGACGGTGATGGCCCGCAGCTGGACCTGCCCGCCGCGCTCGCCTCCCCGGGCGTGACGTACATCGGCCTTCCGGCCCTGGCGGTCAGCCAGGACACCGCGCTGATGGCTCGGGTATTGATCCAGGACCTCAAACAGGCCGCCTTCGAGCGGCTCCAGCGGCCCGGCGCGGCATCGGCGATGCTGGTCCTCGACGAGTTCGCGGCCCTGGACGACCCCGAGCAGATCAACGACCTCCTGCGTCAGGCACGGGAGGCGCTGGTCAGCACGGTGGTCAGCACCCAGCAGCTCCCGGACCCGCGCAGCGCCCACGCCCTGCGCAGCGCCCTCCTCGGTGCCGGCGTCGTGATCGCTCACCGGGTCGGCCCCGATGACGCCGAGGCAGTGGCCCGTGTCATCGGGACGCAGAGGGGGGTCCAGGTGACCCGGACCCTCGGCGACGACGGCGGGCCGGCCCGGCGGTCGGTGCGAGCGATCGACCGCTACACGGTGGAGCCCAACGTGATGAAGCAGCTGGCAACCGGGGAGGCGGTGGTGCTGAGCATCGTCGGCCGCCGGCGCGTGGCCACCCTCCGGGTGCTCCGGCCCTGCTCGGCGGGCGAGATGTGACCTCGCCCGTCGGTTACGCCCCTCCCCCACCCGCGGTGGTCACCGGGGGCCCCGCGGCGGGTCACACCCGGCCCGCCGGCGCGGCCGCCTGGATCTCAGCCGGGCTCCGCGGGCGCGGAGGCGCGGCGGCGGCGACCCTCGTCTGCGCCTGGTCGGGCGTGTGGCTCGCGGTCTGGCTGCTGGTGGCCGACGCCCTGGTGGGCGGGCTGCTCTCCGCCCTCGGGTACTCGATCAGCACGGCGCTCGTGGGCGGCGGCGGAACCAGCCCGGGTGGAGCCGCCCTCTCGGTCGCGGGAGGCGCCCTCCGGGGTGCCGCCACCGGGCTCTTGTCGAGTGTCGTCTCGCTGGTCGTCGATGAACCCCTCCAGCTTCTCGCCGCGCTCTGCGGCGGTCTGCTGGTGTCGGGGGCGATGTTCACCACCGCCGTGGCCCTGGAGCCGTGGCTGCTCCGCCTCCGCGGCTTCCGGCGGATGAGCCGGCGCGAGGCGGCCCGCGTGACGCCGCTGCTCGAGGCGGGCGCCGTCGACCTGGGACTGACGTCGCTGCCGCTCCTCCTGATGGCGGACGGTGACAACCTGCGCGTGCAGGCGCACGCCCGCCATCTGGTGGTCGGCCGCGGCCTGCTCGACGAGATCGGCGACGGGCCCGCCGCCGACGCCGCCCTGGATGCGGTGCTCTGCCACGGGCTCCACCACTGGGCGGCGGGAGACGGCGCCGGCGACCTCCTGGTCCGCTGCTGCGGCCTGCCGCTCGTGATCCTCTACGACGCCGGCTACCGGCTGGCCGAGCAGGGCAATGGGCTCATCGCGCTGGTCGGGTGGGCGGTGCTCTGGCCCGCCTGGCTGCTCGTGCGTCTGGTGATCCGGCCGATCGCCGCCGTCACCTCCCGACGGCAGGAATACGCGGCCGACGCGGCCGTGGCGGGAACCGGCAGGGGCGGCGCGCTCCATGGCGCGCTCAGCCTGCTCGGGGAGCTGGAGCCGGGCCAATCGGGCTGGGACCGGGTCATCGCCGCCACCCACCCGCCGCTCGAGCTGCGCCTGGAGGCGCTGGAGGCCGTTGGTGATGCCGGGCAGGGGCGGTAACGGCTCAGGCCGGAAGTGCGACCAGCTCTGACCCCGAGGTGGTCACGACCTGGAGCGACGAGAGCTGGGTGGGGCTGATCCCGGTGGCGCCATCGATCTGCACCCCTCCGGTGTAGCCCACCTTCCAGGTCCCCGCCACCTGCTGAGAGCCGTCCTGCCCGATCGCCACCAGCTCGCACTGGTCGCCGGGGGTGACCCCGGAGACGTCGAGGTGGATGGAGGTCCCCCAGGCCTCGGCGTACAGCTCGGCGCTGGCCCGGACCCCGGTGCTCTGATCGGCACCGGAGAGCCGCGCGACGGCGGCGACCGCTGGAATGGCCGGAGCCGGCCGGGTGACGACAAGAACGCCCACGGCCGCCGCCAGGGCGATGACGGCCGCCCCGCCCACCGCCACGCCGGCGCGCCAGCGCAGGCGCTGCCGCTGGCGCCGCCGGCCCAGCTCGCCGAGGGTCCGCTCCAGGAGGGTTGGGCGCGTCCCGGCGGCGGGGCCCACCCGAAGCCCGGGCGCCGGGAGGGCGCCCGCGCCAGTTCCGGCTGCCAGCGCCTCGTCTCGGCTCAGGCGGCCCAGCAACCCGGGCATCCCGACCAGCTGGACCAGCTCCTCCCGGCACCCAGCACAGCCGGCCAGGTGGGCCTCGATCTCGTCACTCTCCTCGGGGCGGAGGGCACCCAGCACATATGCGCCGAGCGCGATCCGGCGCTCGCCGCAGCCGTCGTTCATGGTCGCCAACCTCTTTCCTCCAGCGCCAGGCGCAGGGCGCGGAGCGCGTAATAGGTGCGGGATTTCACCGTCCCCTCGGGGACCCCGAGAACCGCCGCCGCCTCGGCGACGCTGTGCTCCCGGTAGTACGTCTCGACGAGCACGGCGCGGTGCTCCGTGCTGAGTGCGCCGAAGGCCGCGCTCACCTCCCAGGCGTCCACGGCACGGTCGATGCCGTCGCCCACGGACCGATGGTCGAGCGCCTCGGTGCCGAGGACCTCGGGGCGGCTCCGGCGGGCCCGATGGTGGTCGGTGGCCAGATGGCCGGCGACCGTGAACAGCCAGGGGCGCAGTGAGCGGGTCGCCGCATCGAGGCTGCCGGCGTGCCGCCAGGCCCGGAGCATGACCTCCTGCACGATGTCCTCGGCCCGGCCCGGGTCCCCGACCAGCCGGGTGACGTATCCGAGCAGCGCGTCTCCATGCTCATCCCAGAGTGCGGCCAGGAAGGCCTCGCCGGGATCCGCGCTCACGGCGGTGCGCTCACTCCATGGGGCGGTGGACTGCACACCTCCACCACGCTCCGGGGACGTCGTGAGTTCATCGGCGGATGAACCGCGCGGTCCGGGCTGTCGTGTGGTGGGCATCGGATCGGTCCTCACCGAGGCGGGACGGCTCGCCGGAGGTGACCAGCGGAGAACATCATGAACGCACCAGCCTCGGGCGGGCCCCTCACTTTGCCGAGCCACCAGCGCGACCCCGGGCGCCCGTCGGAGGGCCGGCGGCGCTCCCCGGGGCTCTTTGGTCACCGCTCCGAGCTCGCCCGGCTCCTCGGATTCGGCGCCGCGGTCGTCCTGGTCGCCGCCTGCGGGTCGACATCAGCGTCGAGCGGAGGCAGCAACCCACCTGGGACGGCAGCGGCAGCGGGAAGCAGCAGTGCCTCCAGCGCCGCCTCGACGGTCATGGTGGCGACGGCGACGGTCAGCGGCAGCTCCAAGCAGGTGCTCACCGAGTCCAACGGCTACACGCTCTACTACAACACCGACGACACGTCGACCACGGCGAGCTGCACCGGAGCCTGCGCTGGCACCTGGCCACCGCTGGTGCTCTCCTCCGGACAGCCGACGAGCGGCTCCTCACTCTCCGGGAACCTGACCACGGCGACGACGGGGAACGGAAGCCAGGTCGAGTACAACGGGCACCCCCTGTACCGCTACTCCGGTGACAGCGGTGCGGATCAGAGCAACGGTGAGGGCAAGGGCGGCATCTGGTTCGTCGCAACGCCATCGCTGACCAGCTCGGGGTCCTCGGCGTCGGCGGCCAGCGCGCCCAACGGGTACTGAAACACCGACCCGCGTTGGGGTGGTGGGCCAGTGCGAGCAACCGGCTTCCCGGTGGTGAGCCGGAGCGAGCACCTGACCCACCATCCCCGCGCGTCATCCGAGGCCAACCACCGCCTCACGTCTTCCGAGCAGGAGGCGGGGCCAGGCGGGTAGCCTCATAGCGTGGGCATCGAGACGGACGCGGCGACAGAGAGCTCCACCCCCGACTTCCTCCGGGACCACGCGCAGGAGATCGTCACCGCTGCATCTCGCATCGCGGGCCACGTGCGCCGCACGCCGGCGCTCCCGGCCGAGGAGATCGCCGCCGGCGCCGTGATCAAGCCGGAGATGCTCCAGCCAACCGGCTCGTTCAAGGTGCGCGGCGCCTTCAACGCCGCGCTCGCGCTCCTCACCCGTTCGCCGGACGCACGCGGCGTGATCACGGTCAGCTCGGGGAATCACGGCCAGGCGGTGGCGCTGGCCGCCCGCAACCTGGGTCTCGACTGCACCGTCGTCATGCCCGAGGGGTCGAACCCGGTCAAGGTGGCCGCGGTGCGGGCACTCGGCGCTCGGGTGGTGAGCGAGGGGGTGACGGGCGCCAACCGTGAGGAGCGCGCCCGCGAGCTCCAGGAACGGACCGGGCTGGCCATGATCCACCCCTTCGACGCCTGGGACACCATCCACGGCCAGGGGACCATCGGCCTCGAGCTCCTCGACGACGTGGCGGACCTGGGCATGCTGGTCTGCCCCGTGGGCGGCGGCGGGCTCATCTCCGGCTGCGCCCTCGCGCTCAAGGCATCCCGACCCGACCTCCGGATCGTCGGCGTGGAGCCCGAGCTGGCGGGCGACGCGGCCACCTCGATGCGAAGCGGCCGCCACGAGCGGCTCAGCGGACCCCCCGCCACCATCGCCGACGGCCTGCGCAGCATGAGCATCGGTGACCGCGGCTTCGAGGTCATCGTCCGCCGCCGGCTGGTCGACGAGGTGGTGACCGTCTCGGAAGCCGAGATCGAGCGGGCGATGCTCCTGATCTGGACCCGGCTTCACCTGGTGGTCGAGCCCTCGGGGGCGGTCGGCGTGGCCGCCCTCATGACCGGGCGCATCTCCCCCGCCCCCGCCGGCGCCCGCACCGCCGTGGTGCTCTCCGGGGGTAATGTCGATCCAGCCCTCTCCGCGCGGCTGCTCGCCGCCCACGCCGCCGGTCTCGTCACAGGAGGTTCAGCGCCATGAAGCTGGGTCTGCACATCCCGGACTACACCTGGCCCGGCGGCCCGGACAGCCTCGGCCACGACCTCGCCCGGGTCGGTCAGGTCGCCGACGAGGCGGGCTTTGACCGCGTGAGCGTGATGGACCACTTCTTCCAGATAGGCCACCTCGGACCGCCCGAGCACGAGATGCTGGAGGCGTACACCACCCTGGGATTCCTGGCGGCTCACACCTCGCGGGTCAAGCTGCTGACGCTGGTGACCGGGGTCGTCTACCGCCAGCCGGGGCTGCTCGCCAAGGCGGTCACCACCCTCGACGTCCTCTCCGGGGGCCGGGCCATGCTGGGCATCGGCGCCGCCTGGAACGAGGAGGAATCACGAGGGCTGGGGCTCGACTTCCCGCCGATCAAGGAGAGGTTTGAGCTGCTGGAGGATGCGCTGCAGATCTGCCTGCAGATGTGGAGTGGCGATGACCGGCCGTTCACCGGCACCCACGCCAAGCTGGAGCGCACCCTCAACTCGCCCCAATCCCTGAGCCGGCCCCACCCGCCCATCCTCATCGGTGGCTCCGGCGAGCGCAAGACGCTCAAGCTGGTGGCCCGCTACGCCCAGGCCTGCAACCTCTTCAACACGCCCGAGCTGGACCACAAGCTGGACGTGCTCCGCGAGCACTGCCAGCGTGAGGGCCGCGACTACGACGAGATCGAGAAGACGGTCGGCTACACCTTCGACGTCGGGCCGAACGGCGAACGCGTCGGCCAGACCGTGGAGGAGCTGCGCGACCTGCACCGGCGGGGCTTCTCGGTGGCCCACGGACGGGTGACCGACGTCTGGCGGATCACCCCGCTGGAGATCATCGGCCGGGAGGTGCTGCCCGCCGTCGCGGAGCTCTGAGCCGGGGCTCCTCCGCGCGGGGCTCCTCCGCGTTTGAGTCACCCCGCGGCGAGCGGCGGAGCCTCCGTCAGGATCGCAGCCGTCCGGGCCCGGTGCTGGGCCGTCCAGATCCGCGCGCAGCCGTACGCGACCGCCCCGAGCGTCCCCACGAAGAAGCCGACCGGGTAGTTGGTGAGGTACGCGATGGCGACCCCGAACCAGACGATGGCCAGAGCGATCGCCACCGAGAGCCCGATGGCTCGGAGCGGGCTGCTGGTGAAGGAGCGGGCGGTGGCCGCGGGCCCGATCATCAGGCTGAACATCAGGAGCACGCCGACCACCGGCACCGTCATGGTCGAGGCCAGCGCGACCACCAGCAGGAACGCGGTCTCGATCCGCCCGGGCCTCACGCCACGCGCCTCCGCCACCTCGGGGGTGATCGAGGTCAGCAGCAGGGGCCGGTGGAGGAAGGCGATGGCGACGATGCAGGCGAGGCCCAGACCGGCCATGGGAAGCAGCTCGTCAGCGGGCACCCCCAGCACCTCACCGAAGAGCAGCGAGTAGACCGCCGCCGCGTATTCGACACTGAAGGAGAGGAAGAGGGCCCCCAGCCCGAGCATCAGCACCAGCGCCAGTGCGGTGGCCACGTCGTGCCGGCCGCGCCGGCTGAGCCAGCCGATGCCCAGGGCCCCGCCGACGGCAAAGATGCCGAGCCCCAGGATCGTGTTGGCCCCGATCAGAACGGCGCCGGCAGCACCCCCGAACGAGCCGTGCGGGATGGCGTGGGCCGCGAACGCGGAGCCGCGGAGCACCACGAAGAAACCCACCACGCCGGCGATCGCCGCCGCCATGGTCGCGGCAATCCAGGTGTTGACCATGAAACCCGAGAACATGCAACCTGCCCTTCGTCTAGGCGGCGTCTGCGTCGACGTGCGGCTCGCAGCCGCTCTCACCCATCGCCGGGAACATCCCCACCCGCCGGTTGCGGCGGGCCCGGCCGACCGCCGCCACCACCCCCGCGCCCAGGTAGAAGACGAAGACCATCGCCACCACGAAGAAGCTGACCGGCCAGCCGTGGTCGACGGGGGGCCAGTAGAAGCTGTCGTAGGCGAGCACGATCCCGATCCACACAGCGGCGACACCGAAGAGCCCGGCGACCACCATCGCCCCACCCGGTCGCTTGGTCAGCCGCAGCGCGGTGGCCGGCGGCCCGACGAGGAGCGCTGTCGCCAGGATGGTGCCGATGGTCTCGGCGGCGAGCGACACCGCCACCGCCATGATCACGAGGTAGGCGATCGCGACCGCGCGCACCGGCACGCCGCGGACCGCCGCCAGCTCCGGGCTGAGCGAGCTGAGCAGCAGCATGCGGTAGCAGCTCGCGATCACCACCAGGACGATGGCGCTGAGCGCCACGATGCCGGGCAGCATCGGCTGGCTGATCGTGAAGAGCGAGCCGAAGAGGATGGTGACGGTCACGCCGGTGGTGGTCGACGAGGTGGTGTCGAGGTACAGGAAGAGCGCCGCGAAGCCGAGGCCGGCCCCGAGCACGAGACCGGTCGCGACGTCGCGCGCCCGAGGCCGGTGCACACCCAGCACCTCCATGAGGCCAGCGGCGACCACGGCGATCCCCATGTACCCCCAGAGGGGGTTGGTTCCGCTCAGGAAGGCGAGCGATCCCCCCGCCGATCCCACCTCGCCCAGGGCATGGCCGGCGAAGGCCTGGCTGCGGATGACGGTGAAGACGCCCACGGCTCCGGTCACCAGCGCCACCACCGCCCCCACCACCACCGCCGCGCGGACCGGGCCGTTGGCGAAGAAGCCGGGCGCGAAGAGCGCGTGCAGCAGGTGGCTCATCGCAGCGCCACGACGTCCGCCGCGGCCGGCGCGCCGCCAGTCTCCTCCACCGTGATCCCGGACGCGCCCTCGGCGCCGGAGACGACGAGGATGCGACCGTGGACGTGGAGGACGTCGACGTGCTGGCCATAGAGGGCGGACAGCACCTCGGCACGGATCACCTCATCGGTGGTTCCGCTCGCCGTCTTGCCCGCGGCGACGTAGACGAGCCGGTCCATGACCGGCAGCAGCGGGTTCACGTCGTGGGCCGAGATGAGCACCGCGATCCGCTGCTCCCGCGCAATGCGGGCGAGCAGGGCGACGACCTCGGCCTCGGCCCGGATGTCGAGGTTGGCCAGTGGCTCGTCGAGGAGCAGCAGACGCGGGCGGCTGATCAGGGCGTGGGCGATGAGGACGCGCTGCTGCTCACCCCCGGAGAGATTGCCCACCCGGGCGTCGGCGATGTGGGTGGCGTCGACGGCGGCGAGCATCCGATCGACGGCCTCCCGCCGTCCGCCCCAGCGCAGCGGTATCCCGAGGCGGTGACCGTCGAGACCGAGGCCCACCACGTCGCGGGCGCGGAGCGGCATGTCGGGATCGAGGAAGACCTTCTGGGGAACGTAGCCGATGATGGGGCTGCGCCGGTTGAGCGGGCGCCCACCCACCAGCACGCTCCCGGTACTGGACGCCTGGAGACCGAGGATGACCCGGAAGAGGGTGGTCTTGCCCGCCCCGTTGGGCCCGATCAGACCGGTGAACTCGCCCGGCCTGACGTCGAAGCGCACGTCGTGGAGCACCTCGCGCCCCGCCAGCCAGACGCTCACACCATCCACGCTCAGGATCGCGTCGTCGACGCCGGCGGAGGGGCTCGGGTCGGTCACAGCTTGGTCGTCGAGGTGCCGTCGGCCAGCGCCCGCTCCGCGGCGGTCACCTCCGCGACCATCCAGCTCTGGTAGTCGTAGCCAGGGGTGGGCATGGTCTCGTAGACGCCGACCACCGGGATGCCGTTCGACTGGGCGAGCGCGAGCAGCGAGTCGGTCAGGGAGTCGGTCACCTGCTGGTTGTAGAAGAACACCTTGACGGTGTGCTGGGTGAGGAAGCCCTCCTCTCGGCTGGTGTCCTGGGCCGAGGGGTCGACGCCGTTCATGATGTCGGCCTGGAAGGGCCAGGGTGTGACGTCGTCCAGGCCCGCGGCCTGGAGCATGTAGTCGGGCACGGGCTCGGTGACCGCGACCGGCGCGTCCGCGTAGCTCGCCTTCAGGGCGGCGATGTCGTTGGTCCAGGTGACCAAGGAGCTGTCGAAGGTGGCGACCTGAGCGTTGAAGTAGGCGGCGTGGGCGGGCGCCAGCTCCCCGAGGTCCTTCGCGATAGCCGTGACGACCGCCGGCATGGTGGTGGGCTCGTACCAGAGATGCGGGTTCTCGGTGCTGCTGGACAGGCCCAGCAGGGTCTGCACGTCGATCAGCTTGCGAGAGGAGTTGGTCGACGACGAGAGGATGGTGTCGATCCATGGGTCGTAACCCACCCCGTTCTGCACCACCAGCTGGGCCCCGCTCACCTCGCTGACCACCTGCGCGCTCGCCTCGAACGTGTGCGGGTCGGTGTTGGGATTGCTCTCGATCGCAGAGACCGACACGTACGGCCCGCCGATCTGGGAGATGACGTTGGCGTACTCGTTCTCGGCCCCGACCGCATTGATCCTCCCGGGGTCCGATGCCGAGGCGGGGGCGCAGGCGGAGGCGGTGGCGATGAGGACGGCGCCGGCCAGGAGGACCATGACATCCCGGCCACGGCTGCCCGCGCGTCTCGTCATCATCTTCCTCATCACCTCGCTCCCTCGTCCGTGATAGGCTTATCAGTAATGGATGCAGTTACAGAGTTTATCCGGTATGGTTCCAGATAGCAAGCCACCGGTGCCACTCGACCCGGAGCCGAGCCGAAGCGCCGAGATCCGCTCGACCCGCCAGAAGCGGGCGCTCTCCGCAGTGCTCGCCGAGACCGACCGGTTCCGCAGCGCCCAGGAGCTGCACGCCGCCCTCCGGGCTCAGGGGACGCGGGTCGGACTGACCACCGTCTACCAGCAGCTGCGCACCCTGGCCGCCGCCGGCCAGCTCGACTCGCTGCGCTCAGACGGCGGCGAGCTCCTCTACCGCCATTGCGGCACCGACCAGCATCACCACCACCTGGTCTGCCGCGAGTGTGGCCGGACCGTGGAGGTCGAGGACACCGTGGTCAGGCGCTGGGCCGAGGAGGTGGCGAGCGACGCCGGCTTCGTGGACGTCGCCCACCACCTCGAGTTCTCCGGGACCTGCGCCGACTGCGCCCGGCGCCGGGACTGATCCGCCGGCGCCGGGCTGACTAGCCGGCGGCCACCTCGGCCGGGACCTGGCTGTCGATCCACGCCTGCAGCGCGTCCCCGGACTCGAAGGAGGTGATCAGGGCGTGCCGGGGCGCGGGGCCCGGGTTGTGGACCACGTGCCAGAGCCTCTCGGTGTCGATCACCATCTGCATCCCCGGGTGGAGCGGGATCCGGCTCTCCGTGGCGGGGTCGTCCTTCTGCTCGCGCAGGATGAAGGTCGAGCCGGGGGGTGCGTCCAGCTCCAGCCAGGCGCGGACGACCCAACCCTCACCGTCGGGATTGAGCCGATTGTTGTCGTCGAGATGAAGCTGGCGGAGAGCGGCGGCCTCGTCGCTCGGGTTGAGCTCGATCACCCGCACCCGGCCGTAGCGTGCCCCGATCTGCTCGACGTAGCGGACCAGGGAGGGTGCGATCTCCCGGTTCTTGGTCCAGATGCCGTCCTTGTCCGGCTTGCCGTGATCCCAGAAGCCGCGGCACTCCATCTCGCCGAGCGCGGAGGCGAGCGGTGCGAAGTTGGTGTCGCCGCCGGACTTCCAGTCGATGAACTCCAGGCCCTGCCATTCGGCGGGCGGGATCGACGGGCCCCGGTGTTCCCCGAGGACGACGAAGCCGGTGGGGTCGAGAATGGGGAGCTTGCGGTGTGCCATCGGGCAGGTCCTCTCTCTTGATGGTGTGGGCAGCAAAAGCTTACCGGCACCGCCCCCTGCCCGGCAGCGCGGCGACTGGCCAGCGGGCTGCTGCTAGGGTTGGGCCCATGAACCCCGATCTCCAGTTTGCCCACGGGCTGGCCGACCTCGCCGACGCCATCGCCATGAGCCGCTGGCGCAGCCTCGACCTCCACGTCGAACGCAAGCCCGACCTCACCGAGGTCACCGAGGCGGACCGCCAGATCGAGCAGCTGATCCGGGAGCAGATTCGGGTCCACCGCCCCTCGGAGCGAGTGGTCGGCGAGGAGTACGGCGGTGACTTCGCCGACATCTCCGGAACCCGCTGGGTGGTCGACCCCATCGACGGCACTCGCAGCTTCATCCGCGGCTATGAGACCTGGGCCTGCCTCATCGCGCTCCAGCGGGAGGGGGTCACGGTCTGCGCGATCGCGTCCGTGCCCGCCCTCCGGCAGCGCTATGCGGCGGCGCGGGGCGAGGGGGCGACGGTCGACGGCAAGCCCATCCACGTTTCCGCCATCGACCGGGTCGAGGCGGCGATGCTGGCCCACACCAGCGTGTCTGGATTTGTCCGCATTGGGATGGACGAACCCCTGCGCAAGCTGGCCGGCCGCTGCTGGGACAGCCGGAGCATGGGCAACTCCCTCTCCCACCTCTCCGTCGCCCGGGGCACGGCCGATATCGGCTGGTCGTCGCGAGCCAACCTCTGGGACTTCGCCGCCCTGGCCCTCATCGTCGAGGAGGCCGGTGGCCGCTTCACCGACCGGAGCGGGGACTCCGCGGTGGGTGGGGCGGGCGTATCCAGCAACGGCCTCCTCCACCAGGTCGGTCTGGAGGCCGCGGGGGTCGCGTAGAAGGCTGTGCACCGGCGGAGGAGTGGGGGTGGTGCTTCGCTCCGGCACGGACGTCGGCACGCCCTGACTGGCGTGCCGCGTCCTTTGCTCGGCGGCGTTGCAACCGCCGCCTGCGCAAAGCATGCGCTGCGCACGCACCCCCGCCCCTGACCGGCAGCCGCATGGCCACATCCCCGATCGTTCGGCGCACCTACGGAGCGAGCCGCTCGGGGATCCACTGTTCCCCGAGCAGGCGGAAGCGGATCCGGTCGTGGAGCCTGTCCCGGCGGCCCTGCCAGAACTCGAAGATGTCGGGGACCAACCGGTAACCGCCCCAATTCGGGGGCCGCGGGATGGCGTCGTCGTCAGGGAAGCGCTGCCGGACCAACCCCCAGAGCCCTTCCAGCTCGGCTCGGCTCGCCACCACCTGGCTCTGCGGTGAGGCCCATGCGGAGAGCCGGCCACCCACGGGGCGGCTGCGGAAGTACGCATCGGACGCCTCATCCTCCAGCGCCTCGACCCGCCCCTCGACTCTGACCTGCCGGTGGAACGGTCGTGTCCAGTGCAGGACCACCGCGGCCCGGGGCACGGCCGCGATCTCGTCTCCCTTGCGGCTCAGGCGGTGGGTGTGGAAGGTGAGACCCCTGTCGTCGGGGCCGCGGAGGAGGACCATCCGCACCGACGGCACGCCCGCAGCCGAGGCGGTGGCCAGCGCCATCGCGCGGGCAGCCTCCTCCCCGCTCTCCCGCGCGAGCGCGAGCCACGTCCGGAAGGCGACGAAGGGATCGCCCCCAAGGTCGGCCGCGCGGAGTGCCGGCGGGTCATCGGGGAGTCCGGACGGAGAGTCGCCCACTGGACGGGAAGTGTAGTGCCCGACGGCGCTGGTTCCTTACCCGTCAGCGTGTACCTCGAGGCCACGCGATCATCGCGTCGTAGACGGGCGGCCCCCCTCGGCATGGAGGAGGGGCGAGGGTGCGTGCGCAGCGCCGGCTTTGCGCAGGCGGCGGTTGCAACGCCGCCGAGCAGACGGCGCGGCATGCCAGTCAGGGCGTGCCGACGCCCGTGCCGGAGCGAAGCACCACCCCCGCCCCTCCCCCGACGCGCCAGTGCGTCAGTCGCTCTCGATGCTAGCGGCGGCCCTTGGGCACCCCGAGGCGGTCCGCCCAGACGGCCTCGACGCGGACCAGGCGGCGGACCTCCAGCCTCCCCTCGGCCTGGAGCTGCCGGATGGCCCTCTTGTCCTGCTTGCCCACCGAGGTTTTGGGGATGGCGACGACGACAGCCCACGACTCGGGGAGCCAGAAGGAGGGCACCTTCCCGGTGAGGAATTGACGCAGATCCTCGGGGTCGGCGGACTGGCCCGGCCGGAAGGCGATCACGGCCAGCGGGCGCTCCCCCCAGCGCTCGTCGGGAATGCCCACCACGGCGACATCCGCCACCGCGGGGTGTGCCATCAACTCGCTCTCCAGCTCCACCGAGCTGATCCACTCGCCGCCGGACTTGATGATGTCCTTGGTCCGGTCGGTGATCTGGACGTAGCCGAGCTCGTCCACGGTCCCGACGTCGCCGGTGCGCAGCCAGCCGTCGTGGAACCGCTCACGGTCCACTCCCCCGAGGTAGGAGCCTGCGATCCACGGCCCGCGCACCTCGACCTCCCCCACAGTCTGGCCGTCCCAGGGGAGCGGAGACCCGTTGTCCCCGACGAGGCGCAGCTCGACGCCCGCCACCGGCCGGCCCGTCTTTGCCCGGTAGTGCCAGTAGGAAGAGTCACCCTCGACGACGCCCCGGGGCGGGAAGGAGACCAGCCCGAGCGGCGAGGTCTCGGTCATCCCCCACGCCTGGATCAGCGGGAACCATGGCTGGCACGCCTGCATCAGGGTGGCCGGCACCGCCGCGCCACCGCAGATCCCCAGGCGGACGAAGTTGAGCTCGGCCTCGGCCTCCTGAGCCGCGATCAGCAGCCCCTGGAAGATGGTCGGCACGCCGACGATGACATTGGGCTGCTCCTGCACCACGAACGAGAGGAGCGGCCGCGGCTGCAGGAATCGCTCCGGCAGGAGCAGGTCGGCGCCGCACATGAACGCCGCGTACGGCTTCCCCCAGCCGTTGACGTGGAACATCGGGACCATCAGGCCGACTCGATCGCTCTCGTTGAGGGCGAAGTTGGCGACGGTCGCGAGGGAGTGCAGCCAGATCGAGCGGTGGCTGTAGACCACCCCCCGGGGGTCGCCGGTGGTGCCGGTCGTGTGGCACATCGCCGCAGGCTGTTTCTCGTCGAGCACCGGCCATTCCCGGAGCGGCGCCGAGCCCTTGATCAGCTGCTCGTAGTCGACGACCGCGCCCAGTCCGGAGGTGTCGGCGCTGCCCACGACCACCACCTTCTCGACGGTGGTCAGCTGCGGCCGGATGGCGGCGAAGAGCGGCGTCATCCCGGCGTCGACGATCACCACCCGGTCGCCGCCGCTATTGATGGTGAAGGCGAGCTGCGCCGGCGAAAGCCGGACGTTGAGGGTGTGCAGCACGGCGCCGAGACACGGGACCGCCAGATAGACCTCCAGATGCTCCTGGTGGTTCCAGCAGAAGGTGCCCACCCGATCGCCCGGCTTGATACCCAGATAGCGGAGCCCGGCGGCAAGGCGCGCCACCCGCTCGGAAACCTCGGTGAAGTCGGCCCGGCGCGAGCTATCCCCCTCGAATGTCACCACCTGACTGCCCGGGAAGAGGGTCTGACCCCGCCGGAAGATGTCGCTGACGGTGAGCGGCACCTCCTGCATGGTGCTCTGGATCGGGCGAGCCATTGGCGGACTCCTCAGCCTGGCAGGGTTGGATGAAACCCGCCCATCATCCTCCTGGGCCTGAACGTCCGTCGATGTCCCCAGGTCAGGATCGGGTCGAGATCCGGTCACGAGACGGCGCAATCCGGGGCGGCCGCGTTGGGCAGGGTGCTGCCGCACCCTGCGCTAGGTGTAGAAGTCGAGCAGAGGCTGCAGGAGCACGTCGGGGTGGGATTGGGGGGTGCCGTGATCGGCGCCGGCCAGCTCCAGGTGGCGTCCCCCCGGGATGGCTGCCGCGGCCGCGCGCGTACCCGGAAGCATCCAGGGCATGCTCGCCGTCCCGGCGATGATCAGGGTGGGCACCGAGATCGCCCCCAGGCGCCCGGGGCGCAGGACGTTCCCGGGGCCGGTGATCTCCACGTCGTACGGCAGGGTGTGAGCGACGGCGACCAGCCCGGGCCACATCTCCGTCGTCCGGAACCCCGCCACCACCTGCGCCGGGATGCCGATGGCCTCGGTCTGGAAGAGGGCGACGGCATCGTCGCGGCGGTCCTGCGCGATGAGGGCGCGCAGCCGGTCGACCAGGTCAGCAGCGGGGCGGGGGAATCCGTCGGAGATGTACGGCGGCTCGTACGCCACCACACCGCGGATGGGCGCACCGGCACTGGCGGCCTCCAGGGCGAGGATGGCCCCGGAGGAGTGGCCAAAGACGCCGGCTCGCCCTCCCACGCCCTCGATCACCGCGGTGAGGTCCTCGATCTCCCGCTCCAGGGCGTAGCGATCGGAGTCACCGCTGTCACCGCGGCCGCGCCGGTCGTAGGTCACCGTCGTGAAGTGCGGGGCGAGGACCTGCGCGAGACCGGCTGCAGTCGCGCGGTCGCTGAAGGCGCCCCCGATGAGGACGACCGGCCGGCCCTCGCCGCTCCGCTCCACCGCAATCGTGGTGCCATCGGCCGATCGCACCGTCTCGAAGGGTGTGGTCATCGAATTCTCCCCAGGGTGGGCTGCGAGGGAGGGCGTGGCTCTCTGTGGCTCTCGTGAGGCCACCGTCCCGGGTGGGCAGACACCAGAGTAATGCAAGCCGCAGCAGGGATCGGCGCGGGTCGCGCGACACCCCCCGGGCGGTCTGCGCACCCGTGCTAGATTGGCCTGCGATGGCTCCAGCCCGGCCCTCGATCCTCTTTGCCCACGGCATGTACATGAATGCCAAGAGCTGGGATCCGTGGGTGGCGCGGGCGCAGGCGGCAGGATTCGAGACCGTCGTCCCCTCCTGGCCGTACCACGTCGGGGAGCCGGCGGAACTGCGCCGCCACATCGACCCAAAGCTGGGAAGGCTCACCTTTGGCCAGGTCGTGCAGCACTTCGCGGACGTCATCGGCACCCTTCCCGATCCCCCGCTCGTCATCGGGCATTCGGTGGGAGGGCTGGTCGTCCAGCGACTGGTGAACGACGGGCTGGTCAGAGCCGGCGTCGCGGTCAGCTCGGCGCCCGCACTCGGTGTCATCTCCCTCGACCCGCACTTCCTCCGGGCCAACTTCCCCCACGTCAACCCCCTCGCCGGCAACCGGCCGGTGGCCATGACGCCGGCCCGCTTCCACTACACCTTCTGCAACACCATGAGCCGCGCCGCGAGCGATCGGGCCTTCGAGGAGTACGTCGTCCCGGAGAGCCGCAACGTGCCGCGGAGCACTCTCCTCCGGAGCGGCCGGATCCACTTCCGGCGGGAGCACGCGCCGCTGCTCATGATCGCCGGCGACACCGACCACCTCTGCCCACTTCCGGCCGTCAGACGCAACGCCAGGCGGTACCGCCGCTCGGCAGGCCTGACGCGCTTTCAGGCCTTCCCCGGCCGCAGCCACTTCATCTGCAACCAGGAGGGATGGGAGGAGGTCGCCGACGCCTCCTTCGACTTCCTCCGCGCCGCCCTCGCCTGAACCCCCGCCTCGCCATGCCGGAGTGGGCATCGCGCGGCGCCGGGCTGCTACCTTCGCGGTGATGGAGCTCCAGCCCCCGACTCTCGCCGACGTCCTGGCCGCCCGCACCCGCATCCGCGACCACCTGCCGCGGTCTCCGCTCCGCTCCTACCGGGCACTCGACCGGATGGTCGACGCCCAGGTGTGGGTCAAGCACGAGAACCTCCTCCCCACCGGCGCCTTCAAGGTCCGGGGCGGGATCAACCTGACCAGCCGGCTCGACCCGGAAACGCGCCGGCGGGGCGTGATCACCGCCTCGACGGGCAACCACGGGCAGTCGGTCGCGTACGGCGCCCACATCTTCGGGATCACCGCCACCGTCTGCGTGCCCGAGCACGCCAACCCCGTGAAGGTGGAGGCGATGCGCGACCTCGGCGCCGAGGTGATCTGCATCGGCCGGGCGTTCGAGGAGGCGCGCGCGCACTGCGAGGCGCTCGCCACCCGGCGCGGGCTGCGCTACATCCACACCGGCAACGAACCCGATCTGATCGCGGGCGTCGCAACCGCCACGCTGGAGCTGCTCGAGGATCAGCCCGAGATCGACGTCATCCTGGTCCCGGTGGGTGGCGGATCCGGAGCCTCCGGGGCCTGCATCGTGGCCCGAGCGGTCAGGCCCTCGATCGAGGTGATCGGCGTGCAGTCGGCCCAGTCACCGGCCGCGCACGACTCGTGGCGGGCCCGGGAGATGGTGGAGCGGCCCAACACCACCACCGCCGAGGGCGTCGCCACCGGCACCGCCTTCGATCTGCCCCAGCGGATCATGCGCGAGCTGCTCACCGACTTCGTGCTGATCGACGATCGGGAGCTGCTCCGGGCCACCCGGCTGATGATCGAGAAGACCAGGACGCTGGTGGAACCGGCCGGGGCGGCCCCCCTGGCCGCGGCACTGGACCCGGCCCTGGCACCGCGGCTCCAGGGTCGCCGGGTGGCGCTGATCTGCTCGGGAGCCAACATCAGCCCGGCGCAGCTGGCGCAGACCATGGCCCCCGCCGGACCGGCGGGGAGCGATGCCTGAGCCCGTCGTCGTCGCCTTCGGCCGCTCCCCCATCGGCCGCGCGTTCAAGGGATCGCTCACCGGCTGGCGGTCCGACGACCTCGCCGCGCTGGTGGTCGAGAGGGTGCTCGACCGCCTGCCCGCGCTCGACCGCGGCAGCATCGACGACCTCATCTGTGGGTGCGGTCTGCCGGGAGGCGAGCAGGGATTCAACCTCGGACGGATCGTCTCCATCCTGGCCAGGCTCAATTGCCCCGGGACCACCGTCACCCGGTACTGCGCCTCCTCTCTGCAGTCCACCCGGATGGCGGCGCACGCGATCCGCGCCGGGGAGGGAGACGTCTTCCTCTCGGTGGGGGTGGAGTCGACCACGCGGTACCAGCACGGCACGAGCGACATCCCCGCGTGCCAGAACCCGAGGCTGGAGCCCGAAAACCCCAACGGCTATCCCGACATCTACATCCAGATGGGCGAGACGGCGGAGATCGTTGCCGAGCACGAGCGGGTCTCCCGAGAGGAGATGGACCGCTTCGGGCTGCGTTCCCAGGAGCGCGCGGTGGCAGCGCAGGACGGCGGGTTCTTTGACCGCGAGATCGTGCCCGTGCCGCTCGCGGATGGGCGGATGATGACGGCGGACGACGGCCCGCGCCGCAACACCTCGCTGGAGAAGCTGGCGGCCCTCGAACCAGCCTTCCGGGAGGGTGGCAGGGTCACCGCCGGCAACTCGTGCCCGCTCAACGACGGCGCGGCGGCGGTGGTCGTGATGAGCGACGCCCGGGCTCGGGCCCTCGGCATCCAGCCGCTTGCACGGATCGTCTCCACCGGCCTCTCGGCGCTCGAGCCGGAGCGAATGGGACTGGGGCCCATCGACGCATCGCGGCAGGCCCTGGCCCGGGCCCGCATGACGATCGATGACCTCGACGTCGTGGAGATCAACGAGGCCTTCGCCGCCCAGGTGATCCCTTCCGCGCGCGGTCTCGGGATCGACCCCTTCGACGACCGGCTCAACCCCCACGGAGGCTCGATAGCCCTGGGGCACCCCTTCGGCATGACCGGGGCTCGCATCCTCTGCACCCTGATCAACGGTCTCCAGACGGCCGGGGGCCAGATCGGCCTGGAGACCATGTGCGTGGGTGGCGGGATGGGGATGGCGATGATCCTGGAACGATTGGGCTGATCGGGACGCATCCACGGGCGTCGCGCGATTCCATGTAACCGGGGGGCCGGCCCAGGGCGTTAACCTAGAAAGGCAGGTCGCGCCAGGAGATCGGCGCACGCGGTGAGGTGAGACGCCATCTCGGACGAGGTCGTGGTGATAGGAGTGACGCGTGCGGTCGTGCGGCGTCGCGCCTGGGTGCTCGCCATCGTTGCGTTCGGCTTCGCGATGACCGCTTGCAGCCTGGCCCCGTCCGCCTCGCCGGCCGCGAGGACCACCCCGGGACCCACCTCCACGCCCGGGCATCAGCTCACCGTGTCGGGCCCGCCCTCGCTGACCGTGACGCCCACCGACGGGTCGACCGGGGTCGGCCTTGACGCCACCATCCAGGTGACCGCTCAGAACGCCGCGGTGAGCTCGGTGGCGGTCGTGGAGAACGGCGACCACGACGCCCTCACCTGGGCCACCTCCAACGGCAACACGGAGTGGACCTATGCGGGCGGTCTCGACCTCAACACCGCCTACACGGTCACCGCCACAGCGGTCAGCCCCGCCGGCGGTGAGACCGTCGCGACCTCCGCCTTCCACACCATCACGAGCGCCAGGCGGCTGCTGAGCACGGTGCTATACGTGAGCAACGGTGACACGGTGGGGGTGGCGATGCCGGTCGAGATCGAGTTCAACACTCCGATACCGGTCGCGGATCAGCCCGGGATCATCGCCCACATCGCGGTGGTGAGCAACCCGCCGCAGCTCGGCGGCTGGTACTGGTTCGACGCCGAGGACGTCCATTACCGCCCCGAGAGCTACTGGGACAGCGGGACCCAGGTGACCGTCGACGCCGACCTCAACGGGGTCGACGCGGGCAACGGCTACTGGGGGCTCGGCGACTGGAGTGAGAGCTTCACCATCGGGGCCGCTCACCTCACCGTCGTCAACACCCAGTCCCGCCAGATGCAGGTCTACGACGGCGATTCGGCGGCCACCGAACAGCTCATCGACAGCTGGCCGACCAACACCGGCAAGCCCGGCTACGACACCATCAGCGGCATCCTCGTGGTCCTCTACCACACCCCGGTGGTGCAGATGAACTCCTGCCAGACCTTCCACACCCCCGCGGCCTGTGGCGGCGACGACACGTACAACGAGGCCGTCTACGACGACAGCGCGGTCTCCGCGGACGGGTACTTCATCCACGCCGCCCCGTGGGTCTGCTATGGCAACAGCTGCAGCCTGTATCCGTACGGCGACACCAACAGCTCCCATGGCTGCATCAACCTGAGCACCGCCAACGCCGTCACCTACTACGCCTGGAGCCAGGTCGGCGACCCCGTCCAGGTCGTCGGCAGCGTGCTGGAGGCCTCGTACTCAGACGGCGAGGGCGACTGGCAGACACCCTGGTCAGAGTTCGCCCCGGGCGGGCAGGACGTCCCCTCCAACGCCGCGATACCGCCCGCAGCGCCGCCCACCGACGTGGCCACCCCGACCCCGGCGGCCTCCGTCGCCGGCCCGTAGACGCCGCGCCGTTCCTTGATCTGAGCGGCCTGGACCGCGCGGGACAAGCGGCGCTCAGGCCCGGTGCAGGGCGCGGCGCAGCAGCTGCCGTTCGTCCGGGTCGGCGGCGCGCATCAGCCAGAGCGCTGCCAAGTAGAGGGCCCCGGCAACCAGCGTGTAGCCGACGGTGGCGATCCGGCCCTCGGGGTGCACGAGCAGCAGGAAGCCGCCCATCAGCAGGGCGGGGGGCAGGATCCGCCAGCTGAGCCGGAACACCGGGACGCTCACGCCGAGATGCCGCAGCACGAGCAGGCCGATGATCACGAGGCCGATCTCGGTGGCGGCGGTGCTGGCACTGGTCACCAGGTAACCACTGCCCGGGTGCAGGTGCTCAAAGACCGGGATCAGCACCGCGTTGAGGACGGCGTTGAGCACCAGGCCGGCTCCCACGATCCAGGCGTAGGTGCGCTGTCGATCCATGGCGAGCAGCCCGGTGGCGTTGGCATTGTCGGCGAACATGAAGACGATGGTCACTCCGAGCAGCCGCAGCGACGGGGACGCCTGGGCGGGGAGGGTGAAGAGCGACGTGTACTGGTCGGCGAGCACGATCACCCCGATGGAGGCCGGCAGACCGAGCGCGACGAGCGCCTTGAAGAACTTCTGGAGCGCGATCGCGAGCCGCTCCGGCGCCTCACGGTGGTACACGGCGAGGAGCGGGAAGACGACGGTGCGCAGCGCGAAGGGGATGACCAGCAGCGCCTGGAAAGGCTTGTACGCGGCCTGGTACCAGCCGACCTCGCAGTAGCTGAGGCTGGTGAGGGTCGGGCAGGCGGTCGGGGTGGAAGGACCGAAGTGCTGGAGGATCGGGACGTCGATCTGCCAGTAGACCGTGGTGAAGACGTAGCTGACCGCGAGCGGCACCGTCATCACCATCCAGGGGCGGATCAGGCTCATCTCGAATCGCCAGGTGGGACGCCAGGCACCGGTCGCCACCAGCGCCACCGCGAAGTACAGGGCGGCGGCGAGGTAGCTGAAGGTGTAGGCCCAGATGAAGTAGGCGGTGCCGAGGTTCTTCACGGCGCCGACCACGACCAGCCCGAGCAGCAGCAGGGCCTCGGGGATGATCTCGAGGGCCACGAACTTGACCCGCTGGAGCGCGTAGAAGCTGTTGCGCAGCAGAAGCTGGAGCCCGGAGCCGACCAGAAGCGCGGCCGACGCGACGACCAGGGAGTGCAGACCGACCAGCCAGAGGGCACCGGTGAGCACCAGGATGGCCAGGGCCAGGAGGGGGATCCGGAGCGAGAGCATGTTGTCCAGGTACCGGCCCACCAGCTCTGGACGTCGGGCGCCCTCGCGCAGGTAGAGGGTGCTGAGGCCCAGATCCGCGATCACCGACACGATCGCCCCATACGTGACCGCGGTCTGCATCTGACCGAAGGCGCCGGAGCCGAGCGAGTGGATGATCACGATGACCGAGCCGAGGGCCAGCACCCGCGAGGAGAGCTGCGCGGCCAGCATCATCAGCGAGTTGCGCACCCCGCGCAGCCCGCTCCCCGCCCGCAACGCGCCCGGCTCGGCCGGCCGGTCCCCCGCCGGCGAGACGTTCTCCGGCGGCGGAGACCCCTCGGGGTCCTCGAAGGCTGGTATCACAGGATCCATCGGCCGGCCATTGTCGCCCGTGGAACGGGGTAGCGTGCCGGAAGGGTTCGCTGCGGGCAGCGCGGCTCGAGCCCGGTGATCCGGGTCAGCCGCTCCTGGGGAGGGGCAGCGCCGCCTCGCGCCCCTGCCTGACGCGCCGGATGAGCCGCTCCCTCCGTCGCCGCCACTCCGCCTCCGGACCGCCGTCTTCGCGAGCGGCGACCACGGCCAGACGCCTCCGCCAGCCGGCCCAGCTCGCGAGCACCGCCTCCGCCTCGGCGCAGACGGCGAGGGCTGCCTCGAAATCCCCCCGCCGTTCCAGGGCGATCGCCAGCCCGCGCGCAGCGGTGAGGTCCTCCGGATGGCGGCGCCAGAGCTCGCGGAGGACGGCGGTCTGGGAGCCCGGGGTGTCCCGACGGAGGCGTCGGGCCAGCCGGTGGCCGGCAGGTCGGGACCACGGCGAGGCCGCGTCCTGGAAGGCGCAGACGAGGTGTGCCTCGGCGGCATCGGCCATCCCGACCGCCTCCAGGTGGACGGCGAGCCGGTAGCGGTCCGCCGGGTGCACCGGCTGCACGAGCCGCCCTGCCGCATGCGCGGCGAGGCGTGCCCCGAGCACCACGGTGGAGCAGAGATCGAGCTGGTTGTGGAGGATGACCCCCTCCAGGACAGCCGGCGGGCCCCCGTCCAGCCATGCTTGGAAGCGGGCCGGCGCCTCCGCACCCGGCACATCGCCCTCGCGCAGCAGGCCGAGCAGGGAGACCTCGGCCTGGCGGAGCGTGCAGACCCCCAGGCGCTCGCGGAAGAGCCGCCGCACCGGCCCCAGCAGATCGCAGTGGAGCGACGGGCAGATGGCGTCCACGGGTCGCCGGTTGATGACGCAGCGGGCCCGCAACACGGGGATGTCGAAGCCGCGCCCGTTGTAGGTGAGCAGGACTCGTGAGGTCCCGACCCGGGCGGCGACGGCGTCCAGCATCGGCCCCTCGCCGTCGAGGTCGGCGAGCAGGTACTGGTCGATCTCCAGAAACCGTCCCCGTGGCACCCCCAGACCGACCAGGAAGGGCACCACCCCGCTGCCCCGCAGCCCCAGGGACTCGATATCCAGGACCAGCGCGTCGCCATCCGAGAACGGCCCGGCCGGCGCATCCGGAGGGAGCCGGTAGAGAAGACGGACCAGGTCGGGTGGAGCGGCCGGACCGTCTGCGCCGGCGCGCTCCAGGAAGGGGCCGAGGTCGACCCGCACCCGCCGCACCAGCGTCGCGCCCTCGACGACGAAGCCGAGAGCACCGGCACGCTCTGCGGGCGGCTGGGGCGCCTGCGGCGGCTCGGGGCGGAGGACCCGCGACGGGGGCAGCGCCCGCGAGAGATCGACCAGCCCGCCCATGGCCGCGAGACGGGCCCGGAGCGCGCTCACCGGGGTGGCGGTCGCCACCGGCGAGCTCATCCGCTCACGCCGGTTCCGCGGCGAGGCGGAGCAGCCGGAGTGCCGCAGCTCGACCGTCGCAGCCGGCCGGCGCCGGTCCGACGCAGGAGGGGCAGCCGGTGGCGCAGGAGCAGCCTGCTGCCAGGTCGATGGCCGACGCCACCATCTCCCCGAAACGGTCGAAGCATGCCTGAGCAAACCCGACACCGCCGGGAGTGGCGTCGTAGAGGTAGACGGCGGGCCATCCGATGCCCTCCGGGTCCGGCGATGCCGCTGGTACCGCCGGTCGCCAGCCCGCGGCAAACTCCTGGGGCTCATCGGGGGCGGGAGGACCCAGCGCCACCGGCGCCGGGTGAGGGCCTTCCGGGCCGGCCTGGGTGCGCAGCTCGACGTGTGTGCCGAGATCGCGCGGGTCGCACATGCAGAGCAGGCAGGCCGCCGCGTGAAGAGCACGCGCAGCTCCCATCAGGCCGGCCTCCTGCTCCGCCGCCGTCATGGCTGCGAGAGTGGTGGTCCGGAAGGCAGCCCAGACGGCGGTGGTGTGGAGGTCCTGCTCCGGAAGGTTGATCGGCCCCGACCCGACGTTCTCGTGAGTCAGGAACCGGACCTTCTTGTAGACGGTGGCAAGCCGGGTGACCCGGACCTCGCCATGGCTGCGCAGCACGGTCTCCCCCACCGGCCCGGCGAAGCGTTCCAGAACGCGCACCGCCTGGCGGGTCTCGGCCAGGGTGTAGTGATCGACCCCGATGGGGTGGACGTAGGCGCGCTTCTCCTCCCAGTCCAGCCGCTCGACGTGGTACTGCCGCCCCTCGTGGAGATAGATGGCGTCGTCGTGGACCAGCACCGGCGCCGAGAACTGGTCGACCTCGCCGATGACCCGCCCGTGGCTGCCGGGGCGCCCACCGCCGCTGCCGGCCCACGGGCCCTGCGGCCCCTGGCCTGGTCCCGCAGGGTCGCTGGAGGTGTCGATGATCACGACGTTGCTCGCGGCCGCGCGCCGCAGCGAGATCGCCTCGGCGGGGAAGGCGTCGGCGCTCCAGTGATACCGGCTCCCGCTCCGGTGGACCAGACCATCCTCGGCGAAGCAGTCGAGAAGCGACCCGGTCAGCTCGGTCCCGGCGCTGCCGAACGCCTCGCCCTGATCGAAGGAGAGCTCAAAGGCGGCCGCCTGGAGGTGCGATCCGAGCACCAGCAGGTTGTCGGGGTCGACGAGACCGCGCTCCGGTGGGGTCTCCAGCAGGTACTCGGGGTGGCGTAGCAGGAACTGGTCGAGGGGCGCGTCGGAGGCGATGAAGACACCCAGGGAGGCGGACTCCCGCCGCCCGGCCCGGCCCAGCTGCTGCCAGGTGCTGGCCAGGGTGCCCGGATAGCCGACCAGCACCGAGGCGTCGAGGCCTCCGATGTCAACGCCCAGCTCCAGAGCGTTGGTGGCGATGACCGCTCGGACGCTCCCACCCCGGAGCCCCGCCTCGATGGCCCGCCGCTCGAGGGGCAGGTAGCCTCCCCGATAGCCCCGGATCGAGGCTGCCTGGCCCCGCGCTCCCGCCTGGAGCTGACGCAGGTAGCTGAGCAGGATCTCGACCGAGCTACGGCTGCGGCAGAAGCCGATGACCTGGAGGTCGAGGCGGAGCATCTCTGCGATGAGCCGCCGAGCCTCCAGCACCGCCGACCGGCGCACTCCCAGGGTGGCGTCGCTGAGCGGCGGCGCCCAGAACCAGAGGTGACGCTCGGCGCGGGGAGCCCCGTTGCGGTCGATGACGGTGACCGGACGCCCGAGCAGCCGCTCGGCCAGCTCGCCGGGGTTGCCGATCGTCGCCGAGCAGCAGATCACCGTGGGAGTGCTGCCGTAGAAGCGGCAGATCCGGAGCAGGCGGCGCAGCACGTTGGCGAGGTGGGAGCCGAAGAGGCCGCGGTAAGCGTGCAGCTCGTCGATGACGATGTAGCGGAGCGAGCGCAGCAGCCCGGCCCACCCGGTGTGGTGGGGCAGGATGCCACTGTGCAACATGTCCGGGTTGGTCACCACGATGTGCCCGCCCTCCCGGATGGCGCGGCGCAGCCCGGTGGGCGTGTCCCCGTCGAAGGTGGCGGCACGGAGCCGGTCACGGCGCTCGGGGGCCAGCTCCCCGACCAGGTCGCGCAGCCCGGCGAGCTGGTCCTGGGCGAGCGCCTTGGTCGGGAAGAGCCAGAGGGAGCGGCTATCCGGGTCGCGCAGCCAGGAGTCGAGCACAGGGACGACAAAGCCGAGGGTCTTACCGCTGGCGGTGGGCGTGACCAGGGTCACATCCCGGCCCGACAGCGCCGCCTCGATCGCCTCCGCCTGGTGGGAGAAGGCGTGATCCAGACCACGGGCCGCGAGGGCCGCGACCAGCTCGGGATGGAGCCGCTCCGGCCAGGGCCGGAAGTCGCCCGGCTGCGCGGGCAGGATCACCTCGTGGGCCAGCCGCCTCTGCACCCAGGGCTGGCGGCGGAGGTCGGCGATCCGCTCGCCGATGGAGGGAGCGAGGGCGATGGTCACGAAGCGGCAGCATAGCGAACAATCGTTTGGAAAACAACCGTTCGTGCCGCCCGCCTGGTCCTCCCCTGTGTCGCTTAGGCAGCCTCGCCGCGGAGCACCCGGGCCACCACCCGGCGAAGCTCGGCCAGCGACCCCTTGGTCACGACCTCCACCCCCCCGAGCTGGCCGGCCTCGGACACCCGCGGGTCGGAGGAGACGTAGGCGGTGAAGAGGATCACCGGGGTGCGGCTCAAGGACGGCTCCGAGCGCAGCGCCCGGATCAGCTCGAGGCCGTCCATCGCCGGCATGCGCAGGTCGGTGACCACCAGCTCGGGCGGTCGGGCCACCGCCAGCTCCAGAGCGACCCCGCCGTCGGGGGCCGTCTCGACCTCGTAGCCGGCCGCGGTGAGAGCGAGCCGCAGCAGCTCCCGGATGTCCGCCTCGTCCTCCGCGACGAGGATGCGGTGGGTCACTCGCGCCGCTTCCATCAGGTGGCCGTCGTGACCCCCACGCCCACCAGCCTGCCCACACCGAAGGTCACCGCCGCGGCGCCGGCGGTGATGAGCAGCTGGCGGAGCGCCGCGCGGACGATCGAGCGTTCCGAGAAGTAACCGATGGCGGCGCCGATGGCGAGGGCGGCCACCGCGCCCAGGACCGTGGAGACCAGCACCGCCCCCCACCCGGTCGCGAAGAACCAGGGCAGGAGTGGGATCAGCGCCCCGATCGCGAAGCTGACAAAGGACGAGAGCGCAGAGCCGGTCGGCGACCCGGTGCGCGCGGGGTCGATGCCCAGCTCCTCGCGGCTGTGCACCTGCAGGGCCACCTCCGGGTCCCGCATCAGCGCCTCGACGAAATCCTCGGCGATCGCCCGGGGCACGCCTCGGCCCGTGTACACGGCGACCAGCTCCCGCCGCTCGAGGTCGGGGTTGCGGCGCAGCTCCTCCCGCTCGACCGCCACCTCGCGGTGGATCAGCTCTCTCTGGGCGGTCATCGAGATGTACTCCCCGGCAGCCATCGAGATGGCTCCCGCCACCAGACCCGCCATGCCGGCGAGGCGCACGAGACCGGAGGTCGGGGTGGCGCCCGCCACACCGAGGATCAGCGAGACGTTGGTCAGAAGACCGTCGCTGACCCCGAATACGGCCGCCCGGGCTGTCCCCCCCTGGATGTCGCGGTGGTGCTCGGGCCGCGGCTCGGGCGCGTCGTCTCGCGCGCCCGGCGGGTCCCGTTCGGCGGTGCTGGACATCCCTGGATCACGCCCTCCGACTCCTGGCCGCAAACACCGCGACTGTACACGGCCCGAGCTTTCCTCGATGCGCCGGCGCCGCGCCTGTTCCAGACTCCGGCCCATGGATCAGTCGGTCGGTCCCGGCCACCTCGTCGCTCTGGCCCTCACGGTGGCGGTGGTCGGCGGCCTGGTCCCCCTGGTGCGGCTGCGGCCGGGACGCTGGGTCACGGTTGGCTCCTGGCTGCTGGCCTTCCTCCTCGTCTCCAACGAGATCGCCTTCCAGATCGTGCAATGGCGGGGCGGGCTGGGCGAGACCTACATCGCCCACACGTGGACGGTCGGATTCAGCCTCCCCCTGTACCTCTGCGACGTCGCGGCCATCGTGGGCGGGGTGGCCCTGGTCACGCGGCGGCCCATCCTGGTCGAGATCACGTGGTTCTGGGGGCTCGCCGGCACCATCCAGGGGCTGCTCACCCCCGACCACCCCATCTTCTTCCCCTCCTACGACTGGCTCGAGTTCTATCTCGACCACATCGGGGTGCTGCTGGCCGCCTGCTGGCTGGTGGTGGGTATCGGTCTCCATCCCCGCCCCCGCGCCGCGGTCCGGGTGATCGCCATCACGGTGGTCTTCTTCGTGCTGGTCGGAGTTGTGGACCTGGTGACCGGGGGCGACTATGACTACCTGCACACCCAGCACCCACCCGGCCTGCTCGCCCGGCTCGGTCCGTGGCCGTGGTATCTGCTCGGCGCCACCGGCGTGGCGCTCGTCTCCATCCTCATTCTCGACCTGCCCTTCTGGCCGGAGCGCCGCCGGGCGCGGCGGGGAGGCGGTGCCGACCGCGACGGGACGGCGGAGACGGTCCGCTAGCCGGCCGCATCCTCGCGCCGACGTGACACGATCGCTCTCTCATGGACGCCACCCCGCGACCGCGTGGACCGTCGGGCTCCGACCTCCTGTCCGGCACCCCCGAGGCGGAGGCATACTGCCGCACCCTCGCCCCGGCAGTCTTCCCCGACGGGGTGCCCTCTCCGGAGCTGGCCGCCCGCGTCGCCGACGCCATCTGGCGCCACCTCCGCGACCATCCCGGCCGCGAACCGGTGGTCTGGGATCCGGCTGATGCCGCGGCCCAGCGGATCAGCGCCGCCTTCCAGCGTGACGGGCTGGCCGCCGCCTTCGCGGAGGCGGCACGGGGCGAGCGCGCGACTGCCCCTCCACGGCTGCGCGTCACGGCCTACCGCGAGGAGGTCCTGCCCTGACTGCGTTCGCTCAGACCCTGTTGGGTCCCGAGGCGAACCCGCGGGACGCCTCCGCCCAGCGGATCAGCGCCGAGCTGGGCGTGCGAGGGGGCTACCCACCGTCTCACAGGGCCTTTGGGACAAAAGTGTCCTTAAGGGGTGCACTGATGACGGGGGACACGCTGCGGGACGCTCCACGCGCTTGACCTTTCCAGGTCGGGTCAGCCGTGAGGTGCCGCGATCTCGTCGGCCTACCCCGCGGCCCGGGGCTGCTCCATCTCGGCGATGACCGCATCGGCCACCTGGGACGTCCCCACCGCGGTGGGATCGTCGCGCTGCGGCTTCATGTCATAGGTGACCGAATCTCCGCGAGCGATGACCGCGGCCAGGCCGCGCTCCAGCCGCTCGGCGGCCTCGAGCTCGCCCAGGTGACGCAGCATCAGGACACCGCTGAACATCATCGCCATCGGGTTGGCCACGTTCTTGCCGGCGTACCGGGGGGCGGACCCGTGGGTGGCCTCGAAGACGGCGATCTCGTCCCCCATGTTGGCCCCGGGGGCCAGCCCCAGGCCACCCACCAGCCCGGCGCAGAGGTCGCTCAGGATGTCCCCGTAGAGGTTGGGCATCACCATGACGTCGTACAGCTCCGGCTTCTGGACCAGCTGCATGCACATGTTGTCGACGATCCGATCCTCGAACTCCAGGTCGGGGAACTCCTGGGCGACCTCCTGGGCGACCCGGAGCCAGAGACCGTCCGTGTACTTCATGATGTTGGCCTTGTGGACGGCCGTGATCTTGTGCCGACCGTTGGCCCTGGCCCAGGTGAAGGCGAAGCGGAAGACGCGCCGGGTGCCGAAGACCGAGATCGGCTTGATGCTGATGCCGGAATCCGGCCGGATGGTCCGGCCGCCCAGCTCGCGGATCGTGTCGATCAGCTTGAGGGTCTCTGGCTCCCCCTCCTGGAACTCGATCCCGGCGTAGAGGTCCTCGGTGTTCTCGCGGACGATCACCAGGTCGATATCCTGGTAGCGGCTGCGGACACCCGGGTACGACTTGCACGGGCGGACCAGGGCATAGAGGTCCAGCTCCCGGCGCAGCGCGACGTTGACGCTCCGCATGCCCTTGCCCACCGGCGTGGTCAGAGGGCCCTTGATGGCGACCTTGTTCTTGCGGATGGACTCGAGCACGTGGGGCGGCATGGGCTCGCCGTACTGCTCGATGACGTCGAGGCCGGCGTCATGGACCTCCCACTCGATGTCCGCCCCGGATGCGTCGATGACCCGGCGCGCCGCGGCGCTGACCTCGTAGCCGATGCCGTCGCCGGGGATGAGGGTGACCGTGTGCCGCGCCATGCTCTCCTCCTGATGTGTGCCAGCGAGTGTGCCACGTCACCACTGGAGCAGGGTCCGCGGTGGTCGCCGTGAGCGCCGAGCCCCCAGCCACGGCCGGCCTTGCTGCCTGGTACTCGGCCGCCGGGCGTCACGACCTGCCCTGGCGCCGGACCCTCGACCCCTGGGCCGTGCTGGTGAGCGAGGTCATGCTGCAGCAGACCCCGGTGTCCCGGGTCCTCCCCCGCTGGAGCCGATTCCTCGAACTCTGGCCCACCCCGAAGAGCTGCGCCGGAGCCCGTCTCGACGACGTGCTCCGGGAATGGGAGGGCCTCGGCTACCCGCGACGCGCGGCCGCCCTCTGGCGGTCCGCGACGATCATCGCGGCGACTGGCTGGCCGGCGGACGAGGCCGGGCTGCGGGACCTGCCGGGAGTCGGCCCGTACACGGCACGGGCGCTCCTCTGCCTCGCCCTCGACCGCCCCGGGGCGCCCGCCCGCGACGTCAATCTCGGCCGGGTGGCCGCCCGCTGCTTCCTCGGCGTGGAGACCGCTCCCGGCGGACGCCTGGACGCGAGCCTGGAGGCGCAGCGCCCGGCGAATATGAGCTGGCGCGACTACACCCTGGCGCTCTTCGACGTCGGAGCCCTGCTCTGCCGCCGCCGCACCGCGGCCTGCGACCGCTGCCCGCTCGCCTCGGGCTGCGCGTCGCGTGCCCGTCTGGCGGAGGCGGTAGAGGCGCCGCCGCGCAAGCAGGCGCCCTATCCGGGGAGCATGCGCCAGCTCCGGGGCGCCGTCCTGCGCGCCATGCTCGCCCGGCCGGAGCTGGGCGTCGCCGAGCTGGAGCAGGCGGTCGCCGCCACCCCGGCGGCCGGCCGTCCCGGGGCTGTGGTCGAAGCCCTCGCCGCGCTCCGACGCGAGGGCCTGCTGCGCTGAGGCCGGCACGCCGCGCCCGCCGCCGCGGCGGGACACGGCGATGCCGGTGGCCGGGCCGGCCCGGGCTCAGTCCTTGACCAGCCCGATCACGTTGCCAGCGGGGTCCGCGAAGCGTGCGATGGTGGTGACCGGCCCGACCTTGAGTGGCTGCGTCACCGTTCTCCCCCCCCGCGCTGCGACGCTGTCCAGGGTCGCCTGCAGGTCGTCGACCCGCAGGTAGAAGGTGACCGGGAGGAAGCCGGCGCCCCGCTTGCCGATGCCGGCGGTGACAGCGCCCTCGCCGTCCTCGATCTCGACCATGGCGTACTCCATCTGCTCGGGGTCATCGGTCGCGACCGGCCCCACCCTCCATCCGAAGACGGCCGAGTAGAACTCGCGCAGCGGTGCCGGGTCGTCGCTCAGGACCTCGATGTGACCAACGGTTGCGCCCATGTCTGCCTCCCTGACGTTGCGGTGGTGTCAACCATCCCCACGCTACGCGGCCATATATGGCACCCTCTGTCATATATGTGAGCTAGGCTGCACGGTGGGATGCGCGCGGACCGGCTTCTCTCCGTTCTTCTTCTCCTCCAGGCCCATGGGCGGATGAGCGCGCTGGCGCTGGCCGAGCGGTTGGAGGTGTCGCGGCGCACCGTTTACCGCGATCTCGAGGCGCTGGGCACGGCGGGCGTGCCGATCGTGGTCGATCGGGGGGCCCGCGGCGGAGCCTCGCTGATGGCCGGGTACCGGACCGACCTCACTGGCCTGACCGAGACCGAGGTCGAGGCCCTGCTGGGGCTGGCCAGCAGCTCGGCTGCGGGTCACCTCGGGCTCCGCCCCGATCTGGAGAGCGCCTCCCGCAAGCTCTCGGCGGCGCGCCCGGGCCGCCCCGGCCTCCGGCTCCAGCAGCGCGTGCTCATCGACGGCGAGCACTGGTGGGCGGGGACGGCCGCCCCCGCCCATCTGGGGCGCATCCAGGATGCGGTCCTCTCCGACCACCGGCTGCGCCTGCGCTACCGCCGTGGCGAGGAAGCGGTGGTGGTGCGCGAGGTGGACCCCTACGGCCTGGTCCTCAAGTCGGGAGCCTGGTACCTGCTCGCGAACCGGGACGGCCAGCTGCGCACCTACCGCGTCTCCCGCGTCGAGGATGCCGAGGTCCTGGAGGCGCCGTGCCGCAGGCCGCCCGACTTCGATCTGGAGAGGGCGTGGGCCGCGCAGGTCGCGAGCTTCCGCGACCTGGCCGTGGCGACGGACGTGGTGGTCAGGCTGCTCCCCGGCGCCTCCGGCAGCTTCCTCCGCGTCGCGTCAGACCACCTTCGCCACCCGCCGGAGGCGGGCAGCGCCACCCTCGTGTTCCCCTCTGAAGCTGCCGCCGCCGCCTTCCTCGCCGGCCACGTGACGGAGGTCGAGGTGCTCTCCCCGGCAGCGGTCCGGACCCTGCTCGCCGACATCGGCGCGCGCCTGGCCGTGCGCTACACCCAGTCCTGAGAGGGCCGGCACAGCGCATCCGCTCTGACGGGCGGCCTCGCACCGCTGAATGGGATGGGGGGACCCGCTCGCGCGGCAGGTGGGTACGATGGGTGCGAATGGCCACCATCTCCCGCTACCTCGACGCGGTCCGAGAGGAGCTGCTGGCGCGGGCCTCCCTGAGCTTCGCCCCCGACCGCGACCTCCCCCTCGCGCCGGCGAGGCACGCCGAGGCCGGCTCGGGACCGCGGATCCTCTTCGTCGGCTTCCCCTCCGACTACTCGCTGGCCTTCCTTCTCGGCCTGCTCCAGCTGGACGTCCACGTCTGCGGGATCGTCACCTCCCCTGGCGCCCACCCGGCCATCCTCGGGGACAACGCGCTGAGCCGGATCGCCGATCACCTCGGCGTCCCCCTGCTCCGCACCTGGCGGATCAATGACGACCACAGCCGCATCGACCTGGCAGCCCTGCGTCCGGAAGCGGCGGTCATGGCCAGTTTCAATCAGATCGTCAACGCCCCCACTCTGCGCATCCCCCAGCACGGGTTCATCAACATCCACCCCTCGCTGCTGCCCCACTACCGGGGGCCGGAGCCGGTCTACTGGGTCATCGCCGACGGGGCGGAGCGGACCGGGATCACCCTGCACCGGGCTGCTCCCAAGGTCGATGCGGGGCCGATCCTCGCCCAGGCCGAGATTCCCGTCGACCCCCACGACACCTCCGGCACCCTGACCCGGCGGCTGGTCGGAGCGGGCCTGCCGCTGCTCGAGACGGCGGTGACCGCACTGCTCGGGGACGCTCCGGGGATCCAGCCCGACCTCCACGCCGGCAGCTACCGACCCTCGGTCGGCCACCGCCGCCTGGATGAGGCTCCGAGCGCGGAGACGGCCGAGCGGATGGTGCGCGCCGGGGTGCCCAACATGCCCGCCTGGACGCGGGTCGGGGGAGAGGTCGTGTACGTCCTGGCGGCGCAGCTCCGCGATGCCGGGCCGCCGGGGCCGGACCGGGCCCCGCTCATCTCCTTCCCTGACGGCGACCTGGCCCTGCTCTCCGTCTCCCCGAGCTGCCACTGCCACCACGACGTCGAGGACTGCCCCCACCGCGAGGACGCCCGGGCTCGCTGAGCCCTCCCTTTGGGGCGTCCCCATGTCACCATGGCACGTGGTGACCAGCGACGCGCTCTCCCACCTACCCTGGGCGGTGACCCGCGCCGAGTTCGTCAGGACGGCGCGCGATACCGGCAGCGACGGTGCCTGCCTGGTCTTCGTGATCTCGGATGAGATCCCGCCGGGCGCCCGCGCAGGCTACGCCCAGCTGATCATCGCGTACGCCCGGGCCAACGAACCGGTGACCATCGATCGTGACGGAACCTCTGCCCTGCTGATCACCGAGGGCGGGGTGGACGCCGGCGTGACCGTCGCTCGCCGGGTCTTCGGATTGATGCGGCGCATCTCACTGGAGACGACCATCCGGGCCGGGGTGGCCGCTCTCGACAGCGACCCTGAGGCGTCGATCGCGACCGCCCGGCGGCGGGCGCAGCGGGCGGCCCCAGCCTCCACGGTGCTGGAGGGCTGATCCGCCCGGCGCCATGGGCGGCTCGGCCCGTGGTGAACCAGGTATCCTCGGCCTTCGCACTGGAGGGCGCCATCGGGCAGATGCCGCGAGAGCGCCGGCGGGGCGGCGTGCCGAGGTAGCTCAGTTGGTAGAGCACGGGTCTGAAAAACCCGGTGTCCCCAGTTCGATTCTGGGCCTCGGCACTTTGCTCCTCAACGATTCCCCGCAGTCGCGGCGGTGAGCCCTAGCACGAAGGACGGCACGCCGTGTGGCGGAGAGGCGACAAGCAGGTCACGAATGACCGATGCCCGCCTGGCCGGCTTAGGCTGCAAGCATGGCCTCCAGTGTGCCCCGGAGGCGGTCAGGCGACGTCCCGCCGGTCCGCCAGTTGGAGCTAGTGCCAGCTGTGCACCAGGCTCTCAGCCTTGCCTCGTTGCAACCGCAGGACCTCGGCCTCGGTCCCGACTTGGACGCCATCGCCCGGCGGGCCGCTCAGCGGGCTCGCGTCCTCAGCTGGGCCGACGGAGCCATGGTCGAGATCGCCGATCACAACGGCCTCGTCCATCGGGCGAAGGTTGGGCGCGGCGCCGCCAGGCACGCTCAGCGTGGCGGCGCCGCGCCCGACCATCCCTGGCGTGCCCTGATCGGCGGCGCCCCTCAAGTCTGCGACGACGCCGAGGCTGATCCCCGAGTGGACCCGAAGGTGTGCCGCCGCCTCGGGACCCGGTCGGTGGTAGCGGTCCCCCTGCGCAACCGGGATGTGCCCCTGGGTGCGATCGTCGTGACCTCGTCCCAGCCCTATGCGTTCGCAGACGTCCATGCGGAGGTCCTCCAGCTTCTCGCCGACCAGGTCATCGCAGCGGCCGTCGGGGCACAGGTGATCGCGGGGTTGCGCGAGGCCGCCCGGCAGCGCCCGAGCGCCCAGGTCGCCGGCGAGGACCTGTTCCGCCTGCTCTTCTACGAGAACCGCCAGCCGATGTGGGTGATCGACGCGGAGACGCAGCGCTTCCTCGCGGTCAACGACGCGGCCGTTGCCAAGTACGGGTACTCCGCCGAGGAGTTCCAGGCCTTGACCATCGCAGTCCTCCGCGGCGATGCGGTCCACCTCGACCTCGACGTCAGCCGCGCTCGGGCGGGGGGAACCGGATACAAGGCCCGTCACCGTCTTCAGGATGGCAGTCTCATCGACGTCGAGGTCACCGCAGTGACCCAGGAGTTCGACGGTCGTCCCGGGATCCTCACGCTGGTCAACGACGTGACCGAGCGCAATCGGCTGGACCGGGAGCTGCGCGAGGGCGCCTTTCGCGACCCCCTGACAGGTGGCCCCAACCGCGCTCTGCTCACCGAGCGGATCGGGCATGCGCTCAGCCAGCTGCGCCGTGCCGGCGCAACCAGCGCGGTGCTGGTCATCGACCTGGATCACTTCAACAGGGTCAACGACACCCTGGGGCATTCGGTGGGCGACTCGCTGCTCCAGGCGGCCTGGGCGCGGATACACGAGGCGCTCCGCCCCGGCGACACCGCCGCCAGGCTGGGCGCCGACGAGTTCGCCGTGCTCCTCGAGGACGTTGGTGAGGTGAGCGGATCCGTCCGGGTGGCGGAGCGCCTCAGCGCGGCGTTCGTGCCTCCCCTCGAGTTCGCGGGTGGCCGCCTGGCCGTCAGTGTGAGCATCGGCGTCGCCACCACGTCGAGGGCGCAGACGAGTGCCGACGAGCTGCTGAGCCATGCCGAGCTGGCCATGTACGCGGCCAAGATTGCGGGCAGGGGCCGGGTGGAGGTCTTCGTGCCCAGCATGCGCGAGCTGGCCACGGAACGCCTGAGCCTGGACCAGGACCTGCGCCACGCCGTCGAGCGCGGCGAGCTGCGCATCTTCTTTCAGCCGGTCGTCTCGGTGGATAGCGGCACCATCGACGGCTGCGAGGCCCTGGTGCGCTGGCAGCACCCCACCCGAGGCTTGGTGCTTCCCGATACCTTCATTCCCCTTGCCGAAGAAACCGGGATGATCACGGCCATCGACACCTGGATGCTCCGCAGCGCGGGGTCCCGGGTGGCTGGATGGCGAGCGTCGGGCCTGAGCGATCTTCTCCTCGCTGTCAACATCTCGGGGCGCGATCTGGGCCGGGGCGAGCTGGTCGACAGGGTGTCGGCCGCGCTACTGGAGACGGGTCTATCCCGGGATCGCCTCGAGGTCGAGATCACCGAGACCTCCGCGGTGTCGCAGCCGCTGGAGGCTGTCAACGAACTGCGCCACCTGCGCAGCGCCGGTATCGCGGTTGCCATCGACGACTTCGGCACGGGGTACTCGAGCCTGAGCAAGCTGGCAACCTTTCCCGTCGACCGCCTCAAGATCGACCGCTCGTTTCTCAACGACATCAGGCACCAGGAGGACGACGTTCCGCTGGTGGCGGCGATGATCGCGCTTGCCCACCGGCTCGGCCTGGCGGTCACCGCGGAGGGGGTCGAGACGCCGGAACAGCACGCCTACCTCCGCCGCAACGGCTGCGACCTGCTCCAGGGGTATCTCTTCAGCCCACCCGTGCCCCCCGACCGCTTCGAGGCGCTCCTGCGAGGGCAGCAGACGAGATTGCAGCGGCGGCGGAGGCCGCCGGTACCCACTGCCCAGAGCGGGTGATACCGCACCCTGGTCGGCCGGCGAGCAAGCTGAGAGGAGGCTCGACCGGACCGAGTCTCGGGCGCCCGCACCCGCACCGATCTCGGCCCCGCCCCATGGACGTCTACACTCTGGAGGCCGGCCTCGCGGAGATCCCCGGCATCCAGGTGGTCCGCGTCTGACGGGCTGCTCCCGCCGGCCAGAACACCAGACGCACTGAATCGGACACCCCTCCCCCATGCCCGTCATCGAGCGCAACGACATCCGCAATGTGGCGATCATCGCCCACATCGACCACGGCAAGACGACGCTCATCGACGCCCTGCTCAAGCAGACGCACAGCTTCGAGGACCACGAGCAAGTCGGTGAGCTGATCATGGATTCCAACGACCTGGAGCGGGAGCGGGGCATCACCATCCTGGCCAAGAACACCTCGATCCGCTATCACGACGTCACCCTGAACGTCATCGACACCCCCGGCCACGCCGACTTCGGCGGCGAGGTGGAGCGGGTCCTCTCGATGGCCGACGGCTGCCTCCTCCTCGTCGACGCGGCCGAGGGACCGATGCCCCAGACCCGGGTGGTGCTCCGCCAGGCCCTGCAGCTCGGCCTCCGGCCGGTGATCGTCATCAACAAGCTGGACCGGACCAACGCCGATCCCAACCTGGCCCTGGAGGCCACCCACGACCTCCTCCTGGAGCTGGCCACCGACGCCGCCCAGCTCGACGCACCGGTGATCTTCGCCACCGGACGCTCGGGGACCGCCACGACCTCGCTGGCCGTGCCCGGCGTCAACCTCGAGCCGCTCCTCGACGCCATCGTCGCCCACGTCCCCGCCCCCCGCGGCGACCCAGATCTCAGCCTGCAGCTGCTGGTCAGCTCGCTGGACGACGACCCCTACCGAGGCAGACTGGCGCTCGGCAGGGTGCAGCGGGGCACGCTCGCCAAGGGGCAGCAGGTGATGGTGGGAACCGCTGACGGGTGGAGCGAGCGGCAGACCATCACCGGGATCCTGGTGTGGCGCGGCCTCCACCAGCTCGAGGTCCCGGAGGCCACGGTCGGCGACATCGTCGCTGTCTTTGGACTGCCCGAGGTCAACATCGGCGACTCGATCTGCGCCGCCGACTCCCCCGAGGCGCTGCCCCGCATCGAGGTTGGGGACCCCACCCTGCGGATGCAGTTCACCGTCAACACGTCGCCCTTCGCCGGGCGCGAGCAGAAGCTGAGCAGCACCTCCCGCCAGCTGCGCGCGCGGCTGGACAAGGAGCTGCGCACCAATGTGGCGCTGCGCGTCGCCGACGGGGCCACCGCGGACGGTTTCGAGGTGTCCGGCCGGGGCGAGCTGCACCTCGCCATCCTCATCGAGACGATGCGCCGCGAGGGCTACGAATTTGAGGTCTCCCGGCCTCAGGTCATCACCAAGGAGAAGGACGGGACCAAGCTGGAGCCCGTCGAGGAATGCGTGATCGACGTCCAGCAGAGCTACCTGGGCGCGGTGACCGAGCTGCTCGGCGCGCGAGGAGCGGTCATGCAGTCGCTGCGGACCGACGCAGGCGGCGGCATGCGCCTCATCTACCACGCACCGACACGCGCGCTGATCGGCGTGCGCAGCACGCTGCTCACGCTCACCCGGGGCACCGGGGTCATGGCAACCAGGCTGCTCGGCTGGGAGCCGTGGCGCTACCTGCCGCGCGCTCACCGGATGGGTGTGCTGACCGCCAGCCAGCCGGGGATGGCCGTCGCCTACGGCCTGCTGACGCTCCAGGAGCGGGGACAGCCCCTCATCGGTCCGGGGACCCCGGTGTACGAGGGGATGGTCGTCGGCATGAACCGCCGTCCCGGCGACCTCGCGGTGAACGTGGCCAAGCAGAAGCAGAAGACCAACATCCGCTCCTCGACATCTGACTTCACGATCACCCTAACCCCACCGCGCACGCTCTCCCTGGAGGAGGCGCTCGACTTCATTCAGGATGACGAGCTGGTCGAGGTCACGCCCTCCAACCTGCGCCTGCGCAAGCGGGTGCTCAACGCCAACGACCGCAACGCGATCCGCAAACGCGAGGCACTGAAGACGTAGGGCACCCCCGCCGGCCGGCCCGCCGTGGGAGCGGACGGGCTCCTCGCGCTGGATCGAAGGGTGCGCTGGCGTACCGACGGACACAGCGCCTCTCGCCCCGCGGGCCCCGACACCGGACCCCCGGCACCGGCGATCCCTGATGTAACTGCATCAAGGAAACACGCAGCAAAGGAATCTGGGCAGCTCGGCGCCCCACCGCCATGATCGAGGGACAGCAACCCGGAGAGAGTGAGGCGCCGCGATGACAGACCGTTCCCAGATCAGGGATGCGGCCGGGGAGTGCGGGCGGGCAGGGCCCCGCCGCCACCGCAGGGAAGCTCCTGTGCATATCCGGGCTCGGCGCCGCGTGGGGCGCCGGGGCGAGCAGGGCCAGGTGCTCGCCATCGTGGCCCTGCTCATCCTCATCATCACCGGCTTTGCGGCGATCTCGATCGACGCCGGCATGGACTACGCGCAGTCCCGCCAGGACACCGACACCTCTGGCGCCGCGGCGCTCGCCGGTGCCTACTGGGCCGTCGACCATCCGAGCAGCACGGCCGGGGCCAGCCTGCTCGGTCTCTACACCGCCGAGGTGAACGCCGCGACGGTGGACGGTTGCAACACCGGGCAGTGCCATGCCCCCATGGTCACGGTGGGCTCCAGCACCTACTCGGTCGCCGAACTGTGGACGACCACCGCCTTCGCCGCCGGCTCCAGCCCGAGCATCTACGTGGGCAGTGCCGGCACCTGCTCCACGAGCGCCTCGGGCACCTTCGCGGTGGGCACCTGCCCCGCCGTCTCCTCCATCCAGGATGTGGGCGCACCGGTCAGCGACAAGACGACCGACGACTTCGCGGCCATCGTGGGGGGCCATCCGGTCACGCTCGACCCCAACGCGGTGGCCGCGGTCACCGGGACGGGCGGCGGGGCGACCAGCACCAACCCGACCATGGCCTGCGAGATCTGCGTCTTCGGCAGTGTGCAGATGAACGGCACCGGGGACACGCTTCAGGCCGGCGGCGGCAGCATCGACGTGGCCGGCTACGTCTGGTTCGATACGGGTGGCGCCAGCGTGAAGACGACCAACAGCTTCGGCATCGACGTCGACGGGTCGCCACAGTACAGCAGCGCCGGCGTCTATGTGGGCGGTTCCTCTGATGTCGTGAATGCGAGCGGCGCCCTGGGGATCGACCACGGCCTCACCTTCAACAGCACGGGCAGCACGGTCGAGGGGGCGAGCGCCAACATCAGCGGAACGGTGACCGGCGCCACCGGCAATACCGTCAGCTCGTACGGGACGACGTCGACCGCCGCCTTCACCGACCCGATGGCGAGCACGGCGGTGCCCAGCTACACCGCGGGAACCACCAGCTGCGGGGCGGTGACGGTCAGCAGCTCCTCCACCACGTCGGGATGCGTCACCGTCACCGGCAACCCCGCCACCTCGGCGACGCTCGCCTCGGGGATCTACACCTCGATCCTCACCGAGATCCCGACCACCATGAGCCCGGCCGAGTTCGGGTCGCTCACCGTCCAGTCCAACCTGACCTTCAACGCCGGGACATACGTCTCCGATGGGACGGGGATCGACGTCAACAGCACCGGGGTGACCCTGAGCGGCACCGGGCTCACCTTCTACATGACCTGCGGCTCGGGGACCTCTCCGGTGTCCTGTGGCACCTGGACCGCCTCCACCACCAGCTGCGCCTCGACCACGAGCGGCTCGTCGGTCGACTTCGGGGGCTCCACCACCCTGAACCTGCAGGGACCGACGGGGACGAACCCCGTGCTCTTCTTCTTCGACCGCTGCAACAGAAACTCGAATGCGTTCTTCGTCAACGCCTCCGGGCTCACCGCGGGGAGCGGCTATCCGACCGGGATGCTCTACGCCCACTCCGGGGGCGTCTACCTGAACGCCAGCACCAGCTCCTTGCCCTCGCCGCTCCTGGTCGGGAGCATCTACTACAACTCGTCCTCGATCGTTCTCGGCACCTCGACCGGTGCCGTGGCACTCCCCTCCGGCTCGTCGGGGCCGGGGAATCTGGTGAACTAGCCATGCGCCAGGATGTGCGACAGACAGTCCGAGGCCACCGATCGGCCCGCCAGCGCGGCCAGTCGATGACCGAGCTCGCGCTCTGCTTGCCGCTGCTCCTTCTCTTCAGCGTCTCGGCGATCGGCGTCGGGTACGCCGAGGAGACCGCCAATGACCTGGCGACCGTGGTCCAGGACGGGGCCCGGTATGCGAGTCTCGACCCGGCCAGCTACGGTTGCACCGGCGGGGCGACGGCAACCAACTGCTCGGCGAGCACCATCCAGGGCGTCATCCAGGCGGAGGCCAACAGCGTGAACGCGTCGGCGGGCGGCGTCACGCTCGCCAACTACAACTGCCTCTGGAGCGGCTCGGCCAGCCCGCCCGCGCTCGCCGGGTCGCCCGCGTCCCCGGCCACGCCGACGAACGCCAGCGGCAGCTGCATGACGATCGCCTATTACGCGAGCAACGCGTCGGGAACCGCCGCCTGTGCCTACTACCAGACTGCAACGTCGGCCTTCACCAACGTGAACAGCGGCACCTGCACGGCCACCTCATCGACCTCGACGCCGGTCTATGTGGAGGTCATCGTCGCGGTCGCCCAGAGCGCCACCGGGAACCCCGTGGTCGTGCTCATGAGTGGGCTGCACATCACGCCGCTCATGACCCGGAGCTACTCCATGGAGGTCGCGCCGTGAGAGCGACCCGATCGAACGCCCGGCGGCGTGGCCAGTCGATGGTCGAGCTGGCCATGGTGCTCCCCGTGCTGCTGGCGGTGGTCTTCGGGGGCATCGACTTCGGGGGCTACTTCGCCTCCCGGCTGTCGGTCGAGAATGCGGCTCGGATGGCGGTGCGGGCAGCCTCGGTGGAGGTCTGCCCCACGAGCGGGGCGGGGGTCAGCACGGTCGGGCCTTACGTGGGCACTGCCTGCTGGACCAACCTGGCCACCCCGGCCGCGGGGACCATCGAGCAGGTGGCGATCTCCGCCGCCGCGGACGCCAACATCCTCAACAAGGACTGCCCCGATTCGGATAGCGTGTGGCCGCCCAGCCCGGCTGACCTGGCGACCCTCACCCCGGGCACCGGCTGCATCAGCATCCGCTACTACTACCTGACCAGCTCCGGCCAGCAGCTCTGCGCGGCCTGGAGCGTGGCCGCCGATGAGATGACGAACACCAGCGTCACCTACCCGATGGGAACCGACTGCCTCATCCCCGCCGGGTCCAGCGGGGCGGACATCGTCCAGGTGGTCGTCGGCTACAACTACCAAGCCGTGGTCCCCCTTCCGTGGTTCACCGGGGGTGGGCTGACCACCACCTCGGCGGCGACCCAGCTGGTGCTGGAGCAGGGTTGACCGGCACCCGCTCCCGGCTCCTGGAGAAGTGAGTCCGACCTCAGTAGAGGGAGGTCGACCAGGTCGGGCGCCCGGCGATCAGCGGCCGAGGCGGATCGCCAGCGCCCGGGAGAAGGCCGGGTGCACGCCGCGCAGCTGCACCCACCGCTCGCCGAAGCCGTCCTCGACCACACGGCCGCGGATGCCGAGGGTCGCCGCCTCTCGCGAGGTGGCCGCGCCCACCCCGACCATGGACAGCAGACCGATTCCAAAGAGGACGAGAGATGCGGGGATGACGAGCGGCCGTCCGGCGAGACCTATGCCCGCAGGGATGACGGCGATCCATGCCACAACGCCGAGGGCGGCGAATTGGAGCGCCTCGGCGTGCAGGCGGCGGACACGACCGGCGACGGCGGCGCACACCGGGAGGTCGCCGGCGGCGCTGCGGCGGGTGGCGAGCACGGCGATCAGCCACCCCAGCCAGCTGAGGAGGAAGAGCCAACCGACCCAGCTCGGCGTGGTGCTGAAGCGGCGACGGACGTTGGAGGTGGCCGGCGCCCCGGTCACGACGCACACGGCCGGCAGGCGCCCCTCCTCGAAGTACGCGGCGGGGATGGTGACGCTGTTCTCGCCCCAATCCGGGTGGGGCAGCGGCGGTGCCGGACCCATTGGGGTAGCCTAACCGGGTGGGTGAGGGCTGATGGGAGCCTGCCCCTCCCCCCTGGGCGGCGAGGCCTCACTGGACCAGGTGTGTGCCCCGGAGGGAGGTCGCTGAAGATTGGAACGTGGCGATGAGGGCGCGGGCCTCTCCCGTGTGAGCCCGTCGGTGGAGAGGGCCGGCCCCGGCGGTACCCGACTCTCCACCCTCAAGGCGGCCGCGGCCCTGCTCCATCCAGGCCCCTCGCTGCTCGTGACCGCCTGCTTCGTGGCGGCCGCAGCAGCCGCGCGCCACCGGCTGCCGGACACGGTCACCGCCCTGCGCCTGGTCGGGATCATGCTGCCGATCCAGTTCGCGATCGGCGCCCTCAACGACCTCTGCGATCGTGACCTCGACCGCCTTGCCAAGCCGGAGAAGCCGCTCGCCAGCGGAGTCCTGAGCCCCACCGTGGCCGGAGCCACGGCGGTCGCCGGGTTCGCCGTCGCCCTGGGGATGGCGGCGACGTTCCCCCTCCCCACCCTGCCGCTGGCAGCCGCCTGCGCGGCGGCGGGCATCGGCTACGACCTGGGGCTCAAACGCGGGGCGCTCTCGTGGCTGCCCTACTGGGTGGGGTTTGCCTGCCTGCCGCTCACCGCCGGCGCGGCGGTTCAGCATCTGACCTTGCCTGTTGCCGTCGCCGCACCCCCGCTCGCCCTGGCGCTGGCGCTGAACCTCCAGCTCGCCAACTCCCTGCCCGACATCGAGGGGGATCGGCGTGGCGGAGCGGCGGGCTTGGCGGTCCGGCTCGGACCGACGTGGTCGCGCCGCCTCAGCCTCGGGATGGGGGCCCTCACCGGGGTCGCCGCCACCGCCGCGGCGCCGGCGTTGGGCCAGCCGGTACCGGTCGTGCTCCTCGGGGCGCTGCCGCTGGTCGCCGTGTCGGTGGTGCTGGCACTGCGCCCTCATCCGCGGCCCTTCCCCCTGCTGGCCCCCGCCGCCGGCCTGCTTGCCGCGATCTGGCTGCTCGCCCTGCCCTGACGGCGCCGGCACGCCCGAGCTCCGCACCCGTGCGGTCCGCCCGCCGCGGACGGTCAGAGGGCGCCCGAGGGTGTCCCCTGACCGTCACCACGGTCATCACATGACGTCGTAGGTTTCCGCCACCTCGATGCTCGCGCCGCCCTGGAGGACCGGGCATCCCTTGGCGATGGCCACGGCGGCGTCCATGCTCTCCGCCTCCAGGAGGCTGTAGCCGCTCACAGGATTGGCCCCGCCGCCATGCGACACGGAGCCATCGGCTGCGATGGTGCTGGCGTGGCCGATCGGGTTCCCCGGGTCCTTGAGGGCTCCGCCGGCGCTCTGGAACCAGGCGCCCCAGGCGGCCATCACCTTGGCCTGCTCCTCCTGCGACTCCGGCATCCCGCCACCGTGATAGGCAAGCAAGAACTTGGCCACTGCTGAGCCCTCCTTCAGGACATGCTCTCGCCGGCGGTGGTCGGTCATGGGCTCTCGGATCCGCGACCGGGCCGCAGGCTCTGGTTGAGGATCAACGCTGGCAGATCGCCACTCGCGGGTCAAGCACCGCCCTCGGACATCCGCGGGCAGGGGACGCCCGGCCCGCCCCTCCCCACGGCGCTCACACGGCCCTCACATCCAGCCGTCACAGTGATCTCAACCGTGATCTCCCCCACCTCCCCCCGGCCCGCGGATCCGCCCACCACGGGCGCTGCCGTCAGCCTCCGCCGACCCCCCTCCGGCGGCGGTCGAAGTCGGCCCGCACTCCGTGCGCACCCCCTACGATGCGCGCGATGACCACGGTGCTCGTCGTCGACGACCAGCCGGACATCGTGCGGCTGGTCCGGGACTACCTGGAGCGCGCCGGCTTCCAGGTCCTCACCGCCGGGGACGGGGAGCAGGCCCTGCAGGTCGCCCGCCGCAGCCACCCCGACCTGGTGATCCTCGATCTGTCCCTCCCCAGGCTCGACGGCCTGGACGTCGCCCGCGCCCTCCGCCGCGACGGCGACGTGCCGATCATCATGCTGACCGCCCGCACCGAGGAGTCCGATCGGGTCGCCGGCCTCGAACTGGGCGCGGACGACTACGTGACCAAGCCCTTCAGCGCCCGGGAGATGGTGGCGCGGGTCCGCGCCGTGCTCCGGCGCACGAGCGGAGCCCGCGCCGATGAGGACGTGGTGCGGGTGGGCGACGTCCTGACCCTCGACGTGCCGCGGATGGAGACGGCGGTCGACGGCCGGCAGGTGACGCTCACCCCGACCGAGTTCCAGCTGCTGCTCCACATGGCCCGCCAGCCCGGCCGCATCTTCACCCGGGCGCAGCTCCTCGACGCCGTTCACGGCGTCGCCATCCCCTCCTACGAGCGCGCCATCGACGCGCACATCAAGAACATCCGGCGCAAGATCGAGCGCGACCCGCGAGCCCCGCGCCTGCTCCAGACCGTGTTCGGCGTGGGCTACCGGGTCGCCGAGGGGCCGCGGTGACCAGCCCTCCGCCCAGCGACGGGCCGGGTCGCGGGCGGGATGGTCGCGGTGGCGGACGGGGTCGCGGCGGCAGCCGGGGTCACCGCCCCCCCTGGTGGCCGGCGGACACGCCCTTTCCGCCTGAGCACCCTCACGGCGCCCCGAGGGACGCGGCACGCATGGCGCGCCGTGCCGGCTGCTGCGCCGGCTGTGGCCTGCTGGTGCTGGTGGCCGGGTTCTCCGCGCTGGTCTGGCTCTCCCTCAACGCCTTCGGTCTGGTCAGCTCCTCGGGCGTCACCAAGGTGGTCACCACAGCCGCCCTGGGGCTCTGCGTCATCGCCGCGGTGGGGATCGGCGTCACCCTGCGCCGGGTCGCACCCCCGGTCGGCGACCTGATCCGCGCCGCCCGCCAGGTCGAGGACGGCGATTACTCGGCCAGGGTGCCGATCCGGGGGCCCCGAGAGGTCCGCTCGCTCGCTCGGGCATTCAACGCGATGAGCACCCGCCTCGAAGCGGAGGAGGCGCGGCGCCGATCCGTCCTCGCCGACATCACGCACGAGCTGCGCACCCCGCTCACCGTCATCCGCAGCCAGGCTGAGGCCATCGCCGACGGGGTCAACCCCCCGGACGAGGAGCACATCGCCCCGATCGTCGCCGCCACACGCGCTCTCGAGTCGCTGGCGGACGACCTCCGCACCCTCTCCCTCTCGGAGGCAGGAGCGCTGCATCCCGACCTCGAGCCGGTGGACGTCGACCTGCTCGTCAACGAGACCATCGAGGCGTTCCGCACCGAGGCGGCGAGCGCGGCGGTGCGACTCGACTGCCGTCTGGCCCCCGAGCTTCCCGTGCTGAGCGCGGATCCCGCCCAGCTCCGCCGCGTTCTCGGCAACCTGATCGCCAACGCGCTCGCCCACACCGCGACCGGCGGAACCGTGCGGGTGGAGGCGAGCCCGACCCCAGGCGGGGTGCGGATCACCGTTCGGGACGACGGCGAGGGCATCCCCCCGGAGCTCCTGCCCCGCGTCTTCGAGAGGTTCGTCAAGGGGCCGACCTCCACCGGCTCCGGGCTGGGACTGGCCATCGTGCGAGATCTCGTCGAGGCCCACGGGGGGAGCGTCGTGGCGGAGAGCACCGTGGGGCTGGGTACCGCGATCCAGGTCACCCTTCCGGGCTGACCTCGGCCCCCCTCAGCGCCGCGAGGAGCTCGTGCTCCCCCGTCGAGCCGGGCGCGAGCCGCTGCCGCGCCATCCGGTTGGCGATTCCCTGGAGGAGAGCGTTGGCCGGCGTCGGCACGCCGTGGAGGCGACCCAGCAGCACGACCTCCCCATTGAGGTAGTCGGCCTCGATGCTGCCAGCCGCCCGCGTCAGGCTCTGCCACGAGGAGCCCCCGATCCGTCTCCGGCCCTCGATCGGGCGGATCGTGATGCGGCCGGCGCGGCGGGTCGCGTCCTCCACCGTCGATGCGTGGGCGATCCCGGCGGCGCGGAGCACCGCCTCGCCTTCGCGACGCACCACCGCGCCCAGCTCGCCGTCCTCCGCCTGCGGGCCGCAGACCGCCTCGACCGCGTTGCCGAGGTTGGAGAGCAGCTTCGCGTACTTCCAGCGCATCACATCGGGCACCGCCTGCGAGGCGAACGTGGCGGCGCGCAGCGCTGCGGCGACCTCCTCGACGAGGCCGTCCGCCCCATCCGGAAAGCGCCCCACGTCCATGATCCCGGGGCAGGGCGACGAGTCCGCCTCGACCACCCCGGGGGCGAGGTGCGTGGCGGGGCAGATCACCCACACGCCGAGCGTGTTCTCGAACCGCCGGAGTGCCTCTCGCTCGTTGGCGACGCCGTTCTGTGCACAGACGACGGTGAGCGACGGCGCGGCAGCAGCGGTGAGGTCGCGAAGGGCTGCCTCCGTGTCCTGCGACTTCACCGCGAGCAGCACCACGTCGTCCTCGCGCCACTCGATCTCGGAGGCATGCTCTGCGGCCGGCACGCGAACGGTGGCTTCCATGTCCGGGGTGCGCAGGGTCAGCCCTCGCTCCCGGATGGCGGCGAGATGCGCGCCGCGTGCGATGACCGCCACCTCCAACCCGGCCCGGTCGAGCAGAGCCGCCATCACTCCGCCGACCGCACCGGGGCCGAAAACGACGTAACGCCGTGTCATGGCGCGGAGGATACCAATCGGCTCAGAGCAAGGATTCCCCGCCGCGATGCCAGAATGCATCGTCCGTCGCATTCATCCCATTCCGCCGCCCTTGGAGACGTAGGCATATGATGGGTCGATGGCGACCGTCACCATAAGTGCCCTGACCGCGCAATCTGCGACCCCCTGTGCTGATGCGTAGACGCGCGGCAAGCACGCCATGAGCCGAAGTCAATCACCGGCGTGAGCGGCCGCCGGGTACCAGGTATCCGGATCGCGTTCGTCTCTTCCTCCGTCCCCCGACGGTGCGGCATCGCCACGTTCACCGCCGACCTGGTTGCCGCCGTGCGGACCGCCGACCCGACGGCCACCTGCCGCATCGCCGCCATCGACGAGCCCGCGGTGCTGCGCCAGTACGCTTCCGAGGTCCGCTGGCGGATCCGACAGGGTGACGCGGAGAGCTACCGCGCGGCCGCCCAGGCCATCAACGGGTCCAACGCCGACGTGGTCAACGTCCAGCACGAGTTCGGCCTCTACGGGCGGTGGTCCGAGCCGGTCTTCGCCAACGGCCGCTGGAGCGACTCCGTCTACGAGGACCACTTCCTCCCCTTCCTGGAGGAGCTGCGCAAGCCGGTGGTGACCACCATGCACACCGTCCTCCCCCGACCCTCGCCGTCGATCCGCGCGACGGTGCGGGGCATCTCCGAGCTGAGCGGCGAGATCGTGGTCATGGCCTCGACCGCGGTCGGGCTGCTGGCCGACGACTACGGGCTCGCCAAGCCACCGCGGGTCATCCCCCATGGGATGCCGGTCATCGTTCCTCACGGTCGGCAGGGCTTCAAGCGCAAGCTCGGCGTGGCCGGCCGAACGATCATCTCCACCTTCGGCCTGGTCGACCCCCGCAAGGGACTCCAGTACATGATCCAGGGGATGCCGGCGGTGGTGGCTCGGTATCCCGATGCCCTCTACCTGATCGCCGGGCAGACCCATCCCGACCTGCTGCGGACGCACGGAGAGGAGTATCGGAACTCCTTGATCGCCGAGACCCGAGCGCTGGGAATGGACCATCACGTGGCCTTCATCGACAACTACATGAGCCAGCGCGACATCATCGACCTGCTCCTCGCCACCGACGTCTATGTCACCCCGTATCTGGATCCCAACCAGATCACGAGTGGGACCCTCTCCTACGCGCTGGGAGCCGGCAAAGCTGTGGTCTCCACCCGCTACATGCACGCCTCGGAAGCGCTGGGCGAAGGCCGCGGTGTGCTGGTCGATTTCCGCGACCCGGGCGCGCTCGGTCGCGCGGTCATCGCCATCCTGGGCGATCCGGCGGCGAAGGCTGCGCTCGAGCATGCCGCGTTCGCCTACGCCCGTGACGCGACGTGGCCGCAGTCAGCACGCGCGTTCCTCGACCTCATGGGCGCACTGCGCGTGTCCGATGTGAGGCCGCGCAGCGCCACGCGCGCGCCCCACGGCCCTCACGACATCGGGCGCCGCCTGACCGACAACCCCATCCTCACCGCTGCGAATGTCCGCCCGTCGAGCCCCGGCCTGGAGGTCGTCTCGGTCTCCAACGCCGCCGCCGCCCAGGTCGACGGCGAGGTCGTCCTCCTGCTCCGGGTCGGCGAGCGGCCCCGGACCGGCGTCCAACCGCCGCCCGACGCGCTCACCCTCGACCTGAGCGGGCCCGAACCGAAGCTCCAGCCGCTCCGGCCAGGCCTGACCGCGGACCAGGTCGTGGGCATGGCCTTCCTCGACACCCAGAGCGCGCTGCCCAGGGTGGTCGAGGTCTTCCTTCCCCGGGACCTCCCCGGCCTGGACCTCAGCGATCCCCGGACCATCCGCTATCGCAACCTCACGGGCGGGTTCACGGCCGCCGCCGACGACGTCAGCGACCTGCTGACCCAGATGTCGCACCTGCGCGTGGCGCGCAGCCTGGACGGCATCCATTTCGCCGTCGACGACGCGCCCTCGGTCATGCCGGCGAACCGGTTGGAGGAGTACGGCTGCGAGGACCCGAGGGCCGCGCTCATCGACGGCGTCTGGCACATCACCTATGTCTCGGTGAGCCGTCTCGGTATCAGCACCAGCCGCCTCACCACCCGCGACTTCCGCACCTTCGATCGGCACGGCCTGATGTTTCTCCCCGATCAGAAGGACGTGGTGCTCTTTCCCGGACGCGTCGGTGGCCGTTACGCCGCCCTCACCCGGCCGATGCCACAGTCGTTCGGCAGGGTGCTCGGGGTGTGGATCGCCTTCTCCGACGACCTCGTCCACTGGGGCGACCACGCTCCCCTCGCACTGCCGCGGCAGGGGATGTGGGACGAGCTCCGGACCGGCGCGGGTGCGACGCCCTTCCGGGTCCCCGAGGGCTGGCTTGAGATCTACCACGGGGTCGACCGCAGCACCCATTACGCGCTGGGAGGCCTCCTCCTCGACGCCGATGACCCCAGCCGGGTCATCGCCCGCTCCCCCGACCCGATCCTGGTGCCGAGCACCCCCTACGAGCACCGGGGGCTGTTCGACGACGTCGTCTTCACCTGCGGCCACGTCAACCTCGATCCGGAGGGGAGAGCGATCCGCGTCTACTACGGCGCGGCGGACAGCAGCCTGGCCGCCGCGGACTTCACCGTGGCCGAGATCGTCGACCAGATGCGCCCGTGCTGAGGCAGATCGCGCGGCTCGCACGACCCGTCCCCTTCGCCGGGCCCGCCGCGCTCGCCGTCGCCGTCTACGCGGACGCGCTGAACCAGCCCATCCGCGCCGCGCAGGCCGGCTATGAGGGGGTCGCCTGCGTGGACGACGCCGCCCGCGCACTCGAGCTCTACTGCGATCTCTGGAAGGCGACCGCCTCACCCTGGGTGCGGCGCTGGTGCGAGGGGCTGCTCGACTTCGTCCTCGCCATGCAGGACGCCGACGGTCGCTGGCTCAATTTCATCCTCGATTGGGAGGGTGCTCCCAACCATGAGACGCGCACCTCGGTCGCGGGTGGCGCCTTCTGGCAGGCACGCGCTCTCCTGGCGGTGGCCCGCGCCGGGCAGGTCTTCGACGACGACGCCCGGATCGAGGACTCGCTGAACCGCGGCCTCCCGCACATCATCGAGGCCACCGACGTGCCGGCCGATGTGAGGGCGCTCCACATCAGGACGGCCCTCACCCTGCTGGAGAGTGGGGACGACCGGGATCTGATCGATGAGGTCGCGCTCTGGAGCGATGAGGTGGCCAGCTGCCGCGACGGCGACCGGCTCATGAACTCCACCGACGAGCGCGGCATGCCCCATCTCTGGGGGCACATCCAGGAGGGGGTGCTCGCCGATGCCGGGGTTCGTCTGGGCAGGCAGGATCTGATCACCACCGCCTGCCGCAGCGCCGATCTGGTCTTCCGGACCGTCGTCATGTCCGGCTTTGACCTGGAGCGGACCCAGCCGTACGACGTGGCGTCGGCGGTCTATGTGCTCACCCGGGTCGCGGAGGTCACCGGGACACCCACCTACGCCTCGCTCGCCGGCATGGCGCGGTCCTGGTTTGACCGCCGCAACGGCGCGGGCCAGTCCGTATACGATCGGCGCGCCGGACGCGTCAGCGACGGTGTGGATGGTCGCCGGGTCAGCGAGAACTCGGGGGCCGAGGCGAACATCGTGGGCGCCCAGGCTCTCTTCGAGGACGCCACCAAGCTGGCGAAGCGCCTCTCCGCCCGCGAGGCACTCCCAGCGCCGGCCGGCTCGCCCGCGACCTCGCCCCGATAGGGGACTTTGGTGCCCCGGATGGCAGGTCGGGCGGCCCTACAGGTACCGCCACTTGTCATGACTAATCCAGTACCCTAAGGCCACGTTGTCCTGGGACTTTCGTCCCGGGTCCTTCATGAAGGGGGTCTCCATTCCCATGTCCCATCGGATCGCTCTCCCATCGGTGCTCACGGGACTGATCGCGGTCGTCGCGCTCGCCGCCTGCGGCACCTCCTCCTCGACCTCGTCGTCCTCCGCTGCCTCGTCGTCCTCCGCTGCCTCGTCCAGCTCCAGCGCGGCAGGGGCTACCTCCGCGCCCGCCTCGAGCAGCGCCGCGGCCGCCAGCGCCGGACAGTGCCCCTCCGCGTCCACGGTCGGCAGCGCACTCGGCGTGACGGCCGCTGCCCCGACGGCCATCGACGAGTCGGGCAGCCTGCCCTCGGGCGCTTCCGGCTATGGGTGCACCTACCTGGTCGGGGAGTCGGTGATCATCGTCGTCAAGGCGACGGGCGTGCCCTCCAACTACTTCTCCACCGAGGAGTCGTCGGAGCAGCAGACCGATTCGGCGGCAGGGCTCAACATCAACTTCACGCCCATCTCGGGCGTGGGAAGCGAGGCGGCCTCGTACACGTACTCGGCCGACGGCATCACCGCGACGGGCGTGATTGCACAGCAGGGCAACACCGTGGCGGGCGTCTTCACCAGCATGCTGAGCGGCGCGACCGTCAGCCAGTGCGAGAACCTGGTCAAGCAGCTCATCTGAGCTGCCCTCAGCCGTGAGGTGAGGGGCGCGCCGGCAGCCGGCGCGCCCCTCATCGCGTTTCCCGGGCTCCTCGGCCGGTGGCCAACAGGCCCCGGCGCAAGTGGGCCACTTGTCATGACTGCCTGGGGGACCTATGGTCACATGAGACCGGGTCATTAGTCTCCGGTCCTGCAAGAGGGGGTTCCCCACCCATGTCCCATCGGATCACTCTCCCATCGCTCCTCACCGGGCTGGTCGCGGTGGCGGCGCTCGCGGCCTGCGGCTCCGCCACCTCGACGTCGTCGTCCTCCGCGGCATCGTCCAGCTCCAGCGCGGCGACCGCAGCGCCCGGGTCGACGGCCCCGACCTCGGCACCGGCGACGAGCGCGGCCTCCGCGATCAGCACCGGCTCCTGCCCCTCGGCCTCCACGGTCGGGAGCGCGCTGGGCGTGACCCTTCCAACTCCCACCGTGGTCACCCCTGCCGCCGGCGCCACCCCGCTCCCGGGCGGCGCGACGGGCATCGCGTGCTCGTACATCGCGACCAGCGCCCCGCCCGTGGTGGTCATCATCGCCCTGGCGAGCGGCCTGCCCTCCAGCTACTTCTCGACCGAGGAGCAGAAGCAGGTGCAGAGCCTGCAGGCGGCGGGCGTGACGATCAACTTCGCCCCCATCTCGGGCCTGGGGGACGAGGCCGCCACATACCAGTACTCCGCAGCCGGGCTGACCGTGGAGGGCGTGCTGGCAGGACAGGGCGGCAACTTCGCCGGCGTCTTCACCGATGGCACCTCGGCATCTCTCACCCAGATCGAGAACCTGGTCAAGCAGCTCCTCTGAGCTGAACTCAGCAGCCACCGGGTGAGGGGTGCGCCGGCAGCCGGCGCACCCCTCATCGCTCTTCCGGGCTCCTCGACGGCAGGCCGGCGAGCACCAGCAGCACCCCCGCCCCGGTGACCCCGATCGCGGCGCTCAGGGCCGCCCTGGTGCCCATCTCGAAGCTGCTCCGGGCAACCGCCGTCAGGCCCGCGCCGAGCGGTCCACCGACCTCTCGCGCGACTGCCAGCGCCCCACCGAGCGAGCCGAGGATCGCCTGGGCCGCCACCGCGGGGACCTGCCGGCCCGCGAGCAGGGGGGCCATGGCGCTCTGGTAGCGGGTCGAGAGGACGCTGCCGATCACGGCCACGCCAAGGGCCCCACCGACCTGGAGCGCGGTGCTGTTGGCGGCGGACCCGACCGCCGCGTCCTCCTGACCGAGGGCCCCGAGGACGGAATCCGTGGCGGCGGGGATGAGCAGGCCCGCCCCCAATCCGATCATGAGCATCCCGGGAAGGGCGAGCAGGTAGGTCACCGTCGGGGTCGCCACCGCGGCGTTCTGGGCCAGACCGCCGGTGATCAGCAGCAGCCCGGCGGCGACGATGAGCTTGCTCCCGACCCGCCGGACCAGCCGGGAGGACGCGAGCGCTGCGAGGGCCAGCAATGCGGCGAGGGGCAGGATGCGCAGCCCGGCGCCGAGCGGCGAGTAGCCGAGGAAGAACTGGAGGAACTGAGTCTGGAGGAAGAGGCCGCCCAGCAGGGCGAAGACCCCCAGCCCCAACGCCGACAGGGCGATGCTGAAGCGCCGGGAGCGGAAGTACCGGAGAGGGAGCATGGGGTGGTCGGAGTGCCACTCCCAGGCCACGAAGCCGGCAAAGAGGGCGACCCCGCCGGTGAGCGCGGCGATGACCTCCGGCGACGACCATCCGTGGGCCGGGCCCTCGATGATGGCCCAGAGAATGCCGCCCAGTCCGCCGATCGAGAGCAGGGCACCGGTCGGGTCGGCGCGCCGGGGGTTCGCGCTCCGCGACTCGGGGACCAGCAGCAGCGTCCCCACCAGACCGGCCGCGACCACCGGGACGTTCACCAGGAACACCGACCCCCACCAGAAGTGGGCAAGGAGCAGCCCGCCCGCGACCGGCCCGATGGCGATCCCGAGCCCGATGGTCCCCGCCCACATGCCGACCGCCCGGGCCCGCTCGGCGGGGTCGCGGAACATGTCGTTGACGATCGAGAGGCCCGACGGGATGGTCATGGCCGCACCGGCCCCCATCAGCGCCCGCCACGCGATGAGGGGATCGACGCTCCCCGAGAAGGCGGCACCGAGGGAGCCGCCCCCGAAGACGACCAGGCCGCAGAGGAAGAGCCGCTTGCGCCCGAAGCGGTCGGCCAGGCTGCCGGCCACGAGCAGCAGCCCACCGAACACCATCGAGTAGGCATCGACGATCCACTGGAGCTGATCGGTGGTCGCCCGCAGCTTCTCCACCAGGGTGGGCAGGGCCACGTTCAGGATGGTGTTGTCGAGGTTGACCATCAGCACGGCCACGCAGAGCACCGTGAGCGGCGCCCATGGGCTGCGGCCGCCTGACCGGTTGGGGGCAGTGCCTCTCGCCTGGGGGCCGGCCTGGGGGGCGGCGGAGGTTGAATGATTGTTCAATCTAAGATACGACTATATCACCAGATGATCGGCAGAGCAAACCGCTATACGGTAGGATTGGGTCGTGAGCATGCGCTCCCCCACCGTCCAGGACTCCGATCTGAGCGCGCGGGCAAAGATCCGCGAGGCCGCCCTCGGGCTCTTCGGCACCGCCGGCTTCGGCGTCTCGCTCCGGACCGTCGCCCAGGCCGCCGGAGTCTCCCCCGGCCTGGTCATCCACCACTTCGGCTCCAAGGACGGGCTGCGCGCGGCCGTGGACGAGTCGGTGCTGGCCGTCTTCCTCGAACGGTTCGACGCCCTCCCCAAGGACCTCCCCGCGGACCGGCTGTCCCGGGCGATGGCCAACGTCTTCTCCGACGTCCTGGGGCCCAACGCCGACATCCGGCAGTACCTGCGCCGCTGCCTCCTCGATGAGACCCCGGCGGGGACGACGATCTTCGACGACATGGTGGCGGCGACGCGGCGCGGACTCGAGCTGCTCGAGCGAGCCGGAGGCATCCGGGCCGACTCCGATCCCGAGTGGCGCCCCTTCCAAGTGCTCTCGATCGTTCTCGGTCCCCTGCTGATGGAGCCGGTGATGCAGCGCCACATCGGTGAGCCCGCGTACGCCCCCGAGGTCGTGCGCCGGCGCACCGCCGCCAACCTCGACGTCCTCTCGCGCGGGCTGTTCACCACGGCCGTGCAAGCGCCCGACGAGCCCACGCCCTGACAGACAACCAGAAGGGAGGGAACCACGTTGCCACTGCACCACCACGAGCCCAGCGACGCGAACCTGGAGATCAACCCTCTCTATGCCAGCGGCGCGACCCGCACCGGGGTGCCCAAGCTGCGCATCCCCAGGGAGCCGATGGACCCCGATGTTGCCTACCAGATCATCCACGACGAGCTGATGCTGGACGGCAATGCCCGGCTGAACCTGGCGACCTTCGTGACCACGTGGATGGAGCCGCAGGCCGCACGCCTGATGGCGGAGGCGGCGGACAAGAACGTCATCGACAAGGACGAATACCCCCAGACCGCCGAGATCGAGCGCCGCTGCGTTCACATCCTGGCGGAGCTCTGGCACGCGCAGCCCCATGAGAAAGCCGTCGGCTGCTCGACCACCGGATCGAGCGAGGCGGCGATGCTCGCCGGGATGGCGCTCAAGTGGCGCTGGCGGGAGGCTCGCCGCGCCGCCGGCGTCGCCTCCGACCGGCCCAACATGGTGATGGGGATCAACGTCCAGGTCTGCTGGGAGAAGTACTGCCGCTACTGGGACGTGGAACCGCGCTATGTGCCCATGGAGGGAGACCGGAGGCACCTCACCGGTCGCGAGGCGGTCAAGCTCTGCGACGAGAACACCATCGGCATCGTCGCGGTGCTGGGCTCCACCCAGGACGGCAGCTACGAGCCGGTGGCCGAGATCGCCGCGGCGCTCGACGGGTTGCACCGGGAAGGAGGCCCGGACATCCCGGTGCACGTCGACGCCGCCTCGGGCGGATTCGTGGCACCGTTCGTGCAACCTGATCTCGAATGGGACTTCCGCATCCCCCGGGTGGTGTCGATCAACGCCTCCGGCCACAAGTACGGGCTGGTCTACCCGGGCGTCGGATGGGTGCTCTGGCGCGACCGCGGTGCCCTGCCCGAGCAGCTGGTCTTCCGGGTCAACTACCTGGGGGGCAGCATGCCCACCTTCGCGCTCAACTTCTCGCGGCCCGGCGCTCAGGTCATCGCCCAGTACTACAACCTCATCCGGCTCGGCTTCGAGGGCTACCGGCGGGTGCAGCAGGCGGGGCTGGACACGGCCCAGCACATCGCCGCGGCCGTCGCGCGGATCGGTCCCTTCCAGCTGCTCACCGATGGCAGCGAGCTTCCCGTGTTTGCCTTTGAGCTCAAGCCGGAGGTGGAACGCTACTCGGTGTACGACGTCTCCGACGGTCTGCGCAAGCGCGGCTGGCAGGTGCCCGCCTACAGCTTTCCCGCCAACCTCGAGGGCACCAACGTGCTGCGCGTGGTCGTGCGCAACGGGATGTCGCGCGACCTGGCCGACCTGCTGATCGCCGACCTCCGACGCGAGGTCGCCCAGCTCGACAAGCTCAGCTCACGCCTGCCGCAGCATCCCGACCGCGCCCGCTTTCATCACTGACGTCACGGCGACGCCGCGGCGGCGGTGATCAGCTCGGGGGCAGCCCCAGGTCGGCGCGGACGACGTCTCCCTGCGCGATCGCCGCGGTGCCATCCGCTACGCCCTTGGCATCCCACGCCGCCTCGGTACTGGCACTCTGAGAGGTGAGCGAGTTGAGGTCCGAGATGACCGCGTTGTCGTCGGCGATCAAGGTGGCGATGTCGGTGGCCGCCTTGCCTGTGGCACCAATCCCCTGAATGGTGTTGTCGAAGGTGGTCAGCACTGACGCATACGCGGATGCCTGTGAGGTGAGCGTGAGGACGTTACCCCCCGCGGCCACGCGGTCGGCCTTCCACGTGAGATACGCCGAGTCGACGGCTGCGGTGGCTGCCTTGTACGACTGGGCGACCTGGGCCGTCGTCGCCGGCGCGACGTGCGGGACCCCCGAACTGGACGAGGACGACGTCGTCGCGTTGCCGCAGCCGGACGCGAGCACCGCCAGGACCGCCGATCCCAGCACGATGACGTACCTCGCCCTCATCTCCCGCCTCCGCGACCTTCTCTGTGGAACCACGTGAAGGTCACGCTGTGGCCCTTTCGTTGGCGCCCCATGGTACCCCTCCCGCGCGGACGCACCACGCGCCACGAGGCGCCGGCCGAGCCTCGAACCGCGGCAGCCCAACGGCCTGGCAGCCGGGCCGTCTCGGGGCTCCGGCCCCGACCCTGGTAGTCTCCGAAGGCTGTGGGCATCACCCTTCCGATCGCGCTCTTCTTCGGGATCCTCCAGGGCGGGAGCGAGCTGTTCCCGGTCTCCTCGCTGGGCCACGCGGTGGTGGTGCCGCCGCTCCTCGGCATCGGCGTCCGGGAGAGCGACGCGGACTTCCTCCCCTTCCTGGTGCTGCTCCACATCGGAACCGCCACCGCCCTGATCGCCCTCTACTGGCGCCAGTGGGGCCGGATCGTGGCCGGGTTTGTCCGCAGCGCCGTCACCGGCAAGGTGAGGGGCGGAGACGACCGCCTGGCCTGGCTGCTGGTGGTCGGCACCATCCCCGCGGGGCTGGTCGGGTTCATCTTCCAGAAGCCGCTGCAGGCCAACTTCGGCAACCCGCGGCTCGCCGCCGGGCTGCTGATCGTCAACGGCGCCATGCTCCTCGGGGCGGAGATGCTCCGCCGGCGGACCGAGCGCCGGGCCGGCATCGCCCAGCGTGACCCGGCGGCGGAGGCGAAGCAGTTCCGTGGCATCGAGGAGATGGGCTTTGGCCGCGCCGCGCTGATCGGCGCCTGCCAGATCGTCGCCCTCTTCCCCGGGATGTCGCGCTCGGGCTCGACCATGGCCGGTGGGCTGATCGGCGGGCTCCGCCATGAGGAGGCGGTCCGTTTCTCCTTCCTCCTCGCCACCCCCATCATCCTGGCCGCCGGGCTCCTGGAGGTCCCGTCGCTCGGAGGCACCGCCAACCTCGGGCCCATGCTCGTCGGCGGGGTGGCGGCGGGCCTCACCGCCTATGCCAGCGCCCGCTTCCTTGTCCGATACTTCCGTGTCGGCCGCCTCGACCCGTATGCGTATTACTGCGCCGGGTTGGGAGCGCTCGGCCTCATCCTGCTCCACTAGCACCACGGGGGAGACCACCTCGATGCCCGACACCGGCCACGCCCGCAACCGCACCCTCGCGGCGGTGCTGATCGCGATCGCCGTCATCTGCCTCGCCCTGGCAATCTTCTATTTCACCCAGAAGACCACCTTCCTGGCCGGCTCCCCGGCCAAGATCCAGCTCAAACACGGCCTGCTCTTCGCGGGCCTCGCGGTGGTCTCCGCGATCGGCGCCAACATCCTCTGGCGTCGCAACAGCTGAGCCGGTCGCGGCAGCGTCGCCGCCACCGGAGGCACGGCCCTGCCGCCCGGCCCGGCCGCCCGGAGAAGCCGTGACGCCAACATGGGCGCCGTGAAGCGCACAGACTCCCGCAGCGGTCAGCTCGCCGACGCCCTGGGATTGCTCCGCGACCGGCTGGAGGGCCCCCTCCTCCTGGCGCTCAAAGCAGGGGTCGCCTCCGGCTTCTCCTGGTTCGTCGCCGCCAACCTGCTTGGCAACCAGATCCCCGTCTTTGCCCCGCTCGCGGCGGTGCTGACCGTCCAGGTGACCATCTGGCAGTCGGTAGCGCGCGGGCTCCAGCGGGTGGCTGGCGTGATGGTCGGCGTGCTGGTTGCCGGCGTCTTTGCCCATCTGGCTGGCATCAACACCTGGTCGATCGCGGTCGTGATCTTCGTCTCTCTGCTGGTGGGCCGGGCGATGCGCCTGGGCACGCAGGGGTCGATCCAGGTCCCCATCAGCGCATTGCTGGTGCTGGTGCTCGGCGCCACCACCGGCGGGTACGGTCTCGACCGGGTGGTCGACACGGCGATCGGCGCGGCGTGCGGCATCCTGGTGAACCTGGCCGTCTTTCCAAGGATCCACCTCGGGGAGGCCAACGCGCGGGTCCGTTCCCTCGCCGAGGGGCTGGCATCGCTGGTGCGGGGCGTCGCCGCCTGGGTGGAGCGGGCCGGGGTCGCCACCGGCACGTCGCTGGCAGACCCCGCGCTGCCCTCGCCACCCGGAGACGCGGCCGCGACCCCTCTGCCCGAGGGCCCCGACTCGCTTCTCGGCGCCGCCCGCCTGCTGAGCGACCAGGTCACGGCGGCCGCCCGGGCGGTCAGCAACGCGGAGGAATCCTGGCGATGGCACCCCGCGGGGCGGCGGCAACGTCAGGCGGTGGAAGACCTGCACGCGGCGATCCCGGTCCTCGAGATGGTCGAGCGGCAGGTGCGCGGCATCGCGCGCACGGCCGCCGAGGCCGGGGCGAGCTGGGACCTCCCCGCGCCCGCCGCCGAGGCACTCGCCCGGCTGCTCACCCAGGTCGCGGTCGAGATGGAGAGCTGGTGGCCGCCCGACCAGGTCGGTGGCGAGACCGGAGCGGCCACGCCCCGGGGAGAGCTCCTCAGCGCCGACCAGGATGGTCGGTACGAGGCGGTGCTCGAGGCCCTCCGCGGCTCCGGGCCCTCTCCCCACGCGGCGGCTGCCGCGGCGGCCATAGCGGTGGACGCTCGTCGCATCCGAGAAGAGCTGGGCGCGATGCCGTCATCCCCTCTCCGGACGCCCGGCTGGCGATCGCTCTTCGGGTAGCCGCTTCGCTGACGGCGGCGCCGGCGACCCGGCACTTGCGTTATGAGCTATCGCGATATATCTTTGGCATATCGCAATCGCCCCTCACCCGAGGCCACCCGTCATGAATTCTCCCACCGCCGCAGATTGGTTCTCCCAGTTCGGAGGAGAGCCGTGGGCACGTGCCGCCCGCCGCCTCACTGCGCGCGCACGCGGCCACTCCGACTTCGACCCCTCTTCCGAGGAGGTCCCGCCCCCCTTCGCTCGGGGCCGCCACCGGGGCGGCTTCGGTGGGCCCCGCGGCCCACGCTCTCCCCTCTTCAACAGCTTCTTCGGCCCGAGCCCGGGCCGGGGGCCGCGGGCGCGCCGCGGCGACGTGCGCGCCGCCATCCTTGCCCTGCTGCGGGAGCAGCCGCGCAACGGCTACCAGATCATCCAGGAGATCGAGAGGCGCAGCGATGGGTTCTGGCGGCCGAGCGCCGGGTCGGTGTATCCGGCGCTCCAGCTGCTCGAGGATGAGGGTCTGATCGAGGGCGTCGAGGACGGCGGACGGCGGGAGCTGCGCCTGACGGATGCCGGACGCACCTACGCCGACGAGCACCCCGAGGAGCTCGCGGCCCCGTGGGCCAGCCTCGCCGACTCCCTCGACCAGGAGGCCCGGTCGCTCTTCGAGATCGTGGCCGCTGTCGGTGCGGCCACCGTACAGGTCGGCCAGGCCGGCAGCCAAGCACAGATCGCCAAGGCCCGCCAGCTCCTCTCCGAGACCCGCAAGGCGCTCTACCGGATCCTCGCCGAGGAGGACGCGGGATAGGTAAGCTGCGGGCTGCATCCCGCCGGCCCCGGTGCAGCGGCACTAGGCAACTCTCGACCACCTGCATCTCGTGGCGCGGCGGGAAGGGGGGCAGGATGAGAGGCGTGATAAAAGCATTTCGGGTGCTTGGAGCGATCATCGCGGGAGTGGTGGCGCTCGGCGCCGGGCAGGCGCTGGCCGCCGGTCTCACCACCGCCGGGCAGAGCCTGGGCAGCGGGCAGCAGGCGGTGTCCGCGTGCACCCCCGACACCCTGCTGGTGAGCTATGCCACGGCCTACTCCCCGTCCGCGGGCGGCTACGCCGTCACCGACGTGACCGTCAGCGACACCGCGCCCACCCCCGACCTCGCGGCGTGCGCCGGACAGACCTATCGGGTGACCCTGCTCGGAGCCGGTGGCAGCTCTCTCGGCGAGCTGACCGGCGTCGTGCCGAGCGGTCAGACCAGTTTCTCCCCCGCGACCGGTTTCGCTTCGCCTCCTGCCGTCTCGGCCGTGACCGGGGTCTCGCTGGTACTCGGCGGGTAGGGGCTCCGGCAGTCGGCTGACCCGGATGCCACGGACGCCCTTCCCGGGCGGGTGCGCCACGATCGGAGCGATCGCCACGATCGCATCGCAGGCGCGACGGTCTGAGATTCGTTTGACCGGGGCGTGACCGCCGTCACCGGCATGGTGGATTGGTGACGGCGGCGAAGCGAGCCTCTGACGCTCTGTAGGCGCCAAATGGTGCAGATGCACTATGGCCGGGTGAAGCACCTGCCCCGACGGGCAGGCGCGCCAGACCATGGTTCACCCCCTGCGAACCGCAGGGTCGAGGAGTGAGGAACGACATGAAGAGGATCATCGGGGCCGCTGTGGCGGGCATTCTTGCCTTCAGCGGCATCTACGCCCTGGCGGCGAGCCTCAGCGTGACCAGCAACACCCTCGGTGCGGGGTCGGCGGTGGTCTCCTCCTGCACTGCGGACAGCCTCGTGGTGTCCTACGGGACCCCGGTCTACTCGTCCTCCATTCCCGGCTACACCGTCACCACCGTAGTCATCAAGGACACCCAGGCCACACCGACCTGGGCCGCCTGCAACACCCTCGCCTACCGGGTGACCCTCACGGGCGTGACCGGCGACGAGGCCACCGGCACGCTGAGCGGTCTCGTGAACACGACCAACACCACCTACACCGTCACCCTTCCCTCGGCGGCCAATGCCTCCTTGATCACCGGGGTCTCGGTCGTCATCGGCGGCTGATAGCCCTCACCATCGCCCCTTTCACGGGCCTCGCGGTCCCCGGACCGCGGGGCCCGTTCTGTGTCCGCTCGCGAGACGGCCGGGCAGCCCCATTCCCCGGACCCGATGGCGGCTGCCGTTTCCGACGTCCAGGTGATCGAGGCGTGACCGATGTGATCGGAGTGCTGACCGTGTAACGGCCGCAAAGCGGGCCGCTGACGTCTCGGGCGGGCCAAATGGTGCAGATGCACTATGTGCGGGTGGCCCGCCTGAGCCAGTGACGCAGGCGCGCCAGCCTCAGATCATCACCCAAAACCTCACCAACACCGGAGCGAATAACCAATGAAGAGAGTTGTCGGAGCCATCGTGGCGGGGGTCCTTGCCTTCAGCGGCATCTACGCCCTGGCAGCCAGCCTGACCGTCACCAGCAACAGTCTCGGCGCCGGAACCGTGGCCGTCGCGTCGTGCCAGTCCACCGCCATCAACGCCGCCTACGCACCGCTCAGCTACACGAGCGGGACCGGTTACACCACGGTCAGCGTGACCGTGACCGGGCTGGCCAGCACCTGCAACAACGTGCCGTACCGGATCACCCTCTACCAGACCAGCGGCGCCTCGCTGGTTGAGGCCACCGGGACCACGCCGGCCAGCGGCACGACCTTCACCACCTCCGCCTTCACCGCCGTCAGCGCGGCCTCGGTGACCGGCGTGGCGGTCGTGCTGGGCGGCTGATAACCTCGCTTCGCTCCCACCGGCGGGTCCCGCTGTCCGACGACCGCAGGACCCGCCGGTATTCCTCCGAGGCGAAATGAGAGAGATGTCCAGGACCCGCACCCTGCTTCGGTTCCTCGCCGCCGCCGCGGTGCTGGCGGCGGGGACGGCCGTGGTCGGTCGCGCCGCGAACCTGTCGACCTCCAGCCACACCCTCGGCACCGTGACCGCCACGGTGCCGACCTGCGCCCCCGGGTCGGTGACGGTGGGCACGACCGGGAGCCCCATCACCGCGGTGACCGTGACCCTCACCTCCTGCACCGAAGCGATCGTCGGCAACGTCGTCTACGTAACGCTCCACGACACGACGATCGCTACCGGAAACTACCTTGGATACGGCACCTGCACCCTGCTGGCCGGGGTGCACCCAAACTGCACCGCGAACCTGACGGGAAAGGTCCGCAACAATGGGACGGACACCTACTCTCTGCAGGTTGTCGCCCAACCCGCGGTGACGGGGGCGACGTCGTCGAGCGCGGACGGCCTGAAGCTCGCCTCCGAGTACCTCACGCTGCGAACGTGCACCGCCAAGGGCCCGCCCACCACCTGTTAGGCGCTCGCACCGTGGATGGCCCACGGCCAGCCCGGCCGCGCCCCGCTAGCATGGACGCCCTGTGAAGAGCTCCTCCCCCGACGTGCCCCACGGCGATCGGTTGGCTCCGCTCCGCCAGCTGGGCATGACGCTGGCGGCTCTGGGGGAGCTCGGCGCCCTCCTCGATCCCTTCCGAGCTCCCGCCACCCCTGCCCTCGAGCGACCCGCGCCAAGCGCCCCGGGCCCGGGCGCGGAGGGCGACGGCCGCAAGACGCGTCCGAGCCCCCGGGACCACCACCCGGACCAACGCGCCGTCCCGGCCGCGGAGCAGCGCGCCGGGAAGACCGCCGAGCCCCTGAGCCGTGACCTCCTCCAGAGCCTGCGCCGGCCGGCGAACATCGCCTTCGCGGTGGTGGTGGTCGCGGTGGTGTCGGTGTGGTGGGTGGCCCTGCGGCCCACCGCCTTCCTGGGCGGGCCGGCCACCTTCATCACCGTCAAGGGCACCTCCATGCTGCCCACCCTGAAGACCGGCGACTTCGTGCTTGCCGAGGCCCAGTCGGGTTACGAGATCGGCGATCTGGTCGTCTACCGGGTCCCCAAGGGTCAGATCGGCGCCGGCGACGACCTCATCCACCGCATCGTCGCGGGCAACGCCACGACCGGATTCACCCTGAAAGGGGACAACAACCCCGCCCCCGACCCGTGGACCGTCCCGAGAAGCGACGTCCTCGGCAAGGAGGCTCTGGTCGTCCCCGGCCTGGGCAACTCGCTCCTCGTCATCCGGAGCCCGCTCTTCGCGGGATTGGTGGCCGCCCTCATCGCGGTCTGGCTGGTGATCAGCCCGCCCCAGTGGAGGCGCCGGCGCAAACCCGCCGTGACGGAGGCGACCCCGCCCGCCGGCTCGGTGGGGATAGGCCGCAGCCCTGGCGACCTCGCGCCGGTCGAGGAGCCCGCCCTGGACGCCGTGGCGCCGGCCGCGGTCCTGGACGCCGTGGCGCCGGCCGCGACCAGGCCTCCCACGCGGCGCCCGCCACGCGCCCCTGCCAAGCCGGCGGCGCCGGGCTCGCGTCCCCACACGGCCCCAGCCCGCCCGAGGGTCCGGGTCCGGCCGCCCCGCCAAGAGCCCTAGCCGGCGCCGGAACGTTGGACAGTCCCAGACCGTCCGGGATGGCTCTCCCCTTGTCAACGAGGTCCGTGGGCGCTGCAGCTAGCGCCGCTCCGCGCCCTGGGCCGGGGGCGACGGGGGCGCGACGATGCGGGGCCGGGTGGGCACGCCGGGGACCCGGCCCGGCAGGGCCACCACCGCCAGCAGAGCGGCGGCCACGGCCACCAGGGCCCCGGTCAGGAGGGCCAGGTCCATGCCGCTCACGAAGGCTGCTCGCGCCCAGCCGGCGAGCATCTCCCCGACCATCCCTCCCTCGCGGGCGGCGACGTCCAGCGCGCCGCCGATCGACCCGAGGATGGTGCTCTGGACGCCTGCCGGAAAGTGGTACGGGGCCAGCGCGGCGACCATCCGGCCCTGGTACCGGGCCGAGAACTGGCTGCCGATCACGGCGACGCCGAGCGCGCCGCCGATCTGCAGGAAGGCGCTGTTGGTGGCGGCGCCGATCCCGGTGTGGTCGGCGGGCAGGGACCCCATGACGGACGCCGTGACCGAGGGGATGACGAGAGCCGCGCCGACGCCGAGCATGATCATCCCCGCCAGTGTCCCGACGTAGGTGGTGGCCACGGTGGCGCCGGAGATCTCCCAGAGCCCACCCGCGATGAGCAGCAGGCCCGCTCCCACCACCACCTTGCCCCCGAGGGCCCTGTCCAGGAGGCTCGCGAAGGGTGCCACCAGGATGATCGAGCCCGCCGCGGGCAGGAGCCGGATCCCGGTCTGGAGGGCGGTGTAGCCCAGGTCGAACTGGAGGAACTGGGTCAGCACGAAGAGGGCGCCGAAGAGCCCGAACATGACCATGCTGACCGACACGACCGCCACCGAGAACTGCCGGCTGCGGAAGAAGCTGAGCCGCAGCATCGGCTGGGACGCGAAGCGCTCCCAGACCGCGAAGCAGATGAGGACGGCCGCACCGGCGGTGCCGGCGCCGATCACCGTGGGCGAGGACCAGCCGTGCACCGGCGCGTCGATGATCGCCCAGAGCAGCAGCCCGAGACCGGAGATGGAGAGCAGCGCGCCGAGGAGGTCGGGCCGCCCGGCTTCCGGGTTCCGCGAGTTGGGGACGAAGGGCAGCGCCAGGACCAGGGCGACGGCGGCGATGGGCACGTTGATCAGGAACACCGAGCCCCAGCTGAAATGCGCCAGCAGCAGGCCGCCGATGATCGGGCCGAGAGCAACCCCGGCGCCGGTGGTCGCCGCCCAGAGCCCAAAGGCCCGCTGCCGTTCCCGGGGATCGGGGTACATGCTGGTGATGAGCGCCAGGGTGGCGGGCATGATCAGCGCCCCCCCCACTCCCATGCTCGCCCGGGCGGCGATCAGCATGCCCACCGACCCTGAGAAGGCGGCCCAGGTCGAGCAGCCGGCGAAGGCGACCAGCCCGGCGATGAACGTCCACTTACGCCCGAAGCGGTCGGCCACGCTCCCCGACACCAGCAGCAGACCGGCGAAGACCAGCACGTACGCGTCGACGATCCACTGCAGGTCCGTCGAGGTGGCGCCGAGGTCGCGCACCAGCGTCGGCAGGGCGACGTTCAGGACGGTGTTGTCGAGGGTGACGATGAGAAGCGACAGGCAGAGGACACCGAGGGCCAGGGCGCGTCGGGCCGGCCGGACCGGCGATGCCGCGGCGCCACGGCCCTGGCTGTCATCCCCCCGTCCCAGGGTGTCGACCACTCGATTCGCAACGCTCACCTTCGCCATCTCTCCTTAACGCATCTCAGCTTGCGTTAGTATACGGAGTTACCACCACTAACGCAAGGCTTGTAGCGATAAGGCACTAATAACGCAAGGCGAGTAGCGATAAGATGGCCGCCATGCGGGAGCAGGCAGCGCGCCAGCCGGTGCGCAGGACCGGGGGCCGGAGTGCCCGCGTGCGGGCAGCGGTCATCGACGCCACCCTGGCCGCTCTCCTCACCCGCGGCCTCGACGACCTCTCGATCACCGAGATCGCCCAGCGAGCCGGGGTGCACCCCACGACCATCTACCGGCGGTGGGGCGGCCGGTCGAACCTGGCACTCGACGCGGTCCTCAGCGGGACCGAGGCGGAGATCCCGCCCCCGGACACGGGCTCCCTTCGCGGCGACCTGCTCGCCGTCATCCGGGGGATCTTCCCCTTCCTCCGCACCCCCCTCGGGGAGCTGCTGGTGCGCCTCGCCCTGCGGCGCGACCTCCCCGAGTACGAGGCCGCACGGGGGGGATACTGGGCCCAGCGGTTCCGGGCCGGGGCCGCTCTGTTCGAGCGGGCCAGGGCCCGTGGCGAGCTGCGCGCGGACGTGGACCCCGTCCTCGCCCTGGAGACGCTGGTCGGCCCGATGTACGTGCGCATGCTGATGACCGGGGAGCCCCTCGACGACGCCCTGCTGGTGCGCTGCGTGGACCTCGTCCTGGACGGGATCGCCGCCCGACCCCGGTAGGGGGCGGCGGCCCCGACCTCCACCCCTACAATCCGGGCCATGGGCCGGGTCATCCACGTCCGCGTTCGCGGCCTCGACCCCCTCCGCCGGGACGCAGCCCAGGAGCGCTTCGCGGAGCTGGTGCGGCGGCGCGATTGGCGCGACGGTCACCCCTGGCTGGCGGATGCCCGCTCCCCGGGCCTGCTCGCGCAGCTCTTCTTCGCGGACCAGAAGACGGCCAGCTCCCGTCAGGAGCCGGCCGCCGAGCCGCTCGCGGCGGCGACCTTTGTCCGGGTCCTCGGCGATGAGACCGACGCCCTGGCGGTGCTCTTCGTCTTCCGCGACCTCTCCGAGCGCTTCGCCCTCGCGGTGGCGCTGCGCGATCCCGACAACCCGATCGCCAAGCTGCGCCGGATCGAGCTGGAGGGGGGACTGCTCCCCGACGGCCGTGCCCTCGAGGCCATCCTGGTGCGGCGGCCCATCTTCAAGAAGCTCCGTGATGGCCGGCGCATCGAGCTCTTCCCTCCCGGCGCCTTGGCCTCCGCCTATGGGGCGCCCGAGGCGCGCGACCCCGACCACCGCGGCTGGAGCTTCCTGGTCGCCGGCATGCGCTGCGAGGCGTCCGACTTCTTCGAGGCCGAGGCTGAGGCGATGCGGATGCGGCGGGGGTTGGACAGCCTGGAGCGGGCAGGATGAGGGCGGTCGTCCAGCGTGTGCGCCACGCCCGCGTCCTGGTGGAATCCGGCGGACTGCAACCCGACCCGGAGACGCGGGTGACCGGCGAGGTCGGCCCCGGCTTCTGTGTGCTGCTCTCGGTCGGTCCCGGCGACACCGAGGCGACGGCGGACCACCTCGCCGAGCGGGTCGCCCGGCTGCGGATCTGCGCCGACCCGGCAGGCAGGATGAACCTCGACCTCCATCAGACCGGGGGCGAGGTGCTGGTGGTCAGCCAGTTCACCCTGCACGGGGACGCCTCCGGCGGCCACCGGCCGAGCTTCCTCGGAGCGGCCCCACCCGCCCTCGCCCGGCGCCTCTACGAGCGGTTCGGCGCAACCCTGGCGGACCTCGGTGTGCCCGTGGCGTACGGCGAGTTCGGCGCCCTGATGCAGGTCGAGCTGATCAACGACGGCCCGGTGACGCTGGTGCTGAGCACCGGCGAGGACCCCTGGAAGGCGGACGCCGGCTAGGACGGAGATGAGCGCCGCCCGTCAGGCGGAGCGCCGCGTCCTGAGCACCGCGAGCTGCTCCTGGTCACCGCCGCTCCCGGCGTAGCGGAGGAGCTCCGGCGGCCGTCCGCCGGTCCCGGCGGGGCTCCGGAAGCGGGGCACGCGGAGGCGAAGGGCGGCCACCTCCTGGTCGCGGACCGGCTTGAGCACCCCGCCGTCGCGCAGCTCCTGGACCCGGCGGCGGAAGGTGCGCTCACTCCCCTCCGGCCCGCCGTGGAGGGTCACGTAGAGCCGGAGCAGGTCGTCGCCGGTGAAGACCTCGCCGAGCAGACCGACGGCTCCCGCGACGTGCCGGGACTCGGAGCGCAGGTGCTCCAGGGCCGCCTTGAGGGTGGCAGAGTCGGAGGCGTCGAGCCGCAGGCCCCGGCCGGGCAGGCTCCAGACCGCGGGCCGGGCGACCTCTGCGTAGGGGACCGTGGCGTAATACCAGGCGGTCACCGCTCGGGAGCGGCCACCCGGGGCGTCATCGAGGCCGACCAGGTGGAGGCGGCCTCCCCGCCCCTTGCGGCCTGCGTCGAGCCGCATGCCGGCCTCCTCCACAGCCCGCGCCCCAGCCGTCTCGAAGGTCTCCCGGGCGTCCAGCTCGGCCTTGGGGAGCCCCTGTCGCAGGGTGAGAACGTGGAGAGCCCGGTTGGGCGCCGTCTCGGGGCTCGGGTCAAACCCGAAGACCGCCACGGTCACCCCCAGGGACGCCTGCGCCTTGGCCATCGCCGAAGAACCTCCGTCGTTTCGGGCGATGATGACACGAACTTGGGGTTACCGGAGCGTCTTGTGGCGGCTTCGTTGCGGGGCGCGGCCAGCCGATCGGGGCAGGTGGCCGGCCCGCCCGCGAGCGGGCGGCGGTGGGCGGAGCAGGACTCGAACCTGCGGCCTTCTCGGTGTAAGCGAGACGCGCTAACCAGCTGCGCCATCCGCCCAGGGCCCCGACTCTAATCGCTCCGAGCGGAGGAGCCGGCGGTACGCGGAGCGACTACTGCCCCCGGCCCCCCGCCACCTCCCGAACCCCGCCCTTCTCATCGCCCACCAGCACGAGGTCGGCGATGCCCAGGAAGAGGCCGTGGCCGACCAGGCCGGGTACCGCGTCCAGTCGGCGGGCCAGCCCCTCGGGGTCGGTGATCGCGTCGAAATGGCCGTCACCGAGGAGGTTGCCCGAGTCGCTGACCTGGGGCCGGCCCTCGGGGTCCATCCGAAGGCTGAAGGGTGCGCCGCACGCCTCCAGGGCGGCCAACGTGGCATCGGAACCGAAGGCGAGGAGCTCGACGGGGACCGGTCCCCGAAGCTGGGCCACCATCTTGCTGCCATCGGCGACCACCACGAACCGTCGAGCGGCGACGGCCACCAGCCGCTCCCGCACGTGAGCTCCTCCACCCCCCTTGATGAGGCGAGACTGCGGGTCGATCAGGTCGGCGCCGTCGACGGCGAGATCGAGACCCCGGCGGTCGAGCTCCACCAGCTCGATGCCCAGCTCTCCGGCGAGGTGAGCACTCGCCTCAGAGGTCGCGACCGCCTGCATGCGGAGCCCGGATCGCACCGCCTCCCCGGCCGCCACGATGAACCAATGGGCGGTGGAGCCGGTACCGAGGCCGACCCGCATGCCGTCACGCAGCAGCCGGGCGGCGGCCCGCCCCGCCGCCTCCTTGGAACGATCGGCACTCATGATCGCTGTGGAGCCTAGCAGTCCGGGGTGCCCGTGGCGGCGCGCACCGGTGCCCGCGATGAGCTGATCGCCGCGAGAACCGGGCCCGGCCTCAGGAGACGAGCCGGCCCTTGAGCCTCATCTCGTCGCGACCCGGCAGGCCGCCGAGCGGCTGGCGCATGAAGCGCTCCTGGGCGGCGAAGATCGCCTCCACAAGGTCAGCGGAAGTGGCCTCCGGGGAGACGGCCACCCCACGCCGGCGCAGCTGGGCCGTCACCCGCGGCGGCAGCGGCTGGCCGCGGAGGTTCATCTCCTCGATCTCGATCAGGAGCCCGTCGAGCTCGCAGAGGACCTCACGCCGGCGAGAACGGTAGGTGTCCGTCTCGGGAGCCCACTGCAGCTGGTTGAGAACTCGGTTTCTGACGAAGGTGGCCATGACTGCTCCCGGGAGCGTGGCCTGCCCGGTGGATGGTGGGATGTGGGGAGGGAGACATCCGGGTGGCTTGACGTTCCAGGTTGCGATCTTATCCAAGCGGACCGTGCTTGGCTAGTGGTTTGTCCCCATTGACTCGGAACTCGTCAGGATCGGCGAGAACTCGGCCACCGTCCGCCGGAGGGCGAGGTCGGCCTCCGACAGCGCGCTGCCCAATGCTTCGGCCAGCGCTGCGGCCAGGTCTTCCGACACCAGCTCGGGGGTGAGACCGGCCGCGCCCTCCCTCGCCATCGAGGTGACCCCGGCATCGACGATCCCGCAGGGGACGACGTGCGCAAACCAGTCCAGGTCATTGCAGACGTTGAGGGCGACCCCGTGCTGGGTGACCCCGCGCGCCAGCTTGACCCCGATGGCGGCCAGTTTGCTCGCGCCCACCCAGGCACCGGTGTACCCGGGCCGGCGGACGGCGACGACGCCGTGGCGCCGCACCGTGGCGATCAGCGCCCCCTCCAGCGCCCGGACGTAGGCGATCACGTCCCCACGTCCCGGCGAGCCGGCGATCGGGAACGCATCGGCGAGCCGGACGATCGGGTAGGCGACCAGCTGGCCGGGGCCGTGGAAGGTGACCGAGCCGCCCCGATCGACCTCCACGCACTCCGCTCCGAGCTCGCGCAGGGCCGCGGGTCCCGCTCGGAGATGGGCCTCCTCCGCGTTGCGGCCCACCGTGTAGACGGGTGGGTGCTCGAGGAGGAGGACGCAATCGTCGATCTCTCCCGCCGCTCGGGCGGCGGCCAGCCCCCGCTGCAGCTGCCAGGCCTCCTGGTAGGGGACGGTTCCCAGCCAGAGCCGGCGCAGTGGTGGGACGACGTGCGCGGTCGGACCCGGCCGCTCCGGGCCCACATTCCGCCGGGCCACCGGCACCACACCCATCAGTGGTCAGACCGCCGTGGCGGCCACCGCCTGGCCGGCCGCGTGATAGCTGGAGCGGACGAGCGGCCCCGACTCCACGTGGGCAAAGCCGAGATCGAGGCCGTAGGTTCTCAGCTCGGCGAACTCATCGGGGTGCCAGAAGCGGATGAGCGGGTGGTGCTTGAGCGATGGGCGGAGGTACTGGCCGATGGTGACGATCTCCACCCGGTGCTCCCGGAGGTCGCGGAGCAGACGGTGCACCTCCTCGACGTCCTCCCCGAGGCCGACCATCAGCCCGCTCTTGGTCCGCGAGGCGGGGGCCATCTCCTTGGCGGCGCGGAGAACCGAGAGCGAGCGCCGGTACCCCGATTTGGGCCGCACCCTCGGATACAGGCGAGACACCGTCTCCATGTTGTGGTTAAAGATCTCCGGCCCCTCGGCGACCACCGCCCTGACCGCGTCGAGGTTGCCCTGGAAGTCGGGGGTGAGCACCTCCACGGTCGTCCCGGGCGCCCGGACCCGGATCTCCCGGATGGTGTCGGCAAAGATCGAGGCACCCCCGTCCGGCAGGTCGTCGCGGTCGACGGAGGTCACCACCGCGTGGCGCAGCCCCATGCGAGCCACCGCCTCCCCCACCCGGCGCGGCTCGTCGACATCGACGTCTCCGCCCCGGCGGCCGCTCTTCACGGCGCAGAAGGCGCAGGCCCGGGTGCAGACGTCGCCCAGGATCATGAAGGTGGCGGTGCCGGAGTTCCAGCACTCCCCGAGGTTGGGGCAGCGGGCCTCCTCGCAGACGGTGACCAGCTGCTTCTCGCGCATCAGCGAGGAGAGCTCGGTGACCCCGGCTCCGACAGGCGCTCTCACCGTGAGCCACGGCGGGCGCCGATCGACCCCCTCGGGGAGGAGCCGCTGCCAGGTCGGCCGTTGATCGGGGTTCCCGGCCGGCGCGTTGGGCCTGCTGACGGGCACGAGCGGAATCTGCTGCATGACCTTGCCCCACGTTACCCCACGCGGCAAGCCGCGTGAGGGCCCCTCTCATCTCACAGGGGCTCGCCGCCCCTCGCCGGCGCGGCTGAGCCGCGCTCGGCTCACCCCGCCATCGAGCCCCCCGGTCACCTCACCCCACCGCCTGAACGCCAAGTCGCACAATCCAGGGTGATGGCCACCGTCGGCGTCCCGGTCAACGAACCGGTCCGCACCTATCCGCCCGGCTCGGTGGAGCGGCTTCGGCTCCAGCACGCCCTCTCCGAGATGCAGGCCTCACCGCGGCCCCTGCCCATGCACATCGACGGCCTGCCCGTCGAGGGCTCCGGCGCCGGCTTCACGGTGCGGGCCCCCCACCGCCACGCCCTGGAGCTGGGACACCTGCAGCAGGCCACGGTGGCCAACGTGGAGAGCGCCGTCGACGCCGCCCTCCGGGCCGGCCGCGAGTGGTCCCACACCACCCTCGAGGAGCGTGCCGCGGTCTTTCTCCGTGCCGCAGAGCTGCTCTCCGGGCCCTGGCGCGACCGTGTCAACGCGGCCACCATCCTCGGTCAGAGCAAGTCGGTCCACCAGGCCGAGATCGACGCCGCCTGCGAGCTGATCGACTTCTGGCGGTTCAACGTCCATTACGCCTTCCGGCTCCGGGAGGACCAGCCGATCAGCTCGCAGGGAGTCTGGAACCGGACCGAGCTGCGCCCGCTCGAGGGGTTCGTGGTCGCGATCACGCCCTTCAACTTCACCTCGATCGTCGGGAACCTGCCGACGGCACCGGCGCTGATGGGCAACACGGTGGTCTGGAAGCCCTCGGTGACCTCGATGCTGGCGGCCAGCACCGTCATGGAGCTGCTGGAGGAGGCGGGCCTGCCACCGGGGGTGATCAACATGGTCACCGGGCACGGCGCGGGCGCGCTCGACGCCGCCATCTCCCACCCCAGCCTGGCCGGGATTCACTTCACCGGCTCCACCGAGACCTTCCGGGGGCTCTGGCGCCAGGTGGCGGGCAACCTCGGGACCTACCGCACCTACCCGCGTTTGGTGGGTGAGACCGGGGGCAAGGATTTCGTCCTCGCCCACGGGAGCGCCTCCCCGGACGCTCTGCTGGTCGGCCTGCTGCGCGGCGCGTTCGAATACCAGGGGCAGAAGTGCTCGGCGGCCTCCCGCGCGTACATCCCGCGCCACCTCTGGGAGGAGCTGCGGGGACCACTCGCCCGGGAGACGGAGGCGATCCCGATGGGCGACCCCTCCGACTTCTCGAACTTCATGGGTGCGGTCATCGACGAGCGCGCCTTCCGCAAGCACGAGGGCGCGCTCACGGCAGCGGCCCAGGACCCCGCTCTGGAGATCGTCGCCGGGGGAACGTGCGACGCCAGCACCGGCTGGTTTGTCCGGCCCACGATCATCGCCACCCAGGATCCCCGCCACGAGCTCTTGAAGCGGGAGCTGTTCGGCCCCATCCTCACCGTCCACCCCTACGACTGCGACTGGGAGACCGCGCTCGAGCTGGTGGACGGGACCTCCCCGTACGGGTTGACCGGCGCCATCTTCGCCACGGAACGCAGGGCGATAGACACCGGGATGCGCGCCCTCCGCCACGCCGCGGGCAACTTCTACGTCAACGACAAGCCGACCGGGGCGGTGGTGGGCCAGCAGCCCTTCGGCGGGGCCCGCCAGAGCGGGACCAATGACAAGGCGGGCTCGGCGCTCAACCTGCTGCGCTGGGTGTCAGCCCGCTCGCTCAAGGAGACCTTCGTCCCCGCCACCGACTGGCGCTACCCCCACATGGAGCCAGACTGAGGGCGCCGGCCACCACGGACGCCCGCCGTGCAACGAAGAGCGTGGCGGCGGAGTATTCACGGCGTGAGAGCCAGCCGGCGCGCCGTCATCGTCGCGAGTGCCGTCCTCGCCGGAGCGGTCGCCGCCTCGGGCGTGCTGCTCGTCCTCGACCTCCGATCCCAGGGGACCCCCACCGCGACGGCGCTCCCGACGCCCTCCGCATCCCAGCTCGTCTCCCCTCCCCCGCTGGGAACCACACCGCTCCCGCTCCCGGTCCCATCCCCCACCGCGACGGTCGCGATCCCACTCCCCGACATCAGCTCGACGATCACGGCCACTGCTCCCCTGGCCGTATACCCGAGCTGGACCACCCCGGGACAGCTCATCGCCCGCAACTACCAGGGCACAGTGGTCGGGACCTTCTCCATGAACCCGGACTTCATGGGCTACTACGGCTACCTGGTCTCACCCGATGGCTCCAAGGTGCTCCTCGGCAACGGGATGCTCATGGGGATAGACGGCTTCCAGCTCGGTGACATCCCCACGGCGGAGATCCCGTCCCCGGTGTGGGGCGACGACTCTAATCTCCTCTGCGGCATCGACGGATCCGGCGACCTCCTCGAGGTCACGAAGGCCGGAGCAGTCGTCAGCAGCACGCCGCTCGGTACGTCCAACGCCGTGGTGGCGGGGTGCAGCCCCGACGCCGATCGGGCCGTGGTGCTCACCGCGGGACCGGGCGGCGGTCCGCTCATTTCTGCCCTGGTGATCCAGCTTTCCACGGGGACCGTCCTCGCTGCCCATGCCACCACCAACGCGGGGGTGGCCAGCCACGACTGCCAGCTCTTCGCCAGCGACGGTGCCAAGGGGGTGACCATCCGGAACGTCGCCACCTGGGCGGTGGTCGGTCAGGTCGATCGCACGGCGGAGGGCATGGGAGGGACGGCGACGGCCGCGGCCTACGCGTTCTCGTGGGACGAAAACCTGCTCGTCCTCCAAGCCGGGGGCGCGACACCGCCCTTCACCGCCTTCGTCGTGTCCCTGGCCAACGGCGCGACGCTCTTCCAAAGCGGCGCCGTCGGCGACCTCGGCGAGATCAATCAGCTGGGCTCGAGCGAGGCTCGGGTCATCCCCCTGCTGGGCACCTCCGAGTTCCTGCTATCCGAGCACACCGGCGCGTACCTGTTGGGCAGCGACGGCCAGATCAGCGCCCTCCCCGGCTAGGCATCCACCAGCGAGCGACGGACGTACTGCTCGAAGCTGGTGGGCGGACGGCCGAGCAGCCAGCCCAGGATGTTGGGGTTGCCGGTGATGCCGTAACGACCGTAGTGGTCGAACAGCCGGACCATGGCGTCGCGCCGCCAGTCGTCCTCCTCGGTCGGAGCCGTATCCGGCGCACCGGAGGTGACTCCGACGGCGAATGCATGGGCCACCGGAACCTGCTCGGCTGTCACCGGGCACCCTGAGATCGCCGCGACGGTGGCGGCCAGCTGACGCGCGTTGAGGTAATCGTCGCCGCAGAGCTCGTAGGTGGCGTAATGGTGCTTGGCGTCCGTGACGACCAGCGCCGCCACCTCGGTGACGTCCTCGAGGTCCACGTGCGCGAGCGGGGTGTCGAGCGCGTACGGCTGGGTGAGGACACCCCGCTCAACGACCCGCCTCACGTCCATGTTCTGCATGTAGTGCATCGGCTGCAGGACGGTGAACGGCATCCGGGAGAGCAGCACCGTCCTCTCGACCGCCAGCTTGGCCTGATGGTTGAGCAGCGGCTCGAGCTGGGGATGGGTCACCGAGAACTGCACGAAATGGGCGACACCGGCCCGGCGAGCGGCCGCGACGACCGCATGGCCCATCTCGGCCTCGCGCGGGTGCATCGGCGGTCCGATGTGGATCACGGCCTCGACACCCTCGACCGCGGCCGCCGCGGCGCGCGGGTCGAGCATGTCCCCCACCAGCGTCTCCGCCGCGCCGATGTCGGTGAGCCGTTCCACACCCGGCGCGACGTCGAAGGCGCGCACCGCGTGCCCGCGCCGGACCAGAGCGGGGATGAGGCTGCGCCCGGTGCGACCGCCGGCGGCGGTGACCAGGATCACGCCGATGCCCCCTGGTCGGGGGGTGTGGTCTGCCCGGCCGCGCCACCGCCCCAGGCGGGGCGAGCCGGCATCGGTCGAGCGAGACCGCCGGCCCAGGGGTCGTCGCTGCCGGGGACAACGGGCCGGGGCGGGTCCCCCACCATCAGATGCGCCTCGCCGCTCTCGATGGCGACAGCGATGGTCGCAGCGACCAGCTCGGGCGGGTCGGCCGGGAATCCGCGGGGTCCGCCGGCGAAGTGCCCGGCCCGGAGGCTCTGGTGAAACTCGGTTTCCGTCACCGACGGGTACACGACGGAGACGGCGACACCGGAATCGGCGAACTCGATCCGTCCGATCTGGGAGAGGAGGTTGAGCGCCGCCTTGGTGGCGGAGTAGCCGCCCAATCCGGGGAAGAGGCGCAGCGAGGTCGCGGAGCTCACGTTGACGATGGCGCCGCCGCCCTGGGCGCGCATCGCGGGGACCACCGCCTGCATGGCAACGAGTGGAGCGATGACATTCAGCTCGAAGACGGCGCGGAGGTCGTCGGCTTTCAGCTCCAGGAGGGGCACGTGCAGCCCCTGGCCGGCGTTGTTGACCAGGACGTCGACGCGTCCGTGGCGATCCAGGCATCGCGCCACCAGGTGCCCGAGCTGGGCCGGGTCGGTGACGTCGGTGGGAACCGCCAGAGCCCCAGGAAGCTCGGCGGCGAGCACCTCCAGCCGGTCGGCCCGCCGTGCCGCCAGCACCACGCGCGCTCCGCGCTCCGCGAGCAGGCGGGCCGTCGCCGCTCCGATGCCCGACGAGGCACCGGTCACGATCGCGACCGAACCGTCGATGTTCATCGGGCCTCCTGCTCTGTCAGAGGAGGGTCGCGCTCTCGTCCAATCCCTCGAGCTGCTCCCTCACGTCCTGAAGGAAACGGGCCGCCTGGAGACCGTCGTTGAGCCGGTGGTCGAAGCTCATGCCGAGATTCATGATCGGCCGGATGGCGATCATGTCGTCGACGACGACGGCGCGTTTGACCACCGCGTCCATGGTGAGGATCGCCGCCTGTGGCTGGTTGATGATGGCCTGGGTCATCACCGCCCCCAGGGCGCCGGTGTTGTTGAGGGTGAAGGTGCCGCCCTGGATCTCGTCGAGCTTGAGCCGGTTGGCGCGGGCGCGGTTGCCCAGGTCGGCCATCGCCTGGGCCAGGCCGGCGATGCTCAGGCGGTCGGCGTTGCGCAGCACCGGCACCACCAGGTTCTCCTCGAGAGCGACCGCGATGCCGAGGTTGATGTCGTGCTTGAGCACCAGCCCGGCCTCGCTCCACTGGGCGTTGAGGGTGGGCCGGCGCCGCAGCGCTTCGACCACCGCCCGGGCCACGAAGGGGAGGTAGGTCAGGGAGACCCCGTAGCGGTCGCGGAAGGCGGCCTTGCTCCGGTCGCGCAGGCGCACCACCCGGGACATGTCCACCTCGACCATCAGCCAGGCGTGGGGTGAGGTCTGCCGGCTGCGGACCATGTGGTCGGCGATGGCACGCCGGACCGAGGTCATCGGCAGCAGCTGGTCGCCCTCCTCGGCCGACGCGGAGAGTGACGGCAGTGCCGCGGCAGGCCCCGGGGCGATGCCGGTGGGAGCCGGGGCGAGGCCGGTGGGAGCCGGGGCGAGATACTGCGGGGAGGGTGCGACTCCCGGTGCCGGAGACGGAGCCGGCCCGGCGGCGCGGGCGGCCTCGTCCCGCCTCTGGACGAGGTCGAGGACGTCCTTCTTGGTGACCCGGCCTCCGATGCCGCTCCCCTGGATCAGGGAGAGGTCGACGTCCTGCTCGCGGGCGAGCATCCGCACCGCGGGGGTCACGTGCTGATGGGCGGCGCCGTTGGTGTCGACGGCCGCAGTCCCCGCGGGCGAGATCGGGGGAGCTGACGGCGCCGGCGCGGCAGCGGCAGGCGCGACGGCGGCCGCGGCCGGGACCGGCGGAAGGGCGAGCGGGGCCACGTCAACCGCCGGCGCCACCTCGACGGTGACCGCCGGAACGGGGACTCCCGGCTGCACCGCGGCGGTGGGGGCCGCCGGAGCGGCGGCCGGAACTCCGGCAGCGGCCGCGGCACCCTGCTCGATGGTGCAGATCGGCTGCCCGACGCTGACCACCGACCCCTCGGCGGCGATGATCTCGCCGAAGGTGCCGTCGACGGGGGCGGGGATCTCGGCGTTGACCTTGTCGCTCGCCACCTCGGCGATCGACTCGTAGCGGGACACCGCCTCGCCGGGCTGCTTGAGCCAGCGGGCGATGGTGCCCTCGGTGACCGATTCACCGAGCTGGGGCATGCTGACCGTCAGTGCCACAGGTTGAGCTCCCTCGCTAGTGGTAAACGGATGGTTCAGTACTCCGCGAGGCTGCGGAGCTTGCTCTCGAGCTTGTCGACGTCCACCAGGTAGGCGTCCTCCAGGGCCTTGGCGAAGGGCATGGCGGGAACCTCGGGGCCGCCGATGCGCATCACCGGAGCATCAAGGTACTCGAAACACTCCTCAGCGACGATGGCGCTGACCTCGCTGCTCACCGAGACAGCCAGGTTGGCCTCCTGTGCGATCAGCACCTTGCCGCAGCTCCGCGCGCTCTCCACGATCCCCCGACGGTCGAGGGGCCGGAGGGAGCGGAGGTCGACCACCGAGACGGAGAAGCCGTCGGGGGCCAAGCGCTCGGCGGCCTGCACCGCGGTGTCGACCATCAGGCCGTAGGTGAAGATCACGATGTCCCTCCCCTCGCGGACCACCCGAACGCGGTCGAGCGGGACGGTGTACTCGTGATCGGGGACCTCTCCCCGGATCGACCGGTACGCCTTCTTGTGTTCGAAGTAGAGGACCGGGTCGGGGTCGCGGATCGCCGCCACCATCATTCCCTTGGCGTCGTAGGGGTTGGAGGGCACCACCACCCGGAGCCCGGGCACGCCGCAGAACATCGCCTCGATCGACTGGGAGTGGTAGAGGGCCCCATGAACACCGCCCCCGAACGGGGCGCGGATCACCAGCGGCATGTTCCAATCGTCGTTGCTGCGGTAGCGGATCTTGGCGGCCTCGCTGACGATCTGATCCACTCCCGGCAGGATGAAGTCCTGGAACTGGATCTCGGCGATGGGCCGCATCCCGTTGAAGGCGGCGCCGATGCAGACACCGACGATGCACGACTCGGCGAGCGGTGAGTCCATCACCCGCCATTCGCCGAACTCGCGCTGCAATCCCTCGGTGACGCCGAAGACGCCGCCCTTGAAGCCGACGTCCTCGCCGAAGATCATGACCCGGTCGTCGCGCCGCATCTCGTCGCGCATCCCCTCCCGGATCGCCTCCAGGTAGGTCTTGACGGCCATCAGGCGTCCCCCAGCACGTGGAGGAGGACGGTCCCGGGATCCGGGTCGGCCGCCGCCTCCGCCTCGGCGGTGGCGACGTCCATCTCGGCCAGCAGCACCGCCCGCATCGCCTCCTCGTCGCGGGCGGAGAGCACCCCCTGCTCGCCGAGCCGGGCGGCGAAACCACCCAGGCAGTCGTGGGTGCGGTCGGTCTCCAGGGCCTCCGCCGTGCGGTAGCGGCGCTGGTCGTCGTCGGAGCTGTGCGAGGTGAGGCGCGGCACCTTGGCGTCGATCAGGGTCGGTCCGCACCCGGCCCGTGCTCGGGCCACCGCTTCGGCGCAGACCAGGTAGCTGGCCACGGGGTCGGTGCCGTCCACCACCACCCCGGGGATGCCGTAGCCGGCGGCACGGTCGGAGACGTTGGGGGTGGGCATCTGCTTGGAGGTCGGGACGCTGATGGCGAGGCCGTTGTCCTCGACCACGAAGACCACTGCGAGGCGGTGGGTGGCGGCGAAGTTGAGCGCCTCGTGGAAGTCGCCCTCACTGGTCGCCCCCTCCCCCGTGGTCACCACTGTGACCGCGTCCTCGCCCCGCATCTTGGAGGCGAGCGCGATGCCGGTCGCGTGGATGAACTGGGTGGCGACCACCGACCCGGTGGTGATGATGTTGAGCCGCCGGCAGCCAAAGTGAGCCGGCATCTGGCGCCCGCCGGTGTTGGGGTCGTCGGCCTTGGCCATGGCGGCGAGCAGCTGGTCGCGCGGGGTCATCCCGAGCACCAGGGTGAGCGCCAGGTCGCGGTAGTAGGGGGCGACCCAGTCGACGCCGGGACGGACGTTCATCCCCAGGGCCACCTGGATCGCCTCCTGTCCCATCCCTGAGACCCAGAAGCGGACCACCCCCTGACGGTTGAGCACCCAGATCCGCTCGTCCAGCATCCGGGAGCGGAGCATGTGCCGGTACATGGTGCGCAGGGTGTCGGCGTCGATGCCGGCGATCGCTCGCGCGGCCCTGTTGGCGACGACCACTCTCTCTCCTCTGGTCAGGCTCCCCACCTGACGAACGCAGATTCCGATGCGGTTGACGCGACCCCCAGCGGGTGGGGGAAATGTGACACCTTTGGAAGCCGTCTGGGAGCGCCCGGTTTCGCCGGCCCGCCCCGCGCGATGGTGGACGCGACCCGGCAGTCGGGGCGACCTCTCTGCTCAGATCTGGATGGATTCGCCTCTGATGCGGATGGACTGCAGGTCAGATGTGGATGGGCTCGCCGGAGGCCGCAAGTGCCGCCTCCATGAGGATCTCGCTGACGGTGGGATGGGGGGCGATGGCCCGTCCCATCTCGAAAGGGGTGGCCTCCAGCAGGCCGCCGAGGGCTGCCGCGTAGATCAGCTCGGTGACCTCGGGGCCGATCATGTGGACGCCGAGGACGGTGCCGTCGGCACCCGCCACGACCTTGCAGAAGCCGCGCTCCCCCCAGATGATCGAGCGCCCGTTGGCGGTGAGCGGGAAGACCCCGACGCTGACCTCGTGGCCGGCCGTGCGGGCCTCATCCTCGGAAAGTCCGAGCGAGGCGATCTGGGGGGTGCAGTAGGTGGTCCGAGGGACGAGCAGGGGGTCGAGGGGATGGGGATGCCGGCCGGCGATCACCTCGGCGGCGATGATCCCCTCGTGACTCCCCTTGTGGGCGAGGAGAAAGCCGCCGATCACGTCGCCGATGGCGTAGACCCCCTCCTGGGCGGTGCGCAGGTCGGCATCGGCCCGGATGAATCCGCGCTCCAGCTCGACCGCGGTGGTCTCGAGGCCGATCCCCTCGGTGTTCGGTGAGCGCCCGACGGCGACCAGCAGCACCTCCGCGGAGATCCTCTCCTCCTTGCCGCCATGGGCGACCGCAACCGACACCCCGCCCTGGTCGCGGCGGACCGACCCGAGGTCGAGCTCGGCCCCGACGAGGCAGCGGATCCCCCGCGCCTCAAAGTGCTTGCCCAGCTCGACGCCGATCGCCCTGTCCTCCAGCGGCACCAGACGGTCGAGCATCTCGACCACCGTCACCTCGGCACCGCAGCTGCGCCAGAAGGAGGCGAACTCGACCCCCACCGCACCGGCCCCGAGCACGATCGCGGAGGCGGGGACGTGGTCGAGGGTGAGGGCGTGGTCGGAGGTGAGGACCGACCGGCCGTCGGGCTCCACCCCCGGCACCTGCTTGGGGCGAGACCCGGTGGCGATCACGACCGCACCGGCCTCCAGCTCGACGTCGCCGCCCTGGCCACCGCCCACCCGCACCCGGCGCGGGCCGTCCAGCCGTCCCCGACCACGGACCACCTCGATGCGGTGCTTCTTCATCAGGAACTCCACTCCCCGGTGGAGCTGGGAGACGACCTGGTCCCGGTTCTTCCCCACCTGGGCGTAGTCCAGCTCGACCCCGCTGATCCTCACCCCGAGGCGGGCGCCCTGCCGCGCCTGGTCGAGCACGAACGCCGACTGGAGCAGCGCCTTGGTGGGGATGCAGCCCCGGTGGAGGCAGGTGCCGCCGAGCTTGTCCTCCTCCACCACCGCCGTGGTGAGGCCGAGCTGGGCAGCGCGGATGGCGCCCACGTACCCGCCCATGCCACCGCCCAGGAAGACCACATCAAAACTGCTCGCCATCGTCACGGCAGTATATTCAGGCCGACGTGAGCGCCCACCGATGAGCCCCGTGGTGATCGTGCTGATCGTGCTCGGCCTGGTCGTCGGGGTCGGCCTCGGCTACGACGCCGAGCGCTGGGGGCGCAGCATCAACGGCTGGAGCCTGGCCGGAGCCGTCTTCAGCGTGTTCGCGCTCGGCGCCTGGCTGGTCGTGCGCCACCAGGAGGCCGGGCGGCGCCGGACCGCCGGGCTGGCGCTGCCCCCCGGGATGTGGCGCTGGCTCCGGCGGCGGCGGCGGCGGCACCCGGACCCCACCCCGACCGGCTGAGCCGCAGCTACCCCCGAGCGACCGCCAGCGCCGCCTGCAGCTGGGGGTCCTGGGCGGGGTCCGCGGATTCCGCTTCGAGGGTGAAGAGATCGTTGGGACCGGGCAGGCTCACCACGTCGTCGGGGGTGATCCCGGTGCCGTCGATGCTCTCGCCGTCGGGCCCGTACCACTTCTCCACGGTGAGGTGGAGGTCGCTCCCGTCGGGCAGGGGGTAGTCGATCTGCACCGACCCCTTGCCGTAAGTGGTCGTCCCGACCACGGTGGCGCGGTGGTAGTCGCGGAGCGCGGCGGTGACGATCTCGGAGGCCGAGGCGCTGCCACCGTCGACCAGCACCACGAGGGGGACGGCGGGGGCGAGACCCCCTGATTGGATCTGATCGTGGATCACCGTCTGGGCGGTGGTGGGCTGCCCCTGAAGGTCCATCCGGCCGCGCCGCACGACCACGTCCTGCTCGCTGCCGTGGGGGGTGAGGAACTGGCTGGCGAGGGTGACCGCAGAGGTGACGTAGCCGCCACCGTTGCCCCGGAGATCGAGCACCACCGCCGTCGCCCCCTCGGCGAGCCCGCTCTTCAGCGCGGCCACCGCGTCCTGGCCGGTGTCCTCCCCGAAGCTGGTCACCTGGAGGTCGAGGACACGGCCGAACATCCGGCTGTAGACGGTGGGGATCTGAAGATTCCCCCGCGTGGCGGTGAACGCGAGCTGCGCGCCACCGCGGTCGACGGTGAGGGTCACGGTGGTCCCCGCCTCGCCGTCGATGAGGTCGGACAGCCTGGAGAGCCGCGCGTCCAGGTCGCTGCCCAGGCTGGAGACCTGGGTGGTGCCGACCGCGACCAGCACGTCGCCGTTGCGCAGTCCCGCCCGTTCGGCCGGCTGAGCGTGGAGCACGTCCTCCACCGCCAGCGCGGTGGGATTCTGCCCGCTGGCACAGAGGGTCGCGCCCGCGCACGTCTCCTCGATCGAGATCCCGATGCTGCCGCTGCGATCCTGGTTGACGGCGGAGCTGAATTGCTGGTACTCGCTCCTCGTGAAGTAGGCGCTGAAGCGGTCGTCGTAGGTGCTGTCGATCGCCTGCACCAGGGCCGCCTCGCTCGCCTCCGTGCCGACCCTGCCCGGCACGCCGCGCAGCACGTAGTTGTTCTCGATGTCCTGCCAGGCCACCTGGAGCGAGGTCTCATCGAGGCCCCCGAAGCGCGGGTAGATGGAGGCGAGGTCGCTGCCGAAGGGGAGGTTGCCGAGGTTGGCGACCAGCAGCCCGCCGAGGTAGAGGCAGAGCACGCCGACCACCGCATGGCTCCAGAGGCCGGCGCGGGGGCGGGGAAGCCGGCGGTGCCTGTCGTGTCGATCCAGGATGTCCGATTCGGCCGCCATGCCAGGCCCCGGCGCGGGATCCGCCTCGCTCACGCGTGGAGGAACCGGCGGACCCCTAAGAAGCTGCCGAAGCCGCCCAGGGCGGCACCGAACGCCACCAGCAGCACGATCATCGCGGTCAGGTAGCGGCCATCGAAGGTGATCCCCAGATAGGTCTGGGTGTTGGCCTGGGTGAGCAGGAACCGGTAGGCGACGGCGACTGCCGTCGCCCCGAGGGCCGCGGCAAGGACACCTCCGAAGACGCCCTCCAGGATGAAGGGCCAGCGCACGAACCAGTCGCCCGCCCCCACCAGCTTCATGATCTCGATCTCGGTCCGACGGATGTACACCGCCGTCCTGATCGTGTTCATGATGATCACCAGGCTGATCACCGCGAGCACCGCGGAGAGGACACCGCCGACCCACACCGTCACCGTGATCAGGCTCTGGAGCCGGGGGATGACCCCGGGGTTGTAGTCGGTGGCGGACCCGCTGCTGGTATCGACGATGGGCAGGGACTTCGCCAGGTTGTTGAGCTGGCCGAGGTCGCCGAGGGTCCGGACGTGCAGGTCGATCGAGGCCGGCAGCGGATTGTTGCCCAGGACATTGAAGGCTGACTGCAACTGAAGACCCCGCTGCTGGGCGAGGACGACCGCCTGGTCCTTGCTGGTGAAGGCGACGCCGTTGACTCGCAGGTCGTGGGAGAAGCGCGCCTCGTAGTCGGCGATGGTGCGCATGGAGAGCGAGTCCTGGAGGTAGATGTGGATCTCGTCGGCCTGCGTCTCCTGCTGGGCGAGGATGGCGTCGACGGTGTGGGTGAGGAGGAGGGTGCCGCCGACCAGCAGCATGATCAGGCCCATGGTGAAGACGCCGGCCATGGAGACGGCCAGGTTGCGGGTGAAGTTCTGCCCCGCGGCCACCAGGGCAAAGCGCACCGACGCCAGCAGTCCCCTCATATGGTCGCCTCGCCCTCGCGCAGATACCCGCCCTCGACCTCGTCACGGACCACTCGGCCGGAGTCGATGGCGATGACGCGGCGCCGGCAGAGGTCGACGATCTCGCGGTTGTGGGTCGCCATCAGGACCGTGGTCCCCCGGTGGTTGATCTGGAGCAGGAGCTGGACGATCCCCCATGAGGTGTCGGGGTCGAGGTTGCCGGTGGGCTCGTCGGCGAGAAAGATCCGCGGTCGATGAACCAGGGCGCGGGCGATGGCGACGCGCTGCTGCTCGCCACCGGAGAGCTCGTCGGGGAAGGTGTCGAGCTTGTCCTCCAGACCGACGATCCAAAGAGTCTCCTCGACCTTCTCCTTGAGGTGCCGCTGCCCTGGCTTGGTGACCTGGAGGGCGAAGGCGACGTTCTGCGCAACCGTCAGCTTGGGCAGCAGCTTGTAGTCCTGGAAGACGATGCCGAACTTGCGGCGGAGCCGGGGCAGCCGCCGGCGCGTCATCCGGGTGGTCTCCTGACCGTCGACGAAGATGCGGCCGGTCGAGGCGATCTCCTCCCGGATGAGGAGACGGACGAGGGTCGTCTTGCCCGAGCCGCTCGCGCCGACGACAAAGCAGAAGTCGCCCTGGTAGATGGCGAGGTCGACGTCCCGGATGGCCTCGGTGCCGTTGGGATAGGTCTTGCTGACGCCGTGGAACGAGATCACGGGGCGCATCCCGGGATCCGGCTTCTGCCCGACCTGCGGTGGCATCACCGCCGCGAGGCTCACCGTCCGAGGTCCCTCGTGACAGTGGTGGCCGGAAGGTCCTGGGGCCGGCGGCGGCGCCCAGCCGGAGTGCTCTCAAGGAGCATCGGGGGAGAGGTCATGGAGATGGGACGTTCCGATCGTTAAGCGGTGGTTCCCCGGGGGATCGGGAAGCCGGGAGGCCCGGACGGGGGGTGGGTGCGACGTGGAATGCAGCGGCTACCCGCCGCGGGACCGATCGAGTATAGCCGCGGTGCACGTGCCGTGGACCGGGTCCGATGGGCTCCCGGCGGCCACGGGCATGCCCCCGCCGGCAGCGGCGGCTAATCCGGTGCCGGTGGGTGCTCGACCGCGTCCTGGTTGCCCGCCGCCCAGCGCAGATACGCCTCCTGGAAGGAGTCGATATCGCCGTCGAGCACGGCCTGGACGTTGCCCACCTCGTGGGCGGTGCGGTGGTCCTTGACCATCGTGTAGGGGTGGAGGACGTAGGACCGGATCTGCGAGCCCCACTCCGCCGGCAGCGACTCGCCCTTGAGCTCGCTGATCCGCTCGGCGTGGGCCGCCTGGGCGACCGCCAGCAGCCGGGAGCGCAGCACCCTCCAGGCGACGTCGCGGTTCTGGTGCTGCGAGCGCTCGTTCTGGCAGGTGACCACGATCCCCGTCGGGATGTGGGTGAGGCGGACCGCTGACGACGTCTTGTTCACGTGCTGGCCGCCCGCGCCGCTGGAGCGGTAGACGTCCTCGCGGACGTCCTTGGGGTCGATCTCGACGGTGACGTCGTCGTCGACCTCGGGGGTCACCTCCACCAGGACGAAGCTGGTGTGGCGGCGGTGAGCCGAGTCGAAGGGGCTGAGCCGGACCAGGCGATGGACGCCGCGCTCCGACTTGAGCAGGCCAAAGGCGCGGCGGCCCTCCACCCGGATGGTCGCCGACTTGATGCCCGCCTCCTCGCCCTCCGCCTCCTCGAGGAACTCGACCGCCATCCGGTGGCGCTCCCCCCAGCGGAGAAACATCCGGAGCAGCATCTCGGCCCAATCCTGGCTGTCCGTCCCCCCCGCCCCGCTCTTCACCGAGAGCAGCGCGGGGTTGTCGGTGTACGGATCGCTGTAGAGGAGATCCACTTCACGGGCGCCCAGCTCCTTCTCGATCTCGTCCAGCTCGGCGGTCAGCTCGGCGGTCATGACGGGGTCGCCACTCGGCGCTTCACCGCCGGCCTCCTCCCCCATCAGGTCAGCCAGGTCGCGGGCGTCGGCCGCCCGCCGGGTGAGCGCCTCCCAGCCCGCCAGCTCCTCGCGGATGTGAGAGAGCTCCTGGGTCAGCGCCGCGGCGCGGCGGGAATCGTCCCAGAGCGCGGGATCGGCGACCTGAGCCTCCAGGGCGACAACGCGGGAGCGTCGAGAATCCAGGTCAAAGGTGGCCCTGTAGCTCGGCTACACGGGCTGCGACCTCCTTGGCTCGGACCGACAACTCGCTCATGGCGTGGTGGAGTGTACCCGCTGGCCGCCGGGCAACACGAAGGCGGTCGTGATGTGCGGGTCGGAGGGGACGTAGAGAGTCCAGGAGCAGTCTTGTGTATGCGAGCTGGTACGTCGAGGGGCTTTCCGCGGCGTCGCGGCTGGGTCTTGTGCGACGTGCGCTTGCCGGTGCTGTCGGGGTCGCGCTGGCCTGGTGGATCGCGGGGGCACTCCCGGCGTTCGAGGGAGCGGAGGTGATGTCGGCGCCGGATTGCCGGGCCGTCGTCATCCCGACGCCCTGCCCCTCGCGCCAGGTCTGCGCCGACGGCGTCTACTTCAGCCGGCCTCCCTGCGCACCGTCCCCGTGGCTTCCGATCTGGCCCTCAGGCCAGATCATCGCGGCCCCCGGGTCAGTCAACTTCTCGGGGATCGATCCGGGCCCCGTCCCGGGGATGGTTCCGGCGATTCTGCCCGGATCGATCCCGTGGCAAGCTCAGCCGACCTTCACGACCTTCAACTCCTGGGCGCGCGCTGTGACGCCACCATGAGCACGGAGAAGAGGCAGACGGCGAGCGCTCCCACGAGCGCCAGGTAGAAGCCCGGCCCCTGCGCGACGTCGCTCAGACCCGCGCCCGGCCAGCCGAGCACTCGGGTGGAGGTGTTGGCTGCATCGACGACGACCAGAGCCCCTGCGGCGAGCGCAAGCACGAGCGAGCCGAGGGCGGTCTGGCGGCGCGACGGGGCGAGCAGGAGGTAGGAGCCGGTGGTCACCAGCCCCGCGATCGCCAGCACGAGGACCCTCCACCCGTCCGTCCCACCCACGAGGTTGCCGGAGGAGAGGTGGGTCGACGTCACCGCCGGGCAGGACTGGCAGGTGAGGTGTGCGAAGGGCAGGAAGACGGCCACGAGCATCACGACGAAGCCCAGGAGAGCGCCCGCACCCTCCCACCCCCCGGCCACCATCTCGGACGTCTGTGCAGGGATCACGGGGGTTCGCACCGACCGCTTGCTCATCTCGTCACGGAGTCTACGCGGCGATGCCGAGCCGCTCGGCTGTCACGCGCACGCGCGATCACGGACATCGGAGAAGGCTGGGCAAGGTGTCGAAGAGCCCAGCGCGAAGCGCCCACACCGGGCCGGATCAGTCGATGTCGCGGAAACGCCGGCCGTGCTTGACAGCGTTGCGGACCCCGGCGATCAGCTCCTCGGTCGGTGTGTCCTTGAGCAGGTAGCCGACCGCGCCGGAGCGGAGCGCCTCCTTGACCCGCTCCTTGCCGGAGAACGAGGTGAGCATCAGCACCCGGGTGTCGGGGCAGGATTTGAGGAGGAATCGGGTGGCGTCCATGCCGTCCATGTTGGGCATCGAGAGGTCCATGAGGACGATGTCAGGCTCGTGCTTGAGGCTCATGGTGACCGCCTCGACGCCGTCCGACGCCAGCCCGACCACCTCGATGTCCTCGGTCCGGTCGAAGATGTCGGCCAGCCCCTGGCGGACAACCGGATGGTCGTCGACGATGAGGAGCCGGATCTTGCCGCTGCTGCCCATGAGCGCAAACCTCTACATACGCTGCCGTCCCCTACCTCGGCAGAGCGCATTGTAAGGCGGGGCGATCCGAGGCGCCGCGGTGTGACGCGAGAGCGACCGGACCGTGCTCCGGCGTTCACCCCGGCCGGCGCGGCGCCGCACCCTGCTCGCACGGCCTGCCAGGGGTCAGACCGCACCCCCAGCCGGGCGGGGACGTCGGCACGGGTCGATGGCCGTCCGGGTCAGGGGGCCGAGCTGGACGTCACCCGTGTCCGCCCCGATGGCCTCCCGATCCGGGGTCGTCGGGCGGGTTGCCGGTTGGCCTCTGCGCCCGGGAGGTCGGCGTCCGTCTCCCTATCAAAGCCATCACCGTCGATGGCCTCGTTGGAAGCCGCGGGCGACGCGGGGTCACTGCCGTCCGCCTCATCCGGGGACGGGGACGGCAGCATCTGGATGGACAGCTTGAGCGTGGTGCCCTTGCCACGAACCGATGTGATGGTCAGCTCACCGCCCCCGTCGCGAACGGTCTGCCCCAGCAGTCCAAGCCCGGCGTGGCCCTTCTTGCGGCGGTCGGCCCGTTCCGCGGCGGAGAACCCACGGCCATCGTCGCGGACCGACGCAACCAGCCGGCCCCCCTGCGGGCGCACGGTCACCCAGACGCTGTGGCACTGCGCGTGCTTGACCACGTTGCGGAGCGCCTCCTGGACCACCCGGTATACCAGCCGCTGATGCCGCTGATCGAGAGGCTCCTCGGTGCACTCGAGAACCCAGGAGATCTGCTCGCGGTCGAGCCGGGTCAGGAGCTGGCGGAGGGCTGAGGGGAGGCCCTCCTCGTCGAGGAGGGGCGGCGCCAGCTCGATCATGAGCGTCCTCAACTCCTGGACGGCCTCCCCTGCCAGGTCGCGGGTGTAGTTCAGAAAGCCCTCGACACGCTCGCGGGACCAGACGTCGGCGTCGCCATCGGAGAGGCGCCCGAGCAGGGCGCTGGAGCGGATGTAGAGACCGGAGACGTCCTGGATGACGCTGTCGTGGAGGTCGGCGGCGATCCTCTTGCGCTCGACCTCGGAGGCATCACCGGCCCGGCGAAGAGCCTGGGCCTCCCGGCGAAGGAGCCCCTCCCGTTCACGACGCTGTGCCTTCTCAGCGAGAGCCTGCTCGTGGGTGCGCCGCGCCAGCGTGACCAGCGACCCCTGAACCAGCGCGAGAGGCAGGAGCAGAGTGATGATCCCGAAGGTTCCCTCCTTGTGGTAAAGGAGGGTCGCGCCGGCGGCGGTGATCCCGAAGAGAAGGGCGATCGCCGACGTGCGGACGAGAGTCCCCAGCCATCTGCGGAACTCGGACGGCTCCCCTGCCAGCGAGACCACCGCGGCCAGGAGGCTGTGGTTGACGATCGTCTCGGCGACCGCTCCCGCCGCCCCGGCGAGGGCGAGGATGATCACCCCGGGCCCCAGCCCGACCGCGTGACGGAACACAAGCCAAGCGGCTGTGTCCGCGAGGAAGTGGTCGCCGACGTTGAAGATGGTCCGGAATGCCCCTGGGCGGCGCCGCACGGCCGAGCCGGCGGACTGGCCGATGGCCATGGCGAGGATTGCCGGGGGTCCGATGGCGAAGCTGAAGGCGAGGTGGAAGAACCCTGACGCGGACCACCGTCCCTGGACGCCTCCGAAGGTGGGAATCGCATAGGCGGCCATGACGGCGACCAGTGGGCCCGCGACCGCCGCGGCAACCCAGTCGCCTCTCCACGGCATCACCGTCAGGGCGAGGAGCCCGGCCGCGACCCAGGTGGCCGTGACGAAAAGTACTAGCGGTGGACGCACCCGCACCGGCCGGATCGGTGCCCACTCGGGCAGCGCCCACACGGCACGCCCGAGTCGTGCAAGGGCCGAGCGTACGCGCGTCGCCATGCCTGCGGCCACGGCGCAAGCCTACGACCGGGGGCTTCCGGATGGGCACGTTGTGACCGCGTCGTGGTGATCACGTCGCAGTTGAAGCGGGGGAACCGGTCGAGCGAGGCTCCGGTTGGGGTCAAGATCCAGGTTCGCGGATGCGACGGGAATGTAACGAAACGGTTCCGCCGGCCGGCTCTCCACCGGCAGGCGAATATGGGGGGGCACAACAGCACTGTTGCCGACACGCAACCGGCACTTCACAAACACAACCGCGCCGTTGCATACTTCCGTCCGCGAAGAGGCCAGGATCCTCCGGCCTTGGGAATCGAGGGATGACCATGTACCACACGTCCGACTGGTAGTTCACCTCGCGCCCTGGGCACACCCCCGCTGAGGGTGTGCGCCCGCGAGGGTGCCGGCATCGGTCGCCGGCCGGCACCCTCGCTGTTGGCCGCGAGAAGAGCGGACAATCTGCCGATGTGCCGGAACTCGTCGGTTCGCTTCCTGGCCGGGGTCGGCGTTTCCGCCTTCGGCGATTGGCTGACGACATTTGCGCTCGCCGTCGTGCTCTACCGCGAGACGGGCAGCTATGCTGCGACCGCCGGCTATTTCCTGGTTCGCGTCGCACCACGCCCTCTGGGAGCGTGGCTGGGTGGGCCGCTCGGTGACCTGATCAGTCCGCGTCGGGGCATCCTCGGTGCGGCGCTGATCCAGGGAGCGATCACAGCGGCCCTCGCGATCCCCCTCGGCCTGGACCGCGCCCTCTGGTCTGTCTACGTGCTGGCCGGGCTGTCCCAGCTGGTGGGCGGATCGTGGCAGCCGCTCACCGCCGCGGTGATGGCGAGGCTCGGCACCGGCGAGAACCGGCACACGCTCAACCTCGTGTACATCGGCCTGAGCGGCGGAGCGATGCTGGTCTCGCCAGCCATCGGAGCCCTTCTGCTGCCCTCGCTCGGGGCGGTTCCGCTGGTCCTCACCGACGCCGCCACCTTCGCTGTCGCCGCGATCCTGTTCGTCTCGCTGCCGTCGATGCCCGCGGGTGTCGCGCTGCGCCCCACCCTCCGCGGCGCCGCGTTCGACGGTTTCACCGCCGTGTTCCGCCAGCGGATGCTCCGGATCATCGCCCTGGGTGCCTTCGCCTCCACGGTGGCCATCACGGCACTCCAAGCGGCTCTGCCAGCCCTTGCCTCGCAGAGGTTTGGCAACTCGGCGGACGCCGGCCTCCTCTACGCATCCGTCGGGCTGGGGAGTGTGGTGGGATCGCTGATCGTTTTCTGGCCGCCGCTCCGCCGTCCGGGGGTCATCCTGCCAGGGCTCGCCTGCGAGATCGCCGGCATCGGCGCCGTGGCCATCGCCGGGGCGCCCGTGGCGGACCTCCTCATCCTGATGGCCAGCACGGCGATGGCGAGCCTTGCCCAGGTCGAGGGCGGGGTGCTGGTTCAGAGCCAGGCAGCGGACAGGGTGGGGCGCATCCAGGGCGCGGTCTCGACGAGCCGCTACCTCGGGATGTCCGGCGGCGCGGCCCTGGCCCTGCTCCTCTCCCTCGCCCTCACGTGGCAGAGACTCGTCATCATCCTGACGATAAGCGGACTGGTCCTGCTGGGTGTTTCGACCCTGGGTCCGCGGTCGACCCTGAGGACTGCTGCCGAAGCGACTGCGCAATCGCCCGTGACCGACATCCCCGATTAGCCCGCACGCGGGCCGGCGGCGGCGGAGCTCAGCTCCCACCCGTGCTAGCATCGATTCGGCGACCCACAGGCAGTGAGGGGTAGCTCGCCGAGAGCCCGGTGCGAGCGACTCGACGACGGTGGCCGGCAGACAGGGGACGTCTGAAGATGAAGGTGCGTACACCTCATGCGGACCGCATGCCGGTCGCCGTCGACAGCTACGCTGACGCAAACACCCGGCACCACTGAGGGGGATGCCATGGCCATCAACGGCGTGCACCTGCTCTTCTTCTCCCCCGAGGCGGAGGCCCTCCGCGAGACGCTCCGGGACGCCTTCGGCTGGCCCCACGTGGACGCCGGCGGCGGCTGGCTGATCTTCGCCACCCCTCCGTCGGAGATCGGCGTCCACCCCGCCGAGAAGCCGGGGCACGAGATCTCGCTGACCTGCGACGACCTGGACGGGACCATCGCGGACCTCCGGGCCCGGGGCGTGACCCTGCGCGGGGAGCCCGAGGACCGCCAGTTCGGCCGCGCGATCACGGTGGTGCTGCCCGGCGGAGTCGAGGTCCTCCTCTACCAACCCGCCCACCCCACCCCCCTGGGCAGCCGGGGGTAGCAGCACCCGCCGAGGGACGACAAAGCGACACCGCCCGGAGGAGAAGCCACCCATGCTCGTCGTGATCACCATCCACGGGATCGGATTCCAGCAGGCGCCCAGCTCGCTGGCGGCGTCGGACGGGTACGCCGACGCCCTCCACGAGGGCCTGCGACGTCACCTCGGCGAGCTCCTGGGAGATGACCCCACGCGGATCGCCGCGGGCGGGCGCGGCCCGGTGTACGCGCAGAGCAACTACCCGCCGCTCACCCACGCCACCGAGCCCGGCCTCCGCCGTCTCGGGAGCTGGACCGCAAGCGGCACCGTCGCCGTCGCAGGCGTACCGCTCGCCGAACCGGGCAAACAGGTGGCCCACGTCGCGCTCGTCTACTCCGGCCTGGAGAGCCAGCAGAGCGATCTCGCCGCCCTGCACGACCTCGCCGTCCTGGCCAAGCCGGACCTCGGCAGCTACGCGACACTCGGCGGGTTGGGCCACATGCTGGTCGCCGACCTCGAGGCGCTCCGCCAGCACCCGACCATCCCTGGAGCGCCAGGCCCCAGCCTGCGACCGCGAACCGGCACGGTGCCTCACCGTGGGATCGTCGATCGCCTGCTGCGCCGGCCGGGGGACCCACCAGCGGCGGCACCCGGGGGAGGCGCTCCGGGTGACGGATCGACCGGCGTCTTGCGCACCGTCGAGGATGACGTCGCCGCCTACGTGACGAGCAACCAGCACCGCGAGCGGGTGAGGATGTTTCTCCGCGACGCCATCAGCCGGATCCTCGCCCGTCCCGATGTCGAAGGGGCGGTGATCAACGGCCACAGCAACGGGACGGTGATGGGTTTCGACATGATCGCCGCCATCTCCCCGCCCTCAGCGCCGGCGGTGCGGGCGCTGATCACGGCGGGGAGCCCGCTGCGCAAGTACGCGGACCTGCTGCAGTGGGGAGACGACGCCGGCAATCTGCGTCTGATCAGCGGCGGCTGGACCAACCTCTGGGATCCCCTCGACCCGGTCGCCGATCCCCTCGCCCCGCCCTCTGGCTGGAAGCGCGGTGAGCCCATCCCCGCAGGCGGCGGCCCGGGCATGTTCGTGGTCCACGATCCCGACACGGGAGCCGAGGCGGCCATGCCGGTCGTCGACGTCCAGGTCGACAACGTCCACGACAGCACCGGGGGCGGGCTGCGCGCCCACAACTACTGGGACAACGACGCCTTCTGCGCCGCGGCGGCCGCGGTGATCTCGGGTGCGCTGGGGTAGCGGCGGAGCGCTTCTCCCCTCCCCGTCGGGTCAGACGGCGGCCGTCACCCGACCCGTCGGTGCCGGAGCCGCCGCCAGAGGCGGCGGCGCGAACCGGCCACCATACCCAGCCCGGCGATGACCAGCAGCAGGCCTCCGAGCGGCCAGGGCGCCTGACCGGGGGAGGCACCCGACTCCGGGACCGGAGCGCCGGCGACGACAATGCCGGCCGCGGAGGCCTGCTCAACGGCGGCTCCGCTGTCGCCGATCGCCCCCACCGTCGCCGTGTTGGTGATCTCCGTCCCCGCGACCGCTGTCACCGCCACCTCGATGTCGAAGGTCGAGGTGGTCGCGGCGACGACCGGGGTGCTGTCGGTACAGGTCACGCTCTGGCCGGCTCCCGCGCAGCTCCAGGCTCCCGCGGTCCCCGCGGTGCTCGACACGAAGGTGAGCCCCGCGGGCAGCGGGTCGGTGAGCGTCACCGGCACCACCGAATCCGAGGGCCCGGTGTTGGTCACGGCGAGCGCGTAGGTGGCGTCGCCCCTGTCCTGCAAGGTTCCGACCAGGGTCTTGCTGAGCGCGAGGTCGAACACGCGGTCGCTGGTCGTCGGATCGCTCGCCGTATCGTTGTCCAGCACCGGATCCGGGTGCGGCCCCTGGACAACCGCCACGTTGGTCAGGGTCCCCGCCGCTCCCGACTCGACCATGACGTTCAGCGCCAGGCTCGGCGCGTCCCCACCCACCACGATCGAGGTCCCGAGCGTGCAGGTCACCGTCGCGCCGGCGGCGGCGCAGCTCCAGCCCGTCCCCACGGCGCTCACGAGGGCCTCGCCGATTGGAAGCGTGTCGCGGACGACGACGCCGGTGCCCGAGTCCGACGGGCCGGCGTTGTGCACCCCGATGGTGTAGGTCCCGTCCAGACCCGCTGTGAAGTCACCGGTGTGAGTCTTGGTGATGGAGAGGTCGGAGCTGAGCGCCAGCGTTGTGGTGTCGCTCCCGCTGTTGTTGGCGACCACGGGGTCCTCGGTCGCCGAGGTCACCGTCGCCGTGTTGGTGACGGAGCCGGCCGCGCCCGACGCGACTGCGACGGAGAGGCTGATGCTTGCCGCGCTCCCACCGCCCGGGAGATTGTCGGGGTCGGTGCACGTCACCACCTGCAGCTCGTCCGAGCAGGACCACCCGGTGCCGGTCGCCGACAGGTAGCTCTCCGAAGCCGGGAGGGTGTCGCTCACGACGATCGGCCCGGCGGCGGATGAGGGCCCGAGATTGCCGACCGCGATGAGGTACGCGCCGTCGGTCCCCGCGGTGAACGTTCCCTGGTGGGTCTTGGTCACCCAGAGATCGGCGGAGGACACGATCGAGGTGGAGTCGCTACTGCTGTTGTTGGACTCGACCGGGTCGCTCGTCGCCGACGTGACCGACGCCGTGTTGGTCACCGCGGTCGCCGTCTGGGATGACGGGGTGCTGACCACCACGGAGATGACCGCGGCGGTGCTGCCGGCCGGGAGGGGCGCCACGGCCGCACAGGTGGCCAGGCTGCCCGACACGCTGCAATTCCACGCGCTCCCACCGGACGCCGAGACCAGGGTGAAGGGCGCCGGCACCGGGTCGGTGACCACCAGCGGAAGGGCCGCGTCCGAGGGGCCGTTGTTGGTCACCGTCAGGGTGTAGCTCCCGTCGCTGCCGGCGTCGAAGCTGCCGCTGTGCGTCTTGGTGATGGCGAGGTCCGCGGAGGTGTGGATCGAGGTCGTGTCCGTGGCGCTGTTGTTGGTCAGGTTCGGGTCGCCCGTCGGGCTGGAGACGGTCGCATCATTTGTCACCGAGGCTGACACCAGGGACGGGGATACGGCCACGCTGAGATCGATGGTGGCCGCCGAGGTGCCCGCTACCAGGTTGGTCTCGTCGCTGCAGGTCACCACCTGCTCAGCGGCGGAGCAGTCCCAGCCCGGCCCGGACGCCCTGACGTAGGTCTCGCCGGAGGGGAGGGTGTCGGTGACCACGATCGGCTCCTGCGCATCCGAGGTGCCCGCGTTGCTGACGGCGAGGTAGTAGTCGCCATCGTCGCCGGCGGTGAAGGGACCGTCGTCGGTCTTGGTGAGGCTGATGTCCGCGCTGGTGGTCGAGGAGTTGGTGGTCGTGCTGGTGTTGTTCCCCATGGCCGGGTCGGGAGTCGGAGAGCTGACCGTCGCCGTGTTGGTGATGGACTGCGGGAACACCCCGCTCGCCAGCAGCACGGTGAGGGTCACCGTCGTCTCCGAACCATCGGTGATGGCGGCGGCGTGGGTGCAGGTCACCGTCCCCGAGCTCGCGCCGCAGGACCAGCCGCTGCCGGTGGCGCTGACGTAGGTCTCGCCGGAGGGCAGCGTGTCGGTCAGGGTCACCGCACCGGCGGCGTCGGAGGGACCGTTGTCGCTCACCACCAGGGAGTAGGTGGCATCCTGGCCGGCCACCAGCGAGCTGGTCAGGGTCTTCACCACCTGAAGGTCGGCCAGCTGGGTCGTCCCGGCGTTGTCGGTGCTGCTGTTGTTGCCGGGAACCGGGTCGTTGGTCGGCGAGCTCACCCTGGCGGTGTTGGTCAGGGTCGCGACGGTCACACCGGAGGCGAGCAGCACGCTCATGCTGAAGGAGGTCGTCCCGCCCACCGCGAGCCCCACGCTGCTGGTGCAGGTGACCGTCCCCGAGGACACCGAGCACGACCACCCGGTGGTCCCGCCCCCGCCGCTCACGAAGCTCTCCCCCGTGGGCAGCGTGTCGGTCACGGTGAGGGGTCCGGCCGCGTCCGACGGACCGGCGGCGTTGGTGACAGTGAAGTCGTAGGTCGCGCCGTCGCCGGCGACGAAGGTCCCGGAGTGGACCTTGGTCAGGGCCAGGTCGGCCGACGTCGTGATCGTGGTGGCGTTGTGCGAGGTGTTGTTGCCCGGCGTCGGGTCGGTGGTCGACGAGCTGACCGAGGCGCTGTTGGTGATCGACCCCGGGAGCTGGGCGGCGGACACCGCCACCAGCTCGGTGATCGGCTGGGCGAAGGACCCGCTGGTGAGCCCGGAGGCCGTGGTGCACGTGAACTGACCGGCCGAGACCCCACCGCAGCTCCACCCGGTGCCCGTCGCGGAGACCAGGGTCTCGCTGCTCGGCAGGGTGTCGGTCACGCTCAGCGGACCGACCGCGTCGGACGGGCCGTAATTCTCGATCGAGATCGTGTACGTGCCCGTGCTCCCGGCCGTGAAGCTGCCGGTGTGCGACTTGGTGATGGCCAGGTCGGCGTTGGAGTCGATGGTCGTCGGATCGCCCGAGGTGTTGTTGGCGGTGTTGTCGTCCCAGGTCGGGGAGGTGACGCTGGCCGTGTTGGTGACCGCGGTGCCGTTGGCCGTGCTGGACGGCGTGTCCACCACCACGCTCAGGGCGGGTGCAGTCACGCCGCTCGCCAGGGTGGTGGCGCCGGCGTCCGCCGGCAGGTCCAGGGTGCAGGTGAGGGTCGGAGAGGTGAACGTGCAATCCCACTCGCCGGTGCTGTTGGAGCCACTCGCCGACACGAAGGTCTCCGGGGACACCATGGTGTCGCTGACGGTGATCGGCGCGCCCGCTGTCGACGGCCCGTTGTTGATGACCGTGAGGGTGTAGGTGCCATCCGCCCCGGCGCTGAAGTTGCCGGTATGGCTCTTGGTGATCTGCAGATCGGCGTCGCCGATGTACTCGTCAACCGTCTTGGTGAGGCTGACGTAGTCACCGCTCTCGTTCCCGGAGGCGCCGGTGTTGTCCGTGGCGGTGGCGTACACGCTGTTGGGGTAGGCGTAGGCCGGCCCGGTCGTCGCGGATGTCAACAGCGAGAGAGAGGGCATCGCCGAGTAGACGAGGATGAGCGACTTCCCCGGCTGCAGAGTGCCCAGTCCCGTCCAGGTGAGGATGTCGCCTCCCGCTTCAGGGGTCACGGTCGGGTCGGCAGTCGACTGCGGTCCGGTGGGGAACGTGATGGTCGTGCTCCCCGTCTCATACGACCAATTGGGGGGCAGGGTGTCCGTCACCGCCACGGTGTCCGCCACCGCCACGGTCGCGGTGTTCTTGATCGTCACGGTGAAGGCGAAGGGCTGGCCGGCCAGGGCGGTGCCGTTGGGAGGCGTCTTGTTCGCGGTCAGATCGGGGAACTCGGCGGGGAGACTGACCGCCGAGTGGATGGGGCCGTAGCTCCGGGTACCGGGAACGCCGGCGCAGCCGTCCACCCCGCACCATGAGGTGAGGGTGGCGGTGTTGGTCCAGCTCTCCCCGCTGGTCATCTCCCCGGACGCCGGCGGGTTGACCTCGTAGGTGATCGTGTCAGCCTGCCCGGGGCTCAGCGGGCCGGGGATGCTCCAGGTCACCACCCCCGCCGACTCACTCGCCGTCCCGGCGACGGGCCCATCCAGCGCCACGCTGGCGTTGATGTAGGTGAGCCCGGCCGGGATGGTGTCCGTCCCCACCAGGTCGTAGGCGCTGCTCACGCCGCTGCCGGCCGGGTTGGCCACGATGACCGTGAAGGTGTTGGTCCCGCCCGGCTGGATCATCGCCGGGTTCACGGTCTTGGTGATCGTCACGTCGGGCTCGACGATCAGAGTGTTCAGCGGGCTGTTGCTGAAGGTGATCTCCGTCCCCCCCGGCGAGGCGTAATCCGTGAGGGTCGCGACGTTGGGGATGTCGACGCCACGGCTGTTGGCGACGACGTTGGCAACCGTCGTGGAGAACACGACGGTGACCTGCTCATCCATGGACGTCAGGTTCGGGAGTGCCGGCGGGAAGGTCAGACCGACCGTGTTGGTGGTCGAGTCGTAAGCGTAGGTGAATCCGTCCGCGTCGCTCCCTTCAGCCTCGGTGAAGGAGCCGCCGGGCTCGGTCACCTGGCCGCTCCCGACGACGTAAGTCTGCCGGGTTCCCAGCGGGTCGGCGAGCGACGCGTTGTAGAAGGTGGTGTCGTGGGGCACCGTCACCTGGATGGTGTAGGTGATCGTCTCGCCGATGGTCGCGTCCCCGTCGGGGATGCTCGCGATCGAGCCCGTCTCGGACTTGCTGACGATGGCTCCGGCGGAGATCACGTCGGCGCTGCTGTCCGCCTCGGGAGCGTTCTCCTCCGCGGCAAGGCTCGAGTCGATGTTGTCGTCCGGGTAGTACGAGTTCGACGGCCCCGACCCGTTGTGCTCGCCGATGAAGCTGCGCACTCCGGCGGTGTTGGAGAAGATCTCGCCGGCGCCCGTGGTGGCGGGGACCGTCATGGTGTAGGTGAGGGTCGTCGAGTCCCCCGCGCCCAGGTCCGGGATGTCCGAGGCCGGCCATTCGATGGTGGCGCCCGTGCCTCCCACGCAGGTCCCTGACTGTCCGATCGTGACGAGGTCCGAGCACTGCACCTGCGCCGGAAGCACGTCCCACACCTGCACCTGGTAGGCGTCGACGATGCCCGTGTCCTCGACGGTCACGGTGTAGCCGACGTCGTCCCCGCCCCGAACCGTGTCGCCGCTCCCCTCGGGGGCTCCAGACCCGTCGATCGTCGTCACCGCCTTGGTGAGGCTGACGATGGGAGCCGCCAGCTGGTAGGTCACCAGGCCCCGCGCCGTGAACGTCGTCCCCTGGGTGTTGGAGGTCACCAGCTTGGCCAGGTCCTGGGTGAGATCGAAGGTGTTGCCCAGGGTGGGGTCGGCGTTGGCGATCACCGCGAACTGGACCTCGAATTCGGTCCCCGGAGCCTCATAGAGGTTGCCGTCCGGCGATGCCAGCGGGCTGCCCATGGTCCAGGTCAGCTCCCCCGGCGCAGCGCTCAGGGTGACGCCGCTGGCCGTGCCGGTCACCATCGCCGACCCGGGTTGGTAGGTGGTGTTGGGGGGGATGAAGTCGTTCACGGTCGGGTTCTTGAAATCCGTCCCCGCCGGGTAGTCGACCTCGATCTGGAAGCAGATCAGGTCACCCTTCTGGTAGGTGGGCGGGTACCCCGCGGACGCCGTGCCGAGGTACGTCGCCGAGGCGCAGGTCATCGGCTGACCGGCGGGAACGTTCTGCGAGATCTCGACGGTGATGGTGGGCCCGGCCGCCGCCTGGGAGGCGCTGGCCGTAGCGCTCGCGGGAGCGGGGAACGTACCGTCGTGAGAGATGGGGCTGTCTAAGCCGGTGCAGGTGGGATCGCCCCAGTCGCACCTGACCCAGAGATTGCCCGTGGCCGTCTCGGTGTTGGTGAGGGTGTCATTGCCCACCGTGGGCGTGGTGTCGGCCCCGCCGGCCTGATAGGCGGTCCGGTCGGCGGCGGGGAAGGTGATCGTCTGGGTGGTGGACGGCGCCATCTCACCGAGGTCCCAGACCAGGGTGAAGGTGCCATCGCTGTTGGCAGTGACCGAGCCGTAGGGGGGCGAGGCGGGCGACGGGTTTCCCCCCACGATGGGATCGCATGCGGGCGCCTGGGGGATGTCGTAGTTCTCGCTACCCAGCGGGCAGAGGCCTGACGGAAGCGTGTCGGTCACCGTGGTGCCCTCGGAGTAGCGGTACTCGGAGGTGCTCACCGTGATCGTGTAGGTGACGTCGTCGCCCTGGGCGAAGGTCCCGTCGGAGACGCTCTTGCTGGTCACGATGTCGCGGGCGTCGATGGTGTCGTAACCGGTCGCCTCAACCGGGTTCGCGCCGCTGCCGAGCGTCCCCACGTAGGTGCCGGTGGCGGTCGCGTAGATGGTCAGCGGCGTGCCGTCGACGGTCTCGGGCCCGCTGTTGTTGTCCAGGTCGGCGGCCTGGCCCAGGCTGGCAGCGGTCGGCTCCGTGCCGCTCCAGGTCAGCGTGTTGGCCCGGATGGGGATGGCCAGGACGAGTTCGAGGGTCAGCGACGCCGATGGGGCCAGGCTGGCGACGTCCGTCCACTCCACGTGCGTGTACACCGCCGCGGGCAGGGGATTGGAGCCGTCCACCGTGGCCACGGTCTGCGGCGGCGTGCAGTTGGAGGGGGCGGACAGGTGCCCGTAGATCAGCGGGCTGCCCGGGTATTCCTCCTGGCTCCCGGGATTGGTGGGGGCGTCAGTGGTGTTGTCCGTCTGCCCGCAGAGCAGGTACTCGAGTCCGGCGGGCAGCCAGTCGTCCACGGTGATGTTGTTGGTGGCGTGAACGTGGTTGTTGGTGACCGTGATGGTGGAGACGAACTGGTGGTCGTGGAGACCGCGCAGCTGGGCGCCGCCAGGCGTCTGGGTGATGGCGAGCGGCGAGAGCGTGGTGGTCCCGCTGGCCGTGGCCGAGCCCGTGAAGTTGCTCGGGCTCCCGCCGGTAGTGAACTGGGGAACCTCCCGGGGGCCGCTGTTGACGTAGGCGGAGGCGCTGTCCGTGTAGCCCTCGTTGGGGAGGAAGTTGGGGATCGGGTCGGCGTCGGTGGCCGCCGCCAGCTGGAAGCCCAGGGTGTTGCTGGAGCCGGGGGAGAGATCGGAGACGTTGCTCCAGATCAGGGTGGTGTCGTCGGTCGCCGGCTGGTTGGCCAGGATGAGCGGAGCGCCGACCGATGACGGGGTGACCGACCCCGAGACGTAGCTGACGCCCGCCGGGAGCACGTCCTCGTAGCTGAGGTTGTACCCCCACCCACCGCCGGCTGGATTGGTCGCGGTGAGAGACACCGAGGCGTCAGTGCCGTAGAGGATGGTCGCCGGCGCGCTCTCAGTGAGAGCGATGTTCGGCGTTCCGGAGGCGTCGACGCCCGGGGGGCTGCTGCCGACGATCATCGGGGCGACCGCCATCACCAGGCTGGCGATCGACAGCAGGGCTCGGCGTGAGCGCGGGCGTGGCGCGCGCGGGCGCCCCCTCTCGGGGCTTTCAGTCACAGAGGCCGACGCTACGATGGGCGCTGCCCGGCTTCCGAGCGCTCCGTGTGACAGCTCACCGACGGTTTGGCAACTGCAGCCGGGGTACGGGTTTCTCCCCGCTCACCTCGTATGCGCGTGCATCGATCCGATGACGACGGTGGCGTCCAGCTCGTCCAGGCTGGTGACCTCCGGGATCAGCCCGCTGGCCTCGAAGATCGCGGCTGTGGCACCCGCCTGCGGCTCACTGGTCTCGACCAGGAGCTGGCCGCCCGGCACCAGCCAGAGAGGCGCTCCGGCCGCCACCCGCCGCACGAGGTCGAGGCCGTCGAGACCACCGTCCAGCGCCGACTCCGGCTCGTAGAGCCGGGCCTCCCGAGGGAGGAGGGCGATCTCCTGGGTGGGGACGTAGGGCACGTTGGCGAGCAGGAGGTCGACGCGACCGCGAAGAGACGGGGGCAACGGGTCGAAGAGATCCCCCTGGTAGACGTGACCCCCGATGGCGGCCAGGTTGCGACGGGCGCAGCTCACCGCCGCCGGCTCGATGTCGGCCGCGTGCAGCTCGATGGCCCCCACGGCGGCGGCCAGGGCGGCGCCCAGCGCACCCGAGCCGCAGCAGAGGTCGATCACCACGGCGCCGGGAGCGGCGCGGGCGGCGGCCTGCTGGACCAGGAACTCGGTGCGGTGGCGGGGCACGAAGACCCCCGGCTCGATACGGATCCGCAGGCCGCAGAACTCCGCCCAGCCGATCACGTATTCGAGGGGCAGACCGCCGACCCGCCGCTCGACCATGGCCTCGAGGTCCGCCGGCCCCGGCGCGGCGGCGATCAGCAGACGGGCCTCCTCCTCTGCGAAGACGCAGCCGGCGGCACGCAGCCGGGCGGCGATGGCGGACGGCTCGGCTGAGCGCAGGTCAGCCAGAGCGCCGGCCCCCTGCCCACGACCGGCTCATCCCACCCGCCCTGCCACGTAGTCGCGCGTGCGCGCGTTCCTCGGCTCATTGAACAGCTCGTCGGTCGGGCCGGACTCGACCAGCTCCCCGACCCGATCCTCGCCGAGAAGGAACACCGCGGCCTGATCGGACACCCGGGCCGCCTGGAACATGTTGTGCGTGACCAGGACGATGGTCACATCAGCCGCCAACCGGGTGATGAGATCCTCGATCTTGGCCGTCGCGATCGGGTCCAGAGCCGAGCAGGGCTCGTCCATGAGCAGCACATCGGGCTCCACGGCCAGGGCGCGCGCGATGCAGAGCCGCTGCTGCTGTCCTCCGGAGAGGCGCAACGCCGGCTGATGCAGCCGATCCTTGACCGTGTCCCAGAGAGCGGCGTGGCGCAGCGCCGATTCGGCGGCGTCGCGGAGCAGCGCTCTGCCGTGCACACCATTGAAGCGCAGGCCGGAGACCACGTTCTCGAAGACGCTCATGGCCGGGAACGGGTTGGGGCGCTGGAAGACCATCCCGATCCGGCGCCGGATCAGCTCCGGACGAGTGTCCGCCCCGTACACGTCGATATCGCCGAGTTTGATCGAGCCCTCGACCCGGCCGCCGGTGTGATCGTGGAGGCGATTGATGGCCCGCAGCAGCGTGGTCTTGCCGCACCCGGAGGGGCCGATCAGCGCGGTCACCTGGCGGGCCGGGATGGCGAGGGTAACGTTGCGCACCGCCACGTGGTCGCCGAAGGTGACCCGCACCCCCTCCAGGGTGACCGCCGGCGGCGTTGCCGAGCTCTGATGCCCATGGGTGAGCGCCGAGGCGGCGGTGTTGGCCGCGGCCACCCCGCGCTTCCGGCCGCCATCCGCGATGGGTGCCGGGGCCCCTGGCCGCGTCGCCGTCTCGGGCTCGCCTTCCGCGCGCTCCTCCGCCACTACGGTGAGGGGCTCGGCCCGCGCGACGTGATCTCCGGACATCTCAGCGGGCCCTCCGGGAGATGCGCCACGCCGCGATCTTAGCCGCAACGCTCAGGAGCAGGACAAAGGCGAGCAGCACCAGGGCGGTGCCCCAGGCCGTCTCCTGGGCGATTGGAAAGGCCTGGGTGCCGTCCGTGTAGATGAGCAGGGTCATCGCCGCGAGCGGCGTGGCCAGGGTGAAGAGGAGCGGCGCGGTCTCCCCCACCGCCCGGGCGATGGCGAGCAGGTTGCCCGTGACCAGGTCGGGGAGGGCACCGCGCAGCACGACGGAGCGGGCGACGCGGCCACGGCGCGCCCCGAGAGCGATGCCGGCCTCCCAGAGGTCGAGGGCGATGGTCCGCATCGCCTCCTCATCGGCCCGGATCATGATCGGCAGCATCAGCACCGCCAGCGCAAAGGCCGCCGCCAGATCGGAGAAGGCGTGCAGGGGGAGGACCAGCAGCGCGTAGGCGAAGATCCCGATGATGATCGAGGGCACCCCGGTCAGCACGTCGGCGCTGAAGCGCAGGACGGCGGCCAGGCGGCCGCTCCGCTCGAAGAGGAAGAGGGCGGCGAGCAGGGCGGTCGGGATCGCGATGACCAGGGCCAGACCGACGATCTCGGCCGTGCCCGTGATCGCCGTCGAGATCCCGCCCCCGGGGATGCCCGGCGGCGTCGGTGCGTTGACCAGGAAGCTCCAGGAGAGCACCTGCGCGCCGCGGCTGATCGTGTAGTAGAGGAGCGCGACCAGCGGGGCCACCGCTGCGAGCGCCGCGACCGCGCAGAGCGCCTGGGCGATCCTGCCGGTTACCCGGCGACGGGTCAGCGACCGCTGAGCGGCGGCGCGCACCAGCTCACGGCGGCTAACGGCGGACACCACGCTCACCGCAGCGCTCCGGCGGTGCCGCCGCGATGGCCGCCACCGCTGCGCAGCAGGGCCTGGCCGCCGGCGTTGACGGCGACGGTGAGCAGGAGGAGGACGGCGCCGAGAGCGATCACCGAGCTGGTGCCGATCCCCGGGGTGGCCTCGGCGAACTGGTTGACGATCGCCGAACCGAGGGTCGCCCCGGGGGCGGTCAGCGAGCTGGGGATGGCCGGGCGGTTGCCGATGACCATCGCCACGGCGATGCTCTCGCCCATGGCGCGCCCGACCGCCAGGGTGACCGCCGCCTGGATGCCGGAACGGGCGGCCGGGATCACCGCCCTGCGCACCGCCTGCCAGCGCGTCGCACCCAGCGCCAGTGCGGCCTCGCGGTCCGCGACCGGGACCGCGGCCAGGGCGGTCCGGCTCAGCGCGACCATGGTCGGCAGGGTCATCACGGCGAGCACCACCGACGCCAGCAGGATGCTGGGCCCGTACGCCTCACCCCGGAAGAGCCAGCCCAGCGCGGGCACCGATGCGAGGAACGGTTCCACCTGGTTGGCGAAGATCGGGGTGAGCACGATCAGGCCCCACAGCCCGACCACGATGCTCGGCACCGCGGCGAGGAGACCGACCAGCGTCGAGAGTGGCCCGGCCAGCCAGCGCGGCGCCAGCTCGGAGAGGAAGGCCGCCGTCCCCAGGCCGATCGGCACCACGATCACCATGGCGACGGCGGTGGTGAGGAGGGTGCCGACCACCAGGATGCCGGCACCGTACTCACCGGCCGCCGGGTTCCAGGTCCCCGACCAGAGGAACCCCACCCCCGCGTGCGTCAGCGCCTGGCCGGAGCTCCCGGCGATGCTGATGAGCAGGGCGACGACCACCACGGCGAAGAGCCCGGCACCGCCCCAGCGGACGACGGTGTAGACGTGCTCGCCCCGGCCAGCCCGCGTCCGGAGCAGGGCCGCACGCACGCCGCCGACCTCCACCCCCTCTCGGGGCAGCACCCCGGTGGTGTCAGGGCTCATCGGGCTCCACGGCGATCAGCCGGACGCGTCGGGAGAGGCGCCCAGCTCAACTGGCGAACAGCGGCGTTCCGTTGGAGCCCTCCAGCTCGAGGATGGTGCTGTGCGCCAGGGCGGCCACATTGGCGGGGAGAGGCGCGTAGCCCAGCGCCGCGGCGTCCGCCTGGCCGGCGGTCACCACCCAGTCGAAGAGCTTGCCGAGGGCGATCCCGGTCGCCGTGCTGGACTGCTTCTGGTACACCAGGGTCCAGCTGAAGTTGGCGATGGGGTAGGTGCCGGCTCCCACCTCGTTGACCACGTTGAAGTCGGTCGGGCTGAGGCTGGTGGCCTCGGCCCCCGCCGCGGCGATCGAGGCCTCATTGGGGGCGACGTACGCGCCCGCGGCGTTGAGGATGTCGGCGTTGACGAAACCGTTCTGGAGCGCATAGCCGTACTCGACGAAGCCGATCGACCCGCTGGTCTGGCTGATGTAGGTGGCGACGCCGGTATTGAGCTGCTCCCCGATGCCAACCGTTGCCTGGGGCCAGGTCCGGGAGGGCGTCGAGGTGCCGATCTTGGTCACCCAGGCGGGCGCGGTGTCGATCAGGTACTGGTCGAGGTCGTACCCGGGGCCAGAGGCGTCGGCCCGGTGGACCGCCTTGATCGCCAGGTTGGGCAGGGTTGCCCCGGAGTTGAGCGCGGCGATGGCCGGGTCATCCCAGTTGGTGATGCTCCCGTCGAAGATGCCCGCGAGGGTCGGACCGTCCAGCTTGAGGTTGGCAGGCACGCCCGGCGCGTTGTAGCTGATCGCGACGCCGCCCAGGTCCACGGGGATCTGGAGCACGGTGCCCCCGGTCGCGGCGGCGAGCTGCGACGTGGTCATCGGGATCTCGGAGTCCCCGAAGTTGACCGTCCCCTGCTGGATGTCGGTGACCCCCACGCTGGAGCCGGCGGGCGAGTAGTTGATCGTGGTGTTGGTGTCCTTCTGGCCGTACTGGTAAAAGACGGTCTCGAAGAACGGCTCGATGGAGTTGGCGCCGGCGCCGGTCAGGGTCACCGACGACGTGGTCGTGGTGTCGTACGCGGCCCCCAGCACGTTCGCCGATGCCGGCTTCGCCGTGGCGGCGACCCCGGTGGCGGTCGCCGAGGGGGCGGTGCTGGTCGATCCGCATGCCGCCACCACACCCAGCAGAGCGAGGAGCGGGAGCGTATTCTTCCAGCCGCGAGTCAATGGGCGCGTGATCACAGGGCGTACCCCTCCATTGCGTGCGTGCCCCGGCCGGTGGGGCAGGTGAAACTCCGTGCAGGCCGAGTGTGGCAGGCGAAATCCACATGATCAAGCGTGGGAGTCGTATGATTCCGTTCTGCTGAGCAGAACTATGTCCGATCTCCCCCCCCTCGCCGAACACGACAACCCCCAGCGCCGCGCTGCCCAGCGGGCGCGGTGGGCGGCCCGGCCGCGGCCGGAGGTCACCCTCGACCAGCTCCACACCTTCCTCGCGGTGGCCGAACGGCAGCACGTGAGCGAGGCCGCCGAGGCGCTCGGCATCTCCCAGGGATCGGTGAGCACCGTCGTCCACCGCCTGGAGAAGCGGCTCGGGCTGCCCCTCTTCCAGCGGGTCGGGCGGAACGTCCGGCTCACCGACGTCGGCCGGGCCCTCCGCCCCATCGCGACCCGCATCTTCGATGACGTCGCGCTCGTGGACGAGCTGCGGGTCAGCTACCTGAGCGCCGAGGTGGGCGAGGTCGCCATCGCCGCCGGCCATGTGGTGGGTGCTCACCGGGTCCCCGGCTGGCTGGCCCCCTTCGTCTCCGAGCACCCGCAGCTCGGCCTTCACCTCCGGCTGGCCCGGTTCCGGGAGATGATCACCATGCTCCAGGACGGGGAGGTGGACATCATCTTCGCCGGCTCCAAGGTGGAGACCCCGGGCGTGGAGGCGATGGTCCTGGAGCGCACCGAGATGGTGCTGGTCGCCGCCCCGGGACACCCGCTCACCGCCAGCGCGGACCCCGCCAGCGAGCTCCGCGACTTCCGTCACCTGGAGCACGAGCGCGGAACGGCGACCCAGCTGCTGGCCGCCCAGCTGCTCGGCGAGTACGCCGAGGGAGCGGAGACGGTCGAGCTCGAGGAGGGGGCCCTGGTCCCGGCCCTCAAGGCGGGACTGGGGTTTGCGGTGATGCCGCGAGCCCTGGTCGAGACCGACCTGGTCGCGGGCCGGTTGACCGCGCTGCCCTGCCCGGGGCCACCGATCCTGCAGGCCTTCACCGCCGCCCGCCGCGAGGGGGTGCACACGCCCGCGGTGGAGCTGCTCTGGCAGCACCTGCGCGAGGTCGCCGTCGAGCCCTGAGGCCGACCGGCAGAGCCAGGCGTCGGGTTGACCCGATACGGGGCGTCGCGCTCTGTTGCCGCGCGATCCCCTCGCGGGCTAGAGTCCCTGCCTGCATGCCGAGCGGCACCTCACCGTACGGGGAATCGCTCCGCACCACGGTAGGGTGGGGGAATCCGAGTGCCTCTCTTCGATCGGCGCCGCGAGTGGCCAGAGACGCTGTCGATGCGCATCAGCGACGTCTTCTTCATCCAGCTACAGGGCAGAGGAACGGTCGTCACCGGCCACCTCGACGGAGAGGGTCTGCTGCGCGTCGGGGACGTCCTGGTCCACTCGGGCCGGACGCATCGGATACGGGCCATGGAGACATTCCACAAGATGCTGCGTGAGGCCCACGCCGGGACGAACCTGGGCCTCATCCTCGGACCGGAGGTGCCCCCCCACGGCTTCGAGGGGCACACGGTGAGCTTCCGCCGTGGCTGAGCGGGTGCCTCTCGAGCGGCTCGCACTGGTGGTGATGTGGAGCCGCAGGCGCCATCCGCTGGGTCTGCGCTTTGGCGTGCTCATCATCGACGGGCGGTCCGTCCGCCTGAGCGACCGGGACGGTGCCATCCTCATGGACCTGGCCGGCCCCGATGTGCTGGTCACGACCTTGGGCAGGCTCAGGCTGGGGCTCAGCTCCGCCGGAGCCAAGCCACTGTACGTCGAGGGCCCGTACGCCCAGCTGACGCGAAACCGGCGCGCGCGCGAGCTGATGGAGGCCAACGACGCCAGGGTCGTACCCCCTCGAACCTATCCCATGAGCGACCGCGCGTGGGGGCGGTTGACCCGGGGGACCTCGCCCTATGCGGCGCCGTTCAACCGCATGTCCCAGGCACTGATCTGGCGGAACGTGATGCTCCAACATCTCTGGAACGCCGGTGCTCGCCAGGACGACAGCGCACCCGGATGACACCAGGGACACAATGACAGCCAGCCACTAGAGCTGGACATGCCTGACGACCAGCAGATCGACTTCTCCTCGCCGGGGGAAATCCCTTCGCAGGGCGGATCGCCGGGCGCCCCGCCCGACCCGAGCGCCACCCCTCCGAACTACGGCCACCCCTTCCGCCGGCTGGCTGCCTCCCGGGGGGAGGGCGGCCCCTCCGGCTACGACGCGCCGGGCTACGCACCGCCGGGTTCCCCGGGCATCGGCGGGCCGGCCTCTCCGGGGTTCGCACCGCCCGGAACCACGGGCGGCCGGTCCGCTCCATCCGGCCCGGACGGCCTCGCGTATGGACCCCGGACCAGGCACGGGCACCGGCCGGGGTGGGGCTTCCGCGTCGTGGTGGGAGTGGCCATACTCGCGGTCCTCGGGGTCGTCGCCTTCATCGTGGTGACCTACGGCATCGCAGCCTCCCAGGCGACCAGCCTCCTCAACAAGGCGACGGCGGCGGTGGACAGATCGGCTGGGGTCGACTACGTCTCCACCACGACGCTCAGCGGCGGGAGGAGGGTGCCCACCACCGGCTGACCGAGATCGACGGCGACATCGGCACCAACCAGGTCGGAAGCAACGCCAGCGCGCCGATCGCGACGTTCACGCTGGACATCTCGCCGAGCACCAACCTCCCCACCTCCCTGGTCGTCACGGACGCCGCCGGCGTCGGGCAAACGGTGACGACCTTCACCAACTGGGGGACGCCGCCGTCGGTCACCGTGCCCGCGACGTCCGTCTCCTGGTTGAGCCTGGACACCACGCCGCCCCCGGGCGGATACGGCAGCCAGATGACCCCCTCGGCGTTCGCGACGGCGATGGCGACACCGACGCCGTAGTCCCCCGAGCGGGACAGGCTGAGCGGAGGCGGTTGCGAGCCCTCCAGCCCTACGGTGATGGAGGCGGCGGACATCGACCAGAGTGACCTGTCGACAGAGATGCGCAACCGCCTCCGCCGCCTCCACGGCAGGATGAGACACCGCCGCCTGGTCGGTTTCGCCGGCGCAGCTTTCCTGGCGGTCTCGCTGTTGGCGGCACCGGCGGTGGCAGCCGCCTCCGGGTCGCCATCTGCGGCGCCGTCGCCGGCGCCGGATCTGCAAGCCGGTCCATGGCTCTCGGTTGACCGGCTCCCGGTCGGGCTTCAGGTTCCGTCCACCGCGGCCGATCCGGTCTTTCCGTACCAGGGCGCGACCCCGGTCGGCCTCGCCTGCCCGAACACGAGCGTCTGCATCGCGGTGTCGGGCGGCAACGCGGCGGCGCGCACCGCGGATGGCGGCACCACCTGGACCCTGGAGACCGTGCCCTCCCCGGCCAGCGACATCGTCCTCGACCTGAGCGGCGTGGCCTGCGTCACGGCCGCGACCTGCCTTGCGGTGGGCGACGGCGGGCCGGCCGGCGTCGCCGGGGTGACGGGCGTTGACGCCTCGGCCGAGGTGGCACGAACGAACGACGGAGGCGCGACCTGGCGCCTGCTCTCTCCGCCCGCGGGTATCGGCGGGCTGCTCGGCATCAGTTGCCCAACCACCCACCTGTGCGTCGCCGTGGGCTGGAGCGGCAGCAGCTCTCCCATCGGATCCACGCTGCACGCCGTCGCCGCCATGACCGTCGACGAGGGAGCCCGATGGACGACGTCAGAGAGCGCGGCGACCGAGCCGGACGTGCTCACCGGCGTCGCCTGCCCCGACACGACCCACTGCTGGGCGGTGGGGGCCGCCCTCACGTACACCCCCGATGGCGACGACAGCTACACCGACACCGATGCCGGCGTGGTGATGGCCTCGACAGACGGCGGCTCCACCTGGACGGCGCAGACGGTCGGAACCGACATCCTCGAGGCGGTGGCGTGCTCCGACGACTCCCACTGCTGGGCGGTGGGAATCCGCGACGATCCCACGGGCGGTGGCCATGGCGTGCTGGCATCAACCACCGACGGGCAGAGCTGGGCGGTCCAGGACGCGCCCTCCGGGATCGACGTCCACAGCGTCAGCTGTGTCCCGCACGGCGGTTGCGTCGCCGTCGCCGCCGCCACCACCGAGTTATTCGACGACCGCGAGGTGCTCCAGACGGGTGGGGTGATCCTCTCGACCCCGGGGAGCGGCACCTGGAAAGCGACGCCGTGGCCCGATCCCGACAGCGCCCCCGCCGCCGTGTCCTGCCCTGCGATCTCGGCGTGCCGAGCCGTGGGGATCGGGGGCACCGACGCCGGCCAGGCACAGCTCCCCTCGAGCACCTACACGGTCTTCGCCACTGGCTATGGCTCGACCTGGCAACTGCACACGGCGTCGACCCCGGAGCCGTGGCTGGAGGCGGTGGCCTGCCCCTCCCTCCGCGACTGCGTCGCGGTCGGCCGCTCCGCCACCCAGAGGTCGGTCGCGACCCTCCAGGGCCTGACCCTCAACACCACCGACCAGGGCGCGACCTGGCGTGTCGCCCTTGCTCCCGCCGGCGCGTCACCGACCTCCGCGCCGTGAGCTGCCTCGACGATCGCGTCTGTGTCGCCGTGGGCGGTAGCGGGACTGTGGCCGCCGTCGATCCCGGCACCAGTGAGCCCGACCTCTCCGGCGTCCGCCCGGCGGCGGTCCGCTCGACCGATGACGGCAGCACGTGGACCAGGCTGCCCCTGCCCGCCGGTGACGGGGTGCTCAACGGCGTCTCCTGCGCCGGCTCGGTGTGCGAGGCGGTCGGTGAGAGGCCGGGCGCCGACGGCGTCCAGGCGATGGTGCTGGTCTCCGGCGACGCCGGAGTCACCTGGCACAGCACACAGGCCCCGCCGGGCACGCTGACTGCACTCGCAGGGGTGGTCTGCACCGGCGCCGGCGGGTGCGTGGTGGTGGGCGCCACGCTCGGGCTCACCGGCAACCCCCGAGCTGGCGTCATCTACCGGACGCCGAACGCCCTCCAGCCCACCTGGCAAGCGGCGACCCTCCCGGGGAACATCAGCGACCTGGCCGGCATCGCGTGCCCGACGGCGAGCGACTGCTACGCCGTGGGCGCCGAACCGCTGCCGGCGTCACTGGCCGGCCCGCTCGGCGACTTCACCACCACCCTTGCAGCGCTGCTCGCCAGCCGTGACGGTGGCACCACCTGGGTGGCCCAGGATGTGCCGGAACCGGGGGCCGCCGGCGGAGAGTCCATCGCGGCGCTGGACAGCATCATCTGCGCCAGCGCCAATTCTTGCGTTGCGGGCGGCGGCGAGAGCGTCTCGGACGTACCGGAGTGGGGGGGGATGGTGAGCACCGATGACGGGGGCGCGCAATGGACGGCAACACCGATCCCGGCGACGGTTCTCGGCGCGCTCACCGGGGTCGCGTGCGTCGCGGGGGCCGCGGATGCGTGCTGGGCCGTCGGCGGTCGCATGCTGATCTCCGACGTGGTGCCGCGCCCGGCACCTGTTACGACCCAGGGCACGACCACCGCCAGCCACGGCGAGACGGGATTCCCGTGGTGGGTGCTGGTCCTGGCGCTCGCCGCACTGGGGGCCGCAGGTGTGGCCATCGCCGTGAGGCGCCGCGCGGGAGGGGTGCCTCCGGCATCGCCGGAGTGAGCTCACCGACGTGTGTCAGACGGCGTCAGGTCGCGGGCTCCGGCCGGGCGATGACCCCTGGTGGGTCAGATCGAGGCTGGCGGCGGCGGGAACAGGGCGACGAAGCGCTCTGCGTCGTCGCGGGGAAGCGCGAACCGGCTCCGCATCGCCTCGCCGTCTACCTCGACGATGGTTCGTTTGACCAGGATGCCTGACGCACCGACGACCCGAACCCATCTGACCTTCCCATAGTCCCGACGCCAGGACTTCGTCCCCGGCCAGGAGCGAAGCATGCTGGCCAAGTCCGTCGTCAGCCTTCCGTCTGAGACCACGAGCTTCAGCATGTAGAAGCGCCCTGTAGACCAGCTTCCGGCCCACAGCCTACCGATGAACCAGTACTCCAACGCCACGGGATGGAGTATCGGCCCGATGAGTCCCCATTGGTTCACCGGCGGCCAGAGCGGCCCCAGACCTCCCCCACCCTCCAGAGGTCAGGCGACGCGAGCCCCCGGGCGGGAACCGCGGCGCCGCAGCTGAGGTTGGAGGCCCAACGCGGCGGCGATCCGCGCGTAGGTGTCGATTGTGGGGCTCTTGCGGCCGCGCTCGATCCTGCTGATCTCCTCCTGGGCCACGCCTGCGCGGGCACCGAGTTGCGCCTGGGTGAGGTGCAGATCGCGCCGGCCGGCGATGAGGGAGCTGATGAGGCTGTACTTGAGCTCCTTGGCTCGGAGGTCGCGAACGGCCGCCGGCCCTTCGGCCTTCGCCTCGGCCTCGATCTCCGCGTAGAACTCGTCCCGGCCGCTCATGATGTCACCAGTTTATGATCGATCACTCATAATGTCAAGCTCGCTGACGTGCCCGCAACGCGTCCAGGCGGGCTCGAGCCGCGGCGATTTCCTGATTCTGGTGCCGCCCCGAGGGGCCTTGCCCCTTTGCGGTGGCCGCCCAAGGGACACCGGCGCCCGTACGGCGCACCCACGGTTAGCGAGCCTTTACCGTACCTACCTGCGGACAGCCGACACTCGAGTCCTCAACCCTTTGGCCGGCGGTGTTGCAACTCCATCACGCTGGCGTTCCGAGCTCCGACGCCAGCACTCCGGGCGCCGCGCCGTCTGGAAGCCTTGGCGCATGCGTGGCTTCGGGCGGACCCAGGGCGGTCAGGCATCCCCCGTGCTTCTGGTGGCCTTCGTCGTCACCCTCGCCAGCGCGGGATGTGGCTCCGTCGGTCCCTGGACTCTTGTCGCCTCCGCGCCGGACGTCAACCCAGCCGGCGCACCGCTCAGAGGGATCGCCTGCACCAGTGCTGACGAGTGCTGGGCAGTTGGTGGAAGCAGCATCTTCCACTACTACCAGGCCGCCTGGACCACCGAAGGAGCCCAGACCGACGCCCTCGCCAGCGTCGCATGCCCCGATCCCGCTGACTGCTGGGCTGTCGCCTCGCTGGGTGGCGACCCCCTCGTCCTGCGCGACACCGATGGCCATTGGGGACCCGATGCCGCGGCCGCCAGCCTCGATGTCGACACCTCGGAGAACGGCCTGTCAGGCATCGCCTGCCCATCGATCTCCGAGTGCTGGGCCGTCGGAGAAGCGCCCTATGTCCCCCTGATCGCTGGCTATCGGAACGGGCTCTGGACGAGGGCACCGAACCTCATCCCGCCCGCCGGACCAGGCCACCAGAGCTTCCTCAGCGCGGTCGCGTGTGCCAACACCACCGACTGCTGGGCGGTGGGTGCTCAGGGCAGCGGTGGATTGGAAGTACCGCTCATCGCGCAAGATCTCAGCGGAGTTTGGAGCGAAAGCGCGAGCCCCAGCCTGCCGGATAGCGCGACCGCAGTCCTGGACGCGATCACATGTTCCGCGCCCTCGGAATGCTGGGCGGTTGGAACGACGCAGGAGGCGGACGGCGCCACGCTTCCGCTCATCGAGCGTTTGTACCAGGGCGTGTGGTCGGTGGTGCAGGGCGCATCAATTCCAGCCGCCTCCGGGACCGACCTCAGCGGCGTCGCCTGCGTGGATGCGGATCGTTGCTGGGCAGTGGGCTATGAGGGAGCGGGACCGGACGCTGTGCAGCAGCTCATCGAGGAGTACTCGGGCGCGAAATGGAGCATCGTGGACGGCGCCAGTCCAGGCGGGGCGCAAGCCAGCCAGCTCCACAGCGTCACCTGCGCACCCGGTGGGACCTGCTGGGCCGTGGGATCCGCCGACAGCGGCGATGGAAGCAGCCTCACCCTCATCGAGCAGACCCGCTAAAGCATCACCGGCGCGTTCGGAGAGCGGGGTGGGCTCTCGCCCCGCAGGTGACGTGACCCACGCGTCGCTGGCAAGAGCGACCGGAGGCGGAGAGCTCGCTGGAGCGGCGGGTACCAGAGAGCTCTCCTCGTGGATCGCCCTTCTATGGCTGGGAGGGCGGGAGGCTGAGGTCGTCGAGACTGAGCACCGGCTGGTAGCCCGGGATCTCCGCCGGTTCTGCGGCCGGCACCGGCGACACCGGCCCGGCGCCAGATGGCAGCGGAGCACCGTCGCCCGAAGCGGGCCGCGGGCTGCGACAAGGCCGCGACACCCTCCGCGCGCGCGTTCCGGCCGCTGACCGTAGGCTCGATCTACCATGCGGCTCAACGTGACCTCGTCTCGTCCCCTCCGACCATTCGACAAGGGCTGTGCCGCGGTGATGCTCGTGGCCATGAGCGCGGGTTTCGTTGGCGTCATACTCATGCTCGTCTCGGCCGGGAGCAGCGTCCTCCTGGTGAGGATTCCCTGGTCTGTGCTCGCTGTATGGGTGTTAGCTGTCGCGATCGTCATCGTGATCCGGCGCCTTCGCGCCAACGATCGCCGGTACTTCCCGCCGCGCGCCAACTCCTGGGGCGAGCACCTCGCCCTGAGCCTAACGTGGTTGCCCGTGGTTGCGGTGTGGCTGCTGGCGGGTTTGCTGCTGCTCGTCGGACGAGACTCGACTCCCTTCGGACGGATCCTGGGGATCCTTCTGGTGGTCGGCACGGCGGCCGTCATCTGGATCAACGCCCGACATCTTCCCCGCGCGTACCGCCTCTGGCACGCCCACGCCGGCTATCCCTCAACGTGGAAGGAGCTCGCGACCCAGCTGCGACGCCGGGAAACGTACCCAACGTAGAGATCGCCTCCGCCGCCCGCCGACACGTCTAGGCCCAGCCCGGAGGACTACCCGAAGATGGCCTGGACCGCCGCGGCCGCCTGGGCCTCCATCCCGCGGGTGACGTGGGCGTAAACGGAGAGGGTGATCGCCTCCGAGGCGTGGCCGAGGATGCGGCTGACCACGTGAGCGGGGACCCCTCCCTGGAGCATCAGGGTGGCCGCGGTGTCGCGGAGCGCGTGGAAGGTCATCGGCGGCAGCCCGGCCCGCTCCAGGTGGGTGTGGAAGGCCCGGCCGAGGGTCTGGGAGTGCATGAGGGTCCCGTCGCTCCCCGGGAAGACCATCCCGTCCGCCGGCGCTGCCCTTGCCCGGTGGGCCGCCAGGGCCTGGACGGTGACCTGCGGGATCGGGATGTCGCGGAGGCTCCGGGTCGTCTTGGGGGTGTCGATGGTCCGGCCTCCGCCGATCCGGGTGGTGACCGTCCCGCGGACCAGGACGCGGCCGCCCTCGAGGTCGATGTCCCGCCAGCGCAGGGCGCGGATCTCGCCCGAGCGCATCCCTGTGGTGAGGGCCAGGGTGTAGAGGGCCGCGAACCCCTCCCCCTTCGCCGCCTCGATCAGCCGCCTGGCCTCCGCGGCGTCGAGGATCACCTTCTCCCGGCTGTAGACCTTGCGTGGGAGCCGGACGTTGCGCGACGGGTTGCGCTGGATGAGCGACCGCTTCTCCGCGTCGTTGAGGAGAACCTTGAGGATCACGCCGACGAAGTTGGCGGAGGACCCGGCCAGCCCTTGGGCAGCCAGCCGGCCGTAGAGATCGGCGAGGTGGCGCTCGGTGACCTTGGCCAGGGGAACGTCGCCCAGCACCGGGAGGACGTGGAGCCGGAGGGTCCGCTCATAGGTGGCCCAACCCTGGGGCTTCATCGAGGCCCGGCGCTCGGTCAGCCACTCCTCGGCGAAAGCGGCAACCGAGGCCTCGGCCGCCGGACGCCACTCCCCCCTCTTGGCCTCCGCCTTGCGCTTGGCCTCGGCCAGCGTCTTGCCGTAGCAGGCGACCCGCTTGCCATCGGCGAGCTGGGCCCGGACAACCCAGAGGCCGTCCTCGCGTCGGTACCCCTCCCCCTTCCGCCGGTGCCCTTCGGTGACTGCCACGGCCCGGGAGGCTACCACAACTGTGCCTTTCACTGTGCCATTCAAAGGCACAGGCTGGCATGGCGAGGCACAATCTGCCAGCAATTGAAGGGGATTCCCGAGTTCATCTACGCCCCGTGGCAGAACTTGTACTTCTTCCCGCTACCGCACCAGCAGCGCTCGTTGCGCCCCATCTTGCGCGGCGATCCGGCGCCGTTGCCACCGCTCCTCGCTGCCGTCCCCGGCACATCCGTGCGCCGGGTGCCCTCGGCCGAGCTCTCCACGACGTTGGTAATCCGGGTCCGGGGCAGCATCCCCGCAACGCCCGGGATGGCGAGCGGAGGACGCAGCGGGGCGCCCACCCGAGCTGGACCGCTTCCCACCGGCTGGGGGGAGACGAGCGGGCCGGGCGCCGCAGCCGGAGCGGGCACACGAGCCGGCGCGGGTGCCGGCCCACCGCCCTTCACCGTGGCCCGAGCCAGGGACCCGCTGGCCGCCGCCGCCGCCGGTCGGGCCGGCGGTGCCGCGGGGCCGGCATCCCCGGCTGATCCCGAGCCGGCACCATCGGAATCGGCCGTGAGCGGCGCATCTCCCTGCCGGCCGGAGCCGGGCTGGTCGGCACGCGGGGAGGCTGGGGCGGTCTCCCCCGCCGCCGCCTCGGAAGGTGGCGGTGCCTGAGGCGGCTGCAGGGCCTCGAACTTGATGGTGAAGAGGAAGCGGACGATGTCTCGCTGGATCTCCGCCATCAGATCCTGGAAGGAGTGGTACGCCTCCTGCTTGTACTCGACCAGGGGGTCCATCTGGCCGTAGCCGTGGAAGCCGATCTGGTCCCGCAGGTGCTCCATCTGGGTCAGGTAGGCACGCCACTTCTCGTCGATGACGCTCAGCATCACCAGCTGCTCGGCACGCCGCATCAGCTCCTCGCCGTGCTTGGCCTCCAGCTCCTCATAGAGCGAGGTCAACTCGCCGACGAGGGTCTCGATCACCTCGGGAATGCTGTCCCCGAGGGAGGCGAGATCGACGTCGGCGATCGCGGGCAGCAGCGCGCCGGCGAACTGTCGCATCCGGTCCCAGAGCTGCTCCAGCTCCCAGGTATCGCGATGCCGCCCCTCGCAGAAGGTGGGGGTCTCCTCGGCGACGACGTGCTCCAGCATGCGCAGGAAGTTAGCCCGGGTGTCGACACCCTCCAGGATCTTGCGGCGCTCGCCGTAGATGATCTCCCGCTGCTTGTTCATGACGTCGTCGTACTCGACGACGTGGCGGCGGGTGTCGAAGTGGTAACCCTCGACCCGGGCCTGCGAGCTCTCGATCTGTTTGCTGAACGTCTTCGACTCGAGGGCGACGTCCTCATCGACGTGCAGCCGGTTCAGCAGCCCCTGCACGCGCTCACCGCCGAAGACGCGCATCACGTCATCTTCGAAGGAGAGGAAGAAGCGGGTTTCGCCGGGGTCTCCCTGCCGCCCGGCCCGGCCGCGCAGCTGGTTGTCGATCCGGCGGGACTCGTGGCGCTCGGTGCCGATGATGTAGAGACCCCCGAGGTCGGGGACGCCCTCACCGAGGACGATGTCGGTGCCGCGTCCCGCCATGTTGGTGGCGATGGTGACCGCACCCTGCTGACCGGCCTCGGTGATGATCACCGCCTCCCGCTCGTGCTGCTTGGCGTTGAGCACGTTGTGGATGACCCCCTGCTTCTCGAGCATGCGAGAGAGCCGCTCCGACTTCTCGATGCTCGTCGTGCCCACCAGCACCGGCTGCCCCGCCTTGTGGCGATCGACGATGTCCTCCACGACCGCCTTGAACTTGGCGGGCTCGGTCATGTAGACGAGGTCGGGCTCATCCTTCCGGATCATCGGCTGGTTGGTGGGAACCGGCACCACCTCGAGCTTGTAGATCTTGTCGAACTCCTCCGCCTCGGTGATCGCCGTACCCGTCATCCCGGCCAGCTTGTGGTAGAGGCGGAAGAAGTTCTGGAACGTGATGGTCGCGAGGGTGATGTTCTCCTGGTTGACCTGCACCCCCTCCTTGGCCTCGATCGCCTGGTGGAGCCCGTCGCTCCAGCGCCGTCCCGGCATGGTGCGGCCGGTGAACTCGTCGACGATCACCACCTCGCCGTCGCGGATGATGTACTCACGATCGAGCTGGTAATGGACCCACGCCCGGAGTGCCTGGTTGACCTGGTGCGCCTCCATGGCATGCTCGATGTCGAAGATGTTGGAGATGCCCGTCCACTTCTCGATCTTGACGACTCCCTCGTCGGTGAGCGTCACCGACTTGGTCTTCTCGTCGCTGGTGTAGTCCTCGTCGGCGACCAGGTTCTTGATCAACCGGGAGTAGGTGTAGTACTTCTCGGTGGGCTCGCTGCCCTGACCGCTGATGATCAGCGGAGTGCGCGCCTCATCGACGAGGATGGAGTCGACCTCGTCGACGATGGCGTAGTGGAGGCGGCGCTGGACGCACTGCTCCACGGTCATCGCCATGTTGTCCCGGAGGTAGTCGAATCCCAGCTCGTTGTTGGTCGCGTAGGTGATGTCGCAGGCGTAGGCCTCGCGGCGGGTGCAGGGGCGGAGGTGCTGCAGGCGCGAGTCGGGATGGCTCTCGTCGAGGAAATCGGGGTCGTAGATGAAGGAGAGGTTCTGCCCGGCGATGACCCCGACGCTCATACCCAGGAAGTGGTAGACGGGAGCGTTCCACCCGGCGTCACGGCGGGCCAGGTAGTCGTTGACAGTGACCAGATGGGCGCCCTTGCCCACCAGCGCGTTCAGGTAGAGGGGGAGGGTCGCGACCAGGGTCTTGCCCTCGCCGGTCTTCATCTCGGCGATCTTGCCGTCGTGGAGCACGATTCCCCCGACCAGCTGGACGTCGAAATGGCGCATCCCCAGCACGCGGCGTGAGGCCTCGCGGACCACGGCGAAAGCCTCAGGAAGGATCTCGTTGAGCAGCTCCTTCTGCTCGTCCTCGCGCTCCTTCTTCTCGCGCCGGGCAAACTGCCGGTCGATCTCCGCCTCGCTCTCAGCGCTCACGTCCCCGCTCGCGAACTCGGCCTCCGCCTTGGCGGCGCTCTCGCCGAGGATGTCGAGGTCCTCGGCGTAGGACTGGCCGAAGCTGATGTCGGGACCCTCGTAGCCGATCCGCTCACGGAGCTCCTCGGTCCGGTGCCGGAGCTCCTCGTCGGAGAGCGCGCGCATCCCGTCCTCGAGGGCGTTGATCTCCGCGACGATCCTCAGGTTGCGGGAGATCTCCCGCTTGTGCGGATCACCGAGCACCTTGCTGAACAGGGACATGAGACTTCCCTAGCAGGATCTGAGGCTGCTGAGCTGGAACACCGAACGTCCATGATGACGCGGCCGGAGCGCCCGTCACCGCTCCGAGCGGCCTGGCGGCTCCGTGCCGAGCTGGATCGTACCAGCCGACCGGCCGGCTCAACCCTCCCCGGAGCACCGAATTCCGGCGCGGGGAACGGAGGCGGGGTCAGAGCCGGGCCAGATCAGGCCCGTGGAGGCGGGGGGTCAGGGCCGAGGTGGCTCGGCGTCGGCCCGGATCCGGCCCTTGCGGTCGGTGGCCCGGTCGTGGTGGCGCCGCAGCTGCTCGTCCGCCTTGTCGATGACCCCGTCGATCGCCTCGCGGACGCTCGCCGCCTCGTGGCGGGCGGACAGCCGGGTGCGGCGCGCGTGAAGCACGATCTCCGCGGAGGCCTCCGGGAGCAGGGCGGTCTCCCGCTCCACGGTGAGGTTGACCTCGTCGAGGTTGGCGTGGTGCTCCAGGCGGCGCACCTTCGCCTCGGCGTAGGCGCGGGCGTCGGGCGGGACGTGGTGGCCGGTGGCGATGGAGACGCGCATCTCTCTCTCCTCAGACGAGCTTGAGGATCGACCCGCGGTCGATCCCGAGCTTGCGGAGCGTGCCAGCCGGCAGTTCGAGGGCGGCCTTGGACCCGAAGACCACGCGGGAGATCCGCCACGGCCGGATGGTGTGGCAGGCGTGGAGTATCCGGCCGTCGCCGTCCACGAAGGCGACGTCCAGGGCGAAGCGCATGAAGAACATGTGGATCGACCCGCACTTCTGAATGCAGAGCCCCTCCCCCGCCGGCAGCTCGCGGCGCCACATCAGACCGCGGAACCTGGCGAGGAAGCCGCTGGCCACCGCGCAGTGCTCGGCGACGACGGTGCCGTCGGCGGTCTCCAGGCGGAGGGTTGCTGGCACCACCAGCGCATGGTAGCCGCGGAAGACGCCCCGTGTATGGTGGGTGGATGACGAACCTCACCGATCTCACCCTCTACATCGACCCCGCCTGTCCCTGGGCATGGCTGACCTCCCGCTGGCTCGTCGAGGTCGAGACGGTCCGGCCCGTCCGAGTCACCACCCGACTCTTCGTCCTGGCCGAGATCAACCGGGATAGCGAGCCGGACGAGCGCCACCTCCGTTTCCACCGCGCCAGCGAGACCGCGATGCGGGTGATGGTGGCGGCGCGGCGCGCCGGCGGTGACGCCGCCCTCGCCCGGGTCTACACGGAGGTCGGGGAGGCCCACCACGAGCACGGCGAGCCCCTGGACGACGATGGCGTGCTGCGCCGAGCCCTCGTCACCGCGGGTCTCGATCCGGCGCTCGTCGACGCCGCGGCCGCCGACCCGAGCACCAAGGAGGAGATGCTGGCCGAGCATCGCGCGATCGCGGCGCGCGGGGCGTTCGGGGTTCCCACCCTGTTTTTGGGAGATGCCCCGCCCACCTTCGGCCCGTGCATCGACGCACGGATCACCGGAGAGGCGGCGGGCGAGCTGTGGGACCGGGTCTCCTGGCTGCTCACCGCCGAGCACTTCTACGAGCTGAAGCGGGAGCGCACCCAGCGGCCCGCCATCGGCCGCTTCCAGGTGAAGGCCGGCGCCACCGCCTGACTGCTCGCTTCCTTGATCGGAACGCCCTGGACGTCGCCGTCCCAACGAGGGTGCCCTAAGCGGTGTCGAAGACTGCCCTCACCTCGGTGCCGGCGCCGAGGGCACTGCGGATCTCGAAGGAGCCTCTGACATTCTCGACGCGCTCGCGCATGCTGATCAGGCCGAGGGAGCGCGTGCGCCCCAGTCTCGCCTCGGTCGCGCCGACATCGAAGCCCTCCCCGTGGTCCCCGACGACGACCTGGAGCCGGCGGGGCAGAAAGGCGACCACCACCTCCACCTCCTCGGCCCGGCCGTGCCGGTAGGCATTGTCGATCGCCTCCACGACCACCCGGAAGGCGGCCATGGCGATCGAGAGAGGGAGGTGCCGCTCCTCGCCGACCACCTGGACCCGGACGGTCACGATGCCGAGCAGGTCGGCCCCCGCCCGGCGCACGGAGGTGACCAGGCCCTCCTCCTCCAGGCCCTGGGGGCTGATCTGGAAGAGCAGGCGGTCCATCCGCGCCATGGCACGGCGGGTGACCTCCTTGCACTGAGTGATCTCGGAGGTGACGGTCAGGGCCGGAGCCCGACCGACCCGGCGGCCGATCAGCTCGACGGCAAGGACGACATCCGCGAGGTCCTCGAGGGGCCCCGACATGATCATGTCCGTGATCGCCTCGTGGTCCTGCATCACCAGGCGCTGGAGCTGACGCTCGGCCCGCCGGCAGACCACCTGCGGGTCGTCGGCGGTCACCGACCGCGCGGTCAGGTCGATCCCCAGCTCCTCCGCCAGTGGGCGGATCTGACCGAGCTGATCCCGCTCCGACCGCATCCCCGTCAGCCGCTCCTCCAGCCCCGCCAGGCGGGAGTCCAGGGAACGCATGCGCGCGTACAGCTCGCCGCTGCGCCGGAGCGCGCCGGCCAGCACCTCGGGGCGCACCAGCCGGCGGTGCTCCATGATCTGCGCGCGCACCTCCTCGGCCTGGGCCAGCGCGAGACGCACCCGAGTACGTTCGGCAGTCTGCTCCGCGATCACCTCGTCGAGGCCCGAGATGAGCGTCTCCAGCTCCTGTGCCCGCTCCTCCAGAGCATGGGAGAGGTCCCGTAGAGGTGAGGAGCCGAGCGCTCCCACCCTGATCCCGTCAGACGCCATGACCACAGCAGGTCTAGGCTAGCAGCCTCTCCCGGTGTTCCGCTGGACGGCCCCCTCCGTCGGGTCCCAGGTCCTGACCGGCGCCTACCCCCGGGTACCACCGTACGATGCAAACAGATCAATCGCGGCGGAGTCGCAGCCTGATGAGGTCGAGCAGGGTCCCCAGCGAGTCGCGGATCGGGCTGACCCGGGAGTTCTCGGCGTGCCGCCACACAACGCCGACCTCGGCAACGGTCCAGCCGAGGCGTCGCGCCCGAAGCAGCACCTCGGCGTCGAAACCGAACCCCGGTGTCCGGAGCGGGGTGAAGCAGGCGACGGCGGCCTCGGCGGTGAACAGCTTGAAGCCGCACTGGGTGTCGTGGAGCCCGGGGAGCACGAGCAGCTGCAGCATCCGGTTGTAGGACCGGCCCATCAGCTCCCGGCCACGGGGCTGGTGAACCTCGACCTCGGAGTCGTCAAGGGCGCGCGAGCCGATGACGACGGCGGTCGTCCCTCCGATCAGACCGCGCAGCTTGGCCAGCTCGGAGATGGGAGTGCTCAGGTCGGCATCGGTGAAGAGACGGAGCTGACCCCGCGAGGCGAGCATCCCGGCACGAACCGCGGCGCCCTTACCCTGGTTCTCGGGGAGCCTGATGACCTGGAGCTGCTGCCATCCGGCGGCGGCCTGCTCAGCCAGTGGAGCGGTGCCATCGCGCGACCCGTCGTCGACGACGATGACCTCGTACTCCTCGTACTCCTCCCCGGCGCCGTCCAGGTACACGTGGAGTGCCTGGAGGGTCGAGGGGAGGCGCCGCGCCTCGTTGAAGGCGGGAACGATGACGCTCAGCATTCGCGGGACTCTGGCACGGGTGCGCTCATATGGAGGATGTTTGGTCGCGGCGGCGTGCCTCGCGCTGCACGGCCAGGACGAATCGGGGGATGGCGAGCTGCCGGCCGAGCCGCCGTGGCTCGCGGAGGAGGCGCCAGAACCACTCCAGGCCGAGCCGCCGCACGGAACCGGGGGCTCGGCGGATGCCGCCGCCCATCTCGTGGAAGTCGAAGCTGCCACCCTCACCGATCAGGACTCCGTGGCCGAGCTGGGGGGAGAGGCGCGACATCAGCGACTCTTGAGCCGGGAACCCGACCCCGACCAGGATCAGGTCGGGCCGGCACCGTTGCAGCTCGACGAGCAGCGCGGCGTCAGCGGCGGGATCGACCCGGCCCGGTGCCGTTCCCACGATGCGGAGTCCCGGCAACACGCCCTCCAGGTACCGAGCCGTATGGGAGATCGAGTTGTGCTTGGGCGAGCCGATCAGAAAGACCCCGAGCCCTCGATCGCGGCAGGCGCGGAGGACGGCAAGGGTCAGGGTGGCCCCCGCCACCCGCTCGGGCACGACCGTCGTGACCGATCGCGGTCTGAGCACGATGGCGGCGAGCGCCCGCAGCAGGTCGAGGGTTCCGTGACCGGGCCGGCGCCCGTAGGCGGCGGCCCACTGGACGGCGACGCCGTCAGCGAGGCTCAGCCAGGCACCTTCGAAGATCGCCCGGACCGCCGGGGTGGCGCGCGGCCCGAAGAACTCGACATAGGGCTTGAGCACATAGGCGGGAGGACTGCTCGGATCGGCGGCGCGCTCCACGATCCGGCGGACGGCCTCGGAGACGGTCAGCGGGTCGACCGCAACCCCGAGGATGCGGGGTCGCGCCCACGCTGCGCGTCCGGGCGGGCCGGGGCGATCTCCCCGATTGGCGGCGACATGGTCGGCGGCGGCGCGGTCGACGAAGCCACGCACACGCTCCCGGAAGCGCGACACCGTGAAGCGTCCGGCCGCGGCGATCAGCTGGTCGCGGTCGAGCGAGAGCTCGGCGAGCTGCTCCACCGCCGCGTTGAGCGCCGGCACCGACTGCTCGCCGAAGAAGACGCCCGTGCGACCGTCCTCGACGATCTCGGTGAGCCCGCCGCGCGCGTAGCCGACCACCGGGGTGCCGCAGGCGAGTGCCTCCACCGCGGCGATGCCGAAGTCCTCCTCTCCCGGGAAGATCAGAGCGCGAGCGCCAGCCAGGAGCTCGCCCCGGGCAGCGTCGTCGAGGTGCCCGGCGAAGCGTATCGAGGGCCCGGCGAGGCCGGCGAGACGGCCACGATCCGGACCGTCGCCGATCACGACCAGCGGGCGCCCCGACGCGGTGAACGCCCGGACGGCCAGATCGATCCGTTTGTACTCGGTGAGGGTGCTGAGGGTTACCCAGTGATCACCCTTGGGCGTCGATGCCAGAGCTCGGAGCCCGTCGACGTCGACCGGCGGCGGTATCACCGTAACCTCGCGCACTCGGTAGTAGCGGCGGAGCCGCGCGGCGGTCGTCTCCGAGTTGGCCAGCCAGGCATCGACTCCCGGGACCCCCGCGAGGTCCCAGCGGCGGGCGCGCGCCACCATCGCGGTGATCGCGAGCCGCCTCAGGGGCCCCACATTCATCTCATCGACGTAGCGGGGCCAGTAGTCCCACGCGAAGCGCATGGGCGAGTGGCAGTAGCAGAGATGCAGAGTGGAGGCCGGGGTGGTGACGTTCTTGACGAAGGCCACCGAGCTGGAGAGGACGACATCGAACCTCGAGAGGTCCCAGGCCTCGACCGCCGCGGGGATGAGGGGCAGGAGGTAGCGCGGATGGGAGCGGACCTGCTCCGGCAGTCGCTGGAGCCAGGAACTCCGGATCCGGGCGGGGTCGAGCTCCCCCGCATACCACCGCCCGTCGAAGAGCAGGGTGTAGATGGGAGCGTCGGGGTACAGCCGGGCGAGCTCCAGGAGCACACGCTCACCGCCGCCGATCGGCCGGTTGAGCCAATCGTGGACGAGGGCTATGCGTGGCATCAGCGGAGATGATGGGGGATCGAGCCCTCCGCCGAGGCGGATTGATCGAACCCGGGCCCGCCGCTAGCGCTTGGTGTACTGAGGTGCCTTGCGTGCGCGCTTCAGGCCGGGCTTCTTGCGCTCCTTCTCCCTGGGGTCACGGGAGAGCAGACCGGCCTTCTTGAGCACCGCGCGCAATTCGGGGTCGGCGACCACCAGGGCGCGGGCGATGCCGTGGCACACGGCTCCGGCCTGGCCGGCGACCCCGCCGCCCAACACCTTGACAGTCCCGGCGAACCGATCGACGGTGTCGGTGATCCGGAGCGGCTGGGTGACGACGGTCTCGAGGTCGCGGCGCCCGAAGTACTCGCTCGGGGGGTGCCCGTTGATGAGCATCACGCCGTCTCCGAGGACGAGGCGCACCCGTGCCACCGCGGACTTGCGGCGGCCGGTCGCGTAGTAGTAGTGCTGCTCAGTTGCTGGCAACGATGATCTCCCCGAGTGGGCCGAAGGTGATGGGCGTGGGCTGCTGGGCCTCGTGGCGATGCTCCGCGCCCGGATAGACGCGGAGCCGGGTGAGCATGTCGGCTCCCAGGCTGTTGTGCTGGAGCATCCCCTTGACCGCGTGCCGGATGGGGAAGGTCGGGTCGCGTTCCAGGGCCACCTCGAATGACCGGGTGCGGCGGCCGCCTGGATACCCGGAGTAGCGATCGTAGATCTTCTTGCGCGCCTTGCCACCCGTGACCACGATGTCGGCGGCGTTGACGACGACGATGTGATCGCCGGTGTTGAGATGGGGTGTGTACTGGGGACGGTGCTTGCCCCGCAGCACGCGGGCGATGTTGACCGCGAGGCGCCCCAGGGTCTGGCCGCGGGCGTCGACCAGGAACCACCGCGAGGGGACCTCGCCCGCCTTGGCCATGTAGGTCCGCTGGCTCGTCTGGGTCGTCATGCAACACCTCCGGCGGCCGGCTCATAGCTGACGGCCCACTGATGCAACCCCCGGGCCGGAGCCACCGTAACCCGCTCCGGACGGGAGCCGGGATCCGCCAGTGCCGCGGCGACCTGCTCGCGGCTGAGCCGCCCGGCGGCGGCCGCCACCAGCGCCCCGGCGATGGCCCGCATCATCCCGTAGAGGAAGGCGTCGGCGGTGACCTCGATGACGACGACGGGAAGAAGCTCTCCCCCGCAGACGGAGGTGGCCCGCCGGACTGAGATGTCGTGTACGGTGCGCACTGTGCCTCCGCCGGGTTTCGGCGAACGGCCAAATGCGCCGAAGTCATGGCGACCGCGCAGGATCTCGGCCGCGCCGCGCATGGCCTTGAGATCCACCTCGCCGGAGATCTCCCAGGCGAAGCGCCGGGCCACGGGTGCGCGCCGCGACACCACCAGATACCGGTAGGTACGGGCGACAGCATGGCGCCGGGCGTGGAAGCCGGCTGCGGCCGGAGCCGCGGTGCTCACCGTCACGTCGCGGGGGAGCACGGCCACCAGCGCGCGCCGGAGTGCTTCCGGTTCCCAGTTCCGGACGGTGCGAAGGCCGACCACCTGGCCGTGCGCATGGGCGCCCGCGTCGGTGCGACCGGCCGCGGTCAGATCCACCTCGGGGTCCCCGATCCGGGCGAGGGCCGCGCGCAGCTCGCCCTCCACGGTGCGCATCCCTGGCTGGCGCTGCCAGCCGTGGAAGTCACTCCCGTCATATTCGAGGGTGAGGCGGTACGTGGCCACGATTCAGGCCTCTGCCCCGACCATCTCGATGATCGCCATCGGGGAAGCGTCCCCGGTGCGCGGAGCGAGCTTGATGACCCGGGTGTACCCGCCCTGCCGAGGGGTCGGTCCCTCGAAGTAGCGCTCTCGATAGACGGTGAAGAGCCGGTTGCTGACCTCACGGTCGGTCACCCAGATCGCGATTCTGCGGCGCGCGGTCAGGTCATTGCCCCGCGAGTCGGTCACCACCCGCTCGACCCAGCGACGCAGCTCCTTGGCCTTGGCCTCGGTGGTCGTGATGCGTCCATGGCGGAGCAGCTCGGTGACCTGGTTGCGGGTCATCGCCTGGCGGTGGGCGGCGGATCGGCCGAACTTGCGGCCGGCTTTGCGGTGACGCATCTCTCAACTGGCCACGTTTACCGGGCCGACGGCTGGAAGAGGGTCTCCAGCTCCTCGGCGGTGACGAAACTGCGCTCGACCAGCTTCTCCTTGATCTCGTCGAGCGACTTCTGGCCGAAGTTGCGCAGGGTGAGCAGCTCCTCCTGGCGCATCGCCACGAGCTGGCCGACTCGGGTCACGTCGTTGGCCTTGAGGCAGTTGAGTGCTCGGACGGAGAGCTCCAGCTCCTCGATGGGCACGTCGGCCAGACGGCTGGGCATGTCGTTGCCGCGCTGCTGGCGGACGGCAGGAGCCGCCAGGTTGTCGCCGAAACGGACGAAGAGGTCGAGGTGCTGGGTGAAGAGGGCAGCCGCCTGGCTGACCGCCTCGACGGGCTGAATGGTGCCGTCGGTCCAGACCTCGACGAGCAGCTTGTCCCACTCGGTCTCCTGGCCCACGCGGGTCTTCTCGACCGTGAAGTTGGCCTTGCGGACGGGGGTGAAGATGGCGTCCAGCGGGATGACCCCGATGGGCTGCCCCTCCTTCTTGTTGCGTTCGGCGGTGACGTAACCCTTGCCCTGCTCGACCATCAGGTCCATGCGGAGCTGGGCCTTGGGCCCGTCCAGGGTGCAGATGTGGAGATCGGGGTTCTTGATCTCGACGTCACTCGGGCACTCGATATCGCCGGCGGTCACGGTCCGAGCGCCTCTGACGTCCAGGGTGCAGCGGACCGGCGTCGAGCTGTGCGAGACGACACAGAGCTCCTTGAGGTTGAGGAGGATCTCGGTGACATCCTCTTTGACGTGAGGGATGGCGCTGAACTCGTGGCTGACCCCGTCGATGGCCACCGAGGTGACCGCGGCACCGGGCAACGAAGAGAGCAGGACTCGCCGGAGCGAGTTGCCGAGGGTCGTCCCGAAGCCAGGCTCGAGCGGCTCGACCTCGAATTTGCCGTAGTTGGCATTGCTCTCGAGCTCATGGACGACGGGAACTGCAAGGGTGTCGATCATTGGGTCTCCACGGAAGGGGCGATGACGCTGAACTGGACGCGCCTGAGCGTCATCGGCTGTAGTACTCCACGATGAGCTGCTCGTCGATGACCAGCTCCATCTCCTGGCGGTCGGGAAGGCGCAGCACGGTGCCCCGCAGCTGGTCGGCGTCCAGCGTCAGCCAGTCGGGCACGCTGCGGTTGGGGAGCAGGGAGAGAGCGTTCTGGATCGGCTCGAGCGTGCGGCTGCGCTCCCGCACCGCCACCACGTCACCGGGCCGGATCTGCGCCGACGGCACGCTCAGCACCCGCCCGTTGACGGTGAAGTGACGGTGATTGACGAGCTGGCGCGCCTCCTTGCGAGATGCTGCCATGCCGAGCCGGTAGACCACGTTGTCGAGCCGCCGCTCCAGCTGCTGGAGCAGGACGGTGCCGGTGACGCCGGTGGCGCTCTCGGCCCGCTCGAAGTAGTGGCGAAACTGGGTCTCCAGCACCCCATACATGCGCCGCGCCCGCTGCTTGGCCCGGAGCTGGACGCCGTAGTCGCTGACCTTGCGCCGGCGCGCCATGCCGTGCTGCCCCGGGAGCAGCGCGTTGCGCTTGTCGTAGGTGCAGTTGCTCACGCACTTGGCACCCTTGAGGTAGAGCTTGACGCCCTCCCGGCGGCAGAGGCGGCACACCGGCCCGTTGTAGTTGGCCATCTCCTGCCCTCCCTAGACCCGCCGCCGCTTGGGCGGGCGGCAGCCGTTGTGGGGAATCGGGGTGATGTCGGTGATGGCGGTGACCTCCAGACCCGAGGCCTGCAGACTGCGGATAGCGGCCTCGCGACCCGCTCCCGGCCCCTTGACGAAGATCTCAACGGTCTTGAGACCGTGCTCCATGGCGCGCCGGGCGGTGGCCTCGGCGGTCACCTGGGCCGCGTAGGGGGTCGACTTCCGCGATCCCTTGAAGCCCTGGCCGCCCGCGGAACCCCAGGCGATGACGTTGCCCTGGGGATCGGTGAGGCTGACGATGGTGTTGTTGAACGTGGAGAGGACGTGCGCGTGCCCAACCGCGATGTTCTTACGTTCGCGGCGACGGGTGCGGACGACCTTCTTCTTCTTGGCCATCTACTTCTTTGCCTTGGCGCGGCGAACGCCAACTGTCTTCTTCGGCCCCCGACGAGTGCGTGCGTTGGTGCGGGTGCGCTGGCCCCGGACGGGCAGGCCCCGGCGGTGGCGGAGACCGCGGTAGGTCCCGATCTCCATGAGCCGCTTGATGTTGAGAGCGATCTGGCGTCGCAGGTCCCCCTCGACCCGGCCCTGGAGCTGCTTGGAGATGACGTCACGGAGCCGCCCGACCTGGGCGTCGGTGAGGTCCCGTGCCCGGATGTCGGGCGAGACCTGCGCCAGGCTCAGCACGCGCTTGGCGGTGGAGGGACCGATCCCGTAGATGTAGGTGAGGGCGATCTCGATCCGCTTTTCCCGCGGGACGTCGACGCCGGCAATGCGTGCCACGTTTCTCCCCTACCCCTGCCGCTGCTTGTGCTTGGGGTTCTCGCAGATCACGCGGACGGCACCGCGGCGCTTGATGATCTTGCAGCGCTCACACATACGCTTCACCGAGGCGCGGACCTTCATGCCCAGCCTCCCAGGTGGTGGCGTGGCAAGGTGGGAGCGCTGCCCGCCAGGCCGGACCGGCCGTCGACTCGTCTCTCTTTCATCTCTCTCTGATTGGAAGTTGTCACGCCCGCCGGCTCCGCCGGTCAGGCAAGGCGCTGGATGATCCGCCCCCGACCGGGATCGGCGGTGGAAAGTTCGACCTGGACCCTGTCGCCCGGGAGGATCCGGACCGCCTGGAGGCGGGCCTTCCCGGCCGGGTGGCAGAGAACCTTGTGCCCGTCCGCCAACTCGACCCGGTAGAGCGCGTCCGGGAGCGGCTCGATCACTCGCCCCACGAGCGGCTCGTCAGCCCGCGTCATCGGGCGTGCCGAATCGGGCTGCCGGGCAGCCACGGCCGCTGAGTATACCAGGGTGCCTCCCCGGGCAAACGCCACGCCAGCCCCATCCGTCATCCCTCCACCCGGGCCGGCTCCGGCCGCAGCGTGAGGATCTCCGGACCGGCGGCGGTGACAGCGACGGTGTGCTCGAAGTAGCAGGAGCGCCGGCCATCGGCGGTGACCACGGTCCAGTCGTCCGCCAGGACCCGGGTCTCCGCCCGGCCGGCGTTGACCATCGGCTCGATCGCGATGACCAGGCCGGGCTTGATCAGATTGCCCGTACCCGGCTTCCCGAAGTTGGGCACCTGGGGCGATTCGTGCATGTCGCGGCCGATCCCGTGACCGACGTACTGGCGGACCACCGAGAAGCCGCAGCTCTCGACGTAGCTCTGAACGGCATGGCCGATGTCGCCGATGAAGCCCCCGGGCCGGGCCGCGTCGATGCCCCGCCGGAGCGCCTCCTCGGTCACCTCGATCAGCCTGGCGACCTCCGGATCGGGAGCCCCGGCACAGAGCGAGAGCCCGGAATCCGCCCACCAGCCGTCCAGGGTCAGACCGCAGTCGAGCGACACCAGGTCGCCGTCTGCGATGACCCGCTCGCCGGGGATGCCGTGCACCACCTGCTCGTTGATGGAGACGCAGAGGGAGTTGGGGAAGCCGTTGTAGCCGATGAAGCCCGGGATGCAGCGGTGATCCCGGATGAAGGTCTCCGCCTCGCGGTCGAGATCGATGACCCGGAGGCCCGGCCGCGTCGTTGCCGCCAGGTGGGCCAGGCAGGCGCCGAGCACCCGCCCCGCCGCCCGCATCTTCTCGATCTCGTCCGGTCGCTTGAGCCGGAAACCCTCGATCTTCATCGCGGCAGCCTCATCCCCGGGCCGGCTCGGCGCCGAGGACCGCCAGGATCTGCTCGGTCACCTGGTCGATCGGAGGGGACCCGTCGATGCGCTCGATCCGGGTGCCTGCCCGCTCGTAGTACTCCACCACGGGGGCGGTGTCGCGCTGGTAGACCCTCATCCGCTCGGCGAGGGCGTCCGGGTTGTCATCACTCCGCCCGTCGATGGCAGCGCGGCGCAGGATCCGCTCGCGGATCAGGTCCGGGTCCACCTCGAGGTAGAGGACCAGACCGACCTCACGCTGGTTGCGCGCCAGCATCCTGTCGAGCGCCTCCGCCTGGGGAACGGTGCGGGGGAAGCCGTCCAGGATCACGCCCCGCCCGGCGTCGGCCGCCGCCAGCCGGCTCTCGATCATCCGCACCATCAGCTCGTCGGGTACCAGCGCCCCGCTCTCCATGATCGGCTTGGCCTCGCGGCCCAGCTCCGACCCGCGGGTCACCTCCGCACGCAGGATCGCCCCGGTGGAGACGTGGGGGGTGTCGGTGATGGCCGCCACGCGCTCGGCCTGAGTGCCCTTGCCGCTTCCAGGCGCGCCGAAGAGGATGACGATCATCGGATGAAGCCCCTGTACTGGCGCATCAGCAGCTGGGTCTCGATCTGTTTCATGGTGTCGAGCGCCACGCCGACGACGATCAGGATCGCCGTACCGCCGAGGAGGAACTGGGTGGTCGACACCCCGGTCAGGAAGCTGGTGGCGAGCGGGAGGAGGACGGTGACACCGGCCAGGAACAGCGCCCCTGCCAGGGTGATCCGGCTCATGACCCTGCCCAGGTACTCAGCCGTCTGGCGCCCGGGCCTGATGCCGGGGATGAACGTGGACGACTTCTTGAGGTTGTCGGCAACGTCGTTGGGATCGAAGACGACCGCTGTGTAGAAGTAGGTGAATCCGAGAATTAACACGAACTCGAAGGCGTTGTAGAGGAAGTCGAGCAAGACGGTGCCGCCGTTGGGCTGCCAGTTGTTCCGGAACCAGGTGGCGATGGTGCCAATGGGCCCGCCGGCGGAGCCGAAGAGGTTGGCGAAGATGGTCGGGAAGGCCATTATCGAGATGGCGAAGATGATCGGGATGACTCCCGCGGTGTTGACCCGGAGCGGCAGGAAGTTGCGCCGCCCACCCGCCGATGCCATGCCGGTGCGCGGATTGAGCACGCGCTGGGCCGATTGCATCGGGACCTTGCGCTGAGCCTGCTGGACCTCGATGATCCCGGCCGCCGCAATCAGGGCGATCACCGCCATCTCGAGGATGTGGAAGATGTTCTGCGTGCCCTCGGAGCCGTAGCTGAAAAGGGCGCCGGGGAGCTGCGCGATGATCCCGGTGAAGATGATCAGGGATACCCCGTTGCCCACCCCGTACTCGGTGATCAACTCGCCCAGCCACATGGCGATGATCGTCCCCGCGGTCAGGGTGATGATGATCGTCAGGGTCTCGGTCACGCTCGGGTTGACCAGGATCGCGACGTCCGGGTTGGTGAAGAGGGCCATGAAGCCGAAGGCCTGGAGGGCCGCGAGCGGGACGGTGAGCCAGCGGGTGTAGCGGGTGATCCGCTTGCGGCCGATCTCACCCTCCTTGGAGAGCTCCTTGAGCCGGACCGACACCACGGTCATCAGCTGCATGATGATGGTGGCGTTGATGTACGGGTTGAGCCCGAGACCCACGATGGTGAACTTCGCCAGCCCGTTGCCGCTGAAGAGGTTGAGCAGGCCGAGCAGCGTGTTGCTGCCGAAGAGCTTCTGGAGTGCGGTGGGGCTGGCCCCCGGGATGGAGATCGACGCCAGGATCCGGAAGGCGAGCAGGAGCAGCACCGTGAAGAGGAGCTTCTTGCGGAGCTCGGGGATCCGCAGCGCCTGAGCGAGGGCCTGGAGAAGGTTCACTCCTCGGGCTCCGCCTCCGCCGCGCCGGGTTCGGCCGCCGCGACACCGACGCGCTGTACCCGGGCGACCCGCTCCTCGAGCAGCTCGACCCGCCCGCCGGCGGCCTCGACCGCCCGGCGGGCGGCCTCCGAAGCGCGGTGAACGCGGACGGTCACCGCCACGCGCACCCTGCCGGCGGCCAGCAGCTTGACCCGCTCGCCGGGGCTGCGGACCAAGCCGTGCTGGAGCAGCGCGGCTCCGTCGACGATCGCCCCGCTCGCGAAGCGGTTGAGCTTGCTCAGGTTGACCACCGTGTAGTCCACCCGCCAGCGGTTGGCGAAGCCACGCAGCTTGGGCAGCCGCATGGTGATGGGCATCTGGCCACCCTCGAAAGCGCGCGGCACCTTGGATCCCTCGCGGGCTCCGGCGCCCTTCTGACCGCGTCCCGAGGTCTTGCCCTGCCCGGCCGAGATGCCCCGGCCGATGCGCTTGCGCGAGTGGCGGCTCCCCGGAGCCGGGCGCAACTCGTGAAGTTTCATGACTCTCTCCCGGTCGGGGCATCCTCGGTACCGGCACCGAGCGGGCCGCCGGCCGCCAGCCGGGCCGCCACCTCGACGCTGTCGGCGGGGACTCCGTCCACACTGACCAGGTGGCGCACCTTGTGCACCATCCCGCGGAGGGCCGGAGTGTCCGGATGCTCGACGGTCTGGCGTATCCGGCGCAGGCCGAGCGCGGCAACGGTCGCCTTCTGGTCATGGGCGTAGCCGATGGCGCTCTTGCGGTAGGTGACGCGGACGGTCGCGGCGCCCGCCTCCTTTGCCGGCCCTGCCGCGGTCTGGGTGACGGGGGAGCGGGTCATACCGCCTCCGCCGCCGCTGCGGTCTCACCCAGGATCTGGGCGGCACGCTTCCGCCCGACGATCCTCTCGGGCGGCAGCCCGCGGAGCGCCGCCACCTCGGCCAGGGTCTTCATGCTCGCCAGCGCCGCCACGGTCGCCCGGACCACGTTGATCGGGTTGTTGCTGCCGAGCGACTTGGTGAGGATGTCGTGGATCCCCGCCGCCTCGACGACGGCCCGCATCGCCCCACCCGAGATGACCCCGGTGCCCGGCACCGCCGGGCGGAGCAACACCCGGGCGGCCCCCAGCTTGTAGCGGAGGTCGTGCGGGATGGTCCGGCCCACCAGCGGCACGGTGATCATGTGCTTCTTGGCGTCCTCGACACCCTTGCGGATGGCGTCCGGCACCTCGCCGGCCTTGCCAAGCCCAGCTCCGACGCGGCCCTGGCCGTCACCGACCACGACCAGCGCGCTGAAGGAGAAGCGGCGGCCACCCTTGACCACCTTGGCCACCCGGTTCAGCGAGACGATCTTCTCGGTGAGCTCGCTGCCACGCTCGCCCCCGCGCTCGTCCCGGCGGTCCATGCGCATTGCCATCTCAGAGCTCCAATCCTGCCTTGCGGGCGGCCTCGGCGAGAGCGGCCACGCGGCCGTGGTAGAGGTATCCACCCCGGTCGAAGACGACCTTGGACACCCCGACAGCCAGGGCGCGGGCGGCGACCAGCTCGCCGACCACGGCGGCCGCCCCGGCGGTCGACCGGCTGCCCCCGATGCGGCTCACCGCCTCGGGGTCCTGGGTCGAGGCCGCGGCCAGGGTGCGCCCCGCCGTGTCATCGATCACCTGCGCGGTGATGTGGCGGAGACTGCGGTAGACGCAGAGGCGGGGTCGCGCCGGTGTGCCGGTGACCCGGCGCCGCACCCGCAGGTGGCGTCGCGTCCGCGCCGCCTCTCGATCGTGCTTGGTGTACATCCTCGTTCGTCCTCGCCTACTTGCCCTTGGCTGCCTTGCCGGACTTCCCGGCCTTCCGCCGGATCCGCTCCCCCCGGTAGAGGATGCCCTTGCCCTTGTAGGGCTCGGGCTTGCGGAAGGAGCGGATCTTGGCAGCCACCTGGCCGACCACCTCTTTGTTGGCTCCGCTGACCACGATCTGAGTCGGTGCCGGGACCTCGATGGTCACCCCCTCAGGGGGCGTGTAACGGATCGGGTGGGAGTACCCGACCGTCAGCACCAGGTCGGCACCCTGGCGGGTGGCGCGGAAGCCCACGCCGACCAGGTCGAGGTTGCGGGTGAATCCGGTGCTGACCCCCTCGACCATGTTGGCGATCAGGGTCCGGGTGAGCCCGTGCAGCGAACGATGCACGGCGCTGTCTGTGGGGCGCCTGACCTCGACCACGCCGTCACCGATCACAACGGACATCGCCGGGGGGACCAGTCGCTCCAGGGTGCCGCGAGAGCCCGACACGGAGACGTGGGCTCCGGTCGCGACCACCGTGACGCCGGCGGGAAGCGGTATGGGACTGCGGCCGATACGCGACATCAGATCACCACACGAAGGCGACGACTTCGCCGCCCAGGCCGAGGCGCTGAGCCGTCTGGCCGGTCATCAGACCCTGGCTGGTGGAGATGACCGCGATCCCGAGGCCGCCGAGCACCCGGGGGAGCTCCGACTTGCGGGCGTAGACCCGCAGGCCTGGCCGGCTGATGCGACGAAGGCCGCTCAGCGCCCGGCCGCGCGGGCTGCGCGTCTTGAAGGTGATGGTGATGATCTCCTGGGGGCTCTCCCCGCTCACGGAGTAGTCGGCGATGAAGCCCTCCTCCTTGAGTACGCGGGCGATCTCCACCTTCATCCGGCTGGCGGGTATGACCACGGTCCGGTGGTTGGCCGCATTAGCGTTGCGCACCCGGGTCAGCATGTCGGCGATGGTGTCGCTGGTCATTGCCTCACCACGAGCTCTTCTTGACGCCGGGGATCTGGCCCATGCTGGCCAGCCCGCGGAAGCAGATGCGGCACATCCCGAACTTGCGCATGTAGGCGCGCGGCCGCCCGCACAGCGCGCACCGATGGCGCTGCTGGGTGGCGAACCGAGGCGCCCGGAGCGACTTGGCTATCAGTGACTTCTTGGCCATGGGGCACCTCGTCGCGCCGTATCGGCGGGTGCCGACGCGCGCGAACTATCTACCAACACTAACTCTTCCGAAACGGCATGCCGAAGTGGGTGAGCAGGGCCCGGCCCTCGTCATCGGTCTTGGCGCTCGAGACGATACAGATCTCGAGGCCGCGCAGCTTGTCGATCTTGTCGTAGTCGATCTCGGGGAAGACCAGCTGCTCCTTGAGCCCCAGGGTGTAGTTGCCATGGCCGTCGAAGGCCTTGGGGTCGACACCGCGGAAGTCACGGATACGGGGTAGGGCGACGTTGATCAGCTTGTCCAGGAAGAACCACATCCGGTCGGCCCGCAGGGTCACCTTGACCCCGATCGGCATCCCAGCGCGGAGCTTGAAGGCGGCCACCGACTTCCGTGCCCGGATCACGATGGGCGCCTGGCCGGTCATGGTCTTGACGTCGGCCACCGCAGCGTCGATGGCACGCCCGTTCTGGATGGCCTCGCCCAACCCGATGTTGACCACGATCTTCTCGAGCCGCGGGACCTGCATCGCGTTGGTGTAGCGGAACTCCCGGACCAGCTCGGGGACGACCTGTTCCTGGTACTGGCGGCGGAGGCGCGGGGCCTCGGCGACTGCGACGGCCATCAGCCGGTCACCCGCTCGTAGCGCTCGCCGCACTTGCGGCAGAGCATGACGCGGACGCCTTCCTCGGTCACCTGGTGGGCGATCCGGGTCTTCTTCTCGCAGCGGTTGCAGACCAGCTGCACGTTGCTGTACGCGATCGGCCCGTTGAAGTCGACGATGCCGCCCTGCACGTTGCCCTGGGTATTGGCCTTGGTGTGGCGCTTCATCAGGTTGACGCCGCGGATGACGATCCGCTGGCGCTCCACCTGGACCCGCTCCACGATCCCGCGCTTGCCCTTGTCCTTGCCGGAGATGACCTCCACGTTGTCACCGCTCCGGATGTCGAGGGGACGGATCGCGCCATCTGCCCAGCCCTCGTGCTCCACCTCGACGCGATGGTGCCGGGTCAGGGCGGCGCGGCGCTTGGCGACCGTGCCCATCTAGATCACCTCCGGTGCGAGGGACACGATCTTCATGTAGTTCCGCTCCCGCAGCTCGCGCGCGACCGGACCGAAGATGCGGGTGCCCCGCGGGTTGTTCTGGGGGTTGATCAGCACGGCAGCGTTCTCGTCGAACCGGATCTGGCTGCCGTCCGGCCGGTGAAAGGGCTGGGTGGTGCGGACGATGACGGCGCGGACCACCTCGCCCTTCTTGACCTGGGCGTTGGGCTGGGCAACCTTGACCGTCCCGATGATGACATCACCGACCGACCCGTACTTCCGGCGGCTGCCGCCGAGCACGCGGATGCAGAGGAGCTCACGCGCCCCACTGTTGTCGGCCACCTTCAGGATGCTCTCCTGCTGGATCACTGCTTACTTCGCCTTCTCGATGATCTCGGAGACCCGCCAGCGCTTCTCCTTGGAGATGGGCCGGGTCTCGGTGATCCGGACCCGGTCACCCACCGCGCAGCTCCCCTCCTCGTCGTGCACCTTGAGGCGCCGGTTGCGGGTGACCACCTTCTTGTAGAGGCGGTGGGGCTTCTTCTCCTCGACCAGGACGACGACGGTGTTCTGCATCTTGTCGCTCACGACGACACCGTCCCGGACCTTGCGGCGGCTGCGCTCCACGATCGTCTCGGTCACGGGCTGCTCACTCATCTGCCTGCTCCTCGTCGGGCCCCGTGGTGCCCTCGTCTGTGATCTCGGAGCCGTCACCGGCTGCCTCCGCGTCCTCCGCCGCCTCGTCGCCGGCCGTTTCCACGGCGGGCTCGGCCTCGGCGACCGGTTCCGCGGCAGCGCGGACCCTTCGGGGACGGCGCACCGTCGCGGTCGGCTCCGGCTCGGCCACCGCGACGTCGTTCGATTCGATCTCCGCGGCGGCGGCCCCCGCGTCCACCAAGTCCGCGTCCACGACCTCCCCGGCCGGGATCGCGGTCGGGCGCCGTCGGAGGAGGCGGCGCGGACGCGCCTGCTCCTCGGGCTCCTCCTCGACCTCCAGGTCGGAGACGAGGTGATGGCCGCGGGCGAGCTCGAGCTGGATGGTCATGGTGCGGGCGATCTCCCGGCGGAGCTCGCGCACCTGCCGGTGGTTCTCCACCTGGCCGGCCGCCTGCTGGAAGCGGACCTCGAAGAGACGGCGGCGCTGCTGGCGCAGGTGCTCATCGAGATCCTCGTTGGTCATCGTGCGGAGAACGTTCACCGCCTCGGCCTGCTTGCTCACGCCGTCTCCTCCGCCTCGACCTCGTCCCCCGTCCCCTGCCGGGCGACGAAGCGCGTGGGGATGGGGAGCTTGTGGGCGGCGAGGCGCATCGCCTCGCGGGCGATCTCCTCGGTAACGCCGCTCATCTCGAAGAGGACGCGCCCCGGCTTCACGACCGCCGCCCACCCCTCGGGGGCGCCCTTGCCGGACCCCATCCGGGTCTCGGCGGGCTTCTTGGTGTAGGCGTGGTCAGGGAAGATCCGGATCCAGATCTGCCCGCCGCGGCGGACGTGGCGGGTCATGGCGCGCCGGGCCGCCTCGATCTGCCGGCTGGTCATCCAGCACGGCTCGAGCGCCTGGAGCCCGTAGGGGCCGAACGCCAGCGTGTTGCCGCGCTGGGCGCTGCCCTGACGGCGTCCTCGGTGGAGCTTGCGGAACTTTGTCCGCTTGGGCATCAGCACCGTCAGTCCTCCTCAGCCTCAACCTCGGGCTTGCCGCTCGGGGCCGGCTTCTTGGCCGGAGTGGGCCGGCGGCGAGCCGCCGGCTTCTTGACCGGGAGCTTCTCGACCTTGGCATCGGTGCCGGGATGGGCCTCGAGCTCCGGGAGCTCCTCGTCGAGCTCCGCGATCTCCACCTCGACGGCTTCGGCATCTGCCTCACCGAGAGCCGTGTCGACCCCGAGCCCCGCGACCGCCGCGTCCGTCTGGCCCACCTCGACGCCGCCCGCGTCCCCGAGGGGCACATCGGTGAGACCCGCCGGAGCGACCTCCTCACGGTCAGGCGCTGTGGCGGCAACCGCCGGGCGCCGTTCGCGTTCGGGCGCCGCGGCCGGACGGGCCGCCTCGACCACCTCACGCCCCGGGCCCCCGATCATCACCGGCTCGCCGGTGGCGGTGACGTAGTCGCCCTTGTAGATCCAGCAGGTGACACCGATGCGGCCAAAGGTGGTCCTCGCCTCGGCCCGGCCGAAGTCGATGTTGGCCCGGAGGGTATGAAGGGGCACGCGTCCATCCCGGTCCCACTCCCGGCGGGACATCTCCGCACCGCCCAGACGGCCGCTCACCTCGAGCTTCACGCCCTTGGCACCGGCCCGCATGCTCCGCATCACAGTCTGCTTGAGGGCGCGCCGGAAGGCGATCCGCTTCTCCAACTGGGAGGCCACGTTCTCCGCGACCAGCCGGGCGTCCAGCTCGGGCACCTTGATCTCGTGGATGGTCACCCGGACCTTCTTGCCGCTGATCCTCTCCAGCTCGTCGCGGAGGGCGTCGACGGACGCGCCCTGCTTGCCGATCACGATGCCGGGCTTGGCCGTCTGGATGATCACGGTCAGCTGGTTGGCGCTGCGCTCGGTCTCGATGCGGGCCACGCCGGCGTTGCGGAGACGGCTGCCGATCAGCCGGCGCATCGCCAGGTCCTCGTGGAGCAGCTTGGTGTACTCCTTGTCCGCATACCAGCGGGCGTCCCACTGGCGGTAGACCCCGAGGCGGAAGCCGATAGGGTTCACCTTCTGTCCCATCAGTCCTTCTCCTCGTCGTCCTGACCGGCGTCAGCGTCAGCGTCAGCCTCGGCTTCGACTGCGTCGACCTCCGCCGCGCCCGGGTCACGGGCGTCGGTCTCGGATGTCTGGATCTCGTCGCTCGCCAGGTTCGCGGGGACCTCCGGGGCCTCCTGCTCGGTGGCGGCTGCCGCGGTGGCCGCCTCCTGGGCCCGGCGGATCTGGGCCGGGCGACGGCGGCGGGTGGCCGCCGGCCTGGTCGATCCCTGTCCTCCCGACCGGCCCGGCATCGCGACCACCGAGCGGCGACGGCGGTCCGGCGCCGGCTCCTCGTCGGTGACGTAGCAGCGGAGATGGCTCATCCGCTTGAACAGGCTCCCGGCCATGCCCCGAGGCTTGGGGATGAAGCGCTTCATGATCCCGGCCTGGTCGACGTCGATGCGGTCGACGCGGAGCGAGGAGGCCTCCAGGTTGTAGTTGTGCTCCGCGTTGGCGGCAGCCGACTTGATCACCTTGGCCACCTCCTTGGCGGCGTGGCGCGGGGTGAAGCTGAGCAGCGCGAGAGCCTCGGCCACGGGCAGGCCGACCACGCTGTCAGCGACCAGCCTCGCCTTGCGGGAGGTGATCCGAACGTCCTTGGCAGTGGCGATGACTTTCACTTGAGGGCAGTGCTCCGCTCGGTGTGGTGGCCGTGCCCGCGGTACTTGCGAGTGGCGGCGAACTCGCCGAGCTTGTGTCCGACCATGGCCTCGGTGATGAACACCGGGTTGTGCTTGCGCCCGTCATGGACGGCGATGGTGTGTCCGACCATCTCCGGGAAGATGTCGCTGCGCCGCGACCAGGTCTTGATGACCCGCTTCTCCCTGCTCTGGTTCAGCTTCTGAATCTTGGCGAGCAGGTGATCGTCGCAGAACGGCCCTTTCTTGAGGGAACGGCTCATGGTCTCACTTCTTCCGGCGACGCACGATCATGCGGTCGGTCTTCTTGTTGCGGCGGGTGCGGTAGCCGAGTGCCGGCTTGCCCCATGGGGTCTGCGGGTGCCCGCCGGCGCCGCTGCGACCCTCGCCGCCTCCGTGCGGGTGATCGAAGGGGTTCATGGCCATGCCGCGCACCGATGGCCGCCAGCCCCGCCAGCGCGACTTGCCCGCCTTGCCGATGTTCTGGTTCTCGTGATCGGCGTTGCCGACCTGGCCGACGGTGGCGAAACAGCGGACGTCGATCCGCCGGACCTCCCCGGAGGGCATCCGCACGGTGGCGAACTCGCCCTCCTTGGCAATCAGCTGGGCCGCGACGCCGGCGCTGCGCACCAGCTGGCCGCCACGGCCCGGGAGCACCTCGAGGTTGTGGATGGTCGTGCCCAGCGGGATGTTGGAGAGCGGCAGGGCGTTGCCGGGCTTGATCTCAGCGCCGGCACCGGCGCTGATGAGGGTCCCGACGGTCAGCCCCAGGGGGGCAAGGATGTAGCGCTTCTCGCCGTCGGCGTAGTGGAGGAGAGCGATGCGGGCGCTCCGGTTGGGGTCGTACTCGATCGCCGCCACCTGGGCGAGGATGTCGCGCTTGGTCCGCCGGAAGTCGATCACCCGGTAGAGCTTGGTGTGTCCGCCTCCGTGGTGACGGACCGTGATCCGGCCGGTGTTGTTGCGCCCGCTCGCCTTCTTGAGATGGACGGTCAGGCTGCGCTCCGGGGTGGTCTTGGTGACCTCCTCGAAGGAGCTGACGGCCATGAATCGGCGGCCAGCGCTGGTCGGCTTGTACTTGTTGACTGGCATCGCTCTATACGCCCTCGAACAGTCCGGGGATCTTCTGCCCGGGAGCCAGCGTCACCACCGCCTTCTTCCAATCGGGGCTCTTCCCGATCAGCCGGGCGCCGCTGCCGCGCCGGTACTGCCGGCTGCGCACCTTGCCGTGGACGGCCAGGACGTTGACCGCCGTCACGGTCAGGTTCTGCTCGGGGAAGGCCTCCTCGATGGCCCGCCGGATGTCGACCTTGGTCACGTGGGAAGGGCAGGCGAACGTGTACTTGTTGAGACCGCCCATGACCGCGTACGACTTCTCGCTCGAGATCGGCCGCAGGATGACCTGGTGAAAGGCGCGTCCCTGGCTCATCCCCATGCCTCCGCGATGTGCTCGACGGCATCCCGGGTCATCACCACCGTGTCGGCGGTGAGCAGGTCGCGCACCGAGATGTTGCCGGCCAGGATGACCCGGACCTCGGGGAGGTTCCGGGCGCTCAGCTCGAGAGCGTCGTGATGGGAGCCGAGCACCACGAGCACGCGGCGGCCGGCGTCGAGCGCCTGGAGGAATCCGGTCACGACCTTGGTCTTCGGCTCCTCCAGCTCGATCCTGTCGAGGACTGTGATCTGGCTCTCTGCGGCCTTGACGCTGAGCGCGCTGCGCAGGGCCAGGCGCCGCTGCTTGCGAGGCATCTGCAGGCTGTGGTCGCGGGGGGTGGGCCCGAAGACGGTGCCGCCTCCAGCGTAATGGGGTGCCCGGATCGACCCCTGCCGGGCCCGGCCGGTGCCCTTCTGCCGGTATGGCTTGCGGCCTCCGCCCCTCACCTCGGTGCGGGTCTTGCTGTCGTGGGTCCCCTGACGGGCGTTGGCGAGCTGGCGGAGCAGCGCCTGGTGCATCACGGTGGCGTGCGGGATCACCGAGAAGACCGTCTCGGGAAGCTCGAGCTCCCCCTGGCTCGCGCCGGTGAGGTCGACGACCGGAGCGGTGCTCATGAGACCAGCGCTCCGCTGCGCTCGCTGTCGCGGACCAGGACCACGGAGTCACGATGCCCGGGGACGGCGCCCCGCACCAGCAGCAGGTTGCGTTCGGGATCGACACGCACCACCTCGAGACGGAGGACGGTGGCGCGCGACGCGCCCAGGTGGCCGGCCATCTTCAACCCCTTGAAGACACGGGCGGCGTCGGTCGAGCCGATCGATCCCGCCTGCTTGATGTTGTGCGAGCCGTGGCTCACCGGGCCCCGGTGAAAGTTGTGACGCTTGTGCTGCCCGGCAAAGCCCTTGCCCTGGGTGATGCCGGTGACGTCGACACGTTCGCCCGCCTCGAAGAGCGACACCGACAACCGGGTTCCCACGGCGGGGCTGCCCGCGTCCCGGACCTCGGCGAGGTGGGCGAGCGGCGGCGTCCCGGCGCGCTTGAAGTGGCCGGCCTCGGGCTTGGTGGTACGGCGGGGTTTCTTCTCTCCGAAGCCCAGCTGCACGGCGTCGTAGCCGTCGATGCCGGGGGTCTTCACCTGCACGACGTGGCAGGAGTCCGCCTCCAGGACGGTGACCGACACCACCGTGCCCTGCTCGGTGAAGAGCTGGGTCATCCCCAGTTTCCGCGCCAGCAGTCCTTTAGACATCGAAAGACTCCGTGATGCCGCTCAGGCCGCTCAGATCAAGGAAACGAGCAGCGCAGGGAGGGAGCGTACTGACGTGCGTGACCGACTGAGCAGCGGAGCTGACGCCGAGCTGGGCGGATCTGAGCGGCATCACCGCTGGTCTCCCAGCTTGATCTCGATATCCACCCCGCTCGGCAGGTTGAGCCGCATCAGGGCGTCGACCACCTTGGGGTTGGGGTCGAGGATGTCGAGGATCCGCTTGTGGGTGCGCATCTCGAACTGCTCGCGGGAGTCCTTGTCGATGAACGGCGAGCGGACCACGGTCCACTTGCTGATCCGGGTGGGCAAGGGCACCGGCCCGGCGACGTGCGCCCCGGTCCGGACCACGGTCTCGACGATCTTCGAGGCGGCCTGATCCAGGACCCGGTGGTCGTAAGCCTTGAGCCGAATGCGAATTTTCTGCGCCATGGCGATGCCGCTGCCTTCTCCCCTACCGCTACTTCTCGATCGAGGTGACGGCGCCGGCGCCGACGGTGTGACCGCCCTCGCGGATGGCGAACCGCATCCCGTCTTCGACGGCGATCGGGGTGATCAGCTCCACCCCCATCTCCACGTTGTCACCGGGCATCACCATCTCGGTGCCCTCGGGCAGAGCGATGCTGCCGGTCACGTCCGTGGTCCGGATGTAGAACTGGGGCCGGTACCCGGTGAAGAACGGGGTGTGGCGCCCGCCCTCCTCCTTGCTGAGGACGTAGACCTGGGCCTTGAACTTGGTGTGCGGGTTGATGGAGCCCGGCTTGGCCAGCACCTGGCCGCGCTCCACGTCCTCGCGCTTGATGCCGCGGATGAGGCAGCCCACGTTCATGCCCGCCTCGCCGCCGCCGTCCAGCTCCTTGTGGAACATCTCGACGCCGGTCACCGTCGTCTTGGTGGTGTCCCGGATGCCGACGATCTCGACCGGCTCGTTGACCTTGATGATCCCGCGGTCGATGCGCCCGGTGACCACGGTGCCGCGACCCTCGATCGAGAAGACGTCCTCGATCGGCATCATGAACGGCTTGTCGGTGGGCCGCTCGGGCAGCGGGATGTAGCTGTCGACGGCATCCATGAGAGCCATCACCTGGTCGCCGGCCTCCTTGTCGCCCTCCAGGGCTTTGAGGGCCGAGACCCGGACCACCGGGACGTCGTTGAACTCGTACCGGGCGAGCACTTCGCGGATCTCCAGCTCGACCAGCTCGAGCAGCTCCTCGTCGTCGACCTGGTCGACCTTGTTGAGGGCGACCACGATGTAGGGGACGCCGACCTGCCGGGCCAGCACGATGTGCTCCCGGGTCTGGGGCATCGGCCCGTCGGTGGCGGCCACCACGAGGATGGCGCCGTCCATCTGGGCGGCACCGGTGATCATGTTCTTGATGTAGTCGGCGTGCCCGGGGCAGTCGACGTGGGCGTAGTGGCGAGCGGCCGTCTCGTACTCGACGTGGGCGGTGGCGATGGTGATGCCCCGCGCCTTCTCTTCGGGCGCGTTGTCGATCTGATCGAACGATACGAACGAGTTGGCACCACCGACGCGTTCAGCGAGGGTCTTGGTGATGGCAGCCGTCAACGTCGTCTTACCGTGGTCGATGTGACCGATGGTCCCGACGTTCACGTGGGGCTTGGTGCTGGTGTATTTCTTCTTCTTGCCCATGGCCTTCTCAGTTCCTCTGCGTCTCGCTGGTGGTCCTGTGCTGGCTCCCGGTTGGATTGCTCTGTTCGCGGGTCACGACCTGGCCTTGGCGACGATCTCGTCGGCGAGGCCAGAGGGTAGCTGCTGGTAGTGGTGGAATTCCATGGAGTACGAGGCGCGGCCCTGGGTCATCGAGCGGAGCTCGGTGGCATAGCCGAACATCGCTGCCAGCGGCACCAGAGCATGAACGATCTGGGTCGTCCCGCGTCCTTCCATGCCCAGGATGTGCCCCCGACGGCCCGAAAGGTCCCCCATGACCTCGCCCATGTACTCCTCCGGCATGGGTACATCGACCTTCATGATCGGCTCCAGGAGCGCCGGCTTGGCCTTGCGCATCCCGTCCTTGAAGCCCATCGAGCCGGCGATCTGGAACGCTTGTTCGGAGGAGTCGACCTCGTGGTAGGAGCCGTCGACCAGGGTGACCTTGATGTCGACGACCGGGCAGCCGGCCAGCACCCCGTTGGCGAGAGCCTCGGTGATCCCCTTCTCGACCGGCTTGATGTACTCCTTGGGGATGGAGCCCCCGACGATCTTGGAGACGAACTCGAAGCCCTTCCCCGGCTCCTGGGGCCGCAGCTCCAGCTCCACGTGGCCGTACTGGCCGTGGCCGCCGGTCTGGCGGACGAACCGCCCGGTGCCGTGCGCCGGGATGGTGATGGTCTCCCGGTAGGCGACCTGGGGCTTGCCCACGCTGGCGTCGACCTTGAACTCGCGGAGCATGCGGTCGACGATGATCTCGAGGTGGAGCTCGCCCATCCCTGAGATCACGGTCTGGCCGCTGTCCTCGTCGGTGCGGACCCGGAAGGTGGGGTCCTCGGCCGCGAGCCGTTGGAGGGCCAGGCCCATCTTGTCCTGGTCGGCCTTGGTCTTGGGCTCGACGGCGACCGAGATCACCGGTTCCGGGATGACCATCGCCTCCAGGACGATGGGAGAATCCTCGGCGCAGAGCGTGTCCCCGGTGGTCGTCGATTTGAGGCCGATGGCGGCCGCGATGTCGCCGGTCCGGACCTCCTCGATATCCTCGCGGTGGTTGGCGTGCATCTGGAGGATGCGCCCGATCCGCTCGCGCTGCCCCTGGGTGGCGTTGAAGACGTAGGAGCCGCTCTTCAGGGTGCCGCTGTAGACCCGGAAGAAGGTGAGGTTGCCGACGAAGGGGTCGTTGGCGATCTTGAAGGCGATCGCCGCGAAGGGCTGGTCGTCGTCGGCCGGACGGCGGCCGGGCTCCACCTTCCCTGGGACGTGCCCCTCGATGGGGGGGACATCAAGCGGGGACGGCAGGTAGTCGACGACCGCGTCGAGCATCGGCTGGACGCCCCGGTTCTTGAGCGCGGCGCCGCAGAGCACGGGCACCAGCTGGGTCTTGATGGTCCCGATGCGGAGCCCGCGGCGGATGTCGTCGGCGGAGAGCTCCTCCCCCTCCAGGTAGCGGCCGAGCAGCTCGTCGTCGGTCTCGGCGACCGCCTCCACGAGCGTGTGGCGCCACTTGGCCACCTCGGCCTTCATCTCCTCGGGGATCTCACCACGCTCGCTGGTGGTGCCGAGATCGTCGAGGTAGACGATGCTGGTCAGGTTGACCAGGTCGACCATTCCGACGAAGCCGGCCTCGCTGCCGATCGGGAGCTGGATGGGAATCGGGTTGGCCCCCAGCCGGTCCTTGATCGACTGCAGCGAGGCGTAGAAGTCGGCCCCCATCCGGTCCATCTTGTTGATGAAGCAGATCCGCGGAACCTGGTAGCGGTCCGCCTGCCGCCAGACCGTCTCGGACTGGGGCTCGACCCCGGCCACGGCGTCGAACACCGCCACCGCGCCGTCCAGGACCCGGAGACTGCGCTCCACCTCCATGGTGAAGTCCACATGCCCGGGTGTATCGATGATGTTGATTCGATGGCCGCGCCACTCCGCCGCCGTGGCGGCCGAGGTGATGGTGATCCCGCGCTCCTGCTCCTGGATCATCCAGTCCATGGTGGCGGCGCCCTCGTGGACCTCCCCCATCCGGTGGATGCGGCCCGTGTAGAAGAGGACGCGCTCGGTCGTCGTGGTCTTGCCCGCGTCGATGTGGGCCATGATCCCGATATTCCGGTACTTCTCCAGCGCGACAGCGCGACCGGCGACTGCGGTGCTCATCAGTACAGGACCACAAACTTCAGATCAGTATCGGAAGTGCGAGAAGGCCTTGTTCGACTCGGCCATCTTGTGGGTGTCTTCCTTCCGCTTGACCGACGCTCCCACCCCATTGGCGGCGTCCATCAACTCGGCGGCCAGCCGGTCGGCCATGCTCTTGCCACCCCGGGCCCGGGCATAGCGGATGACCCAGCGGCGGGCGAGCGCCTGGCGCCGGTCGTGGCGGATCTCGACGGGCACCTGGTAGGTGGCGCCGCCAACCCGCTTGGGCTTGACCTCGATCACCGGGGTCACATTGCGCATGGCCTGGTCGAAGACGTCGAGCGGCTCGCGCCGGCTGGAGCGCCTGACCTTCTCGAAGGCGTCGTAGACGATCTTCTGGGCGGTCGACTTCTTGCCGGCGAGCATCACGCAGTTGATGAACTTCGCGAGCGCGGGGCTGGCGTAGATCGGGTCCGGGAGGATGTTGCGTCGCTGGACGCGGGCTCGACGTGGCATTTCGAATGAATCTCTACTTGGCCGCTTTCTCGCGCTTGGCGCCGTACTTGCTGCGCCCCTGCTTCCGGTTCTTGGTCCCGGCGGTGTCCAGGGTGCCCCGGATGATGTGGTAGCGAACGCCGGGGAGGTCCTTGACGCGGCCGCCCCGGATCAGCACCACCGAGTGCTCCTGGAGGTTGTGCCCGATCCCCGGGATGTAGGCGGTCACCTCGGCCTTGCTGGTCAGCCGCACCCGAGCCACCTTCCGGAGCGCCGAGTTCGGCTTCTTGGGGGTGGTCGTGTAGACGCGCACGCAGACGCCGCGCCTCTGGGGCGAGCCGTGCAGGGCGGGGGCCTTGGTCTTCCGGTTGATCCGGACCCGGCCCTTGCGGACCAGCTGCTGGGTGGTGGGCACAGAACTCCGTTCTGAATTGAACAGCACCCCTTCCGGGGCGCGCATGGACGCAACCTCGCCCCGATGGGCGCGAGGGAGCATCCTACCAGCGCCGAGGCTCCGCCGTCAATTCAGCGGGCCCCTCCCTGCCGGCGCGGACGCGCATCGGCCGCCTTGAGCGACGCCAGCGGGCGGAGCCGGTGCTCGATCTCGGCGAGGCCGGCGGTCACCACCGCGTTGACCACCTCCTGGGAGGACTTGTAGGCCGGGCCGGCCTCGTCGAGGGGCACCCGGCCGTCGGCGTTGACCACGATGCCCCGATCCCGGTACTGGGCGTCGATGGCCGTCTGGTCGAGCTGCCGCATCGCCGCCGACCTGGAGAGGCGGCGGCCGGCGCCGTGGTTGACCGAGTACCCGCTGGCGACGGCCCCGGGGAGGGGGCGGAGGATGAAGGAGAGATCGAGATTGGACCCCGGGATGAGGACCGGGTGGCCGCGCTCCGCCCACATCGTCCCGGCGAGCGCGGGGTGGCCGGCCGGGAAGGCCCGGGTGGCCCCCTTCCGATGCACGTGGACGTCCCCGAACTCGGGGTGGGTCTCGCGCTGGACCAGATTGTGGCTGATCTCGTAGACCATCTCCAGCGGCTCGCCGAAGGTCTCCTCGAAGGCGGCCCCCACCTCCTCCGCGATCACCATCCGGTTGACGATCGCGAAGTTGGCGCCGGCGGCCACCGCGTTGAGATAGGCGCGGTGATGGACCGAGTCGGGGGTGAAGTAGCCGAGGTCGAGGTTGGTGATGACGTCCGGCCGCTCCGCCCGGGCGAGCTCGAAGTAGTTGGTGGCCAGCCCGTGGCCGAAGCCCCGGCTGCCGGTGTGCACCTGAACGAAGAGGGTGCCCGCCTCGATGCTCTCCTGGAGCTCGATGAAGTGATTGCCACCGCCCAGGGAGCCGAGTTGGGGGATGCCGCGCTCGGGCCGCCCCGGACCGCCCCAGGGCACCTCCCAGGAGTCGTCGACCGGGATCCGGTCCCGCTCGGCCCGGTGCCGGTCGAAGCGGGAGCCGTACCTCTCCACATAGTGGGCGGCACCGCCGCGGCAGATGGCCTCGAACTCGGGGCGCTCGAGCCGGCTCAGCCGGGTCCGGCTGGCCGCCCCCGCCCCCATCGCCACCCGGCCGATCACGGCCCGATTGAAGGCGAGGCGCCTCTCCGGGGTGGCCCTCTGTGCGGGCACCTCCGATCTGGCCGAAACCATCCCGCAGCCGATGTCGAAGCCCACCGGGCCCATGGCCACGGCCCCTGCGACCGCGTCGGTGAGGATCACCGAGCCGACCGGGACCCCGTAGCCCACATGGACGTCGGGGGTGATCGCGACCAGCCGGACCCGGGGGAAGCGGGTGGCGTTGACGATCTGCGGGTAGACGAGGTCCTCGACGTCGTCCAGCAGCGCGGGGGTCAGGAAGAGGCGCACCGGCACCTCGCCGGTGTCCTCGGTGGCCAGGTCGTACCAGCCGCCGGGGTTGAGCGAGGCCAGGTGCTTCCAGCGGGTGATGGATGGTCGCCGGGCGGGCGGGGTCCCGGCGTTGGGCGCGGTCACCTCACCTGAATCGGGGGTAGTTGCTCATGCCGCCGTCGATCACGAGGGTCGTCCCGGTGAGGTACGCGGCCTCCTCGCTCGCCGCCCAGACCACCGCCGCGGCGATCTCCTCCGGCCGGCCGAAGCGGCCGAGCGGGATCTCGGACTCCACCTGCCGGCGGGCCGCGGGGTCGTCGAGGACGGTCGAGTTGATGGGGGTGGCGATGGCCCCCGGGGCGATCGCCAGCACCCTGATGCCGAGGGGAGCCCACTCCAGGGCGACGGTCTCGGTGAGCAGCTTGAGGCCGCCCTTGGAAGCACAGTAGTGGGCGTAGCCCGGCCAGGGGATGAACTCGTGGACCGAGCTGATGTTGACGATCACCCCCCGCCGCTCCGCGGCCATCAGTCTGCCGGCCTCCCGGATGCAGAGGAAGGCGCCGGTGAGATTGGTCCGCAGGACCTGCTCCCAGACCTCGAGGCTCATCTCCAGGGTGGGTGCCTGGCTCTCGATGCCGGCGTTGTTGACCAGCAGGTCGAGTCCGCCCAGCCGCTCGCGGCACTCCCCCACCATCCGGACCACGTCCGCCTCGACCCCGACATCCGCCTGGACGGGGAAGGCGCGAGCGGCCGAGGGGTCGATCGCGGCGGCCACCGCCTCGGCAGCGGGACGCTCCCGCTCCGAGCGGTAGTTGACCGCCACCCGGGCCCCCTCCTCGCCGAGGCGCAGGGCGGTCGCCCTGCCGATCCCGCTCGACCCCCCGGTGACCAGGGCCCGTCGCCCTTCGAGAAGCATGTGCATCCCTCCTCTTTCATATGGTGGCAGCGCCACCGGCCGGGTGTCAGGGCTTCTGACCAGGATCGGTCTGCTATCCTCGGCCCCTCACCGGATCCATCACGGCGCTCAAGCATCTCGCCCGAGACCGCAGGCGGGGGTCACCCCCTCAATCTCCTGCGCAGGTGGGATCGGTCGTCCGGCCCGGCGTCGTCGTGACGCCCGCCGTCCGCCGCTCTCACAGGGCGGTTGTGGCGGCCCGCCTGGAGGACAGATACCGATGCCCAAGGCCACGACCGCCGAGGAGGCGGCCCAGCGCGCCGGCCCCCGCAAGCGGGCGACGGTGGAGAGCCTCGCCGAGGAGCTCGGCCGGGCCACCTCGGCCATCGTCAGCGACTACCGGGGACTGACCGTCAAGCAGCTCGAGGAGCTGCGCACCCAGCTGCGGAGCCAGGGGATCGGCTTCCACGTGGTCAAGAACACCCTCGCCCGCAGGGCCGCCCGGGAGGCCGGCATCGGCGACCTGGGCTCCGTCCTCAGCGGGCCGGTGGGCCTGGCCCTCGGGTTCGGCGAGCTCTCGGTTCCGGCCAAGGTCCTCAGCGACTACTACCGGGCCAACCGCCGGCTCCCCCTCATCGCGGGGTTCGTCGAGGGACAGGTGCTCGACGCCCGCGGGGTCCAGACCCTCGCCGAGCTGCCGCCGCGCAACGTCCTGCTCGCCCAGCTTGCCGGCACTCTCCAGTCCCCGCTCACCCTCCTGGCGGGCGCCCTCACCAGCATCACGGGCAACCTCGCCGCCACCCTCGACGCCTACCGGGCAAAGCTCGAGGCCGCCTGACCTCGCCGCTCCGCCCGTCTTCCGTGTCCGATCCGATCAATTGAATCAATCCAGGAGATGACCAACATCATGGCAACCAAAGCCATCACCCCCGAGGAGTTCGTGGACGCCCTCCCGACGTGGAGCGTTCTGGACGTCATCAACGCCGTGAAGCTCATGGAGGAGAAGCTCGGCATCAAGGCGGCCGCCGCGGTCGCCGCCGCTCCCGCCGCCACCGCCGCCGCCGAGGTTGCGGCCCCCGAGGAGCAGACCGAGTTCACTGTCGTCCTGACCGCCATCGGCGACGCCAAGGTCAACGTCATCAAGGCGGTCCGCGAGATCACCGGCCTGGGCCTCAAGGAGTCCAAGGACCTCGTCGACGCCGCCCCCAAGCCCGTCCGCGAGGCGGTGCCGAAGGAGGAGGCCGACCAGGTCAAGGCGAAGCTCGAGGAGGCCGGCGCCTCCGCCGAGATCCGCTGAGCTGGCTGGTTCCCCACGTGGCAGGCCACGTGGGGGCCCCTCCTCTTCTGACAGGGGCTCGCCGCCCCTCGGCGGCGCGGCCAAGCCGCGCTCGCCTCACCCCGCCATGGGGGAGCGCTTCGCGCGTCGCCAGCGGCGAGGCGAAGTCGGTGCCGGCAGTTTGAGTAGGGCCGTACCGGGTACACTGGACGGCCTGGGCATCCTGCTACGGCGAACCGAACATCCGCTCGCGCGGGCACGACACTCCGCGCCCGGGAGCCGGCGGGTTTGGTATGCTGTGAGATTGTGCCCGTCACCGTCGGCGTCCGCGCGTAGCCGCTTGTCAGGGGAACTCTAGCACATGGTCCTTTCTGCTTCCACGCCCTCCAGCATCCGTCACAACTACGGTCAGATCGCAGACAAGCTGGAGGTGGGGAACCTCATCCAGACCCAGTTGGATTCATTCGCTTGGTTCTGTCGGGAGGGGCTGCGAGAGCTCTTCGACGAGATCAACCCGATCACCGACTACACGGGCAAGAACTATGAGTTGCGCTTCCTCGATTACGAGTTCGGGGTGCCCAAGTTCGATGAGGAGGAGTGCCGGCAGCGGGACATGACCTTCAGCGCCCCGCTCCGGATCAACACCCGCCTCCACATCAAGACCGGCGAGAACGCCGGCGAGATCAAGGAGACCGAGGTCTTCATGGGCGACTTCCCGATGATGACCCCCCAGGGCACCTTCATCGTGAACGGCACCGAGCGCGTCGTGGTCAGCCAGCTGGTGCGCTCCCCCGGGGTCTACTTCACGGGCTCCGAGGACCGGGTTTCCGGCCGGATGCTGTACTCCGCCAAGCTGATCCCCAACCGGGGAGCCTGGCTCGAGATCGAGACCTCCAACAAGGACGTGCTGACGGTCAAGATCGACCGCAAGCGCAAGGTCCCGGTGACCACCCTGGTGCGAGCCCTCGGCTACGCCGGCAACGACGACATCCGGGCCTTCTTCGCCGACGCCGACAACGACCCCGAGCACACCTATGTCCAGGCGACCCTGGAGAAGGACGCCACCAGCTCGGTCGAGGAGGCGCTGATCGAGCTCTACCGCAAGATCCGCCCCGGCGACCCGCCCACGGTGGAGAACGCCCGCAACCTGCTGAGCTCGCTCTTCTTCAACCCCCGCCGCTTTGATCTGAGCAAGGTGGGCCGCTTCAAGCTGGACAAGAACCTGGGCATCCCCGAGGACGAGGCCCGGGAGCGGGCCCTGGACAAGGAACGGCGGGTGCTGGACAACCAGGACTTCGTCTCCATCGTCCGCAAGCTGATCTCGCTCAACAACGGCATGGGCGAATCCGACGACATCGACCACCTCGGCAATCGCCGGGTGCGGGCCGTCGGCGAGCTCCTCCAGAACCAGTTCCGGATGGGGCTGATCCGGATGGAGCGGATCATCAAGGAGCGGATGACCATCTGCGACGCGGCGACGGTCACCGCAGCCAGCCTGATCAACGCCCGGCCGGTGGTGGCGGCGATCAAGGAGTTCTTCGGCTCCTCGCAGCTCTCCCAGTTCATGGACCAGACCAACCCGCTGGCGGAGCTGACCCACAAGCGGCGCCTCTCCGCACTCGGGCCGGGCGGCCTCTCCCGGGAGCGAGCCGGCTTCGACGTCCGGGACGTCCACTACAGCCACTACGGCCGGATCTGCCCGATCGAGACGCCCGAGGGGCCGAACATTGGGCTGATCGGCTCCCTGGCGACCTTTGCCCGGGTCAACGAGTTCGGGTTCATCGAGGCCCCCTTCCGGCGCGTCTACCGCGACGTCTCGCCCGGCGACCCGCGGGAGAGCGGTGCCCTGGCGGGCCAGACCCTCCGGGAGGACGCCGACTCCCTCCACGCCGGCCAGGTGCTGAGCGCCGACGACGTCAAGAAGCTGGCCCACAAGGGCGTCGAGCGCGTCCGGATCGTCCCCTGGGTTTCTGACGAGATCGTCTTCCTCTCCGCCGACGAGGAGGACAAGTACACGGTCGCCCAGGCCAACGCGCCGGTCGACAGGGCCGGTCATTTCACCGTGGTCCACACCGCCTGCCGGAGCCGGCACACCTTCAAGGACCTTCCGGTGGCCGAGGTCGACTACATGGACGTCTCGCCCAAGCAGACGGTCTCGGTGGCGACCGCGCTCATCCCCTTCCTCGAGCACGACGACGCCAACCGGGCCCTGATGGGTTCGAACATGCAGAAACAGGCGGTCCCGCTGCTGGTCAGCGAGGCGCCCATCGTGGGCACCGGCATGGAGATCCATGCGGCCCGCAACTCGGGAGAGATGGTCATCTCCCAGGGCAATGGGACGGTGGTCGGCGTCTCCTGGCCGGAGCCGGCGGACGACGACCGCTCCGTGGTCAAGGTCCGCAGCGGGCAGGACGCCGGCATCGGCATCCTGGTGCGGCCCGACGACGGCGGGCCGGACATCTGGTATGGCATCCACAAGTTCGTCCGGAGCAACCAGGGCACCTGCCTCTCCCAGCGGATCACGGTCAAGGCGGGCTATCGGGTCGAGGCGGGCAGCGCGCTGGCCGACGGCCCCTCCACCGACAACGGCGAGCTGGCCCTGGGCCGCAACGTGCTGTGCGCCTTCATGCCGTGGGAGGGGTACAACTTCGAGGACGCGATCCTGATCAGCGAGTCGGTGGTCCGGGAGGACAAGTACACCTCGATCCACATCGAGGAGTTCGAGATCGAGGCCCGCGACACCAAGCTCGGCCCCGAGGACATCACCCGCGACCTCCCCAACATCGCCGAGGAGTCACTGAAGAACCTCAACGACCGGGGCATCATCTACATCGGCGCCGAGGTCCAGCCGGGCGACATCCTGGTCGGCAAGATCACCCCCAAGGGCGAGTCCGAGCTGTCCGCCGAGGAGCGGCTGCTCCGGGCCATCTTCGGAGAGAAGGCCCGCGAGGTCCGGGACTCGTCGCTCCGCGTCCCCCACGGCGAGCGGGGCACGGTGGTCGACGTCAAGGTGTTCAGCCGCGAGTCGGGTCATGAGCTGCCCCCGGGGGTCAACGAGCTGATCCGGGTGTACGTCGCCCAGAAGCGGAAGATCTCCCAGGGCGACAAGATGTCCGGGCGCCACGGCAACAAGGGCGTCATCGCCCGCATCCTCCCCATCGAGGACATGCCCTACCTGCCCGACGGAACCCCGGTCGAGATCGTGCTCAACCCGCTCGGTGTCCCCAGCCGGATGAACCTCGGTCAGGTGCTGGAGACCCACCTCGGCTGGGCCGCGCAGGCCCTGGGGATGAAGGTGGCGTCGCCCGTCTTCGACGGCGCGTCAGAGGCCGTCATCGAGAAGGAGCTGGCGCGAGCGGGGCTGCCCCCGAGCGGCAAGGTGCGGCTCCGCGACGGCCGGACCGGCGACTTCTTTGACCGCGATATCACGGTCGGACAGATCTACATGCTCAAGCTGGCCCATCTCGTCGAGGACAAGATCCACGCCCGGAGCACCGGCCCCTACTCCCTGGTCACCCAGCAGCCCCTGGGAGGCAAGGCGCAGTTTGGTGGTCAGCGCTTCGGAGAGATGGAGGTCTGGGCTCTCGAGGCGTACGGCGCCAGTCACATCCTCCAGGAGATCCTCACCGTCAAGTCGGACGACATCGTCGGCCGGGTCAAGGCGTACGAGGCCATCGTCAAGGGCGAGAACACTCTCGAGGCCGGTATCCCGGAGTCGTTCCGGGTCCTGGTCAAGGAGCTGGAGGGTCTGGCCCTGGGCGTCGAGATCCAGTCCGAAGATGAGAATCAGATCATCCTCGGCGAGGAGGACATACCCGACATCCCGCTGGACCTCGGTATCCACCTGGAAAGAGACGAGAGGGACGACGTCGACGAGGCCGGTCGTTGAGCGGACAGATCCAGATGCGCTCCGGGCTGAGAGACGGGGCAGGTGCTCCGCTCCGGCCCGGGCGTCCGAGCGCCCTGACTGGCGCTCGGCGCCCTTGCCTCGGCGCGGTTGCAACCCGCGCCTGCGGCAAGCCTGCGCTGCGCACGCAGCCCCGCCTCTCCTCCACCGCTCCTGCGTCGACCCCGCCCGGATCGCACGCCACCTGCGAAATTCCTGCCGTGATCAACCGGCGACACCTGCCCAACGCAACTGAAGGTCAGTGATGCTGAAACTCGAGAACTTCGACGCGCTCCGACTCTCCATCGCCAGCCCGGAGATGATCCTCTCCTGGTCGCACGGCGAGGTCACCAAGCCGGAGACGATCAACTACCGCACCCTCAAGCCGGAACGGGACGGGCTCTTCTGCGAGAAGATCTTCGGCCCGACCAAGGACTGGGAATGCCACTGCGGCAAGTACAAGCGATACCGGTACAAGGGCATCATCTGCGACAAGTGCGGCGTCGAGGTGACCCGGAGCAAGGTGCGCCGGGAGCGGATGGGGCACATCAAGCTGGCCTCGCCCGTGTCTCACGTCTGGTACTTCAAGGGCATCCCCTCCCGGATGGGACTGCTCCTCGACATGAGCCCGCGCAACCTCGAGAAGGTCCTCTACTTCGCCAACCACATCGTGACATCGGTTGACGAGAAGGCCCGCCAGGATCTGCTCGCCAAGCTCGACCCGGACACCGACGAGCGGATGGTCGCCCTCCGCGAGAAGCTTCGTGGCGACAGCGGTGTGTCGGACCTGATCGAGCGCGTCTCGACCAGGGAGACCGAGGTGGCTGACCGGGTGATGGGAATCCAGGCTGAGCGCGAACAGCGCGTGGCCGCACTCGAGCAGTCAGCCGCCGACCTCGACGAGCGCATCCAGCAACTGAAGGGCAAGAAGGCTCCCGCGCGCTTCATCCTCGGCGACGGTGTCGAGGACGAGGTCGTGCTCGAGAAGGGGAAGGTCCTTGACGAGGACGCCGCCCTCCTGGTCCAGGACCGCCTCACCCAGCGTCGCGAGACGCTCGAGGAGGAGACGGCACGGCGGGTTCTGGCCGCTCAGGACGAGGCCGCCGCCGAGATCGCCCAGTGGCGCGCGGACGCCGAAGGGGCCCGGGCGGAGGCAGCGCACGCCGGCAGTGGCGAGCTGGAGAGCCTCCGTCAGGAGATCGAGAACAGCCGTCAGCAGCTGGAGTCCCTGGCGCCACGCGAACTGCTCACGGACACGCAGTACCGCGAGCACATCGAGAAGTTCGGCAAGGTCTTCAAGGCCGGTACCGGCGCCCAGGCGGTCCGGGAGCTGCTCAACCAGATCGACCTCGCCCAGGAGTCCCTCCTCCTCCGTGAGGAGTCCAAGTCGACGAGCGGCCAGCGCCGCCAGAAGGCGATCAAGCGTCTCCGCGTGGTCGAGGCCTTCCGCAAGTCCGCCACCAGCCCCACCTGGATGATCCTCGACGTCCTGCCGGTGATCCCGCCCGAGCTGCGTCCGATGGTGCAGCTGGACGGCGGCCGCTTCGCCACCAGCGACCTCAACGATCTCTACCGCAGGGTCATCAACCGCAACAACCGGCTGAAGAAGCTGCTCGAGCTGGGCGCCCCCGAGATCATCGTCCGCAACGAGAAGCGGATGCTGCAGGAGGCTGTCGACGCCCTGATCGACAACGGCCGCCGCGGGCGGGCCATCACCGGCACCGGCAACCGCAAGCTCAAGTCGCTCTCCGACATGCTCAAGGGCAAGCAGGGCCGGTTCCGCCAGAACCTGCTCGGCAAGCGCGTCGACTACAGCGGGCGCTCGGTCATCGTGGTCGGCCCTGAGCTGCGCCTCCATGAATGCGGGCTGCCCAAGAAGATGGCCCTGGAGCTGTTCAAGCCGTTCGTCATGCGCGAGCTGGTCTCTCAGAACTACACCCAGAACATCAAGAGCGCCAAGCGGATGGTTGAGCGCGTGCGTCCCGAGGTGTGGGACGTCCTCGACCAGGTCATCAAGGAGCACCCGGTGCTCCTCAACCGGGCACCCACCCTTCACCGGCTCGGCATCCAGGCGTTCATGCCAGTGCTCGTCGAGGGGCAGGCGATCCAGATCCATCCCTCCGTCTGCAAGGCGTTCAACGCCGACTTCGACGGCGACCAGATGGCCGTCCACGTTCCCCTCTTCAGCGGCGCGATCGCCGAGGCCAAGAACCTGATGATGTCGTCCAACAACATCCTCAGCGCCTCCGACGGCCGGCCCGTGGTGGCACCCAGCCAGGACATCGTGCTGGGCGCCTACTACCTCACCCAGGAGGGACAGGACCGGCCCACCGACCCCGAGGCGATCCGCCACCTGCACACCTTCTCCAACGCGGAGGAGGCGGTGATCGCGCACGAGCACGGGCAGATCTTCCTCCACCACTACGCGCGCGTCCGGCTCCCCCGCCGGCTGCTCGTCGCCCGCCGCCAGGGTGAGGAGGAGCCCACCGGCACCGAGCTGGTGGTCACCACCGTGGGACGGCTCATCTTCAACGACGTGCTGCCGATCGGCGACATCGCGACCGAGAGCAACCTCCCCTCGATGGTCTTCCGCAACGAGACCATGGACCAGCGCAAGCTCGCCCAGATCGTCAAGGAGTGCTACGAGCTCTACGGTTCGGCGCGCACCGCCGTGATCGTCAACAGCATCAAGAAGCTCGGCTTCCACTACGCGACCAAGGCCGGCGTGACCATCGCCGCCATGGACATCAAGACCCCGGCAGGGAAGGCGCCGATCATCGCCGAGGCGGATCGGGCGGTCGAGGAGATCGACCTCCAATACCGGCGCGGACTGATCACCGACGACGAGCGCTACCTGAAGACCGTGGAGATCTGGACCAAGGCGACTGACGACGTGACCAAGGTGACCATGTCGTCGTTCGACAAGTTCCACTCCGTCCTGATGATGTCCCAGTCAGGGGCCCGCGGCTCGACCCAGCAGATCCGTCAGCTGGCCGGCATGCGCGGGCTGATGGCCGACCCCACCGGCCGGATCATCGACCTGCCGATCAAGGCCAACTTCTCCGAGGGGTTGACCGTCCTCGAGTACTTCATCTCGACCCATGGAGCCCGCAAGGGACTGGCGGACACCGCGCTGCGGACCGCCGACTCCGGTTATCTGACCCGGCGTCTGGTGGACGTCGCCCAGGACGTGATCGTGCGCATCGAGGACTGCGAGACGACCGCCGGCATCTGGATCGAGCTCGAAGACGACGAGCTCAAGGAGCGCGTCATCGAGCGCTACTCGGGCCGCATCGTCGCCCAGGACATCACCCTGGGTGACGAGCTGCTGCTGTCGGCCGGCGAGGAGATCAGCGACGAGGTGGCTCGGCGCATCTTCGCGGAGCGGAGCAGCCTACCCCGGGTCAAGGTGCGCAGCATCATGACCTGCAAGGCCCGTGAAGGCGTGTGCCGCGCCTGCTACGGCCGCAACCTGGCCACCGGCCGGATGGTCGAGATCGGCGAGGCGGTGGGCGTGATCGCCGCCCAGTCGATCGGCGAGCCGGGCACCCAGCTGACCATGCGGACCTTCCACACCGGAGGTGTCGCCACCGGAGGCGCCGACATCACCCAGGGTCTCCCCCGGGTGGAGGAGCTGTTCGAGGCCCGCGTGCCCAAGGGCAAGGCCCTGATCGGCGAGATCGACGGCGAGGTGGAGATCATCCGGAGTGACAGCAAGTCGCTCAAGGTCAAGATCTTCTCTCGCGACGTCTTCGACTCCACGTATCCGATCCCACCGCGGCACTCGGTGACGGTCGAGGACGGGATGCCGGTCAGCGAGGGCACCGAGCTGATTCGGGGCACCGATGAGCACGGCAGCGAGATTTCAATCCGGAGCAAGTACGCGGGCGTGGTCAAGGTGGGCAAGTCCGAGGTCGCCGTTCGCACCACCGAAGAGGAATCCCGCGAGTATCCGGTGCCGGCCTCGTCCGAGCTGGTGGTTCGCGACGGCGACCGCATCCAGGCGGGCGACCGCATCACCAAGGGCTCGATCAGTCCCCAGGAGCTGCTCCTGGTCCGCGGCCGCGATGACGTCCAGAACTATCTGGTCCACGAGGTCCAGTCCGTCTACCGGAACCAGGGCGTCGATATCAACGACAAGCACATCGAGGTGATCGTCCGGCAGATGATGCGGAAGGTCCGCGTCGACGCCTCCGGCGACACCGACCTCCTCCCCGGCGAGATCGTCTCCCAGTTTGAGTTCGAGGAGGCCAACGCCAAGGCGCTGAGCGAGGGCGGCGAGCCGTCCATCGCCCAGACGGTGCTGCTCGGCCTGATCAAGGCGGCCCTCAACACGGCGTCCTGGCTCTCCGCGGCGTCGTTCCAGGAGACCACCCGGGTGCTCACCGAGGCCGCCATCTCCGGCAAGATCGACCGCCTGCGCGGTCTCAAGGAGAACGTGATCATCGGCAAGCTGATCCCCGCAGGGACAGGCCTCGACTACTACCAGAAGCTCCGCGATGAGGCGGTCCGCCTCTACGAGGAGGACGACAGCGCCACCATCACGGTGGCCACCGATGGTGCGGTGATCATCGAGGAACCCGCGGCCGCGATCGGCGCCGCGGACGTCCCGCCCGAGGCTGCGCAGGGCGCGGCAACACTCTGACCCCACGAGCGCGGGGGGCATCGAGCCCCCCGCGCTCCGGCGGCAGGGCCGCCGGAGGACTCATCCCCTATCCCGGCGCGTCTGCGCGCCGGACCTGATGACGCCCGCCTAGCGCCCCACCCGGGGCCACCCGGCGGTGAGCGCGGCCCGTACGGTCATCTGGGCTCCGTGGCCCTGCAGCTCCGCCACGGGCTCCCGAGGGCGGATCACGGTGTCGCGCAGGCTCTGCTTCCAGTGACCGCGGATGGCGCGCTGAACCTGCAGATTGCTCCACCAGACGGGCACGTCGGCGAACTGGTCGCGCCGGAAACGGATGCGCGTGGCCAGGATGCGCCGCCTCACCGGCATCCCGAAGTCGGGGCGGTAGCAGAGCTTGTAGGTGAGGTAGACGATCAGGCATGCCGCGAGGGCCGCAACCCCCGTGGTGAGCCCGGCCGAAGTCAGCAGCAGCGAAGCGAGGAGGGGGGTGTTCATCGCCATGAACGATAGAGCGACAATCAGTTGCCTTGGTGCGATTGCGGCGTAACGGTTTCGTGATGTCGGCGCCCCGTCGCAAGGAACCCCTGGAAAAGAAGAGGGGCCGCCGGCGACCTTACGTCGCTGGCGGCCCTTGGGAAGGGAGGGCAGAGCCGGTGGCCCGGCGCGTCACGTGGCGCCACCTGGCCTCCTGCATCATCGGCCCGCGGCGGTGACGGGTTCATGCTCCGCCAGTCACGGGTCCGCGACGTGCTGATCCCGATCTCTTGAAGGCGCCCGCCCGCCGCTTCAACCACGCCCCCACCTTATGGGGACGGTACTCAGTGCCGCGCCGCCCCCCAGCCCCCGGCGGTCGCCAGCTCAGCGGCCAGGTCGTCGGCCACGAGCCGGCCGGCGAGCTCGGCGACGCCTTCACCGGCCGGCCGGAGCGTCACAAGGTCGGCGACAGCCTTCACCTCGTCCAGCGCATTGGCGACAGCGACACCGCATCCGGCCAGGGCCAGCATCGGCAGATCGTTCTCGGCGTCGCCCACGGCGACGCACGCTGCGGCGCTCTCGCCGATGTCCAAGAGCGCCGCAGCGATACCTGAGGCCTTGCTGACACCCCCGGGGAGGATGACCACCCCGCCACGGTTGACCACGACGTCCAGGGAGAGCCCCAGACTCCCGATCGCGTCCCGGATGACCTGCAGGTGGCGGACCGACGCGGCATAGATGGCCCGGCCGACGGCGAGGGGCTCGACGCCGCGGCGACGCAACTCCGGTTCCAGCCGGCTGGAGACCGGAGCGCAGAGCAGTCTTTGGGTGCCAGCGGTGGGGTCGACGAGCACCGCTCCGTTCTCGAGCACCACACGATCAAAGAGATCCCACCTGCCGAAGACCGACTCCAGCTGCGCGCGGGTGCGCCCGGTGACCAGGAGGAGCCGCCGGCCACTCCGCCGCACTCGCTCCAATGCCGTCAAGGTGGCTGGGGCCACCACGCCCTCGGTGGCGATGGTTCCATCGAAGTCGCATGCCAGGACCCGGAACCGCACCCCGCCATTGTGTCAATCGACGGCTCCGGCCCGACTCCCCGGCGACCACGGCGCTCGCCGGCAACCCCCGCCCGACCGATCAGTGCTCGAAGGTCACCCGGATCTCGGTGCCCTTGCCGATCTGGGAACGGATCTCGAGGCGGCCCTTCTCCAGGTCGGCGCGCTCGCGCATCGAGATCATCCCCAGGTGCTTGCCGGAGTCCAGCCGCCCCTCGGCGGCGGCGACGTCGAAACCGACGCCGTCGTCGCGGACGATGGCTGAGACCGCATGGGGCTGGAAGGCGACGACCACCTCCACGTTCTTGGCCCGGGCGTGCTTCCTGGCGTTGTTCATCGCTTCCTGGATGATCCGGAAGAGGGTCGGCTCCAGCGCGCCGGGAAGCCGCGTCTCCTCCCCGATCACCCGCAGGCTGGTGGTCATCCCGTTCAGCTCGAAATCCTTGGTGAACTTGCGCAGGGTGGGCACCAGGCCGAGGTCGTCGAGGGTCATCGGACGCAGGTCAAAGATCAGCCGGCGCGTCTCATCCAGGACCCCCCGCACCCCGTCCTTGAAGTCGGCCAGCTCGTTGACCACCAACTGAGGGTCGCGGCTGATCAGACGCTCCAGGATCTCCGCCTGGAGAACCAGGTTGGCCATGGACTGAGCAGGCCCGTCGTGCATGTCCCGGGCGATCCGCATCCGCTCTTCCTCGATGATCTGGAAGACCTGACGGGAGGTGTTGCGGAGCCGCGCGGTGCCTCCGGTCGGAGCCGGCGAGGCGGTGCTCGCCGCCAGGTCGTCCAGGCTCCGATAGACCTGGCGAAGGAGCTCCTGCTCTTGATGGATGTCGTTCATCCGGGCGGCCGTGTCCCGGGTCCTCTCCTCCAGCGAGGCGAGGTCCGCCCGGGTCGAGGAGACCATCCGGAACTGAGTGTCGATGTCCTCGACGGCGAACCGCTCGAAGTTCTTGAGGACGTGGCTCCAGGCCACCTCGGCCTCCTCGAGCCGGTCCCGCAACTGGTCACGCCGGTCGACGGCGTCTGCCTGGCGAGCCTCGAGGCGCAGTGCCACGCCCTCGAGGTCCTCGATCCGCTTGGTGATGAGGAACCGGATGCCGGAGATCGCGGACGGATTGACCGGCCGCCCGGTCTCTGCGGCCACGGTCATCTGAGCAGAAGCGGGCGAAACACTGCGCGGCCATGATACCGGCGGTCCAGGAAGGCGACGGACGCATGGCAGTGACAATGACGCGGCCAAGGCGTGACCGCTCCGCGAGGTGCGCGCCAGTCCCGGACCGCCAGCGCCGAGCGCGTCGATCGGGTGGCGGAGCCCTCCCCCGGTGGCCTTGCCCACGGCACGGTTGCGTCACGGCTCAGTGGTCAGGGACAGAGCTCTGGGAAGGTGCCACATCGGGTCTGTGACAAGCCGGTTGCGCCGTCACCCCCCCTTTACACCCCGAGGGTATAACCGGCTCCAGGGCCACCGCCGTCCGCCCTGCCGACGCTCGTGGTGCCGTGGACGGAGACCAAAGAGGACGAGAGCGATGAGCGACACGCCGGGGCCGACGCGCATTCTCGTTGCCGAGGATGACCCGGCGCTGCGCCGCCTCATCGACATGCTCCTGAGCAACCAGGGATATGACGTTCTCACGGTCAACGACGGCGCCGACGCCCTGGCCGCCGTGGAGAACTGGCCCCCCGACGCGCTGGTCGTCGACGTCATGATGCCCCGCATCTCCGGCCTCACCGTCTGCCGGGAGCTCCGCACCGACCCGCGCTTCGCCGCGGTGCCGATCATCCTCCTGACCGCCCGGGTCTTCGACGAGGACATCCAGGCGGTCATGGAGCTGGGCGGCATCGAGTTCATGAACAAACCGTTCAACCCGCGCCAGCTGGTGGCCGTGCTGGAGAGCCTGGTCAGCGACCCGCTGCCCCGAGCTCACTCGACGGCGATGGTCGCCGCCCATCCCGTTGCCTCGGCCCAGGCCGGGGACGGACCGGCTCGGCGCTGAGCCGGGACGAGCGGGGGTTTGGGCCGATGGGCTCCGGCCTCATCACGGCTGCGCCAGACGCCCCCGGCGGCAGCGCCACTCCTCGTAGGACCCTGGGGCGACGCCTCCACGACGCCCTGGACGAATGGAGCACCCCGGGGGGGCTGCTGGTCGTAGGCGCCCTCCTGATCACCGCCATCGCGGTGACCTCGGCGATCACCGACCCTGACTTCTGGTGGCACCTCCAAACCGGCCAGCTGCTGATCGCCAACCACCTGCATCTGCTCGGCAACGATCCCTACACCTACACCGTCGCCAACCATCACTGGACCATGCACGAGTGGCTCTTCGAGGTCGGGATCGCCGCTCTCTACAACATCGGCGGGATGGGCGCGATCGTCCCGGTGCTGAGCCTCCTCACCTGGTTCGGGGTCGTCTTCATCCTGCTCCGGGCGCGTCTCCACACTGGGAACCGTCTCAGCCTGGGACTCGGTCTCATCGTCGCCGCAGTGGCGGCCAACCCGATCTGGGGGCCGCGCGACCAGATGGTCGACTTCACCTTCAGCTGCCTGGTGCTGCTGCTGATCGAACGCTATCTCCTCCGGGGCGGCCGGGTCCTCTGGTTCCTCCCCCCACTCTTCCTGCTGTGGAGCAACCTGCACGGCGGCTTCGTCATCGGTCTGGTCTTCGCCGGCCTGATCGTGGCGGCCGAGGCGGTGGGTCTCCGGCTCGGCCTCCCCGACCCGGTGCCGCGGCGGAGGATCGCGACCCTCGCCGGGATCACCGTCCTCTCGATCCTGGTGTCGATGATCAACCCCAACGGACCCGGGATCCTCATCTACGCCGCCGAGACGCTCGCATCACCGGCCCAGCAGGCGCTCATCCTCGAGTGGCAGTCACCGGACTTCCATCAGCTGGAGGTGCGCGGTTTCGCGGTGATGCTGGTGAGCCTGCTGGGCTTCCTGATCGCCAACCGCAGGATCCGGGCTCGCGACGCCGTGCTGGTGGCGGCGACCAGCGTGCTCGCCCTGGAATCGGTGCGCAACGTCGCCCTCTTCGTGGCCGCCGCCAGCCCCACCTGGATCGAGCAGCTGAGCCGGCTGATGGACCGCCTCCGATCGGACGGTGCGCTGGCGGCGCTGCACCGGGTGAGCGCCGGGGCCCGGGTGCCGGTGGCCACCGGCGCGGGCACAGCAGCCCCGGGTGGTGCCGGCGGGGACGTGACAGCTCTGGCGGCTCGCCCCGGCGCACGCCCGCTGCCGCCCTTCCGCATCCGGGCCACCGCCCTGCTGGCGATGACTGGGGCGCTCGTCGGTGGCTGGGTGGGGCTCCGCCTGATCCCCGCGATGACGACCACCCCCACCGCGCTCAGCTACGCGAGCACCTACCCTGTCTGCGCCAGCGCCTGGCTGCGCTCCGCCCCAGGTCACCTGCGCATCTTCAACCAGTACGGGGAAGGCGGGTATCTGGCCTGGAGCCTGGCGGGCACGGGCGACAAGATCTTCATCTTCGGAGACGCGGCCCTGATGGGCGACAGCCTCCTCTACGCCTACTCCGACGTGGCCGACGTGACGCCGCAGTGGCAGACCCTCCTCCTCAAGTACGGCACCCAGGTGGTGCTCTTCGATACCGGCACCGCCCTTGACCATGTGCTCGAAGCGAGCCCGAACTGGGTGATGGTGTACAGCGACCCGCACAACCAGGCCTTTGTCCTCAAGAGCGAGAAGACCTCCCTGCACCTGCCCCGACAGCCAACACCCACCGGGACCTGCGCCCAGCTGGCCGCCCAGGGGAAGGCGACCTCCTCGTGACCGACCCGCCCAGCGCAGCCGTCCGCGATGACCCCGGTTCCGGGACGGGCGACCCGCGCCCCGGGTCGCGCGCGGTCAACATCGCCTGGCTGCTCGGTGCCTTCTGCCTCACCCTCATCTTCACGGTCCAGCTCTTCCGCTACGGCGACGAGTGGTGGCACATCGCCCTGGGACAGCTGATCCTGAGCCACGGCATCCCGGCGGTCGAGCCCTTCAGCTTCGTGGCGACGCAGCACCCCTGGGTGGAGCAGCAGTGGCTCTTCGAGGTGGCGCTCGCCACCCTGGTCCGGATCGGGGGCGACGGCCTCGCCTCGCTGGCCATGGGCCTGGTGGGAGCTCTCGCCCTCCTGGTGGCCGCCCTCGCCATCCCCCGTCGAGCGCACGTCCCCCGAGGCTGGAGCGCCGCGGCGATAGTCCTCTGCGGCCTCATGGCGGGGATGGCTCTCGGCGTCCGTGCCGAGACGGTGAGCGCCCTCGGCGTGGCGGTGACCCTGCTCATCGTCCAGCGCTGGCGGGACGGCAACCGGTGGGTGGTCTGGGTGCTGCCCCCGATGTACCTGCTGTGGGCAAACCTCCACGCCGGCTTCATCGCCGGGCTCGCGGTGCTCGCCTTCACGCTCGTGATCCACCGGAGCTCCCGGAGCAGGACGGTGCCGGTCCCGGATGGGCTCTCGCTGGCCGTGATCTGCGTCGGAGCCGCCGCCGCCGCGGTGCTCCTCGGCCTGGTCGCGGGTGCCGCGGTCCTGGTCCTGCTCTGGGCGGCATTCCGTCCCGTCCCCGTCCCGTCGGGCGTCAGCCGCAGGCCTCTCGTCATCGCCTCCATGGCCGCCGCCGCCCTGACCCTGGTCAACCCGGCGGGGCCGGGCCTCTACACGTACATCGCCGAGACGGTCGGCAACCCGATCCTTTCCCAGCTGGTTTCCGAGTGGCAGTCGCCGAACTTCCACGACATGCTGACCCGGCTGATCGAGGTGGTCGCGGCCCTCCTCGTCCTGGTCTGGCTGCTCGGCCGCCGGCCGCGCGTGCCCGACATCCTGCTGGCCATCGCCGCCTTCCTCTTCACGCTCCAGGCCGTCCGCAACGTCAGCATCTTTGCGGTGGTGGCGATCCCCCTCCTCTCCGAGTACGGTGCCGCGGCCTGGGCGGCGCGCGCCCCGATCGATCTCCGCCGCCGGCTGGGCACACGGCTCCCCGGACCGGTGGCCCTGGTCGCCGCCATCGCGGTGAGCGCCGCCTCCATCGCGGTCATGGCACCCCAGGCGTCGTCCGTGTCGGCTGCCCAGTTCGAAGCGACCCACGAGCCCGAGACCGCCGCCACCTATGTCGCCACCCACTTTCCCGGGCAGCGGCTGTTCAGCTCGGACGGCGACGCCGGTTACCTCGCCTACCGCCTCCCCACCGAGCGGGTGGTGTTCGTCTACGACGAGATCGGAATCTTCGGCACCACCCCGCTCACCGACTACCTCGACATCGCCACGGTCTCCGGCAACTGGAAGGAGCTGCTCACCACGAAGTACGGCATCAGCCACGCCATCCTCGGCTCCGGCAGCGCCGACGTCTCCGCCCTGCTGGAGCTCGGTTGGAGGGTCAACTGCTACGAGGCGCAGAGCGGCCGGGTGGTCATGTCGGCAGGCGGCTCGCCCCCCACCTCGCCTCCTCGCCCGGTGTCGGACGCGCCTGCCTGCTAGCCCCGGGCAAGGATCCGAGCCGCGATGCGGAACGCCTCGCCGCTCAGCGACGCCGACCCCTGACGCCGGGCCTCGTCGCCGATCTGCCGGAGAACTGCCGCCGCCATCTGACGCTCCTCGGCGGTCCGGGCGGCCAGGGCAGCCTCCTGCGCGTAGGCGAGCGCGACCACCAGGCGCCCCCCCTCCAGCGCGACGGCGGCCAGGGCGCGGAGCGCTGCGCCCCGCAGGGCGTCGTCGCCCAGCTCGTCGGCGCTCCTTCGGCAGTCCTCGAGGCATCGGGTGGCGCGGTGTGCCTGGCCGCGCCGCCAGTGGCTGATGCCCAGGTCATGAAGGATCTCGGCCACACCGCGGGCATCGAGGCCGGCTTCGCGGAGCGGCATCGCCCGCCGGAGCCGGGCCTCCACGTCATCCCAGCGCTCCTCCGCAGCCGCCTGCGACGCCAGAGCGACCAGACCGTCGGCGACCACCTGGATGTGGGGCCCCTCCGGCACGTTCATGGCGAGCTCGAACATCCTCTCCGCGCCGGCCGCGTCCCCGCGGGCCCCCGCCAGACGCCCGAGGTTGGCAGCCGCAGCGGCCCGGGTGTGAGGGTCGCCCCGCTCGAGGGCCTCCTGCCACCGAGCCGCCGCCGTCTTGGCCTCGCCGCTCTCCGCCGCCGCGGAGCCCAGCTCGAGGAGGACCGCACCCAGCACCTCCGGGGGGCTGCCTCCGGAGAGTCGCTGGGCCGAGGCCAGGAAGGCGGCGCCGAGAGCGCTGTCAGAACCGGTCACCAGAGCGCGGCCGAGCGCGGCCAGAGCCACCGCGCAGGCGCCGGGATCGGCGGCGGCCCACTGCTCCAGTGCCGATCTGACACTCGCCTGGGCCTCGTCCCTCGAGCCGTGCATCTCCTCGCAGAGACCGCGCCCCAGCAGCGCGAGACCGCGCCACGCGGGCGACGCCTCGGCGGCCAGCAGCCGATCAAAAGCCGCGGCCGCACCGGCTCCCTCCACCCGGAGACGGTTCAGCGCGGCGAGCAGCGGGGCCGGCGGCGACACCCCCTCGACCGGTGTAACGGGGGGTGATGCCGCATCGTTACCGGAAGCGCTGGTGCCCCCGCCCGAAGCGGACAGTAGGCTCATCGGCGTGAGCCGGAGGATCGGTGCGCATAAATGAGCGTGACCCCGCAGGTCGCGATCGGCAACCCTGCCGCGCGCCCGCCAACCGAATCGGCGCAGGGGACGCCGCACCGAACGATCCCTGACCTTCCGACGGTTCTCGACCGCGACCGCCGTGCCGGCGTGGAGCGGGTGATCGAGCTGGCACGCTGGATCGTGCTGGTCTTCGCCGCCGTGAGCGTGAACTTCCCCGGCGAGAGCAGCCCCAACCGCCCCGAGGTCGACCTGCTGCTCGGCATCTGGGCCATCTTCACCCTGGCAACGACCATCGCTCTCCTGACCAACCACCTGCCAACTCGACGGCTACAGTACGCCATGCTCGCGCTCGACATCGCGATCGCGAGCGGCCTCGTCGACCTGACCGGAGGCTTCAGCTCACAGCTGGGCCTCGTCTTCTACCTGGTCATCATCGCCAGCAGCCTCCGCTTCGGCCTGGGTGGAAGCCTGTTCTGTGCGGCGACGATCGCCGCGATCTACCTCGCCATCGGGTTCGCGACCGGCGGTCAGTTCAACGGCTCGACCATCAACCTCTTCGCCGAGCGCCTCTTCCTCTTCATGGTCATCGCGCTGATCAGCGGGCTGATCTCCCGCGAGATGGTCACGAGCCGGGCTCGCCAGCTCACCCACACCTACGAGCTGGAGGCGGTCGCCTTCAACGAGCTGCGCGAGGTGGACCGGATCAAGAGCGACTTCATGATGCTGGCGTCGCACGAGCTGAGGACCCCGCTCACCAAGATCAAGGCGTGGGTGAGCCTGATGCAGGACGCCGGCGACCGTCTCCCGGCGAGCGCCCGTGACGAAGGCATCCGGGAGCTGCGCTCGGAGTCCGAGCACCTGGCCCGGTTGACCGACAACCTGCTGGCGATCGCCCAGCTCGAGTCGGGCGAGATCCATCTCAAGACCGCCGCCTGCGACCTGGACCAGGTCATCGGCGACACCATCTCGCGGTTCATCGAGTCCGCCGACCGCAGCCGTTTCGCGGTCGACATCCCGTCCGACGCCTCGCGGGCGATGGCCGACGCCGAACGCCTCTCGCTCACCCTCGCCTGCCTCATCGACAACGCCCTGAAGTTCTCCCCGGAGACGGAACAGGTGACGATATCCACCCGGCGCGACGGACCCTACGTCCTGGTCGGGGTTCACGACCAGGGCCGGCGCATCCCCGAGGCCGAGGCGGACCGGGTCTTCGCCTCCTTTTACCAGGTGGAGTCCCCGCTGCTCCGGCAGCGCGGCGGCTTCGGAGTGGGCCTCTACCTGGCGCGGCAGCTGGTCGAGCGGATGGGCGGCAGGATCTGGATCGACAACATCAAGGTCCGGGGCAACACCTTCGTCATCGCCCTGCCGGGGCAGCTGTAGGGCGGTTCCCCTTGAAAGGGGACCTCTCCCATCTCGGACCGGTAAAACCTCGCAACACTCGGGTAACCGAATCAGAGCCTTCGCGATCTTGGTGGTAGCGTCGTGGCGAGCACCAACCCGTCCTATCGCGGAGGCCATTCAGGGAACGACCGGATGAGCCCCTTCACGGACTACAGCATTCTCAACCCGGCAGCTTCACTGGGCGCCCGCACCGGGGTGACCGAGGCAACCGTGCTGGTCGTCGACGACGACCCCTCGATGCACGACATCCTCACCGTCCTGGGCCAGCAGCATGGCTTCAGCGTCCAGTTCGCGGAGGACGGCCTGGACGGCGTTCGGCTCGCCGAGTCCAGCGACATCGACCTGATCATCCTCGACCTGACCCTTCCGGGCCTCACCGGTTTCGACGTCTGCCGGCGCCTCCGCGCCGCCGGAGTCGAGGTCCCGATCGTGATGGTCTCCGCCAGCTCCGACCCGGTGGACGTCGTGGTCGGGTTGGAGATCGGCGCCGACGACTACATCATCAAGCCCTTCGAGGTCAGGGAGCTTGCCGCGCGGATCAATGCCAAGCTCCGCCGCCAGCGGACGACCCAATCCCAGGTCCGGCCCGGGCGGCTCAAGTTCCCCGGTCTGATCGTGGATGTCGGGCGTCATGAGGTGCTGCGGGACGGCAAGCCGGTCACCCTCACCCCCACCGAGTTCGACCTCCTGGCGCTGCTCTCAGCCTCCCCGGGTCGGGTCATCTCTCGCTCCGAGATGATCCAGAAGGTCTGGGGTCAGGGTGCCGATCTCGACCTTCGTTCGGTCGACGCTCACGTGTACCGGCTGCGGCGCAAGATCGAGCCGGAGGGACCGCGTCCCACCTACATCCACGCCGTCCCCGGCATCGGCTACCGCTTCGAGCGTCGCGGTCTCAACGAGCGCCTGGCCAAGGCCCAGGAGGTCGCCCCCGAGTCCAACGGCCTCCAACCGGTCGCAGGCCAGCTCTGACCGCTTCCTCAGGCGGCCATGGCGGGGGTGTGGGGGCCCGAAAGACTCCACCCGCAGGGGGTGCAGCCGGCGGTCCGTCAGCCGAGGTGCCAGGCAGCCCGCAGAGGCGGCATGCGCCACTCCCACCCCCCAGCCCCCAACCTGACGCCAGGCTCAGCCGAGACCGCTGTGGTGACGGCGCGGAGCGCGGCGATGGTGGCCATCCGACTGCTGGAGCACCCACTGGCCCCGCTCGTTGAGCTCAGCTGGCCGAGCGTCCACGAGCTGATTGGTGAGCAGCGAGAGCGTCCTGCCCTGGGGCAGAGCGAAGTCGAGGCACGGCATGACGTCGCCGCTCCAGACGCGGCGCTCGGTCTGGCCGCCGTAGATCGCCACGCTGCGGGTTACCCGGCGCTGGCTCGATCCACCCACGGAGTACGAGATCCGGTACATCTCTCCCGACCGCAGTGCAAAGTGGTCCGCGGGGTTGGTTTCGGTCTCGCGGAAGCCGTCGCGGACCAGGCGACGGCGTGGCGTCGGGGCGGAGGAGCTGAAGAGAGAGGTTTGTACGGTCATCTTGATGCGATTATCCAAAGAGCCTCCAACCATCTGGCAGACGCCGGGTCGCGGGCGCGTAACGGTCGGGTCGCCATTCGCCGGCCCCCGGCCTCCAGTGGCGCGGCCACACCGCTGTCGCAGGCAAGATACGACGGGGCGAAGTGGACGCCTGCCGCGACCGGATTCGACCAAGGTACGGTGAGGTGACATCTGCAGCCCCGGAGGTGAGCATGGGCATCGGGATCGCCTGCGTGTCCGGGAAGGGTGGCGTGGGCAAGACGACCACCGCCATCAACCTGGCGGCGGCTCTCGCCGAGCGCGGCCAGCGGGTGCTGACCGTGGACTGCGACCCCCAGTCCAACCTCACGAGCGGTCTGGGGCTGAACCCCTACGAGCTGCGGACCAGCCTGGGCGACGTGCTGATCGGCCGGGCGACGGCCGGCCAGGCCATCGTCGCCACCGAGTGGGCCGACCTCCATCTCCTCCCCGCCACCCCCGACCTCACCGCGACCGAGGCCGAGCTACCCTCAGGGCTGCATCGGGAAACCCTGCTGCGCGACGCTCTGGACCGGGACGGGACCTCCGCCGCGTACGACTTCATCCTGTACGACACCCCGCCCAACTTCGGTTTCCACACCGTCAACGCCCTGGCCGCCACCGACTACGTGATCATCCCGCTCCAGATGTCCGGTTTCGCCGTCCGCGGGCTCAAGGAGGTGCTCCGGGCCGTCAACCTCGCGCGCACCCGGCTCAACCCGGAGCTGCAGGTGCTCGGCATGGTGCCCACCTTCGTCAACCTTCGGACCAACTTCAGCCAGCAGCTCCTGAGCGGCCTCGCCGACCTGGCCGGACTGCGCATCTTCCAAACCCTGATCCCCCCGACGGTGAAGCTCCAGGAGACATCCCTGGCCGGGGTCCCGATCGTCGCCTACGCCCCCACCTCGAAGGCCGCCGCGGCCTACCGGGAGCTGGCCGAGGAGGTCCTGCGGGTTGTCTGAGCCATCCGAGGCCGAGGGCCCCCCGAGCGATTCCACCAAGCTGGCGCTCCACGCCGGTCCCCTCGCCCGCTGGCTGTCCCCGACCTCGCAGTCACGGCTGGAGCGGATCGCCTGCAGCGACATCGACAGCCGGCCGTGGCCCGACGCGCCCGGCGGCGATCTGCTCGCTCTGACCCGCAGCATCCGCCACCGTGGCATCGTGGAACCGCTGCTCCTCCGCCCCATCGACGGGCCGCGCTTCCAGGTGGTGCTGGGCGCCCGACGGCTGGAGGTCGCTCACCGGCTGGGTCTGACCGAGGTCCCCGCCATCGTCCGGGAGCTCGACGAGGCGGAGGCCACCCTGGTCGCGGTCTGGAACGCCCTTCCCCGCCTCCAGCCCGGACAGATGATCGAGGTGGCAGCGCGACTGATCGCCGCCGGCGTCACGGAGGCGGAGATCGCCCTCCTCCTGGCCAGCGGGGATCCGGAGACCCTGCCGGGCCCGCCACGCGACTGGCCCCTCCGTGCCGACTCGGTGCCACTGCGCTTCTCCGGTTCCACGACGCCGGTGCGCTACCTGCTGGACGCCCTCGGGCTCGAGCGGAGGGCGGCACTCTCGGCACTGCACGGGGTCGACCCCGCGCGGCTCGCCGGCCCCGTCTGAGAGGATCGTCGCAACCCGAACCGACACCTGGGATGAATGCCGCGTGACCACCCGCAAGCCCAAGCCGGCGCACTCCGAGGAGGAGCTTCTCGAGCAGTGGGACTTCCTGGACCGGCTGGTGGAGCGGCAGGCGGCTCAGCTGCGGGCCGGGATCCAGGACGCCGAGGAGGGCGATGAACCCCCCGCCGGCCTCGCCGAGGTGGACGGCCTGCGCCGGGACCTCGACCGCCTGCGCACGGAGGTACGGTCGGCGGAGGCGGCGCGCGTGGCGGCTGTGGAGGAGGCCCGGCGGTCCCGCGACGCACTCATCGCCCTCACCGCGACGCAGCAGCAGCGTCTGTCCGAAGAGGAGGCCATGCGCCAGCGTCACCAGGCCCTGGAGCGCGAGAACTCAGGATGGAGGGAACGCGCAGCGGCGGTCGAGCGCGAACAGGCGACCCGCGACGGACACGCCCGCGCGGTGGTGGCCGACCTGACCAGGCGGATCGGAGAGGCGGAGGCGGCTCGCCAGCAGGCGGAGCGAGGGCTCGCCGACGCGGCGGCCGCTCTGGACGCTGCCCAGCGCGAGATCGAGAGCCTGCGCAATCAGCTCGCCGCGGAGCTGCACGGCTTCTGGCACTTCGGACGCCGCTGACCTCTACGCTGAGGCGGTGGCGGCGGGATGCCTCCCCTGGGCCATCGCGATGAACTGGCGCAGCGCAGCCGCCGGCACTGGCCGGGTGGCGACCTCGTGGAGGAGGCTCTTGGCCTCGTCGAGCAGCTGAGGGTCGGGGAGCTCCCCCTTACCTGACGTGGCCACCACCCATCCCGACGAGAACCAGAGCACGGTCTCGAAGGCCAGCCCGCTCACGATCAGGCCGTTGAGCAGCGAGTCGGTGATGCGAGAGAGCGGCCTCTTCGCGTTACTGACAACAATGCCACGAATTCTCTCGAGCACGCCGAGCTGCTCGGCCAGTCCGACCGTCAGCGCCGCGGCCCGCAGCGATAGCAGGTCCAGTGCGGTCGGGATAACGATCCGATCGGCCACCGACATGGGGCCCAGAAGTGACGGCTCGTGGGGGTGAGTATCGATCAATACCACGTCGACATCTTCAAGCACAGGCTCGATAAGTCCGCGAAGCTGTTGCTCGTGCAGGGGTTCGTGGTTGAGGCTGCGGTGGCCCGGAACGGTCTTGATGCCGAGCGGGTGATCGACCAGTGCCTGTCGGAGGGTCACGCGACCATGAAGAACGTCAGCGATGCTGGTGGTTCGCTTGGCCCTCTCCAGAGCGTTGCTCAGGCCCCCTGTCGGATCGAGGTCGATGGCGATGACGCGCAGGCCACTGGCCGCCGCGGCTGCCGCCAGTGCGTAGCTGGTGGTTGTCTTGCCAACGCCACCTTTCAGTGACGCGATTGTGATTATTTCTGCAGCCACATACGTAGAATATCTCGGGATGGGAACAGCCGCACCCTTTGTTAAACTCCTGCGACAACTCGCATCAGCCAAAGACGACTACCGGACTGGTGCGCTCGACATCACCTGGGATGGCGGCAGGGCGAGCCTGTTTCTCGTATTCGGACAGCCGAATCATGCGGTCTTGGAGGTGGGCGGCCGCCGGCTGGAGGGAGCGGAGGCCCTGGCGGCACTTGTAACGCAGCTGCCACCACGCTTCCAGCTCTCACCGTGGCGCAAGGAGGTGGTGCGGACTGAGACCCTCAGTTGCACCCTCGACGAGCTGATGGAACCGTTTGCCCAGCTGGCCGGCGCCGCGTCACCAGGCGACGTGTCCACGTCGGGCTCGGGCGGATCCGGAGCCACTGACGGCGGGTCGGCGCCCGAGACCGACTTCGGCCTCGCGGACTTCCCGCTTCTCCCGCTCGGGCCGTCGCTCTGGGCCGACGCCTCGGCGAGCGTGGTCCATCTGGACGTTCTGATCCCAAGTCTGCCGGACGCGCTGATCGTCCTCACCGGGCCCAAGCTGCGCGCGGCCGCCGTCGTCGTCCGCCAGCAGCTCATCGACGCCGTCTGGGTGGACGAGGAAGAGCGCATGGTCGGTGAGTCAGCCGCGATGGCCCTGATGGGGGCACGCGACGGCAGCGTCTCCGGCTACCGGCTGGAGACACCCAAGCTGGCCGAGGCCCTGACCATGCTCTGGCGCTGCCAGGCGGTCTACCGCGAGATGCCCGCCTCCTGGGTCAACGCGAGCAGCCTCCTCGAGGACCTCGAGGGGCGCCGCCGTGACAGCGCCATCGTGGTGACCGGCGGCGTGCGCGGGGTGGCTCTGGTGGCTGGCGGGAAGCTCCTCGGTGTGTACTCCGAGACCGACCGGCAACCGGCGGCCTCTCCCGAGAGGCTGGCCGAGCTGCTGCGCGATCCGAGAGCGAGGGTCACCCTCCGGCAGAGCCCGGAAGAGCGGCAGATCGACCACTTCCCCGAGACCGCCTACCACGCCTTCGTCGAGGACGCCGCAGAGGCGCCAGTGCCGCTCTCCGAAGCGCTCGCCGCCATCACGTCGTCGGGCTGGCATCCGGCCTCCGCGGAGGCGACGGCAGAGCCGACCCAAGAGCCGGAGCTCACCGCCGAGGAGCCAGACATCGCGGTGGCGGAGGCGGAATACGCGGCCGAAGCGCCCGAGTTCGTCGCCCAAGAGCCCGCGTTCGCCGCCGAGGAGCCCGAGCTCGCCACCGAGGAGCCCGAGCTCGCCGCCGAGGAGCCCGAGCTCGCCGCCGAGGAGGCCGAGCTCGCCGCCGAGGAGCCCGAGCTCGCCGCCGAGGAGCCCGAGCTCGCCGCCGAGGAGCCCCGGTTCGCGGTCGAGGAGCCCGCGGCCGCCGAGGCGGTTGCGCGTGCCGCACCGCTGGTGGCTCCAGCGAAACTCGTGATGCCTGCAGATCTGATGGTCTCCGCCCAGGTCAGGGCTCCGGCAGACCCGATGGCTGCGGAGGTGATGACCCGAGCGCATCCCATAGCCGAATCCGAGCCCGCATCTCTGATGAAGCGGACGGGTCCCACCGACCTCGCGACAGGCTCGGAGCGGACGGCTCCGGCGGAGGAGCGCGCCGCTCCGCCCGCCGAGCGTCCCGCGCCTTCCTCCGAGGCGACTGCCAGAGCATGGCCCGCCCTCCCGGTCGAGCCGGTCCCCACCGTCCCGGTGGACCTCGGGGGTGCCTCGGGAGCCCCGGCCTGGCCGCCCATCCCCCTCACCGGCACCCCGGAGGAGGAGGGAACCCTGACCGCGTGGGGCCAGACGTACAGCCAGGCACCCACCCCGGCCGCCGCCCCCGCGGGCCCCGCGCAGTTCCCGACGTTCGGGTCGTCGCCCGCCCTGGAGGCCCTGGCGGCGGCCGACGCCAGCGCCGATTTCGAGGGGATGAAGGCGGACCTCATCCAGATCGGCTCCCTCTGGCTGGGAACGGACGGCGTGGCCCCGGTGGCCGAGATGCTCCGCCGGACGCGGCCGTCCATCCAGGATGTGATGGCGACCATCGAAGCGATCAAGCACGTCGCCCTGCCCGGGTTCGAGCCCTCGGTGGTCCAGGCGATGGCACGCGAGATGCATTACCACGCCGCCGAGTACCTGAGCGGCCTCTGACGGCCGACCTGGAGGCTCAACCGTGAACTCGGTGCTCAGCGCCGTCACCGGACATGCCGCAATCCTGCTGGCTGTGGTGGCGATCCTCGAAGGGGTGCTCGCCGCCTGGCTCTTCCGCCGCAACGACGAACTGCGGATGCAGCTGCGCCGGGCCCGCGACGCCGCCGACGAGGCGGTCCGGACGGCAGCGCTCGCCGCTCCGGGCGGCATCGACCCGGAGATCGTGATCCAACTGATTCGCTCCGGCCAGTCTCCGACGCTGGACGTGGTCCAGAGCCTCATGGACCAGCGGGAGAGCGCTGAGGCTTCCGCGGATGCCGGGGAACCCTAGGCTCCTGCTAGCCGTCGAGCTCCCGGTAGGCGAGTGCGGCGAGCTGCCAGGTGAGTTCGGCGGCGTCGGTGCGCAAGCGGTAGATCGTGTCCTCGGTCATTCGGAGCATCTGAACGCTCTGGCGGATGGACCAGCCCGAGCGTTCGGGGGCCGCCCCTCCACCGGACCGGCGTGGGCGGCTGACGGAGACGGGGACACGGAGGGCCCACCCGGAGGGCGGACCACCACGCCAGCTGGGCATGGTCGCGACCTGGAACTCGTCAGGCGGCTGGGACGGCGTGGCCACCCGGGCAGGCTGCCACGCGTCCGGCTGGCCCGTGGCGGGACCACCGGCTGGCGCCGGGGAGGCGACGGAGACCCCGGGGAGGTCGAGCGCATCGACCGGCCAGACCATCTCGCCGCTCCCCAGCGCCGCCAGGGCGGTCGCCAGATCCTCGCCGGTGTCGAAAACGCTGCCCTCACCAAACCAGTCCTCTCCGAGGAGCTCGTCGGCGGCCGGCGCGGGGAACTCGAGTGGCGGCGGCGTCACCGCACCCGCCCCCCCTCGCAGGCTGGGCTGTCTGGGGTCATGGAGGATTCCCGTGAACGGTGCTGAGGAGCACATGGTAGACGGGGCCGGCCCGGCGGCCAGGCAAAGATCGTGTATCGAATGTGTTGCCTTGCCCTACCATCGGCGGGGACGGGCGAGAATCGCCCTTGGCGGCCCTCAGCCTGGTGGCCGTCCGTGGTTCCCAGGAGGAGTCCATCCGTGAGCGTCGCCGCCAACTCCCGCCTCGACAACCGCTACATGGAGGCCCTGGGGCCGCTTCGGCCGCTGGTCGAGGACGACAGCCTGACCGAGATCATGGTCAATGGTCCGGAGATGGTGTACGTCGAGCGCAAGGGCAAGATCCTGCTCACCGACATCCGCTTCGACGACGAAGCCCATCTCATGCGGATCATCGACACCATCGTCTCGTCGGTCGGCCGGCGGGTCGACGCCCGGACCCCCCTCTGCGATGCCCGGCTCCTGGACGGATCGCGCGTCAACGCGGCCATCCCACCCGTGGCCCTCGACGGACCGCTGCTGACGATCCGGAAGTTCTCGAAGGACCCGTACCAGGTTTCCGACCTGATCGGCTTCGGGACGATCACCCAAGAGGGCGCCTCCTTCGTCCAGGCGTGCGTCCTGGCCCGGGCCAATATCATCGTCTCCGGTGGCACTGGCACCGGGAAGACAACGCTCCTCAACGTCTGCTCCGGGTTCATCCCGATCGACGAGCGGATCATCACCATCGAGGACGCAGCCGAGCTGCAGCTCCACCAGGAGCACGTGTGCCGGTTGGAGTCGCGCCCGCCGGACGTCAACGGTGAGGGGCGCGTCAACATCCGCGACCTCGTCGTCAACTCCCTGCGAATGCGCCCCGACCGGATCGTCGTCGGCGAGTGCCGCGCCGGTGAGGCTCTCGACATGCTCCAGGCCATGAACACCGGCCACGACGGGTCGATGACGACGATCCACTCCAACTCTCCTCGAGAGACCCTCTCCCGGCTGGAGACCCTGGTGCTCATGGCCGGCATGGACCTGCCCCTGAAGGCCATCCGGCAACAGGTGGCGAGCGCCATCAACCTGGTGATCCAGCTGGCGCGCCTCAAGGACGGCTCGCGCAAGATCGTCTCGGTCACCGAGGTCGTGGGGATGGAAGGTGACACCATCACCATGCAGGAGATCTTCAAGTTCGAATCCAGGGGCGCCGATCCCGCCACCGGGAAGATCGTCGGAGATTTCACCTCCACGGGCATCCGACCGAAGATCATCGACCGGCTCTTCGACATGGGCGTGCCCCTGCCGCCGCGTCTGGCTCAGCTCTTCCCCGATCGACGCCAGCTTCAGCAGGAAGCTCTGGTGGCGGCAGCGGGCAGGCAGACGGCCAACGCCGCCCAGGCCGCACAGCCTCCTCCGGGATTCGGTGGCCCGCCCGGTCTGGGCCTGCCGCCCAGCATGCCGCCCGGGATGGGGATGGCGCCCGGCGCCCCCGGGGGTTTGCGGGGCCGCTGAACGGCACTCCTCCGCGGGGACGCGGCGCGGTGTGGGGGCCTCCCCCACCACCGGCATGCCCGCAGCCGGGTCCGGCGGCTCAGGCCCCCAGGATCTCCAGGATGCGGCGCTCGTCGATCGGGGGTGCCATCGGCCTCGCGATCAAGAAGCCCTGACCCTGGGTCACGCCGATCTCCTTGAGGGTGCGCAGCTCCGCGTCTGTCTCGATGCCCTCGGCGACGATCGTCGTGGCGGTCTCGCGGGCAAACGCCACCAGGGCGCAGGAGAGGGCCCGGCGTGGCCGGTCAACATCGATCCCCCGGGTGAGCGAGATGTCGAGCTTGATGATGTCCGGGCCGAGCAACAGGATGTGACGAAGGCTGGCGAAGCCTGCTCCCGCATCGTCGACGGCCACCCGGACACCCGCCTGGCGAAGCGGCTGGAGCGCCCGGTTGAGCGCCTCGTAGTCGCCCACCGGGGCGTGCTCGGTCATCTCGATGACGATGCGCTCGAGGGGCACGGCGCCGAGCAGCCGGGCGACGTCACGGCGCATCAGGGTGGACGGCGAGAGGTTGAGGGAGAGATAGGAATGGGTGGGCAACGCCGGCAGCCCGGCCAGGGCCACCGCCAGCGCCGACGCCTCCAGGTCCTCGCGGAGGCCCACGCCAGCCGCCTCCTCGAACCACTGCAGCGGCATCCCCGTCTCAAAACGGGAGAGCGCCTCCACTCCGGTGACCCTCCCCTTGGCAAGCTCGACGATCGGCTGGTAGACGGGATGGATGCCCCCGTGCTCGATCACCTCCTGGACTCGGGTGAGCACCCGAGCCCGTTTGGCCTCGGCCTCCTCCTTTCCGGCCAGCTGGTCGGTCAACTCGCGGACCACCGTGCTGGCCACGTCCGGGGAGAAGGCGGATTCGCCACGGAGAACGCGCTGGATGGTGCGGGTCACCTCGTCTGGCATCGATCCCTTGACCAGATACGCGGCCGCGCCAGCGCTCAGCATCTCCAGGATGCTGGCCCGGTCACCGTAGGCGGAGAGCGCGACGATCCGGGTCTGCGGGCTCTCCGCGAGGATGCCACGTGCCGCGTGGGGCCCACCACCTCCGGGCATCTTGACGTCGAGGATGGCCACGTCGGGACGCTCGCGCGCGGCCAGCTCGACAGCCTCGATGGCGTCGACCGCGACTCCGACAACCTCGAGGCCGTCCTCGGACTCGAGGAGCTCGCGGAGCGCCTCCCGGATGTTGGCATCGTCGTCAGCGATCAGTATCCGGGCGACGACGGGAGGGGTCACGGCGCTGAGCCGGAGCCGGAGCGCCCCCCGGCCAGGAGCGGCACCCAAGCGCTCACCACAGTGCCGCAGCTGTCACCCGGTTCGACCCGCAGCCAGCCCCCGGCGACTTCGGTCCGATCGCGCATGCTGGGCAGACCAAGGTGGCCGGGTGGGCTCGCGGTCGCGGCTCCGAGCCCGGCACCGTCATCCGTGATCCGCATCAGACAGCCACTGTCCTGCTCCTCCACGGAGACGCCGATGTGACTCGCCGACGCGTGCTTGACCACGTTGGCGATGGCCTCCTGAGCAACCCGATACAGCGTGACTCTCGCCGCGGTGGTGAGCGCTCCCGGCTCGGAGCCGGCCAGGCTGTATGAAATGCCCTCGTCCTGCTGCACTTGAACCAGGCGGTCGCGAATCGTGCCGAGCAGATCGCCGTGGTCGAGCCCCGCGGGGCGCAGGTTGAACATCAGCCCGCGGAGGCGCGACACCGCGGTCCCAACCATCTGCTCGACCGCGTCGAGGGTGCTCTGAGCCGCCTCGTCGGCGACCCGCCGCCGGAGGGTGTGCAGCCGGAGCCCCACTGCGGCGAGGATCTGCAAGGAGTCATCGTGGATGTCGGCTGCGATGGTCCGGCGCTCATCCTCATGAGCCTCGACCAGGAGGCGCATCAGGCGAAGACGCTCGGCACTGACACGATTCAGCTCCTCGAGACTGCGCGCGAAATCCGCCGCACTTCGCCGCTGCGCACGGTAGATGCCGAGGTAGTTGCCCAGACCCGTGAGATGAGCGGCGTAGGCGTCGTCGAAGCCCACGAAGTCCGGGGCGTGAATCTCGATGGCACCGACGACATCGTCGCCATTCACCACGGGCACACCCAGGGACTCCCCCACCGGTCCGGCAGGTCCCCCCTCCGAGAAGGACAGCCCCCGGTTTCCGATCGCGCGCGTCACCAGAGCCGGCGGGCGAGCAGGAGGCGACGAGCTCGTCTCCGCGTCGAAACCGGCGCGGCGCCAAACCGCCCGCAGCTGCACCGCCCCCCGGCCATCTGCTTCCCAGAGCTTGACCTCGGTACCGGCCACGCTCAATCCGATCTGCTCGAGCGCTCCGACCAGCGCGACATCGTCGTCCGGTAGCCCGAGGGCGCGGAGGAATCCGAGCTGGTAGTCCTGCAGGAGGTCCGCCGTCCAACGTTGATTCAGGTCGCTCGTGCCGGCATCCTCGACGCGCGTCAGCCTCCGGCCGAGCGCCTCTCTCTCGGCCGCGGCCCGGACGGCCACCGGAAGGCGGGCCAGCCGGTCGGAGGCGAGACAGTCGGCCGCACCATGCTCCACCAGGGTGACGCCCGCCACCTCGTGAGAGGGAGCGCAGACCACCACCACCGGGATGCTCACCCCACGCGTGCGGATCTCGTCGAGCAGCCTCTCCGCCGACCAACCCGGCCCGCCGTCGTCGACGACCACCGCGTCCCAGCCGGTGTCCAGGTCCTCCGGCAGCGACCCGAGACTGGCCACCGGGAAGCTCTCAATGGCAGGTGCGATCCCCGGCCGGCTCAGGGCGGCAGTGATGGAGGTCCCGTCGCTCGCACAGACGAGCACCCGGAGCGGGCGGACCGCCTCGCGGCTCGAGATGTGGGGAAGGCGGGCGGCGCCCGCCGTCGGAGGCGAGGACACTTCGTGACGAGTGTATGGACGGCCAGTCGGGGGTGGGAGCCGGCGCGCTGACCGAAACCGATCGGTCAGGAGCCCGTCACTCGCTCGGCATATCCTTCACACCCGGTGCCGCGCGGGGCCCTCGGCGAGGGGTCACGCGGCGGCGAACATCTCCTCGGAAACCGCCTCGCCCTCGGCGCTCAGCCGTTCGAGCGCTTGCGGCACCACGCCGGTCGGGGCCAGCTCGCCGAGGACCTTGCCGGTCTCGGGATCGACTCCGGTCTGCTTGAAGGCGAAGATCTCCTGCATCACCACGCCGTCAGCACCGGTACCCAGAACCTCGGTGATGCTCACGATCCTTCGGGTGCCGTCGCGAAGACGCGACTGATGCACGATCATGTTGACCGCCGAGGCGATCTGCTCACGGATGGCGCGCGACGGCAACTCCGCGCCGGACATGAGCACCATGGTCTCCAGCCGGCTGACCGCATCCCTCGGGTTGTTGGCGTGCAGGGTGGTGAGCGAGCCGTCGTGCCCGGTGTTCATGGCCTGGAGCATGTCCAACGCCTCTCCGCCACGGCACTCGCCGACGACGATGCGGTCCGGTCGCATCCGGAGAGCGTTGATGACCAGTTCCCGGATGGAGACCGCGCCGCGGCCTTCGACGTTGGCCGGCCTCGCCTCCAGGGTGACCACGTGCTCCTGGGCGAGCTGGAGCTCGGCGGCATCTTCGATGGTCACGATCCGCTCGTCCTCGGGGATGAAGCCCGAGAGCACGTTCAAGGTGGTCGTCTTGCCCGACCCGGTGCCACCGGAGACGACGATGTTCAGCCGGCCCCTGACGCAGGCCTGTATGAACTGCGCCATCTCGTTGGTGAGGGTGCCGAAATTGACCAGGTCGTCGATGGTGAAAGCCTCTTTTGAGAACTTCCGGATCGTCACCGTCGGCCCGCGAAGGGCGAGGGGAGGGATGATGACGTTCACGCGGGAGCCATCCTTGAGCCGGGCGTCGACCATCGGCGACGACTCATCCACGCGCCGGCCGATCGACGAGACGATGCGGTCGATCACCTGCATGAGCTGCTCGGTGCTCTCGAAGGTGACCGGACTGCGTATCAGCTTGCCCTTCTCCTCGACGTAGATCTGGTTGGGGCCGTTGACCATGATCTCAGCGATGTCGGGGTTGGCCAGCAGGTCCTCGAGCGGTCCGAGCCCGAGGACGTCGTGGATGAGCGTATCGACCACTCGCTGGCGGTCCTGGCGGCTCATGGTCAGGCCCTGCTCGGCGATGACCTCGCCCACCAGTTCGGTGATGCGCTGGCGGATGACCTCGGCAGGTGCCGAGTCGGTGTTGCCGGCGAGCTCTTCGACCAGGCGCTGGTGGACTCGGGACCTGAGCTGGGCGTACAGGGCGCCCAGGGTTCCCCGGCCCTGCCCGGGACGATTGGGGGTCCCGGTGCGGCTGAGCAGAGAGGTGGAACGGCTGCCGTCACCCGCGCCTCCGGCCTCGCCGGTACGGTTCATCAGCGAGGAGCTGCGGCTTCCGTCGCTCGAACCGCCAGTGTCACCCGTGCGGTTGAACAGGGAGGCGGGCCGGTTGGCTTCGCCCTGCCCGGGGGTTTCGGCGGGACGAACCCGCAGCGGAGGCGGCGAGGTCTGAGCGGGCGCGGGGCGCCCGAATTGCGCCGGCTCCAGCTCTCGCCGTGGCGGAGCGACCGGAGCCGCAGTGTTGGCCGGCGAGGGACGCACCGACCAGCTCGGCAGCGAGGACGGCGACAGTGCCGCGGCCGTCGGAGCCGCGAGCGAGGCGAGCGGCTGGGATCCGCCCGGCGGCAGCGCGAAGGTGGGCGGGGTCGCGGGCTGTGCGGGCGCCCCACCCGATGGCGACGCGTCCTCAGCCTTCCTCTGCACGCGGTCGAGAAGCGACATCCTCTGTTTCAGCCTACCTGTCTACGGTGTCTCGTTCGTTAGGTTTGCTCAGCCTGACGGTCTTGCGCAGGCTACACCCGAACCTATTGCATCGAATTCGCGGATTGCAACGATCGTGTCAAGAGCTGGCGCCTACGCCGCTGCCAGCATCGTCTCCCGATCCCCTGGCTCACATTCGGTCGCTCTGCAACGGGGTGGTCACGGACGGATGACGGTGGCGTGATACCCGGCCGGATGGGTTCTCCCCTCCCCTCTCCTCTTCCATTAGAGTCGCGGCCACGGACACCACGTACGGACGGAGGCCCGGACGAGCGCCGCGTCTGCTCGCGCTGCTGGCCATGACCGTCGCCGCTTGCGGGAGCCCTGTTCCGGCCACCCTCCGCGGGGCCCCGGGCGGCTACCTGCTCACCCTCGACCAGCTCACCTCCCCGGACTTCACCGTCTACGAGGCGGTCGCAGCTGTGGGCGCCGGCTGGCTGGACCAGGCCAGCTCGAGCGCCGTGCGGGCGGACGGCATGGTGCGAGCCGCCGAGGTCGAGTACTACCGGAACGTCTCCTTCAGCACCAGCAACGGCCCGATCACGCTCACCGCGGCGGTCGCCGCCTTCGCGACCACGGTGGGCGCGTCCGACGCGATGGTCCGTCTCGACACCGCCCTGGACGCGCGTGCTGGTGCCGTGCCCATCTCCACCGGCACGCTGGGTGATGGCGGGCATGCCACCAGCACCCAGGCCACTTTCGAGGGCGTCGGGGCCCTCCAGGTCATCGTGGTCTGGCGGGTCGACAACCTGGTCAACAGCCTGGTGGCGGAGGGACGGCTGGGTGGTCTCCAACTCGACCAGCTCCTCCCTCTGGCCGCGATCCAGACGGCCAGCGAGCGCGCCGGCTGAGCGGCTTCAGGCGATCTGAATACCGCTGTCGGACCCGAGCGGCCGGCCCTCGCGGAGGAGTCGCAGGATCTCCGCGGCCGGCACCGGCCGTGAGAAGAGGAAGCCCTGGTAGGCGTCGAGACCCTGCGGCTGGAGGCGGCTGAGCTGTTCCTCGGTCTCGACCCCCTCGGCGATGACCCGCAGCCCAAGGTTGCGGCCGAGCGTCACCACGGCGTGGAGCAGGGCCCCGGGGTCCGCGGCGGGGTTCCCCGCGTCCTCCAGCAGGAAGCTGCGGTCGATCTTGATCGTGCTGACGGCGAGGTTGTGGAGCTTGCCGATATTGGAGTAGCCGGTGCCGAAGTCGTCCAGCGAGATTGTCACCCCCTGGCGCGACAGCTCGCCGAGGACCTCGGCCGCGGCTTGCGCATCGACCATGGCCGCCGACTCGGTGACCTCCAACTCCAGGAGGTGGGCCGGGAGCCCGGTCTCCTCCAGGCAGTCGAGCACGACCCTGACGAGGCTGTGGTCGGTCAGCTGGTAGGCCGAGACGTTGACGGCGACCCGCACGTCTCCCAGCCCGTCGGACCGCCACTGGGCCGCATGCCGGACCGCGTTCCGGAGGACGAACTGGCCGATCTCCGCGATCACCCCGATCTCTTCGGCGATGGGGATGAATCGGATCGGGGGAACGTCGCCGAGCACCGGGTGATGCCAGCGGGCGAGCGCCTCGAGCCCGACGATGCGGTGAGAGGCAGCATCGACCTCAGGCTGGAAGGCGACGCTGAGCTCCCCGCGCTCCAGGGCGAGGGGGAGCTGCTGCTCGATGAGGAGGCGGCCCTCGGCCTCCATGGAGAGGGAGAGGTCAAAGCGGACCATGTGCTCCGCCGAGGTGCGCCCAGCGTGCTGCGCCATGGCGGCGTGCCGCATCAGCGTGGCCGGGCTCTCCCCGTCCGACGGCGCCAGGGCGATCCCGATCGCGGCGCTCAGCCGGAGGTCGGCGATGGAGCCGGTGCCGGGGGCCGCGACGGTCGCCACGATGGAGCGTGCCATATAGACGGCCTCCTCGGGGAAGAGGAGGCCGGGAAGGAGGACGGCGAACTCGTCGTCCGACCAGCGCGCGACCATCCACGCGTTCATCGGCTCGCGCTGGTCCGTGAGCGGTGCGAGCGGCGGCTTGCGGCCGGCCGCGGCCTGGACACAGTTCGAAACTCGCTCCCCCATCTCCGTGACCAGTTCGTCCCCCGCCTCCCTGCCGAGGGTCTCGACCACGGTGCGGAGCCGGTCGAGCGCGACCAGGAGCACGCCGGTGGAGCGTCCCGCGCGCCGGCCGGCGCTCAGCTCGCTGCCCAGCCGCCAGCGGAAGGTCGAGGCGTTGGGAAGCCCGGTGAGGCGGTCGTGCGAGGCGTCGAAGTCCCTCTCGGCGGCCAGCCGGTCGCGCTCCTCGGTCCACCGCGTGACGTCGACCCCCACGGAGGTGACGGCGGTGGGCCGGCCGTCCTCGTCGAGGCTCGGGGTGGCCGACCAGGCCACGATCCGCTCCCGACCGTCGCTGGTCCGGAGCGGCGCCTCCACGCAGGCGGCGCCGTCCTTGCCGGTCACCGCCCGTTCGAAAGCCCGAACCACGCGGCGCCGATGCTCGGGAGCGATCAGCACCTCATGCCACAGCCGGCCGCTCAGATCGCTCCAGCGCCACCCCCCGAGAGCGAGCAGCTCGCCATTGGCGAAGGCGAGGCGGCCGTCAGCATCGGTGATCATGGCCAGGACGATCTGCCGCCCGGCGGCTCTCTCGTCCTGGCCCCCCGTTTCCGGGCGGTCTCGCGGTCCCTCGGCAAGCATCCGGTGGCGACCTCTTGAGTAATGCCGACGATCCCCGGGCATCCCCCCCGAGGCATCGCCGGCTATGGTCGCCTGAAGGGATGGGGGGGAAAGACGCTTTCAGCCAGCCTGGGACGCTCAAGAGACAACAACGTCATCGTCACAAGACCCCACCCTCCTGGTGTGACGGCGGGGGTCCCCCGGACGTGCCTGCCGCGGCCTGCCGCGACCCACGAGCGTCGTACCGCGGCGCCGGCCAGGTCCTGCTGGGGCGGCGGCGCGGGTCCGGCCATGCGGCTATATAAGAGGAGCCAGGCCCCAGCTGAGCCGGAGGGGGTCCGGCCACATAGCGCGGGTCCGGCTGTGTGGGTGGAGCCGGCGGGGGGAGCCGATGCCGGCGATCCGCGCGAGCGGCGGGTTCCCGGCACCGCCCCGTGACCCCTGATCCGATGGACCGATAACGGATCAGACGCATCGCTCGCGTTCATGGTTTCACGCGAACCCCGTTACCCCCCTGTCGCGTCTTCGGCTGGTGCTCCGTGAGATCGCCCCCCCTAGCCTGCCCCTTGCCGTCTAGTGCATTTGACCTATCTGGCTAGAGCGGTCGACAGATCAGATCAAAAGGATTGAGGATCATGGAACACCGCAAGAGCAAGAGATCGCTACGGGTAGCCCTGGTGCTGGGTGCCGCCGTGGCCGGCACCGCGATGGTAGGTTTCGGCGGCTTGGCGGCATGGAACGCCTACACCGAGAACGCCGGCAACAGCGTGGCCGCGGGCACCCTCGCCCACAGTAACGGTGCGAGCTGCGTGTCGAACCTCGGCGCTGTACCCACCACCGGCACCGGCTTCTGCGCTGCGACCATCACGGTCGCCAATGTCGACCCAGCTACTTGGGTCGGCACTACCGGGACGATCAAGATCGCCAACACCGGCACCCTGAACAGCACCTTCCAGCTCAGCATGGGCACGGCGCTGCAGGCCCCGACCGGCAGCCTCTGCCCTGACGTGACGATCGCCGTGTCCGACCCCAACACCACGGCACCGGACGCCACCGGCGTCGTGTGGTCGGCCACCGCCCTCAATGGCGCCTTCACGGCCAAGAGCCTGTACAACAACTTCACGACCCCGAACCTCACCTGGACCGGGGGCGGAGCGGTGGGTTCCGGCTCCGGCGCCACCGGTGACACCTACACCGTGACCGTGGCCCCGGGCGCGGGCTTTGCCAACGACTACGCCGACCAGGGCACGAGCTGCACCTTCGGCCTCCTCTTCAGCCAGACGGCGGCCTGATCCGACTAACGCCCCCACGAGGCCGGGCGGGGAAACCTGCCCGGCCTCCTCTATGCCCGGGGATGCCGCCATGTCCGGAATCCCTCGGGTCCCTAGGGGGGACGTCGCCACGGACCCGCCCGCGCCCCGATCAGACGCCCCGATCGCGTCACGAGGACGGCCGAGCTCCGTGACCCGGCTGTCGCCGGTTCCGCAACCGCTTCGTCTCATCGCCCCCCCTAGGCTGACCAGAGCCGCCTAGTGCATTTGAACTACTCGGCCCGAACGGCCAGATGGCAACAGAGGATGAGGATCATGGAAAACCGCAAGAGCAAGCGTTACCTTCGGGTGGCCCTGGTGCTGGGCGCCGCGGTGGCCGGCACCGCCATGGTGGGTTTCGGCGGCTTGGCCGCATGGAACGCCTACACCGAGAACGCCGGCAACAGCGTTGCCGCCGGCACCCTGGCGCACAGCAACTACATCGGCTCGAGCTGCACGTCGGTCATCGGCGTGATCCCGGTCGGCGCCGGCCCCGGCTGGTGCTCGGTCCTGATCAACGTGACCGCAGCTGACGCCGTGAACGGGAAGCTCCCCGCCACAGGTGTCGTCAAGATCGACAACACCGGCACCCTCTCGAGCACGTTCCAGATGAGCATGCCGTCAGCCCCGGTCAACTCTGGCGGAACCATGTGCGCGGACCTCACGCTCGCGGTGAGCGACCCCGACGCCGGGGCACCGGGTACCCCGTACGCAGCGACCGCGCTGACCAGCACGATGGGGGCGACAACGATCGACAACAACGCCCCAACGCCAAGCACGACCTGGTTGCCGAACGGCACGGCCGGCACCGGCACCGGCACGACGGGCAATACCTTCACCTTCACCGTGGCAGCGGGCGGCAACTTCGTCAACGACTACGCCGACGCCGGGCAGAGCTGCACCTTCAGCATCCTCTTCACCCAGACGGCCGCCTGACCAACGCCTTGATCCGGAAGGCCGGGGCAGGATCTCCTGCCCCGGCCTTCCTCTTGCCCGTCCACAAGAACGCGGCATACGGATCGATCGGTTCATCACTTCAACCGAACACCGTTACCCGCCTGTGGCGGTATCCGACGGGGCTTCGTGAGATCGACCCCCCTAGGCTGCACCAGTAGCGTCTAGTGCATTTGAACTAGCTGCATCGAAAGATCAGAAGGCACAGATAGGGAACTGAAGATCATGGAACAGCACAAGAGCAAGCGATCGGTCCGGCTAGCGCTGGTCCTGGGCGCGGCCGTGGCGGGCACGGCACTGGTCGGCTTTGGCGGGTTGGCCGCCTGGCAGGCCTACACCCAGAACAGCGGCAACGCCTTCTCGGTGGGCACGCTGAGCCACACCAACGTCGTGACCGGCACCGGTGTCACCTGCCAGTCCACCAAGACCTCGGCGCAGGCGGCGGCGACGCCCTGCAGCGTCATCGTCTCCGGGAGCATCCTGACCTCGGCGTGGGCGGGTTCGACCGGGACCGTCACCATCCAGAACACCGGCCAGCTGCCCACCACCTTCCAGGTGAGCTCGCCGCCCTCCGACTCCCCGACGGGAGCCCTCTGCGCCGACCTCAACCTCAGCGTCACCGGCACGGACAGCGTCACGCCGTACGTCTCCCAGACGGGCATCGGCGTCATCAGCGGGACCCCGCTGAACACCAGCGCCGGAAGCTCCTCGTGGGCATCGGGCGCCAGCAACGCCTTCACATTCGCGGTGACGCCGGCGGCCGGCTTCGCCAACAACAACAGCGTCCCGGGTGAGAGCTGCAGCTTCGACGTCCTCTTCACCCAGGCGAGCGCGTAACCCCCAGCCATGATCTGAGGGGGGCCGGGAAGAGCGCCTTCCCGGCCCCTTTCTCCCCCACCCAGGAAACCAGGGCGAGCGCGGCGCCGCCCTTCCACCACAGCGCCGCAACCGCCTCTCCTCCCTCCCGGACCGGAGACGGTGATGTCCACCACACCAGTCTTGGAGGTTCCCCATGTCCATCGAGCGGAAGAGTTCCGACGGCAGGAAGCTGCGTGCCGGGATGGTCTTCGTCCTGGTTGTCGCCGGCACCGCCCTGATCGGCTGGGGCGGGTTGGCGGCATGGCAGGCGGTGACCCAGAACAACGGCAGCACCGCCACCACCCTCGGCGTGCACATGCAGAACGCTGCGCAGGTCACCGGTGGCCACCTCGTCACCTGCACCGACCAGACGTCGCCCGCCGCCTGTGGCGCCGTCTTCGCCGCGTCGGGCATCGTGCCCGGCTGGGGCCCGAACCAGGTGGGGACGGTGACCATCACCAACACCGGCACGGAAGCCTCGAACTTCCAGCTCTCCCTCGCCTCTGCCGGGGTGACCGCTGCCGACCCCAGCTGGTCCGGCGCGGACACCACCCTCTGCGCTGATCTGCAGCTCACCATCGCCGACTCGGAAACCCCCGCGGTCACCCTGTACCACGGCGCGCTGGCGTTGATGCCCGCGCAGGCGATCTCCGACAACGGTGGCAACGCCACCTGGGTCTCCGGGGCGACCAACACCTTCGACTTCAGCCTGGGGCTCCCCGCCGGCAGCCCGAAGACTGACGAGGACTCGGTCTGCACCGCGGTCTTCCAGTGGTCCCAGGCCGGAGGCTGACAAGCCTCTGACCAGCCTCTGAGCGGCCCGTGAGGGGACGGCGGCCCACCCGCCGTCCCCTCCTCGCCATCAGGGTCCGACCGCCGGCCTCGGCCATCACCGAGCCGGCGGTTCGTCTCATCTCCGGCGGTGCCCACGTCCCGCAACCGATTCGTTGCGCCCCGTTGCACGAGGCGCCGCCTGGGGGGGCCGACAATTGGACGGCCGGCTCAAAGCGCCGTCGACGGCGTGCGGGAGCAGCAGGGGAATTGGCTAGTGGGCAACGTGAGGATGACGCTCCCCGAGGAGCTGCACGACCTGGTCAGGGACGTCGTCGCGGATCTCGAATCCGCCACCGACGGCCTTGAGCTGGGCGGTGCCCAGCCTGCCAGGCGCGCCCCCCGCCGGGAGCGCCGGCGGGTCACTCAGGCGGCGATCCTCCGGCTGCCCGAGCAGGCGGCGGCTGCTCCGCCCGCTCCAACGCCGACCCCGGTACCGTCTCTCGCGGCCGCTCCACGGCCGGTCCCCCCGCCTGAGGCCCCCCCTGCCTTCGCGAGCTCGGTCCCGGTCCCCGCCGCCGCCCCCCGACGGCGCGCCTTCCTCGCCCGGCTGGAGGTCGCCTCGACCGTTCCCAACGTCGCCCTGCCGGCACGCACCCGCCGCCTCCAGGTGGCCTGCCGGCGCGCCTCGCCGCTCGACGCCACCCGCATCTCCCGGATGCTGCGCGTGGCGGTGCCGGCGATCCCGGTGGCCCCCGCCGCGCTCAGCGCACCGCCGGCGTGGCTGCTCGCCGCCATGGCGCCGCCCATCACCGCCCCCGTCCGCGCGCTGCCGGACGCCACCCCGCCCGAGGCGGAAACCCTGATCCTCGCCGGCCGGACGGCACCGGCACCCGCCGAGACGGACGTCGTTCCGCCCAGCGCGGCCGCCACCACCCTGGCCGCGGCCACCGCCGTGGACGCCACGGCCGTGGCCGCCCCCGCCGTGGCGTCCTCCACCTCGATCAGCGCGCCGGCTACCCTCCCGAGCCTCCCGAGGGAGGCGCGCCTCGCAGACTGGCGGGCGGTCGGCGGTCACGTCGTCAACCTCCTGATCGCCGCGGCGCTGGGCCTCGTCACGATCTTCTGCGCCATCGTGGTCGGGCTGGTGGTCACCGGGCACCACCTCGAGGAGGTGGTCACCGGGAGCATGCAGCCGGTCATCCCGATCGGTTCCCTGGTCGTGACCGAGAGCCTGCCGGCAGGCCAGCTCCAGGTCGGTGACATCATGGTCTTCCCCAATCCCAACGACACCAAGCTCACCATCGTCCACCGCATCGTCTGGCTGAGCCACGACCAGAGTGGCGACGTGCTGGTCAAGACCAAGGGCGACTACAATGCCGTCCCCGACCAGTGGACCCTCAAGCGGGCGGCCAGCGCGGAGGCCGACAGGGTCATCGAGATCCTCCCCGGCGCCGGCACCGCCGCCGGCTACCTCCAGACGATCGGTTTCGGAGGTCTGGTGCTCCTGATCGCCGGGGTCATCGTCTACTACGGGGTCCGCAAGGTCCGCCAGATCCTCAACGAGGACGGCCTCGATGAGGACGCGGTGGGTGCCGCGGAGCGGCTGACATGAGCTACGACACACTCGGGATGATCCGGCGCGGCTGGCAGGACGGTGTCGCCACGGTGGCTCCTCATGTCCCCGGCCTCGCCGATCTTGTCGAGCAGCGGCTCGACGAAGCCATACGTCTCGGCCGCCTCGACGAAGCAGGACTGCTCTCCATCGTCGACGCCGCCACCCAGCTGGCCGCCGACATGGGCGCCGTCGACGTCGCACCGGCGCTCAGCAAGCGGCTGCGCCGCCACGTGTACGAGTACCTCCTCTCCCTCGACGCGCTGAGCAGCACCGAGGCGAATGCAGCGGCGATGAAGGAATCCGAGCAGGCCACCGGGCTTGCCGAGATGCCGCTGGCCGAGGTGGGCGCCTCCATCCCCGAATCCAACGGCGGCGGACCCCACCGGTTCCCGCCCATCTACCCCGTTCCGGAACCGGACCAGCCCCTCAGCGAACCCGGCTACCCGGACCCCGAATCGACGTACGCCGAGCCGGAGCCCACCTACCCCGAGCCGGACTTCGGCTACCCCCAAGCTGAGACCCCGTACCCCCTTCCCGAGGCCTCGTATCCCCTTCCCGACGCCGTCTACCCGCAGCCTGAGGAGGCCGGCACGAGCGGGGCCGGGGAGGAGGGCTCGGGAGCGTCACTTCCTCAGTTCAGGTTCCACATCGGAGACCCGGACGACCTTCTGACGGACCGGGCACCGCAACCAGAGCAGGCCTCTGTCCCGGAGCCGGCGGAACCCCACCGGGCGAACGCGGTCGAGGCGCCGGCGGAGGTTCGGGCTCCACAGAGCCGTCGGGCCTCCTTCGCGGACCCGTCGACGTGGCCAAAGCCGGTGACGCCAACGCTCAGGGGGAGTCGCGATCCGCTGGCCGAGGGGCTGCGTGATGAGCCGCTCTCGCCCGACGACCTACCGGTGTCGTCCGCCCCTGACGGGACCCGCTTCCAGGATGTGGGACCGTGGCCCGCCGCTCCCGCCGCCGATCCACCGCACCGGAGCGGGCCGCCCGACATCGCCCGATGGTCGTCCCCATGGCCCGCCTCTGAGAAGCCGCCGGTCGGCGTGCGCGAGGTGCCGGTCACCGGCGCGTCGCCGGCACCGGGGATCGCAGACTTCGAGCCGGCGACCGGCTCCGCTCCCCAGGACGGACGCGAGGACTGGCGCAACGCCACCACGGGATGGCTCCCCGTGAGCCCGCCCAACGGCGGCGGAGCCGCTCCCCCCGAGATCGCAGCCGGCTGGTCGGTGCGGCAGCCAGAGGCGGTGGAGCTGCACATGACGCCGGTGGCGGACAGTCCCGCACCCGTAGCCGCACCGCCGACCAACGACATCCCCGAGCGCGACCTCGTCGCCCTCCGCTCCAGCGTGAACGAGAGGCTGCGCAAGAAGCGGTGCGACGATGCCGCCGCCGTGCTCCAGCAGGCCGCCCAGGAGCTCGGGGGCCAGGCCGTCGCAGAGCTCGCCCTCGACGCGGGCGATCGGTGTCGCAGCCTGGGCAAGCGCAACGCAGCACTCAACTGCTACCTGGCCGCATCCCGTGCCGACCCCGTCTACGAGCCACCCCTGGCGCGTCTTGCCGACATCTGCATCGACGACCAGGACATCGATCTGGCGGTCTCCTACCTGGAGCGCATCGCACGCCTCACCCGGCTGCGCGGGGACAACCACGGCGCACTGCGGATCTACCGCAAGATCGCCACCATCGCCCCCTACCGGGACGATGTCCTCGAGATGCTGATGCGAGCCCAGACGACCGGTAGGATGGACCCATGAGCGCCCTCGGGGGATGGGGAGAAGGCGCACTCATCTGTTACCGGACAGTGACATCCAGTTTGCCGGTCTCGGTCACACTCGGGCGACCGGCCTCAGCCGCACCAACCGTGTCCCGCATCGCATCCGGCCCAAGGTAGTAGCGACGCGGGTACCAGTCGAGGAAAGCAAGTGGCGATTCCCTCCAACAAGCCCCAGAACCGGATCCTTCTCGTTGGCGGCATCATCTTCGCCCTGCTCGCGGGCGTGGTGGTCTTCATCGCCGTCTCCAAGTCGTCGAGCACCCCTCCCACCCAGCCCACCCAACAGGTGGTCGTGGCGGAGACGGCCATCACGGCCGGCTCCCAGCTCTCGACGACCAACCTCACGAGTCGCGCCTACCTCGTCCCCGACGTGCCGCCCGACTCGTACACGACGCCGAGCCAGCTGGTCGGGCAGACCCTCCCCGTCTCGGTCTCGGCCGGGACCCCCATCACCCAGCAGTTGCTGCAGGCCACGTCCGGCTCCGGCGGCACCGGGACGCTGACCACTCCGACCAACCAGCTCCCGATCGCCAACAACGACGTGGCTCTGGCGATCCCGGCCCACGAGGCAACGCCGGACACCACCGTCGACCAGATGACCGTCGGCTACTACATCCTGGCCGGCGACCAGATCGACATCATCGGTGACCTGGGTGGCGCCACCACGACCAGTCACCAGGTCCAGTACGTCTTCCAGGACATCCCGGTGCTGGCGGTGGGCTACCCCGCAGCCACCACCACCACCCCGTCGGGTGGAACGGCGACGACCACGGCGGCACCGACCCTGTCCACGCCCAGCTACTTCGTGGTCGAGATGACCCGGGCGCAGGCCGAGGAGATGACCGCGCTCCTGACCGGGGACTTCGCCCAGACGACCGGCCCGTCGTCAGCGCCGGTCGCCGGCAACCCCGCGCTCGTCCTCAAGTACGTGCTGCGCCCGACCAGTGAGTACGGAAAGACAAACTCGACGGGCGACTTCGTTCCGGATATCGTGAACATCTCGGGCCCCGACACGGTCATCCCGTCGGCCTCCGACACCCCGGTGACCCCTCAGTCGCTGTCCGGGGCGTTTGCGAACTCGTGATCCGAGGAGTCTCGAAGGACAGGCGGACGTAGGGCCCGGCAATGACCGACTTTCTCCCTCTGCTCGCGGCGGTTCTGGTGGCTTGCTTCCTGCTCTGCTGGGTCGCCCTGATCGCGACCCGGAGCCGGACTGAGGCCGACGAGGTTGCCCGCCGGCTGAGCGCCTACATGGGCGGTCAGCGGCCGGCGCAGCCCGAGCGGATCAAGTCGGGGAACCCCCTCCGCGACGCGCTCGACAGCTTCACTGACGCCCTCACCCCGGTGGTCAGCCGAGGCTCTTACGCGGGCAAGCTGGCCGAGGACATCCAGAAGGCCGGGCTGCGCCTCAAGGCCTCCGAATGGATGCTGATCGTCGCCGGCGTGGGCGTGGCGGTCGGTGGCATCTTCTGGCTGCGCTTCGGGACGGTCTTCGCCTTCATCCCGTGCCCCGTCGTCGTCTGGATCGCAAGTGGCATCTTCCTCCGCTTCCGTCAGACCCGCCGCACCCGCGCCTTCGAGGGTCAGCTCGGAGACACGATCATCCTGCTCAGCAACGCGCTCAAGGCCGGTCTCTCCTTTGCCCAGGCGATGGCCACGGTGGCGAAGAACGCGTCGCCACCCATCTCCGAGGAGTTTGCCCGCGCCACCCGTGAGATCGCCCTCGGCATCCCCGTCGACGACGCTCTCCAGCACATGGTGCAGCGCAACAAGTCCGAGGACTTCGACCTGATGGTCACCGCGGTGCAGATCCAGCGCGTGGTCGGAGGCAACCTGGCCGAGATCCTCGACACCATCGCCTACACGATCCGCGAGCGGGTGCGCATCCACGGCGAGATCCGCACCATCACGGCGCAGGCCCGCATGTCGGGCATGATCATCACGCTCCTGCCGGTCGGGCTTGCCCTCTTCCTCTTCTTCGTGGAGCCGTCCTACTTCGCGCCGATGGTCAAGGAGACCCTCGGCTGGGTCATGCTGGCCCTGGGTGCCCTGAGCATCCTGGTGGGGACGGCGATCATCCAGAAGATCGTGAGGATCCAGGTGTGATCGCCTACGTTGCCGCCGCGCTCGCAGCCTGCTCGATCGTCCTCCTGGCGTTCTGGCTGAACCAGGCCCGTTCGCCCCAGGCAGACCTCCTCGAAGCCCGGCTCGCCCAGTTCACCGAGTCCGGACGCGCCGTCCAGAGCCTGGCCGAGGTGGAGATGACCCTGCCCTTCTTCGAGCGGGTCTTCCGGCCGACCCTGGAGCGCTGGGGACGCCGCCTGACCGCCCGGAACAACCAGCAGCGCACCCAGGCGCTTCAGGAGAAGCTCAACCTGGCCGGAAGGCCCTGGGGGCTCACCGTGGGCGGCTTCCTGGTGCTGCGAATCATCTGCATCATCATCCTCGGCTTCTTCGGGCTCGCTCTCGCCGCCCTGCTCCAGGTGCCCATGCCCCAGCTCGTCGTCGGCCCGGGGGCCGGCCTGGTCATCGGCTACCTGCTCCCGGACGCCATCCTCTCCCGCCGGATGAGGGGCAGGCAGAAGGAGATCCTGCTGGCGCTGCCCTCGGCACTGGACCTCCTCACCATCAGTGTCGAGGCCGGGCTCGGATTCGACGCCGCCCTCGGCCGGGTCTGCGACAAGTACCGCAACGCTCTCGCCTCCGAGTTCAACCAGGTGCTCAACGAGATCCGCCTGGGACGCCCCCGCATCGAAGCGCTCGACGACATGGCGAGGCGCAACAAGGTGGATGAGCTGAACAACTTCATCCAGGCGATCATCCAGTCCGAGCAGTTGGGTGTCGGCATCGCCAACGTGCTGCGCATCCAGTCCGAGGAGATCCGGCGGCGCCGCCGCCAGCGGGCCGAGGAAACCGGCCAGAAGGCCCCCTTGAAGATGCTCTTCCCGATGGCGTGCTGCATCTTCCCCACCCTCTTCGTCGTGCTTCTCGGCCCTGCCGCCCTGCAGGTTCTCCAGGAGTTCGGCGTCAAGTGATCCCGAACCGGACGCCCGGGGTCGATCCCGGCGGCCGGAGTGGTCAACCCGAGCGGATGGTCTCCAGGACCGCGATCGCCTCGGTGAGGCGGCGGTCGAAGCGGATGCGCCAGCGTTCGCGGAGCACCGGGCTCGAGCGATAGGCGGCCGGACCCGGTAGCAGGTCGCGACGCAGCAGCTCCGCCAGGTGCGCCAGCTCGGGTTCGAGCTCGGTCAGTCCCAGCCGGGCGACCACGTGGACCGCCGCCCCGACCCTCAGCAGCTCGCCGGAGACCAGCCAGTCGTGGACGGCCGCCACGATGCCCTCACGGCCCTCCTCGGCAAGGGCACGCGTGTAGACCAGGAGGTCCGCCTCCAGGGCGTCGGCAGCGTCTTCCAGGCGGCGCTCGAAGGCGGCCAGCACGGCGTCCCTGGCACCCTGGTGTGCCAGCACGGCGGCGAGACCGGGGGCGGCCCGGCCAAGGAGCAGCTTCTCGAAGGGCGTGAACTCCACATAGCCGATGCGGTCCGCGGCGATCGAGACGATCCAGGGACTGCCGTCCGCCCGGAGCAGGCAGAGGTTCTCGGGAAGACCCGGCTGGCGCCATGCGAAGAGCCCCGACGCCTCCCCCAGCACGTCGATGCACGTCTGGCTGAACTCGTAACGGAGGAGCCGGACGTGACCGCTCCGGCTCTCGGAGCGAAGCTGCGTTGCCAGGCGGTCGACAACCTCCTGGCCGCCAGGGTCCAGGTCACGGTTGGTGTCGAGGCTCAGCACCGCGGTGTCGCACTGGGCACGGGCGCAGACGAGCAGAGCCCGATAGTCATCGCCGGTGGGTTCGTCGACGAGATCGTAGGTCTTGCGACCGGAGACGTCGACACCGCTGAGGCGGGCGATGAAGCTCCTTTCCATGCTCGTGACCGGGCTCCTCGAGGATGGCTTGTCGGGCGACCTGGCCGCGATGGTACCAGGGGCCGAGCCTGTGCACAGCCACATCGCCCGCCGGAGCCTCACCATGGCCTCCCGGCCACATGGCCGTCACAGAGTCGTTGGCGTCCGGTCGGAGGCCGGCCGGCCGTGCTAACTTCGCGCCTGCCGTGCCAGGGTATGGGCTCAACGAGGCCCTCGCCGACCTGATCCTCATCCTGATCGTCGGCGTCAACTGCTTCCTCGGGTGGCGCTACGGTCTGGTTCGCCGTGCCATCGCCTGTGTCGCGGTCTACGCGGGGACCCTCGCCGCCTACTATGTGGGCGACCCCCTGGCCGCGACCCTCGGGGACGGCAACCTGACCGGCAACGCCTGGGCGTTCGTCGCGGTGTTCGGGGTGGCGGTGCTGATGATCGAGATCCTCGCCGCGCTCTACTCCGACCTGATCAAGAAGGCCATCACCGTGATGTTCGACCGCGTCGCCGGGGTTGCGGCCGGACTTGTCGTCGGGGTGCTCGAGCTGGGAGTGGTCCTCCTCGTGATCCAGGCGGTCGCGGACGCCCCCCCGTCAACGGCCAACGTCTCCTCTGCGATCCGAACCACCCCCGCCATCGCCGTCGACCACGGCGTCCTGACACAGGTCATCGTCGATCTGGAGCCGGGGATACAGAGGCTGCTCAGCCCCGGGATCCCCAGCAACATCGAGAATCGACTGGACCAGTACTCCACCGGTTGATCCAGAGGGTTGCCGAGGATCCCCTGTCAGGCGGGGACGGGCTGGTCGGACCCGAAGAAGGAGCGCACCACCGACCCCAGCCCGACCAGGTTGAACGGCTTGGTGATGAGGTGGTTGGCCCCCGCCAGGCGGGCACGCTCCACGTCGTCGTCGCCGGAGAGGGCGCTGAACATGAGGACGGGGATGTCGGAGGTGACCGGGTTGCCACGGATCCGGCGGCAGGCTTCCAAGCCGTCCATCCCGGGCATCATGATGTCGAGAATGATCAGATCGGGGCGTTGCGCGTCGACCTCCCGGAGCCCCTCCTCGCCGTTGGAGGCTGTCCTCACCTCATAGCCCTCGATCCCCAGGTACATCTCGACGATGTGGAGCAGGCGGGGATCGTCGTCCACGACGAGGATGCGTCGCTGACTCACAGGGGCAGCTCCAGGTGGGGCGCGGGTGGTGCGGGACGGTAGGTCGCCATCTCTCTTTGTGGGGATGATTCTGGACGCTTGGCACCGGCAGCGGTGCTGGCGGCCATCAGGATAATGGAGGACGGTGGTCTTCTGACCATCAGGGACGCTGTAGCACCGCCTCCCCGGGATCGGGAACCCCGGCAACGACCAGGGTCTGGTAACCCTCGCGCTCCATTCCCCGATGGATGATGCCGAGAAGGCGGCGATTGAAGTCCTTGCGTCGCTGAGCGTCGACCTCGGGTGGGGGCATGGCGCCGTGGAGCCGCTGGACGATCCAGGGTGGTGTGAGGCGATCCACGACCGCCGCGTTGACCCGGACCGCGACCTCCGCGTCGGCGCACTCCTCGACCAGGAGGGAGACCCGGAGGCCCTGCCCGGAGTGGTCCACCAGCTTCCAGGCGCGCTCCCAGGCACGCCGCCGGTCGCAGCCGATGAAGACGAGATAGACGGGGTCCGTGACGAGCCGGACGCGGTCATCGCGCAGCTCGGCGAGGAGCAGCTGACGGATGTCGGCATCGATCTCCCGAGCCACCCAGCTCACCAGCGAGGGCGCGCGCGTCTCCAGGTCAGGCATCGGTGCGGTGTGGCCGACGTAGCCGACAGGCAGGGCGCTGACGACGCCGGCGTGCCGGCGGCAGTACACGCGTCCGTCGATGACCAGGCGGTGGTCGGGGCACCACGCCGTCCGGCAGTCGTGACCGCGGCGGTCGACGTACCCGCAGGCCAGCCCGGTGGTCCTGGCGCATCCCGGCTGGGTGCAGGGCCGATCGCCGGCCAGGTCGACGAGGAGGGCGGCGCCGCGCTCGGATCCGACCCCGGAGATGGTGACGGGCTGTCTCGACCTGCTCCACGAGGCCATGACGGTGACCTTAGCACCCGCCAGCCGGCTCGCCCGGCGCTTTCACCGAGCCGTTGAAGAGGGTGCTTCGGGCCGCCTCCGTGCGGGTTTCTGGCGGTCCGGAGGCCCCCAGAAGATGTGAGATCGCTTGTTACCGTCCCTTCGCACTTCACGCATCTCAGAGGGGAGCGATCAGAGCATAGTTCGCACGAGCCGCTCCCAAGGCGGCCACTCTAGGTGTCACAAGGAGGTGAAGTAACCAAATGTTGAGCAATCTTTATCTGCGCCTTCGTGGGCTCATGGTCCGCAAGACCGAGCTCGAAGAGAAGGAGAAGGGCCAGGGTATGGTTGAGTACGCCCTGATCCTCGTCCTCATCGCTATCGTCGTCATCGTCATCCTGACGGTGGTTGGCCACCAGGTCAACAACATCTTCTCGAACATCAGCAGCAGCCTGGGCAGCTAAACCACCAGGGTACTTGCCGAAAAGGGGAGCCGCGCCTGCGGCTCCCCCTTTTCATTTCCCCGGCCGAGGGGCCGAGGGCCGCCGGATTCGGTGCTTTCGACGTACCATGCCGCCAATGCAGTACGGTCCCTCGGGCGGCGCCGTGCGGGTGGTCATCGCCAGCGACGCCCCCCAGGCGGTGGCCGAGCTGGACAAGCTCGCCGGCTATGCCGATCAGGTGAACCTGGTCGGATTCATCCGCCATCCCGACGAACTCGACGAGGACCTCGAGGCGCTCGCGCCCGACCTGGTCCTCCTCTACACCGGCTTTGGCGGCCTCGATACGGTGAGCCTTGCGGCCGACCTGGCCTCACGATCGGCCCTGCTACGGGTCATGGTGGTGGTCGATCCGGCCGACGAGCTGTTCACAACCCAGCTGGAGGACGTCGGCGCCGCCACCGTGCGTGCCGACGCCAGTCCTGTGGACCTGGTCATGGCGATCCGCGGCGCGGCGGCAACCGGTCCGCCTCCACGCGACCTGACCGCGCCGCCTCCGGCGGCCTCCTGGCCCGGGATGGACGTCACCAGCGCCACACCCGGGGAGCCTCTGACCGATCCGTTCGCGTGGAGCACGCGGGAGACGCTCCCCGCCCCGCCCGCGGCGGTCACCGAGCCTACTCCGGAGATGCCCGCCCCTCCCGCCATCCCCACGGGCGCCACCGGGGAGGTGCAGCAGCCCTCTGCCGCCGCCCCCACCGGCACCAGCCCCTGGTCCGAGCGGCTACCCGGAGCCACCACCGCCGCGTGGACGGAGCCAGCCTCGGTGGAGGTGGCCTTCCCCAGCTCCGTGCCCGTTTTCCAGCTGGACACCGCTGCCTTCGAGCCGCCCCCGGCCGGCGGGCCCGGTTCGGAGCCGGGATGGCCCGGCGTCCCAACGACGACGCCGGCCGCGCCTCCGGCCACGGTCGAGGCGGAGCCGGAGCCGATCCAGCCAGTGCGCCCGCGACGGGCCCGCCGCCGGTCGGGCGGCAACGCCGAACTGGTCGTGGTCTTCTCCGGCAAGGGTGGCGTGGGCAAGTCCCTGATCGCCACCAACCTCGCGGTGGCCCTCGCCGCCGACGGAGAGCGGGCGGCGATCGTCGATCTCGACCTTCAGTTCGGCGATGTGGCCGTGATGCTCCATGCCGAGAACCATCCCACGGCCATCGACTCCCTTGCCCAGCAGGGCGAACAAGTCGATGCCGAGTTCATCGAGGAGGTCATGGCCACCGGGCCCGAGGGGGTGCGGGCCCTGCTTGCACCCGCCAGCCCGGAGTTCGCCGACCTCGTCAACACCGCCAACCTGCGGGCCATCCTGCGGGAGCTGGCCAAGGAGTACGACCACATCGTCGTGGACACGCCGTCTCACCTCGAGGAGCGCAACCTGGAGGCCATTGAGATGGCCGACCAGATCGTCGTCGTCACCAGCTTCAACTTCGCCTCCATCAAGGACACGAAGGTCACCCTCAAGCTGCTCCAGTCTCTGGGCGTCGACCGGGACAAGATCTGCGTGGTCCTCAATCAGACCCGGGCCAAGGTCAGCTTCCAGCGTTCGGAGGTCGAGGAGAGCCTGCGATTCCGAGTGCTGACGGTGCTCCCCTTCGAGCCGCGGCTGGACGACTTCATCGACAACGGGCAGCAGATCGTCACCGTAGAGCCGAAGGCGGAGTTCAGCCGGCAATTCCGTCTGCTGGTGGATCACATCGCAGGGAGCGATGCTGACACCTCGACCGGGGAGCCGGACCGGGCCCGACCCCGGGTCAACCGCCGGCGATTCTCCCTGGGGCGGGGCTGAGGGGCGTGCCATGATCCGCGTCCTCCTTGCCGACGAATCGACCCGCATCATCGAGAACCTGAGCAAGCGACTCGGCCAGGAGGAGGACCTCACCGTCTGCGCCGTCGCCGCCGACGGCGATACGGCGATCCAGGAGGCACTGCGCACCCAGCCCGACGTGGCCGTGGTGGACGCCGGGCTCCCCGGCATGGACGGCATCCAGACCACCGAGATGTTGGTGCAGTACCTGCCCAACACGGGCGTGATCCTGCTCTCCATGGAGGCCGAGAACGAGGCCTTCCGGCGCGCCATGCTGGCCGGGGCCCGTGAGTTCCTGCAGAAGCCCTTCAGCGGCGACGAGCTGGTGGCCGCGATCCGCCGCGTGCACGCCTACGGGCTGCGGAAAGGGACCCCGGCGTCCACGCCTGCCGGCGCCAGCCCCGGCGCCGCACCGACGCGCGGGGGCAAGCTCTTCACCGTGGTGGGTGCCAAGGGCGGAGTGGGCAAATCGGCGATTGCGGCCAACCTCGCCGTCTCCCTCGGCCGCAGCTGCCGGGTCGCTCTGCTGGACTGCTCGCTGCAATTCGGCGACATCGGCATCCTCCTGGACATCACGGCCGAGCGCACCATCGCGGACCTGGCGGCGAACAACGCCGTGGCGGATCACGACGTGGTCGAGGAGGTGATGGTGGATGGGCCCGGCGGGGTGCGGGTGCTGGCCGCCCCGGTCAGCCCCGAGCTCGCCGATTACGTCACCACCCAGCACCTGCGGGCCCTGATCGAGCAACTGCGGCGCACCTACGACTGCATCGTGGTGGACACCGCCACCCACCTCAGCGAGATCAGCCTCGACCTTGTGGAGATGGCCGACAAGATCCTGGTGGTCACCGACCTGAGCGCCACCGGGGTCAAGAACGCCCGGCTGCTCCAGGCGGTCATGGGGGTGCTCAAGGTCGACCCGGGACGCTTCGTGCTGGTGGTCAACCACCGTGATGGCGCCGGCGAGCTGGAGCGCGGGTACGTCGAGAACGTCCTGAGGACCGCTGCGACCGCGGAGATCCCGTATGAGCCGAACGTCGTCGCGACCTCGATCGCCCGCGGGGTTCCCTTCGTCCTCTCCCAGCCTCAGAGCCAGGCGGCGCTCCGCATCGCGGGACTTGCCGACCTCCTCGCCCCCGCGGCGGCGGGGCGCGCCCGTCCGGACGCCGACGCGGCGCCGCCCGAAGCCGCCCCCAAGCGGCGGCGGCGGCTTGGCATGGGCCGCGGTCGGTCCGATCCGGCGGCTGCCTCGGACTGACCCGTCAGCGGCCGAAGATCCCGCGCCGGCGCTTCTTGTCGCCGCCGGCCAGCGCCGCCTGCTCCTGGGGGACCAGCCGGAAGACGAGCTCGCGTATCGCCCGGCTGATCTCCGCCTCCGGCTGCGTCTCCACGAACGGTTTGCCCTGGTTCCAGGAGTCGGAGACGGCCTTCGGATCGTGGGGGATCTGGACCGCCACCGGCACCCGAAGGTACTGCTCGGTGGCCTCCTTGTTGAAGTCGGAGTAGCCGTCGACCCGGTTGACGACCAGCAGGACGCGCTCGGGGTCGATGTTCAGCGACTCGAGCACCCCCAGGGTGAGGCGAGCGTTCTTGACGCTCGGGATGGTGAGGCCGGTGACGACCAGGATCTTGCTCGCGATCTCCATCACCTGAAGGATGGCCTCCCCGAGATGGCTCGAGGCATCGACCACCACGAAGTCGCAGAGCTTGCGCACCTCGGCAAACGCGGTGCGGACGTGGTCCGGTGTCACCAGGTCGGCGAGCTCGGGCTTGACGGGTGCCAGCAGGACCCGAATCCCCGCCGGCCCGACCGCGAGGATGTCGTCGAGGGTCTCGGCGTCCAGGTGGTCCTGGGCATCCACGACGTCGGTGATGCTGCGGGAATGGTTGAGATTGAGCATCACCCCGATGTCGCCGAACTGAAGGTCGAGGTCGACCAGGGCGACCCTCGCATCGGTCTCCCGGGCGAGGGCCACGGCCAGGTTGGCGGCGATGATGGACTTGCCGACGCCGCCCTTGGCTGAGAAGACGACGAAGACCTCGCCCGGGCCGGAGCGGCCTGAGGTCATGGTCGGTGGGGGCTCCGCCGTCCGGACCAGGAAGGTGCCCTTCTTGAGCTCCATGGCGTAGACGCGCCGGATCGCGGCCACCAGCTCGTCGTGGCTGAAGGGCTTGATCAGGAACTCCCGCGCCCCCGCCTGCATGGCCCGCCGCAGGTAGTCTCGCTCGCCCTGCACCGACATGATGATCACCGGGCTCGCGGGGAGATCCTGGGTGAGCTGCTCGGTCAGCTGGATGCCGTCCATGACCGGCATGTTCACGTCGGTGAGGACGATGTCCGGGTGGAGCCTCTGAGCCTCCTCCACCCCCTCCTTGCCGTCCCCGGCCGTGCCCACCACCTCGATGTCCTCCTCGAAGCTGAGGAGCTTGCGCAGGTTGTCGCGTGTCGACTGGATGTCGTCGACGATGAGCAGGCGGATGGGCTGTTCAGCCACGGCGGAGCTATGCCACCTGGAGCTTCGATGCCTGTGCGGGATCGACCTTGATGGCCGGCCCGTGGGTCGTGCAGAGGGTCACGGTCTTCAGGTAGGTGCCCTTGGCGGCCGGAGGCTTGGCGCGCATCACGGCGTCCATGAGGGCCGCGAAGTTCTCCCCCAGCCGGCCGTCGTCGAAGGACGCCTTGCCGATCACGGCATGGAGGTTGCCCAGGCGATCGTTCCTCACCTCGATGCGGCCACCCTGGACCTCCCGGACAGCCTTGGCGATGTCGAAGGTGACCGTCCCGGCCTTGGGGTTGGGCATCAGTCCCCGGGGTCCGAGGATCTTGCCGATGCGGCCGACCAGCCCCATCACGTCGGGGGTGGCCAGGGCCACGTCGAAGTCGATCTGCCCTGCCTGCACCTGCTTGACGAGGTCCTCGCCGCCGACGATGTCGGCTCCGGCGTCGAGCGCCTCGCGCGCCTTCTCGCCGGTGGCGAAGACGGCGATTCGGCGCGTCCTGCCGGTGCCGTGAGGAAGCACCACGGTGGTGCGCACGGCCTGATCGGCGTGCCGGGGGTCGATACCCAGCCGGAAGTGGGCTTCGACGGTGGGGTCGTACTTGGTCATGGAGGTCGCACGGACCAGCTCCACCGCCTCCCGGGGCGGGTAGAGGTGCCCGGTCTCCACCTTCTCCGCAGCCATGCGGTAGTTCTTGCCGAATTGATGAGGCATCGCCGTTTCTCCCGTGGTACTGGCGGGCTCGGTGAGCCCTCCCACTTGCTGTGCAGACGCTGGCCTGCTGATCTCCCTTGGATGGCTACGGTTCGACGGTCAGGCCCATGGAGCGGGCGGTACCCTCGATGGTGTGCATCGCCTGCCCGATGTCGAAGGCGTTGAGATCGGCGAGCTTCACCTCGGCGATCTCCCGGACCTGGGCGGCGGTCACGGTCCCGACCTTGTCCCGGTTGGGCTGTGCCGATCCCTTCTCGACGCCGGCCGCCTTCTTCAGAAGGTCGTAGGCCGGCGGCGTCTTGGTGATGAAGTTGAAGCTGCGGTCCTCGTAGACCGTGATCTCGGCCGGGATGACCATGCCGGCCTGAGCAGCGGTGCGCTCGTTGTAGGCCCGGCAGAACTCCATGATGTTGATCCCATGCGGACCCAGCGCGGTGCCCACCGGGGGAGCCGGGGTCGCCTTGCCAGCCTGAATCTGGAGGCGGACGACCGTCTTGACCTTCTTCTTGCCCATTTGCTCTCCGTCCCCTAGCGAAGCCGCTCGACCTGAAGCAGGTCGAGCTCCACCGGCGTTTCCCGGCCAAACATGTTGACGAGCACCTTGAGCTTGCCCTTCTCGGCATTGATCTCGGTGACCTTGCCATGGAAGTCGGTGAAGGGCCCGTCAACCACCCGCACGCTCTCGTCAACCTGGTACTCGACGGAGACCTTGGTCGGAGCCTCGGCCTTCACCTGCTTCTGGATGCCCCGGATCTCGCTCTCCGCGAGCGGCACCGGCTTGTTGCCCGATCCGACGAAGGAGGTGACCCCGGGCGTATTGCGGACCACGTACCAGGACTCGTCGGACATGACCATGTTGACCAGGATGTAGCCGGGGTAGATCCGCTTGGAGACCCTCCGGCGCTGGCCGTCCTTGATCTCCATCACCTCCTCGGTGGGGACCAGGACCTCGAAGATCTTGTCGTGCATGTCCATCGATTCCACGCGCTTGAGGAGGTTGTTCTTGACCTTCTCCTCGTGCCCGGAATAGGCGTGGATGACGTACCAGCGGGCGTCGCTGGCCTGCGTCGTGGTGGCGGTGTCGCTCATGGTCATCTCAGTGTGGCTGGTCGGTCAGCTCGAGGCGCTCGCCGAGGGGGAGGCGGCGGCGCTGACGCTCGCCGAAGCGCTGGCGCTCGGGATGGCGGTGGTCACCGGCTGGGCCGGGGAGCTGGCAGTGGTGCTGGTGTTCTGAACGTAGATGGGCTTGACCGCGTATCCCAGCGCGTAGTCCGCGCCCCCGATCAGGAGGCTGAAGAGGACCACGGTCACGACCACCACGCCGGTCATCCGCGTCAGCTCCGGCCAGGTTGGCCAGACGACCTTGCGCAGCTCTTCCCAGACACCCCGAAAGTAGGCAGGCAGCCGTCTGGGACGGCGTCCCCCGCTCCCACCTGGCGGGAGCCCCGCTCTGGCCGGCGATCTGGCCACGTCCTCTATCGACCTCCAACGCTCGACCCGGGCCTAGCCGGCCGGGTCCGACCCGAGATGGCAGGGGCGGCAAGATTCGAACTCGCGACCCTCGGTTTTGGAGACCGATGCTCTACCAACTGAGCTACGCCCCTGTGGCCCGTCAGCATAGCGGCCTGCGGGGCCGGCTTCCCACATCGCTTGGCTTCTCCTGACCGGGCTACTTGGTTTCGCGATGGCGCGTATGGGCGCGACACCGCGGGCAGAACTTGCGCAGCTCGATCCGGTCCGGATCGTTGCGCTTGTTCTTGACGGTGGTGTAGTTCCGCTCCTTGCAGTCGGGACACTGCAGGGTGATGATCGAAGTGCCGCCTTTAGCCGTGGCCACGTTGAAGCCCCAACACAAATAAGACCTAGCCGCGCTAGGTCAAGCGGATGATATCACAGCCCCGGCCGGCGTCAAACGCGGGTGCCGCCGCACGGAGCCCCTACCTTACCCCGCCGGCGGTCGCGGCCGGCGCCAGCGGGGCGGTACCGATCCGGATCCGGCGGGCCGGGGCGAGGGGCGCCGGCGAGAGCCGAGGGCGGTGGGCGAAAGCCGAGGGCGCTGGGCAGAACGCCGCCCGGCCGTGGCCGGCCCGTCACTTGGGTCATGGGAATGTCCCTTGACACGCTGAGCTTGGTGTGCCACATACTTTAGGTACCTGAGTATCCGAGGAGTGAAAGAGTGGCCAACGAGCCCGCAGCCCTCTCCGCGCGGGAGATCCTTCTGCACCGCCTGACCTGCATGCAACCGGCGCTTCGGCACCGCTTCCGGGCCACGATCCCGCCGGATGCCCAGGCCGCGATGCGCGAGACCATGGAGGAGGTGACCGCCTCTCAGCTGGAGGCGCTCATGCTCCTCCACCAGGCCGGCTCCGCCGTCTCCATGCACCAGCTCGCCGAGGCCCAGGCGATCACCCCCAGCTCGGCCACCCAGCTCGTCGACCGCCTGGTGAGGATGGGCCTGGTGGAGCGTCTGCGCGAGGACGAGGACCGGCGCCTGGTCCGGGTTCAACTCTCCGAGGCGGCCCGCCAGAGATTCGAGGAGATGATGCGACTGCATCTGCGCAGCCTCGCGGTGATCACCGAGCGGCTGAGCGACGACGACCTCCGCACTCTCGTCGGACTGCTCGAGAGGCTGGCCCAGCCGGCAGGCGCGGAGGTCCCGGCATGAGGCGGCTCTACTCCCGCCTCGGCAGGTTCGACGTCCGTTTCCGGTACCTGATCGTCGCCGCCTGGGTGGTCATCACGGTGGTCTGCGTGGCCGCCCTGCCAGGGCTGGGCTCGGTGGCGAAGGACACCGAGAGCGGCTTCCTGCCGGCGAACTCGCCGAGCATGCACGCGGCTCAGCTGCTCGACCCGTTCGAGAACTCCAATCTCGCCACTGCGACCCTGGTCGCGTCGCGCAGCAGCAGCCCGCTGACCGCCGGGGACAAGGCCGCCTTCAGCTCGCTCCTGGTCAAGATCAAGGAGCTGCCCAACGTCGTCACCGCCCACGCCCTGGGGACGTCGAGTGACGGCGAGGCCACCCAGGCCCTGATCCAGGCCAACGTCCCCCAGTACGGCGGGGGCGCCGGGACGACGCTCGTCGACTCCATCCGCAGTGACTTCTCGAAGCTGGGGGCCCCCAGCGGGCTCCAGTTCAACCTGACCGGGCAGCTGGCGACCGCCGCGGACGCTGACACCGCCTCCGCCCACTCCCAGAACGCCACCCAGCTGCTCTCCGTCGTCTTCATCATCATCCTGCTGCTCTTCGCCTTCCGGGCCCTGCTCGCACCCCTCGTGACGCTGCTGCCTGCGGGGCTGGTGCTGGCGCTGGCGGGACCGGTGATCGCGGCCGCCTCCCACATCGGCGTTCAGGTCTCCGTCATCACCGAGCTGATCCTCGTGGTCCTCGTCCTGGGGGCCGGCACCGACTACGGCCTCTTCCTCGTCTTTCGAGTCCGCGAGGAGATCCGGCGCGGTCTCGCCCCCCGGGAGGCGGTGGTACGTGCCGTCGAGACCGTGGGGGAATCCATCACCTTCTCCGCGCTGATCGTGATCGGCGCCCTGCTCAGCCTGGTGATCGCGCAGTTCGGCTTCTACCAGGGGCTCGGCCCCGCGCTCGCCATCGGGATCGGACTGATGCTCCTCGCCGGCCTCACCCTGCTCCCGGCCCTGCTCGCCATCCTCGGCCGCGCGGTCTTCTGGCCCAGCAACCTCGAGGTCCGCTCGACCCCACAGGTCGGCTTCTGGGGGCGGGTTGCCGCCGCCTTTGTCCGGCGCCCGATGGTCACCGCGATCGCGGGGATAGGGATCTTCGCTGCTCTGGCCGTGGGCTCGGTGGGCACGACCACCGCGGGGTTCGGCGACGAGGCCTCCGGTCCGGCGGGCAGCGATTCCGCGGTCGGCCAGGCGGTCCTCAACAAGCATTTCCCCTCCGCCGGGGCGATCACCTCGACGGAGGTGGTCATGAATTTCTCCAACCCGGTGTTCGACGATCCCGCCGAGCTGGTGACGGCGCAGCACAGCCTGCAGGCGTCGCCGGGCTTCCGCAGCGTGATCGGGCCGCTCGACCCCAACGGGCCGACCGGGGTGACCCTGACGGCCACGGAGATCACGGCCCTGCACCAGACCCTGGGCTGGCCGCTGAACCCGGCCGCGCTCGCCGCCCTTCCACCTTCGGAGGCGCAGGTCGACGGCGCTCTCGCGAGCTTCGTCAGCAGCGACGCGCGGACCGTGGTGTTTGCGGTCGTGCCCACGGTCGGGCCGGCGGGAAGCCCGGCGGCGAGCGCCAACATCCCCGCTCTCCGAACGGACACGACCGGCGCCGCCCATGCCGCGGGGGCGGCCGACAGCGGCATCTTCAGCCTCGACGCCTTCGCCTATGACGTCGAGAACATCTCCCAGAACGACCTCATCCACATCATCCCGACGGTGGCGATCATCATCGCCCTGCTGCTCGCCATCGTCTTGCGCAGCGGGATCGCGTCCCTCTTCCTGGTCCCGAGCGTGGTCCTCTCCTACCTCGCCGCCCTGGGCCTGGTGGGCCTGGTCTTTGTCCATCTCGGAGGCCAGAGCGGGGTGGAATTCATCATGCCCTTCCTCATGTTCGTCTTCCTGATGGCGCTGGGCTCCGACTACAACGTGCTGGTGATGACGAGGATCCGGGAGGAGTCCCATGCCCTCCCCCTGAGAGAGGCGGTGAAGAAGGCCATCGGGGTGACCGGGACGACCGTCACCACGGCCGGGCTGGTGCTCGGCGGCACCTTCGCCGTGCTCGGCTTCGCCGCCGGAGGGTCGGCTCAGGCCGCGGAGATCCAGCAGGTCGGCTTCGGCATCGCCGCCGGCATCCTGATGGACACCTTCTTCGTCCGGACCATCATGGTGCCTGCCTTCGTGGTGCTGGTCGGCCGCTGGACCTGGTGGCCATCGCGCCTCTACCGGCAGCACAGCGAGATGGTCACCGCCCAAGAGGACGCCGCATGAGCGCCGGGATCTCCGCCCTGAAGGTTCAGCAGCGGAGCCCCGCCGAGCGGCGGCGGCTCATGGTGGTGTTCGGTGCCCTGATGCTGGCGATGCTGATCGCCGCTCTCGACCAGACCATCGTCTCCACGGCCCTGCCCACCATCGTGGGCGACCTGGGCGGCCTCACCCAGCTCTCCTGGGTGGTGACCGCGTACATCCTCACCTCGACGATCTCGACGCCGCTCTACGGGAAGATCGGAGACCTGTATGGGCGCAAGCGGATCTTCCAGGGCGCGATCGTCATCTTCCTGGTCGGCTCGATGCTCTGCGGGCTCTCCCAGAACATGGCCGAGCTGATCGGGTTCCGGGCCCTCCAGGGCATCGGTGCAGGGGGACTGTTCGTGGGTTCCCAGGCGATCATCGGCGACATCGTCTCCCCCCGCGAACGCGGCCGCTACATGGGGTACTTCGGCGCTGTCTTCGGGTTGGCCACCGTGGCCGGACCCCTGCTCGGCGGGTTCCTTGTCGACCACGCCACCTGGCGCTGGGTCTTCTACATCAACGTCCCCATCGGCATCGCCGCCCTGATCGCGACCGGCCTCGTCCTCCACCTCCCCCGGCAGCGCCGGGAGCACCGCATCGACTACCTGGGGGCCTCCCTGCTGGGCGCCGGGGTCACCTGCATCGTCCTGCTCACCACCTGGGGAGGGAACGAGTACCCCTGGGCATCTGCCCAGACCCTCGGACTCGCCCTGGCGGCGCTGGTGTTGCTGGGAGCATTCCTCCAGGTGGAGCGACGGGCTGTCGAGCCCATCCTGCCGCTGAAGCTGTTCCGCAACTCGGTCTTCGCCATCACCAACGCGGCGGGCTTCATCATCGGCCTCGCCCTCTTCGGATCGATCGTCTTCCTCCCCCAGTACCTGCAGATCGTCAAGGGCGAGGGGGCCACCAACTCCGGGCTGCTGCTCGTCCCGATGATGGTCGGCCTGCTCATCACCTCGATCGTGAGCGGCCAGCTGATCAGCCGCACCGGGCGCTACAAGGTCTGGCCGATCCTGGGCACGGGGGTCACCGTCATCGGCCTCTTGCTGCTGTCCACGATGACCGCCGCCACGCCCCAGGTCGTGACCGCCGCCTACATGGTGGTGCTCGGCCTCGGCCTCGGCGGCGTCATGCAGGTGCTCGTCGTGGTGGTGCAGAACAGCGTGACGCAGAAGGACATCGGCGTGGCCACCTCGACGGCGACCTTCTTCCGCTCCATGGGTGGCTCGATCGGCGTGCCCATCTTCGGCGCCATCTTCAGCAACGTGCTGATCGCCAAGCTGGTGACGGACCTCCCCAAGGGGTTCCACCTCGGGGGGCTGTCGGGGGGCATCGGCAACGCCAGCCCGCAGGTCCTGGACAAGCTGCCGCCGCTCATCCACAGCGGCGTGGTCCACGCCTTCTCCCAGTCGCTCGGTTCGGTCTTCCTGGCCGGCGTCCCCTTTGCGGTCATCGCCCTCGTGCTCGTCTGCCTGATCAAGGAGGTCCCGCTGCGCACTCGGATCGCCCCGATGACGGAGGGCGTGGACGAGAGCTTCGGCGTCAGCGAGGGCGTGGCGGAGGCGGCGACCGGCACGGAGGGTGCCGCCCTCAGCCTGGCGCCCAGGGAGGCCCGTGCGGTGAGAAGCGGCACCAACCCCTGAGCCGGCCCACACCCCGCCGCTGCAGTTCCTCTCCCCCACCGTGACCCTGGACGGCCTGCGGAGCGTCGGCCCCGGTTTCTGACCGGGACCGTCGACGGTGTGCCGGCGAGCCCCGCCTCAGCGGGTGATGCGGCTGTACCGGCGGACGCAGATCGGTGCCACGACGATGATGATCACCATCGCCAGCCCAAAAGTGGTCGCGATCGGATGCTCCAGCGACCAGACCCCGGAGGGGGGCGGTCCGATGGTGTTGCCGAAGAGCTGGCGACCCGCCGTCACCAGCGCCGACATCGGGTTCCAGTAGGCGATGACACGCAGCCAGACGGGCATGTTGGCGGGGTCGACGAAGACGCTGGAGATGAAGCCCATGAGGAAGATCGGGATGTTGATGATGACGTCCGCCGCCTGAGCGGAACCGGCCAGCAGCCCGACCAGGATTCCCAGCCAGCCGATCGCAACGCCGAACAGCTCAAAGAGCAGGAAGGCGAGGATGGCGTTGCCGAGGCCGTCCACGGGACGCCACCCCACCGCGAGGCCGCAGGCGATCATCACCACCAGGACCGGGATGCCCAACAGCAGGGTCGACAGTGACCGGCCGATGATGATCGCGGAGCGTGCGATGGGCAGGGTCCGGAAGCGGTCGACCACACCCTCGCTCATGTCGGTAGCCACCGCCACAGCGACGTTGGCGGCGCTGAACAGCACCGACATGGCGAACAGGCCGGGCATGAGGTAGGAGCGGTAGTTGCCCCCGGGGACGACGATCGAGCTGCCGAAGACGTAGCCGAAGAGCACCACGAACATGACCGGCATGAGCAGGGTGCCGAAGATCACATCGGGCTGGCGCTTGCCCCGGATCAGGAAGCGGCGGGTGGCGGTGTAGGCATCGAGCAGGCCGCCACGCAGCTGTCGCTCGGCCCGCACCACGCTGTCGCTCATGCCCCGCGTCCCTCCGCGCTGGCCGAATGCACCCCGGGATGGTGGGAGTGGTCGGTGACCGTGCTGAACACCTCGTCGAGGCTGGGGTGCTCCAGCCCGACCTCGTGGACGTGCACACCGAGGTCCCGAAGCCGGACCACCACCTGGTCGAGGGTGGCGAGGCCGTCGATGGCGGGCGCGCTCACCGACCTTCCGCGCACCTCGGCTCCCTCACCGAGGAGCCGCCCGACCTGCTCCAGCGCCGCGGGGTCCGCCTCCGTGAGGGTGACCCTGACGAACGGTCGCCCGATCGACGCCTTGAGCTGTTCCGGCGTTCCCTCGGCCACCACCAGACCGCGGTCGATGACGACGATGGTGTCGGCCAGCCGGTCGGCCTCGTCGAGGTACTGGGTGGTCAGGAGGACCGTGGTGCCACCGGCAACCAGGGAGCGGATCGACGTCCACATCTCGGCGCGGCTGACCGGATCCAGGCCGGTGGTGGGCTCGTCGAGGAACAGGACCTCAGGGTCGTGGATCAGGCTGGCGGCGAGGTCCAGGCGGCGGCGCATTCCACCCGAGTAGTGCTTGACGAGCTGCTTCGCCGCGTCGACGAGATCGAACTGTTCGAGCAGCTCGCGCGCGCGCCGGCGCGAGGTGGCCGCCCCCAGGTGGCAGAAGCGCCCGATGGTCTCCAGGTTCTCGAACCCGGTGAGCAGCTCATCCATGGTCGCGGTCTGGCCGGTGACACCGATCCTTGCGCGCACCTCGTTGGCCTGATCATGGACATCGAACCCTGCAACCCGGGCGTGCCCGCCATCGGCGGGAAGCAGCGTCGTGAGGATGCGGACGGTCGTGGTCTTGCCGGCACCGTTGCGCCCCAGCAGAGCGCACACGCTTCCCGCCGCCACATCGAGGCTGACATCCACCAGGGCCTTGGTGGAGCCGAAGGAGCGGGCAAGGTTGCGAGCGGAGATGGAGGGAGTGGCCAAGGGCCCGAAGGTACCATCAGGCCGGGGAGGCTGGGGCTGGCTCCTCCAGCTGGCCCCCGAGTTCGGCCAGACGCCGCTCCAGGAACCGGCGTTCCGACGCGAGGTGGGCGAGTTCGAGTGCGCGCCGGTAGGCGGCGCGCGCCTCACCGATGCGACCCAAGCGCCGAAGCAGCTCGGCGCGGGTGGAATGAAGGTAGAGGTACCCATCCAGATCGATCCTGTCAACGATCTCCAGTCCGGCCTCTGCGCCATCGGCCTGTGCGATCGCCACGGCGCGATTGAGCTCCACCACGGGCGAATCGGTGAGGAGCGCCAGCTCCGCGTAGAGCTCGGCGATCCGCGCCCAATCGGGCGGCTCGTCCAGCTGCGCGGAGGCGATCATCGCCTGGAGAACGTAGGGTCCCCGACGGTGCCGGGCGAGGGCCGCCTCGAGAACGGCGCGCCCCTCCGCGATCTGCGATCGGCTCCAGAGGGAGCGGTCCTGATCCTGAAGCAGAACGAGCTCATCGCCGCCGAACCTCGCCTCACGGCGAGCGTCGTGGAGCAGCATCAGAGCCAGGAGACCCAGAACCTCGGGTTGCTCCGGCAGGAGCCCAACGAGCAGCCGGGCGAGGCGGAGGGCCTCCTCCGCAAGATCAACGCGCCCCTGATACCCCTCGTTGAAGATCAGGTAGACGACGGCGAGCACCGCGACCAGTCGCTCGGGGAGCGTGGTGTCGGCGGGCAAGGTGAAGGGGATGCCGGCAGCCTTGATCTTGACTTTGGCACGTGAAAGCCGCCGTTTCATCGTCTCCGGGGAGACCAGGAAGGCCCGGGCGATCTCGTCGGTGGTGAGGCCGCCGAGAGCACGCAGTGTCAGCGCGACCTGCGCGTCGGTCGCCAGCGCGGGATGGCAGCACATGAAGACGAGCTCGAGACGCTCGTCGGGAAACACCGTCGGCTCGAGGGCGGTGACCGCGGGCTGTGACGCCCCCAGCAGGCGGGTCTTGGCGGTGAGCACTCGCTCCCGGCGCAGCCGGTCGATGGCTCGGCGGCGTGCCGTCGTCACCAGCCAGGCGGACGGGTTGGCCGGCACGCCGTCCCGCGGCCATCGCTCGACCGCGATGGCGAAGGCGTCCTGAACGGAATCCTCGGCGAGATCGAAGTCGCCGAGGAAACCGATCAGGGAGGCGAGCACCCGGCCCCACTCGTCGCGGAAGACCTCTTCGATCAGGCCTACATCTCCAAGATCGGGCGGACCTCAACCGCGCCGCCCTGGTGGGCCGCCGGGATCCGGGACGCCACCTCGATCGCCCGATCGAGGTCATCGGCGTCGAGGAGATAGAAGCCGCCGAATACCTCCTTGGTCTCGGCGAAGGGTCCGTCGGTGACCAGCTGCTTCCCGTCGAGGAATCGGACCGTGGTGGCGGTTTCGACCCCCTGCAGCCCCTCGCCTCCAGTGACGCCCGGTGCCTGGGCGATGGCCATGTACTCGCGCTGAGCCGCCTGCTGCGCCTCGGCGCTCAACTTCTCCATTGCCCCCGGCACGTCGTAGATGAGAAGGGCGTACTTCATCTCGCTGTCCTCGTGGTTTTGATGCTGACACGTAGACGAACGGTTCCGGCTTGGGGGGACAGGCACCTGCCCACCGAGGACCGGCGCCGCCGAGCCGTCCGTGCCGGGAGGTCCGGGTGGGGGCGTTGGGCGGGGCGGCCGTACACGCTCCGAACGCGCCACGGGAGGCTCCGCTCAACGTGTAGGCTCGTTTCACCCATCTCGTGTCACCTGACAGGGAGGTTCGCGGCCGGATCGTGGGTCCAAGGTCTCTCCTTCACCTCGCGTCACCTCCGGTCGGCGCATCGTCCGCACGGGCGCGGCGGCGTCTGGCCTGCGGTACCGCCGCGATGTTGCTGGCGTTCGCCGCGGCCTGCGACTCGACAAGCCCCGCCTCGCCATCCGTTGCCCCGAGCGGACCGGCGACCGCTACGGCAACGGCAACGGCTCCACCGGCCACAGCCACGGCGACACCCGTCGCGGTGGTCGGCCCCGGAGCGGCCGATCCCGTCACGGCGGTGGAGGAAGTCGCCGGAACCGGCACGCCCGGCACGGTCGGCCAAGAGAGCGGGTGCACCAAGACACTCATCGCCCAGCCGTGCTCCATGACCCTGCGGCTCGCCACCCGAATCGAGGCCAACCCCTTCAACGGGACCGGTGGTGGCGCCGCGTGGGAGTGCCGGTGCCAGGGTGGACCGGGAACGTGGACATTCACGCTGATCTCGCAGACGGGAGCCACCGCCCTGGTCTCCGAGACCTTCCCATGGACACCCTCGACGAGCTTGCGGTGGACGGCGCTGCAGGTCGATGGCCAGTGGTACGCCGATGATCAGGACACCGGCTGCTCGACCACATCGATCTACAGCTCTGCATACGACTTCGACTCGAGCCAGACGGCGCCCACCTGCTGACGGTGATCCGGGGCGCCCCTGCACGGGCCCCGGAGTGGACGGGCCCGCTGATGGCCCAGCACCCGCGCTGTTCGGGTGCCCATGGAAATCGCACCGCGGGCGGTGAGCGGTGCCGGCACGTGAGAAGCTTGCACGCCGTGCGGTTCGGAGTGCTGATCCTCCCTGCGGAGAGTTGGGCAGCGCAAAGCTCGAGCTGGCAACGCGCTGAGGCTCTCGGCTTTGACCATGCCTGGACCTTCGACCACCTGGCGTGGCGATCACTCCGGGACTCCCCCTGGTTCGGGGCCGTGCCGACCCTGGCTGCCGCGGCCGCGACCACCTCGCGGATCCGCCTCGGCACCCTGGTCGCGTCGCCCAACTTCCGCCACCCCGTGCCCTTCGCCCGGGAGCTGATGACGCTCGACCACATCTCCGCCGGCCGGTTCACCCTGGGGATCGGGGCGGGTGGCAGTGGCTTCGACGCCACCACGACCCGGCGCGAGCCCTGGGGTGCCCGTGAGCGAGCTGATCGCTTCGGGGAGTTCGTGAGCCTCCTCGATCGGTTGCTCACCGAGCCGGTCACCACCCATGACGGCCACTACTACCAGGCGTTCGGGGCCCGGATGCACCCCGGGTGCCTCCAGCAACCCCGCCTGCCCTTTGCCATCGCTGCCCGCGGCCCCCGGGGCATGCGCTTGGCAGCACGCTTCGGCAGCACCTGGGTGACCGAGGGGCCGCTCGGAGCCGACGGTGGCGTCTGCGCCGTCACCGCCGCCCTGCCCGCGCTCGCGGCCGAGCTGGAGCGGGTCGACGCGACCTGCATCGAGGTGGGCCGCGATCCAGCGAGCCTGGGGCGCCTCCTCTTCGTCGGGATGCGGATCGGCGGCGCCACCGCCTCGCCGGAGGCGTTCCGGGATGCGGTGGGCCGCTTCGCTCAGCTCGGTTTCACCGACCTCGTGATCCCCTGGCCACAGGCCAACACCCCCTTCGCCGCGGATGCCGGCACGCTCGAGCTGGTCGCGGCCGAGGCTCGGACCCGTGGCGACGAAAGGGAGCGGAACGCGCGCTAGCGGACGAACCGTCCCATCACTGCCAGCCGCCGACGTTCCAGCCGAGGGAGTACATGGCCGCCGAGCTGGGAACGCTGGTCCAGCCGCCGTGGGTGCCGGCCACCTCGTAGTAGTAGGGGCTGGGGGCTATGGCGATCGCGTACGGGGAAGGGCCTCCGCTCCCCGTGTTGGGGGTGTCCACCACCGTGTTGCTGCTGGTGGAGATCACGCTCACGGTGGAGTCGTAGTAGTTGGCCACGTACACCGCCGCGCCGTTGGGGGTCGCGGACATGCCGATGGGGTCTCCGGTGTCGCCGATGGCTGGCGGCGTGCCCTCGAGAGTGTCGGTGCTCACCGCGTAGACGTCGACCTTGTTGTTGTCGTAGTCGTTGACGTACAACGTGCACCCGTTCGGGGTCAGGGCCAGTGCGTTGGGGTCGGGCGCCCCATCCACTCCTCCGGGGGGGAGCGCGATGGTGCCGGCCACGGTGTCGCTGCTCACCGCGATGTCCTCCACCGTCCCGCCCTGGTAGCTGGCCACGTAGAGCTTGCTCCCGTCGGGGGTGATCGCCAGGATGTTGGGATCCCCGCCGCCGCCAAAGTTGCCGTCGGCGAGGCTGGCGACCGTCAGGGTCGCACTCACGGTGTCGGTCGAGGTGGCGACGTCGTCGATCTGGCTGTTCGCCTGGTCGGCCACGTAGACGTGACTGGAGTTGGGGGTCACCGCCAGTGCGATCGGGGTTCCCGTGGTGCCTCCGATGGCGATGCTGGTGACCGCATCGGTCGAGGTGTTGATGGCGCTGACCTGGTGTGACCCGTAGTCGGAGACGAACACCTGGGCGCCGTTGGGGGTCACCACCATGGCGCTGGGGTCGCCCTGGATCCCCACCGCGATCGCGGCCCCGAGGGTGGAGGTGGCGAGGCTCAGCGGATAGACACGGGCGTTGGCCGCATCCACGATCCAGGCCGTGGTACCCGCCGGATTGACAGCCACCGCGTTGGGTTCCGACTTGGTGGTGCCCACCGAAGGGATGCCCACCGTGCTGGTGACCGCCCCCGTGGCGGTGGAGACGATCTGCACCTGGTGCGCGGCTCCCTCGGCCACGATGAGCTCGGTCCCGTCCGGGGTGACCTGCAGCGCGTTGGGCTCATCCCCCACGGCTCCCGAGAGGGCCACCGTGGCGGTGCCGTAGGTGGACGAGTTGATGCTCTGGGCTGTCGTGGCGTCGTTGCCCGCCGACACGTAGACGAGCGGCGGGGTGGCACCGGACGGGCCGGTGTCCGTGTACGTCGCCGGGGGAGGACTTCCGCTCACGGTCCCCGCCGAGGCGTAGGGACCGGAGGAGCTGGCGGAGCGCAGGACGCTGTAGCCGCCGACCAGGTAGTTGCCACTGCCGTCGAGGGTCGACGAGCCGGTCCAGGTGCCGGTCACATTGGTCTGCCCCGCACCGCCGGAGCAGCCACCGTTGCTGAGCGCGAGGCCGCCCGGGGTCGGGAGGGTTCCCGTCTGGAAGCTCCCCGGTCCCGCCGTGGTGGAATCGGTGAACATCGCGAAGGCCGCGCCGGACTCGCCGAGGGCGAGCACGGCCACGGCCGCTCCGAGCAGCCACGCTCTCCGAGGATTACCAACGAGAGGAATCATCTCGGCTCCGCCCGCCACACCCGGCGCAGCACCTCCCACACCACGATCCCGATGACGACGAGCAGCGCCAGGAGGTGGACCCACGGGTAGGTGGCCCAGATCGCGACGTACCCCGCAGAGGGGAACACCCAGCTCACCTTCCAGGTCGAGGTGCCCTCGAGAACTGCCGTCCAGGCATCGGGAGCGTTGTTCTCGTCCCCCTGGGTCCGGATCTCCACCTCGTTGCCGCGACGGGTCACCTGGACGACCCGGTGGACCACGACGAGGTTGGGATCGGAGGGGGGGTGGAAGGCGAGCACCTGGCCGACCGAGACCTGAGAGTCGGGCTCCGAGACGGCGAGGATGACGTCCCCCGGCCGCAGCGTGGGTGCCATCGATCCGCTCAGCACCACATCCAGCCGGCACCAGTTGAAGGCCGTGCCGATGACGGCGAGAGCGGCCAGGCCGACGCAGAGGAGCAGGAGAGCTTCGCCGGCCGCTCGCCCCCGGGACCGGAGGTAGCCGGGACCTCGGGCGGCCCACCAGGTGGCGGGCGCGGCGATGACGATCGCCGGGTCCTCTCCCGAGGACTCGCCACTCTCCGCCAGACCCTCGGCCTTCATGATCTTTCAGCCTCTGGAAACGCGTCGAGGGGAGCGGTGAGACCGCTCCCCTCAACGATCGCTTCTGTCTCGATTACCTGCTGGTCCCAGCCCGCTGGGTGGCGGTGAAGTTGTAGGTCAGGGTCGAGGAGCAACCCTCGAGGTTCTCGGTCCCCGCGCCACCGCCCGCCGTGCCGCTGCAGAGCGGAACCAGGGCGATGTTGCCCGGCGCAGTCGCGGGGAAGGTGAAGGTCATCACCACATAGTCCTGACCGCCCGCCGTCAGCGAGTTGAGCGGAGTCAGGCTGGCGGGAGTGCTCTCCAGCGTCTTGACCGGGGTGCTCGCCAGCACGGTGGCCAGGGAGCCGCCGCAGGTGTAAGTAGGAGGCGGCCCCACGACCCGGCTCCAGGCCACCGAGCACGTCTGCACCTGCACCTGCAGGCCGTTGGTCGCGTCGGAGTCGAGGAGGGAGCTGGTCCCAGCCGTGATCCCCAGGGTGATGGTCGCGTCGTTGAGGGTCGCTGTGGTCGAGTTCAGGTCGACCTCACGGGCGATGGTGTCCCCGGGCGCGATGTTGGTGGCAGCGGTCGCCGCATCGTTGGTCGGCCCGACGGCCAGGACGACCTTGCCGGAGCTGATCGTCTGCGGACCGGCGGAGGTGGTGTCGGTGAAGGTGGCGAACGCGCCGCCGAGGATCGCCCCGGTGCCCGCCACCACGACGGCCACGGTCAGGACCACACGCTTGACGGTGGTGCGTCGCGGGTTTTCAGGGGTCTTGCCGTTTTCCATAGTCTTGGTGCTCCTGGAGACCGTGGGCGGCGAGCCGCTCTGTTTCTCCCTGGTGTGAGTGGGTGAGATGTGGAACTTCGCCTGCACCCGATGGGGCAGGTTGGTCACGGGGCGATGGTGCATCTGCATCAGAGCGTCGTATCGCGGTATCGGAGGCCCGCTTCCCATGCGTCACCCGACGATCACCCGGGTGACGGCCAACACGTATCCGTGAAATCGACGTCAGATGACGGCAGCTTCATATGGTCGTCGCGCCCGGCACCCGCCGTCTCATTCCCGCTCTGAGCTACGGTGTTTCCGTCCGACCAACACCCTCTTGGAGCTGAAACCATGAACGCGGGTGGCGAAGCCCCGGGGCACGTGCAACCCGGTGAGGCGTGCGCGCGGTCGTGAGCGGCGACCCCGACGGCGGGCTGGATGGCTTTGTCCGTCAGACGCTGCAGCGCTCGGGCCTGGACCGCCTCCCCGCCCACCTCGAGGGGCACTACGCAATCCGCATCCGCGCCACCGGCGAGCTCGACGTCGGGGTGCTCCGCGTCGATCGGCTCGATGGTCCCAGCTGGGTGGCCCGTGTCTTCCCTCCGGCGCGGCCACTCGAGGCCGTGGAGGGGGACGCGCGGATCCTGCAAGCGCTGGAGCGGCAGGGCTTCCCCGCCGAACACTGCGCCACGCCCGACCCCGTCTCCGTCCATGAGGGCCAGGGCGTCCTCGTGACGGAGCTGGTCGAGGGGATCCGGGCTGACGGGCGGGGCCGGTCGTTCGGGGTTCTCGGAGCCCTCCTCGGTGCCCTCCACGCCCGCACGCGAGAGACCGGGACGGCGATGCGCCGCGGCGGCGCGTGGCACCATCTCTCCGTGGAGGGAGGGCCGCGGGAGGAGATCGCCGCCGCCCTCTCCCTGCTCGACGCGGCGCGCGAGGGCGTGCCGCAAACGGACGCGGCGCTTTTCGCCAGCGTGCGGGACGAGCTCGAGCGCGCCGACACCTGCGACGACCTGCCGCAGGCGCTGATTCACCCTGATTTCGTACCGGCCAACGCCATCCGCACGCCGGAGGACAGTCTGGTGATGGTCGACTGGACGGGCGCGGGACGGGGGCCGCGGCTGTGGTCACTGGCCTTCCTGCTCTGGGCCGGCGGTGCTCGGGATCTGCGGCTCGTCGACGTGGCCGTCACCCACTACCGCCGGCACCTCCAGCCCGAGCCGCAGGAGCTGGCGCGCCTCGCCTCCGCCATGCGGGTGCGCCCGCTCGTCTTCGATTGCTGGGCCTTCTGCATGGGCCGGCGCCGGCTCGCCGAGGTCGCGGAGAACATCCCCGTCACCGCCCGCCTGGCCGAGGCAATCGCGGACCGGGCCCGCCAGGGGTTCGGGAATCTGAGCTAGCCGTCCAGGGACGTGGAGAGCCCCACCACGACCTTGCTCATCGCAGCCTCCCGTCTCGTCGCCCGTATCCGACCCCGCCTCTGCCCAGTATGGTGCCGGCGCTTCCCTGAGCTACCGTGGCTCGGTCCGGGCGGATACCCCGCCGCGGAGAGGGAGAACTGATCTGATGATGCGACCCGGCGGCGGCGGCATGGGTGGCGGCATGGGCCGTGGCGGTCCCATGCGCTCGCTGATCCGCGACCCCTCGGTCGTGGGCACCAAGGTGCCCAAGGGCACGTTCCGGCGAATCCTGCGCTGCCTCGCGCCCTACCGTGGGCTCCTCGCCCTCTTCTTGGGGCTGACCATCGTCGACTCCTCCATCGGGGTGGCGAACCCGCTCATCTACCGGGCCATCATCGACAACGGCATCCTGGGCCACAGCGCCCGCCTCATCGTGACCCTGGCGCTGGTCATCGCCGGCCTCGCCATCCTCGACGCGGCCCTGTCGATCGGCGAGCAGCTCTGCTCGGCGCGGGTCGCCCAGGGGCTCATCTACGACCTCCGCACCCGCGTCTACTCGCACATCCAACGGATGCCGATCGCCTTCTTCACCCGCACGCAGACGGGTGCGCTGATCTCACGGCTCAACAACGACGTGCTCGGCGCCCAGCAGGCGACCTCGGACATCCTCTCCTCGGTGGTCGGCAACGCGCTCAGCGTGGTGATGGTGCTGACCACCATGTTCATCCTCTCCTGGCAGATCACTCTGGTCGCGCTCGCCATCCTGCCGCTGTTCGCGCTCCCGGCTCGCTACATGGGACGCCGGCTGGGCGCGATCGCCCGCGAAGGCTACGTGCTCGCCGCCGAGATGAACACCACGATGGCCGAGCGTTTCAACGTCAGCGGGGCGCTGCTCGTCAAGCTCTTTGGCAGGCCGGGCGACGAGGACGCCGTGTTCTCGGCCCGCGCCAGGCGGGTGCGGGACATCGCCGTGGTCCAGGCTCTCTACGCTCGGGTCTTCTTCGTGGCCCTCACCTTCACCGCCGCGCTCGCCACCGCCCTCGTCTACGGGTGGGGCGGTCTGCTCTCCCTGCACGGCACGCTCCAGGTCGGCACCCTGGTCGCCATGACCGCGTACCTCAACCGGCTCTACGGTCCGCTCACCCAGCTCTCCAACGCCAACGTCGACGTGATGACCGCGCTGGTCTCCTTCGACCGGGTGTTCGAGGTGCTCGACCTCCCCTCCATGATCACCGAGCGCGCCGATGCCGTGGCGCTGCAGCGGGGCCCTGCGACGATCGAATTCGACCACGTGGAGTTCGCCTACCCGGACGCCAAGGACGTCTCGCTGGCCTCCCTCGAGTCCGTTGCCGTGCTGGAGCATCTCCCCTCGACGCAGGTGCTCACCGACGTGACCTTCCGCGCCGAGCCGGGGCAGCTGGTCGCCCTGGTCGGGCCGTCGGGGGCCGGCAAGACGACCATAACCCACCTCGTCGCCCGCCTGTACGACGTGCTCGGCGGCGCGGTGCGGATCAACGGCCTCGACGTGCGTGAGGTCACCCTCGATTCCCTGCACGCGGGCATCGGTCTGGTGACCCAGGACGCGCACATGTTCCACGATTCCATCCGTGCCAACCTCAGCTACGCCAAGCCGGGCGCGACCGAGGCCGAGCTGCTGGCAGCGCTCGCCGATGCGCAGATCCTCCCCCTGGTCGAGAGTCTGCCGGGCGGGCTGGACACCCTGGTCGGTGACCGGGGGTACCGGCTCTCCGGCGGTGAGAAGCAGCGGATGGCGATCGCCCGGCTGCTCCTCAAGGCTCCCGACGTGGTGGTGCTCGACGAGGCCACCGCACACCTCGACTCGGAGTCGGAGGCGGCGGTCCAGGCGGCTCTCAAGGTGGCCCTCGCCGGCCGCACCTCGCTGGTGATCGCCCACCGGCTGTCGACGGTCCGCGACGCCGACCTGATCCTCGTCGTCGACGGGGGCCGCATCGTCGAGCGGGGAACGCACGACGACCTGCTGGAGCGCGAGGGCCTCTACGCCCAGCTCTACCAGACCCAGTTCCGCCACCAGGCGGAGGAGGAGCCCGGCGGTCAGGGGGACGGCGCCGACTGAATCGCGAACCGCGGCACCACCCCCGTCCAGGTGCGACCCCCATCGCCGGTCTGGACGAGGTAGGCGGGTCCGCCGTCCTGCTGACCGACGACGACCGCAGCCCAACCGACCTCGGGGGTGAGGAAGTCGAGGTTCAAGCCCATGTAGGGGAAGGCGCCAACGCGGTTCCACGTCTCGCCCCCGTCGCCGGTCTCGTAGAGGTCGGTGCCACCGGCCGCCCCGTCGCCGGCGATCACCACCCACCCGTGATCGGCGTCGAGGAAGTCGTCTGCGACCGGTGCCCCGACCACCGTGGAGCGCGGCAGCCAGGAGAGGCCGCCGTCAGCGGTGGCGAAGAGGGAGGTGCTCACCCCCGTCAGGCTCTGATTCTCGGTGAACAGGGTGCCGCTCTCCCCCGAGGTGAACGCCGGCGAGAAGGAGGCACCACCTGCCGGGGAGGGGGGCAGGGATGGCAGGGATTGGGAGGTCCAGGTGACTCCGCCGTCGCGGGTGACGTAGAGGGGCGCCGCCGCGCTCAGGCAGGTGCCGGTCAGCCACCCCGTGGTGTCGGTCGCGAAGGCGGCGGTCAGCCCGTCGCAACCCTCCGGGATGGCTCCCGCCACGCTCGCTCCCGGGGTGCCACCACCGGTCACCGCCACCTCGCTCCAATGGGCACCACCGTCGACCGTTCTGTAGAGCGCCGTGCCGGCGACGCCAGCCGCCGCTTCGAGTTGCGAGAACCAGCCGTGCTCCGCATCGATGAAATCCAGCGTCCCGCCGACCGCCGCGCTGAAGCCCTGCACGGCGAAGGTGCCCCCCCGGCTCCAGCTGGCTCCGCCGTCCTTCGTCCCCCAGGACTGCACCGTCGCCTGCGACCCGACCTCGCTCGGGACGGTGAGCACCCGCGCCGTTTCGGCATCGACGTAGGCCACCGCCAGCATCTGGTCGCTCGAGGGGGGTGAGGAGGCCGTCCAGCGCTGTACACCGCGCGTGGTGTGGAGGACGGTGCCGCCCTCCAACCGCTGAGCCCACCCCGTGGTGGTGCTGTACATGTGCAGATTCCCGATCCCGTCGCCGGCGGCCGCCGCCGGGATGACGGCGGTGAGGCTGCTCGGGACGGCGGGGTGGCTCTGGGCGAGGAGGGCGACAGCGCCCGAGGCCACGCCGACGGCGACCGCCAGCCCCAGCACCGCAATCAGGGTGGTGCGCCCGCCCCGGTGCGCGGGCCCGGCGACCTCCCCACCGCCGGAGCCGGTTGAGCGGCCGGCGCGGCGGTCCGAGGTGGCCGCCGGCTGGCCGTGGACGTGAGTCGGGGCGGGGCCGGCAGCGGGCTTGGCCTGCCCGCCGGGCGGCTCCCACGCCGCGAATGGATCGGTCGGGCGGCCCCGCTGGCCGCGGAGGAGGTGCCGGGCCGGGTGCATGGCGTCGTCGTCGCGCGGCCCGAGCGGCCGCGCAGAGGGAGCTGGAGCAGGTGCTCGACCCCGGGCGTCCCCCGGCCCCTCATGCCTCCCCACGTCGCCCCGCGCCACCCTTGCATCATCCGCGCGGAGGACGTTCGGCGGCGCGCGGACGTTCGCCGGGCGCCCCGAGCCCCGGGTTCGCAGCGTCGCGACCACCAAGCGCCGGCGCCTCAGGCGGGCGGACTGAGCAATGCAGACGCACCGGGTCGGCCAGTGCGGCCGGCCGGTATCATCGCCCTGCAATTGATGAAGCCCCGGTAAGGGGAGGAGTTCCGCACGAAGCCTGCTGAGACGATGCCGGCGGCCTTCCTTGGTCACGGAAGTCCAATGAACGCCCTCGAGCACAACGGCTACACGGAGGCATGGCGAACGTTCGGCAGCTCCAGCCCGCGGCCACGCGCCATCCTGGTAATCTCCGCACACTGGTACGTGAACCTCTCGGCCGTCACCGCCATGGCCCGGCCAAAGACGATCCACGACTTCTACGGATTCCCCGACGAGCTCTTTGCGGTGGAGTACCCCGCGCCCGGCGATCCCGCCCTCGCCGAGGAGGTCGCCGAGATCGTCAAGCCAACCTGGGTCGGGTTCGACCACGACAGCTGGGGCCTCGACCACGGCACCTGGTCAGTGCTCCTGCACGCCTTCCCCAAGGCCGACATCCCCGTCGTCCAGCTGTCCATCAGCGCCGACAGACCGTTGGAGTACCACCTCGAGCTGGGTGCGAAGCTCGCACCCTTGCGCCAGCGCGGCATCCTCATCATCGGGAGTGGAAACGTCGTCCACAATCTGCGTCGCATCGACTGGGACCAGCCCGACGGGGGATTCGACTGGGCCCACCGCTTTGACGACGCAGCCCGAGAGCATCTGACCACCTCGCCAGCCGGAATCATCGGACTGCGGGACCACCCCGACTTCCATGACGCGGTTCCCACCCCGGACCACTTCATCCCGCTTCTGTATTTCGCCGGACTGGCTGGCGCCGCCGGTTCGACGGCTGATGTGCTCGTGGACGGATACGCATACGGGTCGCTGTCGATGACGGCCTATACGCTCGACGCTCACTGCCCGGAACAGGCACAATCGGGCATCGCCGCTGCTCGGCTTCCGAACCCGGCCGTGGTCCCGCCCGACAACACGAACACCTGATCCGCCAGCTGAACCTCGACCCCTCCCGCGGCGACCAGCCGCGGAGCGTTCCCCCTCGGCCACCTGGAGTCTACGATGTCCTGAGACAGGTGCCCAGGATGTCCTGAGAGACGAGTCTGGAGCCCAAGGTGGGAATCGAACCCACGACCTACGCCTTACCAAGGCGTTGCTCTACCTCTGAGCCACTTGGGCCAGGTCAAGGAACCGGGAGATGGTACCCGATAGGCGCCAACGGCGAGGCACCTGATGCGCCTGCTCTCATTCTCCCCCGGGCGGGCGGGCGCCGCCAGCCCCGAGCCCAGCCCGCCTGGCGATGCGCCCATGGCCGGCGGCCGGGTTGGTGGGGTCCGGAGGCCTGAGCCCTCCTCTTGACGGGGCGACCCGCCTGAGGTCACCATCCGGGCTGCCCATGGACGTCGAGAACCGCCTGCGCATCAGCGGACACGCCGAGACTAAGGTCCTCCCCGATCGGGCCTGCTGGACGGTGACGGTCCGGGTCGAGGACGACGACCGCGATGCCGCGTTCCGCCGCTGTGCCACAGCCCGAGAGGGCCTCGTGCAGCGGCTCGAGGCGGTCGAGAAGGACTGCGTGAGCGCGGGGCGGATCGCGGTCGTGGAGGAGATCGAGTACTACTGGGTGGTCAGCAGTGAGCTGCGCGCGGAGGTGGTGGGGCAGCTCGAGAAGACGCGGCTCCCCAAGGGGGTCGTCGCCCAGATCGGCGACTCGATCGGGGAACGACGGCGGCGGCGGCGCTGCTTCGCGGCGACGGCGACACTCGGAGTCGAGGTCGCCGTGGAAGCCAGCGGGGCGGTACCCCAGCTGCTGGTCGCGAGGGACGTGGCATCGAGCAACGGTCCATGGTTCAAGGTGTCGCGCAACGAGGAGATCAGCGACGATCTCCGCGCCAGGGCGGTCGAGAACGCCCGCACTCGGGCCGCGGCGCTCGCCAGTGCAGCCGGCCGCAAGCTCGGTCGAGCCCTGGTCGTCTCCGACCGCGACGAGTCCCTGGCGGCCCTCACCGGCTCAGGACATGGCGCGCCGCCCGCCGAAGGCGGAGGGCCCCGGTTCGCGGCAGCGCGGGCTAGGAGCATGCCCACCCCGATGGGAGCACCTCAGCAGGAAGAGGAGGCACCCATCGTCATGGAGATCACCCCCGAGCCGGTGGAGATGTCGGAGACGATGACGGTCGTCTTCGAGCTCACCGACCTCGGCTGATCGCGTTCCACGCCGCCTCAGGGGCACCCTGGGGTGGAGCCGATGGAGAGACTCGAACTCTCGGCCTGCCGCTTACAAGGCGGCTGCTCTGCCAGCTGAGCTACATCGGCCCGGGACCATCCGAGGCTTTCGGCCAACCCTACCCCGCCCTGAGGACTCGACCACCACGCTCAGCGGGCCTCAGCCGGCCGCAGCTGCAGGCCACGCAGCAGTCTGACGAACATGACCCAGAAAGCCAGCTGGAAGACCAACTGCGCCTGCAGCTCGAAACCCCGGGATTGGGGCAGATAATAGGCGGCCGCCAGGCCGCCCACGAGCATGACGGCGGTGAGCAGAGTGAGGTTGCGGTCGCTGCCGCCCAGCCATTTGATGGCCAGACAGGCCAGCCCCAACTGGACCAGGAACAGGGTTGACCCGATGAGCTCATGGGCCTCGCCAAAGCGGGTGTATGGCGTCAGCAGCAGGCCAATCAATTGGCAGGCCATGATCTTCATGGACCGGCCGATTATCAGGCTGTGGTCAAAATCGGTCACCAGCTCGGAAGCCCGCCACAGACAGTAGGCGACACCTAGAAACGCTACGGCATACGGCACGATCGTATTCGTGAACACGCCCAGGTAACTGAGGCCGTAGTCGACGCCCAGACTCTCGGGACGGATCAAGATGGCTACAGCCAGCATGACTGCCGCGAGCGTCAGCCCATAGGCGACGTAGGCGATCGAGCGTTCGCTATCCGAGCGCGCTTTGACCCATGCCTGGCCCGCAGCCAGCAAGCCTCTGCCTCTCATGCGGGCCATTGTAGCCGTGAATCCTGAAAGGGTTTCCACGACCAGCCGGTGCCTGGCGGCGGCGCCCGGGTGGCCGCCTAGGGTGGTCGACGGCCGTCAGGAGCACGGCGGTTCGGGGGTGTGTCGTCTCCGCGCCGGATGGCCTCGAGCTGGCGGCGCACCTCGGGGTCGATGCGGCTCTCCAGCCGATCGGAGACCGCCCCCTTCTCGTCGCGACGCCGGATCTCGCCGGAGCGCTCACTCTCTGCCCGCTCCACCTCGGCCTGGAGGGCGCGCGAGCTCATGGTCGGGACGCCCATCCCCCGGACCAGGTCGCGCTGGAGATGGTCGTCGGTGGCGAGGATCATCTCCAGGACGGTGCCGCGCCGGGAAGCCTCGTACATGAGGCGCTCGATGACGTGGTCGGCGCTCTCATGAGCGCTGCCGTATCGGATCTCGACACCCTCGACCATCTCCCGATCGGCGCTGCCCGCCGACCGCCGCCTGGCGTCAAAGACGACCAGGACGTCGTTGCCGGTGGTCGCCCGGTACTCGGCGAGCCGGGTGACCAGACGCCGGCGCGCCTCCTCCAGGCTCTCCGTGCGCATGGTCCTGGCCAGGTCAGGCCAGGCGTGCAGGATGTTGTACCCGTCGACGACCAGCCGGCTCACCGGGCCGCGAAGCCCCGTTGGCGAAACGCCTCGTAGAGGATGGCCGCACCCGCCGCCGCAGCGTTGAGGGACGCCACCCGGCCGACCATGGGCAGCGAGACCAGGCGGTCGCAGCTCCGGCGGGTGAGCTGGCGCAGCCCCTCCCCCTCCCCGCCGATGACGATGGCCGTCGGCTCCCGGTAGTCGACCCGGTCGTAGCGATCGTCCGCCTCGGCGGCCAGGCCGACACGCCAGATCCCGGCCTCTCCGATCTTGGCCAGGGCCTGGGCGAGGTTGGGGACGGTGAGAAAGGGGAGGTGCTCGCTGGCACCCGCCGACGCCTTGACCGCGGCGGGGGTGAGCCCGGCGGCCCGGTGCGCCGGCGCGATCACGGCGTCGGCGCCGACCGCCTCGGCGCTCCGGATCAGGGCGCCGACATTCTGCGGGTCCTGGATCCCGTCCAGGAGGAGCAGCAGCGCCGGCGGGCGGCAGCTCTCGAGGATGTCCTCGAGCCGCTGCGGGGAGCGTCCGTGGAAGTAGCCCGCCACCCCCTGGTGGTGCTCGGTGTGGGCGATGTCGTCCAGCCGGCTGCGCGCGGCCCTCTCGATGGGGATGCCCCGCTCGGCTGCCAGCTCCAGGATCTCGCGCAGACGGGGCTCGTCGCCGAGCCCCTCGGCGACGACCAGCTTGCGAGCGGTGCGCCCGGCCCGGAGTGCCTCGCGCACCGGGTTGCGCCCGTACAGGATGTCCACTGGAGAAGTGCCGCCTCGGAGAGGACTCTCAGGCGCGCTTCCAGCGCTGTCCCTGAGCGGTGTCCTCGACCATGATGCCGCGCTCGAGAAGCTGCGCGCGAATCGTGTCGGATTCGGCGAAGTCCCGGGCGGCACGTGCCGCGACCCTCCGGGCGAGCAGCTCCTCGTCCTCGGGACGGAGAGCCGCCCCAGCCCGTTCTCGATCGACCAGGGGCAGCACCCCGAGGACGTCATCCGCCTCCTCGATGAGGTCGATGAGCTGCTGCTTCACCGCCGCGGAGGGGGTGCCCGCATCGAGCAGCCGGTTGAGGTCCCGGATGGCGCCGAAGAGATGGCCCACCGCCTCGGGCACGTTGAGGTCGTCGTCCATGGCGCGCGCGAACGCGTCGGTGGCAGCCGTGGCGCGTGCCCCGACCTCCTCGCCGCCGCGGCCGGTCCCGAGGCTCCGCACCCGGTCGCGGAACTCGGTCAGCCGCCCCACCGCCTCGTCGGCCGCCCGGAGGGGCTCCTCGTCCCAGTCGAGGGTGCGACGGTAGTGGGCCCCGGTGACGAGCAGGTAGCGGATCGCGGCGGGGCGATACCCGGCAGCCAGGAGGTCCGGGAGGGTTCGGAAGTTGCCGAGCCGCTTGGCCATCTTCTCCTTGTTCATGGTCAGGTGCTCGCCGTGGCACCAGACCCGCACGAAGGGCTTCCCGGTCGCCGCCTCGGACTGGGCGATCTCGTTCTCGTGGTGGGGGAAGATGTTGTCGACCCCGCCGCAGTGGATGTCCAGGCTCTCTCCGAGCAGGGACATGCTCATCGCGGAGCACTCGATGTGCCAGCCCGGGCGACCCCGGCCCAGGCCGGTGTCCCAACCGATGTCGTCCGGTCCCACCGTCTTCCAGAGGGCGAAGTCCCGGGCGTCCTCCTTGGTGTAGTCGTCGGCATCCACCCGGCCGCTCATCCCGGCCACCAGACCGGCGGCGGGGATGCCCGAGAGGCGCCCGTAGGGCGGGAAGCCGGCGATCCGGAAGTAGATGCCCCCGTCGCTCCGGTAGGTGACCCCCTTCGCCTCCAGCCGCTCGATCAGGGCCACCATCTCCTCGATGTACCCGGTGGCCCGCGGATAGTGGTGGGCCCGGCGGATGCCGAGGGTGTCGACGTCTGCGAAGAAGCCCTCGATCCAGGGGGCGGTCTCCTCGGCCAGCCCCTGCTGATGCTCGGTGGCGTTGCGGATCAGCCGGTCGTCCACGTCGGTCAGGTTCATGACGTGGGTGACCCGCGGGAAGCTGCGCTCGAGCCAGCGGCGCAAGACGTCCTCGAAGAGGAAGGTCCGGAAGTTCCCGATGTGGGCCCGGTTCCAGACCGTCGGGCCGCAGGTGTAGAGGCGCACGTGGCCAGGCTCCAGCGGTGCGACCGTCTGGAGCCGGCGGCTGAGGGTGTCGTGCAGGCGAAGGCTCACGGGCGATCAAGGATATCCGGGCGAGCGGGTGGCCGCGCCGATCCGGTAGGTTGACCGCGTGAGCGTCGTCGAACCGGGAGGGGTGCTCCGTTCCACCAGCCTCGAGCCTGGCCCGCGGAGCCGCGTCTTCGAGGCAGACCGGCCGGTCCGACTGGGGGACGCTGACGAGCACGGCCGGTTCCGGCTGGACGCCCTGGCGCGCCATCTCCAGGACGTGGCCACGGACGACAGCAACGACTCCGGGATGGGCGAGGAGCCGGTGTTCTGGGTGGTGCGGCGGGCTGCCATCGCGATCGAGCGCTGGCCTCGGTACCTGGAGGTTGTCGACTACCGCACCTTCTGCAGCGGCGCCGGTCCCCGCTGGGCGGAGCGTCGAACCTCCGGCCGGACCGGCACCGGTGGCCATCTGGAGGCAGCGGTGCTCTGGGCGGCGGTGGACTCCACGAACGGAAGACTGGCGCTGCTCTCGGAGCGCTTCGACCGCGTCTGGGGCAGCGCCGCCCGCCCGGTGTCAGCGCGGCTCCTCCACCCCTCGCCCCCTCCCGAGGCCGCGAGTCGGCCATGGACAATCCGTGCGACTGACCTCGACGTGGTCGGCCACGTCAACAATGCGGCGTACTGGGAGGCGGTCGAGGACGAATTGGCCCGCTGCCTGCCCGGCCGCATCCCGGTTGCGGCCGAGTGCGAGCACCGGCTCCCCATGGATCTCGGCGATCAGGTCCGGGTGGTGTCCGAGGTGGAAGGTGGGACGCTGCGGCTCTGGCTGGTCGGTGACGGCGGAGTGCACGCCTCGGCGTTGGTCACGACCGAGCCCCCCGACTGACGGACACGGCTCCGACCCGAGGGCCTGCCGGGATCGGGCGATCGGTCACCCTACCTCGAGAAGGGCCACGGCGGAGGCCAGGATGCCCTCACCACGACCGGCCAAACCGAGCCCATCGCCGGTCGTCGCGGTGACCGTGACGGTGCCGGGCGGGGTGGCGAGCGCCGTCGACATCGCCTCCCCCATGGCCGCGAAGAAGGGGGCGAGCCGCGGCCGGGCACAGACCACCGCCACCTCGGCGCTCATCACCCGGGCATCCGCCTGGGCGAGCTTCGCGGCCACCAGCTCCAGGAACTCGCGGCCACTGACCCCCCGCCAGCGATCCTCGCCGGAGGGGAAATGGTCACCCATGGTCCCGAGACCTGCCGCACCCAGGCAGGCGTCGGCGAGGGCGTGGGCGGCGGCATCGCCGTCGGAGTGGCCGGCCAGGCCCAGCTCAGAGGGCAGGGCCACGCAGCCGAGCATCAGGCGCCGTCCCGGCGTCAGGCGGTGGAGGTCGAGCGCGTGCCCGATGCGAAGGGTCATGGGCAAGCACTCCCCCCCAGCTCGCCACGGAGCCAGACGAGATCCTCAGGGTGCGTGATCTTCCGGTTGCCGACCTCTCCGGCCACGATGGCGACAGGCTCCCCGAGTCGCTCCACCAGGAGGCAGTCGTCAGAGGCGTCCAGCTCGGGCGCGACAGCGTGTGCCCGGCGCAACAGGGACGTGGCGAAGGCCTGGGGCGTCTGCACGGCGACCAGGGCGGAGCGGTTCAGGGTCTCGACGACCATCCCGGCCTCCACCCGCTTGATGGTGTCGACGCAGGGGATGGCCGCGGTGGCGGCTCCGTGGGCACGGGCGGCGGCGATGACGGCCTCAATGAGCTCGGGTGACACGAGGGGCCGCGCGGCGTCATGGACCACCACGATCTCGGCGTTGCCGACCTCCGCCAGTCCGGCCGCGACGGAGTCACGGCGGCGCGGACCGCCGGGGACGCACCGCACTCCCGAAAGGCGGAGAGCGCGGGCGGCGTCAAGGATCGCAGCGTGACGGGCCTCGGGGCAGACGACGATCACGGCGTCGACCTCTACGACAGCCGCGATCCGCTCGAGGACGTGGACGATGAGAGGACGTCCTCCGGCGTCGGCCCAGACCTTGTCGGTCCCGGCTCTCTCGCCGCGCCCCGCCGCCGGTACGATGATCGCGACGCTCAGCGGCTGCCCGCCCGGGTGGGGCGCGGTGCCGGGCGGGGCCGCCCTTCCACCGTCTGCCGCGGTTCGGCGGCGGTGGTCGCAAAGATCATCCGCCCGGCGGGGGTCTGCAGCACCGAGGTGACGGTCACGTGCACCTGGTGATCGAGGTGTTCGCGCCCCCCTTCGACAACGACCATGGTGCCGTCCTCCAGGTAGCCGACGCCCTGGTGGAGCTCCTTCCCCTCCTTGACGATGGTGAGGTCCAGTCCCTCGCCCGAGCTGACGATCGGCTTCACAGCGTTGGCGAGGTCGTTGAGGTTGAGCACCCGGACAGCCTGGACGGAGGCGAGCCGGTTGAGATTGAAGTCGTTGGTCATCAACGCGGCCCGCCGATCCTTGGCCAGCTTGACGAGCTTGGCGTCGACCTCCGGGGTACCCGGGAAGTCCTGCTCCACGATCTCGAAGGTGACATGAACCTGGCGCTTCAACTCCTCCACCACGGCCAGCCCCCGGCGGCCGCGCGAGCGCCGCAGCGGGTCCCCCGAGTCCGCGACCCTCTGCAACTCCTCCAGGACAAACCCGGCGACCAGAAGTCGGCCCTGGACGAAGCCGGTGGCGACGACGTCGCTGATCCGTCCGTCGATGAGCACCGAGGTGTCCAGGACGATGGGGACTCCGTCCTGTGCGTCCGGATCGGCTGCCGTGGAGACCGGCGCACGCCGGTGCATCAGCTCCGCGAAGGCGTCGCGCCGGCGGGTGCCGGTGCGAATGCCGACGTAGACGAGGCAGCACGCCACGGAGGCCGAGATGACGAAGCCGATCCCCCAGGGGAGCGGGAGGAGGAGGACGCCGACCAGGGTGCTGATCAGAAGACCGGCGGTGCCTCCGGCCAGGGCCCCGATCAGCTCGCCGGCGGGTGCGTGGTCGAGGATGTTCTCCAACCAGAGGAAGGGCTCGACGGTGAGCAGCGGCGCCGCAAGCGCCAGCGCGGCCGCCCCCGCGACCCCGGTGCCGAGGAGCACCGCCAGCACCTCGCCGTCGCCGCCCAGGAGGGCCGTGTGGCCAAACGCCTGCTGGGCGATGTACCCACCGTACAGCACCCCGGCGACCATCCCCACCACGGCCCCGACCAAACGGGCCAGGGAGCGGGCATGTCGGACCCTCGGGGTGGACGGAACGATCATGGGCCGATTGAAACACAGGGCGGCGACGGCCGCCCGGGCTGAACACTCCTCGTCACGCGACGGTTTCAGGCGCCTGGAGCATCCAGCGGGGCAGGCTGCGGACCGGTCGCGGGCGAACCGGCGAGCCCACGAAGAGCCGGGCGGCACCCTGGAGATCGCTCACCGGGTGGCACTCCACCGAGGGGGGGACCTGCTCCTCCTGCCCGGCTGGGATCACGGCGCGGCGAATACCCAGGGCCGCCGCCTCGGCGAGGCGCGCCTCCAGGCAGCGGACTCGGCGAACCTCCCCTCCCAGCCCGACCTCCCCGATGGCGACGGTGCCCGGGTCCCACCCCGCATTGGTCTCGGCGCCCCAGACGGCGAGGGCCGCGGCCAGATCGACGCCGGGCTCGACCAGCCGTACCCCGCCGGCACAGTTGAGGAAGACATCGCGCTGGCCGAGGGGCAGCCGCGCCCGCCTCTGGAGGACGGCGACCAGCAGGTTGAGCCGCGCCGGGTCAAACCCCCACGCGGTGCGCCGCGTGATGGCGTGCCCCACGGGAACGGTCAGCGCCTGCACCTCCACGACCAGGGCCCGAGAGCCCTCGGAGGTCACGGTGAGGACGTTGCCGGGGATGGTCAGACTCTGTTCGTCGAGGAACGCTCGCCCGGCGCTGCCGATCTCCAGCATCCCCCCCTCGGCCAGCCGGAACAGCCCGAGCTCTGAAGCGGGGCCAAACCGATTCTTGAGGCCGCGGAGGAGCCGGTTTTCCCCGTGGCGGTCACCCTCCAGGAAGAGGACCACGTCGACCATGTGCTCCAGGGTTCGGGGGCCGGCGATGGCGCCGTCCTTGGTGACGTGTCCGACCAGGAGGATGGGCACACCGCTCTCCTTTGCGCACTCCATCAGCCGCGCCACGGCCGCCCGAACCTGGGAGGGGCTGCCGGGGTGCCCGGGAACGTCCGGGTCGTGGAGTGTCTGCACCGAGTCGACGATGGCGAGCGGCGGGCGCAGGGCGGTGATCGCCTCCACGCATCCGGCGACAGCCGTCTCCCCCACGACCACCACCCGATCATCGAGGCAACCCAGCCGCGCCGCGCGGAGGGCGAGCTGGCCAGGCGACTCCTCGCCGGCGCAGTAGAGGGCGGGAGCGCCCGCCGAGCCGACCCCGTGGCCGAGCTGGAGGGCCAAGGTCGACTTCCCGATGCCCGGGTCGCCGCCGAGCAGGATCAGAGAGCCCTCGACCAGGCCACCCCCGAGCACCCGGTCGGTCTCGCCCATGCCGGTGGTGCGGCGGGGTGCGTGGCCGGTGCCGAGCTGGCCGAGCGGGACGGCCCGGAGCGGCGGGCTCGTCCCTCCCCCGGATCGGGCCCGTCCGGTCGCCTCCGCCAGCGTGTTCCACTCCTCGCACCCTCCACAGCGGCCCTGCCACTTGGGGCTGGTCCAGCCGCACGACCGGCAGACGAAGGCCCGGGGCAGCTGACCGCGGGTGGCAGAGCTCATCACGCACCAGTATAGCGAACGGATGTGCGCTTGTAGGGTGCCCGCGGCGGCGCCGTGGCTCAGCGGCGGTGGAACGCCCGAGTGCTGGAGGGCGCGTGCCAGACCAGGCCGCGGAGGCTGGTGTCCTCCTCCAGGTTACCGATGTTGTCCCGGCGCCACTCGGCGATGCCGCGGACCAGGGCGGCGAGCAGCCGCTCCCGGAAGTTGAGGACCGCCGCGCTGGCGGCCGCGGCGGTCGCCGGCCTCTCGCCGAACCCGTGACTCTCGTCCCAGGGCACGAGTATCCGGAGCACGGGCCGTGCGTTGATGCGCGCCTCGACGATACCGGGCTCGGCCTCCTCGATGACGATGCCCACCCGGAGGGTCGGCCCCAGGTTCTCACAGATCTTCCAGGCCCGTTCCCAGGTTCGCACCCGGTGCACACCCACGAGGCCGAAGTGCACGGGGTCGAGCACCAGGGCCTGGTGCCACTCCATGGCGAGCTGGAGCATGGTCGCCGACATCTCGGCGTCGACCTCCTGCGTGATCCAGGCGAGGACCACAGGGACCACGTTGCCGAGGTCCACGCGTACGCTCTCGCGGAACTCGTCGGCGGTGCCGTCGAGGAGCCGCCCGTGGGTCGGGCAGAAGACCGCCCCCTGGGTGATGTAGCGGTGCTCCGGGCACCAGCCGGTGGGGCAGGGCCGCTCGCGGCGGTCGATGTAGCTGCACGCGAGCCCGGTCTTCTGGGTGCAGCCGCGCGCCGAGCAGTACTGGTCGCCGAGGGCCCAGACCAGGGTCGACGTCAAGGGAGGGGTCACGTGAGCGGGCATCACGCTGGCGGCAGCCGCCGAGCGCCTCCAGATCTTCACAACTTCTCCTTGCACCTTTGTAACCGGGACGTTTCTCAGTCTAGCCACGGCCGTCGCCGCCAAATGGCGGAGTCGTGACGAGGCGCGGAGCTGGGAGATCGGACCACTGTCACAGTTCAGTTGCTTCGACGAGGCGCACGCCCGCCGGTCCGAAGCGCCCGCAGGGAGGCCGTCAGCGACGGCCGCGACGGCCTCCGCCGCGCGAGCCGGGCCGGTCACCGCCGGCACCCGAGCGGGGGCGGTCCGCGCCGTCGCGCGACCTCGCCCCGGCTGGCGTGGCCGTCCCCTCCCCCGCCGCGCCGGGGTCACGTTCGCCGCTCTCCTCCAGCCGTCTGCGGATCTCGGTGAGCCGGTCTCGAAGCTCTGCCGCGCGCTCGAACTCCAGGTCCCGGGCGGCCCGCCTCATCTCCTTCTCGACGTCCTTCGCAAGGCGGAGCAGCTCGTCCGGCGGCAGGCCGGCCTGCTCCTGGAAGGTCGCGGCAACGGTGCTGAGCTCCTCGCGGTGGGTCTCCATCTGGTAGACGGCCTTGACGATGGTCTGCGGGGTGATCCCGTGGGCGTCGTTGAAGGCCACCTGGATGGCGCGCCGTCGATCGGTCTCGGCGATCGCCCGGCGCATCGCATCGCTGACGCCGTCGGCGTACATGACGACGTGGCCATCGAGGTTCCGCGACGCCCGGCCGATGGTCTGGATCAGGGAGCGGAAGCCCCGGAGATAGCCCTCCTTGTCCGCGTCCAGGATGCCGATGAAGGCGACCTCGGGAAGGTCCAGACCTTCGCGAAGCAGGTTGACCCCCACCAGGACGTCGAAAACCCCGAGGCGGAGGTCGCGGATGATCTCGACCCGCTCCATGGTCTCGATGTCGCTGTGCAGGTAGCGGGTCCGCACCCCGGCCTCGCGGAGGTAGTCGGTGAGATCCTCCGCCATCTTCTTGGTCAGGGTGGTGATCAGGGAGCGATGACCGCGCTCGATGCGGCGCCGGACCTGGGCGAGCAGATCGTCGATCTGGCCCTCGCTCGGCTTGATCTCCAAGGTCGGGTCGACGAGGCCGGTGGGGCGGTTGATCTGCTCCACCGTCCGGAGCGAGTGCTGCTCCTCGTACGGACCCGGGGTGGCGCTGACGTAGATGACCTGACCGACCTTCTGGTCCCATTCCGCGAAGGTGAGGGGCCGGTTGTCCAGGGCCGAGGGGAGGCGAAAACCGTACTCGACCAGGGGTATCTTGCGAGCGCGGTCGCCCTTCGACATGCCGTCGATCTGGGGCACGGCCACGTGGGACTCGTCGACGACGATCAGCGCGTCCTGAGGCAGGAAGTCGAGCAGGCAGAACGGCGCCTCCCCCTCGGCGCGGCCGGTGAGGTGGCGGGAGTAGTTCTCAATGCCGGCGCACGTGCCCGTCTCGCGCATCATCTCGACGTCAAAGCCGGTCCGCTGGCGCAGCCGCTGGGCCTCCAGCAGCCGGCCGTTTGCCTCCAGCAGCGCCACCCGCTCCTCCAGCTCGGCCTCGATCCTCAGGACGGCGGCCTTCATCTGCTCCGCGGGTGTGACGTAGTGCGAGGCGGGGAAGATGACGACGTCCTCCTTCCGAGCGACGACCTCGCCGGTGAGGGGGTCGAACTCGCGGATCGACTCGATCTCGTCCCCATACAGCTCGATCCGAACCGCCACCTCCTCGTAGGCAGGCTGGATGTCCAGGACGTCACCCCGCACTCGGAAGCGGGAGCGGCCGAAGTCGGTGTCGTTGCGGCTGTACTGGAGATCGGAGAGCTTGCGCAGCAGGATGTCGCGGCGCCAGCTCTCCCCCACGCGCAGACGGATCGATTCGCCGAGGTAGTTCTCGGGGGACCCGATGCCGTAGATGCAGGAGACCGAGGCGACGACGATCACGTCGCGCCGGGTGAGCAGCGCCCGGGTGGCGCTGTTACGGAGCCGGTCGATCTCCTCGTTGCGCGATGAGTCCTTCTCGATGTAGGTGTCGGTGCGGGCGATGTACGCCTCCGGCTGGTAGTAGTCGTAGTAGGAGACGAAGAACTCGACCGCGTTCTGGGGGAAGAACTCCCGAAACTCGGCCCACAGCTGGGCGGCCAGGGTCTTGTTGGGCGAGAGCACGAGGGTCGGCCGCTTCAGCTCGTTGACGACGTGGGCGACGGTGAAGGTCTTGCCGGACCCGGTCACGCCGAGCAGGGTCTGCTCCCGATTGCCCCGGCGGAGGCTCTCCAGCAGGCCGGCGATGGCCTGGGGCTGATCGCCGGCGGGCTCGAAGGCGGAGGTGAGCTGGAGGTCGGCCATCGGATCGAGTCTAGGCTCCCGGCTTTCGCGGCCGGAGGCCCGCCGCCCCGGCGGCCGCCTACAATCCCGAGGCGATGGGCGGCCGTCTCGCCGGCCACCGCGGAGGGACGTCCCGTGAGCAAGACCGGCAGATGGCTCCTGGCAGGAGTCGCGGGGGTCGTGTGCCTGCTGGCTGCGGGATGCGGCACCGACGCGATCACCGTCACGGGAGGCGTCGGATCGGCCACGCTCTCGGTCGTGGTGCAGAGCGACAGTGCCGGTATCGCCCTCGTGAAACAGTCGGTCTCCTCGCAGAACAGCACGCTGAGCGGAACCGTCACCAACGGCGACACGCACGTGGGCAACCACCTCTGCGGCTTCGACGTGAGCAAGGACGGCAACTCCTATGACGTCGACTTCTACGCGGCCAAACTGCCCGCCGGGATCCCGGTGACGGATTTCTGCTCCCCGGCCGTCCAGAAGGCCTTCCTGGCCGGGCTGCCCTCCTCCTGACCGGTCGCCCCTCAGGCGACGGCCCGGGCGAGCGCCGCAGCCTCGCGGTGGAGGGGATGCCGTCAGCGGCGGTTGCCGAGTGGCTCAGCGCACCTCGCTGATGCGGATCAGGTTGCCCGCGGGATCGCGGAAGGCGCAGTCGCGAATCCCATACGGCTGGTCGGTCGGCTCCTGCACGACCTCGGCGCCGCCGGCCTGCAGCCGCTCGAAGGTGCCGTCAAGGTCGGGGGTGGCCAGGACGATGATGGCGTAAGTGCCCTTGGCCATCATCTCGACGATGGTGCGGCGCTCGTCCTCGGTCACGCCGGGGTCGGCGCCCGGCGGGTACAGGACGATGGACGTGCCGGGCTGGTTCAGTGGGCCGACCGTGATCCAGCGCCGCCCACCGTATCCGACCTCCCTGCGCACCTCGAAACCGAGGGTGTCGCGATAGAAGGCGAGCGATGCTTCTGGATCCTCATGCGGAAGGAAGGTGGCGTTGATGGTGATGTCCATGAGGATCAGTCTAAGACCGGCTCGCCGGCAGGCGCTTCTCGATTCCTGCTCGAACCGGTCGCCGATTCGCCACCCGCCGGTCAGGTGCCGACGTAGGCCGCGAGGTGCTGACCGGTGAGCGTGGAGCCGGCCGCCACGAGGTCGGCGGGGGTGCCCTCGAAGACGATCCGGCCGCCGTCGTGGCCGGCCCCGGGCCCGAGGTCGATGATCCAGTCGGCGTGGGCCATGACCGCCTGGTGGTGCTCGATGACGATGACCGACTTGCCGGAGTCGACGAGTCGGTCGAGCAGACCGAGCAGATGCTCGACGTCCGCCAGGTGGAGGCCGGCGGTCGGCTCGTCGAGGACGTAGACGCCGCCCTTCTCCGCCATGTGGGTGGCCAGCTTGAGCCGCTGCCGCTCGCCGCTCGACAGCGTGGTGAGCGGCTGGCCGAGGCTGAGGTAGCCGAGCCCGACGTCGGCAAGCCGCGCGAGGATGGCGTGCGCGGCCGGCGTGTCGGCCGCGCCTGCGCCGAAGAACTCCTCGGCCTCGATCACCGACATCGCGAGCACCTCGCTGATGTCGCGGCCCCCGAGCTGGTGCTCCAACACCGATGCCTGGAACCGCCTCCCCTCGCACTCCTCGCAGGTGGTGGCGACGCCCGCCATCATCGCCAGGTCGGTGTAGATGACACCGGCACCGTTGCAGGTGGGGCAGGCGCCCTCGGAGTTGGCGCTGAACAGCGCCGGCTTCACGCCGCTCGCCTTCGCGAACGCCGTGCGAATCGGGTCGAGCAGCCCCGTGTAGGTGGCCGGGTTGCTCCGTCGCGAGCCACGGATCACGCCCTGGTCGATGGACACCACGCCCGAGCCGGCGGGGATCGACCCGTTCACCAGCGAGCTCTTGCCCGATCCGGCGACGCCGGTCACGACGACGAGCACCCCGAGCGGGATGTCGACGTCGACGTCGCGCAGGTTGTGCGTCGTCGCGCCGTGGATCTCCAGCCGGCCGCTGGGGGTCCGCACCGTCCCCTTGAGGGCGGCCCGATCGTCGAGGTGACGGCCGGTGGCGGTACCGCTCCTCCGCAACCCCGCGACGCTGCCCTCGAAGCAGACGCTTCCGCCCGCCGCGCCGGGGCCGGGACCAAGATCCACGACGTGGTCGGCGATGACGATCGTCTCCGGAGCGTGCTCCACGACGAGCACGGTGTTGCCCCGATCCCGCAGCCGGAGCAGCAGATCGTTCATCCGCTGGATGTCATGGGGGTGCAGGCCCGTGGTGGGCTCGTCGAAGACGTAGGTGAGGTCGGTGAGCGAGGAGCCGAGGTGGATCATCTTGACGCGCTGAGCCTCACCGCCCGAGAGCGTGCCCGACGGCCGATCGAGGGAGAGGTAGCCGAGCCCGATGTCCACGAAGGCCTCGAGGGACTGCTCCAGTTTGGCGAGCAGCGGCGCCACCGACGGTTCGTCCAGACCGCGCACCCAGCCAAGGAGGTCACTGATCTGCATCGCGCAGGTGTCGGCGATGCTGATCCCGCTGATCTTCGACGAGCGGGCCGCCTCGCTGAGCCGGGTCCCCCCGCACTCCGGACAGATGGTGAAGGTCACCGCCCGCTCCACGAACGCGCGAACGTGGGGCTGCATGGACTCGACGTCCTTGGAGAGGATCGACTTCTGGATTCTCGGGATCAGACCCTCGTAGGTGAGGTTGATCCCGTCGACCTTGATCCGGGTCGCCTCCTTGTGGAGCAGGTCGTGGAGCTCGGTCTTCGTGTACCTGCGGATCGGCTTGTCCGGATCGAGGAACCCGCAGCCGAGGAAGATTCGGCCGTACCAGCCGTCGACGCTGTACCCCGGGATGATGAGAGCGCCCTCTCTGAGCGACTTGGTGTCGTCGTAGAGCTGGGAGAGGTCGAAGTCGGTGACCGACCCCCGGCCCTCGCAGCGCGGGCACATGCCGCCCAGCCGGCTGAAGGACTTTCTCACCGTCTGGCTGCCACCCCGTTCCACGGTGATGGCGCCGCTGGCCCGGACCGAGGGGGTGTTGAAGGAGAAGGCGCTGGGCGAGCCGACGTGAGGCTGCCCGAGCCGGCTGAAGAGGACACGCAGGAGCGCGTTGGCGTCGGTGGCGGTGCCGACCGTGGAGCGGGCGTCGGCCCCGATCCGCTGCTGGTCGACTACGATCGCGGCCGTCAGTCCCTCGAGCACGTCGACCTCGGGCCGGGCCAGCGCCGGCATGAAGCCCTGGACGAAGGCACTGTATGTCTCGTTGATCAGCCGCTGTGACTCCGCGGCGATGGTGTCGAACACCAGGGAGCTCTTGCCCGAGCCGGAGACGCCCGTGAACACCGTCAAACGGCGCTTGGGGATCTCCACGCTGATGTCCTTGAGGTTGTTCTCGCGGGCGCCATGGACGCGGATCAGATCACGTGTGTCAGCCCCGGCGCTCACGGGTCCTGAAGCACTCCGAGGACGTTGCCATCAGGGTCGCTGACGGTGGCCACCAGACGACCGCCACCGACATCGTGCGCGGCCTCCTTCACGGTGGCCCCCGCGGCGGTCAACTCGGCCAGCTTGGCCGCGATGTCCGACACCTGCCAGAAGGCCACCGGCGAGGTCATGCCCTGCGGTCCACCGCCCGGCACGAGCCCGATGTGCTGGCCCGCGACATCGTAGCCGACGTAGTAGGGCGCGTCGGCCTGCGGCGGCGCGCCGAGCAGAGCCGTGTACACCGCCTTGGCCTTGGCCAGGTCGGTCACAGGGTGCAGAACGATCTTGATCCCCTGGGTGTCAGAGACGGTCATGTTCACTCCTCACTGCGTGACGGTGATGTCCATGGCGGTCAGTCTAGATGCGGCTTGGCGACGTCGCTTCTCGATTCCTGATCGGTCTGGTCACCTGCTTGGTCACGCACGACGGCATCTCCGCCGCGGTGGGCGCCGCATCGCGCCGGTAGGTGCTGGGCGGCACACCGACCAGCTCGGTGAACCGGGTGCTGAACGTGCCGAGCGACGAGCAGCCGACCGCGAAACAGACGTCGGTGACGCTCTGGTCGCCGCGGCGCAGCAGGGCCATGGCGCGCTCGATGCGGCGCGTCATCAGGTAGCCGTACGGCGGCTCGCCGTAGGCGAGGCGGAACTCGCGGCTCAGGTGTCCGGCCGACATGTTGACGCCGCGGGCGAGCGCCTCGATATCGAGCGGCTGCGCGTACTCCCGGTCGATCCGATCGCGGACGCGGCGCAGCCGCGCCAGGTCGCGCAGGTGCTGTTCGGCGGCCGACGCGACGGTCACCCGGTGAGATCCTCACCCACTCGCCAGCGGCGCTCAGCCTCCTCCAGCTCCTCCCTGAGCCGGCTCAGCTCCTCTCTCTCCGCATCGCTCGGCCGACGTCCCCGCGCGTAGGCCTCCCCCGCCTCGCGAACGTCATGAATGGCTCCGGGGGGAAACTCGTGCCACGCACCGAGCTCCACCGTCCGGTCGTGGACGGTCCGGCGCAGCTCCACCAAACTCTCGGGTGGGGTGGCAATCCTTCTCATCTCGGCGAGCTTGGCCTCGTCTATCCCCAGCGCGGCGAGCATCCGCCCCACCAGGGGATCGGTGTCGAGCGCGGCGAGCAGCACGTGCTCAGGGCCGGCGGTGGTGTGCTGCTCGTCGGCAAGTCGCTGTGCCGCACGGCCAATCGCCTCGCCGTACGACGACTTCCGGCCGAACCGTGCCTCACCAGAGGACGGCCTGAAGACGCTGCTCTCGAAGTGCCCAGGCACCCCTCTCCTTGCCCCTCGCCCTGCCCCCGCCTCGCCCGTCGCCCTCTCCGGGGGCGTCTCCTTGGAGATCCGTGCAATCTCAGCACGCACCCCGTCGAGGTCGGCACCGAGATCGTGGAGGACGTGGGCTGCGATGCCCTCTCCCTCGATGAGCAGGCCGAGCAGGAGGTGCTCGGTGCCCACGTAGTTGTTGCCCATCCGCCGGGCCTCCTCGAAGGAGATTTCGATGACCTTCTTGACCCGGTTGGTGGGGATGAGCTGCTGGATGATGATCCGCTGGTTGCGGCCGAGCACCGAGTCGATGGTGCTGCGCACGGTCGCGATCTCGACGCCGAGGTGGTTGAGAGCCGTGGCGGCGACGCCCTCCTCCTGGCGCAGCAGCCCGAGCAGGAGATGCTCGGTGCCGATGTACGAATGGTGCGAACGCTCCGCCTCCTCCTGGGCGAGGGTGAGGACCTTCTTGGCCATCTCGGTGAAACGCTCAAATGGGTACATGGGCCCCCTAACGATGCCGGTTCAGGAACGTGAGCACAAGCGCCCTCAGCGCTGGCAGCTCGTGCAGTACACGGTCGTCCGGCCCGCCACCACCCGGTGCCGCAGGGTCGCGCCGCAGCGCAGGCAGGGCTCCCCGCCCCGCCCATACACCTGCAGCTCCTCCTGGTGGGAGCCCCGGGCATCCCAGAGATCGCGGTAGTCGTCCACGGTGGTGCCGCGGTTGGCAACCGCCTTGGTCAGCACGCTCCGGATCGCCGCGTGAAGCGCCACTCCCTCCCTGCGCGTGACGCGGTGGGCTCGCCGGGTCGGCCGGATCCCGGCCAGATGGCAGGCCTCGTCCACATAGATGTTGCCGAGACCCGCGATGCCGCGCTGATCGAGCAGCGCCGCCTTCACCGTCCGGGTGGTGCGCCGCATCAGGAGATCGAGACGCTCCGGCGTGAAGCCGTCGGAGAGCGGCTCGACTCCGAGAGCCGGGAGGACGCGCCGCTCCTCCAGCAGCGATCGGGGGCCGAGCATCACGCGGCCGAAGCGGCGGGCGTCGTCGAAGCGCAACTCACGCCCGTCGTCCAGCCCCGCGCGCAGGTGGGTGTGCTTGACCACCTCGGCATCGCCGTCCACCACGTGGAGGTGACCGGTCATCCCGAGATGAAAGACCAGGTCTGCGCCCTGACCCACCGCGCAGACGATGTACTTGCCCCGGCGCTCGACCGCTCCGACGCTCCGGCCGGCGAGGTCGGCCACGAACGAGGCCGGGTCGGGGAACCGCAAGACGCCCGGCACGTTCACCCAGGCACTGACGAAGCGCCGCCCGACCAGCTCGCCGCGCAAGTCACGCGCGACGGTCTCGACCTCGGGAAGCTCAGGCACGAACGACCCGGTGCGCGGCAAGGCGGACCCGAACGCGCCGGACGGGGCCGGTGGGGCACGTCGTCGAAGTGGGGGCTTGCGCAGGCGGCAGTTGCAATGCCGCCGAGCACGAGGCGCGGACAGCGAAGCTGTCCGACGCCGGTCCCCCCGAAGACGATGTGCCCCGCCGGCACCCGGCCGGACCGGCACGATGACCCCGCACCGATCAGCCCGCCGCATCCACCGGGGTCATCTCCTGCCAGTTGTCGCCGATCTTGACGTCAACCACCAGGGGTACGACCAGCGGGTAGGCATCGGCCATCGCCCGGCTGACCAGGGGGACCAGCGCCCACACGTCGTCACGCGGGACCTCGACGACCAGCTCGTCGTGGACCTGGAGGAGCACCTGGGCGGGAGAGCCGCTCTCCCGCAGCGCCCGGTCGCAGTCGATCATCGCCTTCTTCATGATCTCGGCGGCGCCCCCCTGGATGGGCATGTTGACCGCCATCCGCTCGGCGGCCATCCGCATCTGGCGGTTGGCCGCACGGATGTCGGGCAGGTGGCGGCGGCGGCCGGTGAAGGTCTCGACCCACCCCCACTCCCGGGCGTGCATCCGGGTCTGCTCCAGCCATCGGGTGACCGCGGGGAAGCTCTCGAAGTACGAGCGGATGAACGCGGCCGCCTCCTCACGGGACATCCCGGTGTCCCGGGCCAGGCCAAAGTCGGAGAGCCCGTAGACCACCCCGAAGTTGACCACCTTGGCGACCCGCCGCATGTCCCGCGTCACCGCATCTGGGTCGATGCCGTACACCTGAGCGGCGGTCCGGCGGTGGATGTCCTCGCCCCGGGCGAAGGCCTCGATCAGCCGCTCCTCCCCGGTCACATGGGCGAGCACGCGGAGCTCGACCTGGGAGTAGTCGGCCGAGACCAGCCGCCGGCCCGGGCCTGCGACGAACGCCCGCCGGATGCGCTGGCCCCACTCGGAGCGGATGGGGACGTTCTGCAGGTTGGGGTCGGCCGACGACAGCCGTCCGGTCGCCGCCACCGCCTGGTTGAAGGAGGTGTGCACCCGGCCGTCGGCGTCGCAGAGCAGCGGGAGGGCATCCACGTAGGTGCTCTTGAGCTTGGCGAGCTGGCGCCATTCGAGCACCAGATCGACCACCGGGTGCTCCTCACGGAGCGCCTCCAGGCTGTCGGCATCGGTGCTCCGCCCAAACTTGGTCTTGCGACCGGCGGCCAGCCCCAGCTCGTCGTAGAGGACGGTGGCGAGCTGCTGGGTGCTGCCGAGGTTGAAGGGGTGACCGGCGCGGTCGTGGACCTCGCCCTCCAGCTCCACGATGCGCGCCTCCATCTCGGCGGAGATGGCCACCAGGGCGTCGCGGTCGAGGAGGATGCCCACCCGCTCCATGGCGGCGAGGATGGGGACGAGCGGCAGCTCCAGGTCGTCGAGGAGCGGGAGGAGGCCGCTGGCCGTGAGCTGCTTGGTGAGCGCGGCACGGACCGGCTCGACCAGCCCCACCCAGCGCCCGTAGTAGGCGGCCAGCTCCGCCGGCGTCAGCTCCTCGATGCGGCGGCGCCCGCGGCCGCTCCCGAGCAGCTCCTCCTCGGTGTCGACCTGCACGCCGCAGAGATCGGCGGCCAGGCCGGTGAGGGAGAGCACCCGCGCCCGCGGGTTGTCGACGTAGGCACCGAGCATGGTGTCGAATCCCAGGGTCACGCGCAGCGCGGGGCCCCAGGCGAGGCACTCGCGCTTGAGGTCGTAGCCGTCGATGGTGAGGGCCGCGTCGCCGAGCAGGGCGACGACCGCCTCCCGGTGCTGGGGTAGAGGCACCCACCAGGTGCGGGCCTCGCCCACCGGGGCGATGGCGGCCCCGAGCGGCGCGCCGGTGCGAGGCGGGCCGGCGGTCACGGTGCGGAACGCGAAACGGCCCGCGGAGCTGACCGATTGAGCCATCTCTGCGAATTGGGCCTCGCTATCGGCGACCACCACATCGGCCGGAGGTTCCGGTGCCGCATCGAAGCTGAGCTCAACCTGGCCGGGGGGGCCCGTGACCGGCGCCGTGCCGTAGCCGAGCGCCTCACCGAGCCGGGGGAGGAGGGAGCGGAACTCCAGCCGGTCGAAGAGCGCGTGCACGGCGGGCTGGTCGTAGCCGCCGACCCGGGCGCCGGCCAGGTCCAGGGGGACGTCGAGGTCGCACTGGATGGTGGCCATCCGCTTGCTGAGACGCGCTTGATCCGCGTGCTCGGCGAGGTTGACCTGGAGACGCCCGGGCTTCATCGCTGGAACGGCCTCGAGGATGGCCTCCAGCGGGCCGTGCTCGTGGATGAGGTTCATCGCCGTCTTCTCGCCGACGCCGGGGACGCCCGGGATGTTGTCGCTGGCGTCGCCCTGCAGGGCCTTGTAGTCGACGACGAGAGGCGGGTCGAAGCCGAAGCGCTCTCGCACCGCGTCGACGTCGTAGACCACGGTGTCGCTGATCCCACGGCGGTTGATGAGCACGCGCACGTGGGGGTTGACCAGCTGGAGGGTGTCGATGTCGCCGGTGACGATGATCACGTCCAGTCCGGCCGCCACCGCCTTGACGGAGAGCGAGCCGATGACGTCGTCGGCCTCGAAGGTGGGGATCTCGACCTCCGGGATGCCGAGGACGGCGACGACGTCACGCGCCCATTGGACCTGGGGGCGGAGGTCCTGGGGCATGGGCGGACGCTGGGCCTTGTATTCGGCCATCTCCTCATGGCGGAAGGTCGGCCCCGGCGGGTCAAAGGCGGCGATCGCGTACCCCGGCCGGTGCTCGGTGAAGGCCTTGAGCAGCATCGAGGTGAAGCCGTAGGCGGCGTTGGTCAGCTCGCCGCGGCTGTTGGTGAGTGCCGGCATCGCGAAGAAGGCGCGGTAGACGAGCGCGTGCCCGTCGATGAGCAGCAGGGTGGGCCGCTCCGCAGCTCCGCCTTCGTCGCTGGGCACGGCCCTGATGGTATTCGCCTTCCCGCCCTCCCCGGCGCTCCTCCGGAGCGGCCGTCCTGGGGCGGCGCTATGATCGAGCCGTGGCTGAGCTGATCGAGATGACCGTGGACAGTATCCGTGTCCACATGCCCACCGGCCAGCACGTGGTCATCCTCAAGGAGAAGGAGGCGGAGCGCTACCTCCCCATCTGGATCGGCATCAACGAGGCCAACGCCATCGCGCTGCGGATCACCGGGATCACCCCGGAGCGCCCGATCACCCACGACCTCCTCGCCAACATCCTCTCGGCGGTCGACTGCAGCGTGGAGCGGGTGGTGGTCACCTCGCTCGCCAACGAGGTCTTCTACGCCCGGATCCTGGCCCGGGTGGATTCCCGCAGGCTGGAGATCGACTCCCGGCCGAGCGACGCCATCGCGGTGGCGGTGAGGGTGGGGGCGGGCATCTTCGTGGACCCCGAGGTCCTCGAGAAGGCCGGGGTCCTGCCCGAGCCGGATGCCGATCGGGAACCGGGGGACATCGACGAGGCGGTCGAGGAGCGGATGGCCAAGGTCCGCGATTGGGTCAATGAGCTGCATCTGCCGGACCTGGGGACGGACCCCGAATCGTCGTAGGCCGGCGCTCATTTCCTGCCAGCTCGGCCTGAGCGCCGCACCAGATCAAACCACGGACCAGAAGGTGGGGTCCTCGTCGCCCGCCACCCAGGCGGCGACGCCGCCGAGCCCCAGGCTGCTCACGGCGTCGATCTTGCGGAGAAGGCTGTCGGCGTCGTCGAACCAGAGCTGGGCATAGCTTCCGGGGACGTCGTTCATCAGCACCGGGGTGGCGGCCGCGAAGTCGTAGCCGTAGGAGACGTCCGGTTGACTGAGCGCCTGCGCGACCATCGACGCGTAGCCGCCCGCGGTCACCCCATCGCCCGACCAGCTGCGGGCGTAGAGCGGGATGCCGAGGACGATCTTGTCCGCGGGCACCCCCGGCATGGTCCCGGCCAGCTCCGCCGCCTGCCAGTCCACACCCGCGACCGGACCGGGTTCATCCACCGCCCAGCTCTCGTCGTAGGTCATCACCACCAGGTAGTCGGCGACCGCGGCCAGCCCCGGATCGTCGTAGGCGGCGGAGGCCGAGTCGGTCCCCGCCAGCGTGTGGGGGACGACGTCGATCGAGAGACCCGCCCCGACCCCGTGGAGGGCGCTGGAGAGCTGGCGGGCAAACGCGGTCAGGGCAGTCTCATCGGTCCCGGGCACGCCCTCGAAGTCGAGGTTGACACCGGCGAGGCCGAGGCTCCGAACCTGGCTGACCACCGCGGCTATCAGGGTGGAGCTGCCGCTCGCACTGTTGAGCAGCAGGTCGGTGCCACCGCCGCCGGCATCGTCGTTGGCGAGCACGGGCCACACCGGCCGGTGGGCGGCCGCGGCAGCGGCCAGGGTGACCGAGTTCGGGTTGCCCTGGAGGCCACCATCCGACTCCACCTGCCAGCCCGTGGGGCTGAGGATGGCGGCGGCCGCGACATGGGCCCGCACCGACGCGTTGGAGGCGGCGGTGCCGTCGGTCCAGAGGGTCAGCTTGAGGCCGGCCGGGGCGGGGTTGGCCGCCGGCACGGTCGCACGGCGCAGCTGTCCTGTCCCGAGTCCGGTGAGCGAGAGCTGCAGGGGCCCGTCGAGCACCGAGCCGCGCGCGGCGGGCAACCCGGCGGGGATGGTCAGGTTCGCCGGTGGGGTGGCCCACGCCAGGCTCAGGTGGGTGCCGTCGATCCAGGTGAGCTGGGCCTGGGGGAGGGCGGCGGCGATGGCGGCGCGGTCCGGCGCCCATTCAAAGACGAGCTGGCAGACGACGCGGCCGGCGGGGTCCAGCCAGGCGGCGGCGCTCACCCCGGTGCGGTCGACCACCTGGAAACCGATCACCTCCTGCGGGCGGCCGGTGACGTCGATCAGCAGCCGGTGCTGGCTGTCGTAGGCCATGGGAGCGACGGTGGCGGTCACCCCCTTCGCGGAGCTGGTCAGGGTGAGGCGGCGGCCGTCGAGGGTGGCGGAGACCACGGAGGGAGTGACCCCGGAGCCCTCGAGGCCGAGATCGAGGGTGGGCGGAACGTCATCGGTGCCATCGTCGAGCGCCGTCCCTCCGGCGGTCACGACGACCAGGCCCCGGGGGGAAGCCGCCGGGGAGGGACCGCCCGCGAACGGCGATGCGCAACCCGCCAGGGTCAGCAGGAGGAGCCCGAGGCAGGCGCGGTGCGAGGGCATGGCCCTGGAGTCTGCGCGCCGTGCGCGGGAGACGGCGCCTCAGGTGACCTGGATGGAGAGGGTGACCTCGGTCGCCTGGGTCTGGCCGGCACCGGCCGGCACCTCGGCGACGATCTGATAGGTCTCACCCGCCACCGCGGCGCCGGGGACGACGACCTCCAGCACCGGCTGGCCGCCATAGGTGAGCGCTCCGGCCGGGGTGGCCGGGGCCGCGGTCGCCGGCACGGTGAGCGCCGCGCCCGACCCAGCCGCCTCCGGCCCGACGAGGAGGGTGCAGGGGAGTGAGACGGCCTCGGTGGCGTCGTCGATGATCCGCGCGTAGACGTCGACGGTCTCGCCGGGCGTGTAGTCGAAGGACGGCGCCGCAAGGATGACGTCGGTGATCCCGTCGTCCTGGGTCACCCGGTTGTTGAACCCGTCGGGGATCTGGTCCGCCGAGGTCGCGCTGATGCCCAGGGTCTGGGAAGCGCAGAGAGCCGAGTGCGCGGGAGGGGCGGAGTTCGCCGACGGCACGGAGACCTGGGGGAGCACCGACACATTGCCCGCGGAACCGGAATAGGGACCGGCAAGGGACCCGCTGCTCGCCGCCGACTGGGTGGTGTCTCTGGCGAGGGAGCCTCCGCTGATCACCAGCGCCGCCGCGACTCCCGCCGCCGCCACCACTCCGGCGGCGGTCAGACCCGCCACCAGACGGCGCCCCCGAGGAAGCAGGGCGGGCAGCCCGAACCACCGCCGTTCCGGGACCGGCGATCCCTCGGGCAGGCGGACCGGATGGGGCATTCGTGCGGTCGGCTGCTCCCGGAGGGCGTCCACGGCGGTGGTCAGCTCGGCGAAGGCGGCGGCGCACCCGGAGCATTCAGCCAGGTGGCGGTCAAAGGCACCCCGCGCGTCGGGGCTCAGCTCGCCATCGTAGGCGGCCGAGAAGAGCGCTTCGACGTGGCCGCTCACCATGCCTCCTCCGCACGGGGAAAGATGGCGGAGGACTGGCGCAGGGCGGCGGCCAGCAGGCCGCGAGCCCGGGAGATCCGCGACTTCACCGTGCCCAACGGGACGCTCAGCGCCTCAGCCATCTCCTCGTAGGAGAGCTGGTTGACGTCGCGGAGCACGACCGCGACCCGGAAGTCGTGAGGGAGGGCGAGGAGGGCCACCCGGACGGCGTCGGCCCGTTCGCGCTGGATGGCGGTCGCCTCCGGCCCGAGCCCGGGGTCGGGGAGGTCGAGCACCCGCCCCTCGGCGTCCTCCAGGGGGTCGGCGGGCCGGCGGCTGCGCTGGCGGTGGATGTCGTGCGAGCAGTTGACGGCGACTCGGAAGAGCCAGGCCCTGACGGTCGCGCCGCGGAGCCTCGGCAGGCTCCGGAAGGCCCGGGTGAACGTCTCCTGGACCACGTCGGCGGCGTCCGCCGGGTTGCCGGTCAGTCGAAGGGCCATGGTGTACAGCTCGTCCTGGTAACGGTGGACGAGCGGCGTGAAGGCGTCCCGGTCACCGCGACGGCAGCGGTCGAGGAGCGCCTCGTCGTCCATCTCCCCAACATACGCGCAGATCGGCACCCCGGTTCCCGGAAGCGGACCTGTGTCAGAGTGGAGGCATGGACGTCCGCGTGCTCCGTCCCGAGGAGGCCGTGGCGGTGGCCGCCACGCTGCGCCATCGGATCGTGGTCGCCGACCGCCTGGAGCGACAGCGCCGCGATGAGTGCGTCTACCTGGTGGCCTGGGAGGGCGGCACCCCGATCGGTCAGGTCCTCCTCCACCGCTGGCGGCCGTCCGCCCTCGCGGTGGCGGGAGTCGTGGACTCACTGCCTTACATCGAGGATGTGTTCGTCCTCCCGGAGTGGCGCAACCGGGGGGTGGGGACCGCCCTGCTGGAGGCGGCCGAGAGTGCCGCCGCGGCGCGGGGAGACCGCGGGGTGAGCCTCGCGGTGAGCACCGGCAACTCCGCCGCCCGGCGGCTCTACACCCGCCTCGGCTACGTCGATGCGGGGGTGCCGGTGCACCGCCACGCGACCACCGAGCCCGGTTTCGACAGCGACGGGCGCAGCGGCGACGAGAACGTGATCGACCTGGTCAAGCGGCTGGACGGGGTGGCGGCGGCAGCCTGGCCGGCAGCCGGCGGGGGGAGCCGCCCGGTCAGCGGAGCCGGACGAAGTCGACGTTAGCCCGGTATTCGGCCAGGGTCCGCGCGTTCATGTACGACATCGAGCTGCGCAAGCCGGCGAGGTAGCGGGAGATCACCCCGCTCACGTGGCCCTTGTAGGGGACCATGGTCTCGGCCCCCTCGACATATTCGGGGTCGTCGCGGCCGGCCTGCTGCTGCACCGAGAAGGAGGCGGCGCCGCGCATGATCTTGTACTTCTTGCCGTCCAGCATGATCACCCGGCCCGGCGCCTCACCGGTGCCCGCCAGGGCTGACCCGACCATGACCAGGTCGGCCCCGAGGGCCAGCAGCTTGCAGAGGTCGGAGGGGCTGCGCACCCCGCTATCGCCGACGATGAGCGCCCGCCGGCGGACCTGCGCCACCTCGGCGACGGTGTAGGGGGTCGGCACGAAGACGCCGGTCTCGGTGCGCGTCTCGCAGACGGCACCGCCCGCGATGCCGACCCGGATGGCGTCCGCGCCGCGGTCCTCCAGCCAGGTGAAGGCCTCGGCCGAGGCGACGTTGCCGGCGATCAGGGTGACGTCGTCGCGGCGCTCCCGGGCCCAGGTGAGGGCGATCCCGACCTGGTGGTGGGCACCGTTGGCGGTGTCCAGGCAGATGGTCCGGCAGCCGGCGTCGACCAGGGCGTCGAACCGCTCGCGGTAGTCGCCGGTGACGCCGACGGCGGCTCCGACCGCGGCCGCGCCGGTCCTCCGGGTGGTGGCTCGGAACTCCTCCACCTCCTCGTCCACGGTCTGGAAACGGTGGAGGATGCCGAGCGCGCCGGCCTCGGCCAGCGCCTCACACATCTCCGGCCCGCAGACGTCGGGCATAGGAGAGGCGAGCATGGGGACCTCGAGGGAGACGGCGCCGAGGCGGACGGCCGGGCGGGCGTCCGACCGGTGGGGCAGGCTGGAGGCGTGCCGCGGGATGAGGCTGATGTCGTCGTAGTCAAAGGCGAGCGGCGCATCGCCCAGGGAGGCGAGCGGCGAACGAATCCGGTCGGGAAGGGGGTCGGCCATGGCGACCTGATTGTGCCAGGCCGCGACGATCGGGGCTCAGCCCCGCCGGTGGATGGTCTCGGGGACCACCCGGACCGTGACCCTCACCTCTCCCGGCTGCCGGTTCGGGTAGCTGTCGGCGCCGAGGTACTTCTTGGCGAGCCGGTCGATGTGGGCATCGGCGCCCTCCTCGATGAACTCGGCCCGACCCCGCATGACCACGGTGCGGTAGTCGTTGTCCTTGGCGGAGAGCGAGATCGCCACGCGTGGGTCGCGGCTCAGGTTGCGGTACTTGAGGCGGCTCGTGGAGGTGTTGAAGAGCACGGCCTCGCCATCGGTGTCGACCCAGACCGGGGTCACCTGGGGGGAGCCGTCGGGCATCACGGTGGCGACGTGGGCGAGGACCTTCTCGCCGAGCAGGGCGACCTGGTCATCGGTGAGGTTCGGGTGGGGCTGGTCGGTCATGACCTCTCCTCGACGGGCGCTGGGCATCGGCGTCTGGTATAGCGAAGCCGGCCGGTCGGACGGCGGCCGGCGGGGGTCGCCGGTTCCCGCCGGGGACGTGAGAAGCTTGCCTGCGCGACGCCGGGGTGGCGGAATGGCAGACGCAGCGGTCTCAAAAACCGCCGGGGGCAACCCCGTGTGGGTTCGACTCCCACCCTCGGCACGGAATTCCTGAATATGGAATCGGCCTCGACTGTGGCCGAGGGGGAGCAGCCGACCACGGCCTGAGACCCAGCGCTCCTGACCGCGAGGCTTGGCTACCCAGAGGGTGCCAGTTGGTCGACAAGTGGCGCGAAACCCTGGTAGAAAGGTGCGTTCCCTGGTTCGAATGCCCCGATCTCGCCGTTGTCGAGAGTTGCGCACCCGCTGTCCGCATACCAGAGATCGACGTCCTGGCGTCCGGGGTATGCGAATGCCAGTAGCGAGGCACTGCCAAGGTCGGCGGGGCACGACGTCGTGCCGATGGGAGGAGTGAGGGAGATGGCGGCAATCGACGTTGCTAGCTGGCGCGAGGTGGTCGCATCGAGAACGACCTGACGATAGAGGGTGCGTCCCGAGAGCGGGAGTACCGACGATCCCAGGTTTCCCTGGTATCGACAGATCAGCGCCGCGACCGGGTTCGGGGGCACGAGCTCACTCCCCAGACCCCACCCCGTGTTCCGCACATCTTGCCAGTCGCTTAAGGATGTCGGGCAACCACCACTGACGTCGACATGAACCTGCGGGATGCGGGCCACAATGCTCCATGGCTTCACTGAGCCGCACCCGACCAATCCCACGACGCACGCGATGGCCATTGTGAACGGAAAGCACAGGCGAAGTCGCTTCACCAGCGCATTGTCGCCCCCCACCGATGACGCTGCCTGTGAATCGCTCGACGACGATTCAGTGGGCCACGATGGCAGCTGAGGCATCATCGGTGACGCCATCCAATGAGTCTCCCCGATCGGCGCCCAGGGCCTCGATGATCAGGTTTGCTGCCTGCTGGATTCGCTAGGCGGAGGCCCTGATCTGGGCTGTGGCTTCATCTCCACCACCTGCCCGATTAGGGGATGTGCGGCGCAACCTTGGTGACAGCGATCGCCAGCGTCCCGGCGAGCGTCAGCACCATGCCCGCGACCGCCACCGCCCATGCGCCGTTTCTCGGGCTGTCGCCGAGGAAGGCGATGCCGACCACTATCGGGACGATCGACTGTGCGGCTGTCGTCGAGGCGCCGACGATGCTGGCGTGGCTCCGCTGCAGGGCGATGGTGAAGAGCAGAAGGCCGACCAGCCCGTAGGCGAGCATCGACCACAGAAGTGGGCTGAGCACCAGCTGCCAGAAGGGATGGGGGACGACCAGCATCCTGCCCGCGATGGCGGTGCCGCCGAAGGCGACCCCGGCCAGGACGCCGAGCGCCACGGTGGCGCTGTGACGGTTGCGCGCCGCCACGACGGCGCCGGCGGCGGCGACCGCCAGCGGCAGCAGGATCACCGCCCAGCGCATCGCAGCGGCTGCGGTGCGGGCCCGCTCCGGCCCGCCGGAGAGGGCGAGCAAGGTCAGCCCGACCAGGATGCCTGCGATCGCCACCCACGCCACTCCACGCAACCGTCGCCGAAAGAGGAGGCGTTCGAGCAGAGCGGTGATGACCACATTGATCGCGATGACCGGCTCGGCGACGAAGAGTGGCAGGTTCTGCGCGGCCACGACGGTGAGCAGGAAGGAGGCGCCGTCGAGGGCCAGCCCGAGCAGGTACGGCCAGTCGTCGAGCAGACGCAGAAGCAGGCCGATCTGAAGCGACGACACGCGCGCCTCGCGATCCGCGCTCACCTTCTGCAGCACCGCCGCCACCCCGGTGCTCACCGAGCATCCGAAGGCCGCCAGCAGCGCCAGCCCGAAGGGCATCCGGCAACGGTACCAGAGCCCGGGAAGAAGCCTGAGGTCTCCCTGCGACGGGCCGCACACGGCGGAGTCCTTGACGTGGCGCCGTGCGAGTCCCCATCCTCAGGCGGTGCTGCTGGCGACCTGGAATGTGAACTCGATCATGGCTCGGCTGCCGCGCCTGCTCGAATGGCTGGAGGGCACCCGCCCCGACGTCCTCTGCCTCCAGGAGACCAAGGTGGCGGACGGCGCCTTCCCGACCGCGGAGGTGGCGGCGCTCGGCTACGAGGTCGCGACCCGTGGCAGCGGCCGCTGGAATGGCGTCGCCCTCCTCTCCCGGGTGGGACTCGAGGCCGTGACCACCGGGTTCACGGGTGAGCCCGGCTTCCCCGAGGTGGAGGCGCGGGCGGTGTCCGCCACCTGCCAGGGGGTGCGGGTCTGGTCGATCTACGTCCCCAACGGGCGGGAGCTGGAGCATCCCCATTACGCCTACAAGCTCGCCTGGCTGGCCGCCCTGCGCGACGCGCTCTCCGCCGAGCTGGACGGCGGCGCCTCGCTGGCGGTCTGCGGCGACTTCAACATCGCCCCCACCGACGACGACGTCTGGGACCCGGCGGAGTTCGCCGGCTCCACCCACGTCAGTGCTCCCGAGCGGGCGGCTCTGACGGGGCTGCTGGAGCTCGGCCTGACCGACGTCCCCCCGCGTGCCCTCAAGGGACGGCCGTTCTCGTACTGGGACTACCGCGCGGGCAACTTCCACAAGGGGATGGGGATGCGCATCGACCTCGTCCTGCTCAGCCGGGCGCTCGCCTCGCGCGTGACCGACGCGTACATCGACCGGGAGGCGCGCAAGGGCACGGCGCCCTCGGATCACGCGCCGGTCGTCGTGGAACTCGCCGCCGCGAGCTGATTGCGAGCCGGTCGCCCGGCCGGCTGCGCGACTCCGTCCGAGGGCTGGAGGACGAGGAGCGCGACGATGACGCAGAGCGCGAGGGCGGCCACGTGCGGGCCGGAGACGATGAAGAAGGTGTCGACGAGGTGGGCCGCGTTGAGCAGGACCGCCGCCGCCAGCGCGACTGCCAGGTCCCACCGAGCCAGGACGACAAGTGGGATCACCGCGACGATCAGGTCGTAGGCGTAGATGTGAGGGGCGAGCAGCAGCGAAACGGCGATCCCCAGCGCAAGGACCTGAACGGGCCGGCCGGTGAAGGCTCGGCGCCTCCACCACATCCAGGCGCAGGCGACCACCCCGAGGGCCGCGGCGGCGGCGAATCCAGCCCCGTTCCCCCCCAGGCTGGCGATGGCGCCGGGCAGCCCGCTGCTGGTCGAGACGGCCGGTCCCGCGGACCCGAGAAGCGAGAGCCACTGGCCGATCCCACCCGTCCCCAGCAGCCAGAGCGAGCCCCCCGCCAGACAGGCCGCCCCGACCGCCATCCCCGCCACCACCCGCCACTCCCCCACCACCAGGAGGGCGACGGGCAGCAGCCATATGGTCTGGGGCTTGAGCAGGAGCAGCGAGAGCAGCAGCCCCGCGGCTAACCGCCGCTCGGACGCGAGCAGCAGCGTCCCCCCCACCAGCGGGAGCACGAGCAGGGCGTCGATCTGGCCCAGCCGGTAGTTCCACGCCGCCGGGACAGATGCCAGGGCCAGGGCCAGGACCAGGAGACCTCGCGTGCCGTGGACGGCCAGCCCCATCCTCCGCCAGAGGAGCAAGGCGGCGATCCCCACGCAGGCGGCCGACGCGGCGAGAAAGACGGCGAAGCCCGTGGCTGCGGGGAGGGCGAGCAGGGGCCGGTAGGCCAGGGCCACCAGAGGCGTCTCCAGGAAGGCGTCGTAGGCCGGCTTCGGGTGGCCGAGAAGCACGCCCTGGGCCTGCAGCTGGGCGGCGTGGCAGTAGAGGCAGCCGCCGTTGGCCAGCACCCGGGCGCCGGTCAGCATCGCCACGTAGTCGGTGCGCAGCGGAGTGAGGAGACCGTGGAGCGCGAAGCCGGCGGAGACGACGACCATGAAGATCGCCAGAGCCGGTGCGATCAGCGGGCGCGAGAGGGCGCGCAGCAGCCAGTCCGCGAAGCTTCGGGCGATCTGCCGAGCTCTGCGGGAAAGCCGGGTGCGACCCCTTGGGGACGGCTCCAACGACACCTGCCTCCGTGGGGGCCAGGCCCGCCGCCAAACCCCACGCAGAGCCTATGCGCCGGCCCCATCCCCCGGGCTCACGGTGGCGTCACCGGACCGTCACAGCCGAGCACGTCGGTGGATCGACGGGAGGCTACGCGCCGGCACGCACACCCCCGAGGCTGGGGCGCGGCAGCGAACAGCTCCCGGGCACCCCCCGAACGCGCGACAGCCCGGGCCGGCAAGCCGGCCCGGGCACGCACGGAGGTGGGGTTTCCATGTGAGCCGCCGGGCGCTCTCGCGTCCTCGGCATCCACACGATGCGGCATCGCCCGTGAACGAGGGGGTGCGCCAGGGTTAAGCGTCGGGGAAGAGCAGGCCCGGCACCGATCGTCAGACGCCGGAGGGGAGGGTCTCGACGATTCGCTGGACGAGCGCGGCCGGCGGGGTCCGGGTCGCGTCCAGGGACAGGTCCGCCACCTGCGCGTAGAGGGGATCGCGGACCCGCGCCATCTCGCGCAGGGTGGCCAGCAGGTCGCCGCCGGGCAGGGGCCGGTGGCCGTCGTCGCGCTGAAGGCGCGAGACGAGGTGGGTCAGCTCGACCCGGAGCCAGACCGTCCACGCCTCGAGGAGCAGACCGGGGAGGCGCGGATCCAGCCCGACCGACGCGGCCGCAGCCACGACCGGCGCCGGGCGATGGGCGAGCCCCAGCGACAGCACCTCGAGCTCGAGGCCGTGAAGGACGTCCAGTCCCCGCTCGGCCCCGAGTGCCCCCGGCGTCTTCCCGGTCACCTGGAGGAGCTTGGCATCACCGTCCCAGAGGGGCCGGCCGAGGCGCTCCGCGAGCGCCGATCCGACGGTGGTCTTGCCAGAGCCCATGAGACCGACGAGGACGATGGGGCGACTCTGAGCAGGCATGGGGGGATTGTGCCGCCAAACGGCCGGGCTGCCCATTTCGCGTCGAAGGGCGTAGTCTGGGCACCCTGGCCCGGCGGCGGGCTCCCATACCCCTCCATCCGGTAGATTGCAGCCGCCGGGACTTGCATCGGGAGAGAGGTTGACCGAGAAAACAGGGGAAGAGGACGGCTTCACGGCGCCGGTCGACTACCGGAGGCCGGGTGGCACCCCGCCCCCACAACCCGTCGACATCGTCGGGCACGCGAGCCGGCCCGGCCAGCCAGCGCCGGCGGGCCCAGCGGAATACGAACCGCAGCGGACCAACAGCGTCGGGATTCCGGCGGCCCCGGCGGCCAACGGCCCCGGAGGGCGGTTCGCTCCGCCGGCTCCGCCTGCCCGGCACCTCCCCACCGGCGACGGCCTGTTCCGGCCGGCGCCGATCGCGCCGCCCGCGGGAGGAGCCACTGCACGTTCTCCGTTGGCGCCCAACGGCGCGCCCGGCTACGGCATCTCCCGGCCGCACTCGGTTGACCCGGGTCGGCCCTCGCCGGCGCCCAATGGCTCTGCCGGCCCCAGCCTCTCCCACTCGCCGTCGGTCACCGCGGGCCGGCCCCCGGAGACGCCCGCCGGCTCCCCAGGACCCGCCCTCTCCCGGCCGGCCTGGGCCTTTGATCAGCCCGCGCGACCGGCCCAAACCGCCCCCGTATTCGACATCTCTCTCCCGCCACCGCTGGTCCCGGGCCGGCCCCTGCCGCCACCCAACGGCGTCCCCGGAGCTGGTCCGACAGCTTCGCTGGCGACGCCCACCCGGCCCGCCCCGCCACCAGAGACACCCGCCACGCCCGCCGTTCCGGGTGGAGCGTCGTATCTCCCCGTCCGGCCCCTGCCACCTCCGGACGGCGGGCCCCGGCCCGGCCTCGCGGCCCCGCCGCTGCCTGGCCCCGGCAGTGCGACCGGCAATGGCGGCTCCGCTGCCGGTGCCCGGCGACCGGACGCCAACGGCGCACGGCACCCGGGCAGCGCTCCCCGCCCCGGCGACCCGCCCGGCGGGTGGCGGCCGCTTCCCGAGCCGGCACTCGCCTCACCGCAGCGCCCCGCCCCGAATCGCACCATCGGCCGTCTGGCATCGCTCGGCCCCGACCCGGAGAGCGAAACCGCGAGCCGGCCCGCTCCGACACCTCCCCGCACCGCGCAGGATTTCGCGATCGAACGGGTGAGGGGGCCGGTCAAGGTCAGGCCGGCCGCCCGGGGCGTGCGCCACGCGGTCCGCTCCCTCTCGTTCGGGTTGGTCAAGCCAGGCCCCGGCCGATCCGAGCGGCGCGAGCGGGAGCTGGTGGCCACGGCGATGACGCCGATCGCCACCTGCCGCCGGGTGGCCATCGTCTCGCGGAAAGGCGGGATCGGGAAGACCACGACCACCCTGATGCTCGGCCACACCTTCGCCCTCTGCCGGAGGGACCGGGTGGTCGCCCTCGACGCCAACCCTGACGCCGGGTCGCTCGCCTACCGCGTCCATCGCGAGACCGAGGCCACCGTCACCCAGCTGCTCCGCGCCTCGGAGCGTCTCCGCCGCTACAGCGACATGCGCAGTTTCACGAACCAGTCCACGACGCGGCTCGAGGTGCTCGCCTCCGACGACGACCCCACCATCAGCGTCGCCCTGGGGGAGCCCGAGTACCGCCAGGTGCTGCACGTGCTGGAGCACCACTACAACCTGATCCTGATGGACACGGGCACGGGGATCCTCGACTCGGCGACCCAGGGGATCCTCCGGATGGCCGACCAGATCGTGGTCTGCGCAGCTCCCGGCATCGACGCCTCCCGGGCCTCGAGCCTGACCCTCGACTGGCTCGACGAGCACGGCTACCACGACCTGGTCACCGACGCCGTGGTGGTCATCAACCAGGTCCGCGGCAACGGTGGCCGCGAGCTGCGTCAGGTGGTCGACCACTTCGCCAAGCGCTGCCGGGCGGTGGTCAAGGTGCCCTGGGACGCCCACCTCGCCGAGGGGCTCGAGGTGGATGTCGACGATCTGCGCCCGCAGACCCGCACCGCCTACCTCAACGCGGTGGCGGCGGTGGCCCGGAGCTTCTCCCTTCCCTCTCGCCGCCGCTGATCCTCTCGGGACCGATGGCGGATCGCCACCCCCCGACCGAGCACTACTTCAGCCCTGAGCCGGGGGTCGCGACGCACCCGCGCAACGTGACCATCCACCTTCCGGACCAGAGCATCGAGCTGCGAACCGACCGGGGCGTCTTCAGCCTCGCCGGCCTGGACCCGGGCACGGCGGTCCTCCTCCAGGGCGTGCCCCCGCCACCGGCCGGCGCCTTGCTCCTTGATCTCGGATGCGGGCACGGTGTGGTCGCGATCGCGATGGCCCGTCGAGCCCCCCAGGCCCGTGTCATCGCCGTCGACGTCAACAGCCGGGCCCTGGAGCTGACCCGCGCCAATGCGACCGCGAACGGGGTCGGGAAGATCGAGGTCTGCCGGCCCGACGAGGTGGACCCGCAGCTCCGGTTCGAAGCGATCTACAGCAACCCCCCGATCCGCGTCGGCCGCGGACCGCTCGTCGAGCTCCTGACCACCTGGCTCGGCCGCCTCGCGCCCGGTGGGCACGCCTACCTGGTGGTGCAGCGCCACCTGGGCGCGGATTCGCTCGCGGAGCGGCTGCGGGCCCAGGGGTACGCGGTCCTTCGGATGGGGTCCAAGCGCGGCTACCGCCTGCTCGACGTGCGCGACGCCACTCCGGCGTCGCATGATGGCTGACCATGCTCGCGACGATCACCATCGGCATCGACCCGATCGCCTTCCGCATCGGCTCTCTGGCGGTCCACTGGTACGGGATCATGTACGTGGTGGCCTTCGTGACCGCCTACTACCTGGGCGCCCGTCCCCACGCCGTCTCCCGGGGCATCACCCAGGAGTACCTGGAGCGGCTGACCGGCTGGGGCATCCTCTTCGGCCTGATCGGCGCACGGCTCTACTACGACGTCCAGAACCTCGACCTGATGCACAGCGTGGTCGACGTCATCGCTGTGTGGAACGGGGGGATGGCCTTCTACGGCGCGATCATCGGCGGCCTCGCCACCCTGATCATCCTCGGCTGGCGATGGAGGCTGCCGATCTGGGTCCTCATGGATGCGGGCGCCTTCTTCGCCGTGGTGGGTCAGCCGATCGGCCGGATCGGCAACATCATCAACGGGGACATCCTCGGCGGGCAGAGCAACCTCCCCTGGGCGACCGCCTACACCAATGCGGGCGCGGTGCTGCAGAGCACGGCGCAAGTCCATTACCAGAGGGGCGTCGCCTACCAGCCGGCCGCCGCGTACGAGGCGCTGGGCACGCTCGTCATCCTCCTGATCCTGCTCGGGATCCGCCGGCGCGGGGTCCGGCCGGGGGTGGTGATCCTCACGTACGTGGGGCTGTACTCGGTGAGCCAGTTCCTCCTCGACTTCCTCCGTCAGACCGAGCCCGTCATCGCGTTGGGTCTCAAGGAGCTGCAGCTGACGGCGATCGCGACCCTGGTCGTGGTCATGCCGGTGCTCGTGATCGTCTGGCGCCGCACCGAGGGCCGGTCCGGACGCGGTCCCGAACCGCTGCGAGACGCTGCCTCCGCCACGCCCCCGGAGCCACTCACGGAGCCGCCCAGCTCCGGCGCAGACCCCGAGCCGCTGCCAGATGCCGCCCCGGTCGGAACGGATGCGGAGCCCCCGGCAGAGGCCTCCTCTCCGAAGCGGCAACGCAGCCGGTCACGCCGGACAGAGGGATGACCCAGGTGGATCCTCGTGCCGCCGGCACCGCCTCCCACCCGCGACCGGCATGCCGTCACCGTCTCGGCACCGCCGCGGCAGCCCTCGTCTGCGCGCTGGCCGCAGCCGCCTGCGGCACCTCAGGCACCGGTTCGCCGCCGTCCACCGCCACGGCCGGACCGACCGCCACCCCGGGTGCCACCGCCTCCGCCATCGAGACCCGCCTCCTCGCCCAGCAGGGACTCGCCATCGGGCTCGCCTCCAACGTGGTCCAGAGCCAGGTGACGGTGCTGTCGGACGCGTTGCTCGGCTCGACCTCATGCCACGCCCTCGATGCGGGGACGGGGTCGTCGAAGGTGCTGCAGACATCGACCACCGGCAATGTCACCGCGGCGAGCATCGACGTCTACTACGACGGCAGCTGCGCGCAACCGTACATAGAGGCTGCTGCGAAGCTCACCCCCGGTACCGGCAACTACACCATCACCGAGACGGCCACCTATCTGGGACCGGGCGGCGCGACGCTCGGAGCCCTCGATCTCAGCGAGAGTGTCGTCTTCGCCGGGGCGTCCGGGAGTATCTCGAGCGTCACGGTGGACGGCACCGGGACCTTCACCGCGCAGGACGGCACGCCGGCGGTGAGCCTCGGGCTGGAATGCAACATCCCCTCCAGCAGCCAGACGCCTCCCCCGTTCGTCTGCAGCGGCGCTGTCGCCCAGCCCTTCCCGGCGATCGGCCTTTCCCTCGCCTCGGTGGCGCCGCTCACCATCACCCTGACGCCGCTCTCCGGCAGCAGCAGCGACGACTACAGCGTCGCCTTCGCCGGCACGCAATCGACCTCGGAGAAGGGTGCACTCGGTGCGCTGTCGATCACGTCGCCGACGTCGACCACGTTCGCCATCGGCGGGAGTGGCATCGCCATGCCGTCCAACACGACATCCGGCAAAGCGGCGCTCTTCGCCCTCTTCTCACCGACGCCGACCGGGTGGACGGTCACGGATGCGGCCGATGGCAGCGTCTTCTCGCTCAGCATCGTGAGCAGCACGCAGCTCACCGGAACCGTGACCACGAAGGCCGGAACGTCACTCGCCCACCTCACCCTCGACCAGTCCGGCAGCGGGACGATCACCTACGCCGGCGGGAGCACCACCCCGGTCACGAACTGGACCCTCGGCGGCTGAGCCCCGCCTATACTCGGGCCCGTGCTGGCCAGCGACATCCTTCAGGTGCTCGGGATCGTCTTCGAGATCCTGACCTTCATCGTCCTGATCCGGGTGCTGCTCTCATGGTTTCCCGGGGTCAACCCGTTCCACCCCCTGGTCCGGCTGATCCGCACCATCGCGGACCCCATCCTGGCCCCGTTTCGGGGCCTGCTACCCACCTTCGGCGGGATGCTCGACATCTCCCCGCTGCTCGCGATCATCGTCCTCGAGGTGCTGGCCGAGATCTGCTTCTCCCTCTCCGCGGACGTCTTCGGCGGCGTGTCGATCGGGGCCATCGTGGTGGGAGCCATCGAGCAGCTGGTGCTGACCCTGATCATCCTGGTCGCCGTCCTGGTCCTGCTCCGCTTCCTCCTGTCCCTCTTCCATGCGGACCCTTGGCACCCGCTGACGCGGGCCATCACGACGATGGCCAAGCCCTTCGTCCGGCCCTTCGACGGCATCGTCACCGGCCACTCGTCGATCGACATCGAGGCCCTGGTCGCCTGCGTCGCCTACATCGTGGTCTTTCTGATCGCGAAGTTCGCGCTCGACTGGCTGGCCGCCCTGGTCTGACCCGAGCGCACTACCGGGACAGGCTGCTAGCGGCGGCGGGCGGCCTCGCGCTCGGGAGCGCGCTGGCGCTCCACCTCGACCCGATACGCGGAGTCGCCGAGCAGGGATTCGACGGCCAGCTCCAGTGCCGGTCCCGGCTCGACCGCCCACTCGGCGCCGAGGACGATCTCATCGACCGACCGTGCTCCCTGCACCTGGATGATCACCGGGGCATCGCCGTGGTGGCGGGAGAGGAGGGCGCGCAGTGGCGGGAGGAGGTGCTCCTGGCCGGCCGAGAGCCGCAACCGCACCCGGCTGTTGCGACGCCAGGCGGCGAGGCGGACGTCCTCCAGACCATAGACCGATTCCGCGATCACGCTCACCTGCTCGGCGTCGACGTGCTCCTCCTCCTCGAGGGCCGCGCCGCCGCCATTCTGGACGGGAGCCGGGGTGGGTGCGGCGCGCCCGTTGCGGCCGGCCTGGACGCGCCCCCGGACGACGATCACCTGGTCGGTGCGAAGCAGGTCCGCGCACTCCTCGAAGGTGCGGGCAAAGACGACCACCTCGCAGGTGCCCGAGAGGTCCTCCAGGGTCACAAAGGCCATCCGCTGCCCGGTCGTGCTGCGCCGGGGGATGAAGGCGCGGAGGTCGCGGATCGCCCCCCCGATCTGCACGTAGACACCGTCGAGGTGGGCGCCCAGCTCCCCGATGCCGGTGTCGATACGCTCGCTGAGCCGTTCCGAGATGCGGCGCAGCGGGTGGTCACTCAGGTACATGCCCAGGTAGTCGCGCTCCCAGCGCAGCCGCTCGTCGGCGGGGACCGGGGCGATCTCGGCGGTGGTCCCGAACTCGTCGACGGCGGTGAGGCCCGCGGCGGTCTCCACCTCGACGCTGTCGCCGAAGAGGGAACCCTGTCCCACCTCTCGCTCACGGCGGATCTGCGCGGCCCGGTCCAGGGCACGATCCAGGGTGGCGAGCAGCATGCCGCGCTCGCCCAGTCGGTCGCAGGCCCCGCTCCGCACCAGGGCCTCGAGCACCCGGCGGTTGAGGTCGCGGCCCCCGGCCCGCAGGCAGAGGTCGGCGAGGCTCGCGAAGGGGCCGTTGCTCTTCCTCTCCGCGACGAGCTGCTCCATCGCTCGATCCCCGGCTCCCTTGATGTGGGCCAGGCCGTAGAGGATCTCGCCGCTGCCCGCGTCACCCACGGCGAAGCCGGCGTCGCTCCGGTTGACATCGGGGAGGGTCACGGTGAGGCCGCGCGCGTGGGCGTCGAGGATCGTCTGCTTGAGCTTGTCGAAGTCGCCGGCCCGGCTGTTGAGCAGCGCCGACATGAACTCCAGGGGATGATTGGCCTTGAGGTAGGCGGTCTGATAGCCGATCAGCCCGTAGCAGTAGGCATGCGCCTTGTTGAAGCCGTAGCCCGCAAAGTGGGCGATGAGGTCGAAGAGGGCTGCCGCGGTGCCCTCCTCCACCCCTCGTGCGGCAGCGCCGGCCACGAATTTCTCCCGCTGGCGGGCCATCTTCTCCTGGTCCTTCTTGCCCATCGCGGCGCGCAGGACGTCCGCCTCCCCCAGGCTGTAGCCCGCCACCGCGGAGGCGATCTGCATCACCTGGTCCTGGTAGATCATGGTCCCGAATGTTTCGGCCAGGATCGGCTCCATCTCGGGGCGCAGGTAGGTGATCGGCTCCTCCCCGCGCCTGCGCCTGATGTAGAGATCCACCACCCCTCCCTCCAGCGGGCCAGGTCGGATCAGGGCGTTGGCGGCTGCCAGATCGGCCAGGGATTGGGGCTGCATATCAATCAGGATCCGTTTGCCCAGGGTGGCCTCCAGCTGAAAGACCCCATGGGTGTCCGCTTTGCCGAGCAGCTCGTAGGTGGCGGGGTCGTCGAGCGGGATGGCGTCGATGTCGATCCGCACCCCGCGCATCTTGTCGACGTTCTCGACCGCCTCCTGGATCACGGTGAGGTTGGAGAGCCCCAGGAAGTCGATCTTGAGGAGGCCGATCTTGCTGACGCCCTTCATGTCGAACTGGGTGACGACCCCCTCATTGCCCGAGGTCGAGCGCGTCAGGGGGACGATGCTGGCGAGCGGCGCGGCGCCGATCACCACTCCCGCGGCGTGCGTCGAGGCGTTGCGCGAGATGCCCTCGAGACGGCGGGCGATGTCGATGACGCTGCGCGCCCAGGGCTCGCTCTCGTAGAGGTCGTGGAGGTCACGCGCCTCGTTGAGGGCACGGTCCAGGGTGATGCCGACAGTCGCCGGGACCAGCTTGGCCAGCCGGTCCACGTCGGGGAGGGGGACGTCGAGCACCCGGCCGACATCGCGGATGGCGGCCCGTGCCGCCATGGTGCCGAAGGTGATGATCTGGGCCACCCGGTCCTGGCCGTACTTGCCGGTGACGTACTGGAGGACGCGGTCGCGGCGGCGATCGTCGAAGTCGATGTCGATATCGGGCATCTCCCTGCGCTCCAGGTTGAGGAAGCGCTCAAAGATCAGCCCATAGCGGAGCGGATCGACGTTGGTGATGCGCAGCACGTAGGCGACCAGCGACCCGGCCGCGCTGCCCCGGCCGGGACCCACCACCACGCCGTCGCAGCGGGCGGCGCGGATCAGGTCCCACACGATGAGGAAGTAGGCCGAGAAGCCGGTCTGGCGGATGACGTCCAGCTCCATCGCCAGCCGTTCCCGCGCCTCGCGGGTGGGATCCGGGCCGAATCGTTCGACGAGGCCCCGCTGGCAGAGCTCGGCCAGGTACGTGTCGGCGTCGAGGCCCTCGGGGATGGGCGAGTAGGCGGGGAGGTGATGGTGGCCCAGCTCCAGCTTCCAGTCACAGCGCGCCGCCACCGCCAGGGTGTTGGCCGTCGCCTCGCCGTAGGTGTGGAAGCGCCGCCGCATCTCGTCGCTGCTCGCCATGTAGAAGTGGGGACCGTGGAAGCGGAACCGCTTCTCGTCCTCGCGCCGGGCCCCGGTCTGAAGGCAGAGCAGGATGTCGTGCGCCTCGGCGTCGGCTGGGTCGATGTAGTGGGAATCATTGGTGCAGATCAGCGGGATGCCGGTCCGGCGCGCGATCTCCACGAGCCCCTCGCGAACCGCGGTCTCCTCGGTCATGCCGTGGTCCTGGATCTCCAGGAAGTAGTTGTCGGCTCCGAAGATCTCCAGGTGCTGGCGCGCCACCCGCTCGGCGGCGTCGAGGTCGCCGCCCAGGATGGCCTGGGGCAGCTCGCCACCGATGCATCCGGAGAGGCAGATCAGCCCCTCGCTGTGCGCGGCGAGCAGCTCCTTGTCGATCCGAGGCTTGTAGTAGTAGCCCTCGAGGTGGGCGATGGTCGATAGCTGGACCAGGTTGGCGTAGCCGGTGGCGTCGCGGGCGAGCAGGACCAGATGGTTGGGGTCACGGTCGGCGCGACCCTCCTTGTCGCGGTGGGAGCGGGGAGCCATGTAGACCTCGCAGCCCACGATCGGCTTGACCCCGGCGGCGACCGCCTCGGTGTAGAGCTCGACCGCGCCATAGAGGACGCCGTGGTCGGTGACCGCCACCGCCGGCTGCCCCATCGCCTTGGCCTTGGCCACCAGCTCGGGGATCCGGGCCGCACCGTCCAGCAGCGAGAACTCGCTGTGGACGTGGAGATGGACGAAGGCATCCGATGCAGTCGCCGCCGTCGCCTCCGCCTCCACCATCGTCGTGGCGTCCTCGCCTCCGAACACACGTACGTTAGCATCCGCCACCGGCCGGCCGGCCGGGAGGGCTCGCCGTATTCTGACCGCCCCACGGGGACAGCCGGACTGCGCCCCGGATCGCCGCCTTTACTTGCCCGGGACGGGATGGGGCTCTGCCGGCACCGCGCTGCTCAGTGACGAGCCCGCGCCACTCACCGCCGGTACCGCCTCACTCGCCGCCGCCACCCTTGTCGTCGCCGCGGGTACCGCGCCGCCAGCCGCCGGTCCGTGATGCCGTCCACCGCGGGCAATGTGCCGCTGGGCCTTGGACTCGTCGTCCACGTGCACGAACTTGCCGCCCCGGAACGCGGACGCGACCGCTGCGATCAGGCTCATCACGACCGCGAAGGCAAGGATGATCGAGAGGCTGCCGACGAAGGCAGGGCCGATCAGACCGGGAAAGAAGGCCCGGCTGGTGAGATGGGCGGCCTGGGCCGTGGTGAGATGCGAGAGGACTGCCGGCGGGAGCAGCGTCTTGAGAGGGTTGTAACCGAGGAAGGCGGCAAAGACGTAGCCGAGTGGCGGCACGTGCGAGAGGCTCAATGCGGTGGCTTTGGGCACGCCGTTGGCGACCAGGCCTTTGAGCATGGCCGCCGGGACCTTGGCGTTGAGCCCGCTCACGAGCAGCGTGAAGAAGAGGCCCATGGAGAGCGGCATGCCCGTCTGGGCGAAGGTCACCCGCATGCCGGACGCCGCCCCGCGGTCGCGGGCCGGGACGGAGTTCATGATCGAAGAAGTGTTGGGAGAGGCGAAGAGGCCGCCGCCAATCCCGGAGAGGAGCATGACCGCCCCGAACGGCACGTAGTTGAAGTTGGCCGGGAAGGTCATCATCAGCGCGTAGGTGGCCGCCGCCAGCAGCATCCCGCCAGTGGCGAAGGGCCGCGCCCCGTACCGGTCCGACAGCTTGCCGGAGATCGGTCCCGCGATCACGAAGCCGAGGGTGAACGGGATCATGTAGATGCCCGCCCATAGCGGGGTGTCGGCGAAGCTGTAGCCGTGCTGGGGCAGCCAGATCCCCTGGAACCAGAGCATCAGCATGAACATCAATCCGCCCCGCCCGATCGATCCGAGGAACGAGGCGAGGTTGCCGAACGCGAACGGCCGGATGCGGAAGAGGGAGAGACGGAACATCGGATCCTTCACCCGGCTCTCGATGAAGGCGAAGGCGGCCAGCAGAACGATGCCGCTCGTGATCATGGAGATGACGAAGGGGTTTCCCCAACCGGAGAGGGAGGTCCCGTACGGCTCGATGCCGTAGGTCATGCCCACCAGCACCATGCCAAGGCCACCGGCGAAGGCGAGGTTGCCGGCCCAGTCGATGCGCGCCGGGACCCGGACCCCGATGTCCTTGAGCTTGAGGTAGGCCCAGATGGTCCCGAAGGCCCCGATCGGGACGTTGGCGAGAAACACCCAGCGCCAGCCGAGCAGGGAGAGCAGACCGCCGACGAGGATGCCGAGGAAGGAACCGATGATGGCGGCCACCATGTTTATGCCGAGCGCGAACCCCAGCTGGTCGGAGGGGAAGGCGTCGGTGATGATGGCGGCGGAGTTGGCCATCAGGAGCGCTCCGCCGATGGCCTGGAACATGCGCAGCAGGACCAGCTCCAGGGCGCCGTTGGAGCCGGTGCTCCAGACGCATGAGAGCAGGATCGCCGCGACGGTGAACCACGCGAAGCCGAGGTTGTACATCTTCACCCGGCCGAAGATGTCGCCGATGCGGCCGACGGTCACCACCACGACGGCCGACACCAGGACGTAGCCCATCATGATCCAGAGCAGATACGACGAGCTGCCGGCTGCCAGCGGGTTCAGGTTGATGCCGCGGAAGATCTTGGGCAGGGCGAGCATCATGCCCGTGCCCGCCATCGACGAGAGCAGCACCCCGACGGTCGTGTTGGAGAGGACCACCCACTTGTAGTGAGGTCCCACAATCGGCGTTCGGGACGGTGCCGCGACAGTCATCTTGCCAACTCCTCGATGGCACGAGAGCCCTCGTGCGGTTCGTGTGTCATGCCGGGCTCCCCGGCTGCCATGGACTCCAGAACGGTGATGGCGCGCGCGATCGCGACCCGGTCGTCCGCGCTCACCGAGGCGAGGCGCGCCGCGAGCCACTCGTTGCCGGCTCGCGCATAGCGCGCCAGCACCTCGACCCCGGCGGGGGTGGCCACCACCTGGACGCCGCGCCGGTCACCGGGCGTCACCTGCCGGACCACGAGCCCGGCGGCCTCCAGCTTGTCGGCGAGCCGCGTGGCCGCCGAGCCGGGCAGGCTCTCCAGCTCGGCCAGGCGCCCGATACCCAGCGGGCCCTTGTGGACCACGCTGGCGAGCCCGGACATCTGTGCGATGCTGAGCTCGGAGACATCCTGGCGGCGGAGGCGGCGGCTGAGATGGATCATCGAGATCCGGAGACGCTCGGCGAGGACAGGTGGCTCGATCGCCACCGAAGATGGGGGCGCGTCCCCTGCCGCGTTCGCCGCACTCGGAACGGTCATCTCCTGCCTCTCATGGCCCGCCGGATGACGATACAGATAACAAAGTTAGTATATATCGTAGGCAAGTAAATTGATCCGAACAGCGAAGGAGGCCTCCGCCCGCCACCGGGAGCGCCGCTGGCGGGAACCGATGAGGCACATCCGGCGTACCACCTTCATGAGGCTCGCCTTGATGAGGCTCTCCGCCCTGCCCGTCCTCTGCGGCCTGGCCGTGGCCGCGGCCGCGTGCGGGCTCGCCACCATCCCGGCCCAGGACTCCACCGGCCCCGGGGCGCAGGCCCCGACGTCCCTCTCGCCCGCCCCCACCCTCGCCTCCACCCCCACCCCCACCCTCGCCGCCACCCCCACCCTCTCGCCGGCCGGCACCCCGACCCCCTCCTCGACGTCCGGCCCGGTGCTGGGCAGCGCCACCAACGCCGCCGGATGGTCCGCGGTGGTGACCGCCGGAGTGGACGGTCAGCTGGAGGAGACGCTGACGGTCGTCGGCCCGATCACAGTGCTCGGGGGCTGCGTGTCCACCCTCACGGCGTGGGCTGAGACCCCCGACGGCGCGCCGGTGCCGACCCCGGCCCCTTCCCCGTTTGCGCACTGCCTGGCGATCGCGCTGATCGAGATCCCCGCCGGTCAGACCCGGGCGTTCACCGCGGTCTTCCCGGAGCCCCCCCAGCCGGGGACATACGCCATCCACGCCACCCTGGACACCCAGGGGCCGTCCGGGCCACCGGTGCCGGTCGTCACCGTCTCGACCTGATAGGCGAGCTCCGATTGGGCGGCGCGGGAGCGCGCGCGATGGCTCAACCCTGGCGGCGGAGGGCCACCACGCACTCGACGTGGTACGTCTGAGGAAACATGTCCACCACGTCGAGGGAATCCACGACGTAGGGCCCCGAGGCGACCAGCAGGTGGAGGTCGCGGGCGAGCGTCGCCGGATCGCAGGAGACGTAGACGACCAGCGGCGGGCCGGCGAGCGCCAGCCAGCCGGTGACCCGGCCGTCGCACCCGGCGCGGGGCGGGTCGAGGATCAGGCTGTCGATGGTGCCCGCGCCCGCCACCTCGGTCAGCGCCGACTCCACCGGCTCGACGACGTAGCGGAGGCGGTCCCCGACCTCGTTGATGCGGGCGTTGAGCCTGCCCATCCGGGCCGCGCTCCGGTTGCTCTCGATGCAGACCACCTCGCGCGCATCGGCGGCCAGCACGACGCTCAGCACCCCGATGCCGGCGTAGGCATCGACCAGCCGCCGGCCCGCCACCTCGCCGAGGGCGGCGAGCACGCACCCGTAGAGGGCGTCGAGATGGCCCCAGCTCACCTGCATGAACGACTCCGGGGTGACCCGGAAGGCCCTCCCCCGCCAGTGCAGGGTGGTGAGATCGGTGCTCCACCGCTCCGCTGCGGGCAGCCCGGCCGCCATCTCGTCGACCACCGCCCGATCCAGTGCCCCGGCAGGCTTGGGACGGAGCAGCAGCTCGACCCCGTCCTCGCCGGCCGTGACGTGCAGGACGCTCAATTCGGACGCACCGCCCCGCCGAACCAGCTCGCGGAGCCGCAGTAGCGATCCGGAGATGAGGGGGTGGTGGATGAGGCAGTCGTCGACCCCCACCTTGCGCCAACTGCGAGCGCGATTGAATCCAAGGGCAGCGTCCGACACCCCCCTCTCCCCCGGGATGACGTGGAACTCGCCGCGCCAGCGGTACCGCCAGGGGTCCGGCATGCCGTGGAGGCGGGGCTCGGGCACGGCGACCCCCGCCCGGCGCATGGCGTCGAGCACCACGTCCCGCTTGAGGAGCAGCTGGCGCGGGTAGCCGACGTGCTGGAGCTGGCAGCCCCCGCAGTCGGGGAGATAGGGGCAGGGCGGCACCACCCGGTCCGGCGACGCCTCCCGGACGCCCTCCACCCGGCAGAACCAGATCCGTCCCTTGCGGAAGGTCAGTGCCACCTCGACCAGCTCGCCGGGGATGCCGCCGTCGACCAGCAGGGTCGCGCCGGCCGCGTGGGCGAGACAGAGGCCGCCGTGGACCATCCCCTCGCAGCGGACCTCGAACCGGACGCCGGACCGGAGCGCGTCAGGGGGCGAGGCGCTCACGGAGCAGGCCGGTCACCACCCTGGCGTCGGCGCGGCCTCTGGTCGCCTTCATCACCCCGCCCACCAGGCGCTGGAGGGCCTGCTCCTTGCCGCCCTGGTAGTCGGCGACGGCCGCCGGGTTCTCCGCAAGGACCGCGTCGACGAGCCGCTCCAGCTCGGCCTGGTCGCTGACCCGGCCCAGACCGCGCTCGCGGACCACCGCGGCGGGGTCGCCACCCGCGACGTACAGCTCGTCGAGGAGCTCCTTGGCGGTGGAGCCGCTGATGCTGCCCGCCTCCACCAGCTTGACGAGGGAGGCGAGCCCCTCCAGGCCGAGACCGCTGCCCTGGAGCGGGGTGCGGGTCTCGCGAGCCAGCCGCGCCACCTCCCCCATCAGCCAGTTGGCCGCGGCCTTGGCAGGCACGCCCGCGGCGACCAGGGCTTCGAAGGCGCGCGCGTCCTCCCGCTCCGCGGTGAGGGTCGCGGCGTCATAGGCGGACAGGCCGTGCTCGCGCTGCAGCCGCTCGGTGAGCTGCTGGGGCAGCTCGGGGAGGCCCGCCCGGACCCGGTCCACGAATTCCGCGCTCAGGTGCAGCGGCGGGAGGTCGGGCTCGGGGAAGTAGCGGTAGTCGTGGGCGTACTCCTTGCTCCGCTGGGAGATGGTGGCGCCCTTGGCCTCGACCCAGCCCCGGGTCTCCTGGGCGATGGTCTGGCCCTGGTCGAGCAGCCGCCCCTGGCGGACGATCTCGAACTCGAGGGCGCGGTGCACGGCCCGGAACGAGTTCATGTTCTTGACCTCGACCTTGACCCCCAGGCCGGTCTCGCCACGCTTGCGCAGCGAGATGTTGGCGTCGCAGCGGAACGATCCCTGCTCCAGGTTGCCGTCGTTGACCCCGATGTAGACGAGGATCTGGCGGAGCCGGACCAGGTACTCGCGGGCCTGCGCCGGGGAGCGCAGGTCGGGCTCGCCGACGATCTCCATCAGCGGAACGCCGGCACGGTTGAGGTCGACCACCGAGCTGCGCGCCTGCTGCAGGATGTCGCCCGCATGCTGGAGGGTGCCGGTGTCCTCCTCCAGGTGCACGCGGGTGATGCCGCAGCGCACCTCCTCGCCGTCCACCGTGAAGGTGAGATGGCCGTTGAGCGACAGCGGCATGTCCCACTGGGAGATCTGGTATCCCTTGGGGAGGTCGGGATAGAAGTAGTTCTTGCGGTCGAACTTGCTGTGCTCGGGGATCTCGCAGTTGAGCGCGAGCGCGCTCCGCACCGTGTACTCCACGGCGACCCGGTTCATCACCGGCAGGACCCCGGGAAGACCGAGGCAGACCGGGCAGGTGTTGCTGTTGGGCGGACTGCCGATGTAGTCGGCGCTGCAACCGCAGAACATCTTGCTCTGGGTCAGCAGCTGGCCGTGGACCTCCAGGCCGATCACCGCTTCGTACCGCTCCATCACCTGGTCCAGGGTGCTCACGGCGCTGGTCGCGGTCATGACGGCGTCCCCGTAACCGCCCCTGGCGAGGGCGGCGCCTGCGTGTGCCACGCGGTCGCCTGCTCGTAGGCGTTGGCGACGCGAAGCACGCGCGCGTCCTTGAGCCGCGGGCCGATCACCTGGAGACCGACCGGCAGCCCCTCGCTCAGCCCGCAGGGGATCGAGATGCCCGGCAACCCCGCGAGATTCACGGGCAGGGTGAGGACGTCGCAGAGATACATGGAGAGGGGATCGCTCTTGTCCCCCTTGGGGAAGGCAACGATCGGAGAGGTGGGGCAGACCAGCGCGTCAACGCTCTCGAAGGCGCGGTCGAATTCTTCCGCAATGAGAGTCCGCACCTTCTGCGCCTGGCGGTAGTAGGCGTCGTAGTACCCGCTCGAGAGCGCGTAGGTCCCGAGCATGATCCGGCGCTTGACCTCCGGGCCGAAGCCCTGACCGCGGGTCTCCAGATAGGTGTCGGTGAGCGACTTGCGATCCACGTGGAGGCCGAAGCGGACCCCGTCCATCCGGGCGAGGTTGGCCGAGCACTCCGCCGGGGCGATGATGTAGTAGGTGCTGAGCGCCGCCTCGGTGGAGGGGAGCGACACCTCGACGAGGGTGGCGCCGAGCTTCTCGAGCTGGGCGAAAGCGGTGTGGATCGCGCTGAGGACGCCCGGCTCCAGGCCCTCGGCCATGTACTCCCGGGGGACACCGAGCCGCATGCCCTGGATACCTCTGACCAGCTGCTCGGCGACCGGCTCGACCGGGAGCGGCGAGGAGGTGCTGTCGCGCGGGTCGTACCCCGCGATGGCGGTGAAGACGCTGGCGGCGTCCGCGACGCTGCGGGTGAAGGGCCCGATCTGGTCCAGGGAGGAGGCGAAGGCGATCAGCCCGTAGCGGGAGACCCGCCCGTAGGTCGGCTTGAATCCCGCGACGCCGCAGAAGGATGCGGGCTGCCGGATCGACCCCCCGGTGTCGGTCCCCAGGGAGAAGGGGACCGCCCCGGCCGCGACGACGGCCGCGCTGCCCCCGCTGCTGCCGCCCGGCACGCGGCTCGCATCCCAGGGGTTACCCACCGGCCCGTAGGCGGAGTTCTCGTTGGAGGAGCCCATCGCGAACTCGTCGCAGTTTGTGACCGCGATCGGGACCGCCCCGGCCTCCAGCAACCGCTGCAGGGCGGTGCCGGTGTAGGGCGGGATGAAGCCCTGCAGGATCTTGGACCCGGCGCTGGTCTCCACCCCCTCCACGCAGAGCACATCCTTGTAGGCGAAGGGGATGCCGCAGAGCGGACCGGCTTGCTGGGGCGACTCGGCGAGCATGCGGGCGGCCCGGCCGGCCTGGCGTTCGGTGAGCGCGTCGGTGTAACGGAGCACCGGGTGAAGACTCTCGAGGGAGACGAGCGCGCTGCGGGCCTGGGCGGCCAGCTCGGCAGGGGTGGACTCCCCGCTGCGCAGGCGGGCACCTAGCTCGCTGACGGTCCCCCGGCTCATGACCTCTTCATTCCTGGATCGCCCCCACCTCGAAGTGGTCGCGACGGCGCTTGGGCGCGTTGGCGAGCGCCTTGTCGACGGGCAGGCACTCGCCCCTCACGTCCTCGCGCCAGGCGTTCACCAGCCCGCCGACCTGGGCGGTCTCGGCCACCTTCGAGGTGTCGACCTGCTGCAGCCGGTCGACGTGGCTGAGGATGGCGTCGAGCTGCTGGCGGTAGCGCTCGACCTCCTCATCGCTCAGGCCGAGACGGGCGAGCATGGCGACGTGGGTGACCTGGTCGCGGGTGAGGGTCATGGCTTCCTCCGGGGCGTCACGGTCCGAGATTATCCGCATCGCGCTCGGTGGCGGCGCCCGGCCGGTCCTCCGCTGCCGGCTCGGTGCCGGTGAGCGGGAGCCAGGTGAGCACGGTTTGCTCGGTGGGCTGGAAACCGTGGCGCCGGTAGACGGCCAGGGCCTCGGGGTTGTCGGGGCGCGTCCAGACCGTCACGAAGGTCGCCTCGCGCTTGCGGAAGAGGCGCATCGCCTCCCCGACCAGCGCCGTGGCCACCCCGCCGCCCCGCGCCGCGGGCAGGACGTAGAGCTCGGCGACCTCGCCCTCCAGCCCGTTGCCGGGGTCGAAGAGGACGCACCAGCACAGGCCGATGGCGTGGCCGGCCCGGTCACGGGCCACGAAGACCACGTTCTCTCCCCGGAAGTGGGGCGCCAGCGGCCCGGTGCGGGCGGCGATCTCCTCCCTGGTCTCCTGGGGGTGGTCGTAGCGCTCCTGTTCGTCCAGGCCCAGCTCGACGAGCAGGGCGAGGACCTCGGGGTCGTCGGGGCGCTGGAGGGTCTCGATCCGGAGGGGGGACGGTGCCACCCCGCGATCCAATCACACCGGACGCGGGGGGTGTGCGGGGGCGGGAACCGTGTCACCCGCCGAGAGTTCAGGAGGCGAGCGCGGGTCCGGCGAAGACGGGCCAGGCCTGGTAGGGGCCGGGACCCATGGGCACGGCCACCGTGAACCGCGCTCCCAGATTCGCCCAGCCGGAGGAGGGGCTCCAGATGTCCACGTCGAAGGGCTGCTCCCCGCCGGGGGCATAGGTCCGCGCCGACATCAGCAGCAGTCCACCCCCCGGGAGGGGGGCCACGCTCCCGACCGCGTAGGTCGTGCCCACGCTCTTGAGCAGCACCTGCCCGACACCCGGTCCGGTCAGCAGCACGAGATCGCCGGTCGGGGTGACGATCAGGGGATCGCCGGCGGCATCGAACCCCGCCAGGGTGATCACGCGCGAGCTCGTGGTCGAGGTGTCCGCCGATGGAAGAGGCCAGGAGCTCAGGGTGCCGCTGCCGAGGTCGTAGCGCACCAGCCCGGCCCTGTCATCCGCCTCCTCCCACAGGGAGTCGCCGTTGGCGGCGAACGCGTCGGTGGTCGCGATGTAGGTCTCGGTCCCGGTACCCGGGTCGACAAGGAAGTCGCGGAAGCTTGCGGCAACCGCCGTCGCCAGGAAGGCGCCGGAGTCGGCACCGGCGGCGGTCGTGCCGCCCGTCGACCGGATCCGGGCCACGACGATGCCCTGATCGGTCCAGCCGAGGACCCGGTCCATCTCCCCGGACGGGGTGATCGTCCGATCGCCGGAGGCGTCGGTGACATGGACGCTGCCGGCCGTGGGCACGCCCGCGCACGGCGCGCAGGAGTCGTCGCCGTAGGCGAACTCCTGGCCGCTCGGTGACCAGCCGCAGTCCACCATCGGGACCACCTGGCTGCAGCCGGCGAGTCCGGTCGCCGTCTGGGTCCACCCCTCCGACGGGATGTCGACGAGGTCGTGGTCGCCGGGGCCGAGGCTGGGAGCGGTGGGATCGACGGTGAAGTGGCCGGTCCGACAGTCGACGAAGCCCGCGGTCACGGACGGCACCCAGTTGTTCGCGGAATCCGCCGGTGGCGTGCCTTGGCCGTACTCCACGGCGGGGACACGGCAGGCTGCGGTGCTGGCGGTGGGAGTGGGCGTGGAGGTCAGCGTCGCGCCGCTGCGGCCGGCCTCGGCGGTGCGCAGCACCACGAATGTGCCGACGGCGACCGCGGCCGCGGCCGCAAGGATGAGGCAGACGCGGAGCGCGCGCTTCCCGCGGAGAGGCTCGTCATCCATCCCCTGTACAACGCGCGAGCCGCCACAAGGTCACGCCGTTTCCCCGGCGACGACAGCCGTCAGCTCGCCGCCGTCGGGCTTGAAGTGATCGTCGAGCTCGCAGAAACCGCGGGCGAGGCCACCGGCGGCATCGGGGGGACGGCCCCGCTGGACACCGGCTCGACCGAACCGGGGGGTGCGGGCGTGGCCGATGCCGTCGGTGTGGGGGCGCTGGCGCCCCGCAGGGTCCAGGTGGCGCCGTCCCAGGTCCAGGTGTCACCCATCACCTCACCTGCGGCTGCCGTCGAGCCGAGGAGTTCCCCACCGAAGAGCACGACCTGCCCGGTGGAGCCGTCGTACGCCACGGCGAAACCGGAGCGCGGCGACGGGGAGGTGGCCGGTGACGCCTTCACCCAGCCGCTCTCCGGGTCGGTCGAGGTCCAGGTCGCGCCGGTGGTGTCGAGGCCGACGAGATCACCCGCGGCGGTGTCACCGACCGGCGGCGTCTCGAAGTAGGGTGCCGCGGCGCTCGCCTGCAGGTCCTGCACGGGCGTCCAGCCGCTGCCGGTCCACTGCCAGTCCTCGGCAGCCGGGATCAGCGGGCACGGGGCACCGGAGGGGCAGGGGATCGCCGGCCCTCCGGCCACAGCATCCAGGTCGGCACCAAGGTCGACCAGGAGCCCCGGGGCCGGGAACCAGGCGAGCTCGCCGCCCGCTGCGGGCGAGTCGCCCGCGGACGAGTCGGCCAGCTGGAAGGTGCTGCCGTCGAACACCCAGGTGAGCGTCGCGGCCGTGACGGGGCAGGGCGTCTCCAGGGGGCAGTTGGAGCAGATGACCTCCGAACCGGTCGTGGAACCGGAGGCCGCGGGGCTCTCCGGGCAGATCCCGCACCAGGAGGCGATCGCCGGGGTCACGACTCCGGGTTCGGGGCTGGCCGTCATCGGGCAGATCGCGCAGGCGATGGCCGGGTTGGCGACGGCCGGACCGGGGCTCGCCTCGACCGGGCAGACGGGGCAGGCGATCATGGCGGTGGCACAGGAGATCGGGCAGGCGATCGTGGACTGCGCCACCGGTGGGACGGGGCAGGCGCGAGTGACGCAGCCCCCGTCAAGCGGGCACGCGGTCTGTGGAGGAGAGATTCCGGCAGTCGCCGACGGCAGCGCAACGGGGGATCCACACGGCCCACCCCCGACGCCGATGCAGACGCCCGCGCCGCTCCCGGTCGCGCCAGAGGCGCTGCCACGCGCAACGCCCGCGCTGGCCACGGGCGGGGTCGCGGCGGAGGCGCCCCCGGAGCTGTAGATGGCGGGGAGCGGGACGGGGCCGGAGGCGGACGAGTCGGCGGTGACCAGGACGAGCTTCCCGCTGGTCTGGTCGGTGGCCATGGAGGCCCCTGCCAGGGTGTAGTCACCGAGCTGGCCGGTGCCCTGGCCGAGTGCCAGCTGGGTCCAGTCGCTCCCATCCCAGGCCCAGGCGTCCTGGAGCTGGCTGCAGCCTCCGATGCTGCTCACGGTGCCGGTCGAGCCGTACCCCATCGAGCAGCCGTTCCCACCCGTGCCACCGAGCAGGATGACCCGCTGGCTCTCGGGGTCCCACGCCATCTGGGCGCCGTACCGGGCCGGCGGGCTGTCCGACGGCGCCGCCTCCGACCAGGCGAAGCCGTCGTAGAGCCAGGTGTCAGCGAGTGCCTGTCCATCGGCCCCGGCGCCGCCGAACATGACCACGTCACCGGTCGAGGGGTCGTAGGCCATCGCCGCCGCGGTCCGGGCCGCGGGACCGCCCCCGTCGCCGGACGCGGCGTCGTGGCGGAGGCCGAAGTAGCCGGCCGTCACCGCGGCGACCACGGCCAGAGAGATCACCAGGGCACCCGCCACGCTGCGCAGGCGGCCGGCACGTCTCGGGGTCACTTCCATACCTCCCCTACGCGGATGCCCCGCGCCAGGTTCCCAACGCGTCAGGCGGGATGGGGACGAGCCGCTCGGCCGGATGTCCGAACCTCGGGCCAGTCCATCCGGAGCGCCCGGACACAGGCCGGATCGCACGTGTCCGACTGCATTCCCCCAATCAGGACGATCCTGGTGCTCGGCGTCACCGGGGTGAGGAAGAAGTCGAGGGTGACAGCGACCCAGAGGGCGACCAGGTAGAAGCCGACCCTCCGGGCTATGAAGCGTGCAGTCGACATCGGTGCCACCTCGTGAGTGACGGCCCAGCTCTGGAGCTGCTCCCACCTTCACTACGACCGGCCAAACCCGCGCGTAACGGGGAGGTTGAGCTCAGGGCACCGTACGGGACACGCGGGCCGGATAGACTCGCCCGACGATGGCCGAGAGCGCGGGCAAGCCCGCCAATCCCGAGCGGCTGAGCCCCGAGGAGCTGACCCGCCTCCAACCCGGGCTGGCCCGGCTGATGCCGGAGATCGCCAACCGCCTCTGGCGCGCCGTCTACGCCGCCCGGGCGGGTAACTGGCGGCTCGCCCGCTGGCAGCTCTCCGAGATGCGCAAGCTGTTCCTTCTCTGCACGATCACCCGGCCCAAGTACGCGGACGACATCGCCGAGTTCCTCCACGACGACGTCGAGCCGCTCCTTGCCGCCGTGGCCGCCGAGGACCTCGAGACGTTCGAGCGCCGGGTGCGCGAGGCGGTGGACGCGACCAACGAATTCCACCGGCGCTGGGAGAAGGGGTTCATCGTCTGGAAGCTGCCGGAGAGTGCGCCGCCCGACCTCGATCTGACCCCTCGCTGAGCCTCCCGCCGGCGACGGGAGGGCTGCGGCGCGGCTATGCTGACCGCATGATCGTCACCACCACCGAAAACATCCCCGGCACCCGGGTCATCCAGACATTCGGGCAGGTCTTCGGTCTCACCGTCCGCACCCGCGGCCTCGGCGGCAACATCGCCGCCGGCTTCCGCAGCATCGTCGGCGGGGAGGTCGGCTCCTACGTGAAGCTCCTCGAGGACGCCCGTCGCCAGGCGGTCGACCGCATGGTGCAGAACGCCACCGCCATGGGCGCCAACGCCGTGACCATGATGCGGTTCGACTCCTCCGAGATCGGCAACAACATGAGCGAGATCGTCGCCTACGGCACCGCCCAGGCGGTCGAGGCGGTGACGGGAGCGGCCGCCGGCTGATCGCGCGGCGCTGAGGAGGCGTCTGGCATGGCAACGGGGGCCGTGGTGCTCGTCGAGCTGGTGCTGGGCTTTGCCGTCCTGGCCCTCATCATCGTGGGCGCCGCGGTCGGCTGGGAGCGGTACCGGGGCGGTGGCGCGCGCGGCCGCGGTCCGGGGGTCATGGGAGCTCAGCCGACGGCGGAGATCTTCATCGACCCCGAGACGGGACGGCGGATGCGGGTCTGGTTCGACCCGCAGACGGGACGGCGGGACTACCGGCCGGAGTAGCGGTGCATCCCGCCCGCGGACCCGGCGGCGTGGCAGCCGGGCGCGTCCGAGTGGTACCACGAGGGCGTGCACACCGCCACGGAGATGATCGAGCGGCTCCGCGCCGGCGGGGTTCGGGACGAAGGTGTGCTCGCCGCGATGGCGGCCGTGCCTCGAGAGGAGTACGTGCTGCCCGCTGACCGCGAGGACGCCTACGCGGACCGGGCCCTCCCGATCGGCTCCGGTCAGACCATCTCCCAGCCGCTGATGGTGGCGATCATCCTCGAGGCCCTCCAGCTGCGGGCGGGCGAGATCGCCCTCGACATCGGCACCGGGAGCGGCTACCAGGCGGCGGTCATGGCGGCGTGCGGCGCCCGGGTCATCAGCGTGGAGCGCATCCCGGAGCTCGCCAACCAGGCTGCCCAGCGCCTCGACCGTCTCGGCGTGGACGTGGAGGTCGTGGCCGCCGACGGCAGCATCGGCCTTCCCGACCGCGCTCCCTTCGACGCCATCGCGGTCGGGGCGGCCGCCCCCCGCCTGCCGGTGGCGCTGGCCCGCCAGCTGCGCGAGGGCGGCCGTCTGGTCGTGCCCATCCGCTCGGGACCCGAGGGCGAGGAGCTGACCCGGGTCCGGATGAGCGGCGGCCAATGGACGTCCGAGAATCTCGGTCCCTGCCGCTTCGTGCCCCTGATCGGAGCCGACGGCTTCCGGGATGAAGGTCCGCCCTCGTACCGCCTCGGCGTTTAGCATGAGCGGGCGCCGAGGTACACGGGGAAGTGACCGGCGCGAAGTCGGCTGAGAGGCCGCTTCCCGGATCAGCGCAGATTCGACAACTTCTGGAGGGTCCCAACCCATGGCCAAGACCGTCGGCATCGATCTCGGTACCACCAACAGCGTGGTGGCAGTGATGGAGGGCGGAGAGCCCACCGTCATCGCCAATGCCGAAGGCGGTCGCACCACCCCCTCCGTCGTCGCATTCACCCGCGGCGGGGAGCGCCTGGTCGGGACACTGGCCCGGCGCCAGGCGGCGGTGAACCCCAGCAACACGATCTACTCCATCAAACGATTCATGGGCCGGCTCCTCAGCGAGGTCGGCACCGAGGCCAAGCAGGTCCCGTACAAGGTCATCGCCGGCAAGGACGGACGGGTCGAGGTGGACGTCGCCGGCGAGCGCCACACCCCCGAGCAGATCTCGGCGATGGTGCTGCAGAAGCTCAAGACGGACGCGGAGGCCTACCTCGGCGAGAAGGTGACCGATGCGGTCATCACCGTACCCGCCTACTTCAACGACGCCCAGCGCCAGGCGACCAAGAACGCCGGCCAGATCGCGGGCCTCAACGTGCTCCGCATCATCAACGAGCCGACCGCGGCCGCGCTCGCCTACGGGCTGGAGAACAAGGAGAACGAGAAGATCCTCGTATTCGACCTGGGCGGCGGCACCTTCGACGTCTCCATTCTCGAGGTCGGTGAGGGAGTCTTCGAGGTCAAGTCCACCAACGGTGACACCCACTTGGGCGGTGACGACTACGACCGGCGGATCGTGGACTGGCTCGCGGACGAATTCAAGCGTGACCAGGGGATCGACCTGCGCGGCGACGCTCAGGCCCTGCAGCGTCTGACCGAGGCCGCCGAGAAGGCCAAGATCGAGCTGTCTCAGCGCCCCGAGACTCAGGTCAACCTCCCCTTCATCACGGCCGACGCCTCAGGGCCCAAGCACCTGGACATCACGCTGTCGCGGCCGAAGTTCGAGCAGCTGACCGAGGACCTGACCGCGCGCTGCCGCAAGCCCTTCGCGGACGCGCTGGCCGACGCGCACATGAGCGTCAAGGACCTCGACGAGGTGATCCTGGTCGGCGGATCGACCCGGATGCCGGTGATCCAGGCTCTGGTCAAGGAGCTCAGCGGCAAGGACGCCAACCGAGGGGTCAACCCGGACGAGGTGGTCGCCATCGGTGCGGCCATCCAGGCCGGCGTCCTCAAGGGCGAGGTCAAGGATGTCCTGCTCCTCGACGTCACCCCGCTCTCGCTCGGGATCATGACCGAGGGAGAGGTCAACACCAAGCTCATCGAGCGCAACACCACCATCCCGACCGCCAAGTCGCAGGTCTTCTCCACTGCCTCGGACGCGCAGCCGAGCGTGGAGATCGTGGTCCTGCAGGGCGAGCGGCCGCTGGCGCGGGACAACCGCATCCTGGGGACATTCACCCTGGATGGGATCCCGCCGTCGCCGCGCGGAGTGCCGCAGATCGAGGTCACCTTCGACATCGACGCCAACGGCATCCTCAACGTCACCGCCCATGACCGCGGCACCGGCAAGCAGAACAAGGTGACCATCACCGGCTCGACCACGCTCCAGAAGACCGAGGTGGAGCGGATGGTCAAGGAGGCCGAGGCGCACGCCGAGGAGGACCGCCAGAAGACCGAGGCGATCGAGGTCAAGAACCGGTCGGAGCACCTGGCCTACCAGGCCGAGAAGGCCCTCAAAGACGCGGGCGACAAGCTCCCCGCCGACCTCAAGGCCGACATCGAGGCCAAGGTCGCGGCGGTCCGCGACGCCATCGCCAAGAACGACGACGCGGCGCTCAAGACCGCGCACGACGCACTCCAGGCGGAGATCCAGAAGATCGGCGAGGCGGTCTACGCATCGTCGGGGAGTGGGTCGTCCAGCGGACCGTCCGGATCGACACCGGAGCCCGAGGGTGGCAGCGCGCCGCCGGAAGGCGGTGCCGGCGGTTCGTCCGGCTCCGATGGCTCGGGCGGCGACGACGTGGTCGATGCCGAGTTCAAGGAGGTCTGAGCCGGAAGGCCTCCGGGCGGGCCGGGCGGAGCGAAGGTGGCTGCTCCGCTCGGCACGCACGTCCGGCGCCTGTCGGCGCCGGCATGCTCGTGCTCGGCAGCATTGCAGCTGCTGCCTGCGCAAGGCCTCGCTTCTCAGCGCACCTCCGCCCCGCCGGCCGCTGCGATTCCAACTCCGCGGAGCGAGGGGAGCGCTCGGCGGCGTGTGCCATGCTGAAGTCCATGGCGGATGAGCCGGAAACTGGTCAGGCGCCGGCGAAGCCGGGCGGCGTCGCCGGGCCAGCCATGGTGGTCGAGCGTGCCGCGCCGTTCTTCCCGGACGGCTCCCTGCGCGCCGCTTTGCTCGCATACCCGAATGCGGGCCAGTGGATGCGCACGGGAGCCTTTGTCAAGTATCAGTCAACTGGTGGGAAGCCGCCCAGGACGATGGTCGTGGCCCTCACCGACTCCGAGCTCGTGTTGCTCGATGCCCACGTGCGCCGCGGCCAGACGTCACTCGGACGCCGATTCTCCCGCTGGGCAGCTTGGCCACTGCGGTCGCTGAAGGTCGACGTGGGCCACGCCCGCAGTATCCCCGCGCTGAGTATCGCCGTGGTCGACACCGGGGAGACCTTTGACTTCAGCTTCGGCACGGGCATGGCCGTCCGAGGTAACCGCGCGGCCGCCGATCTCATCGAGACTGCGATCGAGCCGCTGTTCCCGCCACCGCGCGAGGAGGACAGCTGCCTGCCTCCCGTGCACTACGACCCCAAGGATCGCGTGCTGCTCTGACGCGACGTTGCTCGCCGTCATCCCGTTCAGGGTCGGAGGTCACGAAGGCGTCAGGCCGAGCCCGCCGGCACGGCGCCGGCGGGCTCGCCAGGTCAATCGATCAGGGCTTGGTGCTGTAGCCGGGGTATTTGTCGACCAGCCCGAGCATCCACGCGTACGTCTTGACGCTGAGCCGCAGGACGCCGGTCACGAAACTGTGGCCGCCCTTGGGGTAGTGGCCGCTGAACACGACCGCGATCTCCATGATCCAGGCCACGATCGCTGCCACGAACATCAGGATCCCGAGCCAGATGAACACGGGGATCAGAGCGATGTACCGCGGGATGAAGAAGAGGGCGCCCAGACACCCCAGGCCGCGCGAGTACTTGTCCTGGCGGTCGATGGTGAGGTGCACGAGGTGCGGCATGACCACGGTTCCGCCCGGAGGCACCGGGTAGCCGGGAGGCGGAGCTGGGTAGCCCTGCGGGGGCGGAGGCGGGTATCCGGCTCCGGGCGGCGGCGGAGGCGGCGGCGCGTAGGTCATGGGCTGGACCCTCCAACGGGAGGCTCTCGGCGCAGCCGGGGGCTTCCGACTGCACTGCCCCCTCGTCGGCAGAGATTGTGCCAGCTTCGGGTGGGCATCGTGGGGTGCGCCGTGGGACCGCGGCGACTGTAGACTCTCCCGTCATGGCAGGCGAGAAGACCCGCGGCGCCCCCAAGAAGGCGGCGAAGAAGCCCAAGGCGCCGTCGACCCGCAAGGCACAGCGGCAGGCCGAGGCGAAGAAGGCGCGACAGCAGCCGACGGTGTAGCGGCCTCCGCGGAGCCGCGACCCCGGACGACAGCTCGTCAGAATCGGCGCATGCCCAGCGTTTTCACGCGCATCATCGACGGGGAGCTTCCGGCGCGCTTCGTCTGGATGGACGACCGCTGCGTCGCCTTCCTCAGCCACCGGCCGCTGCGGCCGGGCCACACCCTGGTGGTGCCGCGGCTCGAGATCGACCACTGGGTGGACCTGGAGCCGGAGCTGCTCGGCCACCTGATGGGCGTCTCACACAAGATCGGGCAGGCCCTCCAGCACGGCTTCCATCCGCTCAGGGTGGGGATGATCATCGCGGGCCTGGAGGTCCCCCACGCCCACATCCACCTGGTGCCATTCCACACCATGGAGCAGCTCAACTTCTCCCAGGTGGATCAGCACCCCCGCCCCGATGATCTGGACCGGGCGGCGGAGACGATCAGGGCCTCGCTGACCGAGCTGGGGATCGGGCCGGCCGGCGCCTGACGCCCGGACCCGGGACGTTCAGCGCTCCCGGCCGAACCGCCGCTGCGAGGTCTGGCCGATCGGCGGGGGCGGCGGCGGCGGCACGGGGGTTGGAAAGGGGTTGGCCGGCAGCTCGGCGCCGCCGCCCGTTGGATGGCGGCCGAGCACGCGCGTGAAGATGAACTGGAGTGTGAACGGCACGGCGATCGCGAAGATGCCGGTCAGGAAGGTCAGGGCGTTGGGCAGGCTGGCCTCGTTGGCGAGCCCGAGGTAGCAGAAGAGGGCGGTGATGAAGGAGATCCCGATGATCACCGCCATGCCACCGATCAGCACGACGTCCTGGTTGACATCGGAGACCAGGGCGTGTTCCCGATAGCGCGTCTGGAAGAGGCGGTAGATCTTCAGCCCGATCCAGCTGTTGAGCATCATCCCGCTCACGAAGGCGAGGATGGCGATCGACCAGCGAAAGGCGGCCAGGTGTTTGACGATGAAGACGGCGATGTTGACGACGATCAGCGCCACCGGCGTGACCGCGCCAAGGGCGGGGATCACCCAGCGCTGAAACCGGCCGGGGCGTCGGATCGGTGGCCGGGGCAGGGCCGGCCGCGAGGGGAAGGCCATCCCCACGTAGCGTAGGGCTTCGCCGTGCCCCTCGACCGTCCGAGACGCTGGCACAATCAGGCCGTGTCCGACGCCGAGGCTCTGGAGTGGGCACTGGACGCGGCGAGGGCCGCCGCGGACCAGGGCACGCCCACAGACCGTGGCGTCGCCGGCCGTCTGGCGCGTGCCGGCACGACCGCCATCGAGGCTCTGCAGGCCTGCGAGGCGCAGGCGACCTGGTTCCGGCCGGCCGCCGGCGACCCCGATCCCCAGCTGGCGGCCCGTCATGACGTCCGTGCCGCGGCCCAGGCGGTGCTCGCCCAGCTCGAGCTCATCGGCATTGCGTGGCCCGCCTGGGACGCCGTCACCCGGAGCGAGATGCTCGGCGAGCTGGAGGAGTCCACCCGCCAGCTGGCCCACCAGTCCGAACGCTTCAGCAGCTCGGCGAGCTGACCCGGGGGGCCGCCCGCCGGATCGTCTCAGCGTTGTCTCACGCGATCGCAAGCTACGGGCTCTAAGCTGAGACTGGGCGATGAGGCATTCCAGAACCATGGCTATCGTGCTGACGTCCAGCGTTGGGCTGCTCTCGGGCTGCGCGTCGGTGCTGATCCCCTCGAACTCCCCGGCCGACGCGTCGGCGGTGATCAGCCCCCCCGGCGCGACCGAGCTCGACTACAGCTACCACTCCCAGCAGGACGGTGACTGGTGCGACCCGGCGGACATCGAGATGTGGCTCCAGGCGGACGGCCTCGCCCTGCCCTCAGGGGATGACCACACGGTCCAGCAGACGTTCTGGAGCTACGAGACCTCGCACAACGACGGCTACAGCATCGCCCAGTGGAACGCCTCCCCCTACGCGGTGGCGGTGACCCTGGCCCATTACGGGCAGCTCGCCAACGTCGGGGACGCCCCCCAGCCGACCCTGGCCGCGGCCGGCAGCGTCATCTCCCACAGCGTCGCGACGCTGCACCAGCCGGTGATCGTGATGATCTACGGCGCAACCCACTACGTGCTTATCACCGGCGTGGAGCTCGGCTCCGGCGGCGCCGATGCCCCACCCCTCGCAGTCACCTTCGCCAACCCGTTGGCCTTCGGCGTCAGCGCCACGCCTCCCGCGGAGTCCAACGGCGCCGAGACCATGTCCTGGTCCGACTTCGCGACCTCGTACACGACGGACACCAACCACGGCGGCGTCTGGGCCGATCAGTGGGTGCTGATCGCTGCCGGGATCCCCCTCGTCCGCTGATCAGGCGTCGCCGATGTGGTTCGCGGGGATGGTCCCCAGCTTGCCCGCGCGGTAGTCCTCGAAGGCCTGGGCCAGCTCGTCCTGACGGTTCATGACGAAGGGACCGTAGGCGGCGACCGGCTCCCCGATGGGTTGACCACCTAGGATCAGGGCGTCCAGGGCCGGGGCGCGGCTCTCCTGGCGCAGAGCAGCGGCGAGCGTGACGAAGTCGCCGCCCCCCAGCACGGCCAGCTGCCCGGCCCGGACCTCGGCCTGCCCCTCCCCCACCGAGCCGCGACCCGAGAGGACGTAGACCAGCGCGTTGAAGCCGCCCGGCCAGGGCATCTCCAGGACCGCCCCGGGAGTGAGCGTCGCGTGCACCATCGCCATGGCGGTGTGGGTGACGCCGGGCCCCTTCTCACCGGCCACGTCCCCGGCGATGACACGGACCAAGCTGGTGCCGTCGGCCGAGGTGAGCAGTGTCACGCGCTGGGCGCCGATGTCCTGGTACCGCGGCGGGACCCACTTCTTGGCGGCGGGGAGATTGACCCAGAGCTGGATGCCGTGGAACAGCCCACCGCTCGCGATCATCTCCTCGGGCGGGCGCTCGATGTGGAGGATGCCCGCGCCCGCGGTCATCCACTGGGTGGCGCCGTTGGTGATCAGACCTCCCCCGCCCGTCGAGTCCTGATGCTGGAATGTCCCGTCGATCATATAGGTGACCGTCTCGAATCCCCGGTGGGGATGCCAGGGAGTGCCCTTGGGCTCTCCCGGGGCGTATTCGACCTCTCCCATCTGATCCATGTGGACAAAGGGATCGAGGGCGGCGAGGTCGACGCCGGCGAAGGCCCGCCGCACCGGGAATCCCTCGCCCTCCAGGCCGTGGGGGGCGGAGGTGACGGAGACGACCGGGCGCGACGCCTCCCGGCTGCGGTCCGGCCGCGGGATGCGGGGCAGGACGAGGAGGTCGGGTACGGTGACGGCGGGCATGGGGCTCTCCCGGTGTGGGCTCGGGCGGTACGGCTACCGTATACCTGAATGGTTGATGCGTCAACCATTGCCGGACCAAGGGGGCCGACAGCTCGGCTCGGTCAGGGGGTCCAGGGGCGCGGCTCGCAAGGAGGTGGCGGGCAGGATGTGTCGTCTTCAATTTCCTTCGTGACGAACTATTCGTGACGAAATGATTGTTCTTCTGGACACATGGGGTGCCAGGGCGGCCGCGCGAGGCCTGGGAGGGGAACAGTCGCGGCGGTCGTGAACGGCGAAGGCCCTCCACACCGGATGTGATACTCAGCGCGTGATCGCGGACCAGCCCCCGGAGACCCCTGCGCGTGGCGGCGTGCGGGAGGGAGTTGTGCAGGGCGACAACCTGGAGGTCCTCCGGGCACTGCCGGACGGGTGCGTCGACCTCATCTACATCGACCCTCCCTTTGGCACCGGCCAGACGCGCCGCCTCGACTCCATCCGCACCGGCGCGGGCGCCCGCACCCGGGTCGGCTTCGGCGGCCGGACCTACCGTTGGGAGACGGTCTCGGTCCACGAGTACCAGGACGGCATGGAGCTCGACGAGTACCTCGCCTTCCTCGCCGTGCGCGTCGCCGAGATGCACCGCGTGCTGGCACCGCGCGGCTCGCTCTATGTGCACCTCGATCACCACGCGGTCCACCACGTCCGGATCCTGCTCGACGAGATCTTCGGGCCCGAGCGCTTCCTCAACGAGATCATCTGGGCCTACGACTACGGCGGCCGCGCCCGCGACCGCTGGCCCCGCAAGCACGACAACATCCTCTGGTACGCGCGGTCGGCGACCTGGGTGTACAACCGCGACGCCGTGGACCGCATCCCCTACATGGCCCCGGGATTGGTCGGCCCGGAGAAGGCGGCACGCGGCAAGCTCCCCACCGACGTCTGGTGGATGACGATCGTCCCGACCAGCGGCCGGGAGCGCACCGGGTACCCCACCCAGAAGCCGCTCCGGCTGCTGGAGCGGATCGTCCGGGCCTCGAGCAATCCCGGTGACCTGGTGGCCGACTTCTTCGGCGGCTCGGGGACGGCGGCGGTGGCGGCGGCGCGCCTGGGGCGGCGCCACCTCGTCGTGGACACCAACCCGGAGGCGATCCGGATCACGCAGGCACGGCTCGCCGCGCTGGACGGCTGACGGGCCGCAGTTTTCGGCGGGCGCAGGTGCGGCGCCGGTGGATGCGGCCGGCGCTGGGGCAGACATGGTGCGGGGACGGGCATCCGATGCCCCGGCCAGCGCCACGGGATGCCCGACCGCAGCGAGGCTGTCATCATGGGATCAGCAGCCTCGCACGGAAGGCTGAGCGATCTCACATGGGGGCGTATGGTTTCGACGGGGTCATGGGTCGTGTGATGGCGGGCCGAGCCCCGGGCTCGTAAAACCGGGAAAGATATACGTGCGAACAACGCACCTCTCGCACTCGCCGCGTAAGCGGTAGAGACGAAAAAGCTCAGGCTACGGCCTGACGTCGATCAACTCCTCGGCTGCGGGAGCGGAATCCGACGCTAATGTGAGCGGTCTCGCCGGCCGGCGGCGTCACGGCGCCGGTCGGGACGATAGACCGTGACTGGTCGCCGGCGAGCCTGGTCCCAGGGCGCGACGGGGATGAGATCAATACCGGGACTACGCTCGTAGAGGTCACGCGGAACCTGGCTCCGAACGCGGGTTCGATCCCCGCCGCCTCCAAGTGCGCCGACGCTCAGGCGGCGGCCTCCTCCGGCTCCGACTGCGTGACCCGCCGCTGCGACACGGCACTGCGCGTGGGACCTGGAACCAGCACCCCGGAGAGCGCGGCCGCCATGGCGATCACCGCGCCGCCGGCAAACGCGAGGCCGAAACCCCCGGTGAGGGCAACCGGGACCGCGTGCCCGGCTTGGGTCAGAGCGGCGGCATGGTCGGCGGCCAGCGTGGCCAGGGCAGCGAGGCCGAGCGAGCCCCCCACCTGACGGCTGGTGTTGACCACGCCGCTGGCGAGCCCCGACTCGGACCGTGGCACCCCCGCCGTCGCCGCCACGGTGATGGCGGGAAAGGCCAGGCCGGCTCCGAGCGTGACCAGGGCTCCGGGGAGGAGCACCGACGACCAGATGGCCGGCTCCACCGAGATCTGGGCCATCCAGAGCAGGCCGAGCGAGATGAGCACCGGCCCACCGACCAGGAAGGGCCGCGCCCCGAATCGCGGCATGAGGCGGGAGCTGATCTGCGCTCCGACCACGATGGCGAGAGTTTGGGGAAGGAAGGTGAGACCGGCGGCGAGCGGGGTCATCCCGCGCACCCCCTGGAGATACAGCGACTGGAAGTACCAGACCGAGAAGAGGGCCGCGCCCACGCCGAAGGCGACCAGGTTCGAACCCGTTATCGAGCGCGAGGCGAAGATGCGCAGCGGCACCAGCGGAGCCCGGGCCCACCGGCCCTCGATGATCGCGAAGGCGACGAGCAGGCCGATCCCGACCGCGAAAGCCGCGAGCACCTCGGGCGAACCCCACCCCGCAGCCTGGCTGCGCACGATTCCCCAGGTGACCGCGACCAGGCCGCCGGTGACGGTCAGGGCACCCGGCACGTCCAGGTGACGGCGTCCCTCGCGATCCCCCACGCCCTCGGCCACGAAGAGGCTGGAGGCGATCAGGACGGCGATTCCGATCGGCAGGTTGATGAAGAAGATCCAGCGCCAGGTCAGGAACTGGGTGATGACCCCACCGAGCAGCGCCCCCGAGGCGCCCCCCGCCGCGGCCACGGCACTCCACACCCCGAGTGCCCGGGCCCGAGCCCGCCCCTCGGAATACGTCGCTATCAGGATGGTGAGCGTCGCCGGGGTCAGCACCGCCCCGCCCAGCCCCTGGAGGGCACGGGCGGCGATCAACTCTCCCTGGGACATGGCCAGACCGTCGAGGAGGCTCGCGAAGGAGAAGAGGGCGAGGCCGGCCAGCAGCAGACGGCGGCGGCCGAAGAGATCCGCGGCCCGACCGAACAGGAGGAGGAAGCCGGCGAACGCGAGCGCGTAGGCGTTGACCACCCACTGCAGGCCGCTCGCCGAGAAGCCCAGGTCGTGACGGATGGACGGCAGGGCGACGTTGACCACCGAGACGTCGAGAACGACCATGAACTGGCCAAGGCAGACCAGAAGCAACACCAAACCCGGGGCCGCGGCGAACCGCGCCCCCACACGCCTGACCTCGGTCGTCGCCGTTCCCCCCGCCACCTGCCTGCTCATCGCTCTCCGCCCTGGTTGGTGCTAAAGTTCGATGTGGATCGTACCATGGAGATTCGATGACTGTCAAACTAACGGCCCCCGAGATCGCCCCGGCCGCCGAGAACCCGTACTCCCCTCCCGACCCAGAGGCGCAATTCCGCCAGCACCTCCATCCGGGCGTCGTCGGGGTCCTCGAGGCCCTGGCCGACCCGATGCGGATGGCGATCGTCCGGCGGCTCGCCTCGGGCATCGAGTGCCCGTGCGGGTTGCTCGGGCTGCCCATCGGCAAGTCGACCCTGACCCACCACCTTCACATCCTCCACGCGGCCGGCATCGTCATCAAGCGGGAGGAGGGGACGCGGCGGATGATCAGCCTGGATCGCGAGGGGATGGAGCGCCGCTACCCGGGGCTGCTGGACGCGATCCTCGCCGCGCCCGAGCCGGAGCCGGCCTCCCCCCTCTGAGCCCACCGGGGCGCTCAGGCGGGATGGATCTCGACCCCGGGCGTGATCTCGGGACCCACCCAGAGCAGCTTTGAGCTGATCACCATGTCGGCGGTCGCGACGTTGGTCGCAAGCGGCACGTTGTGGACGTTGCAGATCCGGAGCAGGGTCTGGATGTCGGGATCGTGGGGGTGCTTGTCGAGGGGGTCGACGAGAAAGATGACGCCGTCGATCTTGCCGTCCACCACGCGGCTGGCGATCTGGACGTCACCGCCGACCGGGCCCGACTGCAGAACCTCGACGTTGAGACCCACCTTCTCCCGGAGCAGCCGTCCGGTGGTGGAGGTGGCGACCAGCCGGCATCTCTGGAGGGTGCCACGGTTGAAGGTCGCGAAGGCGGTCATGTCCGCCTTCTTGCCGTCATGGGCGATCAGGGCGAGCCGGGGCTTGCGTTTCGGCTCCCGCTCCGCCGCCTTGGCGGCACTGGTCTCCGCCCTGGTGTCACCGGCGTCCGCCTTGGTGTCACCGGCCTCCGCCTTGGTGTCGTGGGTCTTCGTCTGACCTGCCATCGTCTCTCCTGCCTCCACCTGATCCCGCCGCCTGCCGCGGTCACTATCGGGCATTGACGCCTCGCCGCGCGCCGGGTGTCCCCGTGGCCCGCCCCTGGTTCTGGGGTAGGCTGGACGGCAATGCCAACCCTGGATGCGCGACGAAAGGCCAACCGTCACACCGGCTTCCAGGCCCCCCCGCATCCGGTGACCGGCGGGGCGACGCTCGGGTCCGGCGCCGACCCGGGCATCGGACAGAAGCTGCACGACGTGGTCGTCGTCGGCTCGTTCGCCGGACAGAGCGGCCGGGATCGTGCCGAGGTCCAGCTCGACGAGCTGGAGGAGCTGGCGCGCACCCTCGGCACCCGCGTCGTGGAGCGCAGCTCGATCCCGGTCCGCGAACCCCACCCGGCGACCTTCTTCCGCAGCGGGGCGGTCGAGGCCCTCAAGGCACGCCTGGCCGAGCTGGGCGGTCCCGCGGTCCTGGTCAACGACCACCTGAGCCCGCGGCAGCAGCGGAATCTCCAGGAGGCGTGGGAGGTCCCGGTGCTGGACCGGACCGAGGTGATCCTGGCCATCTTTGCCCGGCGCGCGCTCACCGCGGAAGGGAAGATTCAGGTGGAGATGGCTCAATTGGAGCATCTCCTCCCCCGTCTCGCCGGGGGCTGGACCCACCTGGAGCGGCAGCGGGGTGGCGTGGGGCTGAGGGGAGGGCCCGGCGAGACCCAGATCGAGGTGGACCGCCGCCTGATCCGGCAGCGGATCGCCAAGCTGCGGCGCCGCCTCGAGCTGCTGGAACGTCAGCGGCGCACCCGCCGGCAGGCGCGCAGCGACGTGCCGCTCGCCGCCTGCGCCCTGGTCGGCTACACCAACGCCGGGAAGTCGACGCTGCTCAACCGGCTCACCAACTCCGAGGTGCTCGCCGACAACCTCCTCTTCGCGACCCTCGACCCGACCTCGCGCCTGCTCAACCTCACGTCCGGGCGGCGGGTGATCCTCACCGACACGGTCGGATTCATCCAGGCGCTGCCCACCGAGCTGGTGGAGGCCTTCGCCGCCACCCTGGAGGAGGTGCGCCAGGCCCACCTGCTCGTCCTGGTGGTCGACGTCTGCCACCCGGAGTGCGACGCCCAGCTCCAGACGGTGCTCGACACCCTTGCCGAGATGGGGTGCGATCAGCCCACCCTCCTCGTCGCCAACAAGATCGACCGCCTCGAACCGGAGGCGCTGGAGGAGGCCGTCGGCCGCCTGGAGGCGACCGCCAAGTGCCGGGCGCTCCGGGTGTCAGCCACGACGGGCACCGGTCTGCGCGATCTGCGCACCGCCCTGGACGCCCTCGCCGGCCGTGCCGTCCGGGAGACACGGACCAACGTGCCGGTGCCCGCGCCGGCTGACGCCCACGCCGACGAGGACGAGGGCTGGGCCGCCGTCTGAGTGTGGTGGCGCCGACGGGGCACATCGTCTTCGGGGGGACCGGCGTCGGACAGCTTTGCTGTCCGCGCCTCGTTCTCGGCGCGATTGCATCTCGCGCCTGCGAAAGCCCCCACTCAGACGACGTGCCCCACCGGCGCCCTCGTACCGCGGATCAGCCCCTCAGCGCGTGGGCCGTGGCCCGCTCCACGTCGCGGCGGGCGTCGCGCTCGGCGATCGCCTGGCGCTTGTCCCAGAGCTTCTTGCCGCGGGCGACGGCGATCTCGACCTTGATCCGGTTGTTCTTCAGATAGAGGCGCAGGGGGATCAGCGTCAGGCCGCCCAACCGGACCCGGCCGTCCAGGTACTCGATCTCGCGGCGGTGCAGGAGGAGTCGCCGGCGCCGCTCGGGCTCATGGTTCTGCCGGTTGCCCATCTCGTACTGGCCGATGTGGACCTGGATCAGCCACGCCTCCCCGTTCTCGACCCGGACGTAGCCCTCGCGGAGGTGGGCGAGCCCGGCGCGGAGCGCCTTGACCTCGGTCCCGGTCAGCTGGATGCCGGCTTCGAGGAACTCCATGAGGTGGTATTCATGGCTGGCCTGGCGGTTGCGGGCGAGGACCGGATCTCCCGGTCGAGGGTTCGGGGACATGGTTGAGGCTATATGCTGACGCGTCGACCGGGTCCCGATCCCGAACGGGGACCGAGGAGGCATGCATGGAGCCGCTGGAAGTCGCCATCGCCCTCAAGGGCGACAGCCCCGACGCGTCCGAAACCATCCGCGGCGAGCTGAGCCGGGCGGACGTCTTCTGCCTCGGACAGCCGGCCGGGCATATGGCGACGGCACAGCAGGGCAGCGAGTCGGACCTGCTCCATTTCACCATCCATGACGCTCAGGGGAGCGAGCGGGTGATGCTACCCGTCTTCACCCAGCCGGAGATCATGCGGGCGGCGCTGACACGCAATCCTGACTGGCAGACGCTGTCGGTGCTCCAGGTGCAGGGCCAGGCCCTCCTGGATCACGTCCACCCGGACGTCATCGTCGTCATCAACCCCTGGTCGCGCCTCGAGTACCAGCTTCCCCCGACCGGACGGCCCGGCTGAGCAGACCCGCCGACCGGGTTGGATAATCGGGGCATGCCCTGGGTGATCAAGCGCCGATGGTGGCTCCTCGCGGGCGGCGTTGTGCTCTTGGTTCTCGGCCTTGGGCTATCCGGCCCGGAGACCTCTCTCCGCGCCATCCTCGGCGTGCCGGGCATCTTCCTGGTCTTCTGGGGCGCGCTGGGCGTTCTTCTTTCGATTCCCCTGGCCCTGAGAGCCCGCCATGTGGCTCCTCGACCTCCCGATTCGAACTGACCCACCACCGCTCGGTCGCAGGAGCCTGTCGCCGTGGCGCGGGCCCTCATCTCCGGCCGCGGAGGAATGCGGCGGCGCTCATGATGCGGCGGCCGGGAGGTTGGAGGGTGTCCACGCGGTACAGGCCGGCGGCGGTGGCGACGAGGGCAGATTCGCCCTCGATGCGGATCACTGAGCCAGGGATCGCACCCGCCAGACCGGGGGGCTCGACCTCCGCCGCGGGGACTGGCCGCCCAGCGAGGATACGGACCCCCACGCCGGCCAGGTCGCCGGTGACACCGGGCCAGGGGGTGAGGGCCCGGACCATCCGGTCGACCTCGTTGGCGGTGCGGGCCGACCAGTCGAGGAGACCTTCCTCGCGGGTGAGCCGGGCCGCATAGGTCACCCCGTCCTCGGGCTGCGGGGTGGCGGCGGCCGCTCCGCGCTCCAGGGCGGCGAGCACCGCCACCAGCTCCTCGGCGCCGGCGATGGCGAGCGTCTCGGTCAGGCTGGACGCCGTGGTTGCGCCGTCGATCGGCACTTCCCGGCACGCGTAGACAGGCCCCGTGTCCAGTCCCGCCTCCATCCGCATGATGCAGACGCCGGTGGACGGATCACCGGCCAGGATCGCCCGGGCGATGGGCGCCGCCCCGCGCCAGCGGGGCAGCAGCGAGGCGTGCACGTTGACCCCGCCGAAGCGGTGGCCGTCGAGGAGGGCCCGGGGCACGATCTGCCCGTACGCGGCCACCACCAGGACGTCGGCACCCAGCCCGAGCATCTCCGCCACCACATCGGAGGAGCGGATGCGCTCGGGCTGCAGCAGCGGGATGCCGAGCTGCGCGGCCGCGTCGGCCACCGGCCGCGGCGCGGGTCGGCCCCGGCTTCCCGGGCGCGCCGGTTGGGTGACCGCGGCCAGCACCTGATGGCGCGCGTTGCAGGCGCGTAGGCTGGGGACGGCAAACTCGGCTGTCCCGGCGAAGACGACACGCACGTTGCGGAGAGTATGGAACCGACTCCCCCAGAAGCCGACGCGACTGAAGCCGCACCGCAACACGCGGACGCGACCTGGGTCAGCCGGGCCGCGGTGCTGGCCGCCCTGGCGGCCGCGGTGGCGCTGGCGGGGGTGGCTGTCGTCGCGATCGCCGTCCACATCTCCGCACAGCACGGCGCGCGCTCCGGCTCATCCCTTCCCGGTGTCTCCTCCGCTTCGAGCCCGAGCCCGAGCCCGAGCTCGAGCCCTAGCGGCTGGACCACTCTCAGCCTCCCCTCCGGCTTCTCCCCGAGCGGTGTCTCGTGCCCGGACCCAGGCGACTGCTGGCTCCTCGGGCCGAATCAAAGCGCAACCAGCGTGCAGCGCGGTGGAGACGCCAGCGCCACCACCATCTGGCAGTACGCTGAGGGCGAGTGGAGTAGCGCGAGCGTCGCCGGACCGGTCGGCTTGAACGACCTCGCGTGCCCCACCCCCGTGGACTGCTGGGCCGTCGGCTGGCTGGTCCCGCCCGCGGGGATCAACACGGACGGCATCCTCCAGCCGGTCATCGAGCAGAGCACCGGGGGCCCCTTCGCTGTGGTCAGCAGCCCCGCGATGACCGGCCTGGACGAGCTCGACGGCGTCACGTGTGTCGGGGCGGACGACTGCTGGGCAGTGGGGAGCTACGGCTCACAGACGATCACGCAGGTCCCGGGCAGCATTCAGGCCACCGAGACGGTCACTTCGCATCCTCTGGTCGAGCACTACGACGGGACGGGCTGGACCCTGGTGACGGTCGCGGCTCCCGCGGGGAACTCTGGGCTGTCGGGGGTGACCTGCGTCAGCGCCGAGGACTGCTGGGCGGTGGGGCAGGAATACGCGGGCGGGGTCCTCATCGAACGGTACTCGGCCGGTGCCTGGGCACCGGTCGCCAGCCCACAAATCAGCGGCAATCCGGACGACACCCTCAGCGCCCTCAGCTGCGCCACCGCCGAGGACTGCTGGGCAGTCGGCAGCACCGGGATGCCTCAGACCGCGACGGCACCGACCCAGCAGTCCCTGGCGCTCCACTACACGGGCGGCACCTGGACTCCGGTGACCACGCCCGGGATCACATCGGCCAACGGCGGAGGGCTGACCGGGATCGCCTGCCCGTCCGCTGACGACTGTTGGGCGGTGGGCACGGCGGAGGGGCCCGCATGGGACCTCACGGGGTCGCCGCCCCCCGACATGGCGGCGACCATCGTCGAGCACTGGAGCGGCGGCTCATGGCAGGCCGTCTCCGGCCCGCAGGCGGATGACGGTGAGCCAGGCCTGCGTGGCATCACCTGCCCCCCGACGAACGATCCCTGCTACGCGTTCGGAAACGATCTCTTCGCGGCCCTCGCGGCGCCCTAATGGACCCGGAGTGCCACGGCCGTCTCAGACGGTGACGGCCTCGCCCTCGACGTTCATGATCTCCTCGTCGCCCATCTCCTCGACCCGGCGCAGCGTGCTCGGGTCGGTGAGCCGGTCGGTGAAGAGGATGCCGTCCAGGTGGTCGATCTCGTGCTGGATGGCGCGGGCCAGCAGGCCGGCACCCTTGATCCGCACCGCCTTGCCGTGGCGGTTGAGGGCCTTGCAGACCACCTTCTCGGCGCGGGTCACCTCCCCCACCATGCCGGGGATGGAGAGGCAGCCCTCATAGCCGGTCTGCTCGCCCTCGACCTTGACGATCTCGGGGTTGGCGAGGTGGAGGAGCTGGTTGTCGACCTTGATGGTGATGACCCGGATCGAGACGTCGACCTGGGGGGCCGCCAGCCCGACTCCGGGGGCGGCGACCATCGTCTCCATCATGTCGTCCATGAGGCGTCGGATCGAATCGTCGACCCTGCCGACCCTGGGCGCCTTCCGGCGCAGGACGGGATTGTCGTCGGCGACGGTGACGATCTTGAGGAGGGACATTTCGTGTGGCTCTCCGGCTCGGTCACATGACCGGGTCGACGTCGATGCTCCAGCCCCGACCCCGGGGCAGGTGGGGTAACGCCCTCTCGATCTCCTCCCCTCGCACCGTGAACTGCCACCGAAACTGGCCGCGCAGGCGCTGGAGGAAGGCGGGGGTCGGACCGAGGACGTCGAGCCCGGCACCCGCGCCGAGGATAGCAGACAGCCGCTCCACGGACTGCTGAGCGGCGGCCTCGGCGGCACCGTCCTCCGCGTGGCTGATGGTGCAGGTGACCAGCCGGGTGTAGGGGGGGAAGCGGTGGGCCCGCCTCACCCGGATCTCGTCGTGGGCGAAACCCCGGTAGTCGTGGGTGACCGCATGGCGGACCGCGTAGTGGTCGGGGCTGTAGGTCTGGAGGATCACCCGGGCGGGCTCGTCGCCCCTTCCGGCCCGGCCGGCCACCTGGGTGATCAGGGAGAAGGTCACCTCCCCGCTCCGGTAGTCGGGGAAGTGGAGGGAGGTGTCGGCGTTGACGATCCCGACCAGGCGGACCCTCCCCAGGTCCCAGCCCTTGGCGACCATCTGGGTGCCGATCAGGCAGTCCGCCTCCCCCGCCCGGAAGCGCTCGTAGATCTCGAAGTAGGCGTCCCGCCGCTGGACCGTGTCCCGATCCATGCGGAGAAGCCGCAGCCCCGGGAAGCGCTCCGCCACCTCCGCCTCCAGCCGCTCCGTCCCCATGCCCAGGCCCCGGATTGCGGTCGAGCCGCAGCCCGGGCAGCGATCCGGAAGGGAGCGGGAGCTGCCGCAGTAATGGCAGTCGCAGCGCCCACGGCCGGCGTGGTAGACGAGCGCGACGCTGCAGTTGGGGCAGCCGAGCGGCTCTCCGCAGCCCCGGCAGAGCACGACGGTGGCGGTGCCCCGGCGGTTGAGGTAGAGGATCGACTGGCCGCCGTCGGTACGGCTCGCCTCCAGGGCCCGGGCCAGGGAGAGCGAGAGCGGGCTGCGGTTGCCCGCGCGCAGCTCCTCGCGGAGGTCGACCACCTCGATGGGCGGGAGCGCCCGTCCGGTGATGCGCTCCGGGAGGGTGACCAGCTCCAGGCCGCCGGTGTGAGCCCGGTAGTACGTCTCCACCCGCGGCGTGGCGCTCCCCAGCACCACCGGCACCCCCGCCCGCCGGCCCAGCTCGAGGGCGACGTCCACAGCGTGGTAGCGGGGCACCCGATCCTGTTTGTAGGCGGAGGCGTCCTCCTCGTCGACGACCACCACGCCGAGCCGCGGGAGTGGGGCGAAGACGGCGCTCCGGGAGCCGACCACCACGTCGATCTCGCCAAGGCGCGCCCGTCGCCATTCGACCGCGCGCTCGGCGTCGGTGAGGCCGGAATGGCTGACAGCCAGCCGCCCGGGGAACCGCGCCGCGAAGCGCCGGATCATCTGCGGGGTCAGGGCGATCTCGGGGACCAGGCAGATCGCCTGCCGGCCGAGCGCCAGAGCGGCGTCGATGGCCGCCAGGTAGATCTCGGTCTTGCCGCTCCCGGTGACACCGAGGAGCAGCACGGCGCGGTGCCGGCCGGCGGCGATCGCCTCCAGAAGGGGGGCGGCGGCCTGCCGCTGCGCCTCGGTGAGCACGGGCGGCTGGAGGGCCGGGCCCTCGGCCCGGGCGGCGGTCAGCGCGGCGGAGGTGGTGCGCGGTCCGCGGCGCCGCCCGGTCGCCGGGCCGGCGATCCGCGCCCCCCTGGGCACCATCGCCTTGATGACCTCGGGCAGTGGAGCGCAGTACCGCTCGGCGATCCACTCCGCGAGCCCGACCATGGCCTCGGAGAGGAGCGGCTCCTCGTCCAGGACCGCGGAGATGGACCGGGCCTCGGCATGGTCGGACCGATCCAGGACGGCGACAACGAGGCCAGGCAGGGAGCGGGCGCCGAAGGGGACCTGGACCCGCACCCCCGGTCGAATCGGGCCGGACAGCTCGTCGGGGACGCTGTACGTGTACCGCTCCTGGGGGAGCATCGCCCGGGTGTCGGGCACGACCGAGACGAACACCGGTGCGCTCACAGCCAGCATGATGCGCGCCCCGGGTGGGTCGGGGAGCCCCGCCTCCGGCCGGCTCTTCCGCCAGGAACCGTCCGGGGTCTTCCCGCGTCTAAGGCGTGCATGCCAACCGAGCGAGGTGCCCCATGAAAGCGCGACTGATCCTGCTCAGCACGATGAGCATCGTGACCCTGGCGGCCGCCGCCGCCTGCGGCGCGGCGGCCGTACGGAGTGCAAGCACCGCCGGCCACGCCGGCGCCTTCAGTGGGGCAGCGTCGGTCCCCGCCGCGCCCCCGACGGCCGCCAACGGGGAGGCTTCCAGTGCCGGTTCGCTGACCTTCGGAGCCCCGACCAGCGCAAGCTCGAGCGGCACGACCGGGTCCTCGGCATCGCTCAGCGCCGACACCTCGGCGGGGGACATCGTGGTGGGATCCCCGGGAGCGGACGTCGCCCGGTCGGTGACCGCCGCCTACACGGTGCCTGCGGGGACATTCCTGGCGTCGTTCGACACCGTCATCGCCGAGGGGGTCGCGCTCGACGGCTACGTGATCAGCTCGCAGACGTCGCCCAACGCGAAGGGGCGGATCGTGAGCGGCCAGGTGACCCTCGCCATCCCGACGGCCAGCATGGCCAGCCTGCTCAACGATCTACCCTCCGACTTCGTCGCGTCCTCGATCAACTTCTCGAGTCTCGATGACACCAACTCCATCGTCGACCTCAACGCGCGCCTGACCTCCGCGCAGGCCCACCTCACCGCGCTCCAGGCCCTGCTCGCCAAGGCCACCACGCTGGACGACATCACCACGCTGGAGCAGCAGATCGAGGACGTGGAGACCTCGATCGACACCGATCAGGGTCAGCTCAACTCGCTCACCCAGGCGGTCACGTACGCGACCGCCACGGTGCAGCTCAGGGAGCGCGGCGCGGTCACGGTGGCCGTCCATGTCTCCACCGGGCCGTCGGTGGGAAGCGGCGTGTCCAAGGGGTGGAACAACGCGCTGCTCATCCTCACCGTGGCACTCGAGGTGCTGGTGACGGCCGTGCCGGCGCTGGTGCTGCTGCTGATCGGCTGGCTGGTTTGGCGCACCCGCAGGCGCCACATCACCCCCGCGCCGCACGCCGACGCCACCGCGTAGCGTCGACCGCCGGCGCGCCGGGGCGCTCCCCTGTGCGCCGGAAGCGCGTTAAGGACTCTTGTGTCCGTAACCGCTTCAGAGGGAGACATGGGGTCCCGGCCTCGCGGCGATCGCGCGAGGCACACCTCCTTTCACACCCCGCGGCGGGGCAGCCGGTCCGCGACCAGGGCGACCAGCCGGCGCGCCACCTCCAGCTTGGGCGACCGCTCCACGGTGAGGACCACACCGTCGCGGTCGAGGACGGTGACCGCGTTGTCGTCGGCTCCCATCCCCACACCGGGCGCACCGACATCGTTGAGGACGATGAGGTCGAGACCCTTGCGGCGCAGCTTCGCGGCGGCGTTGGCGAGCAGATCGTCGGTCTCGGCGGCAAAGCCCACCACGAGAACGCGGGTGCGCCGCGGATGCACGCGGAGCGACTCCAGGATGTCGATTGTGGGCACCAGCTCCAGGGTCAGCTCGTCGGCGGACTTCTTGAGCTTGTGCTCGGCCACCCTCCGGGGACGATAGTCGGCGACCGCGGCGGCCATCAGCAGGATGTCCGCGTGATCGAGCGCGCGCCAGACCGCGTGCTGCATCTCGGCGGCGGTCTCCACCTGGGTGACGGACACGCCCGGCGCGGCGGGCGGCGGCGGCGCGGCGGTGATCAGCTCGACCTCGGCGCCGGCCTCCCGGCAGGCGGCCGCGAGGGCGTTGCCCATCTTGCCGCTGGAACGGTTGCCGAGGAAGCGCACCGGGTCGATGGGCTCGCGGGTGCCGCCGGCGGTGACCGCCACCCCGATGTCCCCGAGAGGGAACGACCGGTGGGCAGAGGAGTCCACGGCCGTCCAGCCCCGCTACCGGCCGCCGGGGTCGGGAGCGCCGGACAGCCCCGAGGGGAGCTGGCCGAGGCCGCCGAGCAGCTCCCCGACGACCCGAACGATCTCGGCGGGCTCGGCCATCCGCCCCATCGCCTCGCGGCCGCTGGCGAGCCGTCCGGAGACCGGCCCCACCAGCACGGCACCGCGTTCGCGAAGCGTCTCCACGTGGGACAGCGTCGCCGGGTGCTCCCACATCGCCGTCTCCATCGCCGGGGCGATCACGAGCGGCGTTCGGCAGGCGAGCGCGGTGGCGGTCACAGCGTCGTCGGCGAGGCCGAGGGCCAGCCGGGCGATCAGGTTCGCGGAGGCGCCGGGAGCCAGCTGAAGCTCCGCCCACTCGGAGAGGTTGAGGTGCTCCATGCCATGGCCCGGCTCGGAGGGGTCGCCGGCGGCTCCGGAGCGCACCCCGGGACGCCGGCCGCGCGCCTCGCGGAAGAGGTCGGTGACCACGCTGTTCCCAGAGAGGCTCTGGAGCGCGAGCGGCGTGATGAAACGGGTGGCCGAGTCGGTCATCGCGACCCGGGTCTCCACCCCCCGCCGGCGAAGCAGGGTCACCACCTCGCCGGCCTTGACGGCGGCGATGCTGCCGCTGACGTAGACGAGGACCCGGCGTCCCTGGAGCTCCTCCACCTGCTCTCCTCCGCTCACTCGTGGACCGCTCGCGGCCGGTCCCGCTCGATGATCTCGAGGATCTCGCGGGCGGCGCGCGGCACGTCGTCGTTGATCACACGGTAGTCGTACCAGCCCTGGTCCGCCAGCTCCGCACGCGCATTCTCCCAGCGCAGCTCCAGGCTGTCCGCCGACTCGGTGGCCCGCTCGGTGAGGCGGCGGCGCAGCTCCTCCGAGCTCGGGGGCAGCAGGAAGATGAAGATGGCCCCCGGCACCCGTGGCCGGATCCAGGCCGCACCCTGGACGTCGATCTTGAGGACGATGTCCTCCCCGCGTTCCAGGCTCTCGCGCACCCGCGCCTCCCCGGTCCCGTACCAGTGACCGTGGACCGCGGCGTATTCGAGCAGCTCGTGGCCATCCCGCAGCGCCTGGAAGCGGGCGTCATCGACGAAGGAATAGGCGACGCCGTCCACCTCCCCCGGGCGTGGCGGCCTGGTCGTGTAGGAGATCGAGTAGTGAAGCCACGGGGCGATCCGGAAGAGCTCCTGGAGCACCGTGTCCTTGCCGACACCGCTCGGGCCGGAGAGGACGATGAGGCGCCCGGGTGCGATCGAGAGGCGGCGCCGCCCGGCGGGCGTCCCCTCGGGCCCCGCGGGCATCGGGCTCACGGCCGGCCCTCGCGCACCTGAGCGACGAGCGCTGTGAGCTCGGCGGGAAGGGTCGACTCGAAGGCCATCTCGCGCCCATCGGCCGGATGGACGAATATCAGCTCCCGGGCGTGCAGGGCGAGGCGCGCCGCGCCGTCGTTGCGGCGCCCGTAGACGGGATCACCGACCACCGGGTGACCGATGTAGGCGAGGTGGACGCGGATCTGGTGGGTGCGTCCCGTGCGCAGCTTCACCTCCAGCTCGGTGGTGTGGGGGTGGCGGGCGACGACCCGGAAGTCGGTGATCGCGGGACGGCCTCCGTCGACAACCGCCATCCGCTTGCGGTCCTTGGGATCGCGGCCGATCGGGGCGTCGACGGTGGCGGTCGCCTCGGCGAGTCCGCCGGCGGCGAGCGCCCAGTAGAGCCGCGTGAGGCTGCGCTCCTGGAGCTGGGCGGCCAGGTGGCGATGGGCCGCCTCCGACTTGGCGACGACCAGCAGCCCGGAGGTGTCGCGGTCGAGGCGGTGAACGATCCCGGGCCGCTCCTCCCCACCGAGCAGCGACCAGACCGTACCGCGCTGACGGAGCCCATCGGCGAGCGTCCCGTCCGGGTGGCCGGGGGCGGGGTGGACGACCAGACCGGCCGGCTTGTCGATCACGGCGAGCCACTCGTCCTCGTACACCACGACCAGATCCACGGCCGGTGCGGGCACGGCTGGGGGGGCGACGACGGCGGCCGGGACATTGACCTCGATCCGGTCCTCGGGGCCGACCCGCTGACCCGGACGTCCGGGGCGGCGGTTGACCCGGACGGCGCCGGCCGCGATCAGGGTGTGGGCAGCGTGGCGGGTGATCCCCCGCTCGCGCGCCAGCCAGAGGTCGAGGCGGGAGCCGTCGTCGACCGCCGCAGGCATCCCGGCTACCCCGAGGTCACGCTGTCGTGGCGGAATCCGACCTGGTACACCACCACCAGCATGCCACCGACGATCGCCATGTCGGCGACGTTGAAGATCTGGAACAGCCAGAAGTGGAAGTCGATGAAGTCCACCACCGAGCCCGAGATGAGACGGTCGATGCCGTTGGAGATCGAGCCTCCGAGGATGCCGCCGAGCGCCAGCAGACGGAGCAGCCCCCCGCCCATGCGCGGCCCGTACAGGAGGATGTAGCCGGCGACGATCGCCGCCACCACCAGGTAGAGGAAGGTGAACTGGGGGAAGAGACCGAAGGCGGCCCCCGAGTTCTGGATGTAGTGAATGGTGACCGGGGAACCGGCCGGGACCTGGGTGTCCAGCTTGACGTGGTTGACGACCAGCCACTTGGTGAGGTGGTCGATGGCGACGACCACAAGGGCGGTGATCACCATGACGGCGTAACGGCGCGCCGTGGTCCGCACCCGGGAGTGCGGGTTCGGAGCCGCCCGGCCAGCCGCGGCGTCCGGCGGACCAGCAGGGAGGGGAGCCGAACCCGGAGCCTCCGCCTGGCCCACCTGCGGGACGTTCCCCGCGCTCAACGGCTCACGCCCAGCCAGCACGGCTCCCCGCCGATCTTCCCCGACCACTCGCTGAGAACCTCGCGCCGGCCAAAGCTGATATCGGTGGCCAGCACCTCCGACATCAGGTGGTCGCGATGGGTCTCGATGGCTCGGCGGAGGTCGCCATCGGCTTCGACCTGGAGGTGAATGCGATCGTCGAGCGCCAGTCCGGCCTGCTTGCGGAGATCGTTCACCTTCCGCGAAGCGTTGCGGACCAGCCCCTCCAAGCGGAGGTCATCGGTGATGACGGTGTCCAGGGTGACGCCCTCGTGCTCCGCGTCGCCGTGTGCCGCGTAGGCCACAGCCTTGACGTTGAGCTCGTCGGCGAAGATCGCCTCCAACTCGGGGGAGAGCCGCCGCCCGTGGACGGTCGCCTGGCGCAGCGGCTGACGGACCCCGAGCCCGGCGACCTCGCGATCCCCCAGCCCGTCCTCGACCAGGCGACGCAGCCGCGCCATCTCCTCGACCAGTGCGGGGTTGCGCCAGCCGGCCTCCGCCTCCGGGTAGTCGGTGAGATGGACGGAGTCCGGCACGCCCGCCGCCGCGGTGCCGGTCTCGTGCCCGCTCAGGTTGCGGTGGAGCCGCTCGGCGAGGAAGGGCATGAAGGGGGCGATCAGCCGGGTCAGCGTCTCGAGCGCCATGTACAGGGTGTCGTAGGCGGAGCGCTTGTCGGCGTCGCTGACGTCGGCGGCCTTCCAGAAGCGCCGCCGCGAGCGGCGCACGTACCACTTGGAGAGGTCCTCGACGAACAGCTCGATGGTCCGCGTCGCGGCGGTGGCGTCGTAGCCATCGAGGGCGACACGCACCTCGTCGATGCACCCGGCGAGGCGGGCGAGGCACCAGCGGTCGAGCTCGGGGCGCTCGCCGTCAGGGGCGGCGGCACCGGCACCTGACGAAGCCTGCTCGGGGACGTAGCCATCCAGGCGCGCGTACTCGCAGAAGAACTTGTAGGTGTTCCAGAGGGTGAGGACGAAGCGGCGGACCACGTCACGGATCAGCTCCGGCGAAACCCGGTAGTCGCTCCCCGGGGCCACCGCACTGTAGAAGTACCAGCGGGTGGCGTCGGCGCCCAGCTCAGCGAAGGTCTGGGCGGGGTCGATGATGTTGCCGAGCCTCTTGGACATCTTGCGGCCGTCCTTGTCTAGAACCAGGCCGGTGCAGATCACGTTGCGGTACGCCGGTTTGTCGAAGAGCAGGGTGCTCTCGGCGAGCAGGGAGAAGAACCAACCCCGGGTCTGATCCATCGCCTCGCAGATGAAGTCGGCGGGGTGGCGCCGGGTGAAGAGGTCCCGGTTCTCGAAGGGATAGTGCAGCTGGGCGAAGGGCATCGCCCCGCTGTCGTACCAGGCGTCGATGACGTGGGCGACGCGCCGCATGACTCCGCCGCATTGGTCGCAGCTGAGGACGACCTCGTCGATGTGCGGCTTGTGCAGGTCGTCGCTGACGGTGAGTCCCAGCTCGGCGGCGCTGCCGACACAGCGGCGGGCATCACACTCCTCGCACACCCAGATCGGCAGCGGCGTCCCCCAGTAGCGGGTCCGGGAGAGATTCCAGTCGACGAGGTTCTCCAGCCAGTTGCCCATCCGGCCGTCGCGGATGTGCTCGGGCTGCCAGCCGACGCTGCGGTTGTTCTCGATCAGCCGGTCCTTCATCGCGGTGGTCCGGACGAACCACGAGGTGAGCGCGTAGTAGATCAGCGGGGTGTCGCAGCGCCAGCAGAAGGGATAGGAGTGGCGGACCTGGCCCGCCTTGTAGAGGCGCCCCTCGGTCTCGAGGTCGGCGATGATCCGCGGGTCGGCGTCCTTGACGAAGATGCCGCGATAGCGGGCCTGACCGTCCAGGAAGCGTCCGTCCAGCCCCACCACGTGCCGGACGGCGACCCCCTCCCTCTGGCAGAGCTCCAGGTCCGCCTCGCCATAGGCGGCGGCGGTGTGAACGATCCCCGTCCCCTCCTCCATCGAGACCAGCTCGGGGGCCGAGAGCACGAGGAACGCCTTGCCCTCGGGGAGCAGGTCGGTGAAGAGGGGCTCGTAGGTCCGGCCGACCAGGTCGCTGCCCTTCATCTCGATCGTGATCTCGTAGTCGCCCTCAAGGACCCCCAGCCGTTCGCGGGCGAGAATCAGCCTCTGCCCCCGGTTCTCCACCTCGACGTAGGTGGCGTCCGGATGGACGGCGACGGCGACGTTGCCGGGCAGGGTCCAGGGGGTGGTGGTCCAGGCGAGCAGCGAGACGTCCTCAGGACCGGTGAGGCGGAACTTCACGAAGACCGAGGGGTCGGCCACATCGTCCTGATACCCAAGGGAGAGCTCGTGGGAGGAGAGCGAGGTCTGGCACCGGGGGCAGTAGGGGGCGACCTTGTAGCCCTGGTAGAGGAGGTCGCGGTCCCAGAGCTGCTTGAGGCTCCACCACACCGACTCGATGTAGGTCCCGTCGTAGGTGCGGTAGGGGTCCTTCATGTCGAGCCAGAAACCCAGCCGTTCGGTCATCGTCTCCCACTCGTCGATGTACCTCTGCACCGACTGGCGGCAGAGCTCGTTGAAGCGGGCGACGCCGAACTCCTCGATCTGGAGTTTGCCGCTGATCTTGAGGGACTTCTCCACCTCAAGCTCCACCGGGAGGCCGTGGGTGTCCCAGCCGCCCTTGCGGGCCACGGCGTACCCGCGCATCGACATGTAGCGGGGAAAGAGGTCCTTGAACGAGCGGGTGAGGGCGTGGTGGATTCCGGGCTTGCCGTTGGCGGTGGGCGGGCCCTCGTAGAAGACGTAGGGCTCCCCGTCCTTGCGCAGCTCGAGGCTGCGCGCGAAGACATCGGTGCGCTTCCAGCGGTCGAGGACGGCGCGCTCGCCCTCGGCGAGGTCGGCACGGCCGTCGACGGCGGCGAAACGCGGGGAATGGGCCATTGTCGGCCAAGGATAACGATCAGCCGGGTTGCTCGACCCCCATCGGCGCCCGCTCCCCGAAGAGAACCCGGCCGAGACGGACCATGGTCGCCCCCTCGAAGATCGCCGATTCGAAGTCGTCGCTCATGCCCATCGATAGATCGGGAAGCGCAAAGCCAAGCTCCACCTCGAGCCGGTCGCGCAGCTCACGGAGCCGGCGGAAGCACTCCCGGGCAGCGAACGGGTCGCCAAAGGGGGCGATGGTCATGAGGCCGGCCACCCTCAGACCGGGCTGTCCCGCGACCGCCTCCAGGAGCGGCGCGGCACTCTCGGGGGTGACCCCGCTCCTCGCCGCGAGGCCGGTGAAGTCCACCTCGACGAGGGCGGAGATGGGGTCTCGAGCGGGGTCGCGGTGGCCGCCCAGCGCAACCGCGAGCCTCGCGGAGTCGAGGGAGTGGACGGTGTCGAAGAGCTGGGCGGCGAGGGCGGCCTTGTTGCTCTGGAGGTGGCCGACCAGGTGCCAGCGGAGCCCGGGAGGCACACCGGCGTGCTTGAGCCGAGCTTCCTGGACCCGGTTCTCGCCGATCTCGGTGACCCCCGCCCCGACCGCCTCCGCGATGAGTGCCGGGGGCACCGTCTTGGTGACCGCGATCAGCCGGACCGAGGCCGGGTCGCGACCGGCACGCTCCGCGGCCGCAGCGATCCGAAGGCGCGCGGAGGCGACGCGTTCACCGATCCCCCCCGGGGTGCTGATGGCGCCGTCCTCCGTCAAGCCGCCTCGACGCACCCTCTCCCTCTCAGACAGGAGACCCGGGTGAGGCCACCGGGAGACCCTGCGCCGAGGCGGCCTCACGAAGCCGGTCGTCGTAGGTGAGCAGGACACCGAGATCGGGGCCGAGAGCGAGTGCCGCCGCGAGGTGGATGGCGTCGAGCGAGCGCAGCTCCGGGGGCTCGAGCTCGCCGGCCCTGTCGAGCAGTGGCTCGTCGATCCGCACCAACCGCATGGCGGAGGAGAGCTGCCGTGCCGCCCCCACCAGATGCCCATTCCCGGATCTCCGAAGAGCCCTCACCGCCTCGGTCCGGAGAAGCGTCGCCGATGCCCGCTCGGGCCACCGGCCCAGCGCGCCCCTGAGCTCCGGCGACTCCCGCTCTGCCACCAGGAGCTTGACGAAAGCAGACGTGTCCAGATACGCGACCCTACCGCTCATCCGCACGCAGCTCCGCCAAAGCTTCCGAGGGGAGGGTCGCACCCCGCGGCGCCGCAGGTAGGCGGAGCGTGTCGAGCAGGTCGAGAAGATCGCCGGTCTGCTCGGTGGCTCGGCCCTCGAGGACGAGCTGGTCCAGGACTCCCGGGTGAAGGGGCACGATCCTCGCAATCGGGTGCCCGTGATCCGTGACCTCGATCGCCTCGCCCGCGACCACTCGCCGAAGGACCGCGCTCGCCTGCTGGCGGAGCTCCCTTATGCCCACCGTGTTACTCATGGTGTGCACAGAGTAGCACATATCCTGTCCCGCCAAGTCCGAGGAGGGTCGGGTTCACCCCTCGGACGGGGCTGTCTCGACACCGTCAGGGGCGGGGGACTCCCCCTCGACCCGGAAGAGCAGGTGGGTGCCGGTCTCGAGCAGCTCGCGCAGCGCCTCCGGCGTGGCCGCGCCCGCATCGGGGAAGCGGGCGAGAACCGCCTCCTCCGCGGCGGGGTCGAGGTCGTCCGCCGCCACCCGGTGGACCGCCGCCTCGGCGACGACCCGGGAGCCCGGGACGGTGAGGCGCACCCACGGATCCCGGTCCCAGCGCAGCGCCTTGCGGGAGAAGGCGCTGGTCAGGAGGTAGACGACCCCCGGAGCAGCGGTCGCGAAGCTCATGCGCACGGTGCCCATCCCGGCACCGGCGCGCGAGGTCACCAGCACCTCCTCGCGATCGGCCAGGGCGGCGAGGAGCGGCGCGGGCAGGGAGACCATCAACCCGGGATCGTAGGCGATGCCTGCTCCGTCGGGTGGCGGGTGGTCACTTGCCAAGGTCGAGAGCCAGCTCGGCCCCACCGTCTCCCCCCGGACGCGGCCTGCGGACGGGCAGCCGCCGGGTCGGGGGTGGATGGGCGAGAAAGTCCTCGATCTCCGCCCTCATCTCGGCCACGTCCTTGAAGGAGCGGTAGACCGATGCGAAGCGGACGTAGGCGATCTCGTCGATCTCGCGCAGCCGCTCCATCACCATCTCGCCCACCACCCGGGAGGGGACCTCGGCGAGGTGCTCGCCGCGCAGCTGGTTCTCGACCTCCTCCACCAGCGCCCCCAACCGCTCGGGGGCGATGTCGCGCTTCTTGCTCGCGATCAGCAGCCCGCCGAGGAGCTTCTGATGGCTGAACTCCTCACGCCGTCCGTCCTTCTTGAGCACCCACAGAGGGGTCGCCTCGAAGCGCTCGTAGGTGGTGAAACGCTTGCTGCAGGAGAGGCACTCGCGGCGACGCCGGATCCCGGTCTCGGTGTCGCGCGAGTCGACGACCTTGGAGTCGACCGATGTGCAGAAGGGGCACCTCACGCCAGAGGTTCCTGCCGAATCTGGCCGCTACTGTCCGTGGCCCCTCCGCAAAGTGGCGGCGCTCAGGCCGTTCAGATCAAGGAAGTGAGCAGCGCAGGGAGGGAGCGCGCTGAAGTGCGTGACCGACCGAGCAGCAGAGCTGACGCAGAGATGGACGGAAATGAGCGCCACCACTACCGACGATCCCTCAGGAATGCTGGTATGTCCAGGTCATCGGCGTTGCCCGGCAGGGCATACCGCTGAGGCAGGGCGAAGCTCGACCGCTCCTGCGCGACCGGGCGCGCCTGGGGCTCGTAGGCCAGCGTGCCCAGCACGTCGATGTGCCCGGTGAAGCCGGTGGCGATGACGGTGATCTTGACCTCGTCCTTGATGGTCTCGTCGATGACGCAGCCGAAGATGACCTGCGCGTCCTTGTCCGCAGACTCGCTGACCAGCTGGGCCGCCTCGTTGACCTCGTAGAGGGTGAGGTCCTTGCCACCGGTGACGTTGAGCAGGATCCCCTTGGCCCCCGCGATGGTCGTCTCCAGCAGCGGACTCGCCACCGCATCGCGGGCGGCGTCGGCGGCCCGGGTGTCCCCGGTGCCGAAGCCGATACCCATCAGGGCGGCGCCCTGCCCCGACATGACCGCCTTGACGTCGGCGAAGTCGAGGTTGATCAGCCCGGGGTAGACGATCAGGTCGCTGATCCCCTGCACGCCCTGACGGAGCACGTCATCGGCGACCTTGAAGGCCTCGGTGATGGTCGTCTTCTTGTCGACGACCTGCATGAGCCGCTCGTTGGGGATGGTGATGAGGGTGTCGACGCGGTCCTGCAGGAAGGCGATCCCCTCCTCGGCGATGCGCTGGCGGCGCAAGCCCTCGAAACGGAAGGGCTTGGTGACCACGCCGATGGTGAGCGCGCCGCTCTCGCGGGCAATCTCGGCGACGATCGGGGCGGCCCCGGTGCCGGTGCCACCGCCCATCCCAGCGGTGATGAACACCATGTCCGAGTCGGCGAGCGCCTTGGTCAGCTCGTCGCGCGACTCCTCGGCCGCGTCGTGACCCTTCTGGGGGTCGCCGCCCGCACCCAGGCCACGGGTGACCTTGGATCCGATACGGATCTTGTGCGCGGCGGTCGACTGCATCAGCGCCTGGTGGTCGGTGTTCAGGGCGATGAACTCGACGCCCTTCAGGTTGCCGCGCATCATCCGGTTGACCGCGTTGGTGCCGCCGCCTCCCACCCCCACGACCCGGATGCGCGCGTTGCCCTCGGTGGTCCGGTCAAGGTCTGCCATCGCACTCTCCTCGCGCTTCCGCGCCTCGCCGCTACCCGACCGTGCCAGGAACTCCTGGGTCATCCGGCGCAGCTCGCGCTCTCTCTCATTCATCGTTCTGATCCCGCCGTAGTGGTCCTGCCGTTCAGAAGAGCTCTCGAAACCAGCGCCCGAGACGTGCGCCCGCCGGGTCTCCGCGCTGGGTCTGGGATGGTGTCTGGACACGACCGCGGAGGTTGACGTGGCCGTTGCCGCCGCTCAAACGCCGTGCCGCCGGCCGGCCCCCCGAACGGGCCGCCCATCGGAGCAGTCCGACCACGGTCGCGTGGTCGGGTCCCTGAATCTCGTCGTTCATCCCGCTCACCCCGGAGGGCGCGGCCACCCGGGCGGGGAGGTCGGTGACGCTCTGCACCATCTCGCCGAAGCCGCGCAGCAGCGCCCCGCCGCCGGTGAGCACGATCCCGCCGGAGAAGAGCGACGGAGGGCCCGCCACCTCGATCTGGGCGGCGATCAATTGAGCCATCTCCCTGGCCCGCGGGCCGATGATCTCGGCCAGATAGCGCTGGGGGACGTTGACCGGCTCGTCGTACCCCATCGGGGTGAGGGTCACCTGGGCCTCGGAGGGCAGGGTCAGCTGGAGACAGTGGCCGAAGCTCCGCTTCACGACCTCGGCGGTGTCAAGGTCGCAGCGCAGCCCCACGGCGAGGTCGCCGGTGACGTGGTTGCCGCCGATGGGCAGGACCGCGGTGTGGATGATGCTGCCCCGGGCAAAGACGGCAACGTCGGTCGTCCCGCCTCCGATGTCCACGACCACGACGCCCCGTTCCAGCTCGTCCTCGGTGACCACAGCCTCCGCGGAGGCGAGCACCTGGAGCACGAGATCGTCGACGTCCAGCCCCGCCTTGTGCACCACCTTGACGACGTTCTGGATCGCCGTGGTGGCCCCGGTGACGATGTGGGCGTCGACCTCCAGACGGCTCCCGGACATCCCGATGGCGTCGCGGACGCCGTCCTGGCCGTCGATGGTGAACTGCTGAGGCAGAACGTGGAGGATGCGCCGGTCACTCGGAACAGAGACCGCCCGCGCGGCGTCGATAGCCCGGCCGACGTCCTGGACGCCGACCTCGCGCCGGCCCGCCGCCACCGCCACCACCCCCCGGCTGTTCTGCGAGGTGATGTGGCCGCCGGCCAGTCCGACCACCGCGGAGTCGATGGCGAGCCCGGCCATCTGCTCGGCAAGGTCGACCGCCTCGGCCACCGCCTCGGCGGCGCGGTCGATCTCGATGACGGCGCCCTTCCGGATACCCCGGGAGATGGCCTCGCCCACACCGAGGACCCGCAGCCCCGCCGACTCGAGGTCGGCGACGGCACAGCAGACCTTGGTCGTTCCTAGATCAAGTGCAAAGACGTGGCGGGGACGGCTCACATTGACATTGCAGTATAGCCGCGGCAATACGGCAGCGGAAGGCTTTTCCACCGCAAAACCGCAAGATGTCGGGTTTGCGAGGACGGTCCGGCACAAGATGTTGACCGTCGAGGTGGTGCCTTGCCGCCCTGAATCGTACCATCCGCAGGCGCGACGCGACCGCTAAACAGGGGTTCTGGGACGCCCCCGATGGCACCGTCTGCCGCGCCGCCGAGAGGGCGCTGCCCGGCCGCGCCACGTGGGTCAGGGCCCCGGGCAAGAACAAGGCCTCGCCTCTGCACCTTGCCGGCGAGGCCTCGCCGCTCGCGGTCCCCTTTCGGGCCGCTGTAGCCGATCCACCCTAGCACCGGCCGCGCACCCGTGCAAGCGACGAACCCGCACGACCGAGAGGCCCGGCGACGGCTCAGGGAGCGATCCGGACGACCAGTTTGCCTCGCTGCTGCCCGGCGGCGAGGGCCGCGAAGGCGGAGCGGGCGTCGTCGAGCGGCACCACCCTGTCGACCAGCGGGCGAAGCGCCCCGGAGGCACAGAGGGCGACCAGCCGCTCCAGCTCCGCCAGTGTCCCCATGCTGGTCCCGGCGATGGTGAGCTGGCGCCAGAAGATGCGGTTCAGCTGAGCCCGGGGGTTGGGTCCGCTGGTGGCGCCCGCGACGACCACGGTCCCGCCCGGGCGGACGGATCGCAGGCTGAGGCTCCAGGTGGCCTCCCCCACCGTCTCGAGGACGGCGTCGACACCACCACCGGTGCGCTCGGTCAGCCCTCGCGCCGCCTCGAGATCTCCGGGGTCGAAGGTGCTGGCCGCCCCCAGCTCCTCGGCGGCCCGCCGCTTGGCGGCGTCGCGGGAGGTGGCGTGGACCTCGATCCCCGCCTGGACGCAGAGGAGGATGGCGGCGGTCGCCACGCCTCCGCCCGCCCCCTGCACGAGGACGGAGGTCCCGGGCCCGAGCCCGGCCCGGGTGAAGAGCATCCGGTAGGCGGTCAGGTACGCGGTGGGAAGGCACGCGGCGGCCTCATCGCCGACCATGGCGGGCAGCGGGACGAGGTTGGCGGCGGGGACGGCGACCAGCTCGGCGAGGGCGCCGCCGTGGGGTGGCTCGCCCAGCAGGCTGAGGCGGTGGCAGACCCCGGGCTCCGCGGCCAGGCAGGCGGGGCAGGCGCCGCAGCCGACGACGCTGTGGACCACCACCCGGGTCCCGATGGCGGGCGCCCCGCCGGTGCCCTCGCCGAGCTCCTCCACCCGACCGGCGGCATCGCAGCCGAGGATCTGGGGCGCGTTCAGGGGCTGAGACGACACGCCGCGCAGGGTCCAGAGGTCGTGATGGTTGAGAGAGGCGGCGCTGACCCGCACCACCGCCCAGCCGGCGGGCGGCCGGGGGTCCGGCCGGTCGCCGATCGCCAGGTTGGAAAGGGGGTCGTCCCCCCCAAAGCGAGCGGCGTAGACGGCGCGCACGATGCGACGGTACCAGAGGAGACGCTTCACTTCCCGGTATGCGATGACAGGGGGGCTGTTTGGCGTGGTCTCCTGTGGTCTCCTTTGGTGGTATCTTGTGGTCTCTATGGCGGAATCGGGCGCTCACGACGAGGTCGGCATCCGGGAGCTGAAGTCCCACGCAAGCGCGGTGGTGCGCCGGGCGGCCGCCGGTGAGGTGATCACCATCACCGACCGTGGTCGGCGGGTGGCTCGGATCGTCCCTCTCCGGGACGACGAGGGATGGTGGGACGGGATGGTCGAGGAGGGACGGCTCCTCCCGGCGCGGCGCGACCTCATCCAGATGCTCTATGAGAGCCCTCCGGCGCGTCTGGCACCCGGTGAGCGCTCGCCCTTCGATGCGCTGATGGAGCTCCGTGCCGGGGAAGTCTGACCTCGTCTACCTCGACAGCTCGGCGTTCGTCCGGCTGTTCGTCCCCGACCCGGGGGCCCTCGCGCTCCAGCGCTTCCTGGCCCCCCGCCCCCGCCGGGTGTCGGCCCTGCTGCTGCGCACCGAAGCGCTGCGGGCGGCGACGCGCGCCGGCCTCTCCCCACCCCGCATGGCGCTGGTGCACGCCCTGCTCGACGGCATCACCCTCATCCCCGCCGATGTGGCGCTCGCTGACGAGGCGGGCGTCCTGCGCCCCCCTGAGCTGCCCTCGCTGGACTCCCTCCACCTCGCCACCGCGCGTTCCCTGGGCGCCCGGCTCTCGGCTTTCGTGACCTACGACGAGCACCTGGCCGAGGCGGCCCGGTGGTACGGCCTGCCGGTGACCAGCCCCGCCTGAGCGCGCGGTAGTCAGGTCGAGATCGACGAGACGGAGAGCCGCCCACTCCCCACAGCCTGACGCGCCTCTGGCACCATGGCGGGACCATGCGCGTCGCCGACCTCCTCGAATCGCGCCGGCCCAACTTCAGCTTCGAGTTCTTTCCGCCCAAGGATGCCGCCGGGGTGGCCGCGCTCTTCGCCACCATCGCCGCGCTCCGCGAACTGGAGCCGGGATTCGTGTCGGTGACCTACGGGGCCGGTGGCAGCACCCGGGCCCGGACCGTGGAGCTGGTCGAGCGCATCCGCCGTGAGCTGGACATCACCCCTGTGGCCCACCTCACCTGCGTGGGGAGCAGCCGGGAAGAGCTCCACGAGCTGCTCCGCCGCATCGTCGACACCGGCATCGAGAACGTGCTCGCCCTGCGCGGCGACCCTCCGCGCGGGGAGGAGAGCTTCGTGCCCGCGCCCGACGGTCTCGCTCACGGGTCGGACCTGGCGGCGCTCATCGCGGAGTCCTACGACCTCTCTATCGGTGCCGCCTGCTATCCCGAGACCCACCCGGAGTCCGCATCCCTCGCCGACGAGCTCCGCTGGACCCGCGAGAAGGTGGAGCGGGGAGCCTCCTACCTGATCACCCAGCTGTTCTTCGACAACCGCGCGTACTTCGACTTCGTCGCCGCCGCCCGCGGCGCCGGGATCACGGTGCCGATCATCCCGGGGATCATGCCGGTCACCAGCGTGAGTCAGCTGCACGGGTTCATCGCCCGGATCCGGGTGAGGATCCCAGAGCAGCTGGCCGCCGCGCTCGAGCGCCGGCGCGACGATCCCCAGGCGGTGCTGGAGCTCGGGGTGGCCTGGTCCACCCTGCAGTGCGCCGAGCTGCTCGGCGCGGGTGCACCGGGCATCCACTTCATCACCATGAACCGCTCGCCGGCGACCAGCGCGATCCTGTCGGCGCTGCTCGCGGCGCGACCGTGGGAGCGCCCGGGCTGATCTCGCCCCACGGGGAATCCGGGTGGCGGCGAAGCGTTCAGACGCGGAAAGTCAGCTGGGGACTCCCCCGGTGGCCTGAGCGACAGCCGCCTCCCAGTCGATGATCACCTGGCCCTGCTGACCGGGCCGGACCTTGGCGGGCAGGTTGGACCCCGGGTAGAGTAGCGGCAAGCCACTCGGCGGTACGGGGTTGCCCATCTGGGTCTGATAGGGGGCGAACCCGTCGCAGAGGATGGTCACCATCAGCGCGTACATGTCCACACCGGCCTGATTCCTCACGCCGAGCGGCTGGCTCTGGATGATGATCGCCCGCGCGGCGGTCCCGGTGGCCAGCAGCTCCGCCGCGCTGCCGGTGTTGGGCCCGCCCGCCGCCAGCGTAACGGTCGGCGGCGCGCTGTCGAAGTCGATCGCGACCTCCTGGTGGTTGGCGGGATTGACCCGCACCGCGACCACCGCGCTGCCGCTCGACAGCTGGGGCAGCAGCAGGACCGGGATGCCCTGCTTCACTGTCGCCGGAAACGGCGGGGTGTTGTCCATGATGACGTTGAGGGTGACGTTGCACACCTGCTTCTGCGTGGCGACCTGGTCGCCGTGCGACACGCTCATGCCGGTCATCTGCACGGAGACGACCTCGCCGCGCGCGAGCGTCCCGTTGGCCAGGAGCTCCGGGGACACCCCGCCCACGACAGATCGCATCTTGTCCATGAATCCCACGGTCATTCCCCCAAATGATCGACGGCCAATGGTGGCCGAACCCTCATACCCAGTAATGGTATCGGCTGGTCCGCGCGGGCGCTAGCCTAGGCTAACAACACCTTTGGCGCGTTTGAACGGAAAGAGGGGAGGCAGGGTGGCTCAGTGGGCAAACGTCGAAAGGAGAGCGGCGCTCACCTGGGACGGCAACCCCGGGGTGCCTCCGACCGCCGGTGCGCCGACGTCCTCCAGATCGATGTAACCGAAGGTGGGGTGGGCGAAGTCGAGGGCGCTGCGCAGCACGCTGAGAGCGGCGAGCTGGCCGGGGATGACGCTGATCGCCCCCGGGGTGGTGATGTCGCCGAGGACCGCCTCCCACCCGGCGCTGGTCCAGAGCGAGAACGTCCCGGTCCCGTCCCACTCGTACGCCACCACGTGCACGCCGAAGACCGTCGGGAAGCGCGCGGCGGCGGACCCCAGCACGCTGATCAGCTGGGGGGACACCGTGGTCTGCAGCCAGGCGGGACGGAGGTCGAGGAGGAGAGGGACATCGCCGAGGCTGGACGCCTGTGAGGCGGTCAGCCGCAGGCTCGCACCCTGTGCGGCCAGCACGTACTCGGCGCCACCACGGATCACCCGCGCCATGGGGGTCCACTCGGTGACCGCGATCCGGACGCTGGCCGGGAGGGCTGTGGTCACCTTCACCGACTCCACCCACGGCAGCGATCGGACGCGGGCGGCGACGGCGTCCCCATTCAGGATGAAGATGCTCTGCGACACGTCGGCGGCCCTGACGACCTGGGCGCTGTCGAGCAGCCGCGTGCCGGTCACCCTGACCGAGGTCACCTTGAAGATCGGAGCCCAGAGCGCCCCGGCGAGCACCGCCAGCTCGACGAGCAGCGCCAGGCCCGCGAGCAGCGGGCGATGGTCCGCCCGCTCCGACGCAGGCTTGGGGAGCTGGGGCAAGCCGTGACGGCGCCGGATGGACCCGCGAAGCTCCATCTCCTCGGACACCTCGAAGCGGCGAGACGTCGAGGGCTGATCCGCGATCGCGGTGGCCACGGCGCGCACCCGAACGCGATGCCTGGTCTCCAGGTCCGGGCTGCCGGCGTCGCGTTGGGGTGTCTCGATCACCCGGGGAGCCTCCCGGAACGCGCGACGGCAGCGTCGACCAGCCCCTGGCACATCTCGGGGAACGAGATACCGGCGGCGCGGGCGGCATCGGGGAGCAGGGACAGCTCGGTCAGCCCGGGGATGGCATTCACCTCGAGCACCCAGGGCACACCGCCGCCGTCAATGATGAGGTCCACCCGCGAGAGGTCGCGGCAGCCCAGGGCGACGTGGGCCCGGAGCGCCGCGTACGTGCAGGCGCGACGCCCCTCCTCGGAGAGGCGGGCGGGGATGACATGGTGGCTCTGACCCGCGGTGTACTTCGCTGCATAGTCGTAGAGGGGACGTTCGGAGACGATCTCGAGGGTCGGGAGGGCCCGGGGGGGATTATCCCCCAGGATGCCCACCGTGACCTCGGTACCGGCGACGAATCTCTCGCAGAGCACCTCGCCGTGGACAGCGGCCGTCTCCCAGGCGGGCACCAATCCCTCGGCATCGCGCACGATCGACAGCCCGATGGTCGATCCGCCGTGGCGGGGCTTGACCACCAGCGGATAGCCCAGCTCGGCGGCGGCGCTCGCCATGGCCGGCCGGATGTCGTCGGGATGCGCAAACGTGGAGGGCAGGGTCCGCCAGGGAGGCGTGTCGATCCCCTCGGCGGCGAACAGCCGCTTGGCGGCGACCTTGTCGAAGCAGAGGGCGGCGGCGAGCAGGCCGTTGCCGGTGTACGGGAGGCCGAGCAGCTCGCACACCCCCTGCACGGTGCCGTCCTCGCCGAAGCGGCCGTGGACGGCGATGAAGACACAGTCGTAGCCGCCCGCCTCGAGCGCGGGCCACAGCTCGGCGTCGACCTCCAGGATCGTGCACTGATGTCCGCGGGAGCGCAGGGCGGCGGCGACCTGGGACCCTGAGAGGTGCGAGACCTCGACCTCGGCACTCGGCCCACCGCACACCACGGCGATGCGGAGACTCACGAAAGTGCTCCAAGAGGGCCGGCGGGGCACGTCGTTGAAGGGGGCTTTGCGCAGGCGCGAGCTGCGATCGCGCCGAGTCGGAGAGGGCCGGCGGGGCACATCGTTGAAGGGGGGTTTGCGCAGGCGCGAGCTGCGATCGCGCCGAGTCGGAGAGGGGCGATGGGGCACGTCGTCGCAGGGGGGCTTTCGCAGGCGCGAGATGCAATCGCGCCGAGAACGAGGCGCGGACAGCAGAGCTGTCCGACGCCGGTCCCCCCGAAGACGATGTGCCCCGGCGCCCCGCCGGTCGCCGCATTCATCCGTCCGTCCTCCGCACCGGCTCGCCGAGCACCGCGATCTCCGGTACCAGGTGAACGCCGAACTGCTCCGCGACGGTTCGCTGGATCAGGTCGCAGAGCTCCAGCACGTCGGCGGCGGTCGCGCCCTCGGCGTTGATCACGAAGTTGGCGTGCTTCAGGGAGACCTCGGCGCCGCCGACCCGTGCCCCCTTCAGCCCGGCGGCGTCGATCAGCCGGCCGGCGTGGTCGCCAGGTGGGTTGGTGAACATGCTGCCCAGACTCCGCTCGCTGTACGGCTGGGTGGCCCGGCGCTCGATCTGGATGGCGTCGGTCAGGGCTCGCACCGCGACCGGCAGGTCGACATGGACCCGAAAGCGGGCGCTGACCACGACGTGGCCGGCGAGGTCGTGCTTGAAGCGCGAATCGCGGTAGGCGAAAGCGAGGTCGGATGCCGCATAGGTGTGCTGCGATCCGTCGGGCGCGAGCGCGTCGCAGGTGACCAGCCTGTCCTTGACCTCACAGCCGAAGGCGCCGGCGTTGCCTCGCACCGAGGCGCCGCAGGTTCCGGGGACGCCGATGGCGAACTCCAGGCCCCCCAGCCCGCGCGCCGCGCAGTCGAGCGCCGCCCGGGGCATCATCGCCCCGCCGGGGAGCTCGACGATGCCGTCGGAGAGCTCACGCATCCGGTCGCGGGGCAGCTCGACCACCAGGCCGCGGATGCCGCCGTCCAGGACCAGGCTGTTGCTCCCGGCGCCGATCACCGTGAGCGGCACCCCGGTCTGGTGGCAGCGGCGCATCACCTCGCCAAGCTGGGCGGTGTCGCGAACCTTGAGGTACCAGTCGGCAGGGCCCCCGATCCCGTACTGGCTGTGGCGGCCGAGAGGCTCGCCGCGCCGGGCCCCCGGCAGGGTGGCGAGCCACTCGTCATCCACGCTGGGCCCCCGCCGCCCGCTCGCCCAGCGCGGCATGGATGCGGCGCGCGATCTTGTCGAAGCCGCCGAGGGAGAGGACGAGGACCACATCACCGGGGTGCGCCAGCCGGAGGACCTCCTCCACTCCCTCGGCGCTGTCTCCGACCAGGTGCACCTCCCGGCCATCGATCCGGGCGGCGACGTCGGCGGACGATACGGTCGCCGTCTGGCCGCGCTCACGGGCCGCCTCGAGGGGGCCCAGGACCACGACGTCCGCCTCCTCGAAGCTCCGCCGGTAGTCCTCGAGCAGGGCGAGGGTGCGCGAGTAGGTGTGAGGGGTGTGCACGGCGATGATTCGTGCCTCCCCGTAACGGGCACGGGCGGCGTTGATGGCGGCCCAGACCTCGGTGGGGTGGTGGGCGTAGTCGTCGACCACGGTGACCCCGCCGGCCGTCCCCAGGATCTCGAAGCGGCGGGCGGGCCCCCGGAAGTCCGCGCAGGCCGCGACGCATGCCTCGATCGGGGCACCGGCGAACGTGGCGAGAGCCAGCGCGGCGGTGGCGTTGAGCGCGTTGTGCCTGCCGGGAAAGGTGAGCGCCACCTCGGGAACCGACAGCCCACGGCAGTCGACCCTAAACCGCTGCACCGAGCCGTCGTCGTCCTCCCGGATCACCCGCCAATCAGCCGCCTCGCCCTCCCCGTAGACGGCGACGGGGCAGGCGGCGTGGGCGCGCAATCCCAGCGCCTCGGGGTCGTCGCCGCAGAGCACCAGCAGACCGCGGGCGGGCATGGTCTCCGCAAGCCGGACAAACGGCATCCGGTAGGCCTCCGGCGACGGGTACACGTCGGGGTGATCCCACTCGAGCCGGGTGACGCAGGCCGCCGCGGGCCGCATGTGAAGAAACTTCGGGCGCGGATCCCAGGGGGCGGTGGTGTACTCGTCGCCCTCGAAGACGAACGGCCCGGTACCGAGGCGGGCACTCCCGCCGACGTCGAGGGAGGTCGAGCCGAGCCGGAATCCCGGGTCCATCCCGCAGCGCGCGAGCATGTGGATGAGCAGCGCCGAGGTGGTCGTCTTGCCATGGGTGCCGCAGACGGAGAGGCGGAGCCGCGACCCGGTCAGGGAGACGAAGAACTCGACCTCGCTGCTCTGGGGGAGTCCGCGCCGCGAGGCCTCCAGCCACTCCTCGTTGAGGGGTCGCACCTGATTGCCCACGACCACCAGGTCGGGGACGCCCCAGCGGTCGAGGTTGCGCGGATCGTGCCCGTTCTCCCACGGGATGCCCGCCGCGGTGACGATGTCGGAGACGGGCGGGTAGGCGTGCTCGTCGCTGCCGGTGACCAGGTCGCCCATCTGCTTGGCGAGGATGGCGGCGCCGCTCACCGCGTAGCCGCAGATGCCGAGGAAGTGGACGTGGCGGGGGTGCGGCTCAGGCGGCACGGGGAGTCCCCCGGGCCCGGCCGGTGCCCGCCAGGCGCCGGACGATCGCCGCCACGTTGGCGGTCGCCTCCGGCCTGCCCATGGCTCGGCTCCTCTCGGCCATCTCCCGCCAGCGCCCCGGATCGCCCAGGACCTCCTCGAGGACGCCGCGGAGGCGCTCCCCGTCGCATTCCGCGTCGGGCACGAGCAGGGCGGCACCGGCCTCGACGTAGGGGGCCGCATTGTGCCGCTGGTGGTCGCCGGCGTAGGGGTACGGAACCAGGATCATGGGGCGGCCGAGAGCGCTCACCTCGGCGAGTGACGAGCCCCCGGCGCGCATCAGCACCAGGTCGGCCTCGGACACCCGGGTGGCGGCGTCGGCGTAGAAGGCGGCCACCTCCCAGCGGCGCCGCAGCTCGGGATCGAGCGCGGCACGGGTCGCGAGCACCTCGGCCTCGTCGAGCTGACCGCACTGGTGGGTGATCTCCAGCTCGGGATGGTCACGGAGCAGTCGGGGAGCGCAGTCGGAGAGCGCCCGATTGATCCGCCGTGCCCCCTGCGAGCCGCCCCACGCCAGCAGCCGTCGCGGTCGGTCGCGCAGCGGCGGCGCCCCGTCGCGGAACTCCCGGCGAATCGGATTGCCGGTCACCTCGACCCCGTGCCCGCGCAGCAGCCGAGCGGTGCCGGGAAAAGAGACCGCGACCGCGTCGGCACGACGGGCCAGGAATCGGGTCGCCCGGCCGGGGAGTGCATTCTGCTCGAGGAGCAGGACGGGCACCCCCTCCCGTCGGGCGGCCAGCACCACCGGCACCGAGACGTAGCCCGCCGCTCCCACCACCACATCCGGCCTGAATCGGCGGATGAGGCGGCCCGCCTCTCTGACCGACCGGGTCAGACGCAGCCCGAAGAGAGCGACCGTCGCCGGGTGGGCAAAGTCGAGGCCGCGGATCTCCAGGGTCTCCAGGGGGATGCCGGTGCGCTCGACGAGCGCCTCGGCGACCCCGCCTCGCCGGCCGACCAGGAGCACTGCGCCCTCCGGGTCAGCGGCGCGCAACTCGGCGGCGACCGCCAGCGCCGGGATCAGGTGCCCCCCCGTCCCGCCCCCGGCGATCAACGTTCGCACGACTGAGAGCCCCCTGACGCTCCACCCCCGAGAAGCTGCGCTTCTCCGGGGACGCCTGGCGCCGGCCCTGCGCCGACACGTTGCAGAGTATCCCCACCGCGGCCAGGTTCATCACCAAGGCGGTGCCCCCGTAGCTGATGAAGGGGAGCGGGATGCCGGTGGTCGGGATCAGCACGGTCACCGCGGCGACGTTGACGAATGCCTGGATGCAGATCCAGGCGGTGATCCCTCCGGAGAGCAGGGTCCCGAAGCGGTCGGGAGCCCGCAGCGACGCCCGGATCCCGCGCCACGCCAGGAAGGTGAAGGCCAGCACCACCGCGGCCGTCCCGATCAGACCCAGCTCCTCGCCGATGATCGCGAAGATGAAGTCGGTATGGGCCTCGGGCAGCCAGGCGTACTTCAGGATGGAGTTGCCCAGCCCCACCCCCGTCAACCCTCCCCGGCCGAGCCCGAAGAGGGCCTGGGTACCCTGCCAGCAGGTGCTGAGCGATGCATCGTTCACCGACTGTCCGAAGCAGGTTATCCGGCTCAGCCGGTAGGGTTCGGCGAGGACGGTAAGCCAGCCGACAGCCCCTCCGATGGCCAGCAGGGTGATCAGGTGCCGGTAGCGAGCGCCGGCCAGGAAGAGCAGGATCCCGCCGACTGCGGCGATGACGACGGTGCTCCCCAGGTCCTTCTCGAGGAGGATCAGCCCGACCGGGATGCAGAGCAGGATGACGTAGTCCCGGATCCCCCGCCAGCTCCGGACCAGGGTGCCCCGATCGCTCAGCCAGCGGCCCAGGACGACGATCGCCGCAAGCGCCGCCACCGCGGACGGCTGCAGCTCGATGACGCCGAGATCGAACCAGCGCCTCGCTCCGTTGATCTGGGTGCCGATGCGGGGCACCAGCACGGCGAGCAGCATCAGCACCGTGATCAGCCCGATCGCGCGCGACCAGCGCAGGAGGTGGTGATAGTCGAGACGGGCGAGCACCAGCATCCCGGTCAGCCCGACCACCATGTAGGCGACCTGACGCTCGAAGTAGTAGCTGGGATTGCCGGTCTGCTGATAGGCGAGCACCTCGGAGGCGCTGTAGACCATCACCAGCCCAAAGGCGCAGATGGCGGCGATGGCGACATAGAGCCATCCATCGACGGCTGCGAGCCCTCGCGCCGCCGGCGTGAGCTCGACCCTGGCCCTGCGGATGGGCAGGTCGAGACTGCGCGTCGGGGACGTCTGGACGGCCATGCTGCTCCTGCGGTGCGGTGACGTGGGGAGGACGGTTGCGGGAATCAGGCCAGGCGGACATTGTTACGCACGCAGCGGCTTTGTGGCGAAGCATTGCGAGGTCAGTGCCGCGCGCGCTCGTCACGCGACGACGTGCACCGTCAGCAGGGTGAGGGCAACTGCGACCGCGCCCCCGGCCGCAAAGAGCAGCACCAGGCGCTCCTCGCGAACACCCATCTTCTCGAAATGATGGTGGAGCGGGCTGGCCCGGAAAACGCGGCGGTGGAAGCGGGTGATGGCGGTGACGTTGACGATGACGCTGGCCGTCTCCACCGCGAAGACGATGCCGAGCAGGGGCAGCAGCCAGAGCAGGTGGGCCTCGACACAGATTGCGGTCAGGGCGGCTCCGAGGCCAAGGGCCCCGGTGTCGCCCATGAAGATCCGGGCGGGATGCCAGTTGTAGAGGAGGAAGGCGACGATGGTGCCGAGGAGGGCGGCGGAGAGCGTGGCGGCGCTCGCCGCTCCCAGCCAGAGGGAGGCGACGATGGCGCCGACCAGGGCGAGTGCAACACAGCTCCCGGCCAGGCCATCCACCCCGTCGGTCAGGTTGACCGCGTTGGTCGTGGCCACCACCGCGATGGCGGAGAGCGGGACGATCGCCCAGCCGAGCTTGACCATCCCGGCCAGGGGCAGGGCCTGGGCGGGGGCGCCGACGGCGTGCAGGCCGAATCCGACCGCGACCCCGACCACGATCTGAAGGACCAGCTTCTGCCGGACCCGCAGACCCAGGGAGCCGAGGCCTCGGACGTTGGCGAGGTCGTCGAGGAATCCCGCCGCCGCCCCACCGACCAGCGCAAAGGCGATCACGAATCCGGCCTGGGTGCGGTCGGTGGCCAGCCACACCGCGACCCCGAAGAGGCAGAAGAGGATGCCACCCATGGTCGGTGTCCCCGCCTTCGCCCGGTGGGACGCGGGGTTGTACGCCTGCACCATCTGTCCCGCCCCGGCACGGGCCAGGATGGTGATCAGCACCGGGTAGAGGGCAACGCCGGCGACGAAGCAGACGGCGGCGGCGACGATGGCGCGGGTCACGGCAGCAGCCGCCGCACCACCAGGTCGAGCCCGATCCCGCGGCTCCCCTTGACCAGCACCACGGTGCCGGGGCGCAGCAGCGGGATGGCGAGCTCCGCAGCCCCTTCCGCATCGCCGGCCTGGGCGACCGCCGCGGCGGCCATCCCGGCAGCGACCGCGGCGGCGGCGACAACCTCGGCCTGCTCTCCAACCGCGATCAGCCGGGTGGCGGCTCCGGCGGCCCGGCGCCCGGCCTCGCGGTGGGCGGAGAGCGTGCGGTCCCCCAACTCCAGCATGTCGCCAATGATGGCGAGCCGCTCGGGGGCCGCGCTGACGCGGAGCAGCTCGAGGGCGGCCGCCAGCGAGGTGGGGCTGCTGTTGTAGCTGTCGTCGACGAGGGTGGAACCCCGGAGGCCGGCGATGACCTCGCCGCGATGCTCAGCCGGAGCGAAGTCGCCGATCCTCTCGGCGGCCTCACCGATGCCGACCCCGAAGCAGAATGCGACGGCCGCCGCGGCCGCGGCATCGAGGAGGAGGTGGCGCCCCGGCGCCCGGAGGCGGACTTGGGCCCGCCCGTCTGGGCCGACCAGGACGGCCCGGCTGCCCAGCACCCCGTCGAGGGCGGCGTCCTCCACCCGCCAGGTGGCCTCGGGGCTCTCCTCTCCGAACCAGCGGAGCGGGGCGTGGCTGCGCGCCGCGACCCCCACCACCCGGGGATCGTCGGCGTTGAGGATGGCGGCACCATCCGCAGGAAGGGCCGCGAGCAGCTCGGCCTTCGCGTCGGCGATCGCCGCCTCAGAACCGAGGCGGCCGATGTGGGCCTGGCCGACATTGAGCAGCACCCCGTACGTGGGGTGGGTGAAGCCGGCCAGGTCGGCGATCTCACCGGGTGCGGTCATCGCCATCTCGATCACCAGGCGCTCCACCGGCGGTTCGAGGCCGAGCACATGGAGCGGGATCTGGGTCCAGGTGTTGAGGTTGCCCGGGGTCCTGGAGGTCGGCCGGCCGGAGAGGGCCAGCGCGCACATCTCCTTGGCGGTGGTCTTGCCCACCGAGCCGGTCACCCCCACCACCGTGGCCCCGAGCTGGGAGATCCGGCGGGCGCAGGCGGCGCGGAGCGCGGCGGCCGTCTCGGGCACCCAGATGAGGAGGGGCGGCGTCTCCGCCCCCGGCAAGAAGGTCGCTCCCACCACGGCGAGGGCGGCGCCCCGGCGAGCCGCATCGGCCACAAAGGCGTGACCGTCCATCGCCTCGCCCGGCAGGGCGACGAAACCCGCACCGGGGGTCACCCTTCGCGAGTCGCTGACCAGATCGGAGATCTCGAGGCGGGCGCCCGGCGCGGCCTCGAGCCGGCCGCCGAGGAGGTCGGCGAGCGAATCGGCACGGAGCACCGCCGGATGGTGCCACAGCCGGACGGAGAGCGGAGAGGGCGGGAGCTCAGGGGGTGAGGTGGTAGTAGTCGATCATCTGCTCGGCCATCTGCCGCCACACCGGAGCGGCCAGGAGCGAGCCGAAGTCGTCGGCAGCCGGGACCTGCGGCTCGTTGACCACCACCATCATGGTGAACTGCGGGTTGGTGGCCGGGAGGTAGCCGACGAAGGAGGTGACGCTGCCCGTCATCTGGCCGTTGATGGGCTCTTGGGCCGTCCCCGTCTTGCCCGCCACCTCGCTGCTCCAGCCGGGGATGCGGGCGTCGAAGCCCTCACCGCTGGAGTCGTCGACGACGTGGGTCATCATGGTGGTGAGGGTCGATGCCGTCGCCGCCGACATCACCCGGCGCGTGGTCGGCTCCACCGGGGTCGTGGTCCCGGTGCTGGGGTCGACGATCGAGTCGACCGCGTGGGGCTCCACCCACACCCCGCCGTTGGCCACGGCGTTCACGGCGGCGAGCATCTCCACCGGGGTCACCACCACGCTCTGGCCGAAGGACATCTCGCTGTAGTCGAGCATGGAGAGCTTGCTCTGCGCCGCCATCTGCTGGTTGACCTCGCCGGCGAGATCCACACCGGTCGGGGCGCCGATCCCGAAGGCCAGCATGTTGGTGTAGAAGGCGTTGGGCCCTTCCAGGTTCATGACCTTCATGGCCCCGTTGTTGAGCGACATGTCGAGGACCTGCTGCATGGTGACCTCGCCGTGACTCCGGTCGTCCCAGTCATGGATGAGGATGCCGTCGACCACGGTCTGCTGCTCGTCGAAGGTGTATCCGGGGGTGATCGCGCTGTTCTGCAGGCCGCCCGCGAAGGTGACCACCTTCATCACCGACCCGGGCTGGTAGAGCCCGTCGACCGACTGGTCGCTGAAGTCGGCGATGGGGGTCGAGGCGTAGTCGGTGGCGTCGTAGCTCGGGTAGTCGGCCCAGGCCTGGATCGCCCCCGTGTGGGTGTCCATCACCAGGATCTCCCCGGACTGGGCGCTGTCCTTGGTGACCGCCTCCGCGATCGCCTGCTCGGCCCAGTACTGGACCTGGGAGTTGAGGCCCAGCTCGAGGTTGTCCCCATTCTGGGCGGGCACGTTCTGAGCGTGGTTGAGGTAGATGGCGTTGCCCTGGCTGTCCCTGATCTCCGAGGCCGCGCCGTTCTTGCCGGTGAGAAGGGAGTTGTAGTAGCCCTCCACCCCGTACTGTCCCTGCCCGCTGGCGTTGACGAAGCCGAGCAGGTTGGCCGCGAACGACTCTCCGGGCACCGCCGACGGCTCGTAGACCGGCTCGTCCTCGTCGGTGAGGATGAGACCGGGGACCGCCGGCGAGTCCAGGTCGACGAGCTGATCCTTGACCCCCTGGCTGACGTGATCGGCGAGGAAGGCGTACTGGTTGGGCTCGGAGAGCACCTGGACCACCTGGCTCTCGCTGAGCGGGAGCACCGTCGCGATCTCGGCCGCGTCCTGGTCGAGCTGATCCGCCGGGATCATCGCGGGGTCGACGTACACGGAGTAGGTGGGCACGGTGCCGACCAGCACCTGGCCGTCGCTGTCCAGGATCTCGCCCCGGTGGGCGGTGAGGACAAAGCTCATGTCGTCCTCCTTGGCGGCGGCGGCGGTGAGCGCGGTGTGCTCGCCGATCTGGACCTGGAAGAGATGCCCCATGAGAAGGATGGCGAGGGAGGCGAAACAGAGCATCAGCCAGATGGCGCGACCCCGCACGTGGGGCCCCTCCCCGACGAACCATCCGCGCGACGCCGGTGGCGGGGCTCCGGGCCCGCCCAGGGACGCCCGATGATTTCCGGGGGGAGCCGTGCCCGGCGCGGCCGGGGGGGTGGCGACGGCTGTCCTGCCGGAGGGGTGCGCCGCTGCGGTGCGGGAGGGGACGGCGCCCGGAAGGGACGTGGGCCCGCCGGGGCTCGAGGCGCGGCCCGCGCCCGCCGTGTGGCGGTCACGCGCCGTCAGCGCCTCGGACAGCCATTCGCGTCCGGCCCAGTCGCGGTTGACAGGAGAGCCTCCGGCACCCGAGCCACCGCGAGCGGGGCGCCTCACGCCGAGCCGCCGAATACACCGAGGAGGGCGGAGCCGAACTCGCCGAGCACCGAGCCCCCGGACTGGGTGGACGGGGCTGCCAGCTCGGTGGCGGGCGGTGTCGCCACCTGAGCGGCCGGCGCCACGGCGTAGGCCCAGGTCCCGCCCGTGACCATCCCCAGCTGCTGCGCCGACTCGATGATCCTCGCCGAGGCGGAGAGCTCCCCGAGCTGGCTGCCGAGCTGCTGGTCCTCCAGCGTGAGCTGCTGCTGCTGATGGATCAGGGAGGTCTGGTCGTAGTTGGCCTGGGTGGCCTGGGCGGTCTGGCTGACATAGGCGAGGCCGATCCCCGCGCAGACCGCGATGATCGGGAGCAGCGGCAGGGGCGTGCGCGGCCCGCCCCGCCGCCTCCGGTCGCGGCGGGACGAGGGCGCGCTGAGGGGAAGGGCGTCGGCGGACTCATCGGCGTCGCCGCGATCGCGGAGGGAGTGGAGTTGCATGGAGAGTTGCCTGGACGTCGAGTGGGACGGTTGCTGCGGCGGGTCGCCGCGGGGAGCGGCGGGAGGGGGGAACGCGCGCGGGAAGGAGTACGGAGGAGGCCAGCCGGGGCCGGCCTCCTCCGCGGGGAGGGGGAGTGATGGGGAGGTGTCAGGAGGGGGGTGGGAGGAGGCCGGCAGGTGCCGGCCTCCTCCGCAGGGAGGGGGAGGCTATCGGGAATCCAGCTTCTCCGCCACCCGGAGGCGGGCCGACCTGGACCTGGCGTTCACGGCCAGTTCCTCTGGGTCGGGCCGGATCGCCCTGCGGGTGAGGAGGAGGAGCGAGGCCCGGTGAGCGCAGGTGCAGAAGGGCTGTTGGGGCGGACAGAGACAGTTCTGTGCTGCGACGTGGAGTGCGTTCTTGACAAGGGAGTCCTCGAGAGAATGAAAGGAGATGACCCCAAGACGCCCACCGGGCCGGAGGAGCGATATGGCGGCCTGCAGCCCGCGACGGAGACTCTCCAACTCATGGTTGACCTCGATGCGGAGCGCCTGGAAGGTCCGGGTGGCGGGATGTATCCGCTTGGGCCAGAAGCGGCGGGGAATGGTCCGCTCGATCAGCTCCCGGAGCTGCTGGGTGGTCGCCATGGGAGCGCGCCGGCGCTCCCGGACGACGGCCCGGGCGATCGCGGTGGCGAACCTCTCCTCGCCGTAGGTGTGGATCAGGGCGGCCAGCTCCGCCTCGTCCCATCTGTTGAGGATGGTGGCCGCGGTCTCGCTGTCCGCGGTCTGGTCCATCCTCATGTCGAGCGGGCCGTCCTGCCGGAAGCTGAAGCCGCGAGCGGGATCGTCGAGCTGAAGTGAGGAGGTGCCAAGGTCGAGGCAGAGGGAGTCGGCGGCGACGATCCCGTGACCCGCGGCGATGTGGTCGATCTCGGCGAAGTCACCCTGGGCGAGGATCAGCCGCTCACCGGCCGGGCCGGCGAAACGCAGGCGGGCTCGGGCGATCGCGGTGGGGTCCCTGTCGATGGCGAGGACCCGCCCGGTCGCGCCGACCCTGTCCAAGAGCGCGGCGGTGACGCCGCCGCCGCCCAGGGTCCCGTCGATGGCCACCTGGCCTTCATGGGGCTGCAGGTTCTGTATGAGAGGTGTGAGGAGGACCGGCCGGTGGAGGCTCGCCTCAGGCGGCTCCCCGGGCGTGGCATCGGCGGACCTGTCCATGCCTGCCACGATCGGCATGGGCGGGTGGTGCGGCCAGATCGGCGCCGCTCACGACGGCGCCGGTGCGTGGGCGATGAAACCCATCGGATTGATGCGGTCGGTCAGCTCGGTGAAGAACTCGGGAGTGAGCTCACGCGTCTCCTCCTCCCAGCGCTCGGTGGAGCAGAGCTCGACGAACTCGCCCATGCCCACGAAGGTGGCCCGCTCCCCGATGGCGGCGAACTCACGGTGGGACGGGTGGAGCAGGAGGCGACCCTGGGAGTCGAGCTCGACGTCCCGGGTGCCGGCATTGACCCGCCGGAGGTACTTGCGCTGCTCCGCGGGGGTTCCGGCGGTGATGCTCAGGGTGCGCAGGTGCGCCTCCCAGGTGGCGGTGGGCCAGATCACGAGGCGCCCCTCCGGGCCGATGGAGACCACTGCGCCCGGGGCCAGGTGCGGCCGGAACTGCGCGGGGACGGCCACCCTCCCCTTGGCGTCGACAGCGTGATCAAATTGACCGAGGAGCATGTGAGGTCACGCATCGCCGCCGGCCCAGGGCCGGGGGCGGGTCGCGTCAGGGACCTTGCGGTCACGTTCACCACTTCTCACCACTTCTCACCACTCAGAGTGGGCGAAGACTACTCCGGCTGGTCCAATGCGTCAATCAGAACGGATGTACGCCCGTCAATCGGAACGGATGCCCCTTCCCCGCCGAGCGGGTCGGGCGCACCCGGACCCGCTGCGCCGGCTTCCCGGCAAACGTGGGGGGCGAGGCGTCGAAGGCTCTGGGAAATGGGTAAGCTGGAGGCCTGTACACCACAATCACGGCTATCGCGCCAGCACACTGGCGCCGGCTGCGGCAGTTCTTGGGGGAGCCAGTGCGAGATCGGGGGACGCGACCGCCGGCCGGCAGCGTCGCTGTGAGCGGATGACCGGCGCCCAGCCGGTCCGGGTGCTGATCGCGGACGACCAGACCCTCTTCCGGTCGGGTCTGGCCGGCCTCCTCGACGCGGACCCGCGGGTCACCGTGGTCTCCGTGGCCCGTGACGGCGTCGAGGCGGTGCGCAGCTGCCGCGAGCTCGAACCCGACGTCGTCCTGATGGACATCAAGATGCCCCATCTCGACGGCATCCAGGCGACCCAGCAGATCGCCGCATCGAACCCGGAGATCCCGGTCCTGATCCTCACCACCCTGGAGGCCGACAGCCACGTGCTGGCGGCGCTGAAGGCGGGGGCCAAGGGCTACGTCCTCAAGGACTCCGAGCCCGAGGCGATCATCTCCAGCATCCTGGCGGTGCACGCGGGGGAGCGGGTCATGGCCGGGGCGGTGGCCCAGAGGGTGCTGGGGATGATCACCGGGGACACCACGCCCAAGGACTTCTACGACGGGCTGACCGCCCGTGAGATCGAGATCCTCACGCTGATCGCCGGCGGGGCGGGCAACAAGCAGATCGCCTACAAGCTGTCGATCAGCGAGAAGACCGTCCGCAACCACATCAGTCACATGTACGAGAAGCTGCAGATCTTCGACCGCTCTCAGGCCGTCCTCTATGCGGCCCGCAAAGGCCTGATCCAGCTGTAGCAGGCCGGCGCCGGTCGGGGGACGGACAGCCTGCTCGGCCCGACCGCGGGAGAGCCGAAGGTCTCTAGCGCATGACGGCTACACCATGCTAATAACTTCACTCTTACGGCTGCGCTCGGGTGCGGGCGCCAGCCGTCGAGGGCGTTGGGGAAGGTTGCGGGGGGACCGGGGGTGCCGGAGATCGAGCGGCCGTCGATGTGCCGGCTGCCGGCATGGGCGGCTCGGCGCATCCAGCGGGGCCCGCCTGCTCGCAGGCCACCAGGTCCCCCCCTGACGCGTGGCAGGAGGCCGCTCCTGCTGATGCTGGCCCTCCTCCTCATGGCGGCGTCGCCGCTTTCCTCCATGAGCATGCCGCCGGTCGGACGGCCGGCGGCGGCGGCGCGGAATCGGTCCAGGAGGAAGGAGGAGGACAGCCCCCGCCAGCTGGCGCTGGGCACCGAGCTGCTCACGGCGACGGCGCTCAGCGGCCAGCCGCCCCCGGGCGGCGCCGCCCTCGACGAGACCCGGGCCTGGCTGGCCCGGGAGCTCCACGATGGAGCCGTGCAGCGCCTCACCATCATGGCCGTCGAGCTGGAGCAGCTGCAGCGGACCACCCGGGCGGCCCTCAACGACCTCCGCCAGCTCCTCTACGGACTGCGCGACGAGCCCGCCGTCGATGCGCGCTTCGTCGAATCCGTCCGCGCCTCTCTCTCCGAGCTGGCCGGCGAAACCGGCATCGAGGCCGACCTGGTGGTCCAGTCCTGGCCGGAGGAGCTGCCCTCCCACCTCGGCGCCAATCTGCGCCGGGTCGCCGGCGAGGCGCTCAGCAACGTTCGCCGTCACAGCCGAGCCACCCGGGTCACGGTCACCCTCCAGGCCCTCAGCAGCTCCCTGGCGGTGACGGTGGCGGACAACGGCCGTGGCATCGTGAACGATGAGGGCGGCTTCGGCCTCCAGGGGATGGGCGAGCGGGCTCGCCTGCTTGGCGGCCGGGTCACCGTCGAGAGCCCTCCCGGGCGGGGGACCACCGTCCGCTGCATCGTCCCCTTCGGAGGCGTCACGTGATCACCACCAAGCCCGTCCGCGTTCTCATCGCCGACGACCAGACCCTGTTCCGGTCGGGGCTGGCCCGGCTCCTGGATGAGGACCCGCGTGTGACCGTGGTCGCCGAGGCCCCCGACGGCGTGGAGGCGGTGCGGCGCTGCCGCGCCCTGGAGCCGGACGTGGTGCTCATGGACATCAAGATGCCCAACCTGGACGGAATCCAGGCGACCGAGCAGATCGTGGCCGCCTGCCCCGGGATCCCGGTGCTCATCCTCACCACCTTCGAGGCTGACAGCCAGGTGCTGGCGGCACTCCGGGCGGGGGCCAGCGGCTACGTGCTCAAGGACTCCGATCTCGAAGCGCTCATCTCCAGCATCCTGGTGGTGCGCTCGGGAGAGCGGGTGCTGGCGGGTCCAGTGGCCGAGAGGGTCCTGGGCATGATGACCGGCGACGCCACCCCCAAGGACTTCTACGACGGCCTCACCTCCCGGGAGATCGAGGTCCTCAAGCTGATCGCAAGCGGCGCCGCCAACAAGCAGATCGCATACAAGCTCTCGATCAGCGAGAAGACGGTGCGCAACCACATCAGCAACATGTACGAGAAGCTGCAGCTCTTCGACCGCTCTCAGGCCGTCCTCTATGCGGCCCGCAAAGGCCTGATCCAGCTGTAGCTGGGTGCGGAAGCACCACGGGCTCCGGCGCTAGACTGAGAGGGCAAGCCGGTCGGACGGCCGCGGGCGGCTCGCCGCCTGAGGAAAGTCCGGACTCCACAGAGCAGGGCGCTGGGCAACGCCCAGTCGGGGTGACCCGAAGGAGAGTGCCACAGAAAGGACACAGCCACGACCCCGCGGTCGCGGCAACGGTGAAATGGTGGGGTAAGAGCCCACCGGCGGTCGGGTGACCGGCCGGCCAGGTAAACCCCGCCCGGAGCAAGGTCGAACAGGGGCGGACGCCTCGGCGTCCAGGGGCTGCTCGTCCCAGGTCCCGGGTCAGACCGCACGAGGTGCCGGGCAACCGGCATCCAAGATGGATGGCCGTCCCCCACCCCGCGGGTGGGGACAGAATCCGGCTTACAGACCGGCTTGCATCACTTCCTCCCCATCCCGGCCGGCGTCTGTTGCACGGAGCCGCAGTCGGTGCCATGCTGGCATCTGCCGACGTTGGTGGAGGGCTGACCAGCGCGGCTCCGAGAGTGAGTGGCCGCTGTACTGGAAGGGGGCAGTCCGTTGAAAGCACGTGGCCTTAGGCTCGCCATGGCGACGGTGGCACTGTCGCTGGTGTCCGGATTCTCCACGTCGTCGGTCGCGGCGTCGGGCTCGCGATTCGGGCCGGCGGCAACGTACCAGCCCGGGGGTGACGGCGTCGTGGCGGGCGACTTCACCAACAACGGCATGGTCGACCTGATGGCTTTCGACAATCAGGATAGTGGGATCTACTTCTACCGCGGGCTCGGTGGAGGCCTGTTCGCAGCACCGGTCCTGGTGGGTCAAACCAACGACGACAACGGTGGCTATCTGCTGGCCGCCCACCTCACCCCTGACGGCAACCTGGATCTGATCCTCTCCAGCTCGGATGCCGCGGTCTTCTACGTATGGCTGGGCAACGGCAACGGAACCTTCGAGCAGTTCAACGGCACCGAGTACTACAACGGCTCGAGCGCCGGAGTGCTGAAGCAGGTGGCCGTCGCCGACTTCAACGGCGACGACTGGCCCGACATCGTTGCGGTTGGCGAGGCGCCGGGCGGCTCCGGGCTGATTCAGATATGGTGCAACAACCACAACGGCACGTTCACCTTCGCCAAGTCCTTCGCGGAGGGATCGGGCCTGTTGAGCTCGGTGGTGGCGGCCGACTTCAACGGTGACGGGCACCTGGACTTCGCCGTCGCCAATTTCGACGCGGGTTACGTGGTGCCGTTCTATGGAGATGGGCACCTCGGCTTCCAGCGAGGCACGCCGCTGACCACACCCACGCCGATAGACCTCGCCACCGCCGATTTGAACCTCGACGGCCACCCCGACCTCCTCGTGTCCAACCTGGCGGACAACCAGGTGACCGAGTTCCTGCATTCCGACGGCGGGTTCCGACCGGGCGCGGTCGTCCCCGTGGGCGACCAGCCCTGGCAGACTTCGGTGGCCGACTTCATCCGCTCGGGCCCTCCGGGGTTCGTGGTGGCCAATTCGGGTGATGACACAGCCTCGGTCTTCGCAGGTGACGGACGCGGGGATTTCACCTCGCTGGGGACCTATGCGATGAGTGGCTCAGGCCCGGTCGGTCTTGGTGACCTGCGCTCCGTCATCGCGCCGGCTCTGAGCGGGGATGGCCTTCCCGATCTGGTCGGCGCGAACCAGGAAGCCGACACCGTCGTCGTCCGCCTCGGTCAGCGCGTGTAGAGCCTCTCTCAGAGCGGTATTGGGCCGGCCGACCGGCTCGCATCCCCCTCCCCTCCCCGCGAGCGCGCTCCGGGCCGCCCGGCGGACCGAGGCATAGCCTGGGGTTCCGCTGAACGTGGGGTATGAGATGCATGTATTGGACATCCGAGTAACGAACGCCACCCTCGATCGGATATGGGTCCGAAACGCCTCCGTGAAAATGGGTCAAAGGGCCCGACCGCCTCGGGTACGTTGACCTACGTTTGACTACCTTGGGTGGTTTACCACGGTAACGGCAAGTGCTATAGTCCCGTAACAACCTGGTGGCCTTGACGGGTCCGGAGTGGTTCCGGAACTCGGGGCCGGCGGCAATCCAGGCCGTGTGGGTAGGAGGGACCCCGATGAGAGGGGAAGCTGGCACAGGAGTTCCTGGTGTCCGGAGGGGGCCGAAAGCCGTCCTCGGGGTGGTGGGGGCGGCGGCGCTCATGGCGGGGACCGCGGTGGTCGCTCTGGCCAACTACGTGGAGGGGATCACCCTCACGGGCAACTGCGTCGATACATACACCTCGGGCACGGTGAACACCCTGGACGCGCAGACGGGACACGTCCTCGAGTTGGAATTCCTCGCCTACAACAGCACCAGCAAGTCGTGGACCTCGAGCACCAGCCCCATCGGGAAGGTGGACATCGACCTCGTCAACAACAAAAACTCGTACACGTGGTGGATCCAAGTCCCACAGACCGACCTGAGCTCCCCCTACACGAAGTGGGAAGTGCAGTACGACCCCGGCTCGTCGACCGGCATCACCGGTCCGGGCTCGAGCTACAGCGCGCCGGTGACCACCACTCTCTGCTCGCCCGACCCCAACACCCCCGAGTCGCCGCTCGCGGTGGGGCTGCCCCTGGCCGGGCTCGCGATCTTCGCGGGTGCCTTCGGCTTCGGGATCCGGCGCCGGCGCAACTCGGCCTCCGCCGTCTGAGCGTCTGAAGCATGGTGCCGGAGCTGGACGGCACCCCGGTGGGGGGGGGGGATGCGGTTGTGGGGCGGCCTGAGCAGGGCCGCCCCACACCGACGCGCTGGCGGTGGCTGACGGGCGGTGGCGAGCCGCGCGCCCTGATCGTCCGCGCGGTGGTGGTCACCACTCTGGTGGTGGTCGCCTACCAGTACTCGCTGGGGACGCTGCTCTCGAGCCTCGGTGACGAGACCCCGCTCTCCTACCTGGGCCTGGTCCCGCTGATCTCGCTGCTGCTGATCGCGGGGCTCATCTACCTTCCGGGGCGGCCGCAGCGCGAGATCCACGACCGCTACCTCGACTACATCGTCGGCCTCCCGCTCCTGGCGATCGCGCTGCTGGTCGTCACCCTCGGGCCGGCCAGGATGTCGACCTTCTTCTGGCTGTGGCGCCTGGACCTCCTCTCCCTTCCGCTCTTCGTCGCCGGGGCGATCTCGATCGCCTTCGGAGTCAGGATGCTGTGGCGGCTGCGCCTGCCGGTGGCCTTCCTCCTCCTCGCCTGGCCGCCGCCGTACACCCTCTGGCTCAACGGGCTGCTCAACGACGTCACCAACCTCACGCTCTCGGCTCTCCACGCGCTGGTGGGGCTGCTGCCGCTCGCCGTGCCGCTGGGCTACGGGGACGGCTCGCTCTTCCAGCTCACCCACGGGAGCAGCACCTTTGTCCTGAGCGTCGCCTCCGCCTGCTCGGGGGTCAACAGCGTGCTCGGCTTCCTGCTGGTGGGGGCCGCGGCGGCGGCCCTCGTGCGGGGGCCCCGCCCGCTCAAGGTGCTATGGCTGATCGCCGGCATGGCTCTGATCTGGAGCCTGGACGTGGTGCGGATCGTCCTGATCTTCGCCGCCGCCGACCTCTGGGGGGAGAATTTCTCCATCGACGTTCTCCACCCCTTCGTCGGGCTCCTCTTCTTCAGCCTCGGAGTGCTGGGGATGATCCTGCTCATGCCGCGCTTCCGCCTCCAGCTCCTGGGCCCGGCGACGGGGACGCTATCCACCGGTGAGCCGCCACCTGCCGCGAGGCCGCGCCGCCCCCACGTCCGGCCGCAGCCGGCGGTCCGGCGCGCCCGCATCCCGCTCCTCGTCCTCGCCCTCGCGGCCGCCGGGGTGGCGGTCGCCGACCTGGGGCTGGGCCAGTACCAGCTCCTCGCCCAGGATCTCGGGCCTCCGCGGGTGCAGCCGGTCACCCTGGTCGACGCGGCGGTGCCGGGGTGGGCGCTGAGGTTCGTCGCCAGCTACGGCTTCGACAAGATCGAGTTCGGCGCCAACTCCAGCTGGGACCGCTACCTCTACCTGCCTGGGGGTGCCTCAGCAGTGCCGCAGACGGTGCCGATCACGCTCGACGTCATCTCGACCACGGACCTCGGCAGCTTCTCGACCTACACGGTGGCCGACTGCTACCACTTCCACGGTTACGCCGAGACCGACCAGTCCACCATCGACCTGGCAGGCGGGGTCGTCGCCAGCACGGTCGTCTACGAGGTGCAGGGGGGCCTGTGGTGGGCGGCCGTCTACTGGGAGTGGCCGGTGACCACGGCGTCGGGTGAGACCTACCAGCGCATCGTCCTCAACGAGCTCGCCCAGGTGAACCCCACAGAGTCGGAGGCCGCCCTGGTCGCCTTTGCCCGGAGCGTGGTCAGCGCGACTGGCCAAGAGTCGGCGACCGCGAGCTCAGCATGACCCTCAGGAGGGGGGAAAGATGACGCCCGGTGAGCGTGAGGAGTACGCGCTGAAGGAGAGCGTGGATGGGCTCCGGCTGCGCCACCCGGACTACTCCGCCAGCCGCGTCCTGACCGGGATTCAGTGGACGGCGCTGGCTGTCCTGGTCGGGGCCATCGCTCTTGGCCTGGTCTTCGCCCCACTCGCCGTCGGGCTGGCGCTCTCGGGGACGATCACCGCCGTCTACGTGGCGATGCTGGTGCGCAACATCGTCATGTTCCGCCGGCTCCTCGCGCCCTCCGCCGGGTTCGAGATCAGTGACGCCGAGGCGAGAGCTGTATCCGATGACGACCTCCCCTGCTACACCGTCCTGGTCCCGGCCTTCGGCGAGCCGGAGATCATCGCCTCCACCCTGCAGGCGATGGAAGGGATCGAGTACCCCAGAACCCGCCTCGACGTCAAGCTGCTGCTGGAGGCCGACGACCGGGCCACCCGCGCGGCGGTGGTCGCCGCCAGACCCGCGCCGCACATCGAGGTCGTGCTGGTCCCCCCGGCCCAGCCCCGGACAAAGCCCAAGGCTCTCAACTTCGGCCTCAGCTCGGCGCGCGGCGACTACGTCACCATCTATGACGCCGAGGATCGCCCGGATCCGCTCCAGCTGCGCCGGGCGGTGGTGGCCTTCTCGCGAGCCGACAGCCGGCTGGCCTGCCTCCAGGCCAAGCTCGACTACCACAACCCGGGGCAGAACCTGCTCACCGCCTGGTTCCGGCTCGAGTACCTGACGTGGTTCGGCTTCACCCTCCCGGCCATCGCACGCGGGGACACACCGGTGCCCCTGGGCGGCACGTCCATGCACATCCGGACCACCGCGCTTCAGGCGGTCGGCGCATGGGATCCCCACAACGTCACCGAGGACTGCGATCTCGGGGTGCGGCTTTACCGCATGGGGTACCGGACCGGGATCCTCGAGTCCACCACCTTTGAGGAGGCCAACAGCGACCTCATCAACTGGGTTAAGCAGCGCTCCCGCTGGGTCAAGGGCTATGCGCAGAGCTGGCTGGTGCACATGCGCCACCCCATCCGCCTCTGGCGCGAGCTGGGCACCCGCGGGTTCATCGGTTTCAACCTCATGGTCGGCGCCACCACGCTGACGTCGGTGCTCAACCCCTTCCTCTGGACCCTGACCGCGCTCTGGTTCACTCTCCACCCCGTCAGCCTCTCGAGCATCTTCCCCGACCCGATCTACTACCCGGCGATGCTCTCGCTGATCGTCGGCAACTTCCTCGGCTACTACGCGGGGCTGATCACCCTGCGGGCCACCGGCAGGTCAGAGCTGCTCAAAGCCGCGCTGCTCATGCCGCTGTACTGGGTCCTGATGTCTCTGGCCGCGATCCGGGCCCTCCTCCAGCTTCTCATCTCACCCTTCGTGTGGGAAAAGACGGTGCACGGGCTGGACACGCCTCTGCCGGAGCCGCGGACGTGAGCTCCGTCGCCGTCGCACGCCCACGCACGAGGTCGCTCAGCTGGCGCATTCATCTGCGCCGCCCCTCTCCCGTGATGCTCTGCTTCCTGATCTCACTGGTCGCGTATGAAGCAGCTGCCTTCTTCGTCTGCTTCCATGGGGACACCGGCGCGCTCGCCGGTGACGGCGTTTCGCGCGTCGAGATCGCCAACCGCGTCCTTTTCAGCCGTGACCCGCACCTTGCCGCCATCGGATTCGTCTGGAGCCCAATCCCCGAGCTGTCCCTGCTTCCCCTGGTCGCCCTCAAGCCGATCTTCCCCGTGCTCGTGACCGGCGCGCTCGCGGGCAACATCATGTCCGCCGTCTTCATGGCGGGAGCCGCGGCCGTGCTCCTGGGGGTACTCACCGATCTCGGCCTGGGTCGTGGGTTGCGCTGGACCCTAACCGCGGCCTTCGCGCTCAACCCCATGATCGTTCTCTACGCCGCGAACTCGATGAGCGAAGCGTACTTCCTCTTCTTCCTCCTTCTCGTCGTCCGCAACCTTCACCTCTGGTTGAGGAGCCGCGAGACGGGCCGATTGGTGGCCACGGGCTTTTACCTCGGCTTCGCATACTTGACCCGTTACGAGGCAGGGGCTGCGGCGATCGCGGTGACCGGGGTTGTCGGCCTTGCGAGCTTCACGGCTGCTTCAGGCGGGCTGCGGCGGCGGCTCCGTCCGGCATGCATCGACTCGGCGATCGCATTGGTTCCCTTTCTTACCGCCTTCGTCGTATGGGCCATCACAAGCTGGCTGATCACCGGCGTCGCCTTCCAGCAATTCACGTCCCAGTACGGCACCGAGCCGCAGCTCAAGGCCAAGGGGCTCACGCCGCCGTCAACGCTCAGCCAAACGCTCCACCTGGCGGAGCAGGGAGTCCACTGGATGCTCGCCCTCGAACCGCTCCTCCCGCTCGTCGTCATCGCCTGTCTGGTGGTGGTCATCAGACGCCGGAACTGGGTGGCTCTGGGCGGACCGGCGGTGCTTGCCGGGGTACTCGCTTTCATGCTCTACGTCCACATGACACTCCAGGTCCTGCCCGCTCTCCGGTACTACATCGCGGCGATCCCCCTGGCCATCCTCCTGATCGCCATCACCCTCTCACCACGGCCCGCGGTGACACCGACTCCGACACCGGTCGGTACCTGGCCGGACGGTCTGACGGCATCGGCGAACGCCAGGTCCGGAGCCTGGCGAGCACGCCTCGGAGGGCCCCTGAGGATCGCAACCGTCACCGTCGCGCTGCTCGCCATGGCCGTCGCCATCCCGTCCGCGGGCGGTGCGCTCATCAACCCCAACATCGCCGGCAGCGTCAACGGCCCCGCCGCGCAGGCTTTGGTGACGTTCGGACCGCTGACCAGCGCCGAAAAGCAGGCGGAGCTGACCTTCGTGGTCGACCGCCAGGTGAGCGTGTACGTGGACTCACTCCATCTCCGTCCCGGCTCGGTCCTGATCGACGATTTCCTTGGATACGTGATCGAGATGGCATCGGACGACCCGACTCAATACGTCATCACCTCGGACCTCGACTTCCAACAGATCCTCGCCGACCCGGCGGCCAACGGGGTGCAGTACGTCCTCATCCCACCGCCGATCGGGCTCGGCAACCTGGACGCCATCAACCGGGCATACCCGGGGGCCTACGCGACCGGGAAGGGGATCGGAACCCTGGTGCGCACCTTCATCGACTACAGCAGCAAGGCCATCAACTGGAGGCTGTACCGTGTCGCAACCTGATCCTGACCCGCGCTCATCCGCGGGCTCGGGCCCCGCGCGCGGCATTTCGGTGGTCCTGCCCGCGCACGACGAGGAGGCCGTCATCGAGGCGGTCGCCGTGCGCTGCGGGGCAGCCCTGGCGCGGCTGGCGCTCGACTTCGAGATCATCATCGTGGACGATGGCTCCCGCGATCGGACCGGCGAGCTCGCCGACGCGATCGCGGCTCGGGATCCTCGTGTTCGCGCGGTGCACAACGTCACCAACCTCGGTTACGGCGGCGCGCTGCGGGCCGGCTTCGCCGCCGCCCGGAGGCCACTGGTCGTGTTCATCGATGCGGACGGTCAGTTCGATCTCGCGGACCTCGAACGTCTGCTCCCACTCGCCGAGGCCGGCAACGCTGCCGTGGTGGGATACCGCGCGCGGCGCCGCGATCCCCTCCTACGCCGTCTCAACGCGTGGGGGTGGAACCGTGTCGTCCGTCTGGTGCTTCGGGTGAGGGTGCGCGACGTCGACTGCGCCTTCAAACTCTTCGAGACCGAGCTGATACAGCGCCTGGACATCCGCTCGTCCGGAGCGATGATCAACGCGGAGATGCTCGCCAAACTGGCTCGCCTCGGCATCTCTCCTCCCCAGGTCCCGGTCACCCACTACCCCAGGGTCTCCGGCAGGTCCAGCGGGGCCAATCCTGGCGTCATCCTGCGAGCCTTCGTAGAACTGTGGCGCCTGCGCGCGTCCCTGCTCCGGTGGCAGCCATCCTCGGTATCGCCGCCGGACGCCTCGGGGGTGGAGTTGGTCGGTCGGTCCGCCCTGCCTGCCCCCGCCTGGGCCACGACCGGCCGCGTCGCCACTCACGCCAAGCGACCCTAGCCACTAGCCAGGCGAGCGCCCGGCGCCAGGGTCACCCGCTGGCGAGCAGCGGGATCAGCGGGTCGCCGGGACCGACGTCGTACGAGCAGGCGCCGCCTCCGGGGTCGCTGGGCACGTAGTTCCAGGGCATGAAGCCGCTGACCCCGGCTGAGAGCTGAGCCGACATCTTGGTGCCGATCTCGCTGGCCCGGGTCGCGTCCGACGAGCAGCCGGAGAGGTTGTCCTGAGCCAAGGTGCCGACCTCACCGACGATCAGCGGTTTGCCGTCCGAATGGGCAGCCGCAAGGGTCGCGGAGAGATCACCCGGCAGGGGCGTGCCGTCGGCCCCGTAGTCATGGTAGCTGGCAACGTCCACCCCTGAGCTCGCCATCGCGTTCGCGTAGTCGCTGCCCTCAGTGCCGCACTGGCCGATGCCCTGCAACCCGGACTCGACCAGCAGATCGGGGGCGAGACTGTGGGCCTCGGTACCGACGGTGTCGTAGAAGGAGCGCAGAGCCTGGGCGGCCGCTGCCTCATCGACGCAGACGTAGCCGGACGCCGTGGGCGACGGCTCACTGACGAGCTCCACCATGGCTATGGTCGGGTTGTCCCCGTAGCGCTGCAGGAAAGCCTGCATGTAGTCCCAATACGAGAGAGGGGTGCTGGCCGGCCACGCGCTGCTGTCGAATACGCTCATGTACCCGCCGGAGTACCACGACGCGCCCTTCCAGTTGTTGTCGTCGCAGCCGCCCGTCTCATTCGCCAGGGACGGGATCACCTTGATTCCATACTCGGCCGCGGTGTCGATGACCCGGTCGATGCCGGCCCAGTCCAGCTGTCCGGTGGTGTAGTTGGTGGCCAGTGCCTGGAAGGCCCAGAAGCGGACCACCTCATTGGGTGCGAGTGACGCGAAGAGGTCGTCGAGCTGCGTGTTGGTCAGCTCGGGGCCGCAGCCGGCGTTGACGCCCCAATCGGTGGCCGCCTCATAGGCGTTGACGCCGGTGAAGGTCCAGGGCCTGCCGTTGAGGCAGAGGTGGTCGCCGCAGAGGGTGACGAAGCCGGCGGAGCCACCTCCCGGGGGACGGCTCGGGCCGGGCGTCAGCGTTGCGGTCGGAGTTGGAGTGGGGGTGGCGGCCTGAGTGGGGGTCGGGCTGGCGCCGGAGGTCGCCGCGGAGCTTGCTCTCGGTGTGGCCGGTGGCGGGCCGGCGAACGAAGAAACGGGTGTGCTCGACGCCGGTGGCGCGGGAGTGGCACCCGTACCGGCGCCCGACAGGATCGCTGTGGTGGTGCCCGACGGGGTCGCGGAGGTGACGCCCGATGGGGTCGCCGCGCCGGCGGGCGAAGCGGTCAGCGTGCCCGCCGCCGTCGAAGTCGGGGTGGCGATGGCGGTGCCCCGGTGATCCGCGAGGGACCCGGAAGGAGCGGGCGCGGACGCCGCGGCCGGCCGCGAGGGGTTGGCGGGCCCGGCGCCCACCGTCAGTCCGGTGGCCACGGTGAGAACCACTGCTCCGAAGAGGGCGGTCCCCCCCAGCAACCGTGACGAACGCAACCCGCCCAACCAGCGCATCGGTCTCCTCCACCGAGCGCCCGGGGCGGGCCCGCGGAAGACCGTCGGGTTGCCCGTCGGCGGCCCGGCTGACTGTGCTTAGCAGCCCCGTGGCTTTGCGTCCCCGCCTCGCGGTGGGTTTGCTTTTGACGACGAGATCGATGCTAGGCGCGGGATGCCGGGGCGCCTCGGACGTCGGGTCGCGGGGCGGTAACGTTCGCGTTGCCTTCACCGCCAGACCGCCTAGCCCACGATCACGACCAGGTCGCCGGAAGCACTAACCTGGCCAATGACGGAGCGGCGGGCCGCTCGACGAGATGCGGAGCCTCACGGACATGAGCACAGGCCGGTGGGCGGATCGGGTTCGGCGGCGGGATCGGGGCAGCGGCGATCATCGGTCGGGGCAGGCAGCGAGCCTGGCCAGGCTCGGTATCGGCGCCCTCCTGCTCGTGCTCGGTGCCTGCGCTCCGGCGACCTCCACCATGGGTACGCCGCCTCCCGGCTCGACGCCGCTGCTGCCGGCCACCCTGCCCCCGCCGACACCGACGCCAACACCCCCCGCATCCCCGGTTGCCCTCCCCTCCTACCAGGCGGGCGTCAACCTTCTCTTCTACGCCAACTCCGGCTATCCGACAGGTCTGCCGCAGCTGCTCACGGAGCTGCACCAGGACGGCGTCAACAGCATCGCGGTCACCTTCCCCTTCTACCAGGCGAGCCTCACCGCCGACTCAGTGGCGACGGGCACGGGCACCCCGCCGGACCAGCAGCTGGAGGGGCTGATCGACACCATGGAGGGGGATGGCTTCAGCGTCATGCTGAGGCCGCTCATGGACGAGACCGACCTCGCCCCGGAGTGGCGAGGAGCCATCGCCCCCAGGTCGGTCGCCGCGTGGTTCGCGAGCTACACCACGCTCGTCTCGCACTATGCGCAGATGGCGGCCACCACTCACGCCCAAGCTTTCGACATCGGATCCGAGCTGTACTCTCTCGAGCCGCTCGCGTCGGATTGGGGATCGCTCATCTCCGCCGTGAGAGCCGTTTACACCGGTGCCCTGACCTACTCGGTCAATGGGACCTCGGAGACGTCGGGGACCCTCTACGACGGCTTCTGGAAGGATCTCGACTTCGTGAGCGTCGACGCATACTGGGACCTCGGGGTGCCGGACGGCACCGGCGTGAACGGGCTGGTCCAGGCGTGGCAGCCATTCCTCGCCAAGATGACCACGGCAGCTGCCGGCCAGCGCGTGGTCCTCAGCGAGGTGGGTGTCGCGCCCCAGAAGGGCGAGCAGGACCACCCCTGGGAGACCCCCCTGCCCGGTCCGACGGACGCCGCCTTTCAGGAGACGTACTACCAGGCAGCCTGCCAGGCGGCCGAGGCGGCGGCGGTGAGCGGCATCTACTGGTGGGAGGTCAACCTGGGAGCACCGGGATCCTTTGATCCCCTCGGGACCCCCGCCGAGCAGGCGCTGGCGGCCTGCTTCACCTCCGGCGGTTGACCTCGAGGTATCAGGACACCCGCCCAGGCGGAGGGTGCAAAAGGCCCAGGGGAGGACCGGGAGGCCAGATGGCAGCGGCCGTCCTTCCCCCGTACACTCGCCAGAGGGTCGAGCCCATGACGATCAAACTCCGCGCCCTGCGACTTCTCGCACTGTCGATCGCAGGTGTCGCCGCCGCCACAAGTGCCGGGTGCAGCCCGGCATCCGCGGGCACGGAGACACCGAGGTCGACCTCCGCGGGCACCCACGCCACCGCTGGGCCGGCCACACCGGTGCCGGCGGCGCCCTCGATCGGAACGGCCGTCCCCAGTCCGACCGCCCCTGAATCGACCGCCCCTGGTCCGACCGCCCCGAGCGGAGCGGCCACCCAGACACCTTCTGGCTCGAGGGCCCATCCCTCCTCCACCCCCACCCCGGCAGGCGCCCCGAGCCCGGATCCTCCGACCGCAGGCGCGCCGGCGGCGCTCCACGTCGAGGGCAACCGGCTGGTCAACGCCAACGGAGCCACCGTCCTCCTCCACGGCGTCGACATGAGCGGGACCGAGTCGGTGTGCACCCAGAACTGGACGACCGATCCCTTCGGCGGCCAACCGGAGGACAGCTCAGCCACCTTCGCCGCCATGGGGTCGTGGGACATCAATGCGGTGCGCATCCCGCTCAACGAGGATTGCTGGCTCGGGATCAACGGGGCCCAGATCGGCGGATCCGCCTACCAGAACGCCATCGTCAAGCTGGTCAACGATCTCCAGGCGGCGGGGCTCTACGTGATCCTCGATCTGCACTGGTCAGCGCCCGGCAGCCAGATGGCGCTCTCCCAGAACCCGGCCCCGGACGAGGACCATTCGCCCGCCTTCTGGTCGAGCGTGGCAAGCACCTTCGGCGGCGACGGGAGCGTCCTCCTGGACCTCTACAACGAGCCCTACTTCTACTGGACGTCCGCGGGGGAGAACCCGTGGCAGTGCCTCTGGCAGGGGTGCACGCTCACCGAGTACGTCACCGGGAGCCAGCCCTACACGGTCACGGCCAACTGGCAGACGGCGGGCTTTGACCAGCTGACCACCGACATCCGGGGTGTCGGCGCCTCCAACGTGATCATGGCCGGCTGCGTGGACTGGGCCAATGACTGCTCGGACTGGTCGTCGTCGTTCGCCCAGTGGGGCTCGGGCGATGCCAACACGGCGGTCTCCTGGCACAGCTACCCGGGGGAGAGCTGCGATACCGCGTCGTGCTGGACTTCGGCGATCGCTCCGCTGGCGGCGGAGCGGCCGATCATCGTCGGCGAGACCGGGGACTCCTCGACCGGCCCGGAGACCTATCTGCCCACCTTCCTGCCCTGGGCGGACGCCAACCGGCTGAGCTACCTGGCCTGGACCTGGAACGCCTGGACCAACACGGACGACGTCCTGGTCACCTCCATGACCGCCGGAACGCCGACAGCCGGGGAAGGCGCTTACTTTCAGCAGCACCTCCTCTCCCTGGGCTGAAAGGCCCGACCACGCTCCGGGACCCAGGCGATCCGGGCGGCCTTGCGCGAGCGGGCCTTAATGCCCTACACTCTTAGGTATTAAGTCCTAGCTGGGCTGGGGGCGGGTGGGCCGCCGGGCCCAGGTCGCGATCTCGGGGGGGAAATACCTTGACCACGAGCCTGGCTTTGCAGCCGGATTGGGCGGGACCATCCACAGCCTCTTCCGTGAGCGGTGGAGCCCTCGCGGAGGCGCGCACCTGGCTGGCGCGCGAGCTCCACGACGGAGCTGTGCAGCACCTGACCGTGATGGTCGTGGAGCTCGAACACATGAAGCGGGCGTCCGCGTCCGCCGCCGTGGAGCGGCTGCAGGCCACCACCCGCACCGCGCTCGCCGATCTCCGCCGCCTCCTCTACGAACTGCGCGACGAGCCGACGACGGAGACCGGCTTCGCGAACTCCATCCGCGAGAGCCTGGAGCAGCTCGCCGCCGCGACCGGCATCGACGTGGACCTGGTGATCCACTCCTGGCCCGACGAGCTGCCGTCCCAGCAGGCGTGGCACCTCTCCCGCATCGCCTCAGAAGCCCTCAGCAACGTCCGCCGTCACAGCGGGGCCAGCCGCGTGACGGTCACTCTCCAGGTGATCAGCTCCTCGCTCGCGATCACCATCACCGACAACGGCCGCGGCCTGGGGAGCCCGGAATCCGGGTTCGGGCTGCGTGGAATGCAAGAACGAGCGCATCTTCTCGACGGGCACATCACCCTCGACACTCCACCCGAGGGGGGCACGAGGGTCCGGTGCATGGCCCCACTCGGAGAATCCCAGTGATCACCACCAAGCCGGTGCGCGTGCTCATCGCCGACGATCAGACGCTGTTCCGCTCCGGGCTGGCCCGGCTCCTGGGCGACGACCCCCGGGTCGTCGTGATCGCCCAGGTCGGCGACGGTGTCGAGGCGGTCCGCCAGTGCCGGGAGCTGGAGCCGGACGTCGTTCTGATGGACGTGAAGATGCCCAACCTCGATGGCATCAAGGCCACGGAGCAGATCACGGCGAGCATGCCGGGTGTGCCGGTGCTCATCCTCACCACCTTTGAGGCCGACAGCCACGTCATCGCCGCGCTGCGGGCCGGCGCGAGCGGCTACGTTCTCAAGGACTCCGAGCCGGAAGCCATCATCTCCAGCATCCTGACCGTGATGGCGGGCGAGCGCGTGATGTCGGGGCCGGTGGCCGAACGCGTGCTGGGGATGCTGACCGGCGACACCACGCCCAAGGACTTCTACGACGGGCTGACCGCCCGTGAGATCGAGATCCTCAAGCTGATCGCGACCGGTTCGGCCAACAAGCAGATCGCCTACAGGCTGTCGATCAGCGAGAAGACCGTCCGCAACCACATCAGCAACATGTACGAGAAGCTGCAGATCTTCGACCGCTCCCAGGCGGTCCTCTACGCAGCTCGCAAGGGACTGGTCCAGCTGTAGCGGACCGTCCGGTCGAGAGAGGGCCGGCGGCCAGCCTCCCAGGGCCGCCCAGATCATCTAGGACAAACGTCCCGGCCACCGCTCGCCTGCGCCCATTGCTGAGCGCCACGGGAAACGCGAACGTTGCAATCAGGCACGAATCGGTTGCGAGGGCTCGACCTCGCAAGGGTGCGGAGGCCGCCAGCGGAGCCGCGAAGAGGGGAAGCGACAGGTGCGAATGACGAGAAACAGGTTCCCGCGCCGCGTCGTGGTGGCGATCGCCGGAGCCGGGTTCATCGCCGCCGGGGCCACCACGACGGTCCTGGCCGGCGGATCCCAGGTCTGGGTGACCCCGACCACCGGATTCGGCTATCAGGCCCCGCCGGCCGCGTACGACGTGAGCGGCGGACCGGTGACGCTGACGTTCTCCTACCACGCGGAGAACCTGACGTCTGCAGCGATCACCGCCAACGTCGTGTTCGACGCCAACCGGATCACCCAGGTCGATTCGGGTGGCACATGGACCGATGTCAGCACCGGATACCCGGCGCTGACCGAGAGTCAGATCGCAGGCGCGGTCGGGAGTGGAAAGGCCGGTGGGCTCACCTACCTTCCCAAGCAGTACCAGTCGGTGACTCTGCCGGCGGCGGGCACGGTGACGGTCACCTCCGTCCTCCAGCTCAGTGAGTGCGGCTACTACCAGTTTGACAGCCAGGCCGCCAACGATTCAGTGAGCGGGCTGTTCGCAACGGGCTTCGCCCGGGTGATCGGCTGCACCCCGGCTCCGTCTCCGTCTCCGTCTCCGTCTCCATCGCCGTCGCCATCGCCGTCGCCATCGCCATCTGCGTCTCCGTCTCCGTCTCCGTCGCCATCGCCATCTCCGTCTCCGTCTGCGCCGCCAAACGGCGGGAATGGCGGCGGCTCACCGTCCCCATCGCCGTCTCCCACGGGAGGCTTGCAGACGGCAACTCCTAGCCCGAGCCCGACCGACGGCGGCTCGCCAACCCCGTCCGCTGCGGTCCTGGCGATCGGGATTCCGAACACAGGGTCGGGCACCGGGACCGAAGGCGCCCTGGGCCTCGGGATGATCGGACTCGGCGCCGTGCTTGTCCTCGCAGCGCTGGTCCGGGGTCGGCGCCCCGAGCCGGTCTGACCCGCCACCGCGGCGCCCGTCTAACTCAGACGGGCGTCCGCGTGCCCATCTGACCGCCTGCCGCCGCGCGCCCGTCTAACTCAGACGGGCGTCCGCGTGCCCATCTGACCGCCACCGCGCGCCCGTCTAACTCGGACGGGCGTCCGCGTGCCCGTCAGACCAGCCAACACGCCCGTCTACCTCGGATGGGGGTCCGCGTGCCCGGCTGACCGCCTACTGCGCGCCCGTCCAACTCAGACGGGCGTCTGGGTTCCCCGGCCGACCGGGGTGCGCTACCCCTCTGACCAGCGTGCGCACGCGTCACTCCGCCGGCGGCCGCCTTGGCGGATCTCGGCCTCATCGCCCGATCCTCCAGACCCGGATCTGCCACCCGTGATATCCGTGTCACGTACAAAACGCGCCACGGTGATGGACGGGTAACGCTCCGACAACGAGGCCTGGGATAGCCGGGATCGCCGTCCAGGTCGCGGGCCAAGGTGACGGCAATCGCAGCCCTGTGAGGGTGAGCCCAGCCCACCTGCCCTCGGACAGAGGAGATCCCGGCAAATGGCCACCCTCCGACTCTCACCCCGACGCCACCTGTGGCGGCACCTCCTGGGTGTCTGCCTGGTGACCACCGCCGCGCTCTCGATCCCCCCGATGATGACATCGCGCCTCACGGCGGCGCCGCTCGCGATCCACGTCTCGGGCAACCAGCTGGTCGACGGGGCGGGGACCCCGGTCACGCTCCACGGCGTCGACCTGTCCACCATGGAATTCGCCTGCGATCAGGGCGGGACTCCGACGAGCCGAGGCTGGAGCCTGTACGGCGGAGCGCCCCTCGATCAGCTCAGCACCTACCGGGCGATGGCGAGCTGGGACATCAACGCGGTCCGAGTCCCCCTCAACGAGGACTGCTGGCTGGGGATCAATGGGGTAAACCCGGCCTACGGAGGCAGCAACTACCAGGCTGCGATCGCCACCATGGTCAACCTGATCCACCAGGCGGGGATGGTCGCAATCGTCGACCTCCACTGGAACGCACCAGGGGCATATGCGGCGATCGGACAGCAACCGATGGCCGATGCCGACCACTCGATCACCTTCTGGCAGTCCGTCGCCACCAGCTTCAAGAGTGACCCGGCGGTCATCTTCGACCTCTACAACGAGCCGTTCCTCTACAGCAGCTACTTCACCAACCCCTCGCAGAACGCGTGGCAGTGCTGGCTCGACGGCTGCTCGCTCAACCAGTTCATCTCCGACGACCAGGTCGGCCCGAGCGGCCAGACCACCGGATACACCACCTCGTACACCTGGCAGACGGCCGGCATGCAGCAGCTCATCGACGCCGTCCGCAGCACCGGAGCCACCCAGCCGATCCTCGTCAACGGTGTCGACTGGGCCAACGATGACTCCCAATGGTTGGCCTACGCTCCCCAGGACCCGCTGGGCCAGCTCATCGCGGGCGCCCACGACTACCCCGGGGAGTCGTGCGCCACCCCCTCGTGCTGGGACACCCAGCAGGCGCCGATCTCGGCGACCTACCCCTTCCTGGTCGGCGAGACCGGGGACTCCACCACGGCTCCCGTGTCATTCCTCCCCACCTTCCTCCCCTACGCGGACAGTCACGGGTGGAGCTACCTGGCGTGGACCTGGAACCCCTGGGCAGACGCCAATGACGTCCTGATCACCGACTGGACCGGCACTCCCAACGCCGGCGAGGGCACGTATTACCAGCAGCACCTGCTCGGCCTCGGGCAGAGCCCGCTCGCCAGCGCGTCGGGGACACCGGCCCCGACCTCCACCCCCACCGCAACCTCCACGTCGACCCCGACAACGAGCGCCTCCGCGTCGGCGACCCCCACCCCCAGCGCGTCGAGCACGGCCACGCCCACGCCGCACAGCGCCATCGCGGGGCTGGTCAATGTCGAGCCGTCGATGCGCCCCTGGCACTACACGGGCGCCAACCCGCAGTCGTGGTGGTGCACGATGCCGCTCTGCACCAGCGACTTCAACGTCAACGGACAGGGGCCGATGGCCACGGTCACCAGCGAACTTCAAGCGGCCAAGACCGTCGGTTCGTCGATGGTCCGGCTCGAGATCCCCTGGCCGGTCATCGAGACGTCGCGCGGGGTGTTCGACTGGAGCCGGGCTGACGCCATCTTCGCCGCCAGCAAGGCGGTGGGAGAACCGATCCTGCCCGTGCTCATGTGGACCCCGCAGTGGGCCGGTGGCGGCGCGGCACTCGATCAGCCCGCGACCAACGTCTCGGACTGGACGACCTTCGTCACCGACTTCACCCAGCGCTACGGCTCCGACGTCCCGGCGGTGGACGTCTGGAACGAGCCGGACAGCGGCAACTACCTCTACAACGGCTCGGCCCAGACCTACGTCACCGACATCCTGAACCCGGCCTACGCGGCCATCAAGGCGGTGGACCCGGGTCTGGCGGTGGTCGAGGCCGGTTCCGCGAATGACGCCGGCTCCTGCTGCACCTTCCTCTCGTCGGTGCTCGCCGACGGCGGCAACTTCGACATCGCCTCCTTCCACAACTACGCGGGAACCTGGAGCTCAGAGGCTCAGTCCTATCGCAGCCTCCTCAACGCCGCGGGGCGTGCCGCAACGCCGATCTGGCTGACCGAGTTCAGCGTCCAGTCGGCGAGCGGCAATCAGAGCACGGCGCTCCAGAGCGTCTTCGGTAGCAGCATGCCGATCCAGATGGCGGGCTGGTACAACGTCCGCGACACCGGGGCGTGGACCTGCACGACCACATCCTGCTCGCAGGTGGACACGGCCACCTGGGGTCTGCTCAACAGCGACTTCTCTGCCAAGGCCTCGTACGGCGTCCTGCAGAGCCTGCTCGGAGGGTCGACAGCCACACCGACGCCTGCGCCCACGTCGACAGCGACGCCGACGCCTACGCCAACAGCCACGCCGACGCCAACACCGTCGCCCACGTCGACAGCCACGCCGACGCCAACACCGTCGCCCACGTCGACAGCCACGCCGACCCCCACATCGACAGCCACACCCACGCCAGAGCCGACGGCCACGCCAAAGCCGACGGCAACTCCGACGCCAACGTCAACGCCAACTCCGGAGCCGACGGCAACGCCGAAGCCGACGGCAACTCCGACCCCAACGGCAACTCCGACGCCGACGCCACAGCCAACGGCTACTCCGACGCCGACGGAGAAGCCAACGGCTACTCCGACGCCGGCTCCCACGGCAACGCCCGCTCCTCCTGATTCACCTCCGCCCTCGGCCACCGCGGATCCCACGCCGCGCCCGAGCCCGACGTCCGATCCGACACCCTCTCCGATCCCTGTGCAGTCCGGACCCACCCTCCCCTGGGGCGACAACTTCGCGGCTGACGCAGCCGGGAGCATCCCGTCCGGATGGAGCGTCTCCGGCGTGAACGCCGGCTTCGCAGTGGCGAGCGGGGACCACGCCTACGGCAAGGTCTACGCGCACACGGGCTGGACGGCGACCACGGCCGCGGGGAATAACGCCTGGACCAACTACGTTCTCAGCGTCGACGTCAGGCCGAGTGCCTGGCTCAGCGAGAGCGATACCATCAACTTCCGGTACCTGAACCCCGACTTCACGTACGCCGTGCGGTTCGTGGGCGGCAGTGTGATCGAGCTGGTGCGTGTCAACGGCGGCACGTGCACCGTGCTGGCCAAGGTCAGCAAGAACTACTCAGCGAGCTGGCACCAGGTCGTCATCACGGCGAGTGGTGCGGCGCTGAGCGTCAGCCTGGACGGCACCACGATCATGACCGCAAGCGACTCGACCTTCACCCGCGGTGCCATCGCGTTCGGTGCCAACGCCCCGGTGGAATTCGCGGACGTGCTCGTCTCCTAGGCCTGGAGGACGGGAAGGCGGTGGGGATCGCCGGGCGGTCCCCACCGTAACCCTCCGCATCGCACCTCCCCCGGCTGCTGGGGGCTCCCCCCGATCCTGCGACGGCAGGTGAGGCGCCGGCGGGGGGGTGCAGGCCTCGGATTTGCCCGGCACTCTGGGCGAAAGTCCCAGTCGGGCCGAGGACATGCAGGGGTGGCCCTGGGTGCCCCATCCCGGCTTCATCCAAGGGCCCATTCCCCCCACGCGCCGGCGCACCTAACCTCGAGGGCGAGGCTAGACGCGGGGGTGACCATGGACATCCGCTGGACCGCATCGCTGTTGCTGACGATCGGCGGCGGCCTGATCTCGCTCGCCTCCCTCTACCTGGTCGTGCTCGCGGTGGCCGCGCTGCTGCACCGCCGGGCCGAGCCGGCGCCGGGTCGCGGCCAGAGCCGGATCGTCGTGCTGGTGCCCGCTCACGATGAGGAGGCGTTGATCTCGGGCTGCCTGACCTCGCTCCGGTCCCAGGACTACCCGGCCGGCCGCCTTCGGCTGGTGGTCATCGCCGACAACTGCAGCGACGGCACCGCCGAGGCGGCCCGGAGGGCGGGCGCCGAGGTGCTGGTTCGCGACGATCCCGACCTGGGGGGCAAGGGGCGGGCGCTGCGCTGGGCGATGGACCAGCTTCTCAGTGAGGTCGAGCCAGCCGACGCGATCGCCGTTGTGGACGCGGACTCGGTCGCCGACCCGAGCATGCTCCGCGCCCTCGAGGCCGTCCTGGCCGGCGGCGCGGAAGCGGCCCAGGCCGACTACCTCGTCCTCGACGGCAGCGGGGTGGGGACACCCCTTCGCCAGGCGGCGTTTCTGCTCTTCCACCGCACCCGTTTCACGGGGAGGGCGGCACTCGGCCTTCCCTGCTCGCTCGTCGGCAACGGGATGATGTTCCGGCGGAGCCTGCTCGAGCGGCTGCCGTGGAGCGCCTTCACCGGTGCCGAGGACCTCGAGTACTCGACGGACCTCCGGATCGCGGGGGTCCGGCCGCGCTTCGCAGCCGCGGCCCGCGTGGCAGGCCCGGCACCTGGCTTCGGAAGAGCCGCCGCCACCCAGCGGATGCGCTGGGAGGGAAGTCGCTTCCACGTCGTGAGGACGCGACTGCCCCGCCTCCTCTGGACCGGTCTACGGCGGCGTGACGTGTCACTCGCCGAGGCCGCTCTGGACCTCGCCATCCCCCCTCTCGGGCTGCTGACCATGCTGGCCCTCCTCGGTGACGCCGTCAGCGTGGCGGCGACGGTGAGCGGGCTGGTCCGGCCCTGGGCGGGCGCCACCTGGTGGGCGGCATCGCTGCTGCTGACCGCATACGTCCTCGTCGGACTGCGCGCCGCGCGAGCGCCGGGCGCCGCCTACCGCGCCCTCCTCCTCACCCCTCGGTTCCTCGTCGCCAAGATGGGCACGTATCTCCGGATGACACGGGGGCTGGGCGCGGACCGCTGGGAACGCACGGAGCGGCCAGCGGAGGCATCGCTCCGTCAGCGTCGGGAGACGGCGGCCACCAGCACCCCCCACCCTCCTCGAGTCCGCATCGGCGGCGTGCCCATCGACAGGGTGGACGAACAGGGGGCCGCCGAGAGGATGATGGCCGCGATCGGGGCAGGCGAGCCGCTTCAGGTGAGCACCGTCAACCTGCAGTTTCTGGTCACCGCTCGGCGCCGGCCGGAGGTGCGCAAGGCCCTGAGCGGTGCCGGCCTCAACGTGGCCGACGGCGCTCCCATCCTGTGGCTGGCTCGTCTGCTGGGGCATCCCCTGCCAGCCCGTGTGGCCGGAGCGGACCTGGTCCCCACCCTGATGGCCGTCGCCGCCCAGCGCGGTGCTCGGGTCTTTCTCCTCGGCGGGACGGGGGGGGTGGCTGCCGAGGCCGCCAACCTCCTCCAAGGTGCCAACCCCGGTCTCCAGATCAGCGGAACCCATGAGCCCCCGCCGGCGCCCCTGAACGAGATGGCGGACGACGAGATCCTGGGCCGTATCGGTGAGGCCGGTGCGGACATCCTGCTGGTGGCGTTTGGCCACCCCAAGCAGGACCTCTGGATCGCGCGCAACCGGGATCGCCTCCCGGTGTCGGTCGCCATCGGGGTGGGTGGCACCTTCGACCTGATCGCGGGACGCTTCCATCGAGCCCCTGCCTGGGCTCGCCGCAGCGGCCTTGAGTGGCTCTTCCGGCTCGCCCAGGAGCCGCGGCGGCTCGGTCTGCGCTACGCGGCCTGCGCCGTCTGGCTGCTGGGCGTGCTCGTGCCCACCACCGCCTGGCAGCGGTTGGTGAGGGCGCCCGACCGCATCGCCCGTGACGGGGTGGAGACGCGCACCGCGGAGCCCGGTCAGGAGGCGGCGATCTCGTGACGCGGACCGGACGGCGGCTCGACGGAGTCGACGGCCTGCGAGCGCTCGCCGCTCTGTGGGTCGTGCTCTTCCACATCCGCGCCTTCAGCGGGGCCCGGCTGGGCGTGTTTGACCTCTTTGTGCGCAGCGGATCCACCGGGGTCAGCCTCTTCCTGGTGCTGAGCGGCTTCTGCCTCTACCTCCCCATCGCACGTGGCGGGGCCGAGAGCTTCCGGGTGTGGCGCTTCCTCCGCCGGCGCGCCACGCGGCTCCTCCCCGCCTACTACGCCTCGCTCGTCGTGATCCTGCTGGTCATCGTGCTCGCGGCCACTCAGCTCGGGCTCACCCCCCTCAGTGGGTCCGGGGTGGCCATCCAGGCGGCGACCCATCTGACCATGACCCATTCGCTCTTCCCGAGCACCTTCTACGCCCTGAACGGCGCCTACTGGTCGCTGGGCCTGGAGTGGCAGCTCTACCTCGGACTACCGCTCCTCGTCATCGGGGTGCGGCGGTTCGGTCTGGCCCGCACCATCGCCGCCGTCGTGGTGGTGAACATCGCCTACCGGGTCGGGCTTCAGATCGCGGTCGACCTGCACGCCATCGCCGCCGGATCGCCGCTGGCAACCGATGTGCTGCCCAACCTGCTTCCCGGCAGGTGGGCGGAGTTCGGCTTCGGCATGGTCGCCGCCAGTCTTCATGCGTCCGGGCGGCTCGGCCGGTGGGCGCCGCGGGCCGGCTGGGCGATCCTCGCCCTGGTGCCGCTCACGACGGTCGCGGTGCTGTCCGTGGGCAGCCCGGTGGAACACCTGATCTTCGGGGCGGTGTTCTTCCTCCTTGTCTGCATCGTGGTGACCGGCGGGACCTGGCTCAGCCGGCTGGTCTCCTGGCGACCGCTCGCGGCGGTGGGGGTGATGTCGTACAGCCTCTACCTGGTCCACCAGCCGATCGTCCAGTCTCTGACCTTCCTCCTCCGGCACACCGGATCGCCGCTGCTCGTCTTCTTCGAAGTTCTCCTCTGCGTGCCGGGGATACTGGTCGTCGCCTGGCTGTTCTTCGTCGCCGTGGAGCGGCGCACTCTCCGTTCCTCGGGAGACGCCGAGCCGGGCAGCCCGGAGGCACTCCTCCTCGCACCCCTCCGGTGGCTGCGCCGCCGCGGCGGGCCGTCGCCGGGAGTGTCGGAGGCCGCCTAGCCTGCCGCAGGCGGAGGCCCGGACGACGTGGGAGGCCCGGTCTCGCAGGGACATTCGCCCAGCTTCCGAGCGGAGAGTTCCCATCGTGTCGCGATCGTGTGGCGTGCACGATTGAAACATGCTCACCGATGAGGAGGTGTCGCTGACCGGCGTCAGGGTTTCGGCTCGGCGCCCGGCGCTGCGACTCACGCTCCTGCCCGCGGAGAGGGCGGACGGAAGTCCGACCCGGCAGATCGCCACCGCACGCTGGCGCGCCGCCCTCATCGGGTGCGACCTCCTCGCGGCCGTCGGCGCCACCCTCCTGGCCGTGGTCGGCCGGTTTGGGGTGGCGCAGCCGCTCGGGCCCACGGCGCCCTACGTCGCCCTCGTCGCTGTGGGTCCCCTGGCCTGGGTCGCCCTGCTGGTGATGGGCGGCACCTACAACGAGCGGCGGATCGCCGCGGGGACGGCCGAGTTTGGCCGTGTCGCCAACGCCGGGCTGTGGATGTTGGCAGCGCTGGTTGCCGCGTCCTATGTGACCCACAGCGAGGTGTCGCGCGAGGTGACCGCAGTCGCCGTCCTGGCGATGACCTGCTTCAGCCTGGCAGCGCACCTCGTGGGACGGCTGCTCCTGCACCGGCGCATCCGCGTCGGCGGGGCGATTCACCGTGTGATGGTGCTCGGCTCCGAGGCGGAGGCGCGAGGACTCGTCGACCACATCACCCGGCTCCCCAACGCCGGGCTCAAAGTGGCAGGCGTCTTCATCGCGGAGGGTGCGGATCGCGGGATGGGTTCGGCCTTTCGGGTGGTGTGCGCGGTTGACGAGGTGATCGAGGCGGCACGAGACGCCGGCGCCGACACCATCGCGGTTGCCGGTTCGGGGGTCCTGAGCGGCGCCGATCTCCGCCGCCTCTCCTGGGACCTCGAGGGCACCGGCATCCGGCTGCTCCTCGCCCCTGACGCCACCGAGCTCGCCGGCCCGCGCCTGGTGATCCGCCCGGTGGGCGGGCTGCCCCTGCTCGACGTCAAGGAGGCCGGCTTCACCGCCACCGCCCGGGTGCTCAAGTCGGGCCTCGATCGCGCGGGGGCCGCCGTCCTCTGCATCGCGCTGTCGCCCCTCATGGCCGCCATCGCCCTGGCGATCCGTGTGAGCAGCCCCGGCCCCGCCCTCTTCCGCCAGGAGCGCGTGGGCCGGCATGGCCGGGCATTCACCCTCCTCAAATTCCGGACGATGTACCAGGGCGCCCACCACCAGCGAGACGCGCTGCTCGCCCACAACGAGCACGACGGCGTCCTCTTCAAGATCCGAAAGGACCCGCGGGTCACCCCGATCGGACGCTTCCTTCGCCGCTACTCGCTCGACGAGCTGCCTCAGATCTGGAATGTCCTGACCGGCACGATGTCGCTGATCGGCCCGCGTCCGCCGCTGCAGGCGGAGGTCGACGCCTACCCCGACGACCTGCGGCGCCGGCGCCTTCTGGTCAAACCGGGGATGACCGGCCTCTGGCAGGTCAGCGGCCGTTCGGACCTCTCGTGGGAGGAGACGGTGCGGCTCGACCTCGAGTACGTGGAGAACTGGTCGGTGCTGCTCGATGCCGCCGTGCTCTGGAAGACGCTCCGCGCCGTGACCTCGGGTCGCGGCGCGTACTGAGCGGCCCGGCGCGATCCACTCGCCGAGTCGGGATCTCGCCCGCGTCATCCGGCGTCCCGGCGTCGACATCGTCATCGCCGGCGACAGCCTCACCGCCGGCATGCACGCGTCGGACCCCCGGCGCAGCTATCCGGCCCTGGTCGTCGCGGCCCTCACAGCAGCCGGCGGCGGGCCGGCGTCGACGCACATCGCGGGCCTTCCCGGCGGGCGGGTCGAGGACCTCCTCCGGCGGCGCCCTCCGGCCGGTCGCCGGCTCGTGGTGGTCGAAGTGGGCACCAATGACTGGGTCGGATACCGGCCCCGCGGACCCTGGAGGGCCACACCGATCGCGGAGTTCCGACGGTCGTACGCCCGCCTGGTGCGGCGCCTCGTGGGCCGAGGGACCCCGATGCTGATCTGCCTGGGGGTCTGGGGACCGTCAGGGGAACGCAGCGAGGTCGGCGCGGCCCTTGACGGCTTCGACAGGGTGATCGCCGCGGAGTGCGGGGCTCGAGGCGGGCGGTTCGTGCCGCTCTCCGCCATTCACGACGACCCGGACGCGCGCGGTCCCGCCGGGCGCTCGACGCCCTTCGGGGTGTCCGACGAGACGCACCCCAACGATCAGGGTCATGCCCTCATCGCCGGCCTGGTCGCGGCGGCAGCTAGCCGGCGGGCGGTGTCCTGAGCATCTCCAGGGCAGCACGCGAGACCTCGGAGGCGCCCAGCTCCGAGAGCCCACCCACGCCGCGACAGATCGGCGACTCGCACCCCGAGAGCACCCCCCACCGGCCCAGCTCACACCAGCTTCCCCCCGGGCGGATGCCGCCCGGCTGGAGCACCCGGCGAGCCGCGCTCGGCTCCATCCCGGTGTGGCGGCCGTCCTCCGGCCCGAGAAGCACCAGGCTCGGCGTACCCACGGCGCCGGCCACCGACGACGCCGCGCTGCTGACACAGATCAGGAGATCGAGGCGTCGAACGACCTCGACCAGCTCACCGAAGGTCGTCCGCCCCACCGCCCGGATGGGAGCGACGGGTAGCTCGGAACAGACCTCCTCCTGAAGGGCCAGCTCGTTGGCCGAGCCGGTGAGGATGATGGTGGCGCCGACCTCCCGCTGCAGGGTCGAGGCGACCGCGGCGAAGCGGTCCGGCAACCACTGCTGGCAGGACCAGTCGGCGCCGGCGTGGATCCCGACCAGGGGCCGGCGCGCCCCGGCGATCAGGCGTCCGGCGGCTGCGATCTCCGCGGTGGACGGCCAGAGCTCCACGGGGCCGCCGTCATCGCTGATCCCCACCGCCGCCAGCACCCGCGCGTTCTCCCGCCGCGACGACTCGACGGAGGCGGCGGGAGCCGCGGCGTGCGTGTACCCGTCCGAACCATCGCTGACCCCGGCGCGGATCCGCGATCCGACAAGCCCGGCGAGGCGGCGCATGGGCCTGTTGCTGCGGTGCAGCACCAGAGTGGCGTCGTAACCGCGCCGCCTCAGCCTCAGGCCCAGGGCGGTGACAACCGCCCCCTTCTCGACTCGAGAGAGCGACGTTCCCTTGTGCTGGAAGTCCCTCCACTCGATCACCGCATCGACATACGAGCAACGGCTGAGCACGGGACGCGCGCTGCGCAGAGCCAGGACGTCGAGGCGCGCCCCGGGCAGCGCCGCGCGGAGGCTGCGCAGGGCCGGTGTCGCAGCCATGGTGTCGCTGAGGTGGCCGTACACGACGACCAGCACACTCCGGCAGCCGGAGAGATAGTCCACCTGGGGGGGAAGGAGAACCTCCACTGCCGCGTCTGCAGGCCCGGCCGTGACGGCCATGCTCAGAGCGTGCCACACCTGGAGGGGCTCGCTCCATGGGCGAGATGGCACCGGGGGTGTCCGCTATCGCCCATGCCCGCTGGGGCAAGGCGCGGTGGGGCGCTCCCGCTCATGCCGACGGCAGGGTATCCACCAGCCCCATGCCGGCGAGCAACCGCGCATAGCGAGAGGCGGTCCGGGGCGTCACGTTGATGAGCCGCCCCGACGAGCCCCCGGCGGCCACCCACCGGCACATGGCGAAGAGAGCGGACCCGCGAGACCAGATCGGACCGCTGAAGGCCCAGAGGCAGGTGTCGAGGGTGCCGATCAGCCAGCCGGGGTGCCCGCCCCGAAGCAGGCGCCGTTCGGCCCGACGGAGGTCGGAGAGGTCGTTCACGGTGATGAAGGGAGTCCAGCCGTCCCAGCGACCGGCGGTGTAGGTCATGGCGGTGAGCCCCCCGATGTCGACGACCGCCCGCGGCGGTCCCCCAAAGGCGGAGCTGGTGAACGCATACTCGAAACCCACCTCGCGCACGGCCTCGAGCACCCCGCGCCCCGGCGGGCCGGGCTGGAACTCGGTGAAGGGGCGGATCGGCTCGAAGAGGCGTCGCGCGGGGCTGTCGCGGACGAGTGCCCGCAGCGATCTCCCGCCGCTGGGGCTGGCTGCGCCGTCCGAGGGGGACCCGAGAGGGCGGGGGTGGTACCGCACCCGCACGTACGGCGGTCCCGCCCCGACCGCCACCCGCCGGGGCGACTGCGGGACGAGCGGGGCGTCCATCACCGGCCACCACCCGACTGGCGCGTGTTCCCGGCCGCCGAGCCGCTCGGCGACCTCGTCGACACTCCGGCGCAGCGTCGCCGAGAAGCGATCCAGGGGCGCTTCCGACTCGATCATCGCCCCACACCCCGCACTCGCGAGCAGGAGCTCGACCTGGGGTGCCAGGCCTCCCAGCTGGCGCGGAAGACGGGTCAGGGTGAGGGGCGGGCTGGACATCTGGGCGAAGCTCGCGGTGGTGAGCACCAGCCCGGCCGCGAGCGAGGTGAGGCCGAGCACGTCGGCCAGGGCGTGGAGGCTCTCGAGCTCCCGTGCCATCCCGGTCCAGAAGAGGAGTGTCGTGAGGACCCGCCCCTCGCGCGCCCAGGCGCGAAGCTGTCGATCGCTCGGATCGACGGGTGAGGACAGAGCCGGCCAGGGAGCGGGCGCTTCGGCGAGCACGGGGAAGGGTGGCCTCCCCGGATCGATCAGTTGAAAGGCGGTCCCCAGCCGCGAGAGGGCCAGGAAGTCGCGGTCGTCGTGCTGGCGGCCGTGGACGGAGTCCATCTGGCGGAGCGGCTCGGCGAGACGCTCCACCACCTCGGTCTGGGGCGTGCCGTGAATCCCCACCCAGCCCCGCCGGACCGCGGTCGGAACCCATCTCCCCACCAGCTCGGGATCCCCGAGGAGGAATCCGCGACGATCCTCCGCCCAGCGCTCCGCCATCCAGATGGTCTCGGTCGCGACCGAAGCCGTCTGCTGCGGCCGCAGCGCGGTGGCCCCGTCGACCGGCGGGCCGGCAAGCCAGAGCGTCTCGACCTCCCTCCCCTGGCTCAATCGACGCAGCCCATCCTGATCCCGTTCCGCGACCGCCAGCAGCCGCCGGTGAACGACCTCCGGGAAGGCGTAGGCGGCGAGCCCGACGCCGGGGGCGTGGCCCCGGCCCACGACGAGCACGGTGCCCGGCAATCCCTCCGAGCTGGCGGCGAAGACCTCCTCGTAGAACGAGACCACGTCCGCGCTGCGGGAGCGGAACCGGACCCCGAGCTCATCGAGGGTGGGAGTGAGCACGGAGGGGCCCAGCGATGCGGCCTCGACATCGAATCGCCCGAGCATCAGAAGGACTTGCTCGAGGTGGTGAGCGCCGGTGAAGGTCCCGCCACGCATGTCGTTGGGATCACCGCCTCCGGGGGTCCCACCCCCGTAATGGCTGCCCGTGGGCCGGGCGTCGAAGTAGCACTCGAAAAGCTTGCCCTCGGCCTCGGCCAGCCAGGCCAGGGTCGCGCAGACGGCGTCACGGTCCGGGTGATCGGCCGGAGCGAGGAAGAGGAGCAGCGACGGCCGGGGACGCGCCATCAGCAGAGGCTAGACCTCATGCCAGGACCTCGGTCGCCGAGCCCTGGCCTCACTCTCCGCCAGGCAGCGCTCGATCAGGTCGCGGGGGGGGTTCTCGAGGTCGGGAACAGCGCGAACGCGCGCCAGGTCGAGGCGCCACCGTCCCGCGAAGCGGATGCCGGTGGCGCGATCCGGGACCAGCAGGAGCGCGGAACGCCGGGCCTGGCGCCGCTCCAGCCAGGCGCGAAGCCCACCCCGCCCGGGGTGAACGGCGCCCGGGTCGAGGAGGCTGACGAGCCGCCGGCTGGCGGAGACGCCGAGCAAGCCGGCGGAGCCACCGGCGACGGGGAGCACCAGGGGACCATGGCCGGGCGCCGTCGCCGACAACCGAAATGCCAAAGCGCGGCGGAAGCAGCCGCGATCAGCGTCAGGGGCGGAGCGGGGCACGGTGCGCACCGCCGTCGGAACGGTGAGGGTGCCCGCGCGCCTCGCCGGCTTGGTCGCGACGGCGCAGCAGTCCCGCAGCGTCGACCTCGTAGTTCCGGAGGCAGCGGCGGTACCCGAACTCGAACCAGAGACCACGACGAAGGTCGACGGGCAGGCGGTGGGGACGCCGCCCGGTGAACCAGCCGGTGAGGCAGCCACGCCGCGTGTCACGCAGCCAGCGACGGCCGCGAGCGTCTCCTGCCAGCGTCTGCTTGGCCGCCAGGGCCCCGTTGCCGAGGGCGTAGCTGCGCTGACTGCGCAGGGCCACTCGACCCGAGCGAGTGCCGGCGGAGTGGAGCACCAGCGACCGTGGGGTCGTCAGCATCGGCACCCCGAGACCCTCTAGGCGCAGCTTGTAGTCGGTGTCCTCGCCGGCGGGAAACTCGGCACCGGCGCCGAGGTGGATGTCAAAGGCGCCGACCGCCTCGGCCACCTCGCGCCGGATGGCAAAGTTGGCCCCGATCCAGTCCCACCCCTGGGGCGGTCGCCGGGGCGTGGCGGCAGGGTCGTAGACCGCCTCGGCCGGGGTGATGGTCGGGCAGGAGGAGAGCGGTCCCACCGCTCCGTTGGGGGCGACGGCGCCGCCGACCAGGCCGATCTCGGGGGCCGCGGTGAACGCGGTGACGATCGTCTCCAGCCATGCCGGGTCCGCCTCGCAATCGTCGTCGAGGAAGCACACGACCTCGCCCCGAGCCTCTCGGAATGCTGCGTTGCGTGCCCGGCTCAACCCACGGCGGGCGAGGTGAACGTACCGCACACGCCGGTCGTCAAGGGCTACCGTGGTGGTCGCGGCCCTCAAGAGCGCCTCGGTGGCGGCGTCTCCCTGGCCCAGCACCACCACCTCCCAGTCCTCCCAGGTCTGGGCGCAGACCGACTGGATGGCGGCGCCGAGACTGCCCGGCCGAGTGGCCGGGATGCAGACCGAGACCCTCATCCCCGGCTCCTCATCCGCTGGCCCTTCCCCTGGAGCTCACGTTCGCATCCATCCGGGGTGGGGCGGCCGCCGTGACGGCGCCCCGGGCGCATCGACAGCACCTCGGCGTAGATCTCGAGGAGACGGTCGACCATCGCCTCCAGATCGTAGTCGCCGGCCCGGCGGCGCGCCGCGCGTCCGACCCTGGTCAGCAGGAGCTCGTCGGCGACCACGGATCCGACCCGCGCAGCCAGGGCGGGGACGTCACCCGGCGGCACCAGGAAGCCGTCGACCTGGTCGGTGATGACCTCGTCGAAGCCGGATCCGCGCGTCGCCACCACGGCCCGGCCCAGAGCCATCGCCTCGAGGCAGGCGTTGGCGAGGCTCTCCCAGTGCGAGGGCATCACCACCACCCGAGCCGCTTCCACGATCGGGAACAGACGGGCCTGGGACATCGAGGGCAGGAAGTGCAGACGCCCTGCAGCGTCGCCACACCGCTCCCTGGCCTTCGCCTGGAAGGAGCGCCCGGCCATCCCCATGTCCTCGCCCACGAACACGGCGTGGAGGCCGGGGCGGGATCGCAACACCGCCGGCAGGGCGTCGACCCAGGTGTCGAGCCCCTTGCGCTGCTCCAGGCGGCCGAAGTAGAGGACGTACTCGAGTCCAGCCAGTTCGGCGGGCACGGTCCCCATGTCGGACGCCGGGGACCGGATCCCGGTGGGCACCACCGCGATGGTGGTGCGGTCAATTCCCCAGCGACTGGCCACGCGGTCGGCCAGAGCCGCCGAGGGGGAGATGACCCTGGCGCTGCGCCGGACCTGCGAGCGCTCCAACCAGCGACTCGCGGACTGACGCCGTCGCTGGCCCCACGGGACAGCGTTCAACTCCTCGATCAGGAAGTGGGGCGTGGCCAGACGGGTGACGATCGGCGTCCGGCTCCGGTGCGAATACCACCAGCACTCGGCTCCCCATTCCGACGCCTGGACGATGTCCAGGGCGCCGAGGCGCCGCAGCGCCCGCGCCACGCCCCAAGCGCGCGCCAGCACCCGGGGCTGGAGGCTCGGCGTGGGGATGCGGTGGATGTGCACGGAGTCGACCGTCTCGCTCCGGAGCCTCGCCACCCCCGGCACGAGGACGTGAACCTCATGGCCTCGGCCAGCGAGTACCCGTGCCGTCTTGTCTGTGTAGCTCCCGATCCCGCCACCGTCGGGAGGGAGACCGGGGCTCACCATGGCGATCCTGAGGCTGCGAGCACCGACGCGCAGAGCGGAGAGGTCCTCGCGTTTGGTCGCGGGCCCTGCGCGGGCGGCCACGTCAGGGAGCCGGTCGCCGCCCCGAGACGGCGTAGGACTCGGCAAGGACGAGTGACACCCTCCGAATCCCCTCTCCGCGCCGCGAAACCCAGCGCCAGAGTGCCGACGTCGCCCTCAGCGCAGGGACTTCGGCCGGCCTGGGAATGATCGGGTATTGCTTGGTCCCCCGGACATAGACGGGCAGTCCGAAGATGACCGGCCGGACCTTCACGTCGACGAGTCCGGCCTCGGCGAAGGCTCGGCACATCTCCCGAACCGGGATGTACGTCTGCCAGAACTCGGGGTCCAGCTTTCTGCCGGTGAGGCGCCTGGCCATGGTGTGGGGGCCGAACCAGCGCTCGCGTCCGGTGCCCCGCCAGAGCGAGATGGGGGTCTTGGTGACGATGACCGCGCGTCCACCCGGCGCCACCAGATCCTCCAACCGGCGGACGATGGAGCGCCACTCCGGAACGTACTCGAGCACGCGGACGCTCATCACCCGGTCGAAGGCGCGGTCCGTGACGAAGCTGGCCGCGTCACCCTGCACGAAGGTGACGTTCGGCTCCCTCACCGCTTCTCGAGCCCGCTCCAGCATCTTCTCCGAGAGGTCGAGAGCCGTCACCTCGCCGGCCTTCTCCGCGAGCAGCGGCGTCCAGGTTCCCGGGCCGCAGCCGATCTCCAGGGCCGACCCGGCCGGGCCGTCTCCCAACTCCTCGACGAGGACCTGCCGAGTCAGCCACTTCTCGAGCCGCGTGACCCGGTTCTTCTCCCACCGCATGTCGCGGTAGTAGCCGGCCGCACGGTCGAAGACCGAGGCGATCCCCTCCTGCACCCGCCGACCGTCGTCCAATCGTGTCCGCACCGAGGGGTCGCCGGGCACCGAGACGCTGGCTGCACACATCGTACCCGCATCGTACGCAGCGTCCTCCGTGGCGGCCATGGGACAGCCAACACCCGGTCTGGGACACGTGCCTCATCCCGGGGCGACGCGCCCATTCCCCGCAGCGCCGATGGACCGCAATCTGCGATGAGGAGTAATAGCGTAGGTCCCTGCTGGTGGCAGGGATCACCGCGGGAGGGTCCGACGTGCGCGGTGACGGTGCGAAGAAGCGGCCCCGGTTCGCGGTCTGCGCGAGCGTGGCCCTGGTGGCGGCCGCAACCGCGGCGTCGGTCGGCCCTGTCCGCGCAGCCTCCACCAACATCGTCCAGGACACCTTCCAGCGTGCCAACCAGAGCGGAGGCTGGGGCACCGCCTCGGACGGGATGACCTGGTCCTCCGGCGCGGGCCTATCGATCTCGTCGAATGAGGGGGTGATCACCGCCCTCAGCTCCTCCAGCGACTTCGAGATCCTGGGCACCACCACCACTGCCGACGGCAACGGCCTGGTCCGTTTCGCCAGCACCCAGTCGGGCTTGACCGGCATGATCCTGCGCCACCAATCCAACGGCAACATGGACCTGGTCCGGTACAACGGCAGCGGCCAGTTCCAGTTCATGGTCGACTCGGCCGGGAGCTGGAGCGTGGTGTCCAGCACCGCCTACTCGATCACGCCCGGCACCTTCTACTGGCTGAGGGCCGAGCTTCAGGGAACGAACGTCTCCTACAAGGTCTGGCCTGACGGCACCACCGAGCCTTCGGCCTGGACCTGGTCGGGGACCAGCTCAACCATCACGGCCGCCGGAACCATGGGCCTGTACGGCTATGCCCAGTCGGGCAGCGAGGTCGAGTACGACTCCTTCTCGGTGGCGCCGCTCGGCGTCGTGAGCGGACCCACGGCGGCACTGACCCTGAGCCCCCCGTCCACCCCGGTCGGCGGCACCGTCACCGCCAGCGCCTCAGGATCATCGGCGGGCACCTACCCGATCTCCACCTACGCCTTCAACTTCGGCGACGGCACCACCGTCGGTCCGCAGGCGAGCTCGACGGCAACCCACGCGTACTCGACGGGCGGCGTCTTCCCCGTCACGGTGACGGTCACTGACAGCGCCGGTGACAACGCGCAGGCGACCGTCTCGGAGACGGTCGGGCAACCCGTGGCAGCGCTCACCGTGACCCCGTCCGCGGGCAACCCACCCCTTGCGGTGACCGCCAGCGGCTCGGCGTCGTCGGACGCGAGCGGCGTCGCCATCACCGCCTACACCTTCAACTTCGGGGACGGCACCATCATCGGACCGCAGGCAAGCCCGACCGCCGGCCACACCTACACCACCACCGGCGGCTACACCGTCAGCCTGACCGTCACGGACGTCACCGGCGCCACCGCGATGATCACCGCCCCGGTCACCGTGGGCGCACCCTACATCGTCCAGGACACCTTCCAGCGGCCGAACCAGAGCGGTTGGGGCACCGCCTCCGACGGGATGACATGGTCCTCGGGCTCGAGCCTCTCGATCTCCTCGAACGAGGGACTGATCAGCAACTCTGCCGCCAGCAGCTTCGCCACGCTGGGCTCCGCCACCACCGCCGATGGCAACGCCCTGGTCCGGTTCCTGGTCGGGTCCACCTCGGCCGACACCGCCGGCATCATCATGCGCCATCAGTCCAACGGCAACATGGATCTGGCGCGCTACGACGGCAACGGCCACCTTCAGTTCCTGGTCATGTCCGGCGGGAGCTGGACGGTGGTCTCGCAAACCTCCTTCTCACCCAGCGCTGGAAGCTTCTACTGGCTCCGTGCCGAGGTCCAGGGCAGCAGCGTCTACCTCAAGGTCTGGGCTGCGGGATCCACGGAGCCCTCGGCGTGGACGTGGTCGGGGACCAGCAGCACGATCACTGCCGCCGGGGAGATGGGCCTGTACGGGTTCGCGGCCTCAGGGACACCCGTCAAGCTCGACTCCTTCTCCGTCGCGACCGTGAGCGCCGCTCCTCCGAACTCGACGATCAGCGGAACGGTCACGGACAGCAGCAGCGGATCCGACATCGGGGGAGTCACGGTGTCCACGGTCCCGTCCAGCACCACCGCGACCACGAGCTCATCGGGCGCCTACTCGCTGCCGGTGGCCGCCGGACTCTACACGGTCGTATTCACCGCATCCGGCGTCGGTTACAACGACAACGACGTGGCCGGCGTCACCGCGCCCGCAGCCGGCAGCGCCACCGCCAACCAGACGCTGGTGGCGATCCCCGCCGAGGTGGGGATGGACACCTTCACGCAGCCCGACCAGACAGGAGGTTGGAGCCCCTCCACCGATGGTCAGAGCTGGACCAGCGACATCGCCAGCCCGCCCAATGGTGTGCCCATCAACGGCACTGGGGTCACGGGCAATCAGGCATGGGTCGACACCTCGGGATCGACGCTGCAGGACCTCGACACCTGGATGGGGTACCCGTACGCAAATCAGCAGGTCACGGCGGACGTCGACATCAGCACGGTGCTGCACGACACCTCCTATCAGCACGGGGCGCGGCTCCTGGCTCGGGTGCAGGGCAGCAGCACCAGCTGGAACGCCGTCGTGATGACGATCGACCCTCCTGATGGCTCCAACCCGATACCCCCCGGGTCCAGCCAGGCGTGCACCGCCGGTGACATCTCGCTCTGGGTCACCATCCCGAGCAGCTGGACCGAGCTTGCCATGGTGTGCCAGACGATCACCCCGGGTACGACCTATCACGCCATGCTCGACGTGATCGGCGACCTCGTCGAGGGCCAGGTATGGACGGGGAGCAGCGCTCCCGGGTGGCAGATCAGCGCGACCCAGAGCAAGCTGCTGGGCGCGGGAGAGGCGGGCACCCGCACCACCGGATCGTACGTTGACTGGGCGAACTTCCAAGAGGTGCCGATCACCCAGATCAGCGGACAGGTCACCTCCGCCGCGAGCGGCCTGCCCATCGCCGGTGCCAGCGTCACCCTGAGCAATGGGCTGACGACGACGACCGACAGCAACGGCGACTACAGCCTGAGCGGCTCCCCCGCCTCCCTGGCCGGCGGCACCTCCTACACGGTGACGGCCGCAGCGAGCGGTTACTCGACCGGCTCGAGCCCGGTCACTCCCGTGTGGGGAGGCACCAGCACGGTCAGCTTCAGCCTGACGTGAGGTCCGCCGGGCCAGATGCCCCCCCGAGCGCCCCTGGGCGGCGCGGCCCCGTTCCGTATCAGCGCGCCAGCATGCGGGCTTCGCCAGTTGGTAGGATGCCTGGCTCGTACGCGTGACAGCATCAGGGAGAGCCCGCCATGAAGCTGAGGCGCCGATCGCTCGCGCTGGCCCTCGCCGGGACTTTGGTCGGAACGACGTTCGTCTTGCTGGCCTGGTCCGCGGCACCGGCTGTCGGAGCCTCCAGCGGCCCTGCCGGAGGCGTCAACGTCGAGCCGTCCATGCGGCCCTGGCGCTATGTCGGGGCCAACCCCCAGAGCTGGTGGTGTCAGCCACCGAATTGCACCTCGGACTTCGCCAACCCGGTCGCGACCGCGACCAACGAGATGCAGCAGGCCAAGGCGCTCGGTGCCCAGAACATACGCCTGGAGATTCCCTGGCCCGTGATCGAAACCTCGTCGGGAGTGTATGACTGGAGCCGCGCGGACGCCATCTTCCAGGCGGCGAGCCAGGTGGGCATCACCATCGAGCCGATCCTCATGTGGACACCGCAATGGGCCGGCGGTGGCGCCCTGCTCACGGATCCTCCATCGGCCGCTGAGATGCAGGCCTTCGCTCAAGCCTTCGCCCAGCGCTACGACCCGGTGATCCGGCGCGGCGTCGAGATCTGGAACGAGGAGGATGGCGGCAAGTACTTCACGGGATCGGCTGCGACCTACGTGAGCCAGATCCTGAATCCCGCCTATACCGGGATCAAGTCGGTGGATTCCAGCATCCCGGTGATTCTGGGCGGTACCGGCTCGGACACCGACGGCTCGTTCCTCCAGGCCGTCATCTCCGCGGGGGGGCACTTCGACATCGCCGCCTTCCACAACTACTCCGGCTCGGAGATCACCCAGGCGCAGTCGTACCAGACGATCCTGGACAGCGCAGGTCGATCCGGCACCCCCATCTGGCTCGGCGAATACGGGTCGGAATCGGGGACGAGCAGCCAGGTCACGCTGATACAGCAGGTGCTGGGTCAGTCCTCGCCGATCGCCATGGCTCAGTGGTACAACCTTCGCGACACGGACTCCTGGGAGTGCTGCCCGGCCGTGGATGTGGACGCCGGGACCTGGGGGCTGCTGACCTCCGGATTCAGCCAGAAGAGTTCCTACACCACCATGCAGGGGTACCTCACCGGCCGGACGGCGGCGCCGCCGCCGGCGTGGTCGGCACCCGCGACCCCCACCCCCCCGCCTCCGACCCCCACACCCGACTCCTCGCACTCGCCCACCTCTAGCACTCCGGCTCCGAGCTCCCCCGCCCCCAAGTCCCCCACCCCCGGCTCCTCAGCTGCGGGCTCCTCTGCTCCGAGTTCCTCCGCTCCCAGCTCCTCCGCCAAGAGCTCTCCGGCGCCGAGCTCCGCCGCTGCGAGCGCCCACGGTCCGAGCAGCTCGCCGGCGGCCGGTCCGTCGGGGGGACCAGGTCAGCCCTCGCCCTCTGCCGCGGCACTCGCCACGCCAGGCCATGGATCCACCCAACCCCCCGGCGGTGGGATGCCGTGGGCGCCGTTCGCAGCCGCCGGGGTGGTGCTCGTCCTCCTCGCGGTCGGAGCGGCGGTTTGGGCGGTACCCGGTCTGCGGCGCGTTCTTCCCTTCAAATAGGGACGCTCAGCACTCAGCGCACCGCTTTCTTCACAAGCGCTGTGATATCTGCCTCTTCGGTTGCCGTCAACTTCAGGAGCGCGTACGAATTCGGCCACATGGCGCCGTCGTCGAGGTGCGCCTTGTCGCTGAAGCCGAGCGTCTGGTATCTGGCTTTGAACTTCCCTGCGTTTTGGAAGAAGCAGATGACGTTGCCGTCCATGGTGTAGGCCGGCATTCCGTACCAGGTCTTGGGTGCGAGGGCCGGTGCTGCCGCCTTGATCAGAGCGTGGAGTTTCTTGGCAATGGCGCGATCCGGTTCCTGCATCTTCGCGATCGCGGCGAGCACTTCGGCTTCCCCGTCGGCCTTGGCCGCCTCCGCCTTCAGTTCCCGGACGCGCTCCTTCATCGCCGCGCGTTCCTCGGCCGAGAATCTCGCGGTGCCGCTCTTGGGCGACTTCTCTCTGTCCGCCATTGCAGTTTCTCCTCCCTGCGAGGTTTGATCGCGACGAGCCGCTACTGGCAGCGGCGGGACGATCCCGAGCCGGATCAGGCCGCCCGGGTGCGCGGTGTCCGAATGCGCCGTATGGCCTTGCTCACGGCATCACGAAGCTGGTCGCGCTCGTCGACGGTCAGCACTCGCAGCAGCAGGACGAGCGCCGGGAAGACCACCAGGCCGCTCGCGATCCCCGCGGCCAGCCCGGCCCGCGGCATGACCTGTGCGACGACCAGGCTCATACCCGCGGTGGCCACCAATGCCTTGCCCAGCCGGACCAGAGTGGCCCCGGCGAAGGCCTTGCGGGTGAGGCCGATTCCGATCCCCGCGATGACGAGCTCGGTCAGAAGAAGGCTGATCGCCGCACCGATCGCCCCGTTACCCGTGCGGTGCTGGAAGTAGGGGATGAGAATCAGGTTGCAGATCGGGTTGAAGACGCTCGCGAGCGCCATCACCTTGGTCCAGTCCATCTGCCGCCTGCGGGCGATCAGGACCTGGTTGACCATGGTGCCGAAGTACATGAGGGGGAGGCAGCCCGCCAGGATCATCATCACCGGAACGGACTCGGCGTAGGCGGAGCCGTAGAGCAGGTGGATGAGAGCCGAGGCCACCAGGATGGTCCCGGCACAGACCGGCATGCTCAGGATCAGGACCAGCTCGATCGAGTTTCGTGCCGTGCGCCAGATCCGGTCGCCGCCCTCCTCGGCTCCCTTCACCATCTGGGGCAGCCAGGCGGTGGAGAGGATGGTGGGGATGAACATCAGCGTCCCGAACAGCTTGGTCGGAAGCGCGTACCAGCCCAGGACGGTGCTCGTGGTCATGACTCCGACCATCAGGTCGTCCACCCAGAGGTAGATGGTGAAGAAGGCGGCGAAACCCCAGTAGGGCAGGGAGGCGACGAACAGTGAGCGCATTCGAGCCACCGTGACCCGCCAGTCGATCCGGGTGAGACCGCGCACCCAGAGGAAGTTGAGCCCCATGACGGCAGCCATCACGGTGATCGAGGTCAGCAGGAGGCCGATGGCGCGGACACCGAGCAGCACCAGGGCGATCGCGCCCGCCGAGACCAGTGTCTTGGTGATCACCCCGTTGTAGGCGAGATACTTCATCTTCTCGGCGGCCTGGAACGCTGACTGGATCGGCTCGGCGAGCAGGTAGAAGATGCACATCCCCCAACCAAGCGCGATGGCGATCCCCTCGTCCGGCCCGAGGTGACCGAACAGCGCGATCAGGATCACGGCGCCGAGCACGGGCAGGGAGATGAGGCCACGGAGGACGATCGACGTGCCGATCAGCTCCGGCGCTCGCTCCGGATCTGCGGCAACCTCGCGAACCAGAAGCGGCTGCATCCCCAGCCCGATCAGGACGGTGAGCACCCCTCCGGCGGCGACACCCAGGGTGTAGATGCCGATCTGCGCCGGGCCCAGTATGCGGGGGACCACCAGCGACCAGACGAGGCTCACGCACCAGGTCGAGACCTGACTGCCGGTGAGCAGCACGACGTTGCGGGCGAGGACCGCGCTGGATCGGCGTGCGCCTCGTACAGGGGCGGCCGCTTCGACCACTGCCACGTCTGACACGATAGGGGAGCTACGGTGCGTGGCCAATGGTGATCGCCGGAAGGCGCGCCCAGGGATCACGGCTCTGGGCGGGACATCCGCCCAGCACCCACGGCCGATGTCCCGGCATCTCAGCCCGGTCGATCGCGGCCGCCGGCCGGCCCGTCCACCGCCCAGATCGCCGCCAGCCGCCGGCCGGCGCCGCGGAGGCCGAAGCGCCCTTCCGCCGCCTCCGCCACGGTGCTGCGCGGCGCGCCGCTCCGCAGGGCGTCCGCGATCGCACCCGCATAGGCGCCGGCACCGAGCCCCGAAGCGCGGAACCCATACGGCTGCTCCAGCATCTCGGTGAACGGGTAGACGGGGAGGGTGACCACGGGAGTGCCCTGAAGAGCCGCCTCGGCAGCCACGTACCCCCACTCCTCGAAGAGACTGGGGAAGAGCAGTGCATCGGCTGCACGCATCCGCCGGTGGACCTCGACGGCTGGCAGCCGGCCACGCACCGTCACCGCGACCGCGCCGGAGAGGTGGTCGAGCCGATCCTGGATCGCGCCGACGTTTCCACCGACCAACTCCAACTCCACGGCCCGCCCCTCGCCGCTCAGAATCGCGACGGCGTCGAGGGCGAGGCCGACGTTCTTGCGCGGGTGGCCGAGGTCACCGCAGCAGAGGAGCAGACGGTGCGGGTCACCGGGACCCCTCCCCTTCGCACCGTCATCCCGAGGCTCGCCCAGCGCGCGGGCCGGCGGGGTGCACTGGACCGCGTCGAAGCCACGCCGGCGCAGCTGTTGGGCCAGGATCTCGGTGGGCGTCACCACGATGTCGGCCGCGCGGTATCCCCGCACATCGTTGCGGTAGTGGAGGACCCCCTTGACCGCCAGCCCGGCGCGGCGGGGGAAACCGCCCCCACTCTGCCGCCAGGTGCCGGTGGCCCGTCCCAGGACCGAGTGGGGGTGGTACCACGCTGCCACGTACACCCGCTCGGCCAGGGGCCGGACCGTGGCCGCCAGGTGGGGGTGATTGAGGTGAGCCGCATCGAACCCGTGACCGATGCGCGGGCGCGCTGCCGCCAGCGCGGTGTCCAGCCGGCGGGCCGCGTATCCGGGGGAGAGCCGCTCCCTCCGGCGCTGCGCGGTGGTGATCGGCCCCATCCCCAGCGACACCACCCGAATGCCCTGCAGGCGGCCGCCCAGATCGGCGGCGAGCTCGTCGTCTGCCACGAGCAGGGTCACGTCGTCCACCGCCGTCGCGGCGGCTGCGGCCACCTGCTCGACGTAGGTGTTGACCCCGCTGAGGGTACCGTCGTGGATACCCACCAGAACGCGGAGGCCGCGACCCTCCCCGGTGGTGCGCCGGGCGGGCACGGCGATCGGTGCAACGCTCATGGTGGCAACCATCGTCGCCCATGCCGGCCGGCCGGCACAACTGAGATCCCGGCATGAGTACCGGGACATCCCGGTCCCCGAGATGGGCGGTCGCGGCCGCCTGACCGGGACCCCTGCCGCGCCCAACCCGGTGCGACCGGCCCGGAACCCCGCCCCTCCCATGGCCGGGATCGCGTGCGCTGAATACGATCGCAGCGTCATGGCCATCCACTCCAACCCGTGCCCACCGGGATGAGCCGCGCGCCCTCCGCACCGGGCACGGACCTGGCGGCAACGGACGCCCGCCGTCGCATCCTCCTGATCTGCCCCGAGCCGCCCGCACCACCGACTTGGGGCTTTGCGCTGCGCGTCTACCACCTCGGTCGCGAGCTGGCTCGCCACCACGACGTCACCCTGCTCACCTACGACAGGGGCGACCCCAGCCGCGACTGGCGCCACCTGGAAGAGCTGTTCCGGGTGCGCCGGGTCGAGGTGCCGAGTTCGGCGCACGGCAAGCGCAGGACGCAGCTGCGCTCGCTGCTCTCTCGGCGTTCCTACCACCTCGGCTCGCTTCGCACGGGGGCAATGCAGCGGGCCATCGACGAGCTCACGGCCGCAGAGCGTTTCGACGTGATCCAGGTCGAATCCAGCCAGATGTCCGGCTTCGACTTCCCCTCGGGGCCGGCGCTCGTGCTCGACGAGCACAACGTGGAGCACGAGCTCATGCGCCGGGTCGCATCGGTCGAGAGCTCGTGGCTTCGCCGCGTCTACCAGGGCATGGAGCAGCGCAAGGTGCGAGACGAGGAGATCGCCGCCTGGCGGCTCGCCGACGGCTGCACGGTGACCTCGGTCCAGGACGAGCGCACCGTTGCCGAGGCGGCGCCCGCAACGCCCACGAGGGTTATCACCAACGGCGTCGATCTCGAGCACTTCGCACCCGTCCCTGGCGCAGTCACCCCGGACAGCATCGTCTTTGTCGGCAGCATCAACTACCGACCCAACACCGACGCCGTCCTCCACTTCGCGACGCGGATCCTCCCCCTGGTGCGGCTGGCCAGGCCGGCGGCCACCTTCGCAGTGGTCGGCCAGGGCGCTCCGGCAGCCGTCCGGCGCCTCGAGGGGCCGGGAATCCGCATCCTCGGGGGCGTTCCCGACGTCCGGCCCCACCTCGCCGACGCCGCGGTGGTGGTGGTCCCGCTCCGGATGGGCGGCGGCACCCGACTCAAGGTGCTGGAGGGGCTCGCCATGGGCAAGGCTCTGGTGAGCACCTCGCTCGGCTGCGAGGGCATCGACGTCGAGGATGGCCGGCACCTGCTCGTCGCCGACTCACCGGAGCAGTTCGCCGAGGCGGTCGTCGGGCTCATGGCCGACGCCGAGCTCCGGCGCGAGCTGGGTGCGGCGGGACGTGTGCTGGTCGAGCGCAGGTATGGCTGGGCGACGGCCGCAGCGGAGCTGGAGGCCTTCCACCGACAGCTCTCCGGCGCCACCCGTGCCGGCAGCACCCGGCCAGTCCCAGCGGCGCAGGCCCTGGCGACGGGAGGGCCCTCGTAGGATGTCCGCCGCACTCGACCGTGGGGTCTTCACCGACGGCTCGTACGCCGACATCTTCCGGCCCGACACCAGCAGCGACCCCTTTCACGCCCTCTACCGTCGCAAGCGCGACGACGTCCTCGACGCCCTCGCCCGGCGGCCCGGGGGCAGTCACATCCTCGACCTCGGCGGGGGCATGGGACGGATCGCGGTGCCCTTGGCGACCCGCCACTCGGTGACCCTGTGCGACATCTCGGAGCGGATGCTGGATCTGGCCGCCGCGAACGCCCAGCGTGCCGGCGTGCCGGACGGGCACCTGGTCCTGCGCCGGCTCGACGCCGGCAGGCCACTGCCCTTCCCGACGGCGAGCTTCGACGCCGCTGTCGCTCTCGACCTGCTGGTCCATCTCCCGGACCCGGTGGCGACCCTGCGCGAGCTGCACCGGGTGCTTCGACCGACAGCCGTGCTCCTCGTGGACATGACCAACTCCAACCCGCTGTGGACGCTGCGCTACCCGCGCTACGTGGGGCGGCGTCCGCGGAGGTGGGTCGCCACCTGGCGCGGAGGAGGGGTGCTGCCGGATTGGCAGGAGATCGTCCACCACCACCGGCGCCGCGAGTTCGAACTGATGCTGTCCGACGCCGGCTTCCGGGTGAGCGGTCGCCGGGACTACGGACCGCGGCTCTCCCCCAAGTGGTTCCTGCGCCGCTGCCACCCACGCTGAGGCGTGAGCATCCGGCACGGTCCCGGGACATCCGCCCACAGGGGCGGGGACATGGGCGGTGGACCCTGAGGTTGCTCCCATTCCGGTCCTGGTTGATCCGATCGAGAGTATGGATTCATGAGATTCCTCGAAACCCTCTTCCGCCACCGGTTGCTCGCGATTGCCCCGGTGATCCTCGGGCTCCTCGTGGCCGCGGGCTACGAGGTGGCTCAGCCGCACTCCTACACCTCGACCGGTGACCTCTGGGTCGACGCCACGACCCCCGGCCAGAGCACCGCCGGGACCAACACGTACGTGGACCCCTCGACCAACCAGCAGCTGGTCATTCAGGAACTGCTCACCAGCCGCTCCTTCGACATTGCCGTGGGTGAGCGGGGCGGGCTGGCCGCTTACCTGGGCGCGCATCCTGGCGGCGTGGCCACGGGCCTGGCCGCGATTCCGGGCCTGAAGAACCTCCTGAGCTCGTCCCAGGCGTCCGTCGACGACCAGATCGTGACCCTGCTCGCGACCGAGGTGACCGTGGCCACGGCCGGACCTCAGATCGACACCGTCACCGCCACCGGGCCGACCTCCGCCATCGCCGCCGGAACCGCCAGCGCGGTCATGGCCGAGTACGCGACCCAGGTGGCTCAGGAGCAGACAGCCAGCGACCAGCTGGCCGTGACGTACTACAGCCAGCAGGTCGGTCAGTCGCTGGTCGCCGAGCAGACCGCGGAGCAGAGCCTCGAGAGCTTCATGGCGGCGAACCCCAAGGTGCCCGCCGACGGCACCGGCAACGCCACCGCCACCGCGCTCATCCAGGCAGCGACCGACGCCACCAACGCCTACCAGTCGCTGCTCCAGCAGTACGACACCGCCGAGCTCACCCTCGAAGACGTGTCGAACAACGTGGGCTTCCGGGTGATCGACGCACCCCAGGCCGGAACACCGGTCAGCACCACCAAGAAGCTGCTGGGCGCTGGGCTCGCCGGGCTGCTCGTGGGCATCATCGTCAGCCTGCTGATCATGAGCGCGCTGACCGCCGCGGACAAGACGGCGTACCGCGCGGAGGACATCAAGCGCGCCCTCGGCCTGGAGGTGGCGGGCAGTATCGGGCGCGTCGCGGGCGGCACGTCCGGTGCCAGCCCCCAGGGGACCCAGGCGTGAGCGGACACCCCCTCTCGCACCCGGCCCTCTCTCGGGTGTCCCCCTATCGCACCGCCGACGCCCCCGAGCAGGCACGGCCCGCCACCGCCGAGGCACAACGGGCCCAGTCGCTGCTTCCGCGCTCGGTGCTTCAGGGATGCCGCGAGGTGCTTCAGCGAATCAGCGATCAGGAACCGCGCAGCTACGGCGTGACCAGCAGCCTGCGCGGCGAGGGCCGCAGCACCGTCGCAGTCGGGATGGCCCTCGTCCAGTGGCTCGACTACGAGCGGCGCACTGTGCTCGTCGACCTCGACCTCGAGCACCCCACCCTCCACGAGCGATTCGGGGTCAGCGACGGGACCGGGCTTGCGGACCTGGCTGATGGCCATTTCGCGATGGAGGACTACCTCCAGCGAATCGCCGGCGACGTGTGGCTGCTGAGCGCCGGACGGCTGCGGGAGGACGCCCCCCGGACCCTCGCGAGGCTCGCCCAGGGCACGGTCCTCCCTCAGCTCGGGGAGTGGGCGGATGCGCTGGTCTTCGACCTGCCTCCCCTTCTGGGGTCGCCGACCGGCCTGGAGGCCGCCAGGCTCTGCGCCACCCCGGTGATGGTGGTCCGGGCCGGGCTCACCCCTCTGCCCATCGTCAAGCGAGCGACGGACAGCCTCCCGGTGGCCCCACCGGTGGTGCTCAACGGTGTCCGCTCCGCTCTCCCGGCCTGGATCCGGCGAGCCACGGGTGACTGGAAGACGTGATCTGGCCACTGCTGGCGTCGTTCGCACTGGTCGGCGTCGCCCTGATCTGGCGTGAGCGGGCCCGGAAGGCCCAGATGGCAGCCCTGGTGGTGACGGCGATCGCCCTCGGCTACGCCTGGATCAATCTGGGCAAGGTCTGAGGCCGTGGCGGTCACCGCCCTGAGCGTTGCCGACCTCCAGCGCAACGAGCGTCTGCGCCGCGCCCTTCTCGGCGGCGCCGGGGTTGCCGTCGCAATCCTCCTCGGGTTCGCCGCCGGCGCGATCGGCAAGAGCCAGGATGCGATCGGGCTTGCGATCGCCGTGGCCCTGCCCGTCATCTGGTGGTGGGCTCCGGCGACCGGGGTCGTCACCCTGCTGGGCTGCTCCGCGGTCATCGAACAGTTCCAGTACTCGATCGCGGGCAAGCCCGGGCTGGACGCCTTCACCGACAAGATCCCCTTCTTCACGAGCCTCCAGGGTGGCTTGGGCCTCAGCGGTCTGGTGTTCAGCCCCGCCGACCTCGCGGTGATCGTGCTGCTGCTGGTCTGGCTGACGCGCGGAGTGACCCGGGGGGACCTGCGACTCCCGCGCTCCCAGGTGTCGGCGGCCGTGGCCGTGATGGTGCTGCTCGCCCTGATCGCGCTCCTGCGCGGGTCGGGTCTGGGTGGCAACGACACCCGGGCCGCGCTCTGGGAGGTCCGACCCTGGGTCTACATGGGCGCCACCTACCTCTTCGCGTCGCAGTTCATCACCACACGCCGAGCCTTCCAGGCGGTGCTCTGGACCGTCGTGCTGGGCAGCGGCTTCAAGGCGATTCAGGGCGTGTACATCTGGTTGCAGACCCGCGGCCTCAACCTGGGCACGGCACCCGCGATCCTCGCTCACGAGGAGTCCTTCTTCTTTGGGCTGTTCGCAATGCTCACACTCGCTCTCTGGCTGTACCGGCAGCGGGGATGGCTGCGGACCACGGCCACCGCCCTCCTCCCCCTGGTGCTCATCGCCGACTTCGCCAACGCCCGGCGCGACGCGGTCCTGATCCTGGGCGCCGGCACCGTCGTGATGCTGGTCGTCACCTACGCGGCGCTCCCCGAACGCAGGGCGATGCTGCGCCGTGTCGCCGTGGCGGCGCTCCTGGTGAGCGCGGTCTACTTCCCCGCGGAGTGGAACGGCAGCGGCACGCTTGCGGAACCCGCCCAGGCGGTGCGCTCGGCGATCGCCCCCAATGCGCGCGACCAGCTCTCGGATCAGTACCGGACCGACGAGGACGCCAACATCGGGGACAACATCACCCACGGCAACCCCCTGCTGGGCACGGGTTTCGGGGTACCCATCGACTACGGCTACGTTCCCATCACCAACATCCAGAACGTCGACAGCATGATCCTCTGGGAGCCGCACAACGACGTGCTCTACGTCTGGATGCGCATGGGCCTCCCCGGCGAGCTGGCCCTCTGGCTCCTGATCGCCGCCGGCATCCTCACCGGGACGCGGGCAACACGCTCCAAGGACCGGGAGGTGGCCGTCCTCGGCGCCGTGGTCGCCTCCGCCACGGTCGGCTGGCTGCTGATCGGCTACACCGACATGGGATTCACCTGGTTCCGGATCGCCATCGTGTTCGGTGGCCTGCTCGGCCTCCTGCACGCCAGAATGTCCCGCGACCCGTCGCTGCAGGCCCATGCCCGCAACGATGTCGCTGCGGCCCCATCGGCGCGACCTGCCGCTTTCGGGACACCACCCCCGCGCCCGCAGCCGGCCGCCCTGCTCTCGGCCGTGAGGGATGACGGCCTGTGATCGTCGACGCCGGTGGCGGAGCCGGTGAGCGGTCGGTGAGCACGCAGCGGGGGGCTTCGCGAACCTCCGCGGGGAGCCGGGCACGGCTGGCCGGCACCCAGAGCCTCGCCTACCTCACCAACCACGTGGTCAATCGCGCTCCCAGTCACGGGTTGCGCCGCCTCTGGTACCGGCATGTCCTGGGCATCGAGGTGGGGGCCAGGGCCCGGATCCTCCTCGGGCTCCGCCTCTGGATCTACGGACCGGGTCAGATCCGGCGCTCGCAGATCCGGATCGGCTCCGGCACCTGGATCAATCGTGATTGCGCCCTCGACACCCGAGGCGGGCTCGCGGTCGGCGACCACGTGAGCATCTCCCCCGAGGTCGTGGTGCTCACCGCCGACCATGACCGGGACGATCCGCGGTTCCCGCTGCGCCACCGCCGGGTCGTGATCGAGGACCACGTCTGGATCGGGATGCGTGCCCTGATCCTGCCCGGGGTCCGCATCGGCAGGGGAGCTGTGGTCGGCGCCGGGGCGGTGGTGAGCCGCGACGTCGAGCCCCTCTCGATCGTCGCCGGGGTACCCGCACGGGTGGTCGGCCACCGCAGCCCGAACGCCCTCGGCTACGCGCTCGACACCGCGCCCGTCCCGCTCTTCGAGTAGGAGGAGCCGGGGGGCGCCCCGCCTCGCTCTTTCGACCACCGATTCCGTGTATGCGCGGTATGCACGCTCGCCGCAGGGCCAACGGCGCACCCGCGCCTCCCCGGGAGGGGCTCCCGGGACGATGGGCGGCTGTCCCGCAACGCCGGCCATCCTGCCCATGCCGGCGGCCGGGAGCAACCGTTGCCTCGCCTTCCACTCTCCCGTACAACGAGGGGATGACAGCAGACAAGTTCAGCGCATCGTCCAGGAACGCCTCCGACCAGCGGACCGTGCTGGTCACCGGAGGCGCCGGCTTCATCGGCAGCCATGTCGTCGAGGCCCTGCTGGGGCGCGGCGACCGCGTGGTTGTCCTCGACAACTTCGATCCGTTTTACGACCCCGCCATCAAGCGGGCGAATCTGGCCGGATTGCGGGGCCATCCCGGATTCGAGCTGGTCGAGGGGGACCTGCTGGACGCCCGGGACCTCGATCGTGCATTCGCCACGGCGCCGTTCGATGCCGTCATCCATCTGGCTGCGCGCGCCGGGGTCCGCCCCTCCATCGCCGATCCCGATCTCTATGACCAGGTCAACGTGCTGGGCACCACCCGCCTCCTCCAGCGTGTCACCCGGGGAGGAGCGGGACACCTGGTGTTCGCCTCGTCGTCTTCCGTGTACGGCTCGACGACGCCCGTCCCCTTCCGTGAGGATGCGGCCGCAGACCGGCCCTCGTCACCGTATGCCGCCACCAAGCGTGCGGGCGAGCTGGCCTGCTACGCGGTCCACGAGCTGTACGGGATCCCGGTGACCTGTCTGCGGCTGTTCACCGTGTATGGCCCGCGGCAGCGCCCCGAGATGGCGATCCATCGATTCGCCCGCCTGATCGCCGCCGGCAAGACCGTCTCGGTCTTCGGAGACGGCTCGGCCCGTCGCGACTTCACCTATGTGGCCGACATCGTCAGCGGCATCCTGGCGGCGGTCGACCGGCCGGGCGGCTACCGCGTGTACAACCTCGGAACCACCCACACCACCCGGCTCGACGACCTGGTCGGGCTGATCGCGTCAATCCTGGGCGCGCCGCTCAGGATGCTCCATGAGCCGCTCCAGGCCGGTGACGTGCCGATCACCTACGCGGACATCAGCCGGGCCGAACGGGAGCTCGGCTACCAGCCCCAGACCTCTCTGGAGGCCGGAGTCCGGGCGTTCCTCGCCTGGTTCCAGGAGAAGTCGCTGGCATCGGCCGCCTGAGCCGGCCGCCGTCGCGGGCAGCGGCCGGCACCGCTGCGGGAGACGCTCGCGGCGGGGTGGAGTACCGTACGACTCCCGGTCGGGTGGACCCGAGGCGCGGCCCGCGGACCGGACCGGTTGCCGAGGGTGGAGCTGTGCCTGAGCTGAGCCAGATCCGTATCCTGGTGGTCGACGACCACCGGGCGGTCGCGGAGTCGATCGCCATGGCCGTCGACCTGCAGCCGGACATGCGCTGCGTCGGCATCGCCGCCACGGTCGCCGAGGCGCGCGCCGTCTTCCTGACCGCCCACCCGGACGTCCTGCTCACCGACGTCCGTCTCCCGGATGGCGATGGCGTCGAGGCTTCCCGGAGCCTCCTGGAGCTGGATCCGGAACTCCGGGTCGTGGTCCTCACCGCCTACACCGACGTCGAGCTGGTGGCTCGGGTGGCCGCCATCGGGGGCTGCGGCATCCTTCCGAAGGAGAGCAGCATCAGCAGCGTCCTGGGCGCGCTCCGGCGGGCGGGGGAAGGTGCGATGTCGGTGGACGCGGGTGTCCTGAGCGTCCTCCTGGAGGATGCGCAGAGCGCTCGCCCGGCAGGTTCCGCCCCCGCGGCCAGCCTCACCGAGCGAGAGACCGAGGTGCTCGGCTGCCTCAGCCAGGGTCTCGATCCCCAGACCATCGCCCGCCGCCTCGGGATCAGCGTCCACACGTGCCGAGGGCATGTCAAGAGCATCCTCGGCAAGCTGGAGGCGCACAGCCAGCTCGAGGCGGTGGTGAAGGCGATGCGCTGGGGCCTGGTGCCCGACCCGGAAGCCGGGCGCTGACGGCGGTGCCGGATGTCGGGGCGGACGTCCCCGCCCCCGAGGAGGTTCCCCGGCGACCGGACGCCGACGACCAGGTGGCCATCCTCCGAACCCAGGCACAGCGCCTGGTGAGGGCCAATCTGGCGCTGCTGCGCCAGGTCCGCCCCGGCAGCGTCCTCCAGTGGATGACCCACGACATCCGCACCGTGGTGGGCGCCGCCCACGCGGCCGTGCTCCTCCTCGACGGGCCGGATGGTTCCCCGGGCACCTTTGTCCACTCGGGCCTGGCGCGGAACGTCGCAGAAGCCATCCCCGCGGAGAGGCCGCAGGCCCACGGGCTGCTCCGGGAGGCCATGGCCGCCGGCCGCTCCATGCGGGTGGCCGGCCTCCGGGGGCCCGGCGGCGGTGCCGCCCTGCCCGCCGGCCATCCGGCCGTCGGCTCCTTCGTCTCCGCGCCGCTCATCCGGCACCGAGAGGTCATCGGGCTCGTCTACGCGGCCAACAAGCGCGGCGCCCACGAGTTCACCCTTGAGGACGAGCGCTTCGTCGCTCGCATGGCGGCCGAGCTGGGACGTGCGCCGCTTCTGACGAGCCCCGCCACCCCCGAGCTGGTGGACCGGATCGCGGTCACGTCGCAGGCACTGCGCAGGGAGATGGAGGCGACCCGCTCGTTCCTCAGCAGCCTCTCCCACGAGCTGCGCGGGTCGATCGCCGGGATCCTCGTCTCGGCGGAGCTCATCTCGGATCCGGCCTATGAGAACCTCGACGAGGAGCAGGTCCGCGCCGTGGGACGGCGTATCCACGGCGTCGCCGGCAATCTGCTGGCGCTGGTGGACAACCTCCTCGACCTGGGCCGGCTGGAGGCCGGGCGCCTCGACGTCCGCCTGCAGCCGGTGAACATCCCCCCGATCCTCGACGACGTCGCCGCCGTCATCGCGCCGCTGGCCGGTCCCGCCGGGGTCGAGATCGCGTGGCCAGGGACGGCCGGCGTCCCTCGGGTGCTCGCCGACCCGATCCGGCTCCGCCAGGTGCTGGTCAACCTCCTCACCAACGCCGTCAAGTTCACGCCCTCGGGCGGACGCGCCTGGCTCGAGATCGAGACGGACCCGGAGGGCGTCTGCATGGCCGTCTGCGACACAGGCAGGGGCATCCCACCGTCGGAGACAGAGAGGATCTTCGAGCCGTTTGAGCGCGGGGATGGAGTGCACGAGCAGGGCGTCGGCCTCGGGCTGGCGATCTGCCGGAGGATCGTGGACCTCCACGGCAGCCGGCTGGAGGTCAGCAGCCGGCCCGAGGGAGGAAGCCGCTTCTGGTTTCGCCTCCGCCGTTCGCGTGAGCCCCTCCCCCCTCGCCTGCTCCGCCCGTCCGGTGGTCAGAGCGCGGTGCCCGGTCCGGACGGGCGGGCCGCCTCGATCCTCGTGGTCGAGGATGACGCCGCCAGCCGGCAGTCGATCAGTGACGTCCTGAGAGCGGCGGGCTACCGGGTTCGAGCGGTGGCCAACCGGAGCGGTGCCCTGGAGGCGATCGCCAGCGAGGCCGCGGACGCCATCGTCCTCGACGTCCAGCTCCCCGACGGCAGCGGTCTCGAGATCATCGGAAATCTCCGCAGCGGGGTCGACCGGCCGGTGGCGGTGGTGGTCCTCTCGGCCGACCGGATCGGGGACACCGCCGAGCGGGCGATGGCGGCGGGTTGCGACCGGTTTGGGCTCAAGCCGATCGCGGCCCGGGACCTGCTGGAGCTGATCGCGGGCGCGGTGGAGGAACGCCGCGCGGGCTCCCCGGCTCGCCCTCACCGCTAGCAGGACGCGGAAGCGCCAGCTAGCCGGGGATGGTCCAGGCCAGGCTGTCCCCGGTGTCCTCGAGGGCCGTGGGCCGGTTGGTGACCGCGTAGCTGAGCCAGCCGGTGGAACAGCTCCCCGGCGACAGCTGCTGCAGCGACAGCTGCGGCTGCCTGCCCACGGTCGGACCGCTGGCGACCCCCACCTGGGTCTGATTGGGCTCGGCGAGAACGAACTGGAACGGCGAGACAGTCGACGCGGCGGGCCCGGCGCAGACCTGGAGCTGGACGGCGGCGTAGAAGCCCCCGGGAGGCAGCGGGTTGTTGATCGAGCTTCCCGCGGCGAAGTGGTCCGCGTAGCCGAGCAGGGTCACCGTGCCCCCGCTCGGCGTCGCCTGGGTGACGTCGATGACGGTCGGCGGCGGAGCCGCGGCGGAGGTCGCGGCGGCGCCCGAGGTCGGCGCGGTGATGGTCACAGCGGCGCCCCCACCGCCTCCGGCCTGAGCTGCGGTCGTCGACGCCGCCTCCGCCGGCCCGCGGGTCGCGTGGTACACCGCGAACCCCCCGCCGGCGACGACGATCAGGGCGGCAGCGACGAGGACGGGTCGGGACGTGAGCCAAGCGCGGCCGCGACGGATGGGCGTTGCCTGCTCGCGCGCCGGCGGTCCGGTTGCCCCTCTCTCGGGAGGCTCGGGACGTGGTGGCGAGACCGTGCCGGGGCGGGTTGGGGGCCCGTCGGGATGAAGGGGGAGCACGGTGGCCGCGCTGCGACGGCGGGCAAGGTCCTCGGAACGGGTGATGAGGAGGTTGCGCTGCAGGTTGTAGCCGATCTCGGTCAGCAAACCCTCACTGCGCTGCCGCTCCAGCTCGGCCAGCCGCTCCTCCAGATCCACCCGGGCTCCCGCCTCCGCCATCGACGCGGTCCAGCCCCCGGAGAGAGTCAGGCGCCGCGGAGCGGAGCCGATCCGCCTCTCCGGCAGCGCCACGCCGGCGGGCGCGGCAAAACGGCCGCTCCTCCATTCTGGAGCCGGCCCGCGCACCGCCGCTACCACCCAAATTCGGTGGTCGCACCGCCCCATGTGGGGGCTGGTGCGCGCCCCGCCGACCCCGTAGCCTGATAGCGGCGGGGGGGCTCGCCGGACTCTCAGATCGAGGCCCAGCGAGGAGGGCCCAGGGGGCGCCGTGGTCATGGGGGGTGGCTGGCTCCGCGTCGGGGGGGCGCGATCCAGGACCACGGCGCCGGGCGCTCCGAGGGGTGGGGCAGGAGGCTCGTACGTGCGGCCGCGGTCCTGGCGGTCAGGGAGAAGAGGAGGCACCGTGGTCGAGGTAAGGCCGTGCCCGCCGTGATGTCGCGGTTTGCCCGCCGCTCGGATGGCCCGAACCCACTCGACGCGCCGGCCGTCACGACGCATCTCCCCCTCGGAGAGATGCTCATCGCCCGGGGCGGGGCCACCCCCGCGTCGGTCCGCGCCGCATTGCGACGCCAGCGCCGCGACAAGCGCAGGATCGGCGAGCTCCTGGTCGACGGTGGGGTCCGCGAGGGGGAGGTCGTCGCCGCCCTGGCGGAGCAGCTCGGATACAACCCGGTCGATCTCGAAAAGGTCACCCCGGAGCAGGAGGCCCTCTACCTGATCGACCCGGGGACGGCGCACGCGCTGGGCGCCCTCCCGCTCCTCATCGACGATCTCGGGATGGTCCACTGCGCCGTGGCGGATCCGGCGGACGCGGCCCGCATGGAAACCCTGCGGGAGACGGTGGGCCACCCGGTCTTCCCGCGTCTGGCCGGGAGGCTGGACCTGGAACGGGCCCTCGATCGGCACTACACCGTGCTCCACAAGGTCGACCACGCGGTGGCGCGCGCCGTGGTCGACCGTCAGGAGGCACCTGCCGCGAGCCTGGCAATTCCCCTGCGCGCCGACGCCCCGGTGGTTCAGATCGTCGACCTGCTGCTCACCCAGGCGCTTCGCGACCGCGCCTCCGACGTTCACGTCGAGCCGCAGGCCGATCGCCTCCGGATTCGCTTCCGGATCGACGGCGCCCTGCACGACGTCAACGACCTCCCCACCACCCTGGTGGGGCCGATCGCCTCGCGACTCAAGATCCTCGCCAACATGGACATCGTCGACCGCCATCGCAGTCAGGACGGCCAGTTGGAGATGACCATCGACGGGCGGCCGGTGGACATCAGGGTCTCGACCATGGAGACGATCTGGGGCGAGAAGGTCGTGCTCCGACTCCTCGACCGCACCAGGTCGCTCGTCCCCCTCCCCGACCTTGGATTGCAGCCCGAAGCCCGCGAGCGGGTGCGGCGGCTCATCGACTCGCCGTACGGGATGCTGGTGGTGGCCGGGCCCACCGGCGCCGGCAAGACCACGACGCTCTACGCGGCGCTCAGCGAGCTGGACAGCGCCGCCCGCAACATCACGACCATCGAGGACCCGGTCGAGTACCGCTTCGAGAACATCAACCAGGTCCAGATCAACCGGCTGGCAGGGACCACGTTCGCAAACGGCCTCAAGGCGATCCTGCGGCAGGACCCGGACATCATCCTGGTCGGCGAGGTCCGCGACGTCGAGACCGCCCAGATCGCCATCCAGTCGGCGCTCACCGGTCACCTCGTGCTCTGTTCGATGCACGCCGCCGACTCGGTAGGAGCGATCTACCGCTTCATCGACATGGGGATCGAGCCCTACCTGGTGGCCTCGGCCCTGATCGGCGTGGTGGCCCAGCGGCTGGTCCGGCTAGTCTGCGAGCGGTGCGCAGGGTCGGCACCGCCCACCGCGGTGGAAACCGCCTTCTTCCGAGCCACCATCGGAACCGAACCCCCGGCACGGCTGCCCCAGGCGGTCGGCTGCGCGCGCTGCACCGGGACCGGCTTCCACAGCCGGGTCGGCGTCTTCGAGTGTCTCCAGGTCGACGACCCCGTCCGGGAGAGGATCGTGGCGAGGTCGCCTCACGCCGAGCTGCTGGAGTCCGCTGTGGGCAACGGGATGCACACACTCCAGCAGGCCGGCTGCGACATCGCCGCCAGCGGCCGCACCACCCTGGCCGAGGTGATGCGAACCGTGTACACGATCTGAGGCGGAGCGGATGATCGACGCAGCTCCCGCGCAGCCCCGGCGTCTGCAGCTCTTCGACTACACCGCGATCAACTCCGACGGTACCGAGATCACCGGGATGATGGAGGCGGCCGACCCGGAGGCCGTCTGGCATGCGATCGCGGTGCGCGGGCTGAGGCCGACCGCGGTCAAGGTGCGCGCGCGAGCCCCGCTCCGCGCTTTCGTCGACGGGCTCACCAAGGTCAATCTCCAGGAGATCGTCGTGTTCTGCCGGCAGCTCTCCACGTTCGTCCGGGTGGGAGTGCCTCTGACAGCGGCACTGGAGACAATCGCCGAGGGCACGGGCAGCAAGCGGATGCGCCAGGCGTGCGCCTCGATGGTCGCCGACCTGGAGCGGGGTGGCCTGCTCAGCGCCGCCGTGGCGCGCCACCCGCAGGTGTTTCCCCCCGTCCTCGCCGACCTGATCCGAGCGTCGGAGATGACCGGTCACATCGACGAGGTGCTGATCCGCTCCGCCGACCATTTCGAGCGCGAGCTGGAGACCCGGACCAAGATCCGGGGAGCGCTGATGTATCCCTCGATCGTCTTCTGCATGGCGCTCGCAGTGGGGACTGGGCTGGTGGTCTTTGTCCTGCCCCAATTCCGCCAGCTGTTCGCCGAGTACGGTGCCAAGCTGCCCCCGCTCCCGGCGGCCCTGCTCGGCTTCAGCGCCTTCGTGGGGAACAACATCGCCTGGATCCTGCTCGGGCTGCTCGCCGCCATCCTCGGCGGCGGTTACTACCTGCGCACCGAGAGGGGCAAGATGCAGATCAACCGCGTCCTGCTCCGCCTTCCCGCCGTCGGGCAGATGATGCGCGCCGCCAGCATCGAGCGTTTCTGCCGCGCCCTGAGCGACACCCTGGCCGCCGGGGTGCCCGTGAGCACCAGCTTCTCGGTCGTCGTGGAGAGCACCCGCAACCCCGTCTACCGGAAGGCCCTCGGCGAGGTCGGGGCCCAGGTCGCGATCGGCGAGAGCTTCTCCCGCTCGTTGCGCCAAACCACGCTCTTCCCGCCGCTCGTGGTCCAGATGGTGAGGGTCGGCGAGGAGACGGGCACCCTCGACCAGCACCTTGCCGAGACCGCCAAGCTATACGACAGTGAGCTGGACAACCGGCTCAAGCGGCTGACCGCGGTCGTCGAGCCGCTGCTCATCATCAGCGTCGGGTCGATCGTCGGCCTGGTCGCGATCTCGCTGATCCAGTCCATCTACGGCTTCGCGTCGGCGTTCAACGGATGAGCACGGGCCTCGCCGGGCCCCGGTGCGGGACCCCGATCTCCTCCCCTCGCCGGCGGCGCCGTGGCGAGCGGGGCATGACCCTGATCGAGATGCTGGTGGCGATCGCGGTGATCGGCATCGGGGTGGTCGGCATCGCCTACGGTTTCTCGGCGGTGGTGCGCAGCTCCGGCGACACGCAGGAGCAGGCAACCCTCGACGGCGCCGCCCAGTACCTCTCCGACTACGTTGCCGACCTCACCTACAGCCCCTGCGCGACGAGCTACCCAGCGCCCGCCGCATCGGCGACGTACCGGGATGAGGGTGTCAGCTGGCTGTCCAGCTTCCCCGTGGCCGTGGCCAGGGCCGTCTCCTCGCCCGACCCGACGCCGGGGTACGCCGCCTTGCAGATGTGCTCAGACTCGACCGCCGACTACGGTGTGCAGGAGATCACGATCGCGGTGACCGACCACGGGCTCCCGGTCACCCAGGTGGTCTGGAAGGACGACCTCTCGAAGGACGACCGCCCGTGACACCGCGGAGGAGATCGCGGGCCGGGGAGCGCGGCTTCACGCTCGTCGAGATGCTCGTCTGCCTGGCACTGCTCGCCCTCGTCGGGACGGTGATGGGCGTCGTGTTCTCGGTGGGGATCCGGGCCATCGTCGCGCCCGGGGCTTCCAAGGACCGGCTCACCGCGGCATCCGACGCCATCGCCGTACAGCAGATCCTCTCCACCGACGTGCAGCGCGCCACCTGTATCGCGCTCCAATCCAGTGCTTCGCCCGACCCCTCCAGCGCCTCGCCCGGCCCCTTCGGGAGCTGCGCCCACGAGCCCTCGCCCTTCCAAGGAGAATGCCCCGCGGCCTCCGGCACCGGCCTGCTCTGCCTCGAGTGGCCCGATCTCACGACCGCGGACCAGTGCGACGTGGTGGTCTACACCCTCGGTGCCCAGCAGGTCACCCGCACCACATGGCTGGGAGGGACATCCGCCGGGGCGGTCAGCTACCCGGTGGTCGTGACCCCCGGTGTGGTGGTGACCCCCAGTGCGCCCTCGACATCGGAGGGCACAGGGCCCGCGGCCTCAGCGGGCGCGTGGCCGGTGGAGCTCGGGGTCACCGTGACCAGCGCCAACGCGCAGCTGACCCATCCTCCGAGCGTCTCCCTCGACCTCCAACCCCTCGCCACCGTGGCGTGGCCGACGGATCCGATCAGTGGCGCGAGCACCGGGCCATGCTGAACCAGAGAGCCAGGCGCAGAGGCGAACAGGGCCAGGCGCTGATCATGGCCCTCGCCTTCATCGTGTTCTTTGGCCTGGTCACCACCGCGGTGCTCCAGCTCGCAGACACGGTGGAGCTCCAGCAGTCCCGCAGCCAGGCCGATGCCACCTCGAATGCTGACATCAACGGCGCCATGCTCTTCGCTGCCCAGGCAGCGAAGGAGCTGGGCGGCTGCGTCGTCGGCGCGAGCGGCAGCATCACCATGACCTCGGGTGCCGTCGCGTCCTACATCACGGACGCCTGCAATCCCGGGGCCACCGCCGACCTCATCGCCGACGGGTGCTCGGTCTACGACGACAGCGTGAGCGTGACCACATCGAGCGGGCAGATACCCCTGAGCGGGCGAGTGCTGGTCGCGAGCGACTGCTCGGGCGATTCGACCGGCATCATGAGCATCGCCTATGACTCATGAACGCGACCACGGGACGCGCCCCCGGCGCGCCCACCAATGCGAAGATTCCGTTGACGAGGGAGGCAATCATGGGTAACTGGAGACACCGGGTGACGCGTCACCGCCGGAAGGGAGAGGGGGGCTTCACCCTCATCGAGCTGCTGGTGGTGATCGCGATCCTCTCGGTCCTGGCGGCGATCGTCATCATCAACGTCACCGGTGTGAAGGGCAATGCGCAGAACACCGCGTGCCTGTCCGACACCCAGACCATCCAGACGGCGGCGGACGGTTACTACAACCAGAACGGAGTGTACCCAGACAGTCCAGATACGGCCTCGCCGGCGGCGGGCACAACAGTCAATATCGCGGAGTTGACCAGCGGGACCAACCCGTATCTGCAGGACACCCCCCCGACAAGTGAGAGCTTCCAGTACACGGGCCCGAACGGAGACGTGCAGGGCTATCTCAACGGCGCGGTCTGCGCGTCGTCAGCGAGCGCGAGCCCTAGCCCCAGCTGATCAGCGGCCTCGCATCAGGGCCACCTCGGGGTGCGCCGCAACGCGCGGCGCGCCCCGGCCCCGCGGCCGATCCTCGCCCGGATCTAACGCCCGGCGATCGAGGGCATCGGCGGGTAGGCGGCGGCAGCATCGGGGTGGCGGATCTCCTTGGGGTAGAGCGACACCGCCACCGCGTCCTCCCACTCCACCAGCCCCTCCGCGATCAGCTCGTTGAGCGAGAACTCCAGGGTCTGCATCCCCTCGGCGCGGCCCGTGGCGATGATGTTGCGGAGCTGAGAAGCCTTGTTCTCCCGGACCAGGTTCCTCACCGCACTGTTGGCCAGCAGGACCTCGAAGGCGGCGACCCGGCCACCCTCCCGCATGGGCAGGAGCTGCTGGTAGATCACCGCCTGAAGCGAGGCGGCGAGCTGCACCCGGATCTGCTGCTGCTGCTCGCCCGGGAAGACGTCGACGATGCGGTTGATCGCCTGGGTGGTGTCATTGGTGTGCAGGGTGGCGAAGACCAGGTGACCGGTCTCGGCGATGGAGAGCGCGATCCGGATCGAGTCCAGGTCGCGCATCTCGCCCACCAGGAGCACATTGGGGTCCTGGCGCAGACAGGCGCGGAGCGCATCGCCGAAGGTGGGCGTGTCCAGCCCCAGCTCCCGCTGCTCGACGACACAGCGGCGGTTGAAGTGGACGTACTCGATCGGGTCCTCGATGGTGATGATGTGCTGGGCGCGCGCGTGATTGATCCAATCGATCATCGAGGCCTGGGTGGTCGACTTGCCCGCACCGGTGGGACCCGTAACCAGGATCAGGCCGCGGGGTAGCTCGACCAGGCGCTCGGTGACCGGAGGCAGCCGCAGCTCGCTGAAGGTGGGGATCTGGCTGGGGATCGCGCGCAGGGCCACCGCCACCGAGCCGCGCTGATGAAACGCGTTGCCTCGCACCCGACCCCGGTCGGTCCACTGGAAGGAGAAGTCGACCGAGCCGTCCTTCTCCAGCGAGCGGCGGTGGTCGGCACTCAGGATCTGGTCGATCAGCTTGCGTGCCTGCTCATCGGTCAGCGCCCGCGAGGCGGCCGCGACCAGTTGACCGTCGAGGCGCAGCGACGGAGGGGCACCGGCGCTGAGGATCAGATCCGAGGCCCCCTGGTCGAAGAGCGCATCGAGCAGCGGTTCGATGGTTAGGTCGACCGCGTCCATCATCCCCTGGCAGTATAGGCATACCTGGACTTATCCACAGGGTGGGACAGTAGGTGTGGAAAACCGTGGCCAGCACTCCGCTTTGCACGTCACAGCGGCTGGTTGACTTGTGACGAGCCCGCCGACCGCTGTCCTGGTTTGCCTCCTGATCATCGTGGGGGCGCTCACCGGAGCGACGGCCGGCTCCTTCGCCGGGGTGGTGAGGTCGCGGGGCTGGCGCGGGGCGCTCCACGGACGGTCCCATTGCCGCGGCTGCCACCGGACGCTCCGCTGGTACGAGCTGGTGCCGATCGCCAGCTACGCAGTCCAGGGCGGCCGCTGCCGCGTCTGCCGGGCCGCGATCGGACTCGAAGCGCTGGTGGTGGAGTTGGTGGGTGCCGCGGCCGGAGCGGTCGTCGTCCTGGGAGTGGTGGGACTGGTGGTGCTGGTCGCCGGCTGAGGGCGAGCGCCCGTGGTGCCCGTCTCAGACCGGCACCGGCACCTGGACCACGGTGGCGACACCCTGATGGACGGCCACGGCGCGCAGCGGCAGCGGCGCCCCGACCATGGAGCGCTGGAGCCTGGTCCCCAGCAGGTCTCCCTGCGTGACCTGCTGGGGCTGGAGGAGGAGGCCGGACTTCGCCTTGCGAAGCTCGGGCACCAGGCCGCGGAAGGCGCCGGCCGCCTCTTCGATCCCGGCCGCCGCGAGCACGGTGGCCCCCCCGTCGCGCCAGCGGGAGAGGAGCTGGGCCAGGCGGGCAGCGAGGGGCAGGTCGCCCAGGGCGTCGGCGTCGTCGATGACGACGACGGAGAAGGGCCCGGCCTCGTCGAGGCACCGAACGAGGTCAGGGCTGTCCAGCTCGGTGGGGCCGAACAGCCTCACCCCCGTCAGGGGTCCGAGCAGCTCGGGCAGGCGGGAGCGCCGAGGCGTGATCACGACCACCTCCTCTCTCCCCTCTCCGGCGAGGGATCGGACCATGACGGCCAGCGCGGTGCTGCGGCCCGACCCAGGCTGGCCGAGCACCAGGACGACCGGCGCAGAGAGGCGGACCTGGGAGAGCTCGTCGCCCCCCACGCCGGCGAGTGCCCCGTCTCCCCGCCGGGGGAGGTGCAGTGCCTGCGCGTAGCCGATGCTGGCGGGGAGCGGGTCGACCCGGAAGGGCCCCCGCCCCGGGGGCGCGGCGGCCGATCCGGCCAGCTCCCGGAGTGCTGCGGTCTGGGCGGCGCCGTCGGGGGAACCCCCGACGTGGGCGATCTGGATGGGGTCGCCGGAGGGCACCCGGAAGGCCCTGCCCGGACAGATCTCGACCGGGAGGCCGCGGGCCGAGAGACCGGCGACGCTGTAGTCGAGGCGGTCGGCCATCCGCAGCATCAGCTTCCCTTCCACCATGCCACCGACCCGCCCGGTCACCAGGGTGCGATCCCCGGTCAGCACCAGACGGAATCCGGGGCTCAGGCCGTCCTGGAGCAACCGCTGGAGCTGGGCGACCAGCTTGCCCCCGTCGAAGGATTCCAGCTGGGAGACGAAGCTGTCGTAACGATCGATGAGCACCAGGAAATACGGCAGGGCGGCGCCCGGCTCACGGGCTCGCAGCTCCCCGAGATCGCTGCAGCCGGCGGCGGTGAGCTGCTGGAGGCGCGCGGTCAGCTCACGGTGCAGACGGTTGAGGAGGCGCTCAACCCGGTCGGGATCGGCCGGTGTCACCACCGCCCCGCACTGGGGGAGGGCGGTGAGCGCGGCGAGCCCGCCGCCCCCACAGTCGATGGCGTAGAGGTGGAGGTCCCCCGTCGGAGTGGCGGTCGCGGCCGCGGCGAGGGTGCGCAGCAGGGTGGTCCGGCCCGAGCGCGGAGCGCCCGCGACGAGCAGGTGACCCTGGCGTTCGATGTCGTAGGTGGCCACCACCTGGCGCTGCTCCCGGGGGAGGTCCGCGCGCCCGAAGGCGAGATGGAGCGGCGGGGACGCGCCCAGGGCCGCCAGGGGGAGCACCTCCGGAAGGGGGGGCTGCCAGGGCGGTGCCGGCGCGACGGCTCCGAGGTGGGACGCGGCGCCGCGGATGGCGTCCACCAACGCCGAGAGATCGGTGGAGTCGTCGGCGGAGGCGTGAGGCGGGGCGGTCACCGGCAGGGGCCTCCCCAGCTCGGACCACCTCACCTCGCGCACCTCGAGCGGCACCGCCCCGTGACGCTCACCCGGGCGGGGCCCGCCCACCCGCGCCACCTGGAAGAGCTCGGGCCGGGCGGTGCCCACCCGGAGGTAGGCGCGGCCGGGGTTCTCGACGGAGAGCTCGGCGGCATCGGGCGCCCCGATCACGTCCAGGGAGTCCTGAGTGGTGGCCACCCGCAGGCAGATGCTGAGGTTGACATTGGCCCGCATGTCGCCGGTGACGGCACCGGCCGGACGCTGGGTCGCGAGGATCAGGTGCACGCCGAGCGATCGACCCTGGGCGGCGATGTCGACCAGCGCCTTCAGCTGCTCGGGCATGGCCTCGGCCATGGTCTTGAACTCGTCGACGACCAGCACCAGCCGGGGGAGCGGGTCGGCGCCGCGGCCGCCTCCGATCGCCGCCCAGTAGCGCAGGATGTCGGGCTGGTCCGCGGCGTCCAGGACTGCCTTCCGCCGCTGCAGCTCAGCCCGCAGCGAGACCAGCGCGCGCTCCACCGATGCGGTGTCGAGATCGGTGACCATCCCGACCGTGTGGGGCAGGTCGACGCAGCCCCGGAACGCGGCGCCCCCCTTGTAGTCGATGAGCACGAAGACCATCTGGTCGGGACGGTTGTGGGCGGCGAGGCTGGCGACGATGGTCTGCAGCAGCTCGCTCTTGCCCGCCCCCGTCGTCCCGCCCACCAGCAGGTGGGGCCCCTGGGCGAGGTCGAGGAGGAAGGGCCCGTCGGCATCCCTCCCGATCGGGATCCCAGTGGTCCGGCCGGCGCGCCAGAGCGACTCGATACCGGCCGGCGCCGGGGGATCGATGCCCAGCAACTCGAGCAGGCGTACCGAGGCCGGGAGGCGACCACCGGCCTTGACCGCCCCGGTGTCGCGCAGGGGGGCCAGGGCCCGGGCCAGGGTCTCGCATGCCGGCGCGCTCAGCCGGTCCGGCCGGATGCCGGTGAGGTTTGCTTCGCCGGCGCGGCGGAGGGTGGCCGCCGCGTCACCGCCCGCGCCCAGGTCGCAGACGGCGCGGCAGCCTTCGGGGAGCTGTGGAGCTGAGTCGTCGATGCAGATGAAATGGATGCCGTGGGAGGGGCCCTCGTCGATCAGCGGACCGAGGTCGTAACGCTGTCGCAGGCCGTAGGAACCGTCCAGCACCACCAGGTGGAGCAGGCGGGGCATCGATGGCCGCCGATCCTTCCCCTCGGCACGCAGCCCACCGAGCAGGTCGCTCAACTCGCTGACCCGCGCGGCGATCGTCGCCGGGTCGTTGCCCACCCGCACGTGGGGGCCCTCCGCGACCTCCGGGCGGCAGTGGGGCAGCCAGCGGACCCACTCCCAGTCGGGACCGGCCGTCTCCCCGGTGAGCACGGTGATGGCCAGGTCGCGCGGGCTCTGGAAGGTCGCCGCCGTCGCCACGATGGCCCGGGCCAGCTCGCGAGCCAGGGGCCGCGGACCGGCGATGCCGAGAGCGCGCCACGAGCGGAGCGAGAGTGTTACCGGCGCGTCGTGGAGGAGGGGCGCGGCATCGCCGGGCCCCGGGGGGACACCGCTCACCTCGACCGAGGCGGGCACCGCCCCGGTCCCGACCCGGAGGGTGAGGAAGTCGTCGTCCTCGCGGCGGCGTTCCCAGACCCGGCTCGACGGCATGAGCGCGCGGAGCAGGGCGCTGCCCGGGTCGGGGTGGATGTCGCGCAGGCTCCGCAGCTCGTCGCGGAGGAGCCCGTCCAACTGAGAGCGGGCGTCGTCGAGGCGCTGCCGGTATTCATCCAGCTGGCGTCGATGGCTGCTCCTGCCTCGGTGCCGGTCGGTGACCAGGGTCCCGACCCCCATCAGCGGGGTGAGCCCCGCGATCGCGAGAAAGACCACCTGATGCGCGATGAGGGCCATCGCCGCCGCCGCCAGGACCGGCGTCAGCATCGCAAAGAGCTGCACCGGTGCCCGGTTCGGCGGGCGGGGATCGCTGGGGAAGGCGACCCGACCGAACCCCACGGGCACGCGCAGCCGGGGAGGCCGGTAGAAGTCGAGGGTGCCATCGCCGGCGGGGGTGAGCGCGGCGTCGGCGGAAGGCGCGATCGCCACGGCGAGCCGCGTCCCGCCGGCGCTGATCACCGACCCGGGCTCGAGCGGGCGGCGTCCGCTGACCGCCACACCGTCCACGGTCGTGCCGCCCCGCGACCCGCGGTCCTCGAGCGCCAGCTGGGTGCCCTCCCCGACGGTGAGGCGGAAGTGCGGCTGCGAGAGGCTCTGATCCGTCAGCCGGATCGGTGCCTGGCGGCCGACCTCGGTGGTCCCGGGGAGGAGGGGCACCCACGCACCGGTGTCGGGACCGCCGACCACCAGCAGGCAGAGCTGGCCCGGGGCGGGTTTGGCGGAGCGGCGGGGCAGCCCAGGGGGTACGTTGCGGTCGACCCGCACGGTGGTCACGATCCCGCCCCCCTCCTAACCCGGGGTTCCGGCAGCCGAGGTGACCCTACTGCTGCATCGACTGGGTGATCGACTGCTCGGTCTGCGCGTACGCGTTGGCCGCGCCGGTGAGGAGCTTCGAGATCCCCTCCAGAGCCGTGTTGAGCTGGGCGGCTCCCTGGTTCCACTCCTGGAACAGGCCGCCGAACTGGGCGGACGCCGCCCCCTGCCAGCCGCTCTCGATCAGGCTCTGCACCTGGCCCTGCATGGTCTTGAGCCGGCTGTCGATCTCGCTGGCCCCCGCCTGGAGGGATCCGGACACGGTCATGAGATCGTCGGAGGTGACCTTGATGATCATTGCTCAGCCCCACGCCCTCTTCATTCCCGTCGCGCCGGGCGCATCGTGCCCGACGGGAGAGCCGAGAACGTAGCAAAAGCTCGGGGGGTGGCGCAACCACTCCCTTGTGGTAGTTGCCCTGCGGTGTCAACCCCGGGTGCGGGCGGTGAGCTCGTTGATCGCGCTCACCGCGAGGCGGTCGACCCGCTCGTTGCCCGGGTTGCCGGCGTGTCCACGCACGTGCTCAAAGGCGACGCGCGCATCGACCAGCGGGTCGATGTCCGGGAAGAGGTCCAGATTGGCGTTGCGCTTCCAGCGCCGGGTCAGCCAGTTGACAGCGCCGAGGCTGTCGGTCCGGACCACGATCCGCCAGCCCGGGTCGTTCCCGATCCGGCGGCGGACGGCTCGGAGCGCCTCCCGGACCGCCTTGAGCTCCTCGCGGTTGTTGGTGGTGCGCGGTTCCGCTCCAGCCGCCTCCTCGACTCCGCCGTCGGGCCATTCCAGACGATAGGCCCAGGCTCCCGGTCCGGGATTGCCCGAGCACGCGCCGTCGGTGTAGGCGACGACCGTCCCAGCTGGGGGCGGCGCCGAGGGTTCAGGTTCCGGACGGTTCACCGCACGACCACCCGGTCGCACTTGCTGCACTGGACGAGGCCCTCACCCGAGCGCGCCTGGTTGGCCTCCCGGATGCCGAGCGGGAGGTGGCAGCCCCCGCAGCTGTCCCCCTCCAAGTGCACGACGGCGGGCTTCCAGTGGGCCGCGACCCGTTCGTAGATACGCACGTCGCCGGGCAGGGCGGCGGCTGCGGCGGCCGCCCGGACCACGCGCTGTCCGGCCAGCTCAGACTGGGCGAGGGCGAGGCGCTCCCGTCGCGGTGTCTCCTGGGACCCCCGCTCCGCATCGCGCGCCGTCACCGCGGCGCGCGCGCCGGCCACGACCGTCTCGGCGCTCTCGCTCGCCTCCATGCACTCCAGGAGGCTCGCCTCGAGCTCATCGAGGCGGGGCTTGAGCGCCGTCAGGTCGCGTTGCATTCCGAGAAGATCTTGGGGATTGCGGACCGAGCCGTCGTACAGACGCCTCTCGAGGCTGCGTGCCCGCTGGCGGACACCGCTCAGCTCCCGCTCGACCCCCCGGCACCGCTCCTCCGCCACCTGGCGCTCCGCCTCGGCGGCTTGCTCCTCGTCGCGAAGGCGCTCGAGCTCGGGGTCACGGCGGAGAGCCGCCTCGAGGGCAGCGATCTCCTTCTCGAGCTGGGCTATCTGATCATCGGTCTCCTGGAGGGTCAGGAGCAGCCGCCCGCGGGGCGTGGCCCGCTCGCCGACCTCTCCCCCCCCGGTCACGCCGCCGCCTCCGTGGAGACCCGGACGAGGGTCTCCAGGCGGAGCTGCGCGGCTCCCGCATCGAGCGCCCGCTCCGCCTCTTCCATGCCCGCCGCGATGTCAGGGACCCGCTCGGCCGCGAAGAGAGCGGCTCCGGCGTTGAGGATCACGCAGGCGCGGACCGGACCACGCTCGCCACCGAGCACCGAGCGCATCCGCGCCGCGTTGGCCTCTGCGTCCCCGCCGGCGAGCGCCTCCGGAGGAGCCGCGGCGATCCCCAGGCGGGCGGGGTCGATATCGATCTCGTCGATGGCGTTCCCGTTGACGACGTAGGCGTGGGAGGGCGCGTGGAGCATCAGCTCGTCAGTCCCGCCCGGCCCCGAGAAAACGATGGCGCGCCGGAGACCGAGGCGACTCATCACTCCCGCCATCTTGCCGGCAAGCCCGTCGGACGGCGTACCGATCAGCTGATGGCGCACGCCGGCGGGGTTGGCCATCGGGCCCATGATGTTGAAGGCGGTGCGAATGCCCAGCTCGCGGCGCACCGGTCCGACGTGACGCATCCCCGGGTGGTAGACGGGTGCGAGCATGAAGCCGATCCCGGCCGCCTCGATGCAGCGCAGGACGCCCTCGGGAGGGAGGGAGATGGCCACGCCGAGGGCCTCGAGCACGTCGGCGCTGCCGCAGCGCGACGACTGGGCACGGTTGCCGTGCTTGGCGACGGGGCAACCGGCTCCGGCCACCACCAGGGCCGCCGCGGTCGAGATGTTGAAGGTGCCGGCGCGATCGCCGCCCGTGCCGCAGGTGTCGACCGCCGGGGCGCGGAGAACCACGCGCAGCGCGTGATGGCGCATCGACTCCACCATCCCGGTCAGCTCCTCGACGGTCTCGCCCTTGACCCGGAGTGCGGCCAGGAACCCCCCCATCTGGGCGGGAGTGGCCACCCCTTCCATGATCTCGTCCATCACCGCCCGTGCGGTCGCGGCGTCGAGGTCCTTCCCGTCGGCGACGCAGTTGAGGGCGCTCACCAGAGACAAGGTCATGGCAGGCGCACGGTACCATCACCACTAGAGTCGGCACCATGACGGCACGCAGCGACGCGCTCTTTGACCCAGAAGTGGTCAGCCCGTGGCGAATCGGCGAAGGCCGCCGGGGCGTGCTCCTTCTGCATGGCTTCGCGGGCACGCCGCCGGAGCTCCGCCGCCTCGGGGAGGCGCTCGCACGCAGCGGGTGGCGCTGCCACGGGCCGCTCCTTGCCGGTCATGGGACGACGCCTGAGGAGCTGGACCGGACCCGCTGGCAGGACTGGGCCCGGTCGGCGGAGACGGCGCTCGCCGAGCTGCGCACCGAGTGCGACGAGGTGATGGTCGCCGGCCAGTCCGGCGGCGCCAGCCTGGCCCTGCACCTGGCCGCCAACGACCCCGGGATAACGGCGGTCGCCTGCCTGGCGACCCCCATCTGGCTCGCCGGCTGGAAACCCCGGGCGCTGCCCGTCGCCAAACACCTGATCCGCTGGGATCGGCCCCAGGACGACATCGACCTCTACCGGCTCGAGGGGGCGCGAGAGCTCTGGTCCTACGATCGCCGGTCGCTCCGCTCGATCCACGAGTTCACCCGCCTGCTCGCCGCGGTTCGCGACGAGCTGGCCTCGGTCCGCGCCCCGGTCCTCCTCCTCCACGGGGAGCGTGACCGGGTGATCGACCCGGCCAACTCCGCAGAGATCGAGCGCCGGCTGCTGTGCAGCTGGGCGGTGGAGCGGCGGACCTTTCCGCGCAGCGGTCACGGCATGTCGGTCGACATCGACCGCGACCATGTCAACCGGCTCGTTGCGGCCTGGTTTGACCGATTCTCACGGGGCGGGACGGCCGCGGCCGCACCGCCTCAGGCCTCGGGACTGGCGGCCTCGCCCTCCAGCATCTGACGCAGCCGCTCTGCGGTGGCGTCGTCGAGGACGAAGTTGTCCGGCTGCCCGCCTTCCGGAAGAGGCCGGCGCCGTGGCGGCGGCTGAGCCCGCGGCCGCGCATCGTCATCCTGCGGCTCTCCGCGAACCTGGCTGCCGCAGCCCACGCAGCGTAGGACGCGCACCGATCGCCGCCCGCCCAGGTACTCGCGGTGAGAGAGGCGCAGCTCGCCCCCGCAGAGGGGGCACATCCGCTGTGAGCGCATCGTCACCGATCGTGGCAGCCGCGTGCCCGATGACACTTCCCGGGTCCCATCACCCACACCTCGTCTCGCGCCGTCACAGCGCGTGGCACCGCCTTGGCGGCGCTTCACCAACCTTCACCAAGCCTCGCATGGCGCGTGACCCCACGCCCGCCTCGCTCCGCGTACGTTGCTCACGTGGCCGGTAGCCACACCCCGGAAGCATACGAGGAGGCCATGACGATGGACGCGAGGAGGCCCGAGCAGGTGGCGGCGGACGCCGCCGAGACCGAGGCCACCGTGCGCTACCTCCGGCAGCGGCAGTTTGTCGGCCTGCTCGACGAGGCCATCGCCCACGCCGAGGCGGTCTGGCGCCTCGAGACAGCACTCCAGCAGCAGGGTCGCGACCGCTGACGTCAGGACCGGCCGCGGCCGTCACAGCCATCGACGCATAGTGGGCTGGTGAACGGGCAGTTGATCGATCGGCTGCGCGGCGCCTTCGCGGCGCCCGCGCCCGAGGCACAGCCGCCCCCCGGCAAGCGCGAGGCGGCGGTCCTGATGCTCTTTGACCCGGCCCGCGACGGCCTCCCGCTGCTCTTCGTCCGGCGGGCCGAGCACCTCCGGCTCCACGCGGGGCAGATCGGCCTCCCCGGTGGCTCCTGGGAACCCGAGGACCCCGACCTGGTGGCCACGGCTCTCCGGGAGGCGCGCGAGGAGATCGGCCTCGATCCCACCTGCGTCGAGATCCTCGGAGCCCTGGCACCCCGTCTCACCCACCGCTCCGACCTCTGGCTGACCCCGATCGCGGGCCTGCAGACACGGCCCTTCACCGTGCGCGGCGATGGCAACGAGGTGGCCGAGTGGTTCTGGCTCCCGCTCGGCGGTCTGCTCTCCGCCCCGCATCGCGCCGAGGCGTGGCGGGCAGAGGGAGGCGAGCAGCGGGTCGTCCACTACTACGAAGCGGAGGGACGCACGATCTGGGGAGTGACGGGCAGGATCGTCCACGACCTTCTGGAGCGCCTGGGGGCCGGCTGACCGGAGGCGATGCCTCGCGCGCCGCTTGCGGCGCATCCATGGCAGGGGAGACGAGCGCGGCTCTGCCGCGCCGCCGAGGGGCGGCGAGCCCCTGTGAGAAGGAGCGGGGCCCCCCACGCGGCCCGCCCCGTGGGGCGCGTCAGCGGAAGGTCGGGTGGAGGGCGAAGGGGTTGCCCCGCATCTCCTCGCCGATGGTGGTCGCCGGGCCGTGTCCCGGGTGGACCACCGTCTCCGGAGGGAGGGCGTAGAGGCGGTCCTGGATCGAGAAGAGCAGGCTCTCCCAGGAGCCGCCCGGGAGGTCTGTGCGCCCCACGCTGCGCCGGAAGAGGGTGTCACCCGCCAGCAGGTCGGGCCCGACCAGGAAGCAGACCGAGCCCGGGGTGTGCCCGGGGGTGTGGATCACCGCGATCTCGAGACCCTGCCACGTGATCACCTGCCCGGCGCTGAGATCGTCCTCGCAGACCACGGGGGGCAGCCCCGCCGGGATGCCGGGGAAGGCTCCCGCCTCGGGGAGCAGCCAGCGGTCCTCCGGATGGATGGCCGCGGTGCAGGCGAGGGCTGCCTTCATGGCGGGCACGCCGGCCAGGTGATCGGGGTGGCCGTGAGTGAGCAGGATGCGATCGCCGGCAAGCCCCTCCTTCTCCAGGAACCGGAGTGCCGCATTCGCCTGCAGCCCCGGGTCGATCACCAGGCAGCGCTCGGTGTCGCGGCGTCGAAGCACGTAGCAGTTCTGGTCGTAGAGAGAGTCGGTGAAGAGGTGGAGCTGGAGCAGGTCGCGCAGCGGCTCCATCAGGCGGGCGCGGTCGGTGGGAGCGTTTCCATGGCGAGGAAGGATACCGAAACTGCCAGACCGCGGGACCGTCTCGGACGCCCCGAGCCAAGTGGTAGCGAATGGCGAAGCACCCTGCTAACCGTCGCCCTCGAAGGCCTCCACGCATTCCACGCCCGCCGGCCCGGCCAACGCCTCGTGCACGGCACCGGCGGCGATCCTGATCCCGGCGGGGGCGACGAACTCCAGCCCGTTGAAGCTGATGCTGCCCCGGGTCACGAAGAGGTGCTTGGTCCGCTCGTGGCGGTGCTCCGGGAAACATGTGCCCGGACCGGCCGACCACGAGCTGCCGCGCAGCCCCCGGGTCGTGAAGTAGCGCTCCGGCGGCTCGGCGCTGACGATGGCCTCGATGTCCTGGTCAGCCACCCAGGACGTCGAACCTGGCGGCGAGGATGAAGTCGTTGCGACTGAGGCCGCCGATGGCGTGGGTGGTCAACTCGATCTCCAGATAGCCCCATCCCACCCTCATGTCGGGGTGATGGCCCTCGGCCTCGGCCACCAGCGCGAGCTGGGTCGCACGTCCGAACGCCCGCACGAAGTCGGGGAAACGCAGCGTCCGGCGAAGCCGTCCCCCCTGGATCTGCCACTCCGGGCTCAACTCGCCCCGGAGCCGTTCCAGCTCCTCCCCCTCGACCCGGGGGGTGGCCGCCGTGCATACCTGGCAGTGCTCGTTGACGAGGGCGCTCATGCCCTGACTATCGGATAAACGAGGGCGCGTTGACCAGCGGAACGGCTCCATTCCCGGTTCCGTTCCGGAACCTGCGCGAAAGCGGAGTCGGAAATTCATGCTGAGAGGTGTGTTCGCCTTGACCTTGCGAACGTGCGTTTGGTATAGTCGGTGGCGACCACCTCCGCCACTGGGCCCAGGGCGGCTCGACTGATCTCGCCAATCTTGTCCTGATCTGCGGGGCCCACCACTGGAAGGTGCACGAGGGCGGCTGGCGCCTGATCCGCACCGACGAGCGCGTCGTGGCCCTCCCCCCGGTGACCGACGACCACGGTCCGGACCGCGGCTGGCTCGCCCCCGCGCCCTGACACGCTCTCAGCGGGCTGACCCGCTCCTCCGCCGAGCGACCGGTGCCTGACCTCGGGCTGGACGGCTGCATCCCGCGTCCCCGGAGGGGACAGGGCTGGCAACGACGGCGATCATCGCCTCACCGTCCGACCGTGGGGAGCGGGCCCGAGGGTCGCCGGCGGCCGGGAGCGGCGGAGCGACCAGGCGGGCTGACGCGAGACGAACTCGTAGAGAGCTGCCGGGCGCCCCGGTCCGCCCTTGGCGACCAACCCGATGGCCTGCACCAGTCCGCTCCGCTCCAGCTCGCGACGGAAGTTGCTCGGTTCGTAACGGACGCCACTGATCGCTTCGAAGACGCCGCGCGCCCGGGGCATGGTGAAGCGCTCCGGAAGCAGACCGACGCTGATGTTCGACCACCAGAGCTTGCCCCGCAGACGGGCGACGCCGTCGCCGATGATCCCCCCGTGATCCAGGGCCAGGGTCGGCAGGTCGTCGACCGGCCACCAGCGCGCCTGGCTCTCGTCGGCTCGAAGCACGGCCGCGTCGATGAGGGCGAGATAGGCAACGGTGGGGATCCAACCCCGGGGATCGCGATGCGGCTCACCGTAGGTCTGGAGCTGCTCGAGGTAGACGGCGCCCACCCCGGTCTTCTCGGTGAGCTTGCGCTGGGCGGTCTCGGCGGGGCGCTCGTCGCGGCTCATGAAGCCACCCGGGAGGGCCCAGGCGCCGGGATCGGGCGGATCGTCGCGGCGGACGAGCAGGACGTGGAGGCGTCCGCCCAGGGGAGCCAGCACGACCGGCACGGCGGTCATCCCCGCCGGCGCCTCGAATCCCGCCGAGTTGCGAGCGGTGAGGGGCATCACGGCGACGCTATCAGGTCGCGGCACCGGCCGCCGCAATGGGCGACGCTCACCTCCCCTGGTCAGCCCCACGAAGGCCCGCAGGCGGGTTCAGCCCCTCCGGCGCGCCGAGCCCGTCGGCCAGCCCGAGGCGGCGTTCACCGATGGGGAGAGGATGTGGTGGTCGTTCCGCCCCACCGCCGGCGGCAGGGTGGACAGGGGCGTCTGCGGCGTCCCGTCCTCGCGCCGCGTCTGGTATCCGACCCGCTGCGGCGTCCTGGGGCAGTCCAGCGAGGGCGCAGCATAGCCGGCGTAGGTGCCACCCTGCCGGTGCCCGGTGAGGGCGCGCAGCCGGGGTTGGAGGCGGAAGGCCCAGCGAACCTGGTTGAGCAGGAGAACGGAGGTGGCTCCGACGGCGGTGACCAGGGGCAGCGCGGCAAGGCTCGCACCGTAGGCGAGGGCGACGGTGGTGAGCACGATCGCACACGACTCGATGAGGAGCACACCCAACCGGGCGACCCGCCGCCGGTCGGCGAGGCGGTAGACGAGATCCAGCTCCACCATTGAGACGGCGGCGACGAGCACGAGGACGGTGCCCCGGTCCAGACCGCCGAGGGGCAGCCTCACGGCGTGGGTGGCGTCGAGGGTGAGGACCACGGAGGGGAGCCGTGCGGGGAGCAGGCTGACCAAGAGGAGCGCGCTGAGGATTCGCACCACCAGGAAGGTCTGGCAGGCGGCGATGGCCGTGCCCACCCTGCGCTCGATGGCCTCGGTGTAACGGTGCCCGCCCTCGACGGTCACCGAGTTGCCGAACTCGGAACCGGGCGCGAAACTCATGCACGAATCACGTTAGCGAGGGGTTCGTCACCGCCTGTTGCGGCCGCGTAACAGGCGGGATACAGCGCACCGAACGGCCCACCGGAACGGCATGGGACCGGCCTCGTGACATCCGGAGGGTTCCTCGAATGCAGCGCTGCCGGACGACCTTCCGGACTGGCATGATCGCTACCGCGGATGCCACCGAGGGGATGACGTGGATCCTTCCGAACCCACCTTGAGCCCGGAGCAGGCCGAGGCGCACCGGCACCTCCTCCAGTTCCTGCGCGGGCTGAGCAAGCTCGACGCCGCCCTGGGACGCTGGCGGCCGGACTACGGGCGCCTGCGAGCGGTCGAGGCGGCCAGCGCCCCATCGGCGAGCGAAGCCGACATCGTCGAGGCACACCAGCTCTATGCCGAGGGCCTCGGCTACTTCGCCGAGCGACCGGGGATCGCCCGGACGCTCAGGATGGCCGCCGCAAACGACATCGCCGCCGCGATCGAGGATTCGATCATCAGGTTCGGGGCGCCGATCGCACCCGCCGCCTGGCTGGTCTCGCCCGAGGCTCGGATCCATCTCCCATCCGCGAGCGGGCCGCAGCCAGGCGCTGCGATGTCGGAGGCGGACATCCTGGCGGCCGGCGGGCGTGTCGCCCTCAGCCCCTGGGACGCGGAACGCTCCACCTCCACCCCGCCCGGGGGCAGGGGCGCGCCCGCGCGCCGGACCCCGCCTCCACCACCCCGCGGGTCTCCCCCCGAGCCGGCACGGCCGGCTCAGAAACCCGCTCCGCCGTCGGCGCGACGGGGCTCCGGCGCCGGTGAGTCGCCGGCGCCGCCGCGCGGGAGGAGGGGGCTGGCGGTGGTCGTGGGGCTGGTCGCGCTGCTGGTGATCGTCATCCTCGTCGCCGGTTTCGCCTTCGCTGCCAAGGCCCTTCTCGGCTCTGGCCCGACGGCCCCCATCGCCGTGGCACCGCCGGCCCAGGCCACCCTGCCCGCCTCCGACCTGCCCACCGGCTCACCGGCGAACGTCCTCGCTCCCATCGCGGCATGCACCTCGATCCCAACGGGACAGCTGCCCACCGGACTTGCCCTCGTCTCCACCTCGAGCGGCATCGGCACCGACCCCGCGGTGGGGTACTCCAACCCCTTCATCACCGTCCAGATGAGCGGCACGGTCCAGAGCGCCACGCCGGCATTCAGCCTGATCGCGGCGGTCCTTCCCTTCGGCTCGACGGCTCTTGCCAGCGCGACCGCGGCCCCCAGCACGACGGCGCTCGCCAGCGGGACGGCGTCCGCGACCGGCGGGCCGGTCAACCGCGCGGGCACCCTCCAACTGATCGCGTACTGGAGTGGGAGCAAGTGGCACGGAGCCCTCCGGAGCTGGTCGGGGTCCGCCTGGTCCCTCTCGGTCGACGCCTCCTCCGGGGTCGACGTCGTCCAGAACGAAGTCTCGGTCACCCTCTACTGGGAGGGCCTGGCCCCGGGCGACAGGTACGGTGTGATCGTCGCCAGCTCGACCGGCTGCGCCGACCTGGGGTTGAGCTCCACGCTGGTCCCCGAGCAGACCTACGGCGCGACGTCGACGCCCTGAGGCACCCTGCTCAGCTGACGGGGGTGGTCCGTGCCTGCGGCGTCCAGGCCCAGCCGCCCTCCGGGCCGCGGAACATGGGCAGCTCCTCGGCGGGACGCGCCCCGCTGAAGAGGAACCCCTGCCCGCCGTGGCAGCCGAGATCGCGGAGGATCGCGGCCTGCGCCGCCGTCTCGACGCCCTTGCCGACGCAGAGCCAGCCCGCGGCGCGCACCTGCGCGGCGATCCCCGCCACTCGGGCCCTCCGCTCGGCGTCGGTCTCGATCCCGTCGAGCAGGCCCATCCGAAGCTTGACCATGCGAAGCGGGAGGGTGCGCAACTCGTCGGTCATCTGACCGTCGTAGTCGTCGGCAACCAGCGTCACGCCGAGGGACGCGAGGTCGCGGAGGATGCCCCGCGCCGAGAGCGGGTCGCGAACGAGGAGCTTGAGGGGTATCTCGAGGATCAGCCGGCCCGGTGCCAGCCCGACCTCGGCGAGGATGTGACCGACGCTCGCCACCAGGTTGGGCAGGAAGTACTCCTGCTGGGAGAGGTTGACCGAGAGCGCCGGCGCCGCCTCGCCCGCGGCCGGCCACCTCACCGCCTCGGCGGCGGCCTCATGGAGGATGGTCTGGCCGATCCGCGTCATCAGACCGCTGCGCTGGGCAGCCTCGACGAAGCTGGCGGCATCGAAGAGGCCGACCTGGGCCCGCTGCCATCTCATCAGGGCTTCGAACGAGGTGAGGGCCCGGGTCTGCAGCTCGACCACCGGCTGGTAGAAGACCCGGAACTCGTGGTCGTCGACGGCATGGCGCAGCGCGATCTCGGTCTGGCGTTGCGCGGTCACCCGGGCCTGCAGGGCGGCGTCGGCCAGTTCGTAGGCGGCCCGGCCGCGGTTGCTGAGGCGGGCCAGCGCGCCCCGGGCCTGATCGAGAAGGGAGGCGGCCGTGACACTTTCCTCGGCCACCCGCCGGCTGCGCACGGCGATGCCGATGGCGATGGTTATGGGCACACTCTCCTCGGTGACGACGAGCGGCTCGCGACAGGCGCGGAGCAAGCGGTCGGCGAGCGCTGCGATGGCCAGCTCGTCGTCGTCCCGGCGGGCGATCACCAGGCCGCGGTCCGCGGTCCGAGCCAGGGTGTCGCTCGGCCGGAGCACCGGCCGGAGACGGATGGCGAGCGCGAGCATCAGCGCGTCCACGTCACCGTGGGCGTAGCGGCTGGCGAGCGTCCCCAGGTTGTTGATGGCGAGCACGAGCACGGAAAGCGGCCACTCCTCGTCCAGCAGCCCGAGGAGGTCGGCCTCGCTCGTGACGGCGATGGCATCCCCGACCGCGCGAGCCCGAGCGCGCTGGCTGGCGGCGGCGAGCACAGCCTCCCCGGCCGACTTCCAGTCCTGGGCGAGGTTGATGATCCCGTCGGCACCGCCATGGGCGGCCACCTCCTCTCGCGCCTCCCCCGCCTGGTCGTCGAGGACCATCAGGGCGGCGTCCGGACAAGCCAGCCGGACCGCCGCGACGGCGTCGTGGAGGGCCAGCAGCGAGAGCCCGCTCCGGCAGAGGACGACCGCCCGGGTCCTTCCTGACGCGGCCAGAGCCGCCAGGTCCTCTGCCTGGGTGACCTCGCGGACGCGGAGGAGCGTACCCGCGGTCAGCCGCTGGCGGACCGGCGCGGAGGCCGGGTCGTCATCCCGGACGACGACCACCTCGTCATCGACGGGCGCCACCTCGTCGATGTTGGCCTGAGCGAGCTTGCCGATCAAACCGCTCCCGCTTCCCCGGGATGTGGTCTTCCAGGTCATCGTTCCTCGATCCACCCCTGAGATGCCGGCGAGGTGCTGGGCGCCGCGGGCACGTGGAGCCCACATGCGGAGGCGCCGCCAGGCAATGGTGGGCACTGGGGGGGGGCGGGAAGGGCGCCGTCGACAGGGAGTGACACCGCCGATCGGCCCTGTCACATTCGCGTTGCATTGGGGTCAAGGGCTAGGCGCATAGCCAGCTGGCGCGGCCGGTCCACGCGTCGTCCGCGGCTCGTCGGGGTAGTGTGATGGTGTGAGCCCACGATCCGAGGAACTGGCGATGACCGAGAGCACCCACCCCATGAAACTGACCGAGGCCGAGTGGCGTGCCCGCCTCTCTCCCGAGCGGTACTCGATCCTCCGGCAGAAGGGGACCGAGCCGGCCTTCACCGGAAGCTACTGGCAGAATCACGACACCGGCGCCTACCACTGCGCAGGCTGCGGAGCGCAGCTGTTCCGATCGGACACCAAATTCGACTCGGGGAGCGGCTGGCCGAGCTTCACGGAGCCGGCGGATCTGGAGGCGGTCGACTTCCACGTCGACAAGAGTCATGGGATGACCCGCACCGAGGTGGTCTGCCGGAGCTGCGGGGGCCACCTGGGCCACGTCTTCGACGACGGGCCGGGTCCGACCGGGAAGCGGTTCTGCATCAACTCCGCCTCCCTCGAGATGATCCCCGAGAAGTGACGGGATCGTCGGTCCGGCCACCCGCCGGCATGAGCGAAGGGGCGGACGGGAAGAGGGTTCGGGCGCCCGGCGGGATCGCCGTCCGCCCGGTCCGGCCCGAGGAGTGCGCCGAGGCCGGGCGTCAAACTCGTGCCGGTTTCGCCGCCATCTTTGGCGAGGGCGACGCCGAGTACCTCGACAGGGTCGCTGACGTCGCCACACGCTGTGATCGCACCACAGTGCTGGTCGCGCTCGACGAGGACGGGCTCATCCTCGGCTCGATCACAGTGGAGCTGACCGGCAAGGTTGATCCGGAGCGTGAGCTGGCGCCCGACGAGGCCCACCTCCGCATGCTCGGCGTCGCCCCCGCCGCACAGGGGCGAGGAGCGGGGCGGGCCCTGCTCGAGGGTGCTGCGGCTGTGGCGCGGGCCGCCGGCAAGGGCCGCCTCACCCTCGGCACCCTGCCCGAGATGGCGGTGGCCCGCCGGCTGTACGAGGCGATGGGCTTCGAGGGTCTCCCGCCTGAGGAGTACACGCCTGGACGCATCCACTTCAAATACGAGCTCCGGCTCGGACCAGACCAGCCCGCCAGCTGAGTCGCACCGCGGCATGCGGCGTGGGGCCGCATCGGGTCATCCCCAACCCCGATGCCGCGGTCCGACCCCAATGCACGCCCTGGGTCGCGCTGGATCCGCAGGGTCCCACTCCCGGTGACGTCTCGCCCGCGAGGACCGCGTTCTCGCGGACGGATTATCCGCCGGCGCACGCCCCGACACGTGCACACGCATCAAATGTCAAAGGGCCTCCACGGCCGCGGGTCAGGTGTGGTCCTCCGATGCGCGACTTCACGTGAATGTGACCGCCCCTGCCCAGCGGTTCCCGGCGACGCCTCCCGGCGTCACGCCATGGGTGGCGCCTCCCCCGAGGTCGAGCGGCCGAGCCAGGTGGCGAGGCCCACCATGCCCACCACACCGGCGGCACCGACGAGAAGGCCGGGCACCGATCCGGGCACCGCCCCGGCCAGCGCCAGCGCCCCACCACCGGCGACCGCCCCCGCCGCTCCGGCAGCCATCAGGCGGGCCCAGCGGCGGAGCTCGACGGAGGCGTCCGCAGCGTGAGGTCCGCGCCATTCGCATGCTGTGTAGGAGAGCTCGGCGACGAGCAGGAGCCCCACCCCGACGAGGGGCGCCTCGACGTCGAGCGCCGCGCCACCACCGATGACGCTGATCGCGTACTGGGCGGCCAGCAGCGCCACCGCCCAACCCACCAAATCGGAGAGTGACCAGGCCACCGCCGCGATGGTGCCCAGGAGGCCGGCGATGCCCACCGCCGCGATCACCGTCACCAGCAAGCGGTTCTCCGCATCCACATCCGCGTGGAGGACGCCGGCTGCGGCCACCACCGCCGTCAGCGCGACCGCAAGGAGGGCCGGGATCAGCGGATGCGGAGCCGGGCGCGGCGTCGCCACCCTTCCACCTCCATCACCACCGGCTCCAGCGGCTCGCCCTCCGTCCACGATGCGACGCCGATCCCCGCCTGCAGAAAGCGCGCGCGCTGTGCCTCGCGCTCCAGCCGCCAGATCCGCCACGCGAGAGCGGCCGGCTCGGATGCGGGACGGGCGCTGTGCTCGTCGGGGCTCAGCTCGATGACGGCGACGTCGCAGCCCCGGCGGTGCAGGTCGAAGAGGGAGGTCACCATGCGGAGGTCGAGCAGCGGGGTGATACCGACGATCAGAGCGTGGGGGGGCAGCAACCGTATCGGGATCAGGTCGACCCCCTTCCACGCGTAGCTGAAGACGACCTGGGTGTCCAGGAAGGCGTCGATCAGCCGGTAGGCGTGGAGTGGACCGGCACCCACCTCCAGCCAGCGCAGGGTGCCGCCGAAGGCGATGACGCCGATGCGGTCGCGGTCGCGGAGCCAGGCCGAGGCGAGCGACGACGCGCCCCGCACCATCTGCTCTAGGGTGCCTTCCCCCGCCGGCCCGGCCTGGGCGAAGGTGTCGAGCAGGAGCACGACGTCGACGTTGCGCTCGGGATGCCGCTGGTTGACCCAGAGCTCACCGCGACGTGCGGAGGCCCGCCAGTTGACGCTGCGCACCCGGTCGCCCGAGACGTAGGGACGGAGGTCGGCGAACTCTATTCCCTCCCCCTTCTGGGCGGCGACCCGGCTGCCGGGATAGACGTGGGTGCGGAGCGGACGGATCAGGGTGCGCAGCCTCTCCGTGCTGGGGTAGACGCGGACCACCACGTCCGCGCGCACCCGCGCCTCGAAGCGGCGCAGCCGGAAATCGTCGAAAGCGCGCAGGTGGACCGTCCAGAGTGAGTAGGCACCCCAGCGCGCCGGTCGCAGCGGGAGGGTCAGGGATTGCCGAGGGCCGCCGGAGCGGGCAAGGACGCCCGGGTTGGCGGCGTCGACCACCTCGACCCCGGGCGGGAGGAGCACCCCCACCTCGAGCGCTGCGGTCTCGGCGGGGAGGTCGACCTGGAGAGTCAGATCCACGGTGTCGCCCTCGACGAGACGGGTCGCGGATACGGAGACGCGGACACCCGGGAGCCGGGGGCGGCGCGAGCGCAGGAGGCCCGCCAGGAGCACTGCGGCGATGGGGGCGGCGGCCGCGGCCAGCTCGGGCCGCCCGGCCGCGAGGGCGGCGAGCAGGAGGGCCGCCACCAGCCAGGGGTATGCCCGCACGCGCGAGGTGGGTGCCCAGCTCACCCCGCGGCCTGCGTGGGGGGCGCGGGCACGCTCTCGAGGCAGGCCCGGATCACGTCATCGCCGCGCACCCCGCGCACCCAGAGCTCGGGCCGCAGGCTGAGGCGGTGCCCGAGGGCCGCGACCGCGACCGCCTTGATGTCCTCGGGGACGACGAAGTCCCGGCCGAGCAGGCAGGCCCGGGCGCGGGACGCAGCGAGCACCGCCAGGCTGCCGCGGGGGCTGGAACCGACCTGGACGTCGGGCCTGGCCCGGGTGGCGGCCACCAGGTCGACGATGTAGGTGGTGAGGCTGGGTTCGACGTGGACGTCCTCGACCGCGCGCTGGAGGTCGAGCAGCGTGGCCCGGTCGACGATCTTCGCCAGGGTGACGCTGTCGCTGCGGCGTTCCACCCGGCGCCGGAGGATCTCCGCCTCCTGCTCCACGCTCGGGTAGCCGACGCCGATCCGGAGCAGGAAGCGGTCGAGCTGGGCCTCGGGAAGAGGGTAGGTCCCCTCGTACTCGATCGGGTTCTGGGTCGCGATGACGATGAAGGGTGGGGTCAGCGGCCGGGTGACGCCGTCCACCGTGACCTGGCGCTCCTGCATCGCCTCGAGCAGGGCGGCCTGGGTCTTGGGTGGCGTGCGATTGATCTCGTCACCGAGGAGCAGGTTGGTGAAGACGGGCCCGGGCTGGAACGAGAACTCGGAGTTGCGCTGGTCGTAGAGCGAGGAGCCGGTGATGTCGGAGGGGAGCAGGTCGGGGGTGAACTGGATGCGCCGGAACCCCAGTCCCATCACCTGGGCCAGGGAGCGTGCGATCAGGGTCTTGGCCAGCCCGGGGAAGTCCTCGATGAGCACGTGGCCGTTGGCGAGGATGCCGACCAGCAGGAGGTTCAGGGTGTCGCGTTTGCCAACGATCACCTTCTCGACCTCGGTGAGGATGGCCTCACCGGCGGCGGCGACGTCCTTGACCTGGATCACGGGGCAGATGATCTCAACTCAGAGGCTCTCCAGTTGACCGATCACGCGCGCCACGTGGGCGGCGGGCGGTCCCGGCGTGGAGGTGCTCAGGCGTTGCTCGCTGCGCGGCCCGAGGAGCGGCTCACCGGGCATGCCGGCCAGGCCCGCGACATCGTCGTCCTCGCCGACCTCGACACCGCGGCGGGTGGCGAGCAGCTCGCGAGCCAGATCCCGCAGAGCCGGCCGCAGCCGCGCGTCCGCATCCAGGGCCGAGCGCGTCCCGTTGACGACCAGCCGTTCCAGCTCCACCAGCCGCAGCAGGCGTTCCGGCTCGGCGCTCGCGCCCGATGTCGCCAGCGCCGCCATCACGTCGCGGCGATGCTGGCGCTCCGGCCCGCTGACCGTGAGGAGCCACCAGACCATGCAGGCCGAGAGGGAGACCACGTACCCGAGGAGCACCAGCGGGGTGACGTTCACGGGCTCCTGGGTGCCGAGGACGGCGGCGGCGACGGTCGCCAGCATGGCGATGCCAAGTGGGCCGGCGGGAAGGCGCCTCACGGGCCCATCCCTCACGCCGGCTCGAGGTCTCGGCGAACGGCGGCGGCGACGGTCGCCAGCATGGCGATGCCGAGTGGGCCGGCGGGAAGGCGCCTCACGGGCCCATCCTCACGCCGGCTCGAGGTCTCGGCGAACGGCGGCCAGCGCCTCGAAGGCCGCCCGGCGCACCTGCTCGTCGATGGTCTGGACGGAGAACCGGGCCCGCTCGAAGAGCTCGGTGAGGCGGCGCGCGGGAACACGACCGGACCCGAGCAGGACCAGGCTGCGCTCCAGGTGCTCGGTGGGAGCGTCGGCGGCCAGGCGCGGCGATCCGGCGGCGGCGAGCAGGCGCTCCATGGTCGCGTAGGCGGCGATGACGGCCCGTCGCGGGTCGGCGTCGGACTCGAGGGCTTCGAGAGCGGCGTCGACGGCCCCGAGAAGCGGGGACGGCGCGTCCGGGAGGGTCACCGGCGGGGCGTGCCGGGAGCGTGCCCGGACCCGGAGTACAAAGGCCGCCAGGGCTACCAGAACCATGCCGGCCACCACCCCGGCGACGAGCACGATGGGGCTGGTGGGCGGCGGGCCGGCCACTACCGAGGGCGCCGTGATCCGACCCGAGACGATGTGGGGCGCCTGCCCGTGGTTCTGGCGCGACGCATGGATGAGCAGCCAGAGCACCGCGAGAGCGAAGCCCCCGATGAAGAGGAAGACGTAGATGGGGGGCGGCTGGCGCGCCCCCTCCCTCTCGTCGGGGCCAGGCCGCCGTCGCCGGAAGATCCCGGCGAGGAGCACCGCCATGAGGAGCGTGACCACCGCCCCGGCGGCGACCCCGAGCACCGCATAGAGGGCGTCCAGCCACGCTCCGGACGCGCTCGGGGCCAAGGCGGTGCGGGTGACCGCCGCGTGCGCGCCTCCGGCGACGGCGATGAGCAGGACGCCGCCGATCAGCAGCACGCCCACCACCCGGCGAGCGCCCGCCGGACCGCCGTCGCCCTCAGCCGTCATCTGACACTCCCCTGCACCGGTGCCCGGTCCGAGTAGGGTAAACCCCCCCAAAAAGCCGTGGGCCGGCCGGCTGGCCGCACGGGATCCACCCGCATAACCTGGGGCCATGCTCAATACATCGGCCGCCCAGCCCGCCGGGGCATCCGGCCAGGGGCGCCGCGCCAAAGACCTGGGGCAGCTGCCCGCAGGGCTCGTCTCGCCGCGCACTTGGCTGGCCACCATCCACCTGCTCGCGGGGCTGCCCGTCGGCATCCTGACCTTCACCGCCGCGGTCACTGGGCTGTCGCTGGGGGTCGGGCTGCTGCCACTCTTCCTGGTCGGCATCCCGGTGCTGACCGCCACCGCCTGGGTGTCGATCGGGATCGCACATTTCGAACGCGCCCGCTTCTCGCTGCTGCTCGGCGAGACGATTCCACCGCCCCCCGCGCCCACCCCGGGCGGCGCCTGGTGGCGGCCCCTGATCCAGCCGCTGCGCACAGCCTCGACCTGGCGCCAGCTCGGCTACTGCCTGCTGTGGCTCCCGGTCGGCATCATCGATTTCACCATCACCGTGGCCATCTGGGCCATGCCGATCGCCCTGATAACCCTCCCCGCCTACAACTTCGCGCTGCCACGCGGAGGCGCCGCCATCGGGGGCTTCGTCGCCCGGGGCCCGCTCGCGATGGTCTGCGCCGTCGTCGCCGGGCTCTGGCTCCTGATGGCCGCGCCCTTCGTGGTTCGCGGCCTCGCCGCCATGGAGACCGCCCTGGCACGGCTCCTCCTCGGCCCTGGGACGGGTGCGCTGTCCGCCCGCGTGGCGCAGCTCGAAGACAGCCGCGCCCGTGTGGTGGGGGCGGCGGAGGCCGAACGTCTCCGGATGGAGCGGGACCTCCACGACGGTGCCCAGCAGCGCCTGGTCTCCGTGGCCATGGAGCTGGGTCGCGCCAAGGCCAAGTTCAGCACCGATCCCGAGGGTGCGCGGGAGCTCATCGACCGGGCCCACGTCGAGGCCAAGGAGGCGCTCGTGGAGCTGCGCCAGCTGGTCCGCGGCGTGCATCCCCCGGTGCTCACCGACCGCGGCCTCGACGCCGCCGTCTCCGGCCTCGCCGCCCTCTCCCCCATCCCCGTCGCCGTCAACGTCGACATCCCGGTGCGACCCTCGCTCACCATCGAGTCCATCGCCTACTTCGTGGTGGCGGAGTCACTCGCCAACGTCGCCAAGCACGCCCGGGCTCAGGAGGCGTCCGTCGACATCCGCTCAGCGGCCGGGGTGCTACGCATCACGGTCCGCGACGACGGTGCCGGCGGCGCGGACCCCACCGGCGGCGGCCTCTCCGGCCTCGCCGACCGGGTCGCGGGAGTTGACGGCGATCTCCGCATCGACAGCCCCCCCGGCGGGCCCACCGTCATCCAGGTGGAGCTCCCGTGCGCATCGTGATCGCCGAGGACTCGGTCCTCCTCCGTGAGGGACTCGCCCGGCTGCTCGTCGACGCGGGCCACGACGTGGTCGCCGCCACCGGCGATGCCGAGACCTTCCTCCGCGCTGTGGCTGCGCAGCGTCCCGACGTGGTGGTCGTGGACGTCCGCATGCCTCCGACCTTCACCGACGAGGGTCTCCGGGCCGCTCTGGTGGTGCGGCAGCAGTGGCCCGCGGTGGGCGTGCTGGTGCTCTCGCAGTACGTCGAGGAGCGCTACGCCACGGAGCTGCTGAGCGATCGCGGAGGCGGGGTCGGCTACCTGCTCAAGGACCGGGTGGCCGACGTCGGCGACTTCATCGACGCGCTGCGCCGGGTCGGCGAGGGTGGGAGCGTTCTCGACCCGGAGGTGGTCGCCCAGCTGCTCGCTCGCAGCCGCAACCCGCTGGCGACGCTCACGCCCCGCGAGCGCAGGGTCCTGGGTCTGATGGCCGAGGGGCGCTCCAACGCCGCCATCGCCGCGGCACTCAGCATCGGGACGGCCGCCGTCGAGAAGTACATCAACAGCATCTTCAGCAAGCTCGGCCTCCCCCCCACCGACAGCGACCACCGTCGGGTGCTCGCCGTGCTCAGGTATCTCGACAGATGAGGAGTTCGAACGTGTCCCGTCCACCGCGCCTCACCACGGGCCGGATCGCCGCCCTGGTCGTCGGCATCCCGATCTCCCTGGCCGTCATCGCCTGGGGTGCCTTGACGGTGGTTGCGCTCGTCAGCCTGGACAGCTTCCAGATCCACCGCAGCTTCTCCCCCTCGGCCAGCCAGCTGAGCGTCGCCGTCAACCGCGGCGATCTCACGCTCATCGGGAGCGCTGACCTCCAGGTCCATCTGACCGGCATCGCCCACTACGGCCTGGTGCGACCGACCGTGGACGTCACCACGACGGGTAGCAGCGTCTCGGTCACCGTCCACTGCCCGTGGTTCGTCGCCAGCGAGTGCTCCGTCGATCTCACCGTCGCGATCCCTCCGCGCCTCGAGGTCACCGCGTCGACCGACACCGGGAACCTCACCGCCGACGGCCTCGACGATCTCTCACTCCAGACGGACACGGGCGACCTGCAGGTCAACGGGGGGTCGGGCTTCCTCCATCTCAGCAGCCAGACCGGTGACATCACCGGGGTCGCAATCGACGCGCCCAGCGTCACCGCCAGCGACCAGACGGGCGACGTCTCCCTGGACTTTGCCCAGGCGCCCAGCAACGTGTCGGCGCAGGACCAGACCGGGGACGTCACCGTGACGCTCCCCGCGGGCGGGACGCCATATGCCGTCTCCGCTCACACCCAGACCGGGGACACCAACGTGGAGGTGCCGACGAACCCCGCCTCCACCGACGAGATCTCGGCCTCGACGTCGACCGGAGATGTGACGGTGGATGCGGCGGGATGACTCCCAGGAGACTCTGAGCAAATCCCCAGGTTCGGGTGCCACCATCGGGAGCATGGAAGGTTCCGACGCCGCGCCCACCCGGGTGCTGGTGGTCGACGACGAGCGCAACATCACCGACCTGGTCACGATGGCCCTGCGCTACGAGGGCTTCGCGGTGGAGAGCGCGGCCACGGCCCGACAGGCACGGGACGCGGTGCTCGACCATCATCCGGATCTGATCGTCCTCGACGTGGGCCTCCCCGACGAGGACGGCTTCAGCCTCACCCAGCGCCTGGTCGCCGAGGGTCATCGGGTGCCGGTCATCTTCCTGACCGCCCGCGACGCCACCGAGGAGAAGGTGCGGGGGCTCACCGTGGGCGGCGACGACTACGTGACCAAGCCCTTCAGCATCGAGGAGCTGGTGGCTCGCATCCGGGCCGTGCTCAGGCGCTACCAGGGCAGCCCGTCCGCCGCGTCCACGCGGCTCACCGTCGCCGACCTGGAGCTGGACGAGGAGAGCCACGAGGTCTGGCGCGCCGGGAAGCCGATCGAGCTGACCCGCACCGAGTTCCGGCTGCTCCGCTACCTCCTCGCCAACGCCCGGCGGGTGCTCTCCAGATCCCAGATCCTCGACCACGTCTGGGACTACGACTTCGGGGGCGATGCGGGGGTGCTGGAGACCTACATCAGCTACCTGCGACGCAAGGTGGACGTCACCGATCCGCCGCTCATCCACACGGTGCGCGGGGTGGGCTACGTGCTCCGACCTCCCCGCCCGGCCTGAGGTGACCCTCCGGGCGCGGCTGCTGCTTGCCCTGGTGCCACTCTTTGTCCTCTGCCTGGCGGCGGCGGACGCGGCCGCCTACGCCGAGCAGCAGTCCTTCCTCTACGGGCAGCTCCAGCAGCAGGCGCAGAACGGCGCCAACCTGGTGGCGCACTCCGTGCCCGGGGGTGGCGGGCCGGGCGGGCCGAATGGCGGCGCCCCGGGAGGGCCGGGGTCGCCCCCGGGCGTGGTCTGGGGCGAGGTGCTCTCCGCGACCGGCGGCATGGTCGGCAGTCCCGAGTTCCTGGGCGTCCCCGCCCAGGATCAATTGAGCGCCACCGCCAGCCACCCGCTCCTGCCCGGAGAGGTCGCGTCCAGCCCCGGCCGGTATCTGACGGTCGCCGGAGTGGGCAGCTACAGCCAGTACCTGGTCTACACCCAGCCGGCCGGCGGCGGGAACGGCGACGTCGCCGTCGCGGCCGTCCCGATGGACAGTTACGACGCCACCCTCGCCCACCTCCTGCTGCTCGAGCTGCTGGTCGGCGCCGCGGTGGTGCTGCTCCTGTTGCTCGCCACCTGGCTGATCATCCGGCGCGGCCTGCGGCCGCTGGCGCGGATGGGCGACACCGCCCGCGCGATCGCCGGCGGGGAGCTGGGCCGCCGGGTCACCCCGGCCGACCCCACCTCCGAGGTGGGCCGGCTCGGGCTGGCCCTCAACACCATGCTCGGCCAGCTGGAGGCTGCCTTCGGCCAGCGCGCCGCGGTGGAGCAGCGACTGCGCCAGTTCGTCGCCGACGCCTCCCACGAGCTCCGCACCCCGCTGACCTCCATGCGCGGTTACGCCGAGCTGGTGCGCCGCAACCCGGGGATGGATCCCGCGGAGCTGGAGGCGGCGCTCAGCCGCATCGAGGCCGAGGCGCGGCGGATGGGCGTGCTCATCGATGATCTCCTGCTGCTGGCTCGCCTCGACCGGGGCCGGCCCCTGGAACGGGCGCCGGTGGACCTCGAGGGGCTGGTCGCCGACGCCTGCAGCGACGCCCGGGTCAGCGACCCGGGACGGACCATCACCACGCGGGTGACCGCGCCCCTATTCATCCCGGGCGACGAGCTGCAGCTGCGCCAGGTGCTTGCCAACCTGCTCCGCAATGCCCTGGTCCACACCCCGAGCGGAACGCTGGTCGAGGTGGTGCTGCGCGAGGAGCCGGGATGGGCGGTGATCGAGGTGATCGACCACGGCCCGGGCATCCCCCTCGCCGCCCGGGGCCGGATCTTCGAGCGCTTCCACCGCGCCGACCCGGAGCGCAGCCGCGACCAGGGGGGCAGCGGGCTCGGGCTCAGCATCGTCGCCGGGGTGGTGGCCGCCCACGGTGGACGGGTGGGAGTCGCCGACACCCCCGGTGGCGGCGCCACCTTCCGGATCGAGCTGCCGCTCGAGTCCTGATCGCGTCCTGATCGCGTCCTGATCGCGGGAGCGCTCCTACCCCTGGCCCCACCCGGCGAGCGACTCCTGCCAGCTGTCCAAGTAGCGGCGATATCCGGCGGCGAATCTGAGCAGTCCGGCGTTCGCCTCGGGCACGAGCGCCGTCAGCGCGTAGCTCACCGTCACGGCGCTCCCTCCCGGCGCCGGCCGGAGGGTCAGGGTGATCAGCCCCGCCCACTGCCCATCGGTGACGACGCTGTAGGCGATGGTGTGCGGGGGTTCGTGGCGGACGACGACGCACGTGGTGTGCCGGTCGCCGTGCGTCGCGGTGAACACCGTCCCAGAAGGGGTCCCCTCGGCGGGAGCACCGGGGAAGACGGGGACCCATCCCTCGGTGGCGGCACGCTCGCCACTCGGGCCGAACAGACAGAAGGCTCGGTCGGGAGGGCGCGCCACCTCGATCGCTCCGGTGAGGGACACCCGCTCGCATGTGGTCATCCGGATCCTCCAGGCCCGGGCTCGGCCCCCGGGGGCGGTTCCAATACCACACCCGGCAGGGCGCACGCTGCCCGGGCGGTCGCGGGTCGCCGGCCGCCGATGCGGGCCTACACTCCCGCTGAGTGGGTCATGTCCAGGTTGCGCGCATCCGCTACCTCCTGCCCGACGGGCGCGTGCTCCTCGACGACGTCACCTTTCGGGTTGGCGAAGGGACCAAGACTGCCCTGATCGGCGCGAACGGCGCCGGCAAGACAACGCTTCTCCGTCTCATCGCCGGCGACATCGATCCCGACGGGGGATCCATCACCACATCGGGAGGTGTCGCGGTGATGCGGCAGTTCATCGGGTCCCTCCGCGACACCACCACCGTGCACGGCCTGCTCCTCGGCCTGGCCCCGGCTCCGCTCCGTGCGGCGGGCCAGCGGTTGCTGGCGGCCGAGGCCGCGCTCGCTCTCCACGAGCACGATCTCGGCGCAGCCAGTGCGTACGCCCAGGCGGTCGCGGATTGGTCGGGCGCAGGCGGCTACGACCTCGAGACCCTCTGGAACACCGCGACCACGACGACCCTGGGAGAGCCCTTCGACGCCGTGGCCGGCCGGCCGGTTGCCCACCTGAGTGGAGGCGAGCAGAAGCGGCTCTGCCTGGAGGTGGTGCTCCGCGGGCACGAGGAGGTGCTGCTCCTCGATGAGCCGGACAACTTCCTCGACGTCCCTGGCAAGCGATGGTTGGAAGCTCAGCTGCGGGCGACCACCAAGACGGTCCTCTTCGTCACCCACGACAGGGAGATGCTCGCCAACACCGCGCAGCGGTGCGTCACCATCGAAGCGCGAGGTGCGTGGGTGCACGGGGGCGGGTTCGCCGGATACCGGGAGGCCCGCCGGGCGAGGATCGAGCGCCTCGACGAGCTGCACCGGCGCTGGGACGAGGAGCGCCAGCATCTGATGCTGGTCGTGCGCACCCTGCAGGAGCAGGCGTCTCGCAGCCCGGCCATGGCCTCCCGGTACGGTGCCGCCCAGACCCGGCTGCGCAAATACGAAGAGGCGGGGCCGCCGCAGGCGCGGCCTCGGCCTCAGAACGTGCGCTTCCGCCTCATCGGCGGGCGCACCGGCGACAAGGTCCTGTCATGCGCACGGCTGGAGATTCCGGGACTGGCGAAGGCGTTTGACCTGGAGGTCCGCTTCGGCGAGAGGATCGCGGCGGTCGGGCCCAACGGTTCGGGGAAGTCCCATTTCCTCCGCCTGCTCTCCGGCGAACCGATCGCCCATGGCGGCGTGTGGCACACCGGGGCACGCGTGGTGGCCGGCCTGTTTGCCCAGAAGCACGATCGCCCGGACCTCTTCGGCCAGACCATCATCGACCTCCTCCTGGACGGTCGTGTGGATCGTGGCCGCGCCATGGGGGCGCTCCGCCGGTACGAGCTGGACGAGCGGGCCGAGCAGCGCTTCGAAACGCTGAGCGGTGGAGAGCAGGCCCGATTCCAGATACTTCTCCTGGAGCTGAGCGGTGCCACCCTGCTGCTCCTGGACGAGCCCACCGACAACCTTGACGTCGCCAGCGCCGAGGCGCTGGAGGCGGGGCTGTCCGCCTACACCGGCACGGTCATCGCGGCCACCCACGACCGCTGGTTTGCCCGCTCGTTCGACCGTTTCCTGGTATTCGACGGCGATGGTGGGGTGCGGGTGTCACCGGACGCCGGCTGGGAAGCGGAATAGGCCGCGCCTGCAGGGCGCTCTTCTCCTTGCCTTCGCGGGGCTGCTCATCGCGGTCACCGACCTCACCGAGTGGGCCAGCGGCGGATGCGTCGCGGCGTGGCAGACGGTGATCCCGTTCAACGCCGTCCTGATTGCCGTCAACGCTCTGATCATCCCGGGCCTCGTCCTCAGCCGCCGGCCGGGTCCGTCCTCTGCCGCCGCGCCGCCGACAGCGGCGGGCGCTGGGGCCCTCTCGACCTGAGCAGCCGCCACACCCCCTTCAGGTCCTCGGCAACGGTCGCGGCGATGCGGACGCGCGAGTCGGGATCGTCGACCCAGTCGACGGGGACCTCGTGGATGCGGAGCCCAGCCCGCTCCGCAAGCACGAGCAGCTCGGTGTCGAAGAACCAGTTGCGGTTCTCCACCCGCGGCAGGAGGCGCCGGGCGACGTCGGCGCGCACCGCCTTGAAGCCGCACTGCGCGTCGCGGAAGTTGACGCCGAGTGATAGCCGCAGCAGCAGGTTGTATCCGCGCGAGATCACCTCGCGCCGGACACCGCGGCGGACGTGCGCGCCGGCGGCCAGGCGGCTGCCGATGGCCAGGTCGCTGTGGCCGCTCAGCAGCGGGGCGACCAGGGGCAGGAGGGCCTCCAGCCCGGTCGAGAGGTCGACGTCCATGTAGGCGACCACGTCGGCGTCGCTCTCCGACCAGACGGCGGCGAGCGCGCGACCGCGGCCCTTCTCCTCGAGGCGCAGATACCGGACCCCGGGGAGCAGGGCGGCGAGCCGGGCACCGACCTGCGGAGTCGCATCGCTGCTGGCGTTGTCGGCGATGGTGATGCACGCCGGGAAGGGAAAGAAGTTCTCCAGGTAGACGTGGAGCCGGCGCACGCTGAGCTCCAGGTCGCGCTCTTCGTTGTGCACGGGGACGACGATCTCCACGGAGAGCTCGTGCGCCAGCGTGGTCGTGGCGTGGTTCATGACGGCCACGATCCGCGCCCCGGCTTGGCTCCGTCTGCGAAGCACCTGGGAACTTGATGAGAATCGCCCACGCCTGCCTCGGCATGCAGCGGGCGGGAAGGTCACAGGAATCTCCCAGCACCCTCCCAGGCCGCTCTGCGCCCCGCTCGTCAGGGTGAGGGCATGACAGATCACGCAGCCACCTCGCCGGGGCTCGCCCTCCCCGGCGTGACGGCTTCCGCCCGTCGCCGCCCCGCCCTCCTCGCGGCGGTGCGCCGCCCGAGCTGGACGACCGCCTCCCTGGTCGGCCTGCTCGCGGCCACTGCCGCCCTCTACCTCTGGGGCCTCGGCGCCTCGGGCTGGGCCAACGGCTTCTATTCGGCCGCGGTCCTGGCCGCCACCAAGAGCTGGAAGGCGTTCCTCTTCGGCTCTTTCGACTCCTCCAACTTCATCACCGTGGACAAGCCGCCCGGCTCCCTCTGGGTGATGGACATCTCCGCCCGCCTCTTCGGGGTCAACGCCTGGAGCATCCTCGTCCCCCAGGCGCTGGAGGGGGTCGCCTCCGTGGCCCTGCTCTACGCGACCGTGAGGCGCCGGTTCGGACACGCCGCCGGGCTGATCGGCGGGGCGGTCCTGGCTCTGACCCCGGTCGCGGTGCTGATGTTCCGCTACGACAACCCGGATTCCCTCCTCGTCCTGCTCCTGGTCGGCAGCGCGTACGCGCTGACCCGCGCCGTCGAGGGCGGGCGGACCCGCTGGCTGGTCCTGGCCGGCGTCCTGGTCGGTTTCGGGTTCCTCACCAAGATGATGGGAGCCTTCCTGGTGCTCCCCGGGTTCGCCGCCGTCTACCTGCTGGCGGCACCGGTGTCGATGTGGCGCCGCATCGGGCAGCTGCTCGCAGCGGGCGCCGCGGTGCTGGGCTCAGCCGGCTGGTGGGTGGCGATGGTCACGCTCTGGCCGGCCGGGGACCGCCCCTACATCGGCGGCTCGACCAACAACAGCGAGCTCAACCTCATCTTTGGATACAACGGCTTCGGCCGGCTGACGGGCAGCGAGACGGGCAGCGTCGTCGGCGGGGGTGGTGCCGGCACCACGACGAGTGCCTGGGGCCCGACCGGCCTGCTCCGGATGTTCAACGGCAGCTTCGGCAACCAGGCGAGCTGGCTCATCCCGGCGGCACTCCTCCTCGTCGGAGCCCTCATCTGGCTGCGCTGGCGGACCCCACGCACCGACAGCAAGCGCGCCGCGGCGCTCCTCTGGGGCAGCTGGCTGGTCGTCACGACACTGGTCTTCAGCCTCGCCCAGGGCATCATCCATCCGTACTACACGGTCGCTCTGGCCCCCGCCATCGGCGCGCTGGTTGGGATGGGCGGGGTCGAGCTGTGGCGCCGGCGGGACGGCATGGCCGCCCGCATCCTGCTCGCGCTCACCCTGGCGGGAACCGTCACCTGGGCGTACGCCCTTCTGGCGGAGAGCCCGGCCTGGCTGCCCTGGCTGCGCGCCGTCGTGCTGATCGCCGGGCTGGCGACGGCGGTCGTGCTGCTGGTACCGCCGACCAGGGCGCGCATCGCGAGCGTGATCCTCGCCGGCTGCGTCCTGGCCACCGCCCTCGCCGGTCCCACCGCCTACGCCATCGACACGGCGGCCACCCCCCACAGCGGCTCCATCCCCTCGGCCGGACCGACGGTGGCCGGCGCGAGCGGCGGCCCGGGCGGCGGTGGCATCGGCGGACCCGTCGCCGGGCTCCCCAGTGCGGGCAGCGGGGTGGCCGGGAGCCGGCCAGGCGGCGGTGCCACCGGAGTGGGCGGTTCAGCAAGCGGGACCACGGGCGGTTCCTCGACAGGCGGCGGCACCGCGACGGGCCCCGCCGGCAGCGGCGCGGGCGCCGCTCCGGGCCGATTCGGTCTCGGCCTCGGCGGCACCCCGCCGGAGGGCACCATCCCCAACGGCGAAGGCTTCACCCCACCGCGGGGGAGCCTCCCGAACGGCACCCGTGGCTCCGCGGGTGGCGGCACCCTGCCCGGCGGCACCGGTGGCGCCCTCCCCCTGGACGGCACCAACGGCGGCGGCTCCGGCGGCCTGCTCAACGCCAGCACGCCGTCCACGGCGCTGACCGCGGCCCTCGAGAGGGACGCCCGCGACTACACGTGGATCGCCGCCACGGTGGGGGCAAACAACGCGGCCGGGTACCAGCTCGCGACCGGGGACCCGGTGATGGCCATCGGGGGATTCAACGGCACCGACCCCTGGCCGACGCTCGCCGCCTTCGAGAAGCTGGTCGGCGAGCACGCGGTCCACTACTTCATCGCCGCCGGGAGCGGCGGCGGCCCGGGGGTCGGCGGCTCGGCCGAGTCCAGCGAGATCACCTCCTGGGTGGAGAGCCATTTCTCCTCCACCACCGTCGGCGGCACCACCCTGTACGACCTCAGCAAGGCGCTGACCTCGGCCGGCTCCTGACCGCGGTCTCCTGACCGCGGTCGAGCCGGAGGACCTCTTGTATGGTTGGGTGAGCCGGCGGGCGATTTCGCAGTCGACCCTCGGACCGCGACTCTCCACCCGTCCGCCTGCCACCCAGGAGGCCCAGACCATGACGGTGGCGGCACACCCGCTCAGCTTCGGGATCAAGACGACCCAGGCCGGTGCGACCTATGAGGAGATCCTCCGCACCTGGCGGGACGCCGACCGCATCCCCCTCTTCGAGCACGCCTGGCTGTGGGACCACATGGTGACGCGGCGCGGCGACGCGCGCACGGCGAACCTCGAGGCGTGGACGCTGCTCGCAGCCCTGGCGGCGCAGACCTCGCGGCTGCGACTCGGGGTGATCGTGACCGACAACCGGCTACGCTACCCGACCCTGCTCGCCAAGATGGCCGCCACCGTCGACATCGTGTCGGGAGCACGGCTGGTCTTTGGCATCGGCGTCGGCGGCAGCCTCAGCCGCACGCCAGACCTCGCCGCGCTCGACATGGCCCGGCGCGAGTTCGACGCCTATGGGGTGCCGCTGGTGCCCACACCGGAAGCCATCGGGGCCCTCGGAGAGGCGCTCACCATCACCCGCCGGCTCTGGACCGAAGCCGAGCCCTTCGACTTCGATGGCCGCTACTACCAGCTGAAGGGCGCGATCGGCGAGCCCAAACCGGTCCAGCGTCCGGGGCCGCCCATCCTCATCGGCGCGGCCGGCGAGCGCCTGTCGCTGCGCGTGGTCGCCGAGCACGCCGACATCTGGAACTGCCCGGCCGCCACGCCCGAGGAGCTCACCCGGAAGAGCGGCATCCTCGACGAGCACTGCGCCGCGGTGGGCCGCGACTCCGGGGAGATCGTCCGGTCCTGCCAGCTCCTGGTCGCACGTGACGACGCCGCCGGCGCGCGCGACCAGGTCCTCGCCTTCATCGCGGCCGGCGCCACCCACCTGGTGCTGGCGGTGCTGCCGCCTCCCTCCGCGGCCCCCGCCGCCCCCGCCGCGCAATGGCTGGCCGAGGAGATCGTCGAACCGGTGCTGGCGCAGGTCACGTGAGACCGGGGTCACCGCGAAGCCTGCTTCGCGGGGTGGGCTAGACCGGAGGTCGCCCCCGGGGGGACCGCGCCGCGCCGGCACCTCGGCCGCTGCGGCTCTCCGCAACCACGGCCACCAGTCCGAGCAGCGCGAGCATCCCCCCGACGAGCGGCGTACAGCGGAGCCCGATGGTGGACAGGACCAGGCCCCCGACCACCGGCCCCCCCGCGATCCCCACGTTGAAGGAGGCGGAGTACCAGGCCGACGCGATGTCGGTGCGCCGCGGCGCCACCACCAGGACGTGGCTCTGGAGGGCGATGGCCACGCCGGAGAGACCGATGCCTGCACAGGCCTGGAGGACGACGGTCGCAGCGCCCGAGGTGCCGAAGGCGAAGAGCGCCAGCAGAGCGGTGGCGAGCACGGCCACCGGACCGACCCGCGCCAGCGTGGGCCGCCGGTCGAGCAGCAGCCCGGTGACCACGATCCCCACGGCGTCGGCGACCCCCGTCAGCAGCAGCACCGGTGCCACGGCGCGGAGCGGCAGGCCGCTGACCCGCGTCAGGAAGGCGGTGATGTACGTGTAGGCGCTGAAGGAACCGCCCACGCAGAGGATGGTGGTAATCACCGTCAGCCGGTAGCGACGGGCGTCCGGGTGAGTGCCCACGGCGGCGTGCCCCTCCCCGGAGCGCATCGGGGGCAGCAGCACGGCCAGCGCGGCGAGGTCGAGCAGGCCGAGGCCGCTCAGACCCACGAAGGCCAGCCGCCAGCCGGCCAGCTGGCCGATCAAGGTACCGGTGGGAACCCCCAGGATCAAGGCGATCGAGCTGCCGGCGAAGACCGCGGCTACCGCCCGGCCCCGTGCCCGCGGCGGGTAGAGACCGACGGCGACCACCGCGACGATGGACCAGAAGAGAGCCTGGACGAGAGCGATCACCACCCGCGCCGCGATCAGCCAGCCGTAGCTCGGAGCCGCCGAAGCGGCCAGGGTGCCGAGCACGAAGATGGCCAGCAGACCGCTCAGGAGCGGGCGGCGGGGGACGCCCCGGGTCAGGTGCGTGAGCGGCGCCGAGACGACGACGACCACGAGCGCATAGATCGTGACCAGCAGGCCGACGGCGGAGAGGGAGACGTGCAGCCCGGCCGAGAGCTGGGGCAGCAGCCCCACCGGCAGGTTCTCACCGGTGACGAAACAGAGGGCGGCGCCGCCCAGCGCTCCGAGCGCGGCCAGGGCGGCGACGGGGTGCCGGGAGGCGAACGCGTCGTGCTCAGCCGGGAGCGTAGGTCTGCGTCGCCTCGTCGATGGTCGTGAGGTAGCTCGATCGCCCGTAGGCGGCGGGGTCAGCCCCGCTCCCCGGGGAGAGGCGTCCGCGCACCTGGTCCAGGCTCACGAAGCCCTTGCGCGCCATCCAGGCCTGGAGCCCGTCGAGCAGCGCGACCGCGTGCTCGGGCCCGTGGCGGAGCAGTGAGGAGGTGCTCATGACCACGTCCGCTCCGGCGAGGAGGTAGGCGGCCACGTCGTGGGCGCTCTCCACGCCCGTGCTGGCGGCGAGCGACAGCGGGACGATCCCGCGCAGCCGCGCGATCCACGAGCGCGGCAGCACCCCCTCGGCCGGGTTGGAGAGGGTGAGCCCTGCCGTGACGGTGAGGGTGTCGGGGTCGATGTCGGACTGCATGAAGCGGTTGAAGAGGACCAGTCCGTCCGCGCCCGCCCGCTGGAGACGGGTGGCCATCTCCCCCAGCGAGCTGAAGTAGGGGGCGAGCTTGACCGCGATCGGGATGGTGACCGCGGCCCTCACCGCGGAGAGGATCTCGACGTACCGCTCCTCGACGTCGCGCGCACGGGAGAGCGGGTCGCCGTGCAGGTAGTAGATGTTGAGCTCGAGTGCGGCGGCACCCGCGCTCTGCATGGACGACGCGTACGCGGTCCAGCCGCCGGTGGTGGCGCCGTTCAGGCTCGCGATCACCGGGATCTTGACGGCCGCGCTCGCCCGCTCGATCACGTCCAGGTACTGGCGCGGCTCCCCGTCGCCCCGGGGCGCGGGGAGGTAGGAGAGCGCCTCGCCGAAGCTGTCGCTGCCCGCCTCGGCGAGCGCGGCATCCCGCTCCGCCTCGCGCCGGATCTGCTCCTCGAAGAGGGAGGGCAGGACGACCGCCCCCACCCCGGCCGCGGCGAGACGGCGGATGCCGGCCACAGAGCGCGTGAGCGGACCGGCCGAGGCCACCAGCGGGCTCGTCAGCGCCAGACCGAGGTAGGTGGTCTCCAGGTTCAATTCGTCCCCTCCTCGGCACCCGGGCGCGCCGGGTCATCGGTGCCGGGGCCCGGGAACCGGTCGGCGCCGTGGGAGGCCATCTCCTCGTAGGTGGCCCAGCGCCGGTCGACCTCCTCCTGGGCGAGCTCGGCCAGCCTCTCCGCCTCCGCCGGGTGGGTGCGGGCGAGGCTCCGGTAGCGGAGCTCCCTTCCCGTGTACTCGGTCAACGCCATGCGGGGCCGCGGTGAGTCGAGGAGGAAGGGGTTGCCGCCGCCGCCACGCACCAGGGGGTCGTAGCGGACCAGCGGCCAGGCCCCACTGGCAACGGCTCGGTACTGCTGGTCCATGCCGTTGCGGAGCAACACGCCGTCCTTCTCGATCCCGTGCGCGATGCAGTGGCTGTAGGCGATGACCAGCGACGGGCCCTCGTAAGCCTCCGCCTCGCGCAGCGCGCGCAGGGTCTGCTCGGGGTCCGCGCCCATCGCCACCCGGGCGACGTAGACGTTGCCGTAGGCGATCGCCTGGAGGGCGAGATCCTTCTTGCCGACCCGCTTGCCGGCGGAGGCGAACTTGGCCACGGCCCCGAGCGGGGTGGACTTCGACGCCTGGCCGCCGGTGTTGGAGTAGACCTCGGTGTCGAGCACCAGCACGTTGACGTCGCGCCCGCTGCCCAGCACGTGGTCCAGGCCGCCGGCGCCGATGTCGTAGGCCCAGCCGTCGCCGCCGACAATCCACACGCTGCGCCGCACCAGCTGATCCATAACGCTGCGCAGGTCGGTGACAACGGGGCCGGCATCGTCCCCCAGCGCATCCAGGCGGCGGCGCAGCTCATCGACCCGCTCGCGCTGGGCCGCGTACTCGGTCTCCCGCCGCTGCGGCGCGGCGAGGATGGCGTCGACGAGCTCGGCGCCCACGGTCTCGCGCAGCTCGCCGAGCCGCTCACGGGCCACCCCCAGCTGCTGGTCGGCGGCGAGCCGGAAACCGAGACCGAACTCGGCGTTGTCCTCGAACAGCGAGTTGGACCAGGCCGGACCGCGCCCGGAGGCGTCACTCGTCCACGGCGTGGTGGGCAGGTTGCCGCCGTAGATCGAGGAGCAGCCGGTGGCGTTGGCGACCATCAACCGGTCGCCGAAGAGCTGCGACAGCAGCTTCAGGTAGGGGGTCTCGCCGCAGCCCGCGCAGGCCCCGGAGAACTCGAAGAGGGGCTGCAGGTACTGGGTGCCCCGGACCGTCCCGAAATCGACGCGGGAGCGGTCGGCGACGGGGAGGCTCTCGAAGAACTCGATGTTGCGCCGCTCGGCGGCCACCCGCGGCTCGCGCGCCGCGAGGTTGATCGCCTTGTGCTTCGGGTCCGCCGGGGCCGACACCGGGCAGGCCTCGACACAGAGCGCGCAGCCGGTGCAGTCCTCGAGGTAGACCATCAGGGTGAAGCGGGCGTCGGGCAGCCCGCGCGAGTTGAGCGGCATGGACGCGTAGCCGTCGGGTGCCTCGGCCAGCTCGGCGGCGTCGTAGAGCTTGGAGCGGATCACGCTGTGCGGGCAGACGAAGCTGCAGTTGCCGCACTGGATGCAGAGGTCCTGGTCCCAGACCGCCACCTCGTCAGAGATGTTGCGTTTCTCGTAGGCTGCGGTGCCACTCGGGTAGGTGCCGTCGACCGGGAGGGCGCTGACCGGGAGGTCCTCGCCGTGACCGGCCATCATCGCACCGATCACGTTGCGGACAAACGCGGGCGCGTCGTCGGGCACGGCGGGCCGCACGCCACGGGTGGCGGTCACCCGCGCGGGGAGCTCGACGCGGTGCAGCGAGGCCACGGCGGCGTCCACCGCGGCCTCGTTCTGGGCGATGACCTTCGGCCCGCGGCGGGCGTAACTATTGGTGATGGCGTGCTTGATCTCCGCGATCGCCTGCTCCTGAGGAAGGACTCCCGAGATGGCGAAGAAGCAGGTCTGGAGCACCGTGTTGACCCGCCCCGCGAGCCCGGCCTCGCGGGCCACCCGCCCTGCGTCGATGGTGTAGAGCGTGATCCGCTTGGCGAGGAGCTGCTCCTGCGCCTCGCGCGGCAGCGAGTCCCAGACCTCTCCGGCCGGGACCGGGGTATTGAGCAGGAAGGTCGCTCCCGGAGCCGCCCGACCCAGCACCTCGGGACGCTCGATCAGCCGGGGGTGATGGCAGCCGACAAAACCGGCCTGGTCGATGAGGTACGGTGCCCGGATCGGGTCGGGGCCGAAACGAAGATGGGAGACCGTCTCCGACCCCGACTTCTTGGAGTCGTAGACGAAATACCCCTGGGCATGACGGCCCGGGTCCTCGCCGATGATCTTGATGGTGTTCTTGTTTGCCCCGACGGTCCCGTCGGAGCCCATCCCGAAGAAGACGGCACGGAGCGTCCGCGGGGACTCGATGTCGAGGGTCCGGTCGTAGGGCAGGCTGGTACCGCTCACGTCGTCGTTGATGCCGATGGTGAAGCGGGTGCGCGGCCGCTCGACGCCCAGCTCGGTGAAGATGCCCGCGACCATGGCCGGGGTCAGCTCCTTCGAGGAGAGCCCATAGCGGCCCCCGATGACGAGCGGCATGATCTCGCGGCTGCCAGCGGACTGCGCCTCCGCAAGTGCGCCCAGCACGTCGAGGAAGAGCGGCTCGCCGAACCCGCCGGGCTCCTTGGTGCGATCGAGCACGGCCACGCGCCGTGCGCTCGCCGGGATGACCGCGAGCAGCTCCGCGGCGGGAAAGGGACGGTAGAGACGGAGCTGCACCACCCCGACCCTCTCTCCCTGCGCGGCGAGATGGGCCGCGGTTTCGGCGGCGGTCTGGGCGCCCGATCCCATCGCCACGATGACGCGCTCGGCGTCGGGAGCGCCGTGGTACTCGGCGAGGCTGTAGCGGCGCCCGGTCCGCTCCGCCAGCGCGTCCATCGCCTCCTGAACCGCGGAAGGGACCCGGGTGTAGAAGGGATTGACCGTCTCGCGGGCCTGGAAGTAGACATCCGGGTTCTGTGCCGTGCCGCGGATGAAGGGACGCTCCGGCGAGAGCGCCCGGCCGCGGTGAGCGCGAACGAGGTCAGCGGGGACCAGCGCCAGCAGGTCCTCGTCGGTGAGCAGCTCGACCGTGTTCAGCTCGTGGGAGGTGCGGAAGCCGTCGAAGAAATGGACGAAGGGGACCCGGGTGCGGAGCGTCGCGACCTGGGCCACCACCGCCAGGTCGTGCGCCTCCTGCACGGACGCCGAGGCGAGCAGAGCAAACCCGGTCTGGCGGACCGCCATCACGTCGGAGTGATCGCCGAAGATCGACAGTGCCTGCGCGGCCAGGGAGCGCGCCGCCACGTGGAAGACGCAGGGGGTCAGCTCACCGGCGATCTTGTACATGTTGGGGATCATCAGGAGCAGGCCCTGCGAGGCCGTGAAGGTGGTGGTGAGCGCGCCGCCCTGGAGCGAGCCGTGGAGCGCCCCGGCGGCACCGCCCTCGCTCTGCATCTCCACGACCGAGGGCACGCTCCCCCAGACGTTGGTGCGGCCCTGGCCCGCCCACTCGTCGGCCAGCTCGGCCATCGGGGACGAGGGGGTGATGGGGTAGATGCAGCAGACCTCGTTGAGCCGGTAGGCGACAGACACCGCCGCCTCGTTGCCGTCGATGGTGGTGCGCATCAGCCCGGCTCCCCGATCATCTCGATGGCGTGCACCGGGCACTGCTCGAAGCAGGTTCCGCATCCGGTGCAGCGGTCGTAGTCGAACCGGTAACGGTGCCCGACGCCGAGCTTGACCACCGCGTCCTCGGGGCAGGAGCCCAGGCAGCCGTCACACTCGAAGCAGTTGCCGCAGGAGAGGCAGCGCTGCGCCTCGAAGACGGCCTCCACCTGGCTCAGACCGCCGACGATCTCGTCGAAGTCAAACACGCGATCCACCGGCTCGCGCTCGGGCTGCCGGCGCGAGCTGGCGTCGGCGAAGTACCACGGATGCAGGAGGTCGAAGCTCGCCACCTGGTGCTTGGCGGGGGACGGCACCTCGGCCTCGCGCAGGTACGCGTCAATGAAGCGGGCGGCCTTCTTGCCGTGGCCGACACCCACGGTCACCGTCCGCTCCGACGGCACCATGTCGCCGCCGGCGAAGACGCCGGGGCAGCCGGTCATCATCGAGGTCGAGACGATCACCGTCCCGTCGGACTTGAACTCCACCCCCGGCACGCGGCGGAGAAACCCCGTGTCGGCGTCCTGGCCGACGGCCAGGATGAGGGTGTCGGCGGCGAGCCGCTCCATCCGGCCGGTGGGCTGGGGGAACCCCTTCTCGTCCAGCTCCATCACCTCCACGGTCAGCTCGGGACCGTCGAAGGCGGTGATGGTGTGCAGCCAATTGATCCGCACTCCCTCGCGCTCCGCCGCCTCGGCCTCCTCCTCATGCGCCGGCATCCGCTCCCGGTTACGGCGGTAGACGATCAGCGCCTCGCTGGCGCCGAGCCGCTTGGCCACCCGGGCCGCGTCCATGGCGGTGTTGCCGCCCCCGTAGACCGCGACCCTGCGGCCGAGGACCGGACGCCCGCCGGCCGCCACCTCGCGGAGGAAGGGCACCGCGTCGATGATCCGGCCGGCGTCCTGGGCGGGGATGTCGACGTGCTTGGAGAGGTGGGCGCCGACCGCCACGAAGACGGCGTCGAACCCGCCCTCGGCCCGCTCGGCGTCGAGGTCGGTGACCCGGTGGTCGAGGGCGAAGCGGACGCCCAGCGCCTCGATCCGGGCCAGCTCGCCCGCCACCACGTCACGCGGCAGCCGGTACTCGGGGATGCCGTAGCGCATCATCCCTCCCGGCTCTGGGCTCAGGTCGCGGATCTCCACCTGGTGGCCCCGGCGCGCCAGCTGGTAGGCGGCGGAGAGACCGCTCGGGCCCGCCCCGACGACCAGCACGCGCTTGCCGCTCGGGGAGGCGGCCGGGGGCAGGGGCCAGCCCGAGCTGAGCGCCAGGTCACCGAGGAAGCGCTCGACCGAGTGGATCGAGACCGAGCTGTCCAGCTCGGCCCGGTTGCAGACGTCCTCGCACGGGTGGTAGCAGACCCGGCCGTGGATGGCCGGAAGTGGGTTGTCGGCGACCAGCTGCCGCCAGGCCTCCTCGGCATGGCCGTCCCGGATGAGGCCGAGCCAGGCCTGGATGTTCTCCCCGGCCGGGCAGCCGGCGTTGCAGGGGGGGATCAGATCGACGTAGGTGGGCCGGCGCGATCGGACGGGGCCGGCGCGCTGGGTGCCGTGAGCCAGATCGGGTAGCTGCGTCAGCTCAAGTCGGCGAAGGCTCATCTCTCACCTCCAGCCCATCGATGGGATCGCCGTCGCTCGCTTCGAGCGCATCGACACGGTCACCGCAGCACCCCTGCGAGGACGTCTGCGTGGACGTCCGGGGGCGGGCCCACCCGCGAGCGCGGAGGGGGTTCGATGAGCACACGGCGCGGCACATGCTAGTCGCCCTGGGTGCCAGGAAGCCGCGGCGCCGTTACGGCGAGGTAGGGGCCGTGGTTTAGCGCCTTCGCGTGCGACCTCGTATGAGGTCGGTCAAGGCGCTCCCACCCCGGGCCTCAGCTGCGGCTGCAGGCCTCAGTGCGCGGTGCGCGCCGAGCCGGCATCCATCCCGCCGAGACCGACGAGCTGGCGGGCCCGGTCATCCCCGGCGAGGCGCGTACCGGCCCGCAGGAGCAGTTCGCCCACGGCGCGGCCCGGTGCCGCGTGCCTGCGCCGGCGCCACGCCCAGCCGTCGAGGTCTCGTGCCAACCGGTCCGCGCTGGCGATCCGGCGAAGGTCGTCGATCCGCGCGGTCGACGCCTGCTCGGTGATCCATACGTTCATAGCCATATCGGTATCTTTGCATGATCACGGTGGCGTGTCAAGCCATATCGTGATATTGTCGGGTGGCTATGCCGTTCTACCACGAGCAGGAGGGCGCCGCCGAGCGCCGGCAGGACGTGGCGGTGGCCGGGTCCATCGCCGTCGAGCTCGACTGGGTCCTCCATGCGGCCTGGCAACCGTCCTTCCGCCGGGACCACGCCACCCTGGGCAGGATCTATGAGGAGACCCCCCAGCTGGGCGAGCGCGTGCGCGGCCTGTGGGGTGCCCTGGAGACGACGGACTGCAGTGGCTCGATGGAGCTGCAGGTCCTCGCCCATCACGGGGGGCTGCTCTTCTCGCTCGAGGCCGAGGAGCTGCTGGGACGGTTGGAGGAGCTCTGCGTCGCCGCACCGCTCGACCTGCGGCTCGCCTCCGAGAGCGAAGAGGACCGGACGGCACTGCGCAACCGGTTGGCCCGGCTCCGCTCATCCCCGGAAGCCCGCCGCGCCTACCTGGAGGTGGTGCGCGACGTCTGGTCGGCGATCAGGCCGGACTGGATGCGCAACGGTCGGCGGTCGGTCGAGGCTGCGGTGGCGGCGCGGCGCGAGATCCAGCACCGCGGCGCCTCCTGGCAAGAGATCGCTCACAGCAGCCACACGCCGGGCGGCCACATCCTCGACGACCTGGTCGCCGCCCTCCCCCCGGAGGGCATCGTCGCGGTCGTCCCCGCCTACTTCGCCCATCTGGGCTCGCTGGCTGATCTGCCCGGGACGGTGCTGATCGGGGTGCGAGCGGAGGGCAGCGGTGCGGAGGCGCGCGCCCGCACCGAGGTCCTGGCACGACGGCTGAAGACGATCTCGGACCCGACCCGGCTGGCCATGGTCGAGGTGCTGCGCTCCGCTCCGAGCACAGTCAGCGAGCTCGCCGCCCTCTTTGGCCTGGCGCAGCCGACGGTGAGCAACCACGTGAAGATCCTCCGCGATGCGGGCCTGGTCGCCAATTCCACGGACGGTGGGCGCCGCGCGCTGGTGCTCCAGCCGGACGCGCTCGACGCACTCCTCGACGGCCTCCAGGGGATGGTCGCGCCGTCGCGGCAAACCGACCCGGCCCGCCACGCCGCCGGCGTTTGAGCTGAACGGCGCCGGCTGACGTTCGGCGGCGCGGCCCCCTTTCATGGGGGCTGCGACCCCTCATCGACCGGCGATCCATCTGTCGAGCGGCGACACCTGGTCACACCGGTTCCGCCGCGTCGATCAGCAGCTTCGCGGCCACCGTCGCCCCGTCGCCGCCGATGGTGCCGGCCACGGCGGTCGCTCGGACGCGGATCCCGGGGGTCAGGGCCGTGCGAAGCGCGGCTGACAGGGACCAGATGGTCGGAGCCGGACCGTCGTGTGCCGTGCCGATGCCCAGGTCGGCCACCCGGCCGGCCCAGTACGGCTGATCCGCCATCTGGGGTACCACCACCTGAGGCGCGCCGGCCCGGGCAGCCGTCGTCGTCGTGCCCGCGCCGCCGTGGTGCACGACGGCGCCCACCCGGGCGAACAGCGCCTGCTGGTTGACCTCGCCGACGACGAAGCAGTCGTCCCGGTCGTCGATCAGATCCAGATCGGCCCAGCCGCGGGAGACAACTGCGCGGCGGCCCTGCGCGCGGATCGTCTCGGTCGCCACCCGGGCGATGTCGTTGGGTGTGCGCATGCTGCCGAAGCCCACGTACACGGGCGGGGTGCCCGCGTCCAGGAACGCCACCAACTCGGCCGGGAGGGCGCGCTGGTCCGGAAGGATCCATGCGCCGGTCTGCACGACGTCGAGGTCGGCCGGCTCCTGCCACGGAGCCAGGATCGGGTCTGCCGCCAGCCACGGGTGGCCGGTGAAGGCGTAGCCGTAGACGTTGTCCACGGGTGGCAGGCCGATGGACAGCCGGTGGGCGTTGAGCGCCCCGGCGAACAGCGCGTTCGCGGCTCGGGCGTTCAGATCCCACAGCACCCGGTTGTCGGTCACCTCCGGGGGGAATGGCCGGCCCGGAAACGGCGACGGCGGATGGTGCGGCGAGGGCAGGAAGATTGGACAGTAGGCCGCGTACACGTAGCGGATGCCGAGTTTCTCGGCCACCGACCGCGCGCCGGCCGCGGCCGGCAGCAGGCCGGTCGCCACCAGCGCATCACATCCCTCGGCTGCCGCGGGGAGCGCATCGAACTGCGCGGCGATCAACTCCGCCGCGATCCGGGGCACGTCCGCCGCCGACGGCCGCGCCGCCCCGTGGAGAAGCGGGCGCACCGGCTGGCCGACGGGCACCAGTGGCACGCCGATCTCGGCCAGCCGCTCCGCGCGGTCCGGCGGCGCGCACGCCCGCACCTCCGCGCCGAGCTCCCGCAACCGCACCGCCAGTGCCACCATCGGCTCGACGTCCCCGCGCCCCCCATACGTCGACAGCAGGACACGCATCTCGCTACTCCTTGTCGAGGGTGTGGATGAGGGCGTCACCCCTCCGGAGGGTAGGGCATGACCGGCACCGCGACCGCGTAGGCGGCGGCGAGCACGGCGATGACTGTCGCGATGACGTTGTCACCGGATATCGGCCATCCGAAGGGTTCGGCCTATCATCAGACGACAGGGGTAGGAGACCATCATGCTGGGACACATCAAGGTCCGATCCGTGCCCGGCCGCCTCGCGACCGGCGCCTTCATCCTCCACGCGGGCACCGGGAAATGGAATCTGCCGGTGGAACGTGCAAAGGCCCTCCAGGGGATGGCCGCCGGGGCTTTCCCCTTCCTCAGCCGGGTTCCCGCGCCGATATTCGGCAAGCTGCTGTCCGTCTCCGAGATGGCCACCGGAGCCGCCCTGCTCTCGCCTTTCGTACGCGACCGTCTGGCCGGCGCAGCCCTGACCGCGTTCTCCGGAGGGCTGCTCGTCATGTACTGGCGCACGCCGACCCTCCGCAAGGCGGGCAGCATCTGGCCGACCCCCGCCGGTCTCCCCATCAGCAAGGACGTCTGGATGCTCGGCATCGGCCTCGGGCTGATCGCCGGCGATTGCTGCCCCTCACGGTCCGGTTGACGGGGGCGACGCCACCCGCCGGGGACGCCGCCGAAGCCTGAGCCTGCGCCGGGAGACCGCGTCGAGCGCTCGCGGCCGCCCTCAGGCCCTGGCGATGGCGAAGTTGAACTCTCCACCACCCAGCTTCCGCAGGATCGAGAGCCACAGCGGCAGGATCATCTCGGCGCCGCGAGCCGTAGAGAGGGTGCCGAGATCCCAGATGGCGCTGGGCGGCCAGCCAAACTCCTGCAGCAGCCCGGCCACGGTCGCCTTGGCGTCGGGGTCGTCTCCGGAGACGAACACCACATGCTCGCCGGGCACGCAGGCCGGATCGACCATCACCCTACAGTTCATGGTGTTGAGGGACTTGACCACCCTGGCCGTGGGGTGGGCTCGCTGGATCTGCTCCGCCAGGCTGTCGGTGTTGACCACGGAGAGCGATGGCGGGAAGCCGTTGGAGAAGTCCAGCGTGTTGGCCACGTCGAGGATGACCTTGCCGTCCAGGTTCGCCGCGCCGGCGGCCGCCAGGGCCTCGAGTGACACTCCCCCGCCGGTCGCGTTGATGATCAGCTCGGCGTCCTCGGCGGCGGCGCCAAAGGTGGCAAGCCCCACCTGGGGATGCTCCGCCTGCCAGCTGGAGAAGGCCGGCGTGTCCGCGCCCTCCGGCGGCGCCGTGCGCGCCAGCGTCGCCTCCGGGTTTCGGGTACCGACGGTCACCTGGTGGCCGAGCGCCGCCAGCCGGCCAGCCAGCTCCTGACCCACCATGCCCGTTCCCAAGACAGCGATCTTCACGGTGCAGCTCTCCTCGAGGTGATCGGCGCGGCTCTCTTCGGCGGACGCCCTGCACGAGCCCCGCGCCGGGCACGCTAGCAGACAGGTCTGTCCACGTCACGCGCCCCCCGCGCCCCGGGGCTCGCAGCACCCGCAGCCGGCACGTGGGCTGATACTTGTGCGAGATGGAGAGCGGTGCCCACACTCGCGCGATCTTTGTCCTGGTACCCGGCTTCTGGCTTGGCGGCTGGGCCTGGGAAGGAGTCGAGGCAGTGCTGCGCGAAGCCGGCCACCGAGTGGAGTCCCTGACCCTTCCCGGGCTGGAGGCAGCCGGCGCACCGCGCGGTGGCATCCGCCTCGCCGATCACGTGTCTGCGGTCGCCGGGGCCGTGGCCGGTGCCGAGCAACCGGTCGTCCTGGTCGTCCACAGCGGCGCGGGCGCGGTCGCCACCGGGGTCGCCGACCGGCTGCCCGAGGGGCTTCGACGGATCGTCTTCGTCGACAGCGGGCCGCTGCCCGACGGGATGGCCATCAGCCCCGATCTGGGTGCCGAGGTTGACGAGATCCCGCTCCCCTCCTGGGCCGACCTGGAAGCCGGAGGAAGCAGCCTGGAGGGCCTCGATGAAGCTCGCCTCGCCGAATTCCGGCGGCGGGCGGTACCCCATCCCGCCGGACCGGCGCGTGACCGCATCCGGCTCACCAACCCCGGGCGCCGCCGGGTGCCGGTGACGATGATCACCACCAGCCACCGCGCGACCGACGTGGCCAGGATGGCCAGGGAGGGGCACCCCCTCTTCTCTGAGCTGACCCATCTGCACGTCGACTACGTCGACCTCCCCACGGGTCACTGGCCGATGTGGTCGCGCCCCGCCGACCTGGCCGCGGCTCTTGCCGGGCAGGGCTGACCCGCCATCGCTCGATCTGGCGTCCGCCCTGGTGGGGCTGCGCGCGAGGTCCGGTGCTTCGGCTGCGGGGCGGCGGTGCCGGACCTTGCCGGACCAGTCCACGCGTACATGCTGGCCGCCCCGGGCTGCTGGGCGCTGTACGGCTCGCTCCTGGCCTGGAGATCGTCCCTCTCCGGGGCTCCGGGAGCAGCGACGAGCCAGTACCTGGTCGACGCCTACGCCGTCCAGCACGCGACCAACCCGGACCGGCGCAACCGCCAGTCGGTGGCGGTGCATCTCATGAGCCTCTGCGCGGCTCTGGAGCACGGCATCCCCGGAGTCCGTCTCCACCACCTGATCGGGGAGTGGACGCACCGCGAGTACCCGGAACTGCTGCCGCGACCAACCTTCGAACTCACCGTGACCAGCGTCGCGGCCATCCCTCCGGACGCCCGGCCGGAGGCGGTGCTCACCTGGGCGGGATCGGCGTGGGCAGATTGGTCCGCGCATCACGAGCGCGTTCGCGGCTGGCTCTCTGACGCCCTCCCCGGCGCGGCGGGAGGTGCCTGAGCGGGAGACGGGGCTCGAACCCGCAACTTCAACCTTGGGAAGGTTGCACTCTACCGTTGAGTTACTCCCGCGCAGGCCAGAGGAACGAGGATAGCGCCCGCCCCGGGCAGGGTGCCAGTGCGGATCGACGCGGCGGACCGCCGCCGGCGCCCTCGGGCTCCTGAAGCTCCGGGTTCAGGCCGGCGGGGTTCGGAGCCGAAGCAGCCCGATGAGGGTCGCGACCACCACCCCCGCCCCCCCGAGAAGGGCTCCCGTTTCCCCGATCTCCTTCCAGAGGTGGGGAAGGAGGGCTGTATGAAGATGCTCGAGGGCTGCCTGGAAGGATGCCCATGTACCTCCGCTGTAGAGGTCGAGGGCCGCGGCGGCCATCCCGAGGCCGATCGCCACCACGGCGATGACAAACGCGCAGATCGCGGGGCCGACCCCGCCCCTGCGGGCCGCGCGCCGCAGGATCAGTCCCGACGCCAGCCCCACCACGACGGCCAGCTCCGCCAGCAGGAGGCCGGTCTGCACGGTCGCCACCACCCAGAGTGCGGCGACGATGAGACCGACCACCAGCCCGGCCAGAGAGGCGAGCCAGAGGCTCGGCCGGCGGGAGGAGGTGGGGGCGGCGGCCCCGACCGGGATCGGCCCAGGCCCGGGGCGGGCCCGCATGGCAGATGGCTCAGGGGAAGCCGCGGGCCCCGAGGCGCCCGCTCCGAACGCCGGCCTCGCCCGTGGCGAGAGCGCTGAACCGGAGTCACCCTGGGCGACCGCCGCCAGGCTGGTGGAGGACCGGGGAGCCCAGCTGCCGGAGGCGCCGACCACCGGCATGGCCGTGCCGGGCCATCCCGGCACCGCCGGCTCAGGGCCGGGGCGAGGGGCGGGGGAGAGCGTGGGATGGCCTTCGGACGGAGCCGTCGAGGCTGGAGCCGGCACGGAGGGCGGCGAAGGAGCGAAGGCCGACGGGGGAGGCGGGAATGCGGGGGCCGGTGGGGGTGCGAGGCCCGCACGGGGCGGGAAGGATGCCGCGGAGACGGGGGGCAGCGGCGGTACGAACGGTGCCGGCGGCGCAGCGGGCGGAGGGGGGACCGCGAACGCCGGGGGCCGCATTGGCGGCGGAGGCGCAGCGGCCGGTGGCGGCGTGGCGAAGCCCGACGGCGCGCGTGGGGCCGGCGGCGCCGTGGGTACCGACGGCCGGGCGGTCGATGGGCCCGAGCCCGGTGGACCCTGGAAGGTGGGCGCGCCCAAGGGCGGCTGGGGCCGGCCGAGCGGTGCCGTCCCCCTCCCCAGCGGTGGGAGGGACTGGCCCGATGGCGGCAGTCCCGAGGCTCCGGGTGGCGCCGGCGCCGGAGAGCCCTGGGCACGGCCGAGTGACACGCCCGGGCTCCAGGGCGCCGGAGCCGGACCATCACGGAGGGACGGCCCCTCCGGGAGCGCTCCGAGTGTCCGAGGGGTCCAACCCAGCGTCTCGAGGGGTATCCCAGCCGGTGGACCTCCGCCCGCCGGCGGGCCTCCGACCGCGGCGGGGGGCGGACCTGGCTCCTCCGCCGCGCCCCGCACCCCCCAAGCCGTCGCCCCGGGGGCGACATCCTCAGCAACTGACCCTCCGCTCTCGGACGAGGGAGGAGGCGCGACCGGGTAGGTCATGCCGCCGCGGTAGCCCACCGGCTCTCGTGTTCCCCACGTGGGAAGTCCCAGGGCGGACGGATCGGCCGCGACCGGGCTCGGAGGGTCGGGATCCGCCGGTGGCGGGGGCGCCATCCGAGCGTGCAGGGGACCGGCGGGCGCCAGAGCCGCGGCCTGGTCATCGGCCAGGATGTGGCGCATCTCGGTCCGCGTGGGAGCCTCCAACGGAGTGCCAGCGGGGTAGCCCGACACCTCAGGGACCGGAGGGGCGTACACGTCGGGTGGGGAGCCGGCGACGGGGGCTGCACCGTACTGCGTCGGGGCCGGGAAGGCGGGGTCAGCGGCCGCCGCGGCCGGGTCTGCGACGGGTTGGCCGGTCCCCGGATTGATCAGGGGAACCTTGCAGGTGGGGCAGACGGTGCGACCGTCATACCACTTCCAGCAGCTGGTGCAGACAAGCTGGTTCGGCACTTCGAACGCATGATGCTCCCCAACCCGCCGGCCGTCTCGCTTCGTCACTCCGGCGTAACGGGCCGCGATGGGTATGCGGGGCGTTGGCGGCGCCCAGCGGGGGATCGCGCCGAGCCGAGGGGTTAGCAGCGTGTCGCTCCGCCACCGCTGCGGAGGGGGCGGCACCGCCCCCGTCTGAAGAGGGGGCCCCCACGCCGCCCTCGGCGTGGGGAGACCCACGCAGCCCGCTGCGTGGGGTGAGTACCATCGCCAACGTGCTCACCGCGTTCCTCTTCATCGTCTGCGAGCCGGGGGCGATCGGCCGCCTGGGCCGGGCCCTTGCGGACACCGATGGGGTCTCCGAGGTGTACACGACCACCGGCTCGGCCGACTTCATCGCGGTGGTCCGGGTGCCCGATCTCGACGCCCTGGCAACGGTGGTGACCCAGCACATCGCCGGTATGCCCGGGATCGTCCGTACCGACACCCACATGGCGATCCGCTCCTACGGAAGGAGCGACGAGACGGCCGGCTTCGACATCGGGGTCGATTGATCCTGTGAGAGTTCACTGCGCAGATGCCCACGCCATATGTGGAGCGCGCGGAGCGCGCCCGGCGCCGAGTGGCGCCGAGCGGGTGGTGAGCCGCGGGCGGCTATGCCGCCGCGGCGAGGAGGGCGCTGCGCCCTCCTCTCAAGACCAGGGGTCCCCGCGCCGCCTGCGGCGTGGGGCCATCGGGGTCGATTGAGCCCGATGTCTGACGAGGGTTCTGGACCGGCTCCTCACGGCACCGCGGGTGCCGGCGTCACCGCAATGACAGGGCGTGAGCGCATGGTGGCGGCGCTTCGCCGGCAACCGGTCGACCGGACCCCGGTGTGGTTCATGCGTCAGGCCGGGCGCTCCCTCGCCGCCTATCGCGAGCTGCGCGAGCGCTACGACATCCTCACCATCACGCGGACCCCCGAGCTGTGTGCGCGGGTCACCCTGATGCCGGTCGACCAGCTGGGCGTCGATGCCGCCGTGCTCTACGCGGACATCATGCTGCCGCTCGTCGGTATGGGAGTGCCGTTCTCGATCGACCCCGGCCTGGGACCGATCATCCACGAACCCCTCCGCTCCGCGGCGGACATCGCTCGCCTCATGGTGGTCGAATCCGCGGAGGAGGCGACACCCGACCTCTTCGCCGCCATCCGCAGCATCCGCGACGAGCTCGGCGAGAGAGCGGCGGTGATCGGCTTCGCGGGGGCTCCCTTCACGGTCGCGTCGTACCTGATCGAGGGCCATCCTTCGCGCGATTACGCCCGCAGCAAGGCGCTGATGCACGGCGAGCCGGAGCTGTGGGATCGGCTGATGGAGAAGCTCACCGAGGTGACGGTGCGCTACCTGCGCGCCCAGGTCGCGGCGGGGGTGGACATCCTCCAGCTCTTCGACTCCTGGATCGGAGCGCTGAGCCGGCGCGACTACGAGGCGCGGGTGCTCCCCCACGTCCAGCGGATCTTCGCCGGGCTCGCCGGCACCGGAGTCCCCCTCATCTACTTCGGCACCGGCTGCTCCCACCTCCTGGAGATCATGGCGACCGCGGGCAGCGACGCCGTCTCCGTCGACTGGCGTCTGCCGCTCGACGAAGCGTGGAAGCGCATCGGGCCAGGGCTCGGCATCCAGGGAAACCTCGACCCCACGGTGGCGCTCGCCTCCTGGCCGGTGGTTGAGCGCGAGACGCGGCGCGTGCTCGCGGAGGCGGGTGGGCGCGATGGTCACGTCTTCAACCTCGGCCACGGGGTCCTCCCCGACACTGACGCCGCCACCCTGGAGCGGGTCGTGGAGCTGGTCCACCGGGAGACGGCTCGCTGATGGCCTCCCCCATCGGCATCCTCCTGCTCACCTTCGGCTCCGCAGTCACCGCCGAACAGGTGCCGGCGTATCTGCGCAGCGTCCGGGGCGGAAGCGATGCCGGCCCCGAGCTGACCGCGGAGTTCGAGCGCCGTTTCCGCCGGATCGGACGCTCCCCCCTGCTCGAGATCACGGCCGAGCAGGCCGCCGCCCTGGACCGCCTCCTCGCCGACCGCCACGGCGCCGGCGCCTTCACCGTCTCGGTGGGGATGCAGCACTCCGCCCCCTGGATCGCCGACGCCGTCGATGCCATGGTGACGGCGGGGATCGGCACGATCCTCGGCATCGTGCTGGCGCCCCAGTACTCGCGGCTCATCCTCTCCGGCTACGAGCGCGAGGTCGACCGGGCGCGGAGCCGCCACCCCGGGCTGGAGATCGCGGTTGCAGGGGCCTGGCACACCATGCCGGGCTGGATCGAGGGGCTGAGCGACCGGATCGCCGAAGCGCTCGCGGATGCCCCGGCCGGCCCGCCGGGCGCGGCCACCCTGATCTTCACCGCCCACAGCCTGCCGCGGAGCGTCGTCGATCGGGACCCCGGCTACCTCGACCAGCTCCACGAGACCGTCGACGCGGTCGTGGAGCGGCTCCACCTCCCCGAGGGGAGCTGGAGGTTCGGCTGGCAGAGCGCGGGCCACTCGCCCGCCGAATGGCTCAAGCCGGACCTCCTCGACATCCTCCCGGAGCTGGCGGCAGCCGGGGCCAAGGAGGTGCTGGTGGCGCCGGTCCAGTTCGTCTCCGACCACCTGGAGACGCTCTACGACATCGACGTGGCGGCCGGCGAGCAGGCGGCCGAGCACGGCCTCCGGCTGCGCCGGATCGCCATGCCCAACGCCTCCCCGGCGATGATCCGCGGGCTCGCCGAGGTGGTCGAGCGTGAGCTCGCGGGAGTGGCGACCGAATAGCCCCCATGGGACGGCGCTGCGCATGAGCTGGTGGGGCGGATTCGTCTACCGGCACCGGTGGTGGGTGCTGCTCGCGTCGATCGTCCTCTTCGTGGCGAGCCTCGGGCTGCTGAGCCGCGGCGGCACGCTGAACAACAACGACACCTTCCACTTCGAATCGAGCCGGGCTCTGGCCCTGGAAGGCCGGCAGCTGCCGACCTCGATCGCCAATGGATTGGAGCTGGTCCTCGGCAGCCCCTCGCTCACCGTGGGCAGCCCTGCCTTCGAGGCGGCGGTCTCGAGCGCGCTGGGTCCCCTGCGGCACGACAGCAGGGTGCAGACGATCATCCTGCCCCCGCTCGACCAGCCCACCGCTCAGAGCTCGCTGATCTCCACGGACCGGCACTGGATCGCGGTCGAGGTGGGGCTGAACGTGCCCACCTTCGACTCCGCAACCGAGATCTACCCTGGTCTGCGCGCCGAGGTCCACTCGAGTGTGCTCACCGTCCACGCCGCCGGCGACCTCGCCCTCAACAGCGCCTTCAACACCCGGAGCGAGCAGGACCTGCAGCGGGCCGACGTCTCCATCCCGGCGGCGCTCATCCTCCTGGTGATCGTCTTCGGCTCGGTGGTGGCAGCCGTGCTCTGCCTGGGGGTGGGGCTGGTCGCGGTCGCGGGCGGGCTGGCAGCCATGTACGCGCTGGCCCACGTCACCGACGTCTCGACGTACGCCCTCAATGTGGTGGTCATCCTCGGACTCGGGGTAGCGATCGACTACTCGCTCTTCATCACGAGCCGCTTCCGCGAGGAGCTGCACCGGAGGGACAGCGTCGAAGCCGCCCTCTCGGTGACGATGCGGACCGCGGGCACCGCGGTTGCCTTCTCGGGGATCACGGTCGCGGTCGGAGCCACCGCCCTGCTCTTCTACAGCGGCACCATCCTGACCAGCATGGGGCTGTCGGGCAGCTTCATGGTGCTGATCGCGGTCGTCTACGCACTCTCCTTCCTCCCCGCCCTGCTCGCCATCCTCGGGGAGCGGGTCAACCGCTGGCGGCCGGCCAGCCTTGTGCTTCCGTTCCGCCGATCCCGCACCGGGACGGTCACCGCGACGCCAGGGGAAGGCGCGGTCGGCGTTGCGGCCACGGCCGGCGGTGGCAAGGGTCCAGGCCCGGTGGAGCGAGGGTTCTGGGCGCGGCTCGCCAACCTGGTGATGCGCCGCCCGGTGGCGGTCCTCGTGCCCTGCCTCGCCGTGCTGCTGCTGGCCGGCTCCCCGCTCTCGCAGATCCATCTCGCCGAGGCCGACGTCACCCTGCTGCCGCCCGGCGACGACGCCCGGCAGGGCACCGAGCTGCTCACGGAGCTGTTCGGTCAGGGCAACGCCATCGATGTCGTCCTCGCCTTCAACGGGTCGCCGTACAGCGTGGCCCACGTGGCAACCGCGTACGCGCTCGGCCAGCGGCTCACCACCTTCCCCGGGATCAGCACCGTGACGAGCTACGTGAACGAGCCCGGGGTGACCGGCGTCACCACCTACCAGGAGATGTATGCGAACGGGGTGACCGGGCTGCCCGCGACAGAGCGGGCTCTCGTCACCCAACTCACCGGCAGCAGCATCGCCGTGCTGCGTGCCTACACCCCGTACGCGGAGTCCAGCGATGCGGCGCAGAACCTGGTCCGCTATATCCGCGTCCACGACCGGATCGAGGGGGCCCAGATCCTGGTCACCGGCAACACTGCCTTCGACATGGACTATGTCCAGTACATGCTGGATCAGACCCCTGGGGCGGTCGTGTACGTCATGGTCACGACCTTCCTCCTGCTCATGCTGCTGCTCCGCTCCTTGGTGCTCCCCTTGAAGGCGGTGCTCATGAACCTGCTCTCGCTCTCGGCCTCTTTCGGAGCACTCGTCTTCATCTTCCAGCAAGGGCACCTGAGCGGCTTCCTGGACTTCAGCCCGGCCCCTCTCGATCCCACCATCCCGGTGCTCGTCTTCTGCGTGGTGTTTGGCCTCTCCATGGATTACGAGGTCTTCCTGCTCACCCGGATGCGCGAGGAATGGAAGGCGCATGGGGACAACCGGCGCGCCGTCGCCGCCGGTCTGCAGGCCAGCGGACGGCTGGTCACCGGGGCGGCGGCCATCATGGTCACCGTCTTCCTCGTCTTTGGCCTGGTCTCGTCGGTGGTCGTCATCAAGGCGCTCGGCCTGGGGATGGCGATCGCTATCTTCGTGGACGCGAGCTTGGTCCGCGCGCTGGTGGTGCCGGCGCTGATGCGCCTGATCGGTCCCGTCAACTGGTGGGCGCCGAGGTGGCTGCAGAATAGGAAGCGTCCGGCCGAGAAGGTCGCTTCCGTCTAGCCGCGGGGAACCGGACGGCCCTCCCGGCCGAGCCAAGGAGAGGAATGGCACTGACGCGTCGAGGACGGCTTCGCAAGGCGCTGGCTGAGCCCTTTCCGGAGGCGTGGCGAAATCTCCTCGCCGAGGACTTCGCACACTGGCACGTGCTCGCCGGTCACGAGCGGGAGCAGCTCGAGCGTCTCATCCGCCTCCTCCTCGTCGACAAGCTGTGGGAAGGATCCAAGGGATTCGAGCTCACCGATGAGATCCGCGTCGTGATCAGCGCGATGGCCAGCCTGCCCATCCTCGGCCTCGACTACGACTATTACCATCGCGTCACCTCGATCATCGTCAGCCCCACAACCGTGGTGTTCGAGGGGGACCGTCACCTGGGTGGAGGCGTCTTCACCGACGAGCCCCAGCGGCTCATCGGACAGGCCCGTTTCGAGGGCCCCGTCCTCATCGCCTGGGATGCGGCTCGTGAGCAGGCACGTGATCCGGACCAGGGGCACAATGTCGTGTACCACGAGCTTGCCCACAAGCTCGACATGCTGGGCGGGTCCGTCGACGGAACCCCGCCGCTCGAGTCGCACACCGAGTACGAGCGCTGGATCCGCGTGTGCAACGAGGAATTCGCCGCGCTCCGCGGCGGGACCGGCGGGGACCTGCTCGATCCATACGGTGCAGAGAACACCGGCGAGTTCTTCGCCGTCGTCACCGAGGTGTTCTTCGACAGGCCGATCCGACTCGAGCGGGAGAAGCCGGAGCTGTACGCGGTGTTCCGCGGTTTCTACCGGCAGGATCCGGCCGCCCGTGAGCGCCGCGCCGGGAACGCGCCCTGGTGGGCCCAGCCCTGATGCGTCTGCTCAGTGCCGGGGAGCCGCGCGCGCCCCGGGGGCCGCGCCCACGCTCCGCACTTCCGGAGACCGCCGCCGACCTCGCCGCCGGTTAACCGCTCGATAGTCGGGCCATAGCTCGGCTTTGATCCTGGCCTTGGGATGATGCGGCCCGCCCACATCTTTTTCCGCGCGCGGGACCGCATCCACCAGAAAGGGAGACATCGAAATGCGAACCTACCGTGCTGCCGCGCACCCGCTCCGCCGAGCGGGCCTCGTCGCGATGGTCGCAGTGCTCGGCGCGTTGGCGGCTCACTCCGCCGCCGCCGACGGAACGCCGGTCCCGTCCTTCGGGGGCACCCCCATCATCCCCGGCAACCTGCTGGTCGCCACCAGCACGTACCAGGACGACCCCAACATCGTGGCCGGCGTCACCCAGCTTCCACCCGGCTGCGGCAGCTCCACCGACCCCTGCGGGACCGCGGTCGCGAGCGGCGACTATCCGTACGTCTTCAGCAACGACCAGGTCGACGGCTTCTTCGGTGTCACCTCGCCGATCACGCTCCTAGAGCTGACGCCGTGGGGCCAGCAGATCGGGTCGATCAGGGTGCCTTCGGAGGCGGGCGGAGTCGTCACCAGCTTCTCCTCCAAGTCGGAGCTGGCCCTCAACCTCTCGACCGATGGCCGCGAGGTGAGCTTCGTGGGCTACGCGGCGGCGCCGGACAGCACCGACGTCTCCAACGGGAGCACACCCGGTGACGTCGATCCCACCGACGGGGACGGCAGCACCCACTACCGGGTGGTGGCCACCCTGGGCCAGGACGGGAAGCTCACCTACACCGAGACCAACGCCTACTCGGGTGACAACGGGCGGGCGGCGATCGTGAATGACGCCGCCGGCGTGATCTACGCCGCCGGCAACGCCGGCAACGGCTCCAACCCCGAGCCCCAGGGCGTGGTCACCGGCGCCGGCGCGCAGCTCATCCAGCCGTCCAACGTGCCCGAGGCCGCCCAGGCTCCCGGCCAGCCGGTCCCGGTGGGCAGCTTCAACGTCTCGCAGCTCGGCGACCCGCTGGACAAGAGCGCCAAGGACGACAACTTCCGGGGCATGACCGTCTCGGCCAACGTCCTCTACTACACCAAGGGCAGCGGCGGCAACGGCGTCGATACCGTCTACTTCGTCGACACGAGTGGCAGCGCGTGTCCTGACGGGAGCGGGCTCCCGGCTGTGGGGGCGAGCCTGCCCACCACCTCGACCCTTTCCTTCGATGCCAACGAGGGCACCAGCACCAAGAAGCCCGACCCCGGTCTGGTCCCCCAGAACATGTGCATTCTCAAGGGTTTCCCGACTGCGCTGGCATCCGGGGCCACCGATTCCAGCGACTACCCGTTCGGGATCTGGTTCGCCAACCCGGACACCCTCTACGTCGCCGACGAGGGCGCCGGTGACAACACCTACTCGACGACCAGCGACACCTACACGGCGGCCGCGGCATCGACCACCGCGGGACTGCAGAAGTGGGTCTACAACGCCACCGCCGGAGAGTGGCAGCTCGCCTACACCCTGCAGAAGGGGCTGAACCTGGGTCAGCCCTACACCGTGCCGGACTACCCGACCGGCGACAACTCGGCGACCGGCCTTCCCTGGGCGCCCGCAACCGCCGGACTGCGCAACATCACCGGCCAGGTCAACCCCGGCGGGACGGTGACGATCTGGGCGGAGACCTCGACGGTGAGCGGAGGCGGTGACCAGGGCGCGGACCCAAACAAGCTGGTGGCTATCACCGACCGGCTGGAAGCGACCAGCCTTCCGACCGAGGAGGGCTTCGAGACCGTCCGTCCGGCCATCAACGCCACCGTGTACCGGGGCGTCTCCTTCACCCCGGGCACCTCGCCGACCCCCGGCCACCAGCCCCTGCCTCCATTCCCCTTCCCGACCGACGGGGTCCTGCCGACACCCACGGGCAGGTCCTGAGAGCCGGACCATCCTCATAGCCGCCGGCGGGGCGGGGAGACGCTCCTCGCCCCGCCGTGCGCTCAGGTCAGCCGGACGGGGGCTCCCGGCGCCGGAGCGGCGCTCCCGATGACCTCGGCCGCCGGCGGGCCGCCCTCCCCGCCACGCGCCTCGCGCACCCGCCGGCTGTATTCGTCGAGCAGGGCCCGCGCCCGCATCTCGTCGCCGACCGACGCCACGATGTGGCAGGCGGGCTCGTCAGGGTCGGGGCGGACCAGCACGAAGCCGTCGTCCACGAAGACCTTGATGCCGTCCACGAGATCGACGTTGCTGTCCCGGTGGTCCTCGAGCAGGGTGCGCATCACCCGCCCCTTGGCCTCCCAGGGCACGAACTCGGTGGCGCTCAGGTAGGCGGCCCGGGGCAGCCGAGCGGTGGCCTCCGAGAGCGGCTCGCCGGCCGCGGCCCTGAGCTCCAGCAGCTTCACCAGCGTGTACATGGCGTCGAAGGCACCGAAGAAGTAGGGCCAGACGAACCCTCCCTCGCCGTCGGTGGCAAGGCACGTGGACGGCGACGCGGCGGCACGAAGCACCTGATTCGGCTCTCCGATGGTGGCGAGGAAGGTGGAGCCCTGATCCTCGACCAGACCGCGGACCCACTGCGGGGAGCTGGCCGGGGCCAGCATCGTGCCGCGATGCGACCACCAGCGCGCCAGCAGGCCGAACAGCTCGTAGGGGGTCAGCACGCTCCCCTGGTCGTCGATGACGTCGAGGCGCTCCCCGGTGGCGCTGAAGAGGCAGCCCAGATCGGCGTTCACGGTCCGGGTGATCAGCGCCGTCTCCTCGGGGACGGTGCGGTGACGCTTGCCCTCGGCGACCCCGGCATTGAGCGGGACGGTGGTGACCCCGAGCCCGTGGAGCACGTCGGGAAGGACCTGCGACGCCTGGCTGTAGTCGTAGTCGATGACCAGCCGGAACTGGGCCGCGCGGATCGCCTCGCCGTCGACGCTGCTCAGCAGATGCACGACGTAGTCGGGCAGAGCGGTGATGTGCTCCTCGATGTCGCCCATCTCGTAGAAGGCGGCGCGCCGGAAGTCCTCCCGGAAGTAGAGGCCCTCGAGGCGGCGCTCGGCGCGCTTGTCGATGGGGAGTCCGTCCCGGTCAAAGAAGCGGATGTCGGCGGAGCGCTGGTCGAGCGGTGAGACGAGGACCTGGATGCCGGCCTCCGATCGACCGTACCGGGTGGCGAACTGGGTGACCGGCACGGGCAGCTCGTCGAGGTCGCGCACCCTGGCGCCGCCGCTCACCATCCCGGAGACGATGGCCCGCTTGATCATCCGGGAGCTGCGCGCGTGGTCGCGCGCGATCGCTATCGGGGCTCCGCGGGGCAGGGTGGCGGCGAAGGCCGCCCCGAGGCGGGCGCAGAACTCCGGGGTCAGCTCGACATTGATCAGGCCGGTCATCCCCGACGACGAGAAGAGTCCGCGCCGCCACTCCCCGGCCCACACCACCGACTCGTTGACCGTCGAGCCGGGCTCGATCTCCTTGTGCGGCCAGATCCGGATGCCGGCCTGGATCCGGGAGCCCTGACCGATGACGCAGTCGTCACCGATGACGGCGCCCTCCTCCACCACCGTGTTGTTCTTGATGGTGACGCCGCGCCCGACAACCGCCTGACGGAGCCGGCACCCCTCCCCGATGTAGGCGTGAGGCCAGATCACCGAGTTGACGACCCGGGCGTTCTCGTCGATGACCGAATACTTGTCGATGATCACGGGCCCGGTGAGGTGAGTGCCCGGTTTGAGCTTGACCTCGTCACCGAGGAACGCCGCCCCCTCGATGACGGCCCCCATCCCGATCTCCACGTCCTGGCCCATCCAGACGTCCCCCTCCCGGTGCCCCGGGATGTGGCAGCGAACCCGGCCGGCCAGGGCGTCCCAGTTGGCCTGGAGGAAGGAGGGAATGTTGCCGATGTCGCACCAGTAGCCGTCGGAGACGAAACCGAAGAGAGGCTCCTGCCGCTCCAGCATCCCCGGGAAGACGTCCTGCGACCAGTCGGCGTTGGCGCCCGGCTGGATCCGCTCGAGCACCTCCGGCTCGATCACGTACATCCCGGTGTTGACCTGGTCGGAGAACACCTCGCCCCACGATGGTTTCTCGAGGAAGCGCTCCACCTTCGAATCGGCGCCGGTGATCACCACTCCGTACTCGAGCGGGTTGGGGACCGAGGTGAGGACGATGGAGGCGAGCGCGCCCCGCTCACGGTGCTGGGTGATGACCCAGGAGAGGTCGATGTCGGTCAGGCAGTCACCGCTCATGATCAGGAAGGTGTCCTCGAGGAGGTGGGCGGCGTTGCGGACGCTGCCCGCGGTCCCGAGGGGGCGTTCCTCGACCACGTAGTCGATGGTCATATCGAGGTCCGATCCGTCCCCGAGCTGGTTGCGGATATCGGCTCCAAGGTGGTGAAGAGTGATCACGACCTCGGTGATGCCGTGGTCCCGGAGCAGCCTGAGGTTGTGCTCGATCACCGGTGTGCCCACCACCGGCACCATCGGTTTGGGGGACTGGCTGCTGAGCGGCCGGAGCCGCGTGCCCTCGCCTCCGGCCATGACGACGGCTTTCACGATCTCAGCCTAGTGCCTGGGGACGGCGTGAGCACCTGCTGGTGGAAGGACATGTACCGGAGACGCTCGAGCAGGCCCTCGATCACCGCCGGCCAGGTGAAGTCCCGGGCGTCGTGCCGGGCCTCGCGGCGCAGCCGGCGGGCGAGGGCGGGGCGGTCCACCAGCCCCCGCAGAGCCGCGGCCACCTCGGCGCCGTCGTCGGTTTCGATGACGATGGCGTTGCCGTAGGGGCGGGCGTACTCCTCGCCGGTGGCTCCGACCACGGCGACGCCGCCCGCGGCCATCGCCTCCAGGCCCACCAGGCCGAAGGGTTCATGCCCCGAGTTGGCAAGGACCGCGGTCGCGGCCAGGTCGATCTCCGGGATCACGGCCTCAGGGAGGAAGCGGCAGAGGTTGACGACCGCGGCCCCCCGGCTCTCTGACAGGGCGCGGACCACGCCACCCGCGTCGTCGACGGGCTCGAACCAATCGCAGACCGAGAGCCCGTGGTGGCGAGCCCGCCCCAGCACCTCGGCGCCATAGGGCTCGATGCCTCCCCGCATCAGGATGCGGGCGGGCAGACCCTCGGCCCGCAGCTCGGCGATGGCGTCGATGGCCTGGGTCCAGCCCTTGTCAGGGGTGAAGCGCCCGATCTTGAAGGCGAGGCAGGGCGTCCCGGCAGCGCTCCTGATGGCGGCGACCGCCGCCGCATCGGGGGGCTCCAGGGCACTCTCGGGGATGCCGTTGGGGATGACCACCGGATTGACCCCGCGGCCGAGCATGAGCTGCTTCATATAGCGGCTCACCGTGGTCGTCGAGGCCACGTAGCCCAGCGCCCGCCAGTCGATCTCCTCCCAGCCGAAGCGGTTGTTCGCATTCCAGAGCAGGACGGCGTGGCGGCGCAGCCCCATGGCGTGGAGCCGGTCACTCAGCCTGCGGCAGAAGGCCGCGGTGTGCCACTCCTCACAGAGGACGGCGACCACCCGGTTGCGACCGACCGCGGGAGCGATCACGCGCTCGATGAGGGCGTCGGGCAGGGTGCGGACGAGCACCTCCACCTTCGCCCTCTCGCCCTCGTAGACACCGCTCGGGCAGCCGGCGCTCACCTCCTGACACCAGCGGATGAGCCGGACACCCGCACAGGTCTCCTCCGGGGTCCGGCCAGGATCGCCGACGAAGACCAGCGTGGTGATGAACCCGGCCGCGGCGAAGGCGCGAGTCAGCTCGCGAGCCCGGACGCCGAGCCCGCCGGCGAGGCTGTACTGGTCCGGCCCCTCGAAGGAGACCATCACCACCTCGAGGTTCTCAGGGGTGAACATGCGACCTCCGTGTCCTGTCACCGGTCAGCATGCGGCCTCCACGTGGTTTCCGGGGGTGAGGGGCGTTTCCGCCCTGAACGGGTGTCCCAACCGTGAACCTGGCGTCCCAACCCTGAACCGGCTGTCTCGGGCATGACCGAGGGCCGGAACCATGACCATTCCGCATCCAGGGGTTAATACTCAGAGCATGACAACGAGGGACCATCGGCGTACCGTGGGGAGGCGTCGAGGGACACCACGAGACTCGGCTGGGCTCTTCGTGGCGAGGCAGTTCCATGGCTGGTGCAAAGCTGATCTCCACCCGTTTGACGGTCTGTGTTGCCTGCGGGCACGAGTCCCGGCTGGTGGCGTCGACCTCCGAGGAGGTGATCAGCCGGTGCTATGCGTGTGGAGACGTGACCCGCACCCCCCACCCGATCCCTCCGGCATGGTCGGCGGAAGCCGGCATCGTCGGCCACCGCCAGCTGACCGGGCCGGCGGAGCCTCGGCACCCCGTCGCACCGGATCGGGTGGCCGCCGGCTGAAGCCGGGCGAGCGACGCCGCGGCACCGTCCCGGAATGGGATCCGAGCGCCGTCGGCGTTCCAGTCTGGGAAAGGGCGCTCGCCCCTGAGGCGCCGCCCCGCACACCGCGACGCGATGGTGACCGCCATCGCTACCATCACTGGCGATGACCGAAGCTTCCGATCGAACGGGGTCGGCTCCGGTGCGGCTCGCCGTGCCCCGTGAGCGCCAGCCCGGCGAGCGGCGAGTGGCCCTGGTCCCCGCCACACTCCGGGCGCTGCTTGCCGCGGGCCTCCAGGTTGCGGTGGAGGCGGGGGCGGGCGCGGGGGCAGGGTACCCCGACGCCGCCTACACGGAGGCCGGTGCCGCGGTGGTCGCCGACCTGAAGAAGCTCCTCGCGGACGCGGACGTGGTCCTCCACGTCAGCCTCCCCTCCGACGAGGAGGTCAAGCAGCTCGCCAAGGGCTCCACCCTGGTGGGCCTGCTCCGGGCGACCTCCAATCTCGCCCTCCTCGAGCGCCTCGCCAAGCGGGGGGTGGACGTCCACAGCCTCGAGCTCCTGCCCCGGATCAGCCGAGCCCAGGAGATGGACGTGCTCTCCTCGATGGCGAGCGCGGCCGGCTACCACGGGGTGCTGATGGCGGCCGTCCGCCTGCCTCGCTTCATGCCGCTTCTGATGACCGCGGCTGGCACCGTGCGCCCAGCACGCGTCCTGGTGGTGGGCGCCGGGGTGGCCGGCCTGCAGGCCATCGCCACCGCCCGCCGTCTGGGCGCGGTGGTCGAGGCATTCGACGTCCGCCCTGTGGTGCGCGAGCAGGTGGAGAGCCTCGGTGCCCGCTTCATCGACATCGGGGTGGAGGCGGCCGAGACCGGCACGGGCTACGCCGCCCAGCTGAGCGGCGAAGCCGAGGAACGCGAACGTGAGATCCTGAGTCGCCACGTCGCCGACGCCGACTGCGTCATCACCACCGCCCTTATCGCCGGCCGTGATGCCCCTCGGCTGATCAGCGCCGAGATGGTGGCCGCGATGCGACCAGGCTCAGTGATCGTGGACCTCGCCGCCGAGGGCGGCGGCAACTGCGAGCTGACCAAGCCGGGCGAGGAGGTGGAGGTCTCGGGGGTGAGGATCTGCGGCCAGACCGACCTCGCCAGCCGGATGGCCACCGACACCAGCCAGCTCTTCTCCGGCAACATCGCGAAGTTCCTCCTCCACCTGGTCCGCGACGGCAAGGTGCGTGACGACCTGGACGACGAGATCCTCGGCGCAACCTGCGTCGTCTACCAGCGCGCGCTCCGCGGCGCCGCCGCCCCCCGGACCGAGCCGGCCGCCTAGGAGCAGCATGTCCCAGACCGACCTCGTCCTGATCGGCTTCTTCATCTTCGTGCTCGCCGTCTTCCTGGGCATCGAGCTGATCAGCAAGGTTCCCTCGCTGCTCCACACCCCGCTGATGTCGGGGACCAACTTCATCCACGGCATCGTGGTCATCGGCGCGATCACCATCGCCGCCACGGCGCACGGCGCCCTGGCCGCGGTGATTGCGGTGGCCGCCATCTTCCTGGGCACCCTCAACGTCGTCGGCGGCTGGGTGGTCACCGACCGCATGCTCGGCATGTTCAAGGGCAGCGGCCGGCCCCCGGCCCGCCCGGGCCCGGAGCCGCCGGCGGCTGCGGCGCCTCCCGAGGAGAAGGCCTGATGCAGGTGAGCCTGCCCCCCGACTGGGTCATCCTCGGCTACCTGGTCGCGATCGTCTGCTTCATCCGCGGCATCAAGATGCTGACCTCGCCACGGACCGCCCATATGGGCAACCGCGTTGCCGGGGCCGGCATGCTGCTCGCCATCGGGATCACGCTCGGCAACTTCCACAGCGGCTGGCAGTACATCATCCCCGCGGTGGTGGTCGGCGGCGTGATCGGGGTGGTGGCGTCGCGCAAGGTGGCGATGACCGCGATGCCCCAGATGGTGGCGCTCTTCAACGGCATGGGCGCGGGCGCCGCGGCGCTGATCGCCCTGGGCGACTACCACGGCATCACCGCCGCCCACCAGAGCCTCGACACCATCGACTCGGTGACCATCCTGCTCAGCTGCCTGATCGGGGGCATCAGCTTCAGCGGCAGCCTGATCGCCTTCGCCAAGCTCCAGGAGTGGATGCGGGGCACCCCCATCACCTGGCCGTTCCAGCACGAGATCAACCTCCTGGTGCTGGGCGCCCTGGTGGGGGTCGGCATCGCGATCACCATCGGCGGGGGCAACACCGACCTGATGATCGCCTTCGTCGCCGGCGCGCTGCTGCTCGGGGTGATCGGCGTCCTCCCGGTGGGCGGCGCCGACATGCCGGTGATCATCTCGTTGCTGAACTCGTTCACCGGGACGGCGGCCGCCGTGACCGGGTTCGTGATCGGCAACTACGCGCTGGTGGTGGCCGGCGCTCTGGTCGGGGCGTCGGGCTCGATCCTCACCCTGCTGATGAGCCGGGCCATGAACCGCTCGCTCGCCAACGTCCTCTTTGGCGCCTTCGGCAAGGCAGCGGAGGGGGGGTCCGCCGGGGCGGCGCTTCCGCCGGGGAAGACCATCCGCCCGACCAGCGCCGAGGATCTCGCCGTCCTGCTCGCCTACTCCCAGCAGGTGATCTTCGTCCCCGGCTATGGCCTGGCCGTGGCCCGGGCCCAGCACGAGGTCAAGGAGCTCGCCGACCAGCTCAAGCAGCGTGGGGTCCGGGTCCTCTACGCCATTCACCCCGTCGCCGGCCGGATGCCCGGGCACATGAACGTCCTGCTCGCCGAGGCCGACGTCCCCTACGACGAGCTCAAGGAGATGGACCAGGTCAACCCCGAGTTCTCGCGCACCGACGTCGCCGTGGTGATCGGGGCCAACGACGTCGTCAACCCTGCCGCCCTCAACGATCCCTCCAGTCCCATCTACGGCATGCCCATCCTCCGCGCCGACCAGGCCAAGACGGTGGTGGTGCTGAAGCGCAGCATGAGGCCCGGCTTCGCCGGCATCGAGAACGCGCTCTTCTACCACGACAACACCCTGATGCTGTTCGGCGACGCCAAGGACTCGCTGACCAAGCTGGTCGCCGAGGTCAAGGCGCAGGCGGCGGGGTAGCCATCCCGGCGCCCGCTCCGATGGACCGCGGCGTCTGCGTGATCACCGGGGGCGGCCGTGGGATCGGCGCCGCCACGGCCCGCCGGGTGGCTGGCGCGGGATGGCAGGTCTGCCTCTCCTGGCACGCGGACCGGGCCGCGGCCGAGGCGGTCGCCCGGGAGGTCGGAGGGCGAGCGGTGCGGGCTGACGTCGGCGCCGAACCGGATGTGGCGGAGCTGTTCGCCGCCGCGGACGAGATGGGGCGGGTCACCGCCACCGTCGCCAACGCCGGCATCGTCGAACTCCGCGCCCGCCTCGACGAGATGGGCGCCGACCGGATACGACGCCTGCTGGAGGTCAATGTCCTGGGGGTCATGCTCACGGCACGCGAGGCGGTGCGGCGGATGTCGACGCGCCACGGGGGGGGCGGGGGCGCGATCGTGACCGTCTCCTCCGCCGCCAGCCGTCTGGGCGCGCCCGGGGAGTATGTCGACTACGCGGCGAGCAAGGGAGCGGTGGACACCTTCACCCTCGGTCTGGCCCGCGAGGTCGCCGCCGAACAGATCCGCGTCAACGCCGTCCGTCCCGGCATCGTCGACACCGGGATTCACGCCAGCGGTGGCCAACCGGACCGGGCGGCACGGCTCGCGCCGACGATCCCGGTGCTGCGGGCCGGCCGCGCCGAGGAGGTGGCCGCGGCCATCGTCTGGCTCCTCGGTGACGAGTCCCCCTACACCACCGGAGCCATCCTGGACGTCAGCGGCGGGCGCTGACCGTTCACCAGCTCCAGACCGCGGCGGCGCTGCCTCCGAGAACGAGCTCCCGCTCGGTCTCGTCGAGCCCGGCCTCGTCCAGGGCGCGGCGGTAGCGGGCCAGCCCGAGCAGGGGGAAGTCGGTGCCGAGCAGGAGCCGGTCGGCGCCCACCAGGGTGGCCACCGCGCGCAGCGCGCTGGGGCGGTAGAGGTGGGGCAGAGCCGCCGTGTCGAACCAGACCCGCCTGCACAGCTCCCTGACCTCGGGCATGTGGGCGTAGAGGGGCAGCCCGCCGCCGAGGTGGGCGGCGACCACCCGAAGACCCCCGCTGCGCTCGAGGAAGCGGACCAGCCGCTCCGGGGTCGCCGTCCCCTTTCCTGGGTAGGCGTGCCCGACCGGCTCGCTGCAGTGGATCGTCCAGGGGAGGTCGAGCCCGGCGGAGACTGCGGCCAGGCGCGGCAGCTCGTCCCCGTCGAGGGCGAATCCCTGGGCGTCGGCATTGAGCTCCCCGACGCCACGAAGCCCGAGCCGGGCGCAGCGGCGCAGCTCCTCGGCGGCACCCGGGTCGGCGGGCTGGACGACGCCGCAGCCGGCGATCCGGCCGGGATGACGGCGCTGCAGAGCGGCCACCCAGTCGTTGGCCTCGGCACAGAGCCGAGGGTCGGCGAAGGGCCAGGTGAACACCACGGCACGGTCGATCCGCTCCTCGTCCAGGTGACGGAGCAGGTCGTCCTCGCCGGCGAGCCTCCGCTCCCCCGCATGACAGGCGGCGAACCAGAGGTCGCTGGCGGCGAGCGCGGCCGGGTCGCGCCGCACCCGGTCGGGGATGAGATGAACGTGGGCGTCGACGACCGTGGGATGCACGAGACGGGCGCTCACGACCGGGGGGCCGCTCATCAGACCCCGCGCACGTCGTAGACGGTGATGCCCGGGGCCGACGCGGTGACCGGGAGCCGCTGCGCCGACCACCAGCTGACCCCGGCCGGGGTGAAGGTCGGGTTCACCTCGACGTAGCTGATGTCATAGCGATGGAGGATCTGGAGGATGGGCTCGCAGCCGCGGAGGGAGGTGGTCCCACAGCCTGAGGTGGCGATCGTGACGTCGGCCAGGCGCTGCCCGTAGTCCAACCCATAGCTCCACAGCCAGGGGTAGTACCCCATCACCACCGGCCGTCCGGTGAGCAGCGGGATGGGGTCGAAGAAGTCCTCGGTGCTCCCCGACACCAGGAAGACGGCATGGGGAGCGGTGTTCGCGTCGAGGGCGGCCACCATCGCCATGTCGTTCGAGGGAACGACGACGTAGGGACCTGCGACCGACGCGGACGGCGCCTCGTAGGGCAGGAGCCGCAGAAGTGCCAGGGTCCCGGTCGCCAGCACGCTGCCGGCGAGAAGGACGGCGAGGATGCGCCGCCACCACCCCACCCAGAGCCAGACCGTGATCGCGGACACCGCCAGGGCGACCCCCAGGTACCAGTAGACGAGCAGCTTGGTGTTGTCCCAGTCCCAGCTCTGGAAGACGACGATGTTGCAGAGGACGAAGATGGGGATGCAGGCGAGGAGGAGGCGCAGAAGGGCGGGCGGGAAGACGCCGAGGACGCGGCCGGCCGCCTCGCGCACCGCACCTCTCCCCAACTTCCGGGCGAGGGCCAGCAGCACCACCGCCAGGCAGAGCGGCGCCGCCACCCCGAGGTTGATCCACCAGAACCCCCACCAGGTTCCGCTGAAGGGAAGGCGCAGGGTGTCACCGATCGCGCCCCCGATCGCGGAGAGGGTGACCGCGTGTCCGAGGGCGGCGGAGTCGACCGCACCCGACATCCAGCCCGGCTCAAACCAGGGGTACTGGTTGGCGAGGGCGGCGGAGCCGTGCGGCGCGAGCATGAGCTGGATCACCCTCGGAGCGGCCACCACCGCCGCCACGCCGGCGAAGAGCAGCCAGGCGCGACGCCATCGCATCGCCGCCAGGCCCACGGCGATGACGGCGATGGCCAGGAGGCTCTGGACGTGGATGATGGGGAGGAGCCCGACCAGCAGCCCGGCCACGCCGACGTCGAAGAGCCGCGCTCGGGCCCGCTCGAAGACAGCGAGGAGGAGCACCAGGGACGCCACCACGACGTCGAAGCCCTCCATCAGGGTGCGCTGGGGCAGCCACCACGCGAAGAGCGGCGTGTACCACTCCTGATCGGAGAAGACGGGGTGCCCCGAGTTGGGCGTCGAGGTCATGCCGTCGAAGCTGGTGGGCTGATCGGCGACCAGCCCGGGAAGGGCGTGGAAGGTCCCGGCGGTGATGCCAAGGCCCTCGGCCGGGTGGGCGATGACGTAGCCAGCGCTGCATTCCGCAGAGGTGTAGCTGGCTTGGGTGCAGGCGTCGTGGAGGGCGCCCACGAAGCCGAGCCCCCCACCCAGGAAGCAGATCAGGATGGCGAGCACACCCACCGACATGCGTGCGCCCAGCCGCTCGGCGAAGCTCACCACCAGGACCACCAGCATCACGGCGAGGATCACCTGGGGCAGCCAGAGCGATGGACCGTCGCCGAGTCCGAGGCGCATCAGCATCCCGGAGGTGAAGTCGGGCAGGAAGGGGTAATAGAGCGGGGTGCCGCTCATGATCGGGTTCTGGGGCGGGAAGTTCTGGGCGGTGCTGAAGCTGGATGCAGTGATCAGGTGCTGCCCCCAGTCGGGGATCCAGTACCCGGTGACCAGATCGCCGGCGCCGTCCTGGAACATGGCCCGGGAGAGCAGGAGAGCGAATGCCACCGCCGCGACCACGGCGATGACCCCCACGGCGAGGGTGCCCCGCGACCGGCCTCGCGCGTCCTCGAGGGAGGCCTGCCAGGTGGCGACCACGCTGATCTGGAGCTGCCGGGCGAGCAGCAGCGACACCCCTCCGACCAGAACCGGCGCCAGGAGGATCGACGCCGGGCCGAGGCCGAAACCGAGGCTGAGAAGGAAGCAGACCGTGGCGTCGAGCGCGAAGGCGACGATCACCGCGATGGCGATCCGCTCGCCGAGCCGGAGCGGGGTGCCCACCGTGCCGAGCGCGGCGAACCCGGAGGCGGCAGCGAGGACGGCGAGCAACAGGAGGAGCGCGACGCTCCCCGGCCCCGTCACCTGGTGACCCCGAGCGGCGGCTGGAGCGCAGGGCTCCCCGCACCGGTCATAGCCCTACCAGGCGTCCACCCACAGGCGCATCTGCTGGTCCGGGGTGGTCAGCGGGATGGCGGTCCAGACCGGGTAGAAGAAGATGAAGGCGGCCACCACCGCCGCCACTCCCGCGTAGGCGAGCGGGGCCAGCGACCACCATCTGCCGGCGGCGAAGAAGCGGACGTGGCGCAGCGCGGCAAGAGCGTAGGCGAGGCCCAGGGCGATGAAGATCAACATCCCCAGGGCGTGGTAGAAGAAGAGGACGCGCGCCTTGTTGCCCGGAACCCACATCATCCACGAGGCGATGTAGCCGAGGACGATGAAGGCGGGCACGAAACGGCGTGAGACGACCGCGAAGACGCCCGCACACGCGCAGAAGACCCCGACGCCCAGGAAGCCGAGGTAGAAGAACGGGCCCACCGGACCGAGGGGGCCGGGCTGGGTGCCGGTGATGGGATCGATGCCCGGTTCGGCGGCGTGGAAGGTGAGGATCATGGTCACGAGCGACGCCACCATGAGCGCGCCGACGCAGACGCGGAACCACTTCGCGCCGGCCATCATCCGCCACACACAGAAGAGCAGGGCGAGGATGCCGAACCACCACACGGCCGGGTTGCCCATGTTGGTGATGACACCGGTGCCCGTGACACTGGGGGCGTCGAGAAGTGGAGCGCTCTGGTAGTACATCAGCACCGGGTGCTCCATGATCGGCCACGTGTACCAGCGGGACGCGTAGGGATGTCCGTGGCACTCGAGCTCCTGGTAGCGGAGGCTCGCCTCGTTGATGGCGATGATGTTGGAGATCGCCTCCACCGGGTTGGGGACGGTGATGCCGTCCACCGTCGACACCGGGACCTGGAGGATCTTGACCTGGTTGGGATAGGGGGCGGTGGTCAAGCCCGAGACGCTGGGATTGCAGGAGACGAACTGATAGACGTCGTCGTGATAGATGGTGAGATAGCGCGACCAGCTGGCACAGAAGATCACCACCACCAGGGCGAGACCGGCGGCGTAGTGAAGCCACGCCCTCGACCCCGCCGCCTCTCTCCAGAGCACGGTCTCGTGGCGGCGCGGCCCGGTCAACCGCCGGAGCGCGGGGAGGACCCCGGCTGCGTAGGGGGCGACCCATCGGAGGAAGACCAGCCCGGCGATCACGATGAGGGGAGCGACGGCGGTCAGTTTGGCGGCGAATGCGAGCCCCAGACCGGCGGCCATGAGGTAGAGGGTGACCCGCCATTGCCGGCGCGTCCTCGCCTGCCAGTGGAGGAGGAACAGGTACCAGGCGAGCGCGGTGAAGAAGATCGCCGGGATGTCCAGGAGGCCCAGCCGGGACTCCACGAAGGCCAGCCCGTCGAGGCAGACGAGCAGCGAGGCGACGATGGCGAAGAAGCGATCGCGGCGAAGCCGCAGCGCGATCAGGTACATCAGTCCGCAGAGCAGGCTGCCGGTCAGCACCGCCGTCATCCGCCACCCCCAGGTGTTGAAGCCCAGGATGGCGATCGACGGGGTCATCAGCAGCTTGACCAGGGGGGGTTCGGGGTCGAAGTAGCTGATCGCCGGAGAGTGGAGGTCGTCGGCGGCGTCGGTCGGGAAGTACACCTCGTCGAAGACCTGGCCGCAGGCCTTGATGGTCTTCTTGCCGACGGCCACCTCCTGGCAGGCGCTCCGGTCGCTGTTGTAGGCGTTGCCGGCGCCGAGGATCTGGATGGCCGGCACCGACGTCGCGTTGCCACCCAGGAAGTTGGGCAGGATCGGGCTGCCCCAGCGGAGCAGGAAGGCGAGCAGGGTGAGGCCGATGACCAGGGCGACGTCGACGCGGGTGAGGTCGAGGAACCCGCGCAGACCGGCCCTCACCAGAGGGCGATCGTCGGTCCCCATGAACGCGGGCGCGCCGGGCACCGGGACCCCTGCCGGCTCCTCGACGGACGGTACCGGCGACGCGCTGTCACCGGTGGCGTCCGGGGGCACCCCGGGCGGGGGCTCCTCGGTCATCGCCGCCGGTTCCTCCGCCGCGACCGGTTCGGGCGGCTCTCAGCGCCCTCGACGTGCCGGCGCGGGGAGAGTGCCGCCTCGATCTGGCGCTGGAGCACGGCGGCTCCGGCAAGCGGGATCACCAGCTCCTCTTCGAAGACGCACCGGCGGGTCAGGAGGCGGCGCAGGCGGGCGGTGTCAGGGTGGCGGAGCTGGAGCACGAGGGCGTCGACACCGGCGAGGCCCTTGGGCGTCCGGGCCCGTCCCTGGACCGCGGAGGCGAGCTTCGCGATCCGAGCCCGGCGGACCTCGACGAGGTCGATGCGCACGGTCACCGTCAGGTAGCGGAAGAAGAGCTGCTCGCCGTCGAGCCGCGCGTAGCTGTAGCGCTGGCGCATCCAGAGCGAGATGGCCAGCCCGAGGGTCAGCGCCGCAGAGATGAGCCAGACCTGCCCCGCCCCCTCCTGCTTCCGGGACTCGAAGACGGCAGCCAGCACCACGCAGAGCACACCGACGGCCGTCAGCGAGTACCCATACCGGCGCCAGCGGTCACGATCGTAGAGGTTGGTGAAGTGCTCGTGCATCGATTTCGGCGCCGAGCATAACCGGGCGGGGCCTCGCGTCACCGGGCCGATCGGGAGGCCCAGCCCCCGGCGCTGGCTACGGGGCGATGGCCACCATCCGGTCCAGGGCCCGGCGAGCCCGCGAGGCGATCGGCTCCGGCACGCTGACCCGGGGCTCCATCCGCTGCAGGCAGCCCGCGATCTTCTCCAGGGTGATCTTCTTCATGTAGGGGCAGACCGCGTCCTCTGACGCCGGCAGGAAGCGCTTGCCCGGGGCCAGCAGATTCATCCTGTGAAGGATGCCCACCTCGGTCGCGACGATGAAGGTGGTGGCGGGCGACTCGACCGCCCTGCGGACCATCCCCTCGGTGGAGGCGACCACGCAGCTCGAACCCTGGTAGTCGCCATGGCCGAGGCGGTAGAGGGTCGCGGAGGTGCAGCCGCATTCGGGATGCAGGAGCAGCTCGGCGTCCGGGTGGCGGCGGCGGGCCGCCTCCAGGTCGTCGGGATCGATGCCGGCGTGGACGTGACACTCGCCCATCCAGACCTGCATCCGGCGTCCGGTCACCCTCTCCAGGTGAGCGCCCAGGAACATGTCGGGACAGAAGAGGATCTCGGTGTCCTCGGGGATGGCCCGGATCACCGCCTCGGCGTTGGACGAGGTGCAGCAGTAGTCGGATTCGGCCTTGACCTCGGCGGAGGTGTTCACGTAGGAGACCACCACCGCGCCCGGGTGCTGGGCCTTCCAGGCGCGCAGCTGATCGGCGGTGATGGTGTCAGCCAGCGAGCACCCGGCCTCGAGGTCGGGCAGGAGGACGGTCCTCCGAGGGGAGAGGATGGCGGCCGTCTCGGCCATGAAGTGGACCCCGCAGAAGACGATCACGTCGGCATCGGTCTCGGCGGCCTGGCGCGAGAGGTTGAGCGAATCACCGACGAAGTCGGCGATGTCCTGCACCTCGGGGAGCTGGTAGTTGTGCGCGAGGATCACCGCGTTGCGCTCCTGGCGCAGACGCTCGATCCTCGGGATCAGGTCAGAGACGGGGCTGGCGAGGTCGGCGAGGGCGAGGGCCACGGGTGGGTCTCCAGTAAGCTCCTTGAGGGGAATCCGTGCGCGAGAGCCTGGGCTTGCGGAGTTTAGGTCAGAATGACCTTATTAGTATAGCGCATCACCTTCCCCACGGCGAGACGTGGAGGGCGGCGCCCCGTCAGGCCTGTTGGACGGTGATGCGGCTGGCGCCGCCCTCCACGGAGAGCTCGTAGCGGTCGACTGACGCCTCGTAGCCCGGGGTGTCACGGACGGTGCCGGCACCGCTGGACGCCAACCGCTGGGCGTCGAGGGTGAGCCGGGAGAGCCCTCCACTGACCCTCACCCGCACCGGCACGCCCGCGGGGCGGCGGATGGTCACCCGGCTGGCGCCGCCCCGGATGCGCAGGGGCACCGTGCCCACCGGGCGGGAGAGGCGGAAGTCCACCTTGCTGGCGCCCCCGGTCATGGTCATCTCGGCGAGGGCGAGGGTGGAGAGCTCCAGGTCCATGTCCGCCGCACCTCCCCGGATGTCCAGCGCCCAGGGAATGACTCCGCTGAGGGTGACCTGCCCGCGTCCCGTCCCGGCGTGCCAGAGCCCGGGGAAGGTGAGGTTCACCGTCCCTGCGCTCACCCGGATCCGCGGAGCGCGCCGCTCGAAGCTCGCCCGGTAGAGGTCGGGCATCTCGCGGTCCGAGCAGATCCGCATCCGGACCACGCTGGCGACGATCTCCAGGCGGCCGGAGGTCACGTCCCCGCGCGGCGTGGAGAGGCGGCCCTCGGACTCCCGGGCGCCGCCCTGGTCGCGGAGGCGCATCTCCGTGGTGATCCGCCGGGTCAGCTCCGCGTTGCGCTCGGCGTACTCCACGAGAAAGGCGAGCTGGGCATCGTCGTAGCCGGCGTAGAGGTCCTCGACCTCGGAGCCGACGGCGGCGTAGGCCGCCCTCACCCGCTCCATGCCCTCGGGAACCAGCCGGGCGACGACCCGTCGCCGGTCGGCGGGGTCGGCCTCCCGGCGGAGCGCGCCGGCGCGCTCCAGGCGGTCGAGCACCCCCGTCACCGCGCCGGTGGTGAGGCCCATCAGCTCGGCCAGCCGGCCGGCGGTCATCGGCCCCTCGATGTCGAGGAGGTTGACGCAGTGGAGGTCGGTGACCCCCACCCCCAGACGGTCGGCGATGGTCTGGTTGTGGAGGACGGTCCAGGCCACCTGACGGCGGACGGCGCTGACCAGGCGCCGGAGGAGGGCGGCTCGGGCGGGGGTTGACTCCGAGTTCGGCATCTGCTTAGTATACGTTTTACTTAGTAGATAAGATATCAGTCACAGAGGTGCAACCGGTGGCAAGTATGGCAGCCAGGATCGATCCCGATCCGCCCGCGAGGGAGATCTCGCATGAATGACGACGAGCGCAACCGTGAGGAGGACCCCTTCGTGATCTTCCGGCGCTGGTACGGCTTCGGTTCGCCGGTCGGCCTGGCCATCCTGCTGGCCGGCCTCGGCGCATTCCTCGCTCTTCTGGGCTTGGCGGTGGCATTGCCCATCGCCGCCCTCCGATGAGCGCGGCCCCGCGCCGGCGATTCCAGCTTCCGGAGATGGAGGGACGGCAGGCTCGCTGGTACGCGCGCACGCGCGGCTCGGCGACACAGATGGAGGTCTTCCGCCAGGATGCCGCACGGCTGACCAGCGGGCTGCGGGCGGACGCCACGGTGCTCGAGGTGGCGCCGGGCCCCGGCTACCTGGCTGTCGAGATGGCCCGGCCGGGAACACTCCGGGTGACGGGGCTGGACATCAGCCGCACCATGGTGGAGATCGCCACGGAGAGCGCCCGCGCGGCGGGGGTGTCCGTCGACCTCCGCCGGGGCGACGTCACCGCCATGCCCTTCGAGAAAGACGCCTTCGACCTGGTCGTCTGCCAGGCGGCGTTCAAGAACTTCAAGCAGCCGGTGAGCGCCCTCGACGAGATGCACCGCGTGCTCTCTCCGGGCGGGTTGGCGGTGATCCAGGACATGAACCGGGACGCCTCCGACGCCGCCGTTGCGGCCGAGGTGCGGGGGATGAAGCTGAGCCGCGTCAACGCCTTCATGACCCGGCTGATCCTCGCCAGGTTCCTGCGCCGCCGTGCCTACTCGCCAGCCCGCTTCCGGTCCCTGGTGGCGCTGAGCGCGTTCCCGAGCTGCGAGATCTCCACCGAGGGGATGGCGCTGGAGGTCCGGCTCCGCAAGCCGGAGGCGGTGTGACCGGCGGAGCGGCCGTGCGGACGACCCACCGGACGGAATCCGAGGGTGACGCTGCGGTCCGCGTGACCGGCCTGCGCAAGTCGTTCCCCGGCAAGGGGGGGCGCGTCGAGGCCCTGCGGGGCGTGGACCTCCGGGTGGCGGCCGGCCGGATCTACGGCTTCCTGGGACCCAACGGGGCGGGGAAGACGACCACGCTGCGCATCCTCACCACTCTGCTCTCCGCGGACTCCGGCGAGGCGCTGGTCGCCGGGGTCGACGTACGCCGCCACCCCGCCGCGGTGCGGCGCCGGATCGGCTACGTCAGCCAGCTCGGGGGCGCCGACCGGGAGGCCACGGGGCGCGAGAACCTGCTGCTCCAGGGCCGGCTGTACGGCATGTCCAGCACCGACACGAAGCGCCGCGGCGGCGAGCTCATCGAGCTGCTCGACCTCGGCGGCTTCAGCCACCGCATCGTGCGCAGCTACTCGGGTGGCCAGCGGCGGAGGCTCGAGGTGGCGCTCGGGATCATGCACCGGCCCGAGGTGCTCTTCCTCGACGAGCCCACCCTGGGCCTGGATCCGCAGAACCGGGCGCACCTCTGGGAACAGCTGCGCGGCCTCCGCGACGCCGGCACCACCATCCTGCTCACCACCCACTACCTGGACGAGGCCGACCAGCTCAGCGAACGCGTGGCCATCATCGACAACGGCCAGGTGGTTGCCGAGGGGACTCCGGAGGAGCTCAAGCAGCGGTACCCGGCCGAGGTGATCATCACGCCGAGGCCCGGGGCCGGCGAGCTCGGATCGCTGATCGCCAACCTGGAGCGCGATCCGCTGGTGGCGGCGGCGCACCTCGAGGGTACGACCATCCGGGTCACCGTCCCCGATCCGACCGCCGGCCTGGCGGCCGTCTTCGACCGTCTGCGCGCCGGCGGCGTTGGGGTGCAGCGGGTGAGCCTCCAGGAACCGTCCCTGGACGACGTGTTCCTTCATGAGACCGGCCGCTCGCTGCGTGATGCGGGTGGCCCGAGCGCGGTGGAGGCGGCGTGATGAGCTTTCTGCTGCAGACGGCGCTGCTCAGCCGGCGGCGGCTGCTGGAGACCCTCCGCCAACCGATCTGGGTGTTCATGGGCCTCAGTGTGCCCCTCCTCTACCTCGCCCTCTTCGCCCCGCTGCTGACCTCACTCGCCGGGGGCCCAGGGTTCCCGAGAGGTGGTGTCCTCGACGTCTTCGTCCCCGGCATCCTCGCCCTGATGGCCTTCGGCGCGGGCATGGGCGCTGGCTGGATCGTCATCGCCGAGCTGGACACCGGTGTCATCGAGAGACTCCGGGTCACGCCGGCGAGCCGCCTGGCTCTCGTCCTGGGGACGGTGGTCCGCGACGTCATCACCTTCGCCGTGCCGGCGGTCATCGTCGTGTGCGTCGCGCTCCCCTTCGGCTTCCACGCCCACTGGGCGGGAGTGGCGCTGCTCGTCGTGCTGATGGCGCTGCTCACGGCGGCGTGCTCCGCCGGCTCCGCAGCCCTGGGCATCACCCTCAAGCAGATCGGCAGCCTTGCCGCGGTGATCACCGGCCTCCAGCTCCCCCTCACCCTGCTCTCGGGGGTGCTGCTCCCGCTCTCCCTCGGCCCCGGCTGGCTTCAGGGGCTCGGCCATGCCAACCCCATGTACTACGCCGTCGAGGCGGCACGGCAGCTGGCAGCGGGAAGGCTGGCAACGGGAACCGTCGCGCTGGGCTTCGGGGTGACCGCGGCCGCGGCGCTGCTCGCGATCTGGTGGAGCACCCGCGCATACCGCCGGGCGATGGCCTGAGGGCAACAGCCACGCGGATGTCGAACATGGCACGGGCGGTTCCGCCGGCACGACCGGCGTGCATCACGCCTGCGCCGGGCGGTCGGGCGGCGGAAAGCGATCCGCAGCCAGCGGAATCCAATGCACCTATGGACTGACGCGGATTCCAGAGATACATTGTCGCGGGGAGCGCGCGCACGGCACGCTCAGTTGTGAGGAGAGCCGCCCATGACCAGCACACCCATGACCACTGCCGAACCGCGGCCAGCCGCCGCGAGACCCACGGAGGTGGCGCTGGCCGATCCCGCCCCTCTGGGGTTGGCCGGATTCGGTCTCACCACCCTGATCCTGTCCGTCGTCAACGCCGGTTGGTTCGGCAACGCCGCGATCGTGCCCCTCACCGGGTCGACGCTCTCGATGGCCGTGGCGTTTGGGGGCCTGGGCCAGTTCGTGGCCGGCCTCTGGGCCTTCCGGAGGGGCAACACCTTCGCGGGCACCGCGTTCTGCAGCTACGGCGCCTTCTGGTTCAGCTTCTTCCTGCTCGTCCAGCTCTATCTGGGGGGCATCATCACGGGAGCGCCGAACGCCTGGCTGGGCTGGGTCGGGCTCTACCTGCTTGCCTGGGGCATCTTCACCGCCTACATGACCATCGCGTCGTTGGGGGCGGCCAAGATGGTCACCACCGTCTTTGTCCTGCTGACCCTGACCTTCGTGGTCCTCGCCCTCGGCTGGTTCACGGGTAACGTCAAGACCTTCGGCGCGAGCGCCGATGGGCTCATCAACCTGGGTGGGTACCTCGGCCTCCTGACCGCCATCGCCGCGCTCTACACCTCCTTCGCGGACGTCGTCAACGCGACGTGGCACAGGGTGGTGCTTCCGACCGGGTCCCCCTTCGTCAGCTGACGGGGGCTCCGCTCTCGCCGGGGGACCGGGCCGCGCCCGGTCCCCCGTGCGGTGGGGACGCCGGCTACTCGGCCTTGCCGAAGGCCTCGATATCCTTCTGCTCCTGGGCCGACAGCTCCCGCGGCACCTGACCCCGGGAGAGTTTCTCGCTCTGCACGTGGTGCTTGATCTGCTCCACCACCTCCGGATTGGCGAGTGTGGTGATGTCGCCGACGTCGGTGAAATTGGAGATGCCGGCGATGACCCGGCGCATGATCTTCCCGGAGCGGGTCTTGGGCATGTCCGAGACGATCCAGACGTTGGTGGGACGGGCGATCTTGCCGATCTCGACCTCGATCGCCTTGACCACCTTCGCCTCCAGCTCCGCTGACGGCTTGAAGCCGGGCTTGAGCGAGATGTACATCTCGACCGCCTTGCCCCGCATCGCGTCGATGACCGGCACCGCGGCCGCCTCGGCGACCTCGTTGACGGTGATGGCCGCGGACTCCAGCTCCTTGGTTCCCAGCCGGTGGCCGGCGACGTTGATGACGTCATCGACCCTTCCGAGGATCCGGAAGTAGCCGTCGGCGGCCTGGAGCGCGCCGTCCCCGGCGAAATACGGCCAGTCGTGCCAGTCCTTGCTCTTCAGGTCGTTGCAGTACTTCCGGTAGTAGACCTCGACGAAGCGCTCCGGCTGTCCCCAGATGGTCTGCATGATCCCGGGCCAGGGGTTGCGGATGCAGATGTTGCCGGCCTTGCCGCTGCCAGGCTCGACCACCTTCCTCTCCTCGTCGAAGATCACCGGGTAGATGCCCAGCGCGGCGGGTCCGCAGCTGCCCGGCTTCATCCCCTGGAGCCCGGGGAGGGTGGAGCCCAGGAAACCCCCGGTCTCGGTCTGCCACCAGGTGTCGACGATCACCGCCTCGCCCTTGCCCACCGAGGTGTGGTACCAGCGCCAGACGTCGGGCTCGATCGGCTCGCCGACCGTGGTCATGTGCTTGAAGCGGTACTGGTATTTGGCCGGCTCGTCCGGCCCCAGCTTGCGCAGCATCCGGATCGATGTCGGAGCCGTGTGGAAGATGGTGACCCCGAGGCGCTCGGCTATGCGCCACGGCCGGCCGGGGTCGGGATAGGTCGGGACGCCCTCGTAGAGCACGCTGGTGGTGCCCAGCGCCAGGGGCCCGTACACGATGTACGAGTGACCGGTGATCCAGCCGATGTCGGCCATGCACCAGTAGGTGTCGTCCGGGTGGATGTCCTGGTAGTACTTGGAGGTACCGGCCACGTAGGCGAGGTAGCCGCCGGTGGAGTGCTGCGCACCCTTGGGACGGCCGGTGGTACCGCTCGTGTACATCAGGAAGAGGGGGGCCTCCGCCGGCATCGAGGTCGGCGGCACCACGGCGCGCTCGTACTCGCCGATGATCTCGTCGACGAAGACGTCGCGGCCCTCGACCATCGGCGTCGCGGACGCGTACTCGCCGGCATGGCGCCGGAAGACCAGCACCTTGTCGACCTCCTGGCCCAGCGACGCCGCGCGGATCACGGCCTCGTCCGCCTTGACCTTGTGATCGACCAGGTCGCCGTTGCGGTAGTAGCCGTCGATGGTGACCAGGAACCGGCTCTGAGAGTCGGCGATCCGCTCCCCGCAGGCGGCGCCACTGAAGCCGCCGAAGACCTCGGAGTGGACGATGCCGAGGCGGGCGCAGGCCAGCATCGCCACCGGAAGCTCGGGGACCATGGGCATGTGCAGGGTGATCCGGTCGCCCGCCCTGAGACCGCAGAAGTCGCGGAGCAGGGCGGCGAACTCGTTGACTCGCCGGTACAGCTCACGGTAGGTGATCGTCTGGGTCAGCTCGGCCTCGGGCTCGGGCACCCAGATCAGAGCCGCCTGGTTTGCCCTCGTTTCCAGGTGGCGATCGACGCAGTTGTAGGAGGCGTTGAGCCGGCCACCCACGAACCACTTCCAGAACGGCGGGTTGCTGCTGTCGAGGGTGGTGTGCCAGTACTGGTCCCAGCTCAGCAGATCGGCGTACTCCCGAAAGCACTCGGGGAAATTCTCCTCCCCGAAGCGTTCCAGGATCGCCGGGTCGTGCGCGTTGGCCTGGCCGACGAAACGCGGCGGGGGCTGAAGGTATTCCTCCTCCCGCCAGTGCACCGCGATCTGGGCTTCCGATACCTCGAGCTGTTCCGCAATGGCCATGAGTGGTCCTCCGCTCCTGCGGTGATCGGCGAAACGCCGCCGTGCCAGACCCGTCCAGAGTCCTGACTCATCTTGGTACCGGGATCGCCCGGGGTCAAGAAGTGGCGCTCGCCTCAGACGTGCCGGATGGCAGTGGTGATCGTGGCCACCGTGCCGGCGGGATCGTCGACGCCGATGACCAGCTTGGCGTAATGCTCGTCATGGAGCCGGATGGCGATCGCCTTGTCAGGGTCGTGGACGTCCCAGAACGCCCACTCACCGTGCTCGAGGAATCGTCCCGCGGTGACCACCCCGGGCAGGTTGCTGCCGCCAGCCTTTATGCCGTGGTAGATCCCGTGCGCCTCGGGCGGCGCGACCTCCACTCCGGCGATGTGCTGCAGCGGAACCTGGAGCTGGCTCTTGAGGGCGAGGAACTTGTCCGCGCCGCGGATGTGGACGATCAGGTGGTCGGGGGTGATCTCGATATCTGCCATGACGGGAGCATAGTCTCGCCGCGCGGTCCGGTCACGGCGCGCTGAGGAGAGGGGTGCGCCGACCGCGACCAACTGGGGCCCTGGGCATGGCACCTCGAGCTGAATGTCAGGTATAGTTGACGGAATGGCCTCGTCACCTCTCCCCTACCACGCCTCGACGGCCCGAGCCGACGGCGCCGTGCGCGTCGTGATGGAGGCGATCGACACGCTGCCGACCGGGGACCGGCTGCTTGCCTTGAGATCCATCGCCGGTCTGGTGGGGAGCCGGCGGGCGGGGACGGTGCTCGCGGCGCGGACCGCAGGGATGAGCTGGGCCGAGATCGCGGACCGGCTCGGCACGTCGCGCCAGGCGGTCTGGAAGCGGTTCGGCCCCGAGGAGGTCGATCCCCCATCGCCGAGGACGTACTCGAGCTGCGCCTCCTACAAGGCCGTCACCACCCGCCCGCCATTGGAGATCGCCTCATGATCGCCACCGTCACCGACGCCAGCTTCGCCGCCGACGTGGTCGCCTCGACCACCCCCGTCCTGGTCGAGCTCGGAGCCTCCTGGTGCCCGCCCTGCCGGGCGATGGCGCCGGTACTCGCCGAGGTCGCCAGGGAGCGTCAGGACCGGCTCCGGGTGGTCACGGTGGACTCGGACGCGAATCCCGAGATCGTCGAGCGCTTCGGTGTGATGTCGGTCCCGACGCTCCTGCTCTTCTCGGGGGGCAGGCAGGTTCATCGGGTGGTCGGGTACATCGCCAAGCCGAAGTTGCTCCGCATCGTGGACGAGACGCTCACGGAGCAGGCCACCGCCCACTGACAGCCGCACGCGAGCCGGCTGCTTCCTGCTCCGCGCGTCACGGCGCGAGAATTGGCAGGTGGACGCTGCTGACGGGCACGCCGCCCTGGGTGCTCTCACGGAGACATATCGAGCCGTCACCGCCACGGTGTCGGCGCTCTCCGAGGACGGCTGGGCACGACCGAGCCGGTGCCACGGCTGGAGCGTCCGCGATGTCGTCTTCCACCTCCTGCTGGACCCGCAGCGTGCGCTGGTCGCGTTCGCCAGTCCGACCGTTGAGAGCGCGACGACCGACTTCGTCGCCTACTGGCGCCTCTACCAGCCGGGCACCGAGGAGGCAAATCGACATGCCGAGTTCGTTCGCCGATCCGCAGCCGCCTACCGGCGCCCCTCGCTCATCGGCGAGATCTGGGCGGAGACCTCGGAGGCGGCACTGCGTGCGGCAGCGGCCTCCCCACCCTCGGGCCGGGTGGAGACCCAGCATCTCGTGATCACCGTGCCGGACTTCCTGGCAACGCTCACCGTCGAGGCGGCGCTCCACCACCTCGACCTCACCGTGAATCTCGACCATCCACCGCCTGTTCCGCCGGCCGCCCTCGAGATCGTGCGCGCGACCCTCGACGGCCTGTCCGGGACGGGCCTGGGCGCTGCCTGGGATGGTGAGACCTACGCACTGAAGGGCACCGGGAGGATGGAGCTCGACGAGGACGATCGCCGCCGGCTGGGCGCGCTGCACGGGCGCTTCCCACTGTTGGGCTGATAGGCCAGAGACCCCCTGGAATGGCGATCTCAGACCGCTCGGCCGCGCCCCGACCGCGGCGCTCAACTCAGTCCCGCTCTATCCTTCGCACGCATGACCGAACAGACGGCACGTCCCGTGCCCCACCTCTCCGTGGTCATCCCGACCCGCAACGAGGCGGAGAGCCTCGGAGCACTCTGGGCGCGACTGGGAGCTGCGCTCGCCGGCATCGACGCCGAGGTCTGTTTCGTCGATGACAGCGACGACGAAACCCCCGACCGGCTCGCCGCCCTCCAGTCGGCGCACCCCGAGGTCCACTGCCTGCTGCGCCGGGGCGCCGAGCGGGCCGGCGGGCTGAGCACCGCCGTCGTCGCCGGTCTCCACATGGCACACGGCGATCTGGTCTGCGTCATGGACGCCGATCTCCAGCACCCACCGGAGCTGATCCCCGCGATGCTTGCCGCGGCGGAGGCGGGCGCGGACCTGGTGGTCGCCAGCCGTTACGTTTCCGGCGGCAGCGCCGGAGGCCTCTCAGGGCTGACCCGTCACCTGGTCAGCCGTGGCTCCGGTCTGGTGGCCCGGATACTCTTCCAGGAGGCCCGCCAGAGCACGGACCCACTCTCCGGGTACTTCCTCTGCCGGCGACGCCTCATCGACGGCATCGAGTTCCGCCCGGTCGGCTTCAAGATCCTCCTGGAGCTGCTCGTCTGCGTCCCGGGGCTGCGGGTGGTGGACGTGCCGCTCGGCTTCCAGGCGCGAGCGGCGGGGGCGAGCAAGGCGAGCGCCCGCCAGGGGGTCCTCTTCCTCCGCCACCTGGCGTCCCTCTTCTTCCGAGTCGACGGCTCGGCGCGGCTCTGGAAGTTCGCGGTGGTGGGCATCTCCGGCCTTGGCCTCTTCCTGCCCGCCCTCTGGGCGCTGGCGGCACCGGGCAAGCTGCCTCCGCTGCTCGCGTTCCTGCCCGCCTTCGCCCTCAGCTTCGCCTGGAACACGATCTGGAACCGGACCTGGACCTTCGCCGATCAGCGCCGGCTGCGCCGGCCGGGCGGGGTCCGCGGCTTCTTCACCCGCGCTCTCCTCGCCACCCTCCTGGTGATGTACCCCGTCTTTGCCCTGCTCTGCCTCACCCGCCTGCCGGTCGTCGCCTCGGGCGCCCTGGCGGCCGCGGCGGGGATGGCCGCCAACGGGCTGGCCAACCGGCGGAGCACCCGCCTCGCCCCGACGATCTGGGGCCAAGTCGCGATCGACACCGCGGTGCGGCTCGGGCTGACCCGATTGGCCCAGACGGTGTCGGCCGACCGTGCCGTGGCCCTCCCCCCGGATGCGACGGCGACCAGCTCGACCGTCCCCGCCGAGCTGCTGGCACGGGTGCGCAAGAGCCGTCGCGGCGCCATCTGGACCGAGAGCGCGTCCCATCGCCCGCAGCGCCGCCGGGGCATCGACCTCACCTCGCACCTCCTGCTCCCGGTGGTCGACGCCGAGCGGCTCGCCGGCATCGTGGTCTGCGAGAGGCGCTCCACGCGACCCTTCGACGCCTCGGACCTGGAGACCGGGCTGCACGCGGTCGACGAGCTGGCCGAGGCACTCATCGGTGCGGGGCTGGTCCTCTCCATCCCGCGAGAGGGGGCCATCGGGGACACGCCCGGCCGCAAGCCCGCCCTCGGCGGCGCCGCGGAGTCACCCCGGGCCAGGTGAGGTCGGCCGGTCCCGGGCGAGCCCGTGTGAATGTTGCCGGAGGCGATCGTCGTGGGGATCAGCGGGTACCGACGGTGGCGCGGGTTTCCGGATCCCACACCTTCTTGAACAAGGGGAAGCGCAACAGTTCTGGAATGCGCTGGCGGCGCTACCGCTGGGAGGGCCGTCCGAGCCGCTGCCCATGAACGCTCGATTGCCGACAGCGTCCTTGCCCACCGCGATCGTCCGGCAGATGCGGACTGCTGTCACCTCCGTAGCTTCAGGTCAGGCCTCACTTGCCTCGGAGGAGATCGCCAGCGCCGCACGCGAATCGATGGAGCCGATCTTCGCCGCTGGGGTGTTTCGATCCGAGAGGTGACGGCGAGGTACGTCACCGCTGACACCGGCGCCCACGCATAAAGGTTGCGCGGGCCGAATGAGAGATCGGAGGAGCAACGCTCAGCCGCCCCTCCCGACCTCACGGGGAGTCCGGCAGCGTACAGAGGAAATTGGTGACGGCCGCGTAGCATCGAGGGTCCAGGCACCAGGAACGTGTCTTCCTGAGCCATTCGTGGAGGCCATTGAGTGGCTACCCCTCGCAGCAACCGTTCGGTATCGCACGCGGGAGGCCTGGCTCGCTGGGTCGGGGCGGCATTGGCGGTGGGAGCCACGGCCCTCGTGATGACCTTTGGTGGGTTGGCTGCGCTGGCAGCCACCACGATGAATCTGGGAACGGCCTCATCCTTCGCGGTCCTGGCTGCCACCACGGTCACCAACACCGGCTCGTCGACCATCTCCGGGGACGTGGGCGTCGACCCGGGTTCCGCGGTCACCGGCTCCCCACTCGTCGAACCTCCCTACACCACCTTCACCGCTGATAGCGTGGCGCTGGGAGCCCAGACGGATCTCACCACGGCGTACGACCAGGCGGCGGGGGAGGGTCCGGCGACGACGGAGACTGCCGACCTCACCGGGCTGACCCTGGCCCCCGGGGTGTACCAGACGACCTCGGATGGAGCGCTGACTCTGACCGGAACGCTCACCCTGAACGCGCAGGGCAATGCCAGCGCGGTGTTCATCTTCCAAACCGGATCGAGCCTGATCACCGGGACGAGCAGCACGGTCGTGCTGACCAATGGAGCGTCGGCGTGCAACGTGTTCTGGCAGGTGGGCAGCTCGGCGACACTCGACGGGTCCACCTTCGCCGGCACCGTCATGGCCTCGACCTCGATCACCCTGGGCTCGGGGGTGACGGTGGACGGACGGGTGATGGCCAGCACCGGTGATGTCACCCTCATCAGCGACACCATCAACGCTTCAGCCTGCATCACGACCGCATCACTGCCGACCGCCACGCCCACGGCCACGGCTGCGGCCACGCCCACCGCGACCTCTGCAGCCGCAGCCACAGTCCCGGCTTCAGGTGCGGGGGGGACGTCCTCCTCTATCGGGGCCGGAGTACTGGTGACCCTCGGGGGTCTGGCTCTGCTCGGGGCAGGCGTGGCGACGGGCACCATCCGTCGTCGTCGATCCCGTCCGTCCGATTGAAGTAGTCCGGTTCCGACCTTCGCCCGGCCTCAGATCAGAGGGTTGCGCGCGGAGCCCGGAGCCAGCCCTCGATCTCGGCGATCCAGCGGACCCCCGGCGGTCCCATGCCCGCTCCGGGGACCCCGAGGCGCTGCAGCACGCTCTTGCGCGGGCCGATCCGCACGATGCGGCGGTGGGGCAGGCCAGCGAGCCGCTGGGCCTCCCGGAGGGCCCCCTCCTCGTCCTCGCAGACGCGATCGACCAGACCGAGGGTCACCGCCTCGGTGCCGAGCCAGACCTCTCCGGTGGTCACCCGGGCGAGGTGCGCCTCATCCAGACCGCGAGCATCGGCCACCGCTCCCGCGAAGCGGCGGAAGATGGCGTCGACGAGCGCCCGCTCCTTGCCCTGGTCCGCATCGGTGGGCTCACGCCATGGGGCTCCCAGATCCTTGAACGGCCCCGTCTTGGTGACCTGCACGGAGGCGCCGAGCCGGCGCAGGGCCTCGACGGCGACCGGCCGAACCGAGATCACCCCGATGGAGCCGACGATTGCGGAGGGAAAGGCCAGGATGCGGCTGGCCCCGCAGGCGGCGAAGTAGGCACCGGATGCCCCGGTGCTGCGAATCCAGGCGACGACCGGTTTCTCGCGTGCCAGCCGGCGCACCCCCAGGTAGAGGGCTTCGGACTCGGTCGCGCTGCCACCGGGGGAGTCGATCTCGAGGAGGACGGCCCGCACCCTCGGGTTGCGACGGGCCTCACCGAGCGTCCGCAGGGTCTCGTCGGTCCTGACCGCTCCGCCGATCACCCCGCGCAGGCTGATGACCGCGATCCGCCGGCGATCGGCGGAGGCCGCAAGCCGGCTCACTCCACGCCGTGGCTCGGACATGTCCCGATCGTACCGGATGGGAGGTGCCCGCTCGCAGAGGACGCCCCCAGCCGGGTGCGGGATCCGGGCCCCGGGGTCTACCGGCTCTTCAGGTAGAGGAAGGCGCCGGCCCCGACGAGGACGACGAAGACCAGCAGGACGAGGACCCGGAGGACGGCTCGGTACCGTCCCACCCTCGGCATGACCACGCCGGGCTCTGCCGTGTGGCCGTACCCAGGATGCACCCCGACACCCGCGTAGGCGCCGCCCGCGGAGGGCCCGCCGTTCGAGCCGGACGTTCCGGCGACGGGTGTCCAGGCGGGATACAGCGAGGGCCTCTGCTCGCGAACACCCCAGCCGCGGCCACCGGAGCCCGGGGATGCCGCGGGGGGAACCGCTGGAGATGTCGTGGCCAGGGCCGGCGGCGCAGACGGGCTCGACGGAGCCGGTATCGGCGGGGATGCGGAGACGCGCGGGGCGGCGGCCAGGGCGGACCCCGCTCCCCCGTCGAGGTGGAAGGCCATCGGAGCCCGGGGTGCCGGCGGCTGGACGGCGAGGGGGAAGGGCGGGACCGTGGGTGCCGCGGTAGCGGAGCGGCCATCGGAGCGCGTGGGTCCGGGCGCCGGGGGCGGACCCCACACCGGGGAGACGGGAGCCCGGGCGATCTGAGGCTGCTCTCTGGGCACCCCGGTCCATCCGTTGGAGGCCCACACCTGGTGGCTGCTCACGGAGAAGCGCTCAGCCGGCCAACCTCCCTCCTCGCCGAGCGCGGAGCGCGGGCTCGCCTCATAGGTGGGGGACGGTGACGCGGGCGGTGCCGGGGGGGTGGCGGTCGGAGGAACGTTCTGTCCGTTGCTGCCGTACATGCCAAAGCCACCCGGTGCATCACTCGACGGGGCCCGGGGAGCGAGGGGTGCAGAACAGCTCCTGCAAACCGACGCGAATGTCGAGTTGGCGGTCGCGCATGACTGACAGATCTGCTGTGACACCACGGTCCTGCCTCCTCCCGGGCACGGGTGGGATGTGGTTGCCAGGCTACTGATGTGCGCAAGCGTGGACCGCTCCCATCGGAGCAATGAGGCCACTGCGTAACCCAGGTGAGACAACGATCCGTACGCTTCATAACACTCGACTGAGTTGTACGAATCGAACGCCGTCACCTTGCTCGAAGGACTCGCGGTCAACGGAAGTCGTGCGACGCGGAGGGCCACTCCGGCTGGTCATCCCGGGGGGCGGAGGTGCTCGGATGGCCGTCGCCGTCCAGGGCGGTGACGGACGTGACAACCAGGTTGCGGCGTCCCGCGCTCACCTCCAGGATCCCCTCAGCGAGCAGCAGGGGGCTGGCGTTGGCGATGGCGCGAGTGCGCCGGGCGACCGCCGGCCGGAAGATGAGATCGAGGTGAGCGTCCTCGTCGGCGAGCGTGAAGAAGCGGAAGCCCTTCGCCGAGACCGGGGCCTGCCGGGCGATCACCAGCCCGGCCACGGTCAGACGCTTCCCGTCGGGGAGATCCCGCACCGCCCCCAGCGGGATGCAGCCCAGGGCGTCCAGGGCGGGCCGCAGCAGGCTGACCAGGTGCGGCCCGGTGCTCACCCCAAGGACCGCGTAATCGGCGGCGACCCGGTCCCGCTCGCTCATCGGCGGCAGCTCGGGAGCCGGGGCGGGCAGCTCCAGGAGCGGGCCGGGCGCTGGCGTGCGGACCGCCGGTGGGGTGGCGACGTGACCCCGCCCGCGGGGCGGGCCAGGCGCCTCGGCAGAAGGCCGGGGGCCGCGGGTCCGGCGGCGAGGCGGCAGCGAGCCCTCCACCCCGACCAGCTCCCAGAGCAGCTCACGGCGGGGTCGCCCGGGATGGACGCGGTCGAAAGCCCCGCAGCGGACCAGCTGCTCCATCGCCGGCCGGGTGAGCCCGGTGTGCCGCCAGAATTCCGCGACCGACCCGGTGGCGCCGGCGTCGACAGCCGCCTCGCAGGCGGCGCGCCCGACCGGGCCGAGCCGGGCGACGTAGTTGAAACCCAAGAGCACGTCCCACGCAGCCTGCTGCGTTCCCATGGCGGGACGGCGGGCCCACGGCCCGGCGACTAGACGAGCAGCCGGCTCTGCCGGCCCGTCGAGGGGCGGCGAGCCCCTATCAGATGAGAGGGGCCTCCACGCAGCCCGCTGCGTGGGGATGCAGCGGGCACGGCTCCGGGTGACGTCGACGGGGAGGGTGCGGATGCCGTGGCGCTTGCCGTCGTCGACCAGCACCGAGGGGTGGTAGAAGCCCATCGGCTGCGCGTTGAGCAGGGCGCAGAGCCAGTGTGCCGGGTACTCCAGGCGCAGCCAGGCGGTCTCGTAGACGGTCCGGGCGAAGGCGGCGGCGTGCGATTTGCAGAAGCCGAACTCGGCGAAGCCGGCGACGCTCCGGAAGAGCTTCTCGGCGACGTCCTCGCCGAGACCGCCGTGCTCCTCGCAGCGGCGGACAAAGTCGTCGTGCAGCGACTGCATCTCGAGGCGCGAGCGGTGCCGGTTCATGGCCCGCCGGAAGCGGTCGGCCTCACCGGCGCTGTAGCCGGCAAGGTCCATGACGATGCGCAGGATCTGCTCCTGGTAGAGGATGACCCCCTTTGTTTCCGACAGAATTGGCTCTAAGCTGGGATGGAGATAGCTGACCGGCTCCAGCCCCTGCCGGCGGCGCAGGTAGGGGTTCACGGCGTCCCCCTGGATGGGTCCGGGCCGGATGATCGCGACCTGGACCACCAGGTCGTTGAATTCCCGTGGCTGGGACTCGTACAGCGCCTGCTGCTGGGCGCGGGACTCGATCTGGAAGAGGCCGATGGTGTCGACCGCGCAGATCATGTCGTAGACGCGCGGATCATCGAGGGCGAGGCTGTCGAGGTCGGGGCGGACGCCATGGGTCCTCTCGATCATCTCCAGGCACTCGGCGACCGCGGAGAGGGTGCGCAGCCCTAGCAGATCCATCTTGATGAGGCCGATATCCTCGACGTCGTCCTTGTTGAATTGGACCACCACCCGGCCCTCCATGCTGGCGCGCTCCACCGGGACCACGTCGATGAGCGGCTCGCCGGTGACCAGCATGCCGCCGACGTGGATGGAGAGATGCCGGGGGGTCCCCTCGATGGCCCGCAGGATCTCGAGGAACTGCCGCCATGGGAGGGCGCTGCTGGCGGCCTGCGCCTGCATCCCGGCCGCCTCCAGGGCGTCCTCCACCCCGCCCTCGCGCCAGCCGTCGACGGATTTGGCGAGCCGGTCGATGATCGGCTCGGGGAAGCCCATCGCCTTGCCCACCTCGCGCACCGCGAGACGCGGGCGGAAGGTGACCACGTTGGCGACCATCCCGGTGCGCTCCGCCCCGTACTTCTCGTACACATGCTGGATCACCTGCTCGCGGTGATCGGTGGAGAAGTCGATGTCGATGTCGGGCGTCCCCTGGTGGTCGACGTGGAGGAAGCGCTCGAAGAGCAGGTTGTGAGCGATGGGGTCGACCCGGGTGATGCCGAGGAGGTAGGCGACGATGGAATCAGCGGCGCTGCCCCTCCCCTGACCGGGCACCCCATGCTCCCGGGCCCACACCATGATCTCGTGGACGATCAGGAAGAATTCGGCGAGAGAGGTTCTCTGGATAACGTCCAGCTCCGTCTGCAGCCGCCGCGCCACCTCCGGGGTGAGCGGGCGGTAACGGCGCCGGACCTGGTCCTGGCAGAGGCCGTAGAGGACGGAGAAGGGAGTTTCGCCCGCGGGGACGGGGAAGCCCGGGAAACGGACGTCCCGGAAGTCGAGGTCGAGGCTGCACTGCGCCGCGATCTGCGCGGCATGGTCAAAGGCGTCGGGGTAGTCCGCAAGCCGCCGCCGCAGGCCGGCTTCGGAGAGCAGGCGGTGCTCGCAATTGGGCAGGAGCAGCCCATGGGCCGCCGCCTGGTCGAGGGTGGTGCGGTGGCGGATGGCGGTGAGGACGTCGAGCAGCGGCTTGTCGTCGCGGCTGGTGTGGAAGGGGGTGCTGCTCGCGACCAGCGGCAGGCCGGCCCGCTCCGCCAGCTCGGCGACCTCGGCGGCGAGCCAGCGATCGGCGGGATGGCGATGGTTGGTGAGCACGAGGGCCGCCCGGTCCCGGCCGAAGCATTCGCGCAGCCGCTCGGCGAGGCGCTGGGCTCCGCGCCGGTCGCCGGCGACGAGGGCGGCGCCCACGGCGCTCTCCGGTCCGCCGGCGAGGGCGATGCAGTCATCGAGATCTCGGGGGTCGACCAGCGCCGGCGGGCTCTCCACCAGGTCCCGCGTCGAGGGCAGCGACGGCCAGCCCTCGGGGAAGGGACCGGCGGTGGGCCGGAGGGCTTGCGGACGGGAGGGCGGGGGGATCGTGGGGCGGTGGCGGCGGAGTCGCGGGGGTGGTGCTTCGCTGCGGTCCGGGGGACGGAGAAGCGGGGGTGGTGCTTCGCTTCGGCCCGGCGGTCGGGACGGCCTGACTGCCGTCCCGCCGCCTCTGCTCGGCGCGGTTGCAACCCGCGCCTGCGCAGAGCCTGCGCTGCGCACGCACCCCCACTCCTCCTCTTCCACTGGGTCAACGTCGTATCCCTGGGCTCCGTCCACCGGCTCGTCGTCGGTCAGGCCGGCGATGCGCAGCCGGGGCTGACCCTTGACGCCGGCGAGCTGGGCGGCGCTGATCGCCCGGCAGAGCTGGCGGTAGCCGCGCCGGCCACGGGCGAGGAGGCGGATCCGGCCGGCGTCGACCAGGTCCAGCTCGACGCCCACCACCGGGCGGATGCCGGCCTTGCGGGCGGCCTCGATGAAGCCGACAGCGCCGTAGAGCCCGTTGCGGTCGCAGAGGCCGAGGCTGCCGATCTCCAGCCGGGCCGCAACCTCGACCAGGTCGCGCGGTGAGGCCGAACCCTCCAGGAAGGAGAAGTGGGAGCGGACCGCCAGCTCGGCGAAGGGCACTCTTGACATCCTCTACAAACTTGTGTAACTATGCTGGTCAGTCGTTCTGCGCAAGATGGGTAGCAGCCAGGACACCGCAATACCCCGCATGGGCCGCCGGTCCCCCTCGACCGGCGGCCCTCCGCGCCCCACCCCACCCGGCGAAGGGGCTTCGAGGAAAGGCCACATCTGATGTAGCATCAACATCATGGAGAGGCGCACCACGGTGACGGCCCAGGAGGACGACCTTGCGGTGATCGCCACCGACGCCCGTCTGCGTGGCATCGCCCTGAGCCGCGCCCTTGGTGAGCTGGTGGCAGAGCGCGCCGCGCAGCTGCGGCAGCGGCGCCGGCCAAGGCTCGGCACCTTCAGGTCCGGATCGACGGTGGGCATCGCCGCCCTCATGGAGAGCAACCCTGATGCCCCTGCAGCCCAACCTTTCCGCGCCTGACCCGCAGGGAGTCGGAGGCCATGGCGCTGCTCCTGGATACCGGACCGATCGTCGCAGCCCTGGATGAGGATGACCCGGAGCACGACCGCTGTCTCGCCCTGCTGGAAGGCGGCGATGACCGGCTGGTGCCCAGCCCGATCCTGGCCGAGGTCGACTACTGGCTCAGCAAGCTCGGCGGCCTCCGTGCTTGGGCAGACTTCACAGCCGACATCAGTGGCGGTGCATACCGCCTGATCCACCCTTCCGAAGCTGACCTGATCCGGGCCGCAGAGCTGGAGCTCATCTACGCCGACCTGCGGCTCGGCTTCGTCGACGCCTCGATCATCGCTCTCGCCGAGCGCCTCAACGAGACCAGGATCGCCACCCTCGACCGCCGCCACTTCTCGGTGGTGCGCCCCCGTCACTGTCCCCATCTCACCCTGCTCCCCGACTGAAGACGTGCCGGCGCGCCGGCTTCAGTCATAGCGGCGGGACCAGTGCCAATCCCCGGTCTCCAGGTCGCGGTAGAGCTCGACGCATTCGTCCGCGGGTTCTCGCCGGGCCGCCGCCCCGGGTCCCGTGGCTCGGCGGCCGCCTCCCCGGCTGTCGAGGAGCAGGCGGACGTAGTGGCGCCGCACCGGGGTTCGCCACCAATCGGTCTCGACCAGCCACTGGTTGGCGACCCGGCTGACCGTGGCCCAGCCACCGGCCAGCCGCACGGCACGGATGCCACCCGAGACGTCCTGCCGAACGTCGGCGACCCCATCGAGTAGCTCTGTCATCCGCCCTGCCCCACGTCGGCAACCTCGGAGGGCTGTACGCCGGTGACAGTCATCGCCGCAGCGCCGGCATCGCCGCTGTCGGGATCCCGGACAACAGCGCTGCTCGCCGGTGCTCCGGCACCCGGGGGCCGTGGCCCTCTCCCCCGACATCCGCAGCCACCGGGTCGGTCCAGCGGAAGCGCCTTTCGGGAAGATCCCCGGGATCGACGGTCAGCTCTGCACGCCTCACCGCGGTCTGGCCGAAGCGGGCGCGCAGCCGCGAGGCGGCTCCGCCGATCTCCTCACCGGCGGCATCGCCGCCCCGCCAAAGATCGACCTGGCGTCCGGCCCCCGGCTGCAGTCCCTCGACCTCCAGGCGAACCGCCGTGACCGGCGCCGTGAGCACCAGGCCGGCGAGCAGCTCCAGGGTCACCGGCCAGAGCTCGGCGCCGCTACCCGGTTGCTGGAGCGGGGTGATCCGCAGTCCCGACGGCTCGGCATCCTCCAGCTCGCAGACCAGGGTGACCGCCGCCGCCCGGCAGCCGTGGCGACGCAACCGGTCGCCCAGATCCAGGGCGGAGCGGTGGACGGCAAAGCGCAGCGCCTCCAGGTCTCCGGTGCCACCCTCGAGGACGATGCGCTCCCCCAGCCGCCGGGACGGATCAGGGATGCCGAGCCCATGTCCCGGGCTCCACTCCCCCCTTCCATCCCCACCCCGCGCCTGACGCCAGAGGTCCATCCCCACCGGTCCGAACTGGCGCTGCAGGTCGGCGGCGGAGAGGTTGGCCACCGCACCGACGCAGTCGAGACCGAGGGCGGCGAGCCGGGTGGCGACCACCGGGTCCAGGGGCAGGACGCTGAGCGGGAGCGGGGCGAGGAAGGCAGCCTCCCCCCCGGGAGCGACCCGGCGGATGTGGCGGGATCCTGCCTGCCGGGCGGCGATCTCGGCCACCTGGCGCGAGGAGGCGACCCCGACGGCGACATCGTCGTCATCGAGCAGCGCCTGGATGCAGCGGGCGACCGCGACCGCCCATCCGGTGCTGTCGGGGTGGGCGGCATGCCGGCCGGTGAGATCGCACCAGGCGGCCTCACCGCCCACCTCGACGAGGGGGGCGAGCCGGTTGAGACGGGAGAGCAGCTCCTCGCGGAGATGCGCCACCGCCGCCTCGTCGGCGGCGACGAAGGCGGCTCCCGGACAGCGCTGCTGGGCCTCGCGCAGCGGCTGGCCGGGCCGGACACCGGAGGCCCGCGCCGCTGCCGAGGCGGCGAGAACGGGCAGGCGGAGCTCCGGCGCGCCGCCGACGATCACGGGCTCGGAGCGCAGCTCGGGATGGCGGCCCCAGGCGGCGACCAGGGCGAGGTGGGAGAAGCGGGCACAGAGGATGCGGGGGAGGTTCACCCCGCCACCGCCGGGATATCGGATGCCACCGCCGTGACATCGAGAACCCTCCTGGTGGCGGTCAGGTCGATCACCACCGGCCGGCCCACCGCCTCGGCGGCGGCGAAGGGCCGGGGATAGCGGAGCAGCAGAGCGGCTGTCTCCCCCGGCGTGCTCACCTTGCTCTTGACCACGGTGAGGTGGGTGCGCAGGCCGAGCACGTCGCCGTGGGCCTCCTCCCAGCCGTCCGCGACACATTCGAGGGTCAGGGAGGAGGCGTACCCCAGAGCCGCTGGCAGGGGTGAGGCGGCGGAGACCAGGCAGACGGCCCGGCGTGCGGCGACCGATTCGACCAGGGTGGAGAGGCGGTGCTCCCACCCGAGATCGGAGCGCGGGCGAGGGCCCCCCGCCGTTCCAGGATCGGCACCCGCCGCGGGAAGCGCGATGGCCAGCCAGGGCGCACCGGCCATCACCAGGCTCCGGGCCATGGAGAACCCCTCCCCCCAGCGACCCGAGGGCGGCCGGACCACCAGCAGAGAGTCGAGGTCTGCTCCCAGGTCAGCGAGGAATCCGGGATCGAGGCTGCCCACCAGGTCGAGGTAGACGGCGGTCCGCTCCCGGCTGGCGGCGGCGACCAGGGCCTGGAGCAGGGTGAGCCGCCCGCTCGCTCCCGAGGCGGCGGCCAGGAGACTGACCCGCCCCACCGGCAGCCCTTCAGGGGTGAGGCGGTGATCCAGGACCGGAAGCCCGGTCGGCCAGGCGTCTATACCGCCCAGGGCGTCGCCGGACCGGATCACGGCTTCGCCGTGGCGCCGTCGCAGCGTCGCCAGAGCCTCGGACAGCGGGGTGGGCATCGCTCCTTCGCCTTCGTGAGCCCCGGCCCAAGGGGGATGACGGGACGGGAGCGAGGCCGGGAGTCCGAGTATAGCGAACCCATGTTTGGATTACGTACATCTGTTCGCCATACTTCCAGTGTGTGTGCTGGCGCCGGCGACATCACAACCTGGGCAGGAGACGCGATGCTTCCTTTCATCGACGAGACAGGTGGTATGACACGTCATACTCAGCGCGTGAAAGTCGCTGTGTCGATTCCCGATGACGTGTACGCCGACGCCGATCGGGCCGCCGGTCAGAAGGGCATGAACCGCTCCGCGCTCTACACCCGGGCCCTGCGTCGCTTCCTGGCCGAGGAGGGTGGGGACGAGCTGACACGCCGGATCGATGCCACCTGCGACGACGCATCGCACGACGACCTCACCGCTGTCGCCCGCGTCGACCTGATCGACACGGGGGACTGGGTGTGGTAGCCCGCGGCGAGGTCTGGTGGGTTGATTTCGGGGCGCCCATCGGGAGCGAACCGGCCAAGCGCCGGCCGGCTGTGGTGGTGTCGGATGACCGGTTCAATCGCTCTCGTCTGGAGACCGTCACCGTGGTGGCCGTGACCTCCGCCACCAAGCTCGGTGCGCGTCCGGGCAACGTCACCCTGCCCAGGGGAGCCGCCGGGCTGGACCGGCGATCGGTCGTCAACGTCACTCAGATCGCGACCATCGACCGGGGCCGGCTGGTGGACCGCGCCGGCACGCTCCGGCGAACCGACCTGGCGCGGGTGGACGACGGACTCCGCCTCGCCCTGCACCTCTGACGACTGCCAAGGCTGGGGAGGGTTACCGCATCTGGCGGAGGCGCACCTCGATGAGCTTCTCCACGAGCGGCCTCGGCAGGGGTTGATCGACCGGGAAGTGGAGCGCACCCGGGGTGCTCACGTAGCCGGAGAGATCATCGGCCAGCTGGGAGAGCACGGATCCGCTGTGGGGGAGGTAGCTCAGGTGGTTCGTGAAGGCGGCGAACCCGGCGACCACCTTGCCGTGCAGGCGGAAGGCCGGCATTCGATACGAGATGCACTGCTCGGCGTCGGGGATGACCTCGTGGATGGTCTGCCGCAGCTGGCGCAGGGTGCTCCGCTTGGGTTCCTCGAGCTGCGCAAGGTAGGCGTCGATCTCCTGCTCCGACATGTGGACGATTCTGGAAACCTGGCCGCCGGCCGTCAAGACGGGGCGTGACCGGCCTCTTCGACCCCCGGCGGCGCGTACCTATGCCCCTGGCAACCTGGCGCCGGCCCGGTGTATATGGGTGCGGTTGGGAAGGTGCCCGCGCCAGAAGAGGTGAGCCCGATGAGCGTGACCACGAACGACCTGCGCCAGCTGGCGCTGAAGCAGCTCCAGGAGCGGCGCGACTTCGTGCCTCACCTGCTGGCCTACGTCCTCGTCAACGCGGGGCTCGTCCTGGTCTGGGCCGTCACGTCGCGAACGGTCTTCTGGCCCGGCTTCGTCCTCGTCTTCTGGGGGGTGGGACTGGTGATCCACGCCTGGAGCGCATTCTTCCGCCGACCGATCACCGAGGACGAGGTGGAGCGGTACATGGCACGGTTGAGCGGTCGCGCGGGCGGTCCGTCCGCCGGCTGAGCCGGACCGCTAACTGCCTGCGATGGCCTTCTGGAGGCTCAGGCCGGTGCCGGAGACGGCCGGACCGGCGAGGTTGGCCGCGACCAGCTGGTTGTATTCCTGCGAGAACGCCGGGTAGGAGGCGGCATCCAGCTGGGGTGACCAGCTCAGGTAGCCGAAGAAGCACCGCGAGCCGTCGAAGAACGCGACGTACGAGAAGCCCTGAGACCGGACGTAGCTGACCATCGCCGCGACGTAGCTCTCGTCGAGGGGCTCCCAGAAGCTCAAGCTCACGTCCTTCATCTCGTTCTCCGGCCCGCTGGCGTTGGGTAGCGAGGTGCCGTCGGGGCCGAAGTTCCCGCTCGTCAGGTCCTTGTAGAGCCAGGTCTCGTCCATGACCAGCGGCCTGTCCGCCGCCTTGGCCGCGGCGACGTCGCCGGTCAGGTTGGTGAGGTCGGCCGGCGCCATCGGGTAGACGTGGACGTCCAGGTAGTCGATCGAGGTCGTCAGCAGCGCCTGGTCGATCGAGGGGCTGGACCACGTACCGCCGCCGGCACCGACCAGGGTCGTGCCGCGGTCCAGGCCGGAGAGCTCCTGCGTGACCACCTGAGACGCCGTCGCCGGTGTGTCCAGATCCAGGTGGAGCACGCTCGAGAAGGTGTCGGGCTCGGTCAGCAGCGAGAGGTACTCCGGCTGCATGTCATTGATGATCAATTGGGCCTGCTGCTGCTGCGCGGCCGCATAGGAGTCGAGGGTGAGCCCCGCATAGCTGATCGGCAGCGTGGTCAGCTGGGTGCCGGCGAAGATCGGGTTCTCCTCGACCGACAGCACCATCCCCCTCGCGTGCACCTGCTGGGCGACCTCCTCGTAGAAGCTGAGGTAGCCCGCGCTATCCGGGGTGCTGGGCAGCAGGAGCGGAAACGAGACGCAGACGGTGACCCCCTCGACGCCGAGGGCCTGGTAGGCGTCGAGCTCGGTCTCGACGCCGGAGAGCGCGTGCCCCGAGAGGAGGCCGGTCCCGACGTTGCCGTTGGCGGCCAGCAGCTCCGCACCGACGGTCGTGGTGCCGCCGCTCGAGGGGCCGCGCGCCATACCCTCGAAGGCCTGGGCGTCGGCCTCGACGGAGGTGTACTGAGAGAGGTACTCGGCAGGCACCGAGCCCGGGGTCTGCGCCAGCGGGGTAAGCCCGCTGCCGGCAGCCACCGGCGCGGCAGCGGTCGGGGTGGACGGAGCGGCGGGAGAGGCCGTCGACCCGCAGGCCGCCACGGCGAGCGTCCCGCACGCGATCGCGACCCCCGCCAGCCGCCGGGTCCGCATCATCGACGAGCGGCACCAGCCCGCCGACCGCAGGGAGGCGAGCGTCCCGGAGACCGACTCCATGACGGCGGATGCGTTGGCGCAGCCGCCGACGACCAGCCCCAGCAGGACCAGTGCGGTCGCACCGGCGCAGCGGCCCCAGCCGCGATTCCTCGTCTTCCGGGAGAGTGTCGCTCCGTTCATGGGCCCACGCTAAGGCCCGGGAGGGCGGTGGCTGCTGAGAGGCCTCTGAGAGGCGGCTGAGGCCCACCTGAGAGGCGGGTGGGAAGCCGCTAACCGACCCAGATCGTCTTGATGTTGACGAACTCGCGGATGCCGAAGGAGTGAAGCTCGCGCCCGTAGCCGCTTCGCTTGACCCCACCGAACGGAAGGCGGGGATCCGAGTGGGTCATGCCGTTGACGAAGACCCCTCCGGTCTCCAGACTCCGGGCGAATCTCACCCCACGCTCCAGATCCCGGGTCCAGACATTGCCGCCCAGACCGAAGTCGGAATGGTTGGCGAGGCGGCGGGCCTCGTCCTCGCCCGAAACCCTCGCCACCGCGGCGAGCGGCCCGAAGGTCTCCTCGTCGAATGCCGGCATCCCGGGCGTGCAGCCGGTGAGCACGGTCGGCTCGTAGAACCAGCCGCGCTGGTCGGGACGGCGCCCGCCGGTGAGCAGGCGCGCGCCGCGGGCCAGGGATCCCTGGAGCTGACGCTCCAGGTCATCGCGGAGATCGTCGCGCGCCAGCGGTCCCATGGTGGTCGCCGCATTGGTGGGATCGCCGACGCGAAGACGCCGGGTGGCGGCGACGAGCGCCTCCTCGAAGGGCCCGGCCACCGCATCCACCACGATGAAGCGCTTGGCGGCGATGCAGCTCTGGCCGCAGTTCTGGAACCGCGCTCTTGCCGCGGTGGTCGCGGCGGCCTCGATGTCGGCATCCTCCAGGACGACGAAGGCGTCGGAGCCGCCCAGCTCCAGGACCGTCTTCTTGAGACAGCGGCCGGCGATGGCAGCGGTGTCGGCGCCCGCAGCCTCGCTGCCGGTTAGGGTGACGGCGGCGATGCGGGCGTCCGCGACGACGGCGCCGGCCCGGCGCCCGGGGATCACCAGGGTCCGGAAAACCTGCTCGGGAAAGCCCGCCTCGCGGAAGACCGCCTCGATGGCAAGCCCCGAGCCCGTGGTGTTGCTCGCGTGCTTGAGGACCGCCGTGTTGCCGGCCATCAGGGCGGGGGCGGCAAAGCGGATCACCTGCCAGAACGGGAAGTTCCAGGGCATGATCGCGAGCACCGTCCCGAGCGGCTCGAAGGCCACGAAGCTGGAAGAGCCGTCGGAGGGGGCCGGCTGATCGGCCAGGTACTCCTCCGCATGGTCGGCGAAATGGTCACAGGTGGTGGCGCACTTCTCGATCTCGCCACGTGCCTCGGCGGTCAGCTTGCCCATCTCGGCGGTCACCAGCCCGGCGAGCTCGGGCGAGCGGCGCCGGAGCACCAGGGCGGCGGCGTGCATCAGCTCCGCGCGCCGGCCGATGGCCACCTCGCGCCAGCGCGGGCCGCTTGCCCGGACCTCCTCGAGGACGTTGCCGACCTCGGCCTCGGTCATGACGGGGTGGCGCTGGAGCTCCGCCTCGGTGGCGGGGTTGACGGTGACGATCTCCTCCACGGTGCCGGCCATCACTGCTATACGGCGGCGCTGGGTGGGATGACGCCCGGAATCACGGGCTCATCGAGCACCAGGGTGGACGTCGAGCGGCTGAGCACCTTGCCCTGGAAGAAGGGCGGGCGGGCGAGCCACCACGCCACCATGATGACGAGACCGACCAGCGCCGAGACCAGTGCGATCAGGAACACGCCGCCGATCACCCAGCGCGGCCCGAAGGGCAGGGTCCATGAGGTGTAGCTGACTCCGCTCGCGAAGTTGAAATCGGACCCGATGCTCCACACCAGGGCGAAGTACAGCATCAGGCCGCCGAGCACCGGCATGAGGCCGCGCATCAAGAAGTTGCGCGCGCTGCTCATCAGCGTCCTGCGGTAGTACCAGGCGCAGGTGAAGCCGGTGAGCCCGTAGTAGAAGGCGATCCAGACCCCGATGGCGGTGACCGCGTCGGCGATCACCAACCCTTGGGACAAGTAGTTCATCACAACGTACACCGCGGCAGAAACGCCTCCCATCACGAGCGTCGCGACGCTGGGGGTGAAGTAGCGCGGGTGCATGCGGGCGAAGGAGTCGGGAAGCGCCTTATGGACCGCCATGGAGAGCATGGTCCGGGCGGTGGGCAGGATGGTGGTCTGGGCCGAGGCGGCCGCCGAGGAGAGGACCATCAGAAGGAGCAGGTGAAAGAAGAGCTGGCCGAACCACGAGCTGCCGAAGACCGCCGTGCCGAGGACTGATATGACGTCACCCACGTTGTTGGGGTTGGCCAGCCCAGTGCCGGTGGTCCCGACTCCTGCGAAGGACTGGACGCCCAGGGTGACCACGAAATACATCGCCAGCAGAAGAACGGTGGAGATGATCGCCGCTCGTCCCGGGTTGCGGGTTCGGTCGGCGGTCTCCTCGTTGATCGAGACCGACGTGTCCCAGCCCCAGTAGATGAAGAGCATGAGCAGGAGCCCGCTGATCAGGCTCGAGAAGGACACCGATGCGGGGTTGAACCAGCTGATGCTCGGGGTGACGTGGCCGGCGGGGGCGTTGCCGGTGAGCACCCGGATCAGCGCCACCAGGCCGAAAACCATGAGGATGATGACCTCGACCGAGAGCAGCACGCGCTGCAGCCGCGCCGAGATCTCGATGCCGCGATAGCAAACCCAGGTCATCACGGCGAGGAAGGCCAGGCCGAGGAGCAGGACCCAGCCACCGGTGGCGTCGTTGGCGATGCTGTCGGCGTTGAACAGATGGAAGGTGTACACCGACGCCACCTGTGACAGGCTGGCCATGACCAGGATGTCCGAAGCCAGAATCCCCCAGCCTCCCAGCCAGCCGGTCCTGGGACCGAAGGCCCGGGTCGCCCAGGTGAAGGTGGTGCCGCAGTCGGGATCGGCCTTGTTCAGCTCGCTGTAGCCGATCGAGACGAAGAGCATGGGAACGAAGGCGATCACCACCACCAGCGGCGAGATCAGGCCGCAGAAGGCGGCGATGGCACCCAGGGTGGCCGCGAGGCTGTAGGCCGGGGCCGTGGATGCGACCCCGATGACGATGCTGGAGACGAGTGAGAGAGCGCCGGGCTTGAGACCCTTGTCCACCTGGGTCTCGCTGATTGTGCTCGCCGTCATCGGTTCCCTCCGCGCCCGCAATCCCCTGCCATGTCGATGCCGTTCTCTCGGGTGGTGTCCCTGCTCATGACCCCGTCACCGCATCCTCGAGGATCGTCAGCCCCTCTTCGAGGAGCCGATCCGGGAGGACGAGCGGCGGGAGGAGGCGGATCACGTTGCCGTAGGTCCCGGCCGTGAGCACCAGCAGCCCGGCCGCGTGGCACCTGCGCAACACCTTGCCGGTGAACTCCCGGTCGGGAGTGATCCCGTCATCCCGGACGAATTCGATGCCCACCATTGCGCCCCGACCGCGCACCTCCCCGATGGCGGGGACGGCGGTCGCCAGCTTGCGCAGCCGCGGCATCATCAGCTCGCCGAGGACGCGGGCCCGCTCGACCAACCTCTCGGTCTCGATGGTGCGGATCGCCGCCAGGGAGGCCGCGCAGGAGATCGGGTTGCCCCCGAACGTGCCGCCGACGCCCCCCGGGTGGACCGAGTCCATCACCTCAGCGCGGCCGGTCACCCCGCCGATGGGCAGCCCGCCCCCCAAACTCTTGGCGGTGGCCACCAGGTCGGGCACGACCCCCTCGTGCTCGCAGGCAAACCAGTCGCCGGTGCGCCCGAAACCGGTCTGCACCTCGTCGGCGATCAGGAGTATGCCCCGCCCCCGGCACCATTCGGCCAGGCCCGCCAGCCAGCCCGGCTCCGGCACGACAACCCCGCCCTCGCCGGCGATCGGCTCGACGAGCACCGCGGCGATGCTCTCCGCCCCGACGCTCGTCTCCAGCATGGTGATGGTGTCGGAGAGCCGTCCCGTCCCTCGAAAGGGGTACGAGTAGGGGGCCCGATAGACCTCCGGGGCGAAGGGGCCGAATCCGCGCTTGTAGGGCATGGCCTTGCCGGTGAGCGTCATGGTGAGCAGGGTCCGCCCGTGGAAGCCGTGGTCGAAGGCGACGATCCCCGGACGCCCGGTCGCGTAGCGCGCCACCTTGACCACGTTCTCGATCGCCTCGGCGCCGGAGTTGACGAGGAACGACCGCTTCTCGTGGTCTCCCGGAGTGAGCTGATTCAGGCGCTCACAGACCTCGACGTAGCCTTCGTACGGGGTGACCATGAAGCAGGTGTGGGTGAAGAGGGCCGCCTGCTCCTGGATGGCGTCGACGACCAAGGGAGCGCTGTTGCCCGCGTTGGTCGTCGAGATGCCCGAGCCGAAGTCGATCAGCCGGTTGCCGTCGACGTCCTCGAGAATCCCCGGGCCGGCCCGGACCACGAAGACCTGGAGGGTGGTGCTCACCCCCTTGGGTATGGCACGCTCGCGTCGCGCCGCCAGCTCGCGCGATCGCGGCCCCGGGATCTCGGTGAGGAGACGGCGCTGCTCGGGGACCTCGTCGGCAATGGCGTTCACCCTCGGGCCCTCCTGGCTCAGACGTCCAGCGCCGTCATGACGTGCTTGATCCTGGTGTAGTCCTCGAATCCATACACCGAAAGATCCTTGCCGTACCCCGAGTGCCGGAAGCCGCCGTGGGGCATCTCCGCCACCAGCGGGATGTGGGTGTTGATCCAGACACACCCGAAATCCAACCGCTTGGCCATGCGCATCGCGCGCCCGTGATCGCGGGTCCAGACCGACGAGGCCAGTCCGAACTCGACCTCGTTGGCCCAGGCCACAGCCTGGTCCTCATCGGAGAAACGCTGCACGGTGATGACCGGGCCGAACACCTCTTCCTGGACGATCTCGTCGGACTGCTCGACCCCGGTGACGACGGTGGGCTCGTAGAAGAAGCCCCGGTCGCCGACGCGATGGCCGCCCGCACGCACCTCGGTGTGCGCGGGCAGCCGGTCCACGTAACCGCTCACGACCTTGAACTGGTTCTCGCTGTTGAGCGGACCGAGGTTGACGTCCGCATCGTCCGGAGCGCCGACAACCTGTGCCCTGGCCCTCTCCGCCAGCGCATCGACGAGATCCGTGTAAACACGCGGAGCGGCAAGCACTCGCGTGGCGGCGGTGCAGTCCTGGCCCGCGTTGAAGAAGCCCGCCATGGCGATGCCCTCGGCAGCCTTGGCGACGTCGACGTCATCGAACACGACGACGGGAGCCTTGCCGCCCAGCTCGAGGTGCACCCGCTTGAGATCGACCGCGGCGGTCTGAGCCACCTCGCGACCAGCGCGCACGCTGCCGGTGATCGAGACCATGCGAGGGATCGGGTTGCCGATGAGGGCGGCGCCCATGTCGCGATTGCTCCCGCAGAGCACGTTGAACACTCCGGGCGGGAGGAATTCCGCGGCGATCTCCGCCAGCAGCAGGGTGCTGAGTGGGGTGGTGTGAGCCGGCTTGAGCACGACGGTATTCCCCGCGGCGATGGCCGGGGCGAACTTCCACACCGCCATCATCATCGGGTAGTTCCAGGGCGTCACCTGGGCGCACACGCCCACCGGCTCACGGCGCACGAAGGAGGTGTAGCCGTGCATGTACTCGGCTGCGGCGCGGCCCTCGAGAAGCCGGCAGGCGCCGGCGAAGAAACGGATCTGATCGAGAACCGGCGGAAGCTCCTCGGAGGTGGTCAGGGAACGCGGCTTGCCGGTGTTGCGGCACTCCAGGTCCACCAGCTCGGCACCGCGCTTCTCGACCGCATCGGCAAAGCGCAGCAGCGCGAGGCTCCGCTCCGAGGGAGTGGTCTCACGCCACTCCTCGAATGCCGCCTGGGCAACGCCGAGGGCGTGCTCCACATCGGCGGGCTTGGAGAGGGGCGCCGCGGCGAACGCGTCCCCGGTCACGGGATCGATGAGCTGACTGAAGGAGCCGTCCTTGGGGTCGAGGTAGCGGCCCCCCACGAAGTTTCCCCATCTGCCGTCCTGAGCGCCCATGGCCGCCTCCCACCAACCTGCCCCCGCTGACTGCCAGACCCCCCACAAGGCCGTTGGCCGGCAAGTATAATCGCCGGCCGGAGGGTTTTCTGCCATGCGTGTGCTGCTGGTCGGAGCGGGCGGAGTCGGGACGGCGATCGCCCGGACGGCGTCGCGCTGGAACCTGTTCGAAGCGATGGTGGTCGCTGACCATGACCCCGCCCGGGCGCAGCGCGCCGTCGCCGGAGCGGGTCCGCGGTTCACGGCGGCTGCCCTCGACGCGAGCGACGAGAAGGCGGTATCGCAACTCCTGGAGGCGGAGAGGTGCGACGTCCTCCTGAATGCCGTCGACCCCCGGTTCGTGATGCCTCTCTTCCGCGCGGCACTGGCCTCCGGGGTCAACTACCTGGACATGGCCATGTCACTCTCCCACCCCCACCCGGACGATCCCTTCGCCACCCCGGGCGTCAAGCTGGGAGACGAGCAGTTCGCCCTGGCAGGTGAATGGGAGAGCAAGGGGCTCCTCGCCCTGGTGGGGATGGGCGTGGAGCCGGGCCTCTCCGACGTCTTCGCACGCTACGCGGCCGACCACCTCTTCTCCTCCATCGACGAGGTCGGGGTCCGCGACGGAGCCAACCTGGTCGTCGAGGGATACGAGTTCGCCCCCACCTTCTCGATCTGGACGACGATCGAGGAGTGCCTCAACCCGCCGATCATCTACGAGCGTGGGCGCGGCTGGTACACGACGCCCCCCTTCAGCGAGCCCGAGGTCTTCGACTTTCCCGAGGGCATCGGCCCCGTCGAGTGTGTGAACGTGGAGCACGAGGAGGTGCTCCTGGTGCCGCGCTGGGTCGACTGCGGCCGGGTCACCTTCAAGTACGGCCTCGGCGACGAGTTCATCGGCGTCCTCCAGACGCTGCACAAGCTGGGCCTGGACCAGACCGCACCGGTGGAGGTCGGCGACGCTCGGGTCTCGCCACGCGATCTGGTGGCCGCATGCCTGCCGGATCCGGCCGGCCTCGGCGAGCTCATGTCGGGCCTGACCTGCGCGGGCACCCTGGTGCGCGGCACCGGGAAGGACGGCAAGCCGCGTGAGGTCTACCTCTACCACGTGGTGGACAACGCCACCTCGATGGCCGAATACGGGTCGCAGGCGGTCGTGTGGCAGACGGCCGTCAACCCGCTGTCCGCGCTCGAGCTGATCGAGTCCAAGGTCTGGTCGGGGGCGGGTGTCCTCGGCCCGGAGGCGTTCCCGGCAGACCCGTTCCTCGAGCTGCTCAAGAGACACAACACTCCCTGGGGATGCGACGAACGCACCCCCAAGGGGCACTGAACCCTCGACGAGGCCGGGATCGGGCGGACTGGGGCCAGCCGGGGTCAATCGGCGTGCGCCGGGGCCGGGTTGGGTCGTGAAACGGCAGATCCGGCGCCGTCCCGCGACGCTCCGGGTCCGTCTGGCACCTGCAGGCTCAGGCCGCTCACGGTGAAGGTGAGCCTGCGCCTCACCCGGGCGAGACCCGCCAGCACGGGCAGCCCGAGGACGATCACGGCGAGCGCGTCACCGGCAGCACGGAAGCTGTCCCAGATCGCCGAGGTTGCCAGGTAGAAGCGCGCGAACCGCTGCAGGAGCACCGCCGTCCCCGCCCCCGGGAGGAAGCCGAAGGAGGGACTGCCCCGGTAGAAGGTGGTCCAATCCCAGACGTCGAGGAGCGCCCCATAGGCGTAGCCGGCGACGACGCTGACGGCGGCGAGGACGGCGACGTCCCGGATGCCCGGGGGCGAGGAGCGGCGCAGCCCGGCGATCCCCGCCGCGGCCCCGGTCCAGCCGCAGCCGAACATCTCGTAGGGGAGCCAGGGCCCGATGCCCCCGGTGGCCACCGCCGAGGCGAGCAGCGACGTGGCTCCGCAGAGGAAGCCGAAGGAGGGCCCGTAGATGTAGCCGGTGGCGAGGATGAGGAAGAAGATGGGGCTGAACCCTCCGGCGCCCGTCACCAGGACGAGCCGCAGTGCCGCGTCGATGCCGGCGATGGCGGCGAGGAGGGCAAAGCGCCGCGCGTCGAGACGGCGCATCACCGTCTCCACCGCCGCGAGGGCGGCCACTGTCCCCAGGGCAAGGGAGAGTGCCACCAGCGGAGCGGGGGCGCTGGAGACGGCGAACGGCCAGAGGAAGAGCGCCACCCCGAGGATGGAGACGGCAACCAGCGTCGCCGGGACGACGGCGGTAAGCGTCCTCGAGCCACCTCCGCGAACCTCATCGGGCGGACGCCGCCAGGTCATCTGGCTGCCGCCGTGAGTGACCGCCGCTCTCGCGCGGTGCCGTCGGCGAGATCCACCACCCGGTTGGCCACCGCGGAGACCAGCTGCGGATCGTGGGTCGCCACCACCGCGCTCGCGCCCCGATCCGCGATGCGGGCCAGCGCGGCGGTCAGGGCGGCGCGCGCGGCATCGTCCATGCCCCGCGTCGGCTCGTCCAGGAGCACCAGTGACGGGTCACCGGCGAGCACCGAGGCGAGCGCAGCGCGCTGCCGCTGGCCGGTGCTGAGGTCGCGCGGATCGCGATCGGCGACGGCGGTGAGTCCCAGCTCCTCCAGCACCGCGTCAGGGCGGCCGGCCGAACGGGTCCGCCGCAGGGTCCAGGCGATCTCGGAACGCACGGTTCCCCGGTGCAGGAGCGCCGACGGGTTCTGGGGGAGATAGGCGATCCGGCCGGGGCGCCGTTCCACTCTGCCCGACAGGGGGGGGAGCAGCCCGGCGATGGTGCGCAGCAGGGTGGTCTTGCCGGAACCGTTGGGGCCGGTGAGAGCCACCACCTCGCCGGTTCCGCCCGCCAGGTCGAGGTCGTGCAGCACCGCGACTTCCGCCGGGCCGGCGCTCACGTCGCGGAGGCGCCAGCTGAGCTCTGGCAAGGCCGATCCCCGGGGCGCCGCGGCCCGGGCGGTCTCGACGGGACGCCCCGGGGCGCACGGGGTGACCCTCCCCTGGGCCATGAGCAGGCACCGGTCGGCCCGCTCCAGGACCAGGTGATGGCGGTGCTCGGCCACCAGCACCGTGGTGCCTGCCCGGACGGCGGCATGGAGCGTGGCGAGCAGCGCCGCCGACCCCTCCGGGTCGAGCTGCGAGAGGGGCTCGTCGAGGACGAGGAGGCGCGGGCGCATCGCCAGCACCCCAGCCAGGGCGAGCCGCTGCCGCTCGCCGCCGGAGAGGGTGCCGACCGCACGGCTCCGGAGGTGGGCGATGCCGCACATCTCCAGAGCGTCGCCGACCCGACGGAGCATCTCCCCACGCGCGACCCCGAGATTCTCCAGCCCAAAGGCGGCGTCGCGCTCGACGGAGGGATAGACCGCCTGCAGCTCCGGGTCCTGAAAGACGAAGCCGACATCGCGGGCGAGCTCCCGGGTTGGGGCGCGGACCACCTCTCGTCCGAGGACGCGTGCACTGCCTCCGATCACCCCGCCGTGGAAATGAGGGATGAGCCCATTGCAGACCCGCAGCAGGGTGGACTTGCCGCTCCCCGAGGCGCCGGTGAGGAGAGTCAGGCCGGAGTCGATCTCCAGATCCACCCCGTCGAGAGCGCGGGACGCGGTCTCGGGATAGGTGTAATGGAGTCCGGCGAAGGAGATGGTGCGCATCTACCGCCGCACCTGGAGTGACGGCACCACCAGCAGCGCGCAGCAGAGCAGGGCCGGGACGCTGATCGCCGGCGCAGAGAGCACCGGGAACGGGAACCAGCCGGGCGCCCCACCGGTGACGACGAGAGCCAGGAAACCGCCGGCGCCGAGCGCGGCGGTGACCGAGACGACGGTGTCGTAGCGCGCCCAGCGCTGGATGCTGAAGTGGGTGCGGGCGCCGGTGCCGTGGGCGCGTGATTCCATCGCCTCAGCCAGGGTCATCGACCCCTCGATGGCGGTGAGCACGACCGGCACCGCCACCGCCGGCCAGTCGACGACACGCCGCGCTCGCCAGCCCCGCATGCGCTGGGCCTCCCGGATCTCGACGGCGCTGCGCAGCGTGCCGGGGATGAGGTTGAGGGCCGCCCCCACCGCGGCACCGGTGCGGGCGAGGGGCGCTGGCAGCGCGTCGACCAGCTCGTGCGGCTGGCTGACCAGGGTGAGCGGAGCCACCGCCAACAGCGCGGCCGCGATCCCCAGCCCGGTGGCCATCCCGAAGGCGAGCGCCTCGAGGGTCAGCGGCCCGCCGATCGCGGGGATACCGGCGGGCAGCCGCACCAGAACGTGCTGCCCCGTGTGGCTCAGCAGCAGCGTCACCAGGGTGGCGATCAGGCCTGCGATCCCGATGCTCACCAGGAGGAGGCGGGTTCCAGATCCGCGGCGCCCCCGGGCCAGGAGGAGATTGAGCGCGCAGAGGAGGACGACGGCGCGATACACGGGATTGCTCGTCGAGAGCGCGATGACCAGTCCAGACGCCGACCACGCCGCCAGGGATCGCGTGCTCATGCGCGTCTCCGCCGGAGCAGCAGCTGGACCAGCGCCAGCCCGGCCAGCACGCCGAGGACCACGGCCGCCACGAGCAGCGCCGGGCTGATGCCAGCTCCCGCGGCGCCCGGGGAGGCGGGGACGACGTCGCCGGAAGCCGGCGCCGAAGAGCCGGTGGCGGCGCAGACGCCCGCCGGGGAGGGCGGAGCAGGGTCGGGGCCGGTCTCGGGGTCGTAGCGAAGACCCTCGGCATCCCCGCTGGCGAGCTCCACGCTCGAGATGCCGACGTCGGCCGGCTGCCAGGCTCCGCCGCCGCGCGCGGTGAAGAGCGCCCAGTACGAGCCGCTGCTCGGCAGGCAGGTGCTGTAGGCGGCCGGCTCCTCGTCCACCTGGCACACCGCCTGGCCGAGCGAGCCATAGCCCTGCGTCGCGTACTCCAGGCCGCTGGCCCGCAGCACCTCGTCTCCGCTGATGCTGGAGGCGTTGAAGCCGACGCACCTCCCGACCGACTCCCCATCGCCCAGCTCGACGACCAGGGCGACCTGGTGAGGGTAGGTCGCGGCGCTGCACAGCGACGTTGCGGGGAGCACCCGCACCGCGCTCGCCGCCAGGCCGGCCACCGTACCCAGCAGGCAGATGGCGAGCCCACGCCGCGGCAGGATCCTCCTCACCGCCGGGCCCGTGCCACCGCCAGCCCACCACCTCCGATGACCAGGACGGCCGCCAGGGCGACGAGGACGTAGACCAATGGGGCGGGCAGTCCACCCGATGCCCCCGTCGCAGTGGCGGGCAGGGCCGCTCCGGCGTCGTACCAGCGCCGGCTGGTGAAGGGGACCGGGAAGGCCACCCCCTCCAGCGCGGGGGGCACCTGGCTGGTGGTGAAGGCATCGGGGCCCTTCTTGCCCGGGAAGGTGTAGCCGCCGTCCTCGTCCTGGGTGCTGGTCAGGTGGCCGAGCGGCGTCTTGCCCCCCTTTGACCACGCGGCACCGGACGGGTCACCGCCGGTGGCGATGATCGCCTGGATGACCAGGGCGGTGGAGTCGGGGTCGCTGCCGTCCCCCGACTGGTAGGGGAAGCCTCCGTCGGCGTCCTGCTGGGTGGCCAGCCAGGCCAGGGTGCTCGTGTCGCGGGCGTGGTCAGCGGCCGCGTCGAGCGCCATCAGCACCATCGACGTCGAGTTGGTGTCGCTGGTGTCGAAGTCGGTGGCCGCCTTGGGGTCGTTGGCGTCGTCCTGGTAGTCCCAGCCGCCGTCACTGTCCTGGGCGGAGACGAGGAACTGGACGGCCGGGGCGGGCACCTGCGCACCGGCGGCCACCAGTCCCTGGATCGCGAGGGCCTGGGTGAACGCCTCGCCGTCGCCGTACTCCCCCGTGGTCTCGTCGTAGGCCGAGCTCAGCGTGGTGACCAGATCCTCCCCGCCGAAGGATTGGGGGGCGTCTCCCGCCGCGACCGCCGCCTGGATCAGCTCGCCGCACCCTCCCGGGTTGCTCCTCGTGCAGGCCTTGACGGCGCCCGCCGCCAGGTAGTCCATCACCGACTTCCCGGAGCTCGCTTCGAGCGACGTGGGATCGTAGCCGCCGGCGGCGGCGCCGATCGCGTACAGCTCGCTATCCGCGTCGCTCCCCGAGGGTCCGGCTATCCCCCCGCCCGCCCCCTGCTGGGACCTCAGGTAGAGGAGGGCTCGGGTCACGGGGGTCGTGCCCGCCTGCGCCGCTCCCGCCGTCACCCCGACGGCCGCGCATGTCGCGATGAGAGCGAACGCCATCACCACGCCGGTGCACCTGCGGGATCCCTTCATCCCACGCTCCTCAGGCGGCGATCGGTCTCCACCTCGCCGAAGGCATCCTCGCCGCCATGAGGCCGTCCTCCCGTCACGCGCGGGGGTGGAGTCGTGCCTCGGGTCGGTCTCCTGGCTTGCGGATCGTCGCCGTCGGTCGCCTTCCCACGAGACGCGGTCTCGCAGTGGCACGCTGACCTTGGCTCCCCGCTCACAGTTGCGCGACAGCGCCGGATTCTCACCGGCTTCCCGTTCAACCCGGGGCGTATTCAGGTGTGTTCCGGATTATGCGGCGCCCGCACCGGCGGCCGCTCGTGGCGCCCGCGGCGCCGGTTCAGCGCTCCCGGATCAATCCCAGCGGAAGCGCCAGGTGGCGAGGGTGATCGCGCCCACCGCCCATGCCGCCATGACCAGGCAGTCGGTGGAGATCGCGCTGAACCCCGCGCCGTTGTTCATGACCTGGTGGAGGGCGTCGCTGGCCCAGGCGAGGGGGAGGATGCGGGAGATGACCTGCACCACCTCGGGCAATCCCGTCATCGGGAAGAAGATGCCGCTCAGGAACATCAGCGGGAAGGTGACCATCGCCGCCAGCGCCCGCGCCGCCTCGCTGGTCTTGGCGATGCTGGTGATCAGGAAGCCGATGCCGACGAAGGCCGCGGTGCCCAGCACGATGGGTGGGATCAGGAGCAACCAGCTGCCGTAGTTCCTGGCCCCGAACGCCCAGATCCCGATCAGCACCAGGACCAGGATCTGGAGCAGGACGATCAGCGCCCCGCCCACCACCTGGGCGGCGAGAATTGTGCCGGACCGGACCGGGGTGGCCCGGAAGCGGCGCAGGACCTGCTTGACCCGCATCTCGACCAGGCCGATCGCCACATAGTTGACGCCGGAGAAGAGGAGGATGTAGGCGATCATCGAGGGCAGCATGTAGTCCATCTCGGTGACCTGGTTGACCGCCGCCGCCTTCGGGGAGTCGAGGGTGATGGTCGAATGGCCCAAACCGGAGGCAAAGCGAGCGGTCACGTTCGCGACCACGTCGTCCGCGATGGCGGTGGACGAGGAGCTGCCCCCGGCCTGATAAATCCCGACCGTCTGAGACGGCCCTCGACCATCGTAGGCGGCACCGAAACCGCTCGGGATCACCAGCACGGCGACGACCGAATCGTCCTTGAGATCGGCGAAGGCCGTCGCGTGCGTCTTCACGTCGACGGTGACACCCGGGACATTGCGCAGCGCCGTGACGTAGCCGGCTGACGGCGCAGTGTTGTCGTTGTTGACGGCGTCCAGGGTCAGCGAGACGCCGTTGCCGCCGAAGAGCAGCCCGAAGATGACCATGAACAGGACCGCGAGCCCGAGGGTGAAGATGAGCGAGGTCCGGTCGCGCACCGAGGCGCGCACCCGGTTGAGGGCGAGGGCGCGGAAGGCGCCGAATGTGGTCATTCGCGGAGGCTCCTTCCGGTGAGGCTGAGGAAGACGTCTTCCAGGGTCCCGTGGCGGACAACCAGGTCGCGGATCATGCCCTCCTCCTCCCCGTCACCACCGGTGCCCTCCCTGCCGGCCCAGGGAGCCTGCGGGTCGAGCAGCGCGTGGAGCACCACCTCGGGGGTCCGCGTGGTCAGGCTGACCTGCCCGTCGGCCACGACCCGATCCACCCCGGGGAGCTTGCGCAGGGCCTCGACGTCGAGGCCGGGCACCCGGGCGAACTCCAGGGTGGTCCCCGCCGCGTTGGCGGCGATCAGGTTCCGCGGCGAGTCCAGGGCAACGATGCGGCCGCGGTCGATGACGGCGACGCGGTCGCAGAGGCGCTCCGCCTCCTCCATGTAGTGGGTGGTGAGCACCACCGTCTTGCCCCGCTTGCGGATGCCCTCGATGACCGTCCAGATGTTGAGCCGGGCCTGGGGATCGAGGCCGGTGGTCGGCTCGTCGAGAAAGACCAGGTCGGGGTCGTTGATGAGGGCCAACGCGATGCTCAGCCGCTGCATCTGCCCGCCGCTCAGCTTGTCAGTGTAGGCGTCGGCCTTCTCCTCGAGGTTGAACTCGGCCAGCAGCTCTGCGGTGGGTCGCGCGTGCCGGTAGAGGGCCGCGAACAGCTCGATGGCCTCGCGGACCTTGGTGAAGTCGGGAAGCGCGGTGGCCTGGAGCTGGACGCCGATCCGCTCCTTGACCGTGCCGGGATGAGCGAGCACGTCGGTGCCGAGCACCTGGACGGTGCCGGCATCGGGTACCCGAAGGCCCTCGATGATCTCCAGGGTGGTCGTCTTGCCAGCTCCGTTGGGCCCGAGCATGCCGAAGACCTCGCCCTTCTGGACGGAGAAGCTCAGCCCGTCCACCGCGACCACGTCGCCGTAGCGCTTGACCAGGTCCTTGACGTCGATGTCTGCCATCTCTCCTCCCAGCCGCACGACGGCGGGCATCGGCTCGGCGCAAATCATAGGGGGTCGCCTCCTGCGGGCTCGACGGGCACCGGTTCCACCGGGTCGTCGCGCTGGCTGACGCCGATCCGGCGAGCAGCGGACTGGCCGCGGCTCGCCACCGGGGCGTGCGCGGTGGCCGCTGCGAGGCCGAACACCGGCATGTTCGAGTAGATGCACTCGTAACCACCGGCCGGGATCCGGTAGGTCTCGTGCCAGATGCCAACGTCACCGCTCGCGGCGACAGCCCGGTTGAACCGCTGCCAGGGGCCCCGGTGGGGCTCGTCGTGGCTCTTTGCGAACGCTGCCAGCTGGTCAAAGCTGCGCCAGTACTGGAGCACGGTGATGACCCGCAACCCGGGCATCACCCGGTAGCCGAGCATCCCCTTGCTCGGATCCCGAGCAAGCGAGCGGAGCATGGGACCCATCGCCCGCGCCACGGGCAGCCACTTGTGGATCTTCCAGAAGTGGTTGATCCGCATCCCGACCAGGAAGACGACGAACTCGTCCTCCACATCGGCGGTGTACCGGCCGGGGACCACGGTGGCCATGGGCTCCTCCTCAGCAAGACTGGTTTCAGAACGTTGATTTGAAACGTCGTTATAGAACCACGTTCGCATATACTCTGTCAAGTGGCCAGACCGCGGACCCACGACGACAAGCTCCGCCTACGCCTGCTCGACGAGGGCGGCCGTCTGCTCGCCACGGAGGGCCCCTCAGCGCTGACCGTCCGCCGCCTCGCGGAGCGGTCGGAGACCTCGGCCTCCGCCATCTACAGCCTCTTCGGCGACAAGTGGGGGCTGGTCGAGGAGATGTTCCGGGAGGGCTTCCGGCGCTTCGCCGGGCGGATCGCCGCGCTGGAACGGACCGATGACCCGCTGGCCGATCTCATCGCCCTCGGCGCTGCCTTCCGTGCCAACGCCCGGGCCAACCCGCACCTCTACGACCTGATGTTCGGCCGGCCCTTCCCCCAGTTCGTGCCCGGGGAGGAGACCCAGGTGATGGCGATGGGCACGTTCGGAGCCCTGGTCGAGGCGCTCGGACGCTGCGTCGAGGCCGGCCAGCTGAGGGGCGACCCCCTCGCTCTGGCCACCATCTTCTACAGCCTGATCCACGGGCTGACCAGCCTCGAGCTGCTCGGCTGGCTCGGCCCTCCCGAGCAGGCCGACGCCGCCTGGGAGCACGCCGAGATGGCCATGTATCGCGGCCTGATGCCGTCCACGAACGAGGGCTGAACCGGCGCCCGCGGGACCCGACCGCGCCGAGCTCAGACCCTCCGCGACTCCCAGCGGAAGAAACGCAGCGTGAGCGCCAGCCCGACCACTCCCCAGATCGCCATCACCAGCAGATCCTGTCCGTTCCAACCGCTCGAGCTGTGCTCGGCGCCGAAGCTGGTGAGCATCGACTCCTTGAACCAGTAGATGGGGAAGACCTTGGCGATGTCCGCGAAGACCGCGTTGTTGAAGTTGAAGAAGAAGCCGGAGATGAAGAGGATGGGGAGGGAGGTGAAGTTGACCACCGCCGGTGCCGCGTCGGCATTGGGTGTGACCGCGGTGATGGCCAGGCCGAGGACGCAGAAGACCAGGCCGCCCAGGAGCACGGTGACCAGCGCCGGCAGCGGGTGGGCGGGCCACGGGGCCTGATAGAGGAGATGGCCCACCAACGCGGTCAACGCCACCACGATCACCGCGGAGATGAGGGCCGAGCCGAGGATGCCGGCGACGAAGGCCGCTGACGGCAGCGGTGTCCCGCGCAGCCGCTTGAGGAGCCCGTTGTCGCGGCGGTAGACGGTGCTGATGGTGAGGTTGGAGAAGCAGGTGGTGAGCACGCCCCAGGCGGCCATGGCCGGGACGAAGAAGTTGTTGTAGGGCACGACCGTGCCGCCCACGCACTGCCCGCGCGCGCCGAAGCTGCCGTCGATGCAGGTGGTCTGCCCCTTGAAGATGGTGCCGAAGATGAGGAGGAACATGATCGGGAAGCCGAAGCCGAAGAAGGCGGCCACGGGGTTGCGCCAGAAGCCCCGCTGCTCGGCGCGCACCTGACGGAGGCTGACGGCCAGGTCACTCATCGCCGGTCAGCTCCAGGTAGACGTCCTCCAGTGACGGCTGGCTCACCTCCAGTCGCTGCAGCTCCAGGCCGCGGGCGACAGCCCACGCGGTCAGCTCGTGAAGCGCCTTGGTCGGGTTGTCGGTGATCATGGCGATCAGCCCGTCCTCGCCTCCGGGGACGAGCTCACCCACCTCGGGCACGGTGACCCCGTCGGGGCGGATGAATTGGATCCTGGTCTCGGCCCGCTCCGCGCGCAGGCTTCCGGGCGTGCCGATCCGCACCACCTCGCCAGCGCTGACCACGCAGACCCGGTCGGTGAGGTTCTGGGCCTCGTCCATATAGTGGGTGGTGAGCAGGATGGTCTTGCCCAGCTTGCGCATCCCGCGCACGATCTCCCAGGCGTTGCGGCGCGCTGACGGATCGAATCCGGTGGTCGGCTCGTCGAGGAAGACCAGCTCCGGGTCGCCGATCAGCGCGAGGGCGAGATCGAGACGGCGCTGCTGCCCGCCCGAGAGCTTCCTGACGCGAACGCCCGCCTTCTCCTCCAGGCCGACCAGCTCGACAACGTCGTCGGTCAGCAGCGGCTTCGGGTAGTAGCCGCGGTGGAGGTCGACCACCTCGCGCACGGTGAGGTAGGGCTCGACGGCGCACTCCTGCAGGACCATGCCGACCCGCCTGCGGAGGTCGCGGCCGGCGGTGGCCGGATCTGCGCCGAGAACCTCGACACGCCCCTGGTCGCGGCGGCGGTAGCCCTCGAGGATCTCGACGATCGTGGTCTTGCCCGCGCCGTTGGGCCCGAGCAGCCCAAACACCTCGCCCGGTTCCACGCTGAAGCTGACGCCGCGCACGGCGTGCAGAGAGCCGTACGACTTGCGCAGCTCCTCCACCACGATGGCCGCCATCTATCTGGTTCCTCCCGTCAGCCGGAGATCGTACCCGAGGGCAGCTGTTGCAGGCTGCACAGTGCTTTTGATACGTTCCGGGCGTGTACCAGTGGGGACCGCCGCCGCCCTACGGGCCGCCGGGGCTGGCACCGATACCCACCGAGGTCGACACGAGCGCGCTGCAGCAGTTCCCCTTCGCCTCGGTGGCGGAGGATGTCGCGTCGCTGAGCGCACGCGTCTGCACCAGCCTCCACGACGGCGCCGGCGCGGCCGGCCAGACGTCGCTCGAGGAGGCCATGTCGGAGCTCGCAGAAATCCTGGGGGTCGGCTTCCAGTCGGCGACGCTCAGCCTGATCGGTCTGGGCGAGGCACTCGCGGCCGCCGCCACCCGCTACGCCGGCGCCGAGAACGCCATCCGGAGACTGGAGGAGCAGGTCCCGTGAGCAGCGACGGCCTCACCCTCCCCGGCGGCGACCCCGTCGAGATTCGCTCGGCCGCCTCAGCTCTCAGGGTCGGCGCGTCCGACCTGGAGACGGAGGCGTCGCGGTTCAGCACTGCGGTCAGCACGGTCCTGGCGGCCTGGAAGGGGCAGGCGTCTCATGCCTTCGAAACCGCGGCGTCCTCGGTGCGCTCGGGCCTGAATGACCTGTCAGGCCAGCAGAGCGATGCGGCGGGGTTTCTTTCCACGTACGCATCGGGTCTGGCCACCGCCCAGGGGGAGGCTACGCTGGCCAACCAGCGGTACGAGGCAGCCCAGCGCTCCTACGCTGCAACGATGGCCGAGCTCGCCGTCCGCGCGACCCTGGACCCGGCGGCGGCGGCGACGGCAGCCCAGGCAGAGCAACAGGCTGCAGACACCTTGAGCGCGGTGTACGCGCAGGCGTGCGCGCAGTGTGAGGAGGCAAGGTCCGACGCCAGCCAGGCGGCGAGTGTCTGCGCCGCCGCGCTGGGGCAGACCTCGGGCGTTATCAAGAGCACGCTGGTGCAGCAGTTCCTGGACATCCTGAGCGGACCGGGGGCAGTGCTCGGAACCTACGGGTTCTACCAGCAGGTCGCGGAATGGAACAAGACGATGGACCTGGATGCGGCCGTCGCAACCGATGACTGGGGTTACCTCAAGACCCTCAACCCGGCGGCGTACAAGAGCCTCGAGGCTGTCTTGGACAACCCCACAACGACGAGTGCAGCCGCGGCGGATGCTCAGCAGTCCTACGTCGACCAGATGCTCTCCGCCCAGGCCACTGAGAATGCGCGTGCCGCAGCGGGCTTCAGCCTGGACGGCCCGGGGGACGTGGTGGGCGACGCGGGCCTGCTTCTCGGCGTCGGATCGGACGTCCTGGTCCTCGTCGACGGGCAGTCGAGCACCGCGGACAAGGTGATGGCGGGGGCCAACCTGGCGGGGATCGGAACGGTCGGCGCAACGCTCGCCGGGGTCAACTTCGGGACCGACTGGGTCCCCGTGGTCGGAGAGGTCGTGGTCGCGGGAACCGGCCTCTACTTCCTCGCTCAATGGGCCCAGTCCAGCGGTGCCCTGTGCCACACGCTCTTCGGCACCCGCCTGCCGGGGCCCACCTGCCCGGCGGGGTAGCCGATGCTGCGTCGCGTCCGACCCCCGCGCCAGCCCAACAACCTTCAGCTCGCGCTGGCATGGTCGGACGTCTTCGAAGCCGGGCAATTGCAGGACCCCTCCCTGACCGACGGCACGCTCGAGCAGGGGGAGCGGTTCGCGGTGCGCATCGGCGCCGTGAAGCAGGTCACCTTCGCCGCCACACCGACCTGCGACGTCGCCAGCACCGGAGCCACCGGCACCCTGGTGGCGACGGACCGCCGGGTCCTGCTGCTCGACGGGACCGCAATCGTCGGTCAGTGGGTGTGGAAGGCGGACGTCAAGCGCGTGTCTCAACTCATCAGCGGCTGCGGCGTCCTGTGGTCTCCATCGGCGGAGCGAGACCCGGAGGGTCTGCTCCCTCTCGAGGGCCTGGTCGTCCCCTCGTACACATCCTTTCGAGATCGGGTGCCGGGAGCCGAGGTGAGGGTCGGCGAGCTCCTGTTCATGAAGGTGCAGATCGCCTGGCGGGCCAGCCAGCCGGGCGGCCTCAGCGCCTGGCGCGAGGATTTCCGCGCCAAGTACGCCGAGGTGCTCCGAGGCTGAATGTCTCCGCCCCCAGCCCTCGACCTCGGCCACTACACCCCCGCCGAGCTGCGGGTCGCGGGGGTGAGCGGCATCGGATTCCTCCAGCCTCTCTTCGCCCGGCCGGAGGGAGCGGGCGGTGACTCGGAGGAGAAGGAGGCGGCGGAGGATCTGGTCCGGCGCGGCCTGTTCGCCCGAGCCGGCCGGTCCGGCCAGGCGGTGGGCGACCTCGCCGCGACGTTGGATGCGATCGCGGCCGCGTGGGCCTTCGCCGGCTGCCCAGCCGGAGCGGGACCCGGCAGCCCGGAGCGCATGCTCTTCGGCCGGCTGGGCGCTACCGACCTGGTCCTCGACCTCCTCCCCGAGGCTGCAGGCTACCGGGCGCGTCTTCTCTCCGTCGCCGACGCGACCGAGGAGGTGGCCGCGTCACTGCACCTCGGCGATGGGGACGGGGACGCCACCGGTGCGACGGCGGAGGAAGCGCCGGACTGGCCCCAGATCGAGGCCGCGGTCGACGGTGTCCCGGTCGAGCAGCGCATCGAGGCCGCGAGCATCGACAGTCCCGAGGGACCGCTGCTCCAGCAGCGGCTCCGGGTGGTGAGTGCCCAGGGCGCGAGGTGGCTGGTCCTCGGTGCTCGTCGGGGACCGCACGTATCGTGGAGGTCGGCAGCACCGGCTGGACCGCGACGGGCGCGATCGGTGATCCGGGCCATCCTGGCCGGTGATCCGGTTCGGCTGTAGCCGGCCCCTCGCATGACCTGAGAGCGCCGGCACTCCCGTCAGATGGCGCCTGTGCCGGCCTCCTTGTCGGTCGCCGCGGAGCGCTCGCTCGCCTCCACGCAGCCGTCGATGACCGCGGTCATCACCCGTCCCACGGCCTCGGCGGAGAGGCGCGGCACCCGGCTGGCGACGTGGGCGATGACCTCCTGCTCGCGGCTGCGATCACGGACGGTCAGACCGGTCCTGCGCTTGTCCCGCTGCACGGCGTCGACCGCCCCCGCCCTACTCTGGAGCACGGCTCCCAGGGCGAGGTCCAGCGAGTCAATGATCTGGCGGTGCTCGGCCAGCTCGGCCGCCTGGTGACCACGCAGCATCGGCGCCAGCACCGCGGCACCGGCGATGATCGCCTCGAGGGTCTCCGGCGTGATGGCCTGGGCGGCGTCGCTCCAGGACTCCGCCGGCACGGGGTGGGATTCGATCAGCAGCCCGTCCGCCCCGGCAGCCACGGCGGCCAGCGCCAGCGCGGGGACCCAGTCGGCGCGGCCCGCGGCGTGGCTCGGGTCGACGATCACGGGCAGCGGCGTGCGCTCCCGGAGCACGGGCACAGCCGAGACGTCAAGGGTGTTGCGGGTGGCCGTCTCGAAGGTCCGGATGCCCCGCTCGCAGAGGATGACCTGGGTGTTGCCCTCGGCCAGCACGTACTCGGCGGCGGCCAGCCATTCGTCGTAGGTGGCGGCCATCCCCCGCTTGAGCACGACCGGGAGGCCGGAGCGGCCCGCGGCACGCAGCAGGGGGGTGTTCTGCATCGAGCGCGCGCCGATCATGAAGGCGTCAACACGGCCGGTCAGCATCTCCACGTGCTCGACCGAAAGAGGTTCGACGAGCACCGGCCTACCGGTCAGCGTCCTGGCCTTCTCCACGAGCACGAGGCCCTCCTCCCCCATCCCCTGGAAGGCGTCCGGGCGGGTGCGGGGCTTGAAGATGCTGGCCCGCAGCATCGAGGCCCCGGCCTGGTGCATGGCCAGGGCGTGGTTGACGTAGTCCGGCTCGACCGCGCAGGGTCCGGCGATGACCGGGACCGCCGGACCGCCGAAGACGACGTCCCCGATCGTGACGCGACGCCGCGCAGGTGACGAGGTGAGGGGCTTGAGCAGATCCGTGAGCATCGGTGCCTCCAGTGTTGTGTGAGGACCGGGCCCGGTTCGCGAGATCCGGGTCGGCCTCTCGGCCTCCCGGGATCTCGGCGCAGGACTACTTGCTCAGCAGCACCCGCACCAGCCCTGAGGCCGATGTGGCGTACTCAAAGTAGAAGTAGTACTGCGGCGCGATCGCGAACATCGAGGGGGATCGTAGCAGGCTCCGGTGCCCGGGAGTGGATCAGGCCGGGGGCTCCCCGCCGGATGGCTCGGGCTCACCCGGACGTGAGCCCGTCTCGGGGCTCTCCGGGGCAACCCCCCACGGGGCCGGCGGGAACGTGGCGAGAGGGGTCTGCACGGGACGCGGCCGGCTGCCGACCGCTGAGGCGAAGAGGCAGAACGCCACCAGGATCAGGAGGATTGGACCAATCCAGTCGAGCCGCGTGACCAGGCTCACCCCGTTGGTGAGGAGGAGAACGCCGGTCCCGACGAAGATGAGTCCGAAGACGAACGACGACCAGCAGAAGCGAGGCGCGCGCATCACTCTCCTCCGTTCTCGACGGTGATCTGCCCGAAGCCGACGCTCAACTTCAGGTCAAGGCTGCCGCTGGGCTCCGCCCCGGTCGCCGCGACCAAGCGGTCGGCGATCTGCACCCCGGAGTTGGTGCTCCCCAGCAGGGTCAGCTGCCCTGCGCCCACCTTGCCGAGCACATCGACGGTGGTGCCCGGGGGCACGAAGACCACCAGCTGGCCGAAGGCGTCACTGGCGGTGACCGAGAGGTGCTGATTGCCGACGTCGATCCCGCTCAGGTCGACGGTCAGCTGGCCGGCGACCAGCCGGTAGGCGGGCTGCAGCGTGCTCAGCTCGGGGGAGTAGCTCACCTGGCCCACGCCGCCGGTGAGCGGCTCGGGGACGAGCGCCGCCGCCGCCGCGAACGGGAGGAGGCAGATGCCAAGCCACACCAGCGGAGAGGAGCCGCGAAACCACGCCCCGATCACCAGGGTGAGGCCGAGCACCACGAAGACGATCCCGAAGCCCATCTCGGCGGTGAGGTGGATGGCCCCTGCGCTCTGCAGAAGCAGTGCGACACCGACGGCCAGCACCACCGCGGCCAGGCCGACGGTCCCGAGGCGGAGGCCGCGGGAGCGCCGGTTGGTGCCGGACCATGCCGCCAGCGCCCCATAGGCGGGCGCGGCGTAGGCCGGTTGTGGGCTATACGGCGTGTAGGAGGAATAGATGGGGGGGACATAAGAAGATGCGGTGGGGGAAGGCGCGGGAGGCACCTCCCCTCCCCCCGCCGCCGGGGCGGTGTACGCGGCCGGGCGGGTGAAATCAGGCGGGGGCAGTGGGGCTCCCCCTGCGGCGTATCTCGAGGGCCACTGGTCTCCGATCAGGAAGAGCAGGCCGATGCCGATCAGCGCGGCCCCCCAGATCAGCCCGGTGTCGTGGAGGTCGAAGGTGCCGGCCAGGACGAAGACGGCGACGATGAGGAAGACCGCACCGGCGACGATGCGCAGATCGGTCCCCGCGCCATGGCCCCGGTAGGGCGGCACCGCTCCACCGGTGGGCGTCCCGCCCGGCCAGGGCCCGCCCGGCGGGATGCTGTCGACAGACGGCATCGCCACGCATGCGACGAAGTAGAGGATGATCCCCAGCCCGCCGGCGAAGGCGAGCACGACAAAGGCGAGCCGGATCCAGATCGGGTCAACCTCGAGGTGGGCACCGAGCCCGGAGGCGACCCCCGCAATGACCCGGTCGTTGCGAAGGCGGTAGAGGCGGCGGATCGGCTGGGACCGCATCGATCCGATCGGCGGGGCGAAATCAACGGCCGGCATCAACACCCACCCCGCGATGTAGAGCAGCACCCCGATGCCGCCGAAGAGGGTGAGGACGACGAAGCCCCACCGGACCCAGATGGGGTCGATCTCGAAGTAGGCACCCACCCCTGAGGCGACGCCCGCGACGACGCGGTCGTTCCGGAGACGGTAGAGGCGGCGGGGGGATGGCGCCCACCCGGGGGCGTCGGCCCGCCGAAAGGAGGCACATTCCCACCGGGTGGCGGCATCGGCCCGCCAAACGGCGGCATCGACCCGGCGGGTGGCGGGGCCGCTGATCCTCCGATCGGCGTCTCGCCCGCGGCTGGCGCGCTGGACCCCTCGGGATCCTGCTGGCCGGGTGTCTGTTCCATTGTCGATCTCCTGGATCTGGCGACCCTCCGGAGGCGCTGCCGGCGGTCCTGACGCCGCACCGAGCCTCTCGGTCGCCTGCCCAGCGTGGACTTCGAAGGCGGTCAGCACCATCCGGGGAGTCCCTGGAGTATCCCCGAAATGAGCCGGCATCTCTCAGGGGAGCCACCGATATCGCGGCCCCCCACGGCGTGTCACGCTTGACACGATGAGCGCCACCTCTGCCGCCCACGATCCCGGAGGGGCGAGCGCGCCACAGGACGGAGCTGACCAGCCGGGTCCGCGGCGCTACCGGTTCGTGGTACGCAGCCGGAATGACCGCGTCCTGACCGGCACGGCCGCGGGTCTCGCCGAGGCACTCGGCCTGGACCCGCTGCTGGTCCGCCTCGGCCTCGCCGTGCTGACGGCGGCGGACGGCGCCGGGATCGTCCTCTACCTGACGCTCTGGCTGCTGAGCGTGGAGCCGAGCGACACGACGTCAGTCGCGGCGGCCCGGACCCGCCCTCGGAACCTTCAGATCGCCGCCGTGGGCTGCATCGTGGCGGGCACCATGCTGATCCTCCGAGATGTCGGCCTCTGGTTCGGCGACGCACTGGTCTGGCCGGTCGCCGTGGCGGCCGCGGGCTCCGCCCTGATCTGGGTGCGCAGCGACCAGGCCGACCGGCATCGTTGGGCCCGCATCAGCGAGCGACTGCCCGGCAACCCCGTCGTGAGCGTCTTCGGCGGCAGGGTCTCCCCGATCCGGATCGTGGGGGGAGGGCTCCTCGTCGCCGCCGGCATGACCCTCTTCCTGGTGGCCAACCGGGCGCTGGCCAGCGCCCGCACGGCCCTGCTCGCAGTGCTGGTCACCGCCGTCGGGCTGGGGCTGATCCTGGGGCCCTGGATCCTCCGCCTCGCCCGTGACGCCGGCGAGGAGCGCAGGCAGCGCATCCGCTCCGAGGAGCGCGCGGAGATCGCCGCCCATCTCCATGACTCCGTGCTGCACACGCTCGCGTTGATCCAGCGGAGCGAGGACCCGGCCGACGTCGCCGCGCTGGCGCGGCGGCAGGAGCGCGAGCTGAGAGCGTGGCTCGACCACCGGCCCACGACCTCTGAGCAGCAGGACCTGCGCGGTGCGGTGGACGCCCTCGCCTCGCGTGTCGAGGAGCAGCACCACGTGACCGTCGACACCGTGGTGGTGGGCGACACCCCCGTCACCGAGCACGTCGCCGCCCTGCTCCTCGCCTGTCAGGAGGCTGCGACGAACGCCGCTCGGCATTCCGGGGCGTCGCGGGTGTCCATCTACATCGAGGCCGACGGCGATGGCGTCACCGCCTACGTTCGCGACGAGGGCGCGGGCTTCGACATCAATGCGGTGCCCGCCGACCGCCGCGGCATCGCCGAGTCCGTGATCGGACGGATGCGCCGTCACGGCGGCTCGGCGACGATCACGAGCCGGCCCGGCCACGGTACCGAGGTCCAGCTCCAGCTCCCGAGGGCCGCGTCATGAGCGCCACCGCTGCCCGCACCCGGCTCTTCCTCGTCGACGACCACCAGCTCTTCCGGAGCGGCCTCCGCGCCGAGCTGGAGGGCGAGTTCGAGATCGTCGGCGAGGCCGGCGACGTGGACCAGGCAGTCGCCGGGATCGCGACGCTCAAACCCGACGTGGTCCTCCTCGACGTCCACCTGCCCGGCGGCGGGGGAGCCACGGTCGCCGAGGCCATCATCCGGCGCGGCGCGGGGGAGACCCGCTTTCTCGGCATCTCGGTCTCCGACGCGCCGGAGGACGTCATCGGGGTGATCCGCGCGGGAGCGCGGGGCTATGTCACCAAGTCCATCTCCCCCACCGAGCTGGCCGATGCCATCCGGCGGGTGCACAGTGGGGACGCCGTCTTCTCCCCGCGGCTGGCGGGATTCGTGCTCGACGCCTTCCGCGGGGATCTGCCCACCAGCATCGACCCCGAGCTCGACCAGCTCACTCCCCGTGAGCGTGAGGTGCTCCGCCACATCGCCCGGGGCTTCACCTACAAGGAGATCGGGGTGCGGCTCAATCTCTCCGCCAAGACCGTGGAGACCCACGTCTCTTCGGTGCTGCGCAAGCTCCAGCTGTCGAGCCGCTACGAGCTGACCCGGTGGGCGATGGACCGGAGAATGATCTGACCATCAGACCGTCGCCCACCCACTTCTGGAGGGCCATGCTCGTAGGGCAGGCCCTCGTGGTCCTGCTCGTCCTCGCGGCAGCGGTGGGGGCGCTGGGCGTGATCGAGGCCATCTCCGGCTCCCACCGAGTCGAGGCGTTGCTGAGCCTGGTGGAGCTGATGCTCGGCTGCTGCGCCGGCCTGGTCGCGGCGCTCGGCCTGGTTCCGTTCGCCGCCTGCCGAATCGTGATCGCCGAGGGACGCGTCGACTATCGCTGCCTACTGCGGCGACGGCGGCGGTTTCCGGTCTCTGCGATCGCCGCGATGACAACGGTCAACATCCCCTTCCGGGGGACCGTCGATTCCCAGCTGGTCCTGACCGACCCGGAGAGGAGGGTGCTGCTCAGGCTGCGCCTCTCGCTCTGGCCGGACGGTCTTGCCGAACGGTTCCGCGAGGCCGGTGCGACCTCGACCGCATCGCTCGGCGCGCGGGCCACGGCGGCGGCCGCAGCAACCCGGCCGCTCTGGTGGACGTACGTGCTCATGCTTCCAATGGTGGCGGCGGTCTGCATCGGAGTGAGCCTGAACCTGCTCATTAGCGACCTGGTGACGCTCCCCAGCGCCTACGCTGACCTGAGCCACCAGGGCGTGCCGGTCACTGCCCGCCTCGTCAGCTGCACCGAGGGCGGCGATGACAGCTGCGCCCTCTCCTTCACCTACGCGGACGCCACGACGACCTGGACGTATCCCCAGGACACCGTGCAGTTCGACGGTGTGCCGATCGGATCCGCGGTGCCCCTCCTGGTCGATCGCAGCGACCCATCGCTGCGCTACACGACCTACGACGTGGACAGCAGGTTCAACGCCGGATTCGGAATCGCGACCGTGGGTGGGTTGGTGATCATGGCAACAGGCGGCGTCACAGTGTTGTTGTGGGTAGCGGTCATGAGGCGGATGGGCCGCCGGCGACCGGGCCACGCGCCCGGCTCCCACGCCACCGGGCCTAGAGAGCGGGGCTAACCTCCACCGCCGCCGCAGCCACCAGAGGGGAACCCGAGCTCGCCGAGTCCGGCCCCGGCAGCGACGCCGTCTCGTCCCCGCGACCGGCGGGATCCGGATCGCCACGGGGGCTGGTAACCTGTCTTGCGAGTCTGGAATCACGAGGGGCCGAGTCATGAAGGACGTCGAGGCGACCGCGCGCTGGACGGCTGCGGCCCGTGCGATCGAAACCAGACGGTCGGACGCCCTCTTCGAGGACCCCTGGGCGGCCGACCTCGCCGGTGAGGAGGGCCTGCGCTGGGCGGAAGCGCGTGCCCCCGAGGGCCTCGCGCCGATGATCGTGCGCACCCGCTACTTCGACGACTTCCTGCTTCACGCCACCGCTACCGGCGGAGCCACCCAGGTTGTCCTGCTCGGCGCCGGCCTGGACACCCGCGCCCTGCGATTGGCCTGGCCGGCCGGCACGTCAGTCTTCGAGGTGGACCAGCCCGAGGTGATCCATCTGAAGGAGGAGGTGCTCGGTGGCGGCGGCGCGTCCCCACGCTGCGCCCGCCTCGTCCGCCTCTGCACCGACCTGAGCGGCGACACCTGGCCGCGCCAGCTGGTGGACGCTGGTCTCGACCCCCACGCTGCGGCCGCATGGCTGGCCGAGGGGTTCCTCTTCTATCTCGACGCCGACGCGATCGACGCCCTGCTCGGGCGGGTCTCGGGGCTGGCGGCGGTGGGCAGCGTGCTGGGCTTCGACATCCCGGACCGCGGCGTGTTCACCCATCCGGTCACGCGGCCGTGGATCGAGATGCAGGCCGCCGCCGGCGCCCCGTGGATCGGAACCATCGACGACCCGGAGGCCTACCTGGCAGCCCTGGGCTGGGAGGCCAGCCTGAGCCAGTGCGGCGCCGCCGATGCCCACTACGGCCGCTGGCCGCTGCCGGTCGAATCCGTGGCCGCACGTGGGCTGCCCCGGCACTGGCTGGTCACGGCGCGAAAGCCAGCGTCACAGGAGCTGCCGGACCCGCCCGCATAGCAGCCTCTCCGAACGGCGGCACCAGGCAGTCTCAGACGGGTCTGGGCGAGTCCAGGCGTCGCTATCACGGTCCGCCAAGACAGCGGAGTGCCGCCGCCGGCGCTGCACACGTGACTGGTCGGAGGACCCGGACAGGATGGCCGGAGCGCCGGTCGGGGCGGTTCAGCCGTCGGTCGTCCAGCGACGGAGACCGGTGATAGGAGTCCAGGCAAGGCCGTAGCCCCCGTCGCCGAAGATGACGAAGCCCGCCGACTCGACGTCGATGGCGAAGCAGTGGTAGTCGGGCTCGGATGGTTCCCAGTCGATGCGCGCCTTGATCGTCGCGCGGTAGCGATCGCGTGCAGTGGGATCGTTGATCGCAACGGCGCTGCCGTAGAGCTTGAAGTCGCCCTCGGTGCCCTTCCGGTCGGAGACGACGCTGTGGACGACGCACCGTGGGTCGCGAATCAGATCGAGCGCCTTGGGCGAGTGCCACATCATGCCCATCATCAACTCACCGTCCACGAAGTCCGGCTCGACCGGGCTGATGCGTGGGTGGCCGCCCCGCCTCAAGGTACCGATCAGGCAGAGCTCTCGGTTCCGAAGCCGCTCTTCGCCAAGGCGGGCGAGGTCGGGGCATTGACGGACGAATTCGTCCCAGCGCATACCCGGGAGCTTATTCCGCCGCATGCTCCCCCTGATCGGTGCCGGGTGACCCGCGCAGCTCTGATCCTCAGGCTCTCCCCGCCAGAAGGGGACGAGCTGGATCGTCGTTGTATACGACCAGGTCAGCCGCCTCGCGCGGATGAGCGGCCGCGAAGTAGAGCCGCTGGCCCGGGATGTACCTGCTGCGGTACCGCCGCTCGACCTCTTCTCTGGAACCGAACAGCTGGACATCGCGCTCCAGCGCGCGTCGGAGAGTCTCATCAAACCCGACGGATACGAAGACGGTGAGGTCCCAACACCCGACCAGCTCTGGTCGGAGCAGGAAGACCCCGTCGAAGACCAGCACGGCGTCGTCGGGGGCGGTCGCCGGCGGCACCGCCTGCGGCGCGTCGAGCCGGAAGTCGAATACCGCGCGGCGATACCGCCGTGTCCCGCCCGGGCCCAGTGGGTCCAGCAGCTCCCGACGCAGCGCCGGGTGGTCGAATGAGTCCTGGTAGTAGCCCTCGGCCGAATCCTCGCCGCGTCGATAGCGCTCGGCGCGCGGCCGGTGGAATCCATCGATGGAAGCGCGGATCACGGTTCGCCCCCGGACGTGCAGCGCAGAGGCCAGCTCGTCAGCGAGCGTGGTCTTCCCCGCAGCGTCCGGCCCATCGATGGCCACCCGGACCGGGTGAGAACGTTGGATAGCGTCGATCAGCTCGGCCATCCGCTCGACCAGAGCGGCTCGCGACATGGCCAGGCGTGCCGCAGGCATCAACCGGAGTCTAGGGCCGTAGATCGGGTGGGACGGGGTGCCGGCCGGGCCATGGTTGCGTCCCCATCCGTCAGTGCCACGTCCAGGAGTCGACCAGGGGTGACATCGCGGTGTCGAGCTGTGCAGTGGACAAGGACGTGCTATTGAGCATGACGTTGTAGAGGATGTTCTGGTATCGGCAATTGAGATAGAGCCCGTCGGACGTCGAACCCTGGTAAGTGGACTGAACGCCCATTCGCGCACAGCTCTCCCCCGCAACCGTCACCAGGTGCACCGGCTCCGTGACCTGTACATTGGTGCTGCCCACCTCGGTGCCATCGACCTGCAGTGCCAGGATCGTAATGTCCTCCGTCTCCAGCGCTGTCACCTGGGAGGTCGGGGCGGTGGGATTGTCCAGATCCAGTATCCCCACCTGGCCTTGGATGCCGCCGTCGCCGGAGTCGATCTGAAAGCCGGTCTCACCATCGGACGTCTGGGGACCCTGGACCGTCCACCCGGTCGGCAGGCTCATGGAGAAGTCTTGGTACCGGACGACCGGACCTGACGCTTGCCCGGCTGACTGTGCAGCACTGCCACATCCGGCTGTGACTGCCAGCGCAACCCCAGCAAGAACCCCATTCCACTTACGGCAGCTTTGCACAGACATCTACCTTCAGACACCATCCTATGCGAGCCCGGTCCGGCCGCTTGTCGCGAGACGTCTTCAAACCGCACACGGTGGCGTGCGCGAACCTCGTCACGCCCGGCCGTCCGGCCACACGAGCAAGACTTGGGTGACCGCGAGTGCCCGGTGACGGTTGGCTCAGCCCTGTACCGGCTCCGCGGCGCGCGCCACCGGGACCGTGATCGCGCCCTGGCTGGCCGATGCGACCGACGCCGCGTACTTGGCAAAGGCGCCGGTGCGGTAGCGGGGCTGGGGAGCGACCCAGCTGCTGAGCCGTGCGGCGATCTCCGCGTCGGGCAGCTCGACCGACAGCTGGCGAGAGGCGACGTCGATGCGCACCAGGTCACCGTCGCGAAGCGCCGCCAGCGGCCCTCCGAGGGCGGCCTCGGGCACGACGTGGGCGACCATGAAGCCGTGGGTGGCGCCGGAGAAGCGCCCGTCGGTGATCAGGGCGACGGAGTCGTCGAGGCCGGCCCCGGCAAGCGCGCCAGTCACCGAGAGCATCTCCTGCATCCCCGGGCCGCCGACCGGCCCCTCGTAGCGGATGACCACCACGTCGCCGGCCTTGACCTTGCCCTCCCGCACCCCGGCGAACGCCTGGTTCTCCGAGTCGAAGACCCTCGCGGGCCCGATATGAGTGGTCTTGTCGTGGCCGGAGAGCTTGATGACGCAGCCTCCGGGGGCCAGGTTGCCGCGCAGGATGGCGATCCCTCCGTGGGACCTGACCGGGTGATCGGCGGGGCGGAAGACCTCCTGCCCCGGGGTCTCGTGAGCGGCGGCGGCGATCTCCGCCAGGGTCCGACCCTCGACGTTGCGGGCGTCCCCGTGGAGCAGGCCGAGGCTGAGCAGACGCTGCATCAGCACCGCCAGCCCCCCGGCGCGGTGGATGTCGGTGGCGACAAACCGTCCTCCAGGTCGGAGGTCGGCCAGGATCGGGGTCCGGGCGCAGATCGTCTGGAAGTCCTCGATATCGAGCGGCACCTCGGCCTCGGCGGCGATGGCGAGGAGGTGCAGGACCGCATTGGTGGACCCGCCGGTGGCGGAGAAGTAGGCGATGGCGTTCTCCAGCGCCTCGCGGGTGACGATGGAGCGGGGCCGGACGTCCTCGGCGACCAGCTTGACCGCCAGCCGGCCGGCGGCCTCGGCGGCCGCGGCCTTGTCGGCGTGGAGTGCGGGCACCCCGTTGGCCCCCGCCGGGCTGAGGCCGAGGAACTCGAGAGCGCCGCTCATGGTGTTGGCGGTGTACTGGCCACCGCAGGCCCCCGCCCCGGGGCAGGCCGCCTCCTCCACCGCCCGCAGCTCCTTGTCGTCGATCCTGCCGGCGTTGAATGCGCCGATGGCCTCGAAGACGTCCTGGACGGTGAGGTCGTCGCGCTCCCGCAGCCGGCCGGGGGCGATGGTGCCTCCGTAGAGGACCAGGCCCGGGAGGTCCATCCGGCAGAGCGCCATGGCCGCGGCCGGGATCGTCTTGTCGCATCCGACGATCAGGACCACGCCGTCGAAGCAGTGGCCCCGTGTCACCAGCTCGATGGAGTCGGCGATCACCTCACGAGAGACGAGCGAGGCCTTCATCCCCTCGGTGCCCATGGAGACGCCGTCGCTGACGGCGATGGTGTTGAACTCCATCGGGGTCCCGCCGGCCGCTCGGATGCCGGCCTTGACCTGCTCGGCGAGAGTGCGGTGGTTCCAGTTGCAGGGCATGGTCTCGATCCAGGCGTGCCCGACGCCGATGATGGGACGCTCCAGATCCTCGCGACTGAAGCCGATGGCGTGGAGCATCGCTCGGGCGGCGGCGCGGTCGGGGCCGTGGAGCATCACGGCGCTCTTGCGGACTTGGTCGTTCTGGCTCATGGGCCGCAAGGATACAGGGGGTCTTGTCCGGGCGGCCGGCCCGGTGGCACCGGATCGTCACAGGGTCTTGACCCGCCCCATGTCCAAGGTCGGGTCGCGCGGGGGCAACCTTCCCCCATCAGATCCACGCCAGCGTTGGCACCCGGTAGCAGGGTGTCTCGACAGCCCTTTGACGTCAGAGCTGGCTCGAGGGAGAGATCGGTCGAGATGAGCCTCAGGTCACTGCCCCGGCGGGGCTGGCAAGGAGCGCGCGGCGACGCCCGCGGAGCGGTCCTCGCCGTCGCGCTGGCGGCTCTCGGTGTCGGAGCCATGCAGGCGTTCGGGGTCCTGACCGACGCCGGGCTCCTCCTGGTCGGCGCGGCCATGGTGATGGCCGTGGTGGCCTTGAAGAACGGCCTGCGAACGCTGAGCCGCGGCTGGTGGGTGGCCACAACCGTGATCGTCGCTCTGACGAATCTGCTCTATCCCCACGTTGGAGCACCTTTCAGCGCCCACCCCGGGGTCGAGGTGCTGCTCGCGCTTGGGCTGGCCGCGACCGCCGGCACGGCGTGCGCGCTCCGTCCGGGGCGTGCCGCCATGACGCTCCTCGGCGCCGCATTCCTCTTCCTGCTCGCGATGATGGCGCAGGCTTGGACCTGGGGCTCCAACACGATCGACGTCTTCACTGCGGTCACCCAGGCAACGGGCGCCCTCCTTCACGGGGCCAACCCCTACAGCCCCATCTTCAGCTTGCGCATTCCCGTGTTCCCCTGGTACATGCCCGCACACTTCCTCTACGGGCCGGCGGTCCCGATGCTGGCAGCCCTCGGATGGCTGGTCGGCGACGTTCGCGTGACGTCCGTGGTCGCGCTGGCGGCCACCTTCGCCGGGTTGTGGCTGCTGGCGCGACAGGGGAGCCATCACCTCGACGCTCACCGCGTGGTCGCGCTGGCGATCGTGTCGCCGTTCAACATGGGCATGGTCATCCGGAGCTGGGTGGAGGTCTACGTCGTCGCGGGGGTGATCATGTGGCTGGCGTTGCGCGCCAGCCGCCGGCGCCTGGCCATCGTCTTTCTCGCGGTCTCCATGCTGGTCGACCCGGTGACCGCGCTCCTCGTGCTGCCGGCGTTCATCTGGTCACGGCGGGCGCGATTCGAGGTGGTGGTGGCCGCCATCGGATCGGCCATCGTCATGCTGCCCTTCGCCCTCATCACCGGGGTGGGTAAGTTCATCTACGACGTCGTCGGGATCCAGCTCGCTATCGGGCCCTGGCCCAGCTCGCTCACCGTCACCGCCTACGTCTGGCAGACCTGGCACGTCGTGGCGCCGTTCTGGCTGGCCGTCGCCGCCGTCTTGATCGGCGTTGCGCTGGTCGGTTGGCGCGGCCGACCAGCGCACCTGGGCGATGTCGCGGTGCAGGCGGCGCTGATCTTCCTGTGCGCCTTTGTTTTCGGGAAGTTCGCCAACTTCGATCAGTACTACGTCGGCGCGGCGATGCTGCTCACGGGCCTCGCCAGCGTCGGGGTCGCCTTCCCGGCGGGCGATGTCGCGCTGCCGGGCGTCGACGAGCTGCGCCGTCTACTTCCCCGGCGAGGAACGCCCGACCCACTTTGCTCACCAGACGGCAAGCCCGCCGATACGCCGGCCGACACGCCGACCGGGGCGGCCGCTGCGTCCTGAGGAGCGCCGCCTCCCGCCCTGTCCGACGGTGGCGCCCCCGATGACGAGTCACGATCGTCACCCCGGCTCGGTTGACGCGGCAACCGCTCGCAGGGTATGCTCCCCGATCACGATGACCTATGCCGCCGCCCTGGTACTGCTGCTGGGCCTGCTCCTGATTAGGAGCGGGGCTTCCAGGCTTCAGGCCGGGTCGGTGCGCATGTAGGCCACCAAGACCAGACCGGAACTAGCCGAAGGGGCCCCCTCCCAAGAGGGGGCCCCTTCTTTTGTGTCCGGACCCGAGCAGGAGGCACCGCGATGAGCGCCAACGAGAACGAGCAGGAGGCAGAGGGATGACCAGCAACGGACAGGGACCGAGCCCGCGGCCGCGGGACGGCGAGCCGCGCCGGCACGCGCGGGGAGCTGGCACGCGCCGTCACGACGTCGGCTCGCAGTGGGGTCTGCTCGCAGCCGCCTCCCGGCGCGATCGCAACCCGGCCCCGATGGTGAGCGGGCGCAGGGAGAGGCACCTGCCATGGGGTGCCTCCCTCGCCATCGCCTCGCGCTCCGCAGGATCGCAACGCGACGACAGCGGCGCCGAATTCGTCCTCCAGGCCATGCAGAGGGCCTTCCAGTGATCGGCGCCCACCCGCAGCCGGCTTCCGCCATGGCCCCGCCGAAGGAAACGTCAGAGGGCGCGCCCTCACGACGGATGACCGGCGCGCAGATCTGCCTCGAATCGCTTCTGCGCGAGGGCGTCGACACCATCTTCGGCTATCCGGGAGGTGCCAACCTCTACCTCTACCGCTGGCTCCCCGAGTACCCGAAGCTCCATCACATCCTGGTCCGGCACGAGCAGGGTGCCGCCCACGCGGCCGACGGGTACGCCCGGAGCCGGCGCGGCGCGGTCGGCGTGTGCTTCGCCACCAGCGGACCGGGGGCGCTCAACCTGGTGACCGGGCTGGGAACCGCCTTCATGGATTCCGTCCCGGTGGTCGCGATCACCGGCCAGGTCCCGGTCTCCGCGATCGGCACCGACAGCTTCCAGGAGTCCGACGTCATCGGCTCGACCATGTCGGTGGTCAAGCACTCGTATCTCCTGACCCGGGTCGAGGACATCGCCCCCACCATCAAGGAGGCGTTCCACGTCGCCCGCTCCGGGCGTCCGGGGCCGGTGGTCATCGACTTCCCCAAGGACCTCCAGGCAGCGCTCAGCGAGTTCAACTACCCCGAGGGGCCGGTGCGGATGCGCTCCTTCCCGCCGCCCCCCGAGCCCGACCCCGACAAACTCCGCGAGATCGCCCGGCTGATCAAGGAGGCCAAGCGGCCGGTGATCCTCTCCGGCCGAGGCGTCCTCATCTCCGGGGCCGAGGCGGAGCTGATGGAGCTCTCCCACCGCGCCCACATACCGGTCGGCTGGACCCTGCTCGGCACCGGCGCCTTCCCGCTCCAGGACCCGCTGGCCCTCCAGATGGTCGGATTCATGGGCGCCGGCTACACCAACAAGGCGGTCTGCGACGCCGATGTCCTGATCATGATCGGGATGCGCTGCGACGACCGGGTCACCACCCGGCTGGACTCCTTCGCACCCCGGGTCGAGCATCTCATCCACATCGATATCGACCCCGCCGAGATCGGCAAGAGCGTGGTGCCCCACCTCTCGGTGGTGTCCGACGCCAAGACCGCCCTCAGCCGGCTCCTCCCCATGGTCGAGCCCAAGCGCGAGCACGAGTGGCTGACCCAGATCGACCAGTGGAAGGAGGAGCATCCGGTCCACTACGTGCGCCGGGAGGGATTCCTTCAGCCCCAGGAGGTGCTGGAGGCGATGTACAGCCGCTGCAAGGACGAAGCGATCGTGGTCGCCGACGTCGGCCAGAACCAGATCTGGGCGGCGCTCTGGTTCAACTACGCCAAGCCCGGCCTCTTCCTCAACTCCGGGGGCCTGGGCACCATGGGCTACGCCTTCCCCGCCTCGATGGGGGTGAAGTTCTCCAATCCCGAGAAGACAGTCTTCTGCGTGGTCGGCGAGGGCGGTTTCATGATGAACATGCAGGAGATGGCGACGATGGTCGAGAACAACATCGACGTCAACGTCGTCATCCTCAACAATGCCTCGCTGGGCATGGTCAGGCAGTTCCAGGACGACTTCTACGAGGGCGTCCGCAGCGCGGTCGACCTCACCTTCACTCCCGACTTCGTCAAGCTCGGCGAGGCCTTCGGGATGAAGGCCATGACCACCCGGCGCCTCGAGGACGTCGGTCCCATGCTCGACGAGGCCATCGCCCATCACGGGCCGGTGCTGCTCAACTTCGACATCGATCCCGATGCCAACGTCTACCCGATCGTCCCCCTCGGCAAGGGGATGCTCGACTTCGTGGAGGCCAGCTGATGAACCCCAGCCGCCTCGTCTCGGTCTTGGTGGAGAACAAGCCGGGCGTGCTCAACCGGGTCGCGTCGATGATCCGGCGGCGTGGCTTCAACATCGACTCCCTCTCGGTGGGGCCGACCGAGGACGCGACCGTCTCGCGCATGACCATCGCGGTTCATGTCGGCCGCCAGCAGGCCGAGCAGGCGACCAAGCAGCTGTCCAAGCTGATCGACGTCATCACCATCGAGGACATCACCGAGATGCGCAGCGTGGCCCACGAGCTGATGATGATCCGGGTGCACGCGCCGGCCGAGCAGCGCGCCGAGATCCTCGCCGTGGTCGGAGTCTTCCTCGGCCGGATCGTCGACATCGCCGCCAGCTCGATGGTCATCGAGATCACGGGAACCACCGAGAAGGTCGACACCTTCGTCGAGCTGATGCGCCCCTACGGGATCAAGGAGCTGGCCCGGAGCGGCGCGGTCGCCCTGGTGCGGGGCGATCAGGCCGGGATCAGGCTGGCCGACCTCGGCCTGGAGGCGCGGGAGCCCGGAGGCTCGAGGGTGGGAGCGGGGTCCGCCGGGGCGGGCATCACCGCCGACACGACAGGGGACATCTAGTGCAAGGCAGAATCCACGCCGTGATCACGTCCACGGGCCGTGACCGGCCAACGCCGGCCCGATCCGAGACCCACCGGAGGGAGACCCCGCGATGACCGCCCGCATGTACTACGACGCCGACGCCGACCCGGCGGCCCTCCTGGGACAGAAGATCGCCATCCTCGGCTATGGCTCCCAGGGGCACGCCCACGCCCTCAACCTGCGCGACTCCGGGTTCGACGTCCGGGTCGGTCTCCCCGAGACGAGCAAGAGCCGGGCGGCGGCCGAGGCCGAGGGGCTGCGCGTCCTCAACCCCGCGGACGCCGCCGCCGAGGCCGACGTGATCATGGTGCTGATCCCGGACACCCGCCAGCGGGCGCTCTACGACACCGCCATCGCGCCCACCCTCAAGCCGGGCGACATGCTGATGTTCGCCCACGGCTTCAACATCCGCTACGAGCTGATCCACCCCCCCGCGGGAGTGGACGTCAGCATGGTGGCCCCCAAGGGGCCAGGCCACCTGGTCCGGTGGACCTACGCCGACGGCCAGGGCGTTCCCTGCCTCTTCGCCGTGCACCAGGACGCGACGGGGAAGGCCCGCGCCCGCACCCTAGCCTACGCCCGGGGCATCGGCGGCACCCGCGCCGGCGTTCTGGAGACCACGTTCGCCGAGGAGACGGAGACCGACCTCTTCGGGGAGCAGGCGGTGCTCTGCGGCGGGGTCTCCTCGCTCGTCAAGGCAGGCTTCGAGACCCTGACGGAGGCCGGTTACCAGCCCGAGCTCGCCTACTTCGAGGTGATGCACGAGCTGAAGCTCATCGTCGACCTCATGTACCAGGGTGGTCTCTCGTACATGCGCTACTCGGTGAGCGACACGGCCGAGTACGGCGACTACGTGAGCGGTCCCAAGGTCGTCAACGAGAGCAGCCGCCAGGCGATGCGCGCCCTGCTCAAGGACATCCAGGACGGGACCTTCGCCAAGCGCTGGATCGAGGAGAACGACCTCGGACTGCCCAACTTCACCGAGTATCGCGACGAGGACCGCCATCACCCGGTCGAGAAGGTCGGCGCCCAGCTTCGCTCGAAGATGAGCTGGCTGGGAGCCAAGACCGCGCCGGGCATGGAGGAGGTGCTCGCATCCGAGGCTGACGGCACCGCAGAGAGGAAAGAGGTATGAGCGCCAACGCGAGCGGGTCCGACCCTGAGGGCGGCGTACGCGGAGAGGGGGGAGCGAGCGAAGCCGGAGGGGATTCGGTCAGTCTGGGCAATCCGCTCCTCGTGAAGCGAGCTCCGGAGAAGCTGGAGCCGCTCACCATCCTCGACACCACCCTGCGCGACGGCGAGCAATCTCCCGGTGTGACCTTCAGCGCCGAGGACAAGCTCGCCATCGCCCATCAGCTGGCGCGGCTCGGCGTCGACGTCATCGAGGCCGGCTTCCCCTACAGCTCCCCCGGCGACTTCGCCGCCGTCACGGCCATCGCCGAGCAGATCGAGGGGCCGATCATCGCCGGCCTCAGCCGCTGCTTCGAGGAGGACGTCCGCTCCTGTGCCAAGGCGCTCGCGAAGGCGAAGCGCGCCCGCATCCACGTCTTCATCGGCACCTCGCCCATCCACCGCGAGGGCCAGTTGCGGATGACCCAGGCCGAGGTCTACGAGCGCTCGGTGAGCATGACCCGCCTGGCCAAGTCATTCCAGGAGGACGTCGAGTACTCGGCCATGGACACGACGCGCACGGAGCCGGACTACCTGGCCCATGTGCTGAACGGGTGCATCGAGGCCGGGGCGACGACGATCAACCTCGCTGACACGGTCGGCTACGCCACTCCGGACGAGTGGCGCCAGCTCATCGAGTGGCTCTACGCGCAGGTCCCCGCCCTCAAAGCCGTGACCGTCTCGGTGCACTGCCACAACGACCTGGGCCTGGCCACCGCCAACTCGCTCATCGGTATCCGCGCCGGCGCCCGCCAGGTGGAGGGCTGCATCAACGGGATTGGCGAGCGCGCCGGGAACACCGCCCTCGAGGAGGTGGCCATGGCCGTCCGGCTTCACCCCGAGGTCTTCGGGGTGGCCACGCGCTTCGACCACACGCAGCTCTTCCGCACCTCGAGGCTCGTCTCCCAGCTGAGCGGCATGCTCGTCCAGGCCAACAAGGCGGTGGTGGGGGGCAACGCCTTCGCCCATCAGGCCGGCATCCATCAGGACGGCATGCTCAAAGACCGCCGGACCTTCGAGATCATGGAGCCGCACGAGGTCGGGGCCGGCTCCAGCCTCGTGCTCGGCAAGCTGAGCGGCCGCCATGCTCTCCGTGAGCGCCTCGCGGCGCTCGGCTACCGCCTCGACGACGAGGACCTCAAGCGGGCTTTCGTCCGCTTCAAGGAGCTCGCCGACCGCAAGCGCGAGGTCACCGACCGCGACCTCGAAGCGATCGTGGCCGACGAGCGCCAGGGGGCTGCGGAATCCTTCCATCTCGAGCACCTGCAGGTGAGCTGCGGGACCAACCTCCGGCCCACCGCCACGGTGCGGATGCTCCTGCCGGGCGGAGAGAGCCGGGAGACGGTCGCCCTCGGCGACGGCCCCATCGACGCCACCTACCGTGCCATCGACGCACTGGTCCAGGTCCAAGGTGAGCTGGATGAATTCGCGGTCCAGGCCATCACCGCGGGGATGGACGCGGTCGGCGAGGTGACGGTCCGGCTCCGTCACGAAGGCACGCTGAGTGCCGGGCGCGGCGCGGACACCGACATCATCGTGGCCGCGGCTAAGGCCTACGTCCAGGCCCTCAACCGGGTGGTCGCCTCCAAGGGCAGCGGCCCGCGCCTCACCCCGGAGCGGATGGGCGCCCAGAAGGTGGGCACTGAGGTGACCAAGTGAGAGAGGGCGCGCGGACGCTCTTCGACAAGATCTGGGACTCCCATGTCGTCGTGCTGGAACCGGACTCCCCCGCGCTGATCTACGTCGACCTCCACCTGGTCCACGAGGTCACCTCGCCGCAGGCCTTCGAGGGGCTCAGGCTCGAGGGACGGAAGGTCCGCCGGCCGGGTCAGGTCGTCGCCACCATGGATCACAACGTGCCCACGACCCAGGACGTCCTGGGCGGCGCGGACGAGATCAGCCGGACCCAGATGGAGACCCTGCGCCGCAACTGCGAGGAGGCCGGCATCACCTGCTACGGCGTCGGCCACAAATGGCAGGGCATCGTCCACGTCATCGGGCCGGAGCTGGGCCTGACCCTGCCCGGCACCGTGATCGTCTGCGGTGACTCCCACACCGCGACCCACGGCGCCTTCGGTGCCTTTGCACTGGGGATCGGGACCTCGGAGGTCGAGCACGTCCTGGCCACCCAGTGCCTCCGCCAGTTCCGTCCCCGGACGCTGGAGGTGAAGATCGAGGGTGCGCTGGCCCGTGGGGTCACCGCCAAGGACGTCGCGCTGGGAGTGCTGCACACCATCGGCACCGCCGGCGCCGCCGGCCACGTGGTCGAGTACACCGGGCAGGCCGTTCGCGACCTCTCCATGGAGCAGCGGATGACCCTCTGCAATCTCACCATCGAGGGTGGCGGGCGGGCCGGGATGATCGCGCCTGACGCGACCACCTTCGCCTACATCGAGGGCCGGCCGTTCGCGCCCCGCGGCGCCGATTGGGAGATGGCCGTGGCCGCCTGGAGCGAGCTGCAGAGCGACCCCGGCGCCAGCTACGACCAGACCGTCGTCATCGACGCGGCCTCGCTGGAGCCGACCGTCACCTGGGGGACGACCCCGGCGCAGTCGGTGCCGGTCACCGGCCGCGTGCCCGACCCGGAGAGCTTCGGCGACCCGAACGCGCGGGAGTCCGGGCGGCGCGCGCTCGCCTACATGGACCTGGTCCCGGGAACGCCGATGGAGGACATCTCCGTCGATGCCGTCTTCATCGGCTCCTGCACCAACGGCCGGATCGAGGATCTGCGGGTTGCCGCATCTGTCCTCGAGGGCCGGACGGTCAAGGACGGCCTCCGCGTCCTGGTGGTCCCGGGATCTGCGCAGGTCAGGGCCCAGGCCGAGGCGGAGGGCCTCGACCGGATCTTCCGCTCGGCGGGGGCGGAGTGGCGCAACACCGGCTGCTCGATGTGCCTGGGGATGAACCCTGACATCCTCCAGCCCGGGGAGCGCTGTGCCAGCACCAGCAACCGCAACTTCGAGGGCCGCCAGGGCCGGGGCGGGCGCACCCACCTGGTCTCCCCGGCCATGGCGGCGGCTGCCGCCGTTGCCGGCCACTTCGTCGACGTGCGCCGGCTCGGCGGGTTCCAGGAGGAGCACCAGTGAGGCCGTTCCATTGCGAGCACGGAGTGGTCGTGCCCCTCGATCGCTCCGACGTCGACACCGACCAGATCATCCCCAAGCAGTTCCTCAAGCGGATCGAGCGGGCCGGTTACGGCACCTTCCTCTTCAACGACTGGCGCTACGACGAGAGCGGGGCGGAGCGACCGGACTTCGTCCTCAACCGGCCCGAGTACCGGAGCGGCAGCCTGCTCGTCGCGGGCCGCAACTTCGGCTGCGGATCGTCACGCGAGCACGCCGTGTGGGCGCTCAACGACCAGGGCATCCGGGCCGTGATCGCCCCCTCCTTCGCGGACATCTTCCGCAACAACGCGCTCAAGAGCGGGCTACTGCCGGTGATCCTGCCGGAGGAGCAGGTCCGCCAGCTGCTCGACGTCGCCACCGAGGACCCGGGGGTGGTCGGCATCGTCGACCTCGAGGAGCAGTCGGTGAAGGTCGGGGACCTCAGCTTCCACTTCGAGATGGACCCCTTCGAGCGCCGCTGCCTCCTCGACGGCCTCGACGACATCGGCCTGAGCCTCAGCCACGAGCCGGCGATCAGCGCCTACGAGGCGCGGCGTCCGGCCTGGATGCCCGACCTCTCGCGTGCCGTGGAGGCGGGCTGATGGGGGTGCACGTCGTATCACTGCCAGGGGACGGGGTCGGTCCCGAGGTCACCAGCGTGGCGCTGGGTGTCCTCTCCGCGGTCTGCGCCGAGGCCGGGATCGACCTCGAGGTCGAGGAGCGGCTGGTCGGGGGCCGGGCCATCGACGAGACGGGGGTGCCGCTGCCCGCCCCGACCCTCGACGTCTGCCGTGGCGCCGACGCGGTCCTGCTCGGAGCCGTGGGCGGCCCGAAGTGGGACCACCTCCGCGGGGCGCTGCGCTGCGAGGCGGGACTGCTCGGACTGCGCCGGGGGATGGGCGTCTTCGCCAACCTCCGCCCGGTCCGGGTCCATCCCCGGCTCACCGACCACACGACGATCCGCCCGGAGGTGGTGCGGGGGACCGACATGGTCATCGTCCGCGAGCTGACCGGCGGCGCCTACTTCGGCGAGCCGCGCGAACGATCGGGGACCGGGCCCGAGGAGATCGCCCGGGACAGCACCGTCTACACCGCCGCCGAGATCGAGCGGGTGGCCAGGATCGCGTTTGCCCTCGCCGCCGGAAGGCGGCACCACCTGACCTCGGTCGACAAGGCCAACGTGCTCATCACCAGCCAGCTCTGGAGGGACACCGTGACCCGGCTCGCCGGCGACTACCCCGAGGTGACGCTGGAGCACCAGCTCGTCGACTCCTTCGCGATGCGGCTGGTCCAGCGACCGGCCGGCATCGACGTGGTGGTCACCGAGAACCTCTTCGGCGACATCCTGAGCGACGAGGCGGGTTGTCTCGCCGGCTCCCTCGGCATGCTGCCCTCCGCCTCGCTGGGGGACGGTGGTGCCGGCCTCTACGAGCCGATCCACGGCAGCGCGCCCGACATCGCCGGCCGCGGTATCGCCAATCCCTACGGCGCGATCCTCTCCATCGCCCTGCTGCTCCGCCATTCGCTCCAGCGCGACGACCTCGCCTTGGCCGTGGAGGCGGCAGTCGACGACTGCATCGCCGACGGTGCCCTCCCCGCCGACGTCGGCGGCTCCCTGGGAACCGAGGCGGTCGGAGCCGCGGTGCGTGAGAGCGTGGTGCGGCGCCTGGCCGCGGCGGGCTCCCCACGATGAGCGCGCTGCAGATCTACGACACGACGCTGCGCGACGGCGCTCAGGGAGTGGGGATCAACTTCTCGGTGTCGGACAAGCTCCGCATCGCCGAGCAGCTCGACCAGCTCGGCGTCTCGGTCATCGAGGGTGGATGGCCGGGATCCAACGCGACCGACACCGACTTCTTTGCGCAGATGCGCGGCCACCGGTTCGTCCACGCGGTGCTGGCCGCCTTCGGTGCGACCCGCCGCGCCCACGTCCGGACCGAGGAGGACCCCCAGCTCCGCGCCCTCTTCGAGGCCGGGACCCCGATCGTGACCCTGGTGGGCAAGAGCTGGGACCGGCAGGTGATCGACGTGCTGCGCACCACCAACCAGGAGAACCTGCGGATGATCTCCGACTCGGTGCGCTGGCTCACCGATCAGGGCAGACGCGTGGTCTTCGACGCCGAGCACTTCTTTGACGGCCAGGCGAGCGATCCCGACTATGCGCTCCGCTGCCTGGAGGTGGCCCTCGAGGCGGGGGCGGAGACCGTCGGGCTCTGCGACACCCGGGGCGGGATGCTGCCCGACCACATCGAGCGAGTGGTGACCGAGGTCGTTGCCCGGTTTGGCCCGGTGGCCGGCATCCACTGCCACGACGACTCGGGCTGTGCCGTCGCCAACACCCTGGCCGCGGTCCGGGCTGGGGCGACGCAGGTCCAGGGCTGCGTCAACGGTTACGGCGAGCGCACCGGCAACGCCAACCTCTGCACCCTCATCCCCGACCTCCAGCTGAAGATGGGGATGCCGGTGATCAGCACGGATCAGCTCCACCGGCTGACCGTCATCGCGCGCGACGTGGCGGAGATCGCCAACGTGGCACCGCCCCACTCGGCGCCGTACATCGGCACCTCGGCCTTCACCCACAAGGGCGGGCAGCACGTCGACGCCATGGCCAAGGCGATCTACACCTACCAGCACATCGACCCTGAGGTGGTGGGCAACCACCGCCAGACCGTGGTGAGCGAGCTGTCAGGGCGCGCGACGGTGCTGACCAAGGCCGCAGATTTCGGCGTCGACCTCGGCGACGACCAGGCCCTGGTCCGGCGGGTTGCCGAGCAGGTCAAGCAGCTCGAGCACCGCGGCTACTCATTCGAGGGGGCGGAAGCCTCCTTCGAGCTGCTGGTCCACCGCGCCCGAGGGCACCAGCCGCCGTTCACCCTCATCGACTACATCACCCTGATCGAGCAGCGCGAGGGACGAGTGATGGTCTGCGAGGCGACCGTGAAGGTGCAGATCGACGGCGAGACGGTGCACACCGCCGGCGAGGGCAACGGTCCGGTCAATGCCCTCGACGCCGCCCTGCGCAAGGCGCTGACCCCGAGCTTCCCCGCGATCGGCGAAACCCAGCTCTTCGACTACAAGGTCCGTGTCCTCGACGGCAAGGACGGCACCGCCGCGGGCGTTCGGGTGCTGATCGAGAGCGGGGACCACCGCCGCCGCTGGAGCACGGTCGGCTGCAGCACCAACGTCATCGAGGCGTCGTGGATCGCACTTGCCGACGCCTTCGAGTTCGCCATCGTGGAATGCCGCCGGCAGGGCGGAGAGCAGCCGCAGACTGTGGGGAAGGCGCGTCCGAGCTGAGCGTCCGGCGCAGGGCCGTGGAACAGCAGCGCGCCCCCCAGTCAGGGGCGCGCTCCTCAGCTCATCGCGGGCTGTGCGAGATCCCTCAGGAGCCTGTGCCCTCGAGGCGCGTGCTCAGAGTCCGCGGCCAAGCAGCCCGCCCATCATCCCGCCACCCAGGGCACCGCCCGCCATCCCCCCGGCGGCGACCTCCGTGTGGAGATACTCGCCGACCGCATGCGCGAGGATCGGCAGCGGCATCGACTGCAGCCAGACGCGGCCGGGACCCGCCAGCTGGGCGAGGAACAGGCCGTCGCCGCCGAAGATCTTGTTCTTGATGCCGGGGACGGTGGTGATACCGAACTGCACCGTGTCCTGGAAGAGGCCGACGTGACCGGGATGCACCCGCATCACCTCGCCAGCGGCCAGGTCAAAGGTGATGATCTCCCCGGACAGTTCGATCCAGGCCCGACCCTGACCATTGATCCTCTGCAGGATGAATCCGTCCCCGCCGAAGATCCCGGCGCCGAGGCTCTGCTGGAATCCGATCCCGAGATTCACGCCCTGGGTGCCGCAGAGGAATCCATGGCGATGGGCCATGAAGCTCATGCCCGGCTGCGGAGCCACGTCGACGGGAAAGATCGTCCCGGGCAGCTTGGCCGCGAAGGCCACCATCCCCGGCTGACCCGCGGCCGTGTATTCGCTCATGAAGATCGAGCCGCCGGAGACGGCCCGCTTGAAGACGCCGCCGATGCCACCGCCACCACCGGCCTGGGTGGTCGTCCTCATCTGGACGGATGCCGTCATCCACGAGAGCTCGCCGGATTCGGAGAAGACGACCTCTCCCGGATCGAGTGCCACCTCCAGGACTGGCATGGTGGTCCCGACTACCTTTGCATCCATCTTGGGTATCTCCTGAATCCGGCGGAACAGATGGCCGGAGCCCGACCGGCCTGCCTGGGGCTCTCGGGACAGCACCGCGGCGCTGTCCGGCTGCCAGCATGGTACGCGGGGCCGTCGCCGCCCAGGGGAGAGAGCCGTCATCATGGGTCGAGAGGCCAGCGGGCGGGACAGCTCGTCGCCGGCGTCTACGGGCTGACCCACCTGGTCAGCTGCTTCCACCAGCGCGACAGGGGCCCGAAGAACCCGTAGCCGCCCCGGGAGCGCGGGCCTGGGCCGTCCCGGTCGGACCTACGTCGGGGCCGGGAACCCCGCCGAGACGGGTGGCGCGGATGGCGCGGGAAGCCGCTCGATCTCGGTGACCACCCAACCGCGGTGCGCGACCATCCAGCCCTCGTCCCCGAACCTGAGGGTGTGATCGCGGTCGGTCTGCGAGCTGTCCATCGAGGGGTCACGCTCGAAACGCCAGCGTTCCGACCAGCGGCGCACCGTGGCGTCGCCGGCGACGATGGCGGTGGTCACGTCGTCGCGTTCCATCTCCTCGCCGGCGACGTCGAGGCGCACGTCGATGACCTCCTTGCCGCCGGCCACGGCCGCGGCGACGATGGTGGCCCCGTCCACCTCCAGCCCAGGCAGGAGATGGTGACGGTGGGCGGCCACGTCACCGCTCACCTCCTGGCTGATCTCGGCCTCCATGGCCGGGCTCATCAGGGCATCCGCCTCGTCCGTGCGCTCCGTGCTGCGCGCCTCGCGCACCTTGTTGAAGGTCTCCCGGGCGATGGTGCGGAAGGCGAAGTCGTCGAACTGCGGATCGACGGCCCGGATCGCGGCGAGGTCCACGCCAGCGGCCTCGGCGGGAAGCTGCTCGTGGACCTCCTTGTCGAGATCGACGAGCATCTGCTGGTCGCGCCGCTCATCCTCGCCGAGGTCCTCGGCAAGCTGGCCCCACCCGCGAGCCATCGAGCCGGCGAAGGGCTCCAGGTGCTCGGCGCCACGCACCACCCGGCTCTCGCCGAGGCGCGTCAGACGGTCTTCCTGGGAGTTGGGATCGTCGACGGCATCGGGCATCTGCGTCTCCTCAACGGCCGGGGAAAGGCCAGCGTGAGGATAGGAGGGACGGAAGGGGCCCGCCACGGAGCGTCAGCGATCTGCGACAGAGCCGATGCGCCGGAGCCGGAGGCCCGAGGGTCGTACCCCCGGGCCTTCGTCACCGTCCCCGCCTCAGCGGAAGCCCGCTCGGGTTATCCCAGGAGCTGGCTCGCGTACGCCTCTACCTTGGCTAGCGTCGTCGTGGTCATCGTGCATGCGATGCCGACGAAGGTCGTCCCCTTGACGGCGATGATGCCGAGGGCTGTCCCCGAGGTGATGTTGTACGAGTAGCTGTACGCCGCGTCCCCCACCCCGGACACGGGGGTGAAGGTGAAACCCGTGCTCGCAGCGGTGGCCTGCAGCGTCGCCTCAGCCGTGGTGAGGTACGACGTGTCGATGCCGTGGACGATGCTGACCACCACATCGATGACGGGGGAGGTGCTCAGATAGTTGCACGACACGCCGGAAGCGCTCGTCCCGATGGTTGTGGGAGCGGGGACGGTGATGCCCAGGGCGGCACCGACGGCGCTGGCCGACGGGCAGGACAGGGTGGTGGTGCCCGAGGCAGGGGTCGCGGTCGACGCCGGCGCCGACACCGCGGCCGTCGGCACCGCGGTGCCCGCCGCGCTGCTGGACGATGTCGAGCTCGAACTCGCGCCGCCGCAGGCTGCTACAGCGATCGAGCAGAGGAGGCCGACGCTGGCGGCGATGCCCAGCCGCTGACGCGTGCGAGGAAGCGAGAGACTTGCGGTAGATGATTGAAATGTCATGTAATAACTGTACCAGGTCATCCGCGAGGTGTCCCGGCGTCCTCGGCGAGGACCGGGGTCACCCCGCAGCGCCCCCTATCCTGGTGACGTGATCCTCGGCAGCGCCTGGCCGGTCCTCGGGGTCGTCTCCCTGGAGCGCTCCGTCGACTTCTACTGCGCAGTGCTCGGTTGCCGAGGGGCCGGCGGGGAGGCGCCGCCTGGCGGCGGGGAGCGGCACGCTCTCCTCAGCTCGGGCGGACGCCCTCTGGTGCTGGAGCTGGTCGCACGCCCTGAACCGAGCGCGTGGGTCAATGACGACCTCCAGTGCGGCATCCGTCATGTCGCCTTCAAGGTCGACGACGTCGACCGCTGGGCCGCGCGCGTGAAGGCCGCCGGCGCCCCCTTCACCATGGAGCCGCGCGACGCGACGGGCGGGGTGCGGATCGCCTTCTTCCTCGCCCCGGACGGCGAACACATCGAGCTCGTCCAGGGGAACGTGCACTACAGCCACCCGTGGTCGGAGCAGTTGATCGGCGCTGAACGGGCGACGCCGGCCCCGGCCACACCCCGCCTCGACCACATCGCCATCTCGGTCGCCGGCCTGGAGCGAACGCTGGCCTTCTACCGGCGGCGGGCGGGTGCCGAGGTCATCGGTCAACTGCGGATCGGCGAGGACCCGCGCGGTTTCCTGATCACCTACGTGCGGCTCGGGGCCGGGCCGACGATCCTGGAGGTCTTCAGCTTCGACTCCGCGATGCGGCCCAACCCCTGGCAGCCTCACCGAACCCCGCCCGGCCTGCTCCGAATCGCTCTCTCCGCCCGGGGCACGGAGGACGCCAGCAGCCCCGGCGGCGACGTGGTGCTCGACCCCGACGGCACGCCGGTGGAGATCGTCCGGGGACCCGAGCCGCCGGTGGGCGCTTCCACTCCGCCTCCGCGGGCGGGAAGGTGACCACCGGAGCAGCGAGCGCCGGCGTGGCTCCCTCCCCGTCGCATACCCTGTTGCCGGCATGCGGATCGCCATCACCGGGGTACCTGCGGGAGCGGAGCCGATGACCCTCAGCCAGCGTCTCCTCGACCTGGGCATCTCCCTGCCGCGCGCGACCGTGCCGCTGGGCAGCTACGTGCCCGCGCGGCGGGCGGGCGACCTGCTCCACCTCTCCGGGCACCTGGCCAAGCGGGACGGTACGGTGGTCACCGGCCGGGTCGGGGCGGAGATCGATGTGGAGGCCGCCCGGCTGCTCGCCCGCCAGGTCGCCCTCGACCTCGTCGCCACCGCGGCGGAGGCCGCCGGAGGCGTGGACGCACTGTCCGGCGTCGTCAAGCTGGTCGGATTGGTGCGGAGCGCCCCCGGTTTCGACCAGCAGCCCGCCGTGATCAACGGAGCCTCCGACCTGCTCGTCGAGATCTTCGGGGAACCCGGCCGGCACGCCCGCAGCGCGTTCGGGGTGAGCGAGCTGCCGTTGGGCGCGGCCATCGAGATCGAGGCGATCTTTGAGCTGGCGTGAGGCCCCTGAGGTTGTCGCGAGGCCGCTTTCGATCACTACGAAGGTGTCATCGATTGGAAAGACACAGGGGGTACAGTGGGCTTCACCGTGATGAACGACAACACGACCCCACCCCCTGACAGAGACCAGACAGACCCGGAGAGCCCATCTCCCAGCATTGATCCCTCGACCGAAGGCGGCCGGCCACCCATGGATGCGGGGACCGCCGCAGGCTGGACGTGGAACGGCCACCAGTGGGTCCCCGGCAGTGCCGGTGCTCCGGGCTGGAGCCAGCCATGGGGCCACCGCTCGGGAGGGTTCGGCCCGGCCTACGGGTGGTCGAACGATCCCTGGGGCGGCTACCCCTCCTACGGCTCGCCCGCCGGTTACCCGCCGGCTCCCGGATCGCCGGCCGACTACCCGCCGGTCGCGTCCTCCAAGGCACCGCGCATGCTCGGGCTCGTCATCGCCGTGGCCATCGTGATCGCCCTGGTCTCCGGGGTCACCGGTGCCGGCATCGGGCTCGCCCTGCGACCCAGCTCGACCGGTGTCACGACACCCGGCGGCTCCTCGTCCAACACCAACCCGTCCTCGGGGAACAGCTCGTCCTCGAACGGCACGTCCTCGGGCAGCAGCAGCATCAACGCCTCCGCGATCGCGTCCCAGATCGACCCCTCGGTGGTGGACGTCGTGAACACGCTGGCGGGCGGCTCCGGCCTCGCCGAGGGGACCGGGATCATCATCAACTCCTCGGGCGACATCCTGACCAACAACCACGTCATCGACGGCTCCCAGTCCGTGACGGTTCAGATCGACGGCACCGGACCGCAACTCGCGGCCACCGTGCTCGGTTATGACCCCACGGACGACGTCGCCCTGGTCAAGATCAATGACATCACCGGGCTCAGCCTCAAGGTGGCGCCGCTCGGCAACTCCGACGACGTGACCATCGGAGACGCCGTGGTCGCGATCGGCAACGCGTACGGCAAGGGCGGCACACCGGCGGTGGTGTCGGGGACAGTCGCCGACCTCGACCAGTCGATCACCGCGAGTGACGGTGACACCTCGGAGAACCTCACCGGCATGATCCAGATGAACGCCAACATCGTCTCCGGTGACTCCGGCGGTCCGCTGGTCAGCGCCGCGGGCAAGGTTATCGGCATGGACACCGCCGGCACCGAGAGCGGTGCGAGCTTCAGCGGCCAGTCGGGCTCCACCCAGGGATTCGCGATCCCGATCAACACCGCGCTGCAGGTGGCGCAGCAGATCGAGAGCGGGCAGTCCAGCGGTAGCATCAATGTCGGGCCCGGGCCGTACATCGGGGTGGAGGTGCAGGACACCAACTCCGTCTCCGGCGCGGTCGTGGAGCAGGTGGAGGCCAACACCCCGGCCGCGAGCGCGGGCCTGCGGGCGGGCGACGTCATCGTCTCGCTCAACAGCACTCCGATCACCTCGAGCGGCGACCTCAGCACCGCGCTGGAGACGCTCCACGCCGGCTCGACCGTCCAGCTCGGCTGGGTCGACAGCTCGGGCCAGCAGCACACCAGCTCGATCACCCTGGCCTCCGGCCCGCCTCGCTGACGGCCGTGGAGCGGCAGGGGAGCGCCGCGATGCGCTCTCCTGCCGTGCTCCGCTCACCACGGGCTGGCGCGGGATGAGGATGGGGCAGGTGTCGGTCACCGCTCAGCGGGTGGCGGCCCGGCGGCTGACATTCCCCCGCGCGCCCGCACCATACGGTGACCCGGAGGCCGACCAGCGGCTCGGCCGCGACGTCGCCGGCCCGGTGGTGATGGTCGACCCCTACTCCCCGATGACCGCTCACCTGCGGGCGCGCACGGCGTACTTCGACCGGGTCACCGTCCGGGCGCTGGACGGAGGCATCACGCAGGTCGTGGTTGCCGGCGCGGGGTACGATGGCCGGGCGCTCCGCTACGCCAAGCCGGGCGTCCGCTGGTTCGAGCTCGATCATCCCGCGACCCAGGCGGACAAGGTCGCCCGGCTCGGCCGCCTCGCCATCCCCGCGCCCCACCTCGCCTTCATCGCCGCCGACTTCGCCGCGGACGACGTGGGTGTGGCGCTCATGAGGGCGGGCCACGACCGGAGGACCCCCACGCTCTTCCTCTGCGAGGGGGTGGCGGTGTACCTGGACCTGGCGGTGATCGCGTCCCTCCTCCGTGCCCTGCGCTCGGCCGCCTCGGCCGGGAGCCGGCTTGCGATCAGCGTGTCGGCGGCGACCACCGACGAGCGCCGCCGCCTGTTCCGGTCCGCGGTGGGCGCGCTCGGCGAACCGGTCCGCACCGTCCTCACTTCGGAGGCGGCGTCGGAGATCCTCGCCTCCAGCGGGTGGCAGGAGCTGCCCTCCCTCCCCGAGACGAGAGCGCGAAGCCTGCGAGCGGGCTTCCTCACCCTCGAGCCGACCTGACGAGCCCCGTCCGGGCGGCACCGGCGCGCCAGGACGCCCTACCCCCCGGCGGGAAGCTCCGCGTGGCCGCCGAACTCGCGGCGCATCGCCGAGAGCAGCCGGTCGGCGAAGTCGGCCTCGTCGCGTGAGCTGAAGCGCTCGTAGAGGGCGGCGGTGAGCACATGGGCGGGAACGCCCTCGTCGACGGCGGCGATCGCCGTCCAGCGGCCCTCCCCGGAGTCCGACACCCGGCCCGCCAGGTCGGCGAGCTCCGGCGAGCGGAGCAGCGCTCCCGCGGTGAGGTCGAGGAGCCAGGAGGCGACCACGCTGCCCCGCCGCCACACCTCGGCGACCTCGGGGATGGGCAGGTCGTACTGGTAGTAGCGGGGATCGCGGAGCGGCGTGCTCTCGGCGCTCGCCTGCTGCTCGGTCAGCCCGACATTGGCCTTGTGCAGGATGTTGAGCCCCTCGGCGTAGGCGGCCATCAGCCCGTACTCGATCCCGTTGTGGACCATCTTGACAAAATGTCCGGCCCCGTGAGGCCCGCAATGGAGGTAGCCCTGCTCGGCCGGCGAGGGCTCCCCCTCCCGACCCGGGGTGCGAGCGGCGGCGCCCACTCCTGGAGCGATGCTCCGGAAGATGGGATCGAGCCGTTCGACGACCTGCGGCTCGCCGCCGATCATGAGGCAGAATCCCCGCTCCAACCCATGCACCCCGCCGCTCGTCCCGATGTCGACGTGGTGGAGGCCGATGGCCGAGAGCCTCGCCGCGCGCTCGATATCGTCACGGTAGTAGCTGTTTCCCCCGTCGATGACGACGTCCCCCACGCTCATCCTCGAGGCGAGCGCGTCGACGGTGTCCCCGGTGAGGGCGGCGGGCACCATCACCCAGGCGGTCCGGGGCGGGGTCAGGGCGGCCACGAACTCGTCGAGCGATCCGGTGGCCACGGCGCCCTCGGCCCGGAGGGCGGCGACGGCCTGCGCGTTGACGTCGTAGACCACGCACGCGTGGCCGTCCCGCATCAGGCGGCGGACGAGATTGGCGCCCATCCGCCCCAGCCCGACCATCCCCAGCTGCATGTTCGGCTCCTCCCCGGGACCTGCGATGCGGGCTCCACCACCGCCGCGGGTCTGAGAACAGTATGGTTGAGACGCGACTGTTCACGACGGCACCCCAGTGGGAGTGACGATGGCGACTAGCCTGGCGCGTGACAACCGTGCCCTCCGAGGTGGCATCGACCTCGGCGGCACCAAGATCCAGGCCGTCGTCATCACGCGCACCCATCGGGTGGTCGGCGAGGCGCGCGTGCCCACCCCGGTCGACGGCGGCCCGGAGGCGGTGGCGGCGGCGATGGCCGAGGCGCTCGGCGCCGCGGCGTCGACGGCCGGGGTGGCCACGCGCCTTCTCGCCGGCGTCGGCGTCGGATCACCGGGCAGCGTCGACGCCCGCGCCGGGACCGTCTCCCAGGCGGGCAACCTACCTGGCTGGGACGGCTCCTTCCCTCTCGGCGAGCGGCTCAGCCGGCTGCTGGGATGCGTGGTTCGACTCGGCAACGACGTCCAGGTGGCCAACCGGGCCGAGATGCGCCTCGGAGCCGGGCGTGGCCACGCCTCCTTCATCGGCGTCTCCTGGGGGACCGGCGTCGGCGGCAGCCTGGTCCTCGACGGCCGCCTCTGGCTCGGCCGGGGCGCCGCCGGCGAGATCGGTCACGTGGTGGTGGTCCGCGACGGCGCGCTCTGCACCTGCGGCCGGCGCGGCTGCGTCGAAGCCTATTCGGGACGGGCCGCGATGGAGGCGACCGCCCGCAAGCGCGCGGACCGTGGCGAGAAGACCCAGCTCTTCCGTCTCATGAAGCAGTTCGGCCGCACCCGGCTGACCAGCGGCGTATGGGCCCGGGCCCTGGACGAGGGGGACGCCATGGCCCACGACCTCATCGATCGGGCCGTGGGGGCGCTGGGCACCGGTATCGCCTCGTCGATCAACCTGCTGGACGTCGGGACGGTGATCATCGAAGGCGGGCTGGGCATCCGCCTCGGTCAACCCTACGCCGACCGGATCGCGGAGGCGATGAGCCCCCACCTCTTCCTCCCCGAGCGAGCGCCCGAGGTCAAGGTGGCGGCGCTCGGCGACCTCGGGGGCGCGATCGGTGCCGCGCTTCTGGTGAGCGCCGCCTGAGGTTGTCAGGAGCAGGGGCGGGGCAGCCGAATAGCATCAGATGGTGACGGCCGCCCAGGCGTGACCTCCGTCGTGGGTCATCAGCAGCAGACCGGTGGAGCTGGTCACCGGCACGTCGATGGCCACCCCCTGGGTCGGCGTGGTGAAGCCGAGGTAGGAGATGTTGCCGCTACCGGTGAAGACGGTGGCCCAGCTCCCACCCCCATTGAAGGTCGCCACGATCTCCTCGCCGCACCCGGCCGCGGCGACCGAGGCGGTCGGGCCCGCCAGGGGGGGTATGCCCTGGCACGCCGCAGGCAGCGCGGTCGCCAGCGCGGTGAAGGCACCTCCCCCGTTGGTCGAGGTGTAGGCCTCCTCCGCCGGCGAGCTCGAACCACCGTACAGGCCGACGTCGCAGGCGGCGATGAGGTCCAACGAGCTGGAGCCGGCGAGCGTCGCCGGTCCGTTGGCGGTGCTGCACGGCGCCGTCCATGCGCTCCACGCCCCACTCTGGAGGCGGGCGCCGCCGGAGACGACCCGGTCGTTCTCCACCACCCACCCGGACGAGCCCTGGATGACGAGCTGCGCCTCAGGGATCGGCCCGGCGCCGTAGGGGATGCGGGTCGCCGAGACGACCCAGGCGTTGCTGCCTGTCGGGCTGGTGGCGATGTCGAAGCCGCTGGCCCCGGAGTACACGGCGTTGACCGTGCCCGCTGCCGTCTCCAGGCCCTGGATGGGGACCTCCCCCGTGGAGGAGTTCAGCCCCGGCAGGGTGATCTGGGTCCAGCTGGTGCCGCCGTTGTGGGTGGCCCAGAGCTGGGAGCCGTACGCCCAGCCGTCCTGCTTGTCCGCGAAGCGGATGCCGTCAACCCCACTTCCCCCGGCGAGCGACAGGAAGTTGGTGGGCGGCGGCGTCACGCTGGTCCAGGTCGTGCCGCCGTCCTGCGTGCGGGCGAGCGCCAGGCTGCCACCCACGGTGCCGAGCACCCAGCCGTCCTGGGACGAGACGAAGGTCACCGAGGCGGCCTCGAAGCCCGCGATCGGGGTCGGAGCCGCCGTCGCCGGGACCGCGCTCGCCGGCGGCGAGGCGGTGGCCGCGGGCGAACCCGACCTCGTCGGCGCGGACGTCGCGCTGCCGCTGTGCGACGGTGTGGGGCGGGTGGTGGTGCCCCCGCACGCGGCGACGAGCGCCGCGAGGGCCAGCAGACCGGGGGCGGCCCCCCACCTCGAGCCGGGGATCCGCGTCATGGCACAGCTCCTCCTCTCAACCGGCGTTGGGGCTCTCGGCGGCTGAGACCACCAACCCTACATCGGGTGACGCCAGCAGCATGCAAAGAGCCCCATATCCGGATGCCGGCGGCGTCCCGTGACACGCCACCTCGCTCCCCCGCTCCTGGTACCGTTGCGCGGTGCGGCCCTACATGCGGCTGGGTGAACTGCCCCGCAAGCGCCATCAGCGCTTTGCCATGGATGGCGCCCCCGTCTACGAGGAGCTGTTCAGCCGCGAGGGCTTCACCGGCCCCTCGTCCCTCCTCTATCACCGGCACATGCCGGAGGCGGTCCAGGACGTCGTCGAGGGCGATGCGGACGACACCTCCATGGAGAACGAGAAGGTCCACGAGCACGCCCTCCTCCAGGGGTTCCGCCTCCCCGCCCACGGCGACGCCATCACCGGACGCCAATGGCTGCTCGTCAACGACGACATCCGGATCGGACTGCTCATCCCGCAGCGGCAGCAGAAGGCCTTCCTCGTCGACGGCTCGGCCGACGACCTGCTCTTCGTCCACAGCGGGTCGGGGACGCTCCACACCCAGTTCGGGAGTCTCGGCTTCGACCACCACGACTACCTGCTGATCCCTCGGGGGACGGTGTACCGCGTCGAATTCGACCATCTGGAGACCACCCGGGTCCTGGTCATGGAGGTCGCCGGAGCCGTCGACGCCCCGGACCGCTACCGGGCCGCCAACGGTCAGCTCACCGAGTTCGCTCCGTACAGCGAGCGTGATTTCCGCGCCCCCGAGGCGCTGGAGCAGGGCGAGGGCCCCTCCCAGCTCTGGCTCAAGAGGGCGGGCCACATGTCCTGCTACTCGCTCGACCACCATCCCTTCGACGTGGTGGGGTGGGATGGCACCGTCTACCCGGTCGCCTTCAACATCCACGACTTCGAGGCGCGCGCGGGGCGGTTCCACCTGCCGGCTGCGGCCCACCAGACGTTCCAGGCCGCCAACTGCGTGATCTGCTCGTTCGTGCCCCGCAAGCTCGGCTGGGACCCCGAGGCGGTGCTCCTCCCCTATCACCATTCCAACCTCGATTGCGACTCGGTCCTCTACTACGTGGAGGGCAACTACGCGTCCCGCCGGGGCGTGCAGCAGGGCTCCCTCACCCACCATGTCAGCGGCCTGCCCCACGGGCCGCAGCCGGGGGCGCTCGAGGCGTCGCAGGATCGCCCCGCCGAGACCGACGAGCTGGCGGTGATGATCGAGACCTTCCGCCCCCTCCACCGCACCCAGGTCGCCCGCCAGGTGGTCGACACCGCCTACCCCTTCTCCTGGCATGACGGGGGCACGCGGGCGCCGGGCGTCAAGCGGTGAGATCGGAGACCGGAGCGAGCTCGCGGGGGGTTCGCGGCGAGGGCCGGCCGGCGTGAGCGCGGGGTCCGGCGACGGCGCCGTCACCGGGTGGGTCCGCGGGGAGATCGAGGCCGGGGGCTGGGTGCGTGCCGGCGCGGCGACGGCGCAGCGGCTGCGGGAGCGTTACGGCGCGGACGCGGTCGCCGACCTCTCCCTCGGCCAGCCCCTGGAGGCGCCCGAGACGGTGCGCCAGGCCTTCCAGCGGGCGGCCGCGGTGGTCCGCCCACGGCGGTTCGGCTACATGCCCAACCTCGGCTACCCCGAGCTGCGCGAGCGGGTCGCCGAGGACGTCGATGTCGCCGGGGTGACCGCCCAGTCGGTGGCGATGACGGTGGGAGCGGCGGGTGCGATCTCGATGGCGCTCCGGGCCTTCGTGGAGGTGGGCAGCGAGGTGGTGGTGATCGCCCCCTACTTCTCCGAGTTTCGCCTCTACAGCGAGGTCTGCGGCCACCACCTGCGGGTGGCGCGCTCGACGAATGACGGCGCGCTCGACCTGGAGGCGATCGCCGCCGCGCTCACTGAGGCGACCGGCGCCCTGATCCTCAACACTCCCTGCAACCCGAGCGGGCACGTCGCCACCGCGGACGAGCTCCGCGACCTGGCGTCGCTCCTCGACGCGCACCGGCGGCGCGGCGGCCGTCCGGTGCTCCTCGTCGTGGACGAGGTCTACCGGCGGCTCATCTACCCGCCCCACCGCCGGGCCGAGCCCTTCCACCACTACGAGCACAGCGTGCTCTGCCGCTCCTTCTCCAAGGACCTCGGGGTGGCTGGCGAGCGGATCGGCTATCTGGCCCTGCACCCCTCGCTGACCGGCGCCGAAAGCGAGGCGGGGCTGGCCCTCTGCCAGCGAGCCCTCGGCTACGTCAACGCCCCGGCGACGGCCCAGCTCGCGCTGCTGGAGCTGCCCAGCTGGGAGGCCAACGCGACCCCCTACCGGGAGCGCCGCGACATCATCGCCAACGCCGTGGCGGCCGCCGGCCTCGAGGCCACGGAATGTCAGGGCGGCCTGTACCTCTGGGTGCGCAGCCCCTGGGCGGACACCATGGCCTTCACCGCCGAGCTGGCGGAGCGCCGGGCAGTGGTGGTGCCGGGGGTGGCCTTCGGGGTACCGGACCATTTCCGCATCTGTTTCAGCGTGGAGCGGCAGGCGCTTCAGGTCGCGGGTCAGGCGCTGGCCGAGGCTGCGGCGTCCCGGGAGGCGTAGGGGCCTTGGTCCTTGTGCACAAAGCACATGGACACCTGGCATGTCACCGGCGCACAATGCCCGACCAAATGCACGCTCTCCTCCGACCCGCCCACCTCAACCGCGCCCGGCGCGCCGCCTTCGCCGCCCTCGCCCTTCCCGTGATCGTGATGAGCGCCTGCGGGAGCACCAGCCCGATCCTGACGAGCCCCCAGCCCGCCACCCAATCGAGCATCGCCAACGAGATCCCGGCGGCGGTCAAGAAGATGGAGCCGTTCGTGATCGCCACCGATGCGTCGTACGCACCGAACGAGTACACGAACGCCAGCGGGCAGCTGGTCGGATGGGACCTCGAGCTGGCCCAGGATGTCTGCTCGGTGATGGGGGTGTCGTGCAGCATCCAGGACGTCACCTTCGACGACATCATCCCGGCGCTGCTGGCCAAGAATCCCAAGTACGTGATGAGCTTCTCGAGCTTCACGCCGACCGCGGATCGCGAGTCCTCGGGTATCGACTTCATCACCTACTACCAGGCCGGCGAGTCCTGGCTGGCCAAGGTGGGGGGACCGACGATCACCGCGGCCTCCCAGATGTGCGGCCACTCCGTGGCGGTCGAGTCGGGAACCGTCGAGGAGTCGGACGCCTACGGCTACATGGGCCAGAACCCGGGCGGCGGCGCGATCTCGGGCGACACCGACCACTGCACCGCGGCAGGGCTCCAGGACATCAACGTGGAGAGCTTCGACACCCAGACCGAGGCCAACTCAGCTCTGATCAGCGGACGCGCCGACTTCGGCTGGGCCGACCAACCGGTCGCCGACTACCAGGTCAAGCTGGAGCCCACCCAGCTGCGCATCAGCGGCCAGCCCTGCAGCATCTACCCGTACGGGGTCGCCGTTGCCAAGAGCCTGGGCTTCGACAAGGCCATCGGGGACGCAATCACCTACCTGATCAACAACGGCTACTACGGGAAGATCCTGAGCAACGCTGGGGTCTCGGACGGCGGGGTCACCGCGTCGGCCGTCAACGTCAACGACAACAACGCGGTCGGCTCGACCTGTGTGCCCTCGTACTGAGGTCGCAGGCCTCCCACCCGGCGTGTGAGCCGGGCTCGCACCGGGAGGACGAGCCGTGTGCCTGCCTAGGGTGAGCTTCGCGTGACCGAGTTCACCGCGGACCCACCCGTCCCTCCCGGGCCGGCGCGGCAGCGCCCGGAGGCGATCCGGGCCGTCCCGCTGCACCATCCCTGGCGGTGGGTGGCCGCCATCGTGGTGGTGCTCATCCTGGCGGGCGTCGTCGACACCTTCATCACCGCGCCCGACCTGCACTGGTCAGTGGTCGGCCAGTGGCTCTTCGACAGCCGCATCCTGCAGAGCTGCCTGGTCACCCTCTACCTGACCGCCATCGCCATGATCGTCGGGGTGAGCCTGGGAGCCCTGCTGGCGGTGATGCGGCTCTCCGCCAACCGGGTGATGTCCTGGGTGAGCTGGCTGTACATCTGGTTCTTCCGGGGCACCCCGGTGCTGGTCCAGCTCTTCTTCTGGTGGAGCATCGCCTACATCCTGCCCTACCTATCGATCGGCATCCCCTTCACCCACATCGCGTGGACCGCATCCACCAATGCGCTCATCACCCCACTGGTCGCGGCGATCCTCGGTCTCGGACTCAACGAGGCCGCCTACATGGCCGAGATCGTCCGGGCCGGCATCATCTCGGTGGACCAGGGCCAGACGGAGGCAGCCCACGCCCTGGGGATGAGGCGCTCCCTGGTGATGCGCCGCATCGTCCTTCCCCAGGCCATGCGGGTGATCGTCCCGCCCACCGGCAACGAGACCATCTCGATGCTCAAGACGACCTCGCTGGCCTCCATCGTCACACTCCATGAGCTGTACTTCACCCAGTCGCAGATCTCCCTCTTCAACTACCGCATCGTCGAGCTGCTGATCGTCGCGAGCGTGTGGTACCTGGTCATGTCCTCGGTGCTCACCGTCTTCCAGTTCTACATCGAGCGGCACTACGCCCAGGGATCGGTGCGCGGGCTGCCCCCCACGCCGATGCAGCGGCTCCGCCGCATGCTCTTCCAATTCCACGACCGACAGGCCACACCCAGCGAGCTGCTGGCCAACGTTGCCGGCAGCCGACGCGGATGGAGGCGCTGATGGCGACCCCCATGGTCCGCGCCGAGTCGGTGCACAAGAACTTCGGTCGCAACGAGGTGCTCCGCGGTATCGACCTCGAGGTCGCGCCCCGCGAGGTGATGTGCATCATCGGGCCCTCCGGTTCGGGCAAGAGCACGTTTCTCCGCTGCATCAACCACCTGGAGAAGATCGACGCCGGACGGCTGTGGGTGGACGGCGAGCTGGTCGGCTACCGGGAGCGCGGCGGCCGCCTCCACGAGCTGCCCGACCGCGAGGTCTGCCGCAAGCGCTCCGAGATCGGCATGGTGTTCCAGAGCTTCAACCTCTTCCCCCACATGACCGCCCTGGAGAACGTCGTCGAAGCGCCAACCCGGGTCAAGAGGGAGACCATGGCAGTGGCGTCGGAGCGGGGCCGGGCGCTGCTCGACCGGGTCGGCCTGGGGGACAAGCTCGACGCCCACCCCCGTCAGCTCTCCGGCGGGCAGCAGCAGCGGGTGGCGATCGCCCGGGCGCTGGCCATGCAGCCCAAGCTGATGCTCTTCGACGAGCCGACCTCGGCGCTGGACCCGGAGCTGGTCGGCGACGTGCTCAACGTCATGCGCGATCTCGCCCACGAGGGGATGACCATGATCGTGGTCACCCACGAGATGGGTTTTGCCCGCGAGGTCGGAGACTCCCTGGTCTTCATGGACAGCGGGGCGATCGTCGAGGCGGGCAGCCCGCGCGAGGTGATCGGCAACCCGCAGCAGCAACGCACCAAGGACTTCCTCTCCAAGGTGCTCTGACGCGGCCGGTCTTGCAGGCCCGGTCACGCTGATCGGCCGGGCCCCCCGGCGACCTCTCCTGCTACGGTCTCCTCACCGGCAGCCCACCCGGAGGAAGGACCATGAGCGAAATCGGCGACAACCTGGCTCTGCTCGTCGAGGCGTGGACCGGCTTGTTCCGGTCCGGCAGCAGCGAGGCCCTGGCCGGCATCCTCGACGAGAACGTGGTCTGGCAGGGTCTCCTGCCTGAGCTGCGGTGTGGGGACCGCACCCAGGTGCTCGAGAACCTCGGGCGCCTTCGCTCGCGTCCGCCCCGGATCACCCGGATCGAGGCCGAGGAGTTCGGCGATCGGGTCGCCATCAGCGTCGAGGGCCCGGATTGCCCGCTCGTCTCCGATCCGGCCGAGGCTCCGCTGCTGGCACGGGGCGCTCCCCGCGCGCTGGTGTTCACCTTCCGGGCCGAGAAGGTGGTGCGGATGGAGAGCCTGCCCAACCGCGACGCGGCGTTCGCCCTCGCCGCCGCCTGAACAGCCCGGCGCCGGTCCCGGCCGGGCCGACCCTCACCCCAGGTACGTGTAGTCGGTGCCCCAGTGCGCGGTGGCGGCATCGCGGTGGCGGGAAGGGAGGGATTCGAACCCTCGGAGGAGCTTAACACCCCTCACCCGCTTAGCAGGCGGGCGCTTTCGGCCGCTCAGCCACCTCCCCGCGTGCCGCCAGTATAGGGTCCGTGGCGGCAGCACTAGCGGGAGATCATTCAGAATCCACAATCTCGCGACCGCCTCATCCGCACCAGGAAGGCCGCTCCCAGCCTCGACCGGCCGGGCACGGCATCTCGCCACCTCACCGCCAACCTGTGAACCTCACCTCCCCTGACCCGGCTGCCGACTTCCTGCGCCGTCTGACGGCGGTCGAGGTCCGGCTGCGTGACCTCTCCCGGCGGCGGTTGGAGGGACGGACCGCCCCCGACCCCGCGACCGGGGAGCGCTGGGACGCTGGACAGCTCTGGGCCCACCTGGCCGACTTCATCCCCTACTGGATCTCCCAGGCCGAGCGGGTGCTGGCCGAGGAATCGTCCGACCCGGTCCCCTTCGGCCGCGCCCGGGCAAGCGCCGACCACATCGCGGCGATCGAGCGCGACCGGCACCAGGGGCCCAACGCCCTCTGGCATGACGCGAAGGAGGACCTCAACGACCTCCGGGCCTTCCTCGGCGACATCTCCGACCGCGCGTGGCAGACGAAGGGTGTGCACCCCACCCGGGGTCTGATGACCGTCTCTCAGCTCATCGAGGAGCTGCTCATCGGCCACCTCGAGCTGCACGCGACCCAGCTGGAGAGCCTCCGAAGAGGCTGAGCCGCCGGTGCGGGCGCCCGGCCGCCCAGCCGGCGGCGTGGGACACTAGTCCCGGCGCACGGAGGGATGCCGGAGTGGTTGATCGGAGCGGTCTTGAAAACCGCAAGGGCCGCCAAGCCCTCGGGGGTTCGAATCCCTCTCCCTCCGCCAATGTCGTGTCTCGGGACATCCTGGACACCTGTCTCAGGACATCGTGGACTCTAAGCGGGCGACGGGGCCCCCGCGAGGCTGGTAGTCGCGGGAGGGGTCGAGGGTCAGCTGGCGGATCAGGGATCCGT